>NZ_JADQDO010000003.1 GCF_015694465.1 Microvirga alba
AGATCCAGAAGCTCCGGATCGTCGACCATGTCCACCTTGTTCATGAACACGACCAGCGCCGGAACGCCGACCTGACGTGCAAGCAGGATGTGCTCGCGGGTCTGCGGCATCGGGCCGTCAGCCGAAGACACCACCAGGATCGCGCCGTCCATCTGCGCCGCACCCGTGATCATGTTCTTCACGTAGTCGGCGTGGCCGGGGCAGTCGACGTGGGCGTAGTGGCGGTTCGCCGTCTCGTACTCAACGTGAGCCGTCGAGATCGTGATGCCACGCGCCTTCTCTTCCGGGGCCTTGTCGATTTGGTCGTACGCGGTAAACGTCGCGCCGCCAGATTCAGCCAAAACCTTCGTGATCGCAGCAGTCAGAGACGTCTTACCATGGTCAACGTGACCAATCGTCCCGATGTTGCAGTGCGGCTTAGTCCGCTCAAACTTTTCCTTCGCCATCGATCTCTACCTTACAGAGGCCAGGAACAAAAAAACTTAGCGCGTCCGATATTGCGGTTGCGCTATTTGTGCAAGAGCCAATTTCGATATTGATGCGCATAGGCCTGCACAACTCTGTCGAGAGGCTCATCAAGAAGCGCCTTATCAACAAGAACCCCCAACAGACCTCCACCGGCCCCGACGATGGCTGTTTGGGCCGGGAACGCCTGCAAGACGGCGCCGCTCTTGGCATCCACAAGATTCACGTCCGCCAGCAGGCGGTAGTTACCTCCAACGACGATTCGCTGGATTGTGGATGCGATTTCCAGATCCTGCACCGAAACCTCGATCCTGACCGGACGGGAGCCGACCAGCTGACCGTCGAGGTCGCGTCTCAGGGCATCGCGAAGCTTGGAGGCGATTGCGTTTCGAACATAGGCCCGCCCCTCCTCTGTGCCTGCAGCAATCTCCGCCTCATGGACAGGCAGCCCCTTGGAGAGGGCATATGCCCGCTCTCCGTCTCCCCACCAAAGGCGGGCGCCTGGCGCGAAGCCGACAGTCACGGCTTCAAGGCGGAACGAAAAAACCTGCCCCGGCGACAAGGTATTGGAAGCGGTGACGCAGCCGGAGACGATGAGGCCCAGCGATATAACGAGGAAGAGACGACGGAGCACGCGGGGAATCCATTCGGTGCGATGAGCGGCGAATGGAGCTAAAAGCTCCGCTAAGGTAATTCAAGTTGGGAAGTTGGAGCGGGTGAAGGGAATCGAACCCTCGTATTCAGCTTGGAAGGCTGCTGCTCTACCATTGAGCTACACCCGCATACGCTGCAGCACTGGCTGGGTGGTGGGGGAAGTAGGACTCGAACCTACGAAGGCGTAAGCCAGCGGATTTACAGTCCGCCCCCTTTGCCACTCGGGACATTCCCCCTGATACCCAACCCGGGCGCACCGCGCCGAGGCCGTTCAACTGGAACGCGCCGCCCGGGGGCAGGCGTTCCGTGGGCGCTCTTATGGTGACCTGCATTGCCGGTGTCAACAGCAAAGCGCAATCGATACCCAACGGGTCGTGAAGCCTCGCACCCTGTGTTATGGACTTGCCAACATCACACGAGATTTCAGCACCATGAGCGAGCGTCCCTTCCAGTCCCGAAAGCCACGATTCCAGCGTCCCGGCGGAAAACCGAACCACCGCGACAGCAAGCCCTGGCGCGCGCCGTCGGATATCGACATGACAATCCTCTACGGCTGGCATCCGGTCGCGGAAGCTTTGCGCAATGGCAAGCGAACGATTCGCCGCCTCCTGGCGACGGAAAATTCGGCCAAGCGCCTTCACGATGAACTCGGCGTGCCTCTGCCGATCGAACCGGAAATCGTCCGGCCTGGCGACATCAACCGCCTCGTCGAAGCCGATGCGGTGCATCAGGGCCTTTATCTCGAAGCCGATCCCCTACCCTCGCCGACCCTCGATACGCTCAGCGGAAAGCATGTGGTCTTGGTCCTCGACCAGATCACCGACCCTCACAATGTCGGAGCCATCGTGCGGACGGCGGCGGCCTTCGGGGTCGAGGCAATCATCACGACGGCGCGCCACAGCCCGGCGGCAACCGGCGTCCTTGCCAAATCTGCCTCCGGGGGGCTTGAGCATGTGCCCTTCATGATCGTCCGCAATCTGGCGGATGCCCTCATTCGACTCGGTGAGCGGGGCTTCCAGCGCATTGGCCTCGATTCGACCGGCGATTCGAGCCTCGACGAATTGCAGATCACGCAACCGGTCGTCCTGGTCCTCGGCTCGGAGGGCAAGGGACTGCGCCAGCGCACCCGCGAATGCTGCGATGTGATCGGGCGATTGGACATGCCGGGAGCCATCAAGAGCCTGAACGTGTCCAATGCCGCCGCCATCTCGCTCTACGCTGTGACAAAAGCAGTTGCGACCAAGGCCGCCAAGTAATCGCGAAACTCTGTCTAAGATATTCTATTTGCAGGGATATTTAGGCTCGCCGGGGCATTCTTAGACAGAAGTCGCAAATACCAATGGGGAATTGTGGAGAGTTCCGTCGCGTCTAACCTTCCAATGCAAGGATTCCTGGTCGCTTCAAGCGGCCACGGCGCCTCGGCTCAAAGCCTTCGACAGCAAGGTGCCAGCCGAATCCCGGAAAACCGGGGCAACATTGGAGAGAAACGCCATGGCAATCGCCACCGCCACGCCACGGACGGACGCAGCCGCCCGGCCGATGAGCGGCGAGGAAAAGAAGGTCATCTTCGCCTCGTCGCTCGGTACCGTTTTCGAATGGTACGATTTCTATCTTTACGGATCGCTCGCCAGCATCATCGGCGCGCAGTTCTTTAGCCAGTATCCGCAAGCGACGCGCGACATCTTCGCGCTACTGGCTTTTGCGGCGGGGTTCCTTGTGCGCCCGTTCGGCGCTCTCGTCTTCGGCCGCATCGGTGACCTCGTCGGCCGCAAATACACCTTCCTCGTCACCATCCTGATCATGGGCCTGTCGACCTTCATCGTCGGCCTCCTGCCGAGCGCGAATCAAATCGGCATCCTTGCGCCCATCATCCTGATCGCCTTGCGCCTTCTGCAGGGTCTGGCGCTCGGTGGTGAATATGGTGGCGCTGCGACTTACGTGGCCGAGCATGCTCCCCAGGGCCGTCGCGGGTTCTACACCTCCTGGATTCAGACCACCGCTACGCTCGGTCTCTTCCTCTCGCTCATCGTGATCCTGTTCACCCGCACGATCCTGGGTGAAGCCGAGTTCGCGGCCTGGGGTTGGCGTATCCCGTTCCTGGTCTCCGTGCTGTTGCTGGGCGTGTCGCTCTGGATCCGCATGCAGCTGCAGGAATCCCCGGCCTTCCAGCGCATGAAGGACGAGGGCACCGGCTCCAAGGCGCCGCTTTCCGAAGCTTTCGGCCAGTGGAAGAACGCCAAGATCGCGCTTCTCGCGCTCTTCGGCCTCGTCGCCGGCCAAGGTGTCGTCTGGTACACGGGCCAGTTCTACGCCCTGTTTTTCCTGCAATCGATCCTGAAGGTCGACGGCTACACCGCGAATCTGCTGATCGCCTGGTCGCTTCTGCTCGGCACGGGTTTCTTCGTGTTCTTCGGCTGGCTGTCGGACAAGATCGGCCGCAAGCCGATCATTCTCGCGGGCTGCCTCATCGCCGCGCTGACCTACTTCCCGCTTTTCAAGCAGATCACCACCCTGGCGAATCCTGCCCTCGAAACAGCGGTGGAGAACGTGAAGGTCACCGTGGTGGCCAACCCGGCCGATTGCGGCAATCTCTTCAACCCGGTCGGCACGCGCGTCTTCACCTCCTCCTGCGACCAGGCGCGTGACTATCTCGCCAAGGCTTCCGTGAAGTACACGACCGAAGCGGGAGCGGCCGGCCAACCGACCAAGGTGCGCATCGGCTCGACGGACGTGCCGTTCGACACGGCAAAGACCGCCGACTCGCAGAAGGCCGTCACAGCCGCCCTGCAGGCCGCCGGTTATCCGAAGGCCGGCGATGCGCAGATCGTGAAGATGAATCATCCCTTCGATCTCTTCCGCCCACAGGTGGCCGGGCTCGTCGGGCTGCTCTTCCTCCTCGTGATCTTGGTGACCATGGTCTACGGCCCGATTGCGGCCGCGCTGGTGGAACTCTTCCCGACGCGCATCCGCTATTCCGGAATGTCCCTGCCCTACCATATCGGCAACGGCTGGTTCGGCGGACTTCTGCCCGCGACCGCTTTCGCGATGGTCGCCCAGACCGGCGACATCTACTACGGCCTCTGGTACCCGATCGTGATCGCTCTGATGACCTTCGTCGTCGGCTTCATGTTCGTTCCCGAGACGAAGGATCGCGACATCTTCACGTACAAGGGCGATTAAACGCTGTCCTTGTAACGATGAGAAGGGCCCCGCCTGGCGGGGCCTTTTTCATTTTGGTGAGGGCTGTCAGGCACCGACACGGCGGGGAACTTGCCTCCGACGGCAACCGCTGCTACCTGAAGCCCCGGCGCCGGCGTAGCACAGCGGTAGTGCAGCGGTTTTGTAAACCGAAGGTCGGGAGTTCGATCCTCTCCGCCGGCACCATTTTCTCTCAAAATCCGAGCTTCCATCCCTCCTGCAGATCGTGGCCGCGCGTCACCCAACGGCCGGAGCGCCTTCGCCTTGCAGGCGATCGATGCTAACCTCCTTCCCTAAGGGGAGGCCTGTAGTGAAGACTTGGATTCTGGTCGTTGGGTTGGCGGCGAACCTTGGGGCGTGCGCGCCTATATTGTCCGGGCCGGTCGCGGTCAGTTGCACGGAATTCATCGGCCAGCCCATCTCCGAGCGCAGTGCGGCCTATGGCCCGCCTCAAGCAGTGATCAAACTTAGCCCGACGCAAGTCGGATATAATTTCGAGTCCAAGGAGACGACGTTCGCGGGCGGCGAGGTTTTTTACACGGTCAATTATATGGTCGGGTCCGATGAGCACCGTCTGCCGATCTACCCGACGACGACGGTCTGCCGGGGGACGTTCGTGGTTCGCGCTCCGTCCGATGTTTCCCTGCTCAATCAAGGCGTCATCGTCGATGCTCTCCCTTGAGATTCCCGGACAGCTCGGAACCGGCTTGCCGGGACCTGCCCGTCATCTCTAAAAACCTCTCATGTTGATCGCAATTTCAGACTCCGCCGACCCACGGATCGAAGCCTACCGCGCCGTTCGCGAGCGCGACCTTGTCGGGCGCGAGCACCGATTCGTGGCTGAGGGCGAGGTGGTTTTGCGGGTGCTGGCGAGGCAATCGCGCTTCATTATCGAATCGCTGCTGCTCGCGGAGAACCGCGTGGAGAGCTTGAGCGATCTGTTCGAGTCTCTCCCGGCCGATGTCCCAGTCTACACGGCGAACCGCACCGTCATGGATTCGATTGTCGGCTTCCCGATTCACCGGGGCATTCTGGCCGTCGCCCGTCGCGCGCCGCAGCCTCCGGTCGCGGAGCTGCTCGCCCGCTTGCCGGAGCGGGCGCTCGTGGTCGGGCTCGTGGGCCTGGCCAACCACGACAATGTGGGCGGCATCTTTCGCAACGCGGCCGCTTTCGGGGCCGACGCGGTCCTGCTCGATCCGGAAACCTGCGACCCACTTTATCGAAAGGCGATCCGCGTCTCCGTCGGCGGCGCGCTGGTCGTGCCCTTCACCCGGACCGCCTCCGCGAGCACCATGTTACGGGCCTTGGAAGAGGCTCAATTCGATGTCATCGCGCTCAGCCCGTCGGGCAAGGAAACCTTGGCAGAACTCGAACGATCGCCTCGGGCGGCTCTCCTCCTGGGAGCCGAGGGTCCAGGATTGCCCGCCGACCTTCTGGCACGCACGCGAACCGTCTCCATACCGATGAGCGGCAGCTTCGATTCCCTGAACGTCGCCACCACCAGCGGCATCGCCCTGCATCATCTCGCCGGCGGAGGCAGGGCTCCACTGTTCGCTCGCTGACTTGTGAAAGGCCAAGCTCTTGCGCCCACCCATGGGAATTCTAGCCTTTGGCCGTTCACGCAGAGAGACAAGACCATGGAAATGACACGTCGCGCCGTCCTCGCCAGCACGGCTCTTGCCGCAGCCCCACTCGGAGTCACCGCCTTGGCTCAAACAACCCCTGCCCCGCAGAACGCGCAGTCGCGGCAAGCCCCTGGCTTCTATCGGTACAAGGTCGGCGATATCGAGGTCACCGCGATCCAGGACGGCTTCGCGCGCCGCCCACTTGAGGGCTTTGTCCGCAATGCGGAATTGGCACAGGTTCAACAGGCGATGCAGGAGGCGTTTCTCCCGGCGGACGCCCTGGCGATCACGTTTACGACCCTGGTCCTGCAGCGAAATGGCCGCCTGACGCTGATCGATACCGGCAACGGCGATTCGGGCGCTCCGACCTCGGGCCTCTGGATGTCGAATTTCCGCGCGGCGGGGTTCGACCCGGCACAGGTCGACACCATCGTCATCAGCCACTTCCACGGCGACCACATCAACGGCCTGCGCCTGAAGGATGGAACGGCGGTGTTCCCCAAGGCGGAAATCCTGGTGCCCGCAACCGAGTGGGATTTCTGGATGGACGACGTCCGCATGAACCAGGCGCCAGACGCCATGAAGGGCGGTTTCCAGGGCGTGCGCCGCGTGTTCGGCCCCATCGCCAAGGACGTGAAGCGCTACGAAGCCGACAAGGAGATCTTGCCCGGGCTCACGAGCATCGCCGCGCCCGGCCACACACCGGGTCACACCTCCTATATGCTCTCATCGGGCGCGGGCAGGCTGATGATCATGTCCGATGTCACGAACCATCCGGCGCTTTTCGTGCGCAACCCCGATTGGTCCGCGATCTTCGACATGGATGCCGATCAGGCTCGCGCCACCCGCCGGCGGATGCTCGACATCGCGGCAACGGAGAGGGCCCAGGTGGCGTTCTACCACGCACCCTTCCCCGCGACGGGCCACATCGCGAAGGACGGCAACGGCTTCCGTTTCGTACCCGTTCAATGGAACTCGGCGGTTTAAGGCGAAGGCGGACGCTCAGCCGCCCGCCGTTTCCGCCAGAAGCCACGCCATCGTATCGCCGTCAGCGCCGGTCGGCTCAATGAAGAGAATGACCGGCGTGTCGTAGGGGTGGCGCGCCTTCAAGGCTTGGTGCACCTCGGTCTGCAGGGCCTTGCGGGTCTTGAGGATGGCAACCGCCTCGTGACCTCGTTCGATTTCTCCCTGCCAGGCATAGATCGACGTCATTCCCGGCAGGACATTGATGCAAGCGATCAGCCGGTCGCGGACCAGCGTCTCCCCGACCGACAATGCGGTGTCGACATCGGGAAAGGTCGTATAGACGAGAAGTGGTCTCTCCATGCTATGCCTTTCCTCCGCATCCGGTTCGGATGTCATGAGGGTATCTGGGCATGGCCCGCCGTTTCAACCATGTCGCTTTCGTCGCCAGTCCGACGTCCGAGGCCCAAGGCGCGCTTCAGGCGCTGCAGAGTCGTTACAGGAATGTCGGGCCGGAGGAGGCCGACGTCATCGTCGCGCTCGGCGGCGACGGCCTCATGCTACAGACCCTTCATCGCTTCATGGGAACCGCCAAGCCTATCTACGGCATGAACAAGGGCACGGTCGGCTTCCTGATGAACGACTTCCGGGAAGACGATCTGTTCGAGCGGCTCGAATCGGCGCAACGCAGCGTCGTGCATCCCCTTCTCATGGTCGCCTGGGACATGAAGGGTGAAGCCCACACGGCCCGCGCGATCAATGAAGTCTCCATGCTGCGGCAGACCTATCAGGCCGCCAAGCTGCGGGTGAGCGTGGACTCGCGCGTCCGTCTCGACGCCCTCAGCGCAGATGGCATTCTCATCGCGACTCCGGCCGGATCGACCGCGTACAATCTCTCGGTCAACGGGCCGATCCTGCCTCTCAACGCCCCCCTGTTGGCGCTGACCCCGATCTCGGCGTTCCGCCCTCGCCGCTGGCGCGGCGCATTGTTGCCGGATTACGCGCGAATCCAGATCGACGTTCTGGAGCCGGAGAACCGCCCCGTCAGCGCGGTCGCCGATCATACGGAATTTCGGAACGTCTCGCGGGTCGACGCCTCCCTGGATCGCAGCGTCGATCTCGTGATGCTGCACGATCCGGGCCACAGCCTCGACGAGCGCATCCTGAGAGAACAGTTCGGCTGACCGCCGCGACATTCCATGAAGCAATGCGAGGAAGAAGGACCGTGTCATGACCGACGAGAGCACTAGGCATCCCCGTGGCGGCCTCTATTTCGAGGATTTCACCGTCGGCACCACCATCAAGCACCGCCTGACCCGAACGGTGACCCAGATGGACAACATGCTCTTTTCCAACATGACGCTGAACCCGCAACCGCTCCATATCGACGCGCATTTCTGCGCCACCGAGACGGAATGGGGCAAGCCGCTGATGAACTCCCTCTTCACGCTTGGCCTGATGATCGGCATTTCGGTCAATGACACGACGGTCGGCACGACGATTGCCAACCTCGGCATGACGGACGTGAAGTTCCCGGCCCCGCTCTTCGAGGGCGACACCATCAACGCGACCACGGAGATTGCCGGCAAGCGCGATTCGAAATCGCGACCGGACGCGGGAATCGTCGATTTCATCCACCGCGCCTACAAGCAGGACGGCACCCTCGTCGCCGAGTGCCGGAGGCAGGCCTTCATGCGCAAGCGGAGCGTCTGATGCGATCCCTCCTCTTCGTTCCCGGCGATAGCCCGAAAAAGCTCGAAAAGGCACTGATCTCGGGTGCCGATGCCCTCATCATCGACCTCGAGGATTCCGTCGCGCTCAGCGCGAAGGAGGAAGCCCGGCGCGTCACGGCGGCGTTCGTCCGCGAACATCGCGTAAAAAGCGACAGGCCGCGCCTTTATGTGCGCGTCAACGGCCTGACCACCGGCCTCGTCGATGACGACCTCGACGGCGTGATGGCCTCGGCACCCGAAGGCATCGTGCTGCCAAAAACAGTGGGCGGCGTGGACGTTTCGCATCTCGGCGCGAAGCTTGCGGTGCGAGAAGCGGAGTTCGGTCTCGACGATGGCGGAACCCGCATTCTCGCCATCGCCACGGAAAACGCGCTCGGCGTCTTCGCGCTTGGCACCTTTGCGGGCGCGAGTCACCGCCTCATGGGCATCACCTGGGGCGGCGAAGACCTCTCCGCGGACATCGGCGCGGAGACGAACCGCGACGATACCGGCGCCTATACGGAGCCCTATCGCCTTGCCCGCTCGCTGACGCTTTTGGGCGCGGCCGCTGCGTCGGTGGACGCGATCGATTCCGTCTATACGAATTTCCGCGACATGGAGGGCCTGGAAGCCGAATGTCGCGCCGCGCGGCGCGACGGCTTCGTCGCCAAGATGGCGATTCATCCCGCGCAAGTGCCAGTGATCAACGCCGCCTTCACACCATCGCCCGAAGCCATCGAACGCGCCCGCGCCGTCATCGCGGCGTTCGAGGCCAATCCCGGCGCGGGAGTTGTCGGCGTCGAAGGCGAAATGCTCGACCGGCCGCATCTTTTGCGGGCGGAGCGGCTGTTGAAGAGGGCCTGAAAAGTTCGGAGCAGAGAATTGAAACGAGCGAATTAGCGTTTCATGTTGTGCGATGCCCTGAAACGCACGGATCGACCATGATCAAAGCCGATTTCGACCCTCAACCGAAGCTTCTATCAGGTTCGCTGGAACTCAGGCCCTTGAGACGGGAAGATCTGGATGGCTTGTTCGCTGCCGCAGGACATCCTCAAGTTTGGGCCGACCATCCGGCGAAGAACCGCTACAAGAGGGATGTCTTCGAGCGATATTTCGATTTCTTGCTCGAAACCGGAAGTACCGTCGTCATCATCGATCGGCAATCGGACAAGATCATCGGATGTTCGCGGTACTATGTCGCCCCGGATCAGCCCGACAGTATTTCGATCGGCTTTACCTTCCTCAACCACGCCTATTGGGGCGGAGGGACGAATTTCGAGATCAAACGCCTCATGCTGGACCACGCCTTCCAGACTTTCCCGGAAGTGTGGTTTCACATTGCTCCGACAAACATCCGCTCTCAAAAGGCCACGGCCAAGCTCGGCGCGGAGCACGTCTACGACGCGACGTTGAATTTGTCGGGCACTCCTGCTCAGGGCATGTGTTTCCGCTTGAGTAAGGTAGCCTGGACCAGGACGCTCCGGGACAAGGGCACCCAGGGTGCAACCGAATGAGGCGGCCTAACCGCCCGGCCGTTTCAGCGAAAACTTCGTCTCTGGCGTCGCCACGAAGTAGTCGCGGTAGCCTGAGCGCGCGATGGGGCGCATGGCGGCAGTGTCGACCAGGCCATCGACGATGAACCGGTCATCGATATAGATGCCAACCACTTGGCCGATCACGAGATAATAGGCCGGCTCTCCGCCGTCCAATGGGACGAGCGGCACCGTCTGGAGCCATTTGCATTCGAGGGCGGCGGGCGCAGCCGCGACGCGGGGCGGTTTCACGAGCCGGGACGGCGCGGCGGCAAGGCCGGCGTGGACCATTTCGTTCTCGCCGCGCGGGAGCACGGCGGACGTGGCGTTCATTTCCTCGCGCAGATCGAAGGTCGCGAGATTGCAGACAAATTCCTTCGTCTCCTCCACGAAAGTAACAGCATCCTTCCGCCCGGCGGAGGAGAACGCCACCATGTGCGGCTTGTCCGAGATCGCGTTGAAGAACGAATAAGGCGAGAGGTTCACCTCCCCCTTCGCGCTCATGGTCGTGATCCAGCCGATGGGGCGCGGCGTGACCAGGGCCTTGAAGGGATCGTGCGGCAGGCCGTGGGCGTTGGTGGAGGTTTCGTAGAACATGGCTTTCGTTCAGAACCGCGTGACGATGTCGGCTAGCGCGGGCCGTGGCCGGTCGGTCGGGTTTTCCTTTGTCGTGCCAATGTGAATGTATCCGGCGATCCTCTCTTCGGGCGCAAGGCCCAAGGCGTCGAGAACGCGCCGGTCGTAGGCCGCCCAGCCGGTCAGCCAAACGGCTCCAAAGCCCGAAGCAGTGGCCGCATTCAGAAGGTTCATGCACACCGCCCCTGCCGAGAGAACCTGTTCCCAATCAGGAATCTTCACGTGAGGGACCACCCGAGACACCACGGCCACCACCAACGGAGCCTGGGCGAAACGGTTCCTCTCGGCCGCGAGCTTCTCGGCATCCGCATCGGGCTGGTCCGCCTGGAAGGCCTTGACCAGGATCTCCCCTACCCGATGACGAGCCTCGCCCTCGATGACGACGAAGCGCCAGGGGACGAGCTTGCCGTGATCCGGCACGCGGGCCGCGATCGTCAGAAGAGTGTCGATGTCGGACTGGCTCGGGCCGGGCTCGCCCAGCCAGCGGGCTGGAACCGAGCGGCGCTGCTGAAGGCGGGAAAGACTGTCGTTCATAGGACCTTCATTCGGCGTGAATATTGTGAAAGAATGCGCTTGGATACCCAAAAGACGCTGCGACCCCTGGGACACGAAGCTTTGCCTTGGTCTCGCCGTGTTGATGCGCTTCAGGGAGCGCGGGCGTCCCAAGGTCAGTCGTTGCCACAAAAAAACAGCAACGGATGTATAGGGGGAGTGTGGTGACACGCCAAGCAGGTTTCCGACCCTTGGCGAGCAGCAGGGGCATGCCAGCCTTTCCGGCGGTGCAACCTGGCTCGTTGACCCGGGCACTTGTGCTGATCGATCCTATTGGCGGAGCGCCGCGTTAAAGCAATGCATAGATCCATTCCAGCATCGGACGCTCGACCCGCCGGCGACCTCTGGTCGAGGCGCCAGACCCTCGTGGCGCTTGCTCTCATCCTGACTGTCTGGGCGTTGGCGGCCGCCATTTGGCCCCTGACCGGATCGGTGGTGCCTTGGGATTCCAAGAACCAGTTCTATCCCACCCTGCGCTATCTCGGCGCGGCCTTGGCCCATGGCGAGCTGCCGCTCTGGAACCCCTATCATTTCGGCGGACACCCTTCGGCGGCTGATCCGCAATCCCTGCTCTTCACGCCCTCCATGCTGTTTTTCGGCTGGCTCGTGCCCGCGCCGTCGATGCAGGTCTTCGACGTGGTCGTTTTCGCGCATTTTCTTCCCGGCGCGCTTGCTTTCGTCCCCCTGTTCCGGCGACGCGGTTGGCATCCGGCGGGCGCGGTCGTTGCCGCCATCATTTTCATGCTCGGCGGCTCGGCGACGGCGCGCCTCCAGCATACGGGCATCATCCTCAGCTACGGCTTTTTCCCGCTCGCGCTCTGGCTTCTCGAAGAGGCGCTCGATCGTCGCTCATACCGGTTCGGCGTGCTGTTCGCCATCACCGGCGCCATCATGACCATCGGTCGGGACCAGGTGGCGTTTCTCTGCGCCTTGACGCTCATCGCTTTCGCGGCCCACCGCATCTGCACTGCGGAGAAACCTTTCTCATATTTTGCGTCCCGCCTTGGCCTGCTCGTCGCGATGGGCGCGATTGGCGGCGCGCTTCTCGCCGTGCCGGTCATTCTGACCATGCAGTTCCTGGCCACCTCCACGCGCCCTTCGTTCGGCTTCGGCGTCGCGGCCATGGGCTCGCTGCCGCCGGAGAGTCTCGCGACGATCCTGTTCGGCAACGTGTTCGGCTCCTTACGCTGGACCTATGATTACTGGGGGCCGGACTGGCACAGCCTGGCTGAAGGAACCTGGACCGACCGCGCCACGAATTACCTGTTCATCGGCACGCTTCCCGCCCTCTTCCTGATCTGGCACGGTATCGCCGGCGGACGTCTCTTCGCCCGCGAGTTCCGGTTCTTCCTTGTCGTCGGCATTGCCGCGCTGTTCTACGCGCTCGGGCGCTACACCCCCGGGTTCGAAGTGATCTTCGACCACATGCCCGGCGTGGACCTCTATCGCCGCCCGGCCGACGCGACCTTCCTCATCAACATCGCCCTCTCATTTTCGGTCGGTTATCTCTTTCATCGCTACGTGACCGAAGGGATTCCGAAGTGGAACCAATCCGCTCTCGGAAAGCTTTGGGTCTTCCTTCCAATGCTGGCCCTCGGGCTCGTCGTGGCCGCCATCGCCAGCGCCATGGCGTTCGCCGTGCAGGGCGGTCACGTATCCTCGGCCATGACCGAAATCAGTCTGGGTCTGGTTGTTGCGGCCATCGCCATGGGCGCGCTGATCAAAGTCAGCGGCACCACCCGTTGGCGCGAAGCCGCTGCCCTCGCCCTCATTACTCTGACCGGCGGTGAGCTGATCTCGCGCCACGCGGCGTCAGCGCTGAACGCGGAGCCTGCGGAGCGCTACGCCGTCTTCCGCCAGCTTCCGCCAGAACAGCTTCAGGGTCTGCAAATCCTGAAGCGCGAACTGGCCGAGCGCCATGAGCAGGGCCAATATCCCCGTGTGGAGATTCTCGGCCTGAACGGCCCCTGGCAGAACGCCTCCATGGTCCTCGAGATCGAGGACATCATCGGCTACAACCCGCTGCGCCTTGCCGACTACGAGCGCGCCATCGGGCCGGGCGAGAACGCCGAGGATCCCAACCTGCGCCAATTCCCGGCGACTTTCCGGGGCTACAAGTGCGAACTCGCCAACCTCCTCGGGCTGGAATACCTGGTGCTTGACCGGCCGATCGAGCGCTTGCCGCGCCACTTCCCACGCCTGACGGGCGCGGAGGTCGTCTACGGTACGGGTAAGATGTGGATCTACCGCATGAACAGCTCGAGCCCTCGTGTCTACGTCGCCCATCAGGTCAGCGCGGTCGATTCAGAGGCGGCGCTCGACCAAGAGGAACTGCCGGAATTCAACCGCCGGACAGAGGCCCTGATCGACGACAGCAGCATGCCCCTCCTCAAGGCCCGCTATGGCTCGACTTCGGCGGGCGCCACGCCCGATAGCGCCAAGAGCGTCGCGCGCATCGTCAAATATAAACGCAACTCGGTCAGCATCGATGTGGAGAACAGCGAGGCAGGCGTTCTCGTGCTGCACGACATCTTCTATCCGGGCTGGGAGGTCTCCGTGGACGGCCAGCGCCAGCCAATCCTGCGGGCCAATCTTCTGTTCCGAGGCGTCGAGGTTCCTGAAGGCAAGCACCGCGTCGAGTTCGAATTCCGCCCCATTTCCATTGAAAACATCGTCGCCGCCGCCTCCGATCTCGTGAAGAGCGAGATCGAACCGATCAAGACGGCCTCGGCCGCCCCGATCCGGTGATGAATCCGACATCCGATTGATGACGCATTTCGTGAAACCTTTCCTTGCCACCGCCTTTCTGGCGATCGTCACGGCGTCCGCCGCCTCGGCGCAGATGCCCGCTGTGCCATCGCTGTCGCAGGCGGCACCTCCGGTCCCCGTTGGCCAGGTCGCGCTGAATGCCAGCGCGGTGTTTGCCGAGAACAACCAGCCGATCCGCTCCGGTCTCGTCTGGCGCGTCTATGAGGACAAGGGCGACACGATCCAGCCGCTCATCGTCGGCCGTTCGAGCAGCCCGACTCCGAACTTCACCCTCGCAGCCGGCAACTACATCGTGCATGTAGCCTACGGCTTCGCGAGCGCGTCGAAGCGCCTGAGCATTCAGACCGGGAACGTGACAGAACGCTTCACCATCAGCGCGGGCGCGCTTCGGTTGAAGGGCGCGGTCGGTGACACACCGATCCCGGCCAATCGCCTGTCCTTTTCCGTCTATGTGCCGATCGGCCAGAACTCGGAAGGCCGTCTGGTGATCGCCAATGCCAAGGCGAATGACATCATCCGCCTGCCGGAAGGGACCTATCACGTGGTGTCCACCTATGGCGACGCCAACGCGATCATGCGGTCCGATCTCAAGGTGGAATCCGGACGGGTGACGGAAGCAACCCTCTATCATCGCGCGGCGACCGTCACGCTCAAGCTGGTCGCGGCGGCTGGCGGCGAGGCCTTCGCGGGAACGGCCTTCAGCGTTCTCACCCCCGGCGGCGACGTGATCCGCGAGGCCATCGGAGCCTTTCCCTCAGTCACCCTCGCCGATGGCGATTACGTCCTGATCGCCCGGCACGAAGGCAAGGTGCAGACCCGCGAGTTCAAGGTCGAAAGCGGCCTCGACCGGGACATCGAGATCATCGCAACTCCTTAACGCTCCAAGCCGAACCTTTCGTCGCCCTGCCGCATTGATCGAGTGCTGACGACCGGTCGCTCCTCCTCCGAACCCAACCTTCATGGGCGCGACCTCGACAGGGAGCACACTCATGAAGATCTCAAAGATCATGACCCGCGATGTGCGCGTGATCGGGCCCGACCGGACGATCCGCGAAGCGGCACGGTTGATGGACGAGATGAATGTCGGCGTCCTGCCGGTCTGCGACGGACGCCGCCTCAAGGGCATGATTACCGACCGCGACATCACGATCCGTGCCACCTCAGCCGGCCTCCCGCCCGATACCACCCACGTTGGGGACATCATGTCGGACAATGTCTGGTGGTGTTTCGACGACGACGATTCGGCCCACATCGTCGAACTCATGAGCACTCATCAGATCCGCCGCCTTCCGGTCATCGATCATGACAAGAAAATGGTCGGCATCGTCACGCTCGGCGATCTTGCCACCCACAGCGAGTGGGAAGCGTCCCGGGCGCTCGCGCGCATCTCGACGCCCTCGGAACCCGATCGGTCGCAACGCCGCGCGCACCAACCGTTGACGTCGGCCGAGCGACGCGCATTGGCGCGACGCAGAAAGGCGGAGGAAAGCGATTGGGGCTATCCGCGCAGCCCTCACACCCCGACTGAGCGCGAAATACGCGCGGCCGACCGGCCACGGTTCCGCTTCCGGGACGAGGACGATGTGCGGGCTGCCTTCGGCAGCTTGGGGTATCCCGGTGAGCAGCCTGCTCGCATGCGCGGCGGCTTCCGCGGTGAGGGTTATCAATCTTCCGGTGACGAGTATGCCGATCCACGCGCCCATCGGCCTCGCCGGTTCGGCGCGGCAAGCGCCACGGGATATTACGAGCATCCGGGCGACGACAGCAGCCCGGAGGAGCGGCGTCTCCAGAACCTCGAGCGAACCTGGAGCCTGGTCCACGAGAAGCATGATCACCGGAACTATGGCAGCGGTCCCGGCAACACGCTGTTCGAGAGCGAGGCCGCCACCGGGCGCAGAGAAGTCAGGCCCGGTCCGCATCGGGGCAAAGGCCCGCGCGGCTACCAACGGTCGGACGAGCGCATCCGCGAGGATGTCAGCGAACGCCTGACGGAGGATCCCCGCATCGACGCCTCGGAGATCGAAGTGGTCGTGCAGAACCGGGAAGTGACCTTGATCGGTTTCGTTCGGATCCGGGCGGAAAAGCACCTGGCTGAAGACCTGTCGGCGACCGTGTCCGGTGTGACCCATGTGCAGAACAACCTGCGGGTTCGGCAAGCCGAGAAGATCACGTCGGAGACCAAGGTCAAATCGCCTCCCGAGAGGAAGGGCAATCGGCAGCGGCAGGCAGGTTAGTTCTGTCGCCATTCCCGGTCAGCGAAGCGGAGCCCGGAACCCATAGCCGCCGACGGAAAAGGAAAAGGCGCGTCATTCCCGACGCGCCTTTTCCGGAGCCACTTGTGGCTATAGGTTCCGGGCTCTCGCTACGCTCGCCCCGGAATGGCGGAGGTCGAGCCTCTCTCCATCCAGTTCTAGACCAGCGTGCGCTCGACGACGTGGTGCCCGTCGAGGGTCGCGTGTCCCTCCGGCTCGGAGACGGCCGCAGCGGCGCGCTTCAAATCCGGGGTGACGGCCTCGGCGGCAAGCACCTTCAAAGCCTCTTCGAGACTCAGATTGGTCTGGTCGGGGCTGCCGAGACGACGGATCGAAACACCGCGTTCGGCCGCCTCCTTCTTACCCACCACGAGAAGCACCGGAACCTTGGCCAGCGAATGCTCGCGGACCTTGTAGGTAATCTTCTCGTTGCGAAGATCCGCCTCGACGCGCAAACCCGCAGCTTGAGCCGCCTTCACCACTTCCATGGCATAGGCGTCGCCGTCCGATGTAATCGTCGCGACGACCACCTGCACCGGCGCGAGCCAGAGCGGGAAGTGACCGGCGAAATGCTCGATCAGGATGCCGGTGAAGCGCTCCATGGAGCCGCAGATGGCGCGGTGAACCATGCACGGCGTCTTCTTTTGCCCGTCATGATCCACATAGAACGCGCCGAACCGCTCCGGCAGGTTGAAGTCGACCTGCGTCGTGCCGCATTGCCAATCGCGGCCGATGGCGTCGCGCAGCACGTACTCGAATTTCGGCCCGTAGAACGCGCCCTCGCCCGGATTGATTCCGGTCTTGATGCGCCCGCCGGACTGCTCCTCGATCTGCTTCAGAACGCGGGTCATCACGTCTTCCGCATGATCCCACATCTCGTCCGTGCCGACGCGCTTCTCGGGCCGGGTGGAGAGCTTGACCACGATGTTCTCGAAGCCGAAATCGCCGTAGGTCGAGAGGATCAGTTCGTTGATCTTCAGGCACTCTTCGGCAAGCTGCTCCTCCGTGCAGAACACGTGCGCGTCGTCCTGCGTGAAGGCGCGAACGCGCATGAGGCCATGCAGCGCGCCTGACGGCTCATAGCGCGACACCGCGCCGAACTCGGCAAGCCGCAGCGGGAGATCGCGATAGGATTTCAGGCCGTGCTTGAAGATCTGCACATGGCCGGGGCAGTTCATCGGCTTGATGGCGAAAACGCGCTCGTCCTCGGTCTTCGTGACGAACATGTTCTCGCGATACCAGCCCCAATGGCCGGAGGTTTCCCAAAGCGCCTTGTCGAGGATCTGCGGCGCGTTGACCTCCTGATAATCGCCCTTGAGACGGCGGCGCATGTAGGAGGTCAGCTCCTGGAACAGGGTCCAGCCCTTCGCATGCCAGAAGACGACGCCCGGCCCCTCCTCCTGGAAGTGGAACAGGTCCATCTCGCGGCCCAGGCGACGGTGATCGCGCTTTTCGGCCTCCTCGAGCTGCTTGAGGTAAGCATCGAGCTCCTCCTGGGAGGCCCAGGCGGTGCCGTAGATGCGGGTCAGCATCGGGTTGTTGGAATCGCCGCGCCAATAAGCGCCCGCCACCTTCATGAGCTTGAAGGCGGTGCCGATCTTGCCCGTGGAGGTCATGTGCGGGCCACGGCACAGGTCGAACCAGTCGCCTTGCGCGTAAATCTTGAGATCCTGGCCTTCCGGGATCGCGTCGATGAGCTGGAGCTTGTAGGTCTCGCCCTTCTCAGCAAAGACCTCTTTCGCCTTCTCGCGGCTCCAGACATCCTTCGTGAAAGGCTTATCCTTCGCGATGATCTCGCGCATCTTCGCTTCGATGGCGGCGAAATCATCCGGCGTGAAGGGCTCGTTGCGCGCAAAGTCGTAATAGAAACCGTTCTCGATGACCGGGCCGATGGTCACCTGTGTTCCCGGATAAAGCGCCTGCACGGCCTCCGCGAGAACGTGCGCGCAATCGTGCCGGATCAATTCCAGCGAGCGCGGGTCTTCGCGGTTCAAAAACTCGATCTTCGCGCTCTGCGTGATCGGATCGGCAAGATCGGTAACCGTGCCGTCGAGCGCCATGGCGACGGTGCGCTTGGCTAGCGACTTGGCGATGCCTTCCACGATCTCGCGGCCGGTGATGCCGGAGGCGTATTGGCGCGCTGCGCCATCAGGGAATGTCAGGGTAATCATATGAGCTTTCTCCTGGCTCACTCCTGCCAACGGAGCAGGTAAGCGGGGGCCGACGGTCTTTGGGATGAAAGGAGCGAAATCAGCCGCCGTCAGGTTCGACCGCTTCGCAGGTGATCGCGGGAGCATTGACGCTCCGCCAGCGACCATAAGCCCAGGGCTTATACCAGGCGGACCCATCGGGCAATGTTTCAGACACGAGATCGAGCCCCGACGTGCCGAACGGCCCGCAACGGCAGATCCGCGCCGCGCCCATCCAGCCCCCGGCCCAAAAGCCGTGTTTCTGGATCGCCTCATCCGTATATTCGGAACACGACGGCAAGTGGCGGCATTGGCGGCCGATGAGACCCGAAAGCGTGAGCTGATAGGAGCGGATCGCCATGTGAGCGATCCGGCGGGGAAGATGCCTCGTCGTTATCCCCTGGGGTCTGTTTCTCACGTCCAATCCTCGATCTGGCAGCACGTCACGGGCGGCGGTGAACGTGTCCAGGCGCTAATGTTCATCCTGTCAATGCAGCGAAAGCTGCCGCCCAAAACCTTACCACATTCAACCAGCGTTTAGTGGCGTGCTTGAGACTGAATGAAATATTATACCATTCTTATTTCAAGCATATGCGGCAGTAAGGGCGACGACCGATGACCGTGGAAATCGGGAAGTTCATCTGGGATATTACCTACGCCTGCCCGCTGAGGTGTGTCCATTGCTATACGGAATCGGGGCGGCGGCCCGCGCGCACGCTGGATCGGGATGCCGCTATGCGCGTCATCGACGTGATCCTTGCCGCGCAACCGGAAAAAGTGTCGATCAGCGGTGGCGAACCATTGTCGGTCCGTTGGGCCGTTGAGGCCATGAAGCGTCTGCATGACGCAGGCGTTGCCGTCACGGTGTTCACGAGCGGCTGGTCGATGCCGGAGAAGACTGCCACCGCGCTCGCCGACGCGGTCTCAAGCGTGGCGGTGAGCATCGATGGCGCCAATGCTGCTATCCATGACGCCATCCGCGCGCGCGCCGGCGCATTCGAGCGCGGAATGAAAGCGCTGGATGTCCTGCACCGGGTGAAAGACGAGCGCCGGGCAGCCGGACAGAACTGCTTCACGCTCGGGATCGATTACACCCTGACCCGTTCGGGCGCGAAGGAAGCGGACCTGGAGCGGTTTGTCGAGGCGACAATCAAACGGTTCCCGAGACTCGATTTCATTCGCTTCGGCGCGGTCATCCCATCGGGCCTGGCTGCCGAGCCGGAATTCGAGGCAAGCGAGCTTCTGTCCATTCAGGAATTGATCGATCTGATTGATGTCGGTCGGCGCCTCGCAGGCCGCGAAGGAAACGCCCTCAACATTTCCGTGACCGATGTCAGATACTTCCTGCCCCAACCCGGAGTGAGCGCAGCCGATCTGGACATCCTCCATATCGAGCCCGATGGAGCGCTCCGCGCCTTTCCGATCTACGAAGCGAAGGTCGGAAACGTTCTCCATGAGCCTCTGGACGTTCTTTGGCCACGGGTACGGGCATGGCGCTCCGATCCATTTGTCGCCAAGCAGATGGAAACGGTTCAGACCATGGCCGACTGGGCAAGCACGGCCCGGACCCTGGATCGACGCTACGGCTCCCATGACGATCAAGAGCGAATTGCGCGGCGCGGGCTGCCAGTGCCTGCCTAGAGGGCGGCCCTCCGCGCCTCGATCTGGTCGAGAGCATCGACGACCGCGTCAAAGGTGAGCAGGATCGAGGCGTGACGGGCTTTGAAGTCCCGCACCGGCTCGAGCACCTGAAGATCAGCCCATTTCCCGGACGGCGGCGCGCCGCTCTCCTTCAACATCGCCCGGGCGACCTCCCGGACAGAGCGGAGTTCTTCCGCCGTCGAGCCGATCACGTTGCGCCCCATGATCGAGGAGGACGCCTGACCGAGCGCGCAGGCTTTCACGTCGTGAGCGAACGCCGTGACCACGTCACCGTCGAGCTTGAGATCGACCGTCACCACCGATCCGCAAAGCTTGGAACGGGCGGTCGCCGACGCGTCGGCCTCGGCCAGCCTCCCCAGATGGGGAATATCGGCGGCGAGTTCGAGGATGCGGCGATTATAGATCTCGTTCAGCATCAGACCAACAAGGTGAAAGACAACGACACACACCCGATATAAGCATAATGTTCAAACTCCGCGAGCGGCTGCGTCTTTGCGGAGTGTAAGGGAAAGTGCCGGAGGCCGAGAGGTTTTTCGGTTATCGTCAAAGAAAGGCTCCACATGGATGATGTGGTTAAGTCCTTGTCCAAGCGCCTGACTCCAGCCGCCGACAAGCCCGTCGACCGTCCGACCCGCGAAGAGGCCGAGGCCGCCGTTCGCACCCTGATCCGCTGGGCGGGGGATGATCCCGAGCGCGAAGGCCTGCACGAGACGCCCAAGCGCGTCGCGAAGGCGTTCAAGGAATTGTATTCCGGCTACAAGGACGATCCGCACGAGGTCCTGAACAAAGTCTTCAAGGAGGTCGAGGGCTACGACGACATCGTTCTTGTGCGCGACATCCCCTTCTATTCCCATTGCGAGCACCACATGGTGCCGTTCCACGGCATGGCGCATATCGGCTATTACCCGGTGAAGGGTGTCGTCGGCTTGTCGAAGCTCGCCCGCCTCGTCGAGGTCTATGCGCGGCGGCTCCAGACGCAGGAAACCATGACGGCCCAGATCGCCACCGCTCTGGAACAGGCGCTCGAACCGCGCGGCGTCGCGGTGATGATCGAGGCCGAGCATATGTGCATGTCCATGCGCGGCGTACAGAAGGCCGGAGCGGTGACACTGACGAGCCAGTTCACGGGCGTCTTCAAGAATGACCCGACCGAACAGGCGCGCTTTCTCACGCTGGTTCGACACGGCAAGGTGTAAGTTCCGACACCCCACCCTTCCTCCCGTTTTCTCGAGGCTCATCCATGTGCGCGTCCCACCCCTTTCCCACTCCCGGCGCAAAGGCCGATCTGGAGGAGGGAATGGTTCTTACTCCCCGGTTCGGATCAGACGGCCTCATCACCGTCGTCACGACGGATTCCGCGACGGGCGAGCTGCTGATGCTCGCCCACATGAACGCCGAAGCGTTGGCAAAAACCATCGAGACGGGTGAAGCCTGGTATTGGTCGCGCTCGCGCGGCGAGCTTTGGCACAAAGGCGCGACGAGCGGGCAGGTGCAAACAATCGTCGAAATGCGGATCGACTGCGATCAGGACGCCCTCTGGATCAAGGTCCAGGTGGCAGGAGATGGCGGCTGCTGCCATACGGGCCGTCGCTCCTGCTTCTACAGGACTATCGAAACTGCGAACGGCAAGGCGCGCCTCGCCCTAGCTTGAGAGGCGCTCGAACCCTCATCCCAAATGACAGACTCCCATCGCGATCTTCGGGGGTGAAAGGAATCACTTTCCCGTCTATGAGCGATGGAATGATACAGTCTAATCTTTACTACGCCCGGATGGCCACGAGCGCCATTTTCTTCGGCAACGGCTTCGGCATCGGAACCTGGGCGGCCCAGCTTCCGCGCTTCAAGACTGCGCTTGACCTTTCCGATGGCGAGCTGAGCCTCGCGCTGCTCGCGTTTGCCTTGGGCGCCGTCGTCCTGATGCCGGTCGTGGGCTGGTTCGCGGCCCGCATCGGCAGCCGGACCGCCACCCTCATCGCGGCCTTCGCGTTCGCTGCGACGCTTCTGCTGCCGGGGCTTGCCCCGAACCTGCCCTATCTTGTCGCGGCCTCCCTGGTTGCCGGTGCGAGCAACGGAGCCATGGATGTGTCCATGAACACCAACGCGACCGTCGTCGAGAGCGCCTGGAACAAGGCGATCATGTCCTCCTTCCACGCCTTCTTCAGCCTCGGTGGACTTGCGGGAGCGACCGTATCGGGGCTTCTCATCGCGGGAGGGTTCGATATCCCCTCGACGCTGCTTCTCTCCTGCGTCGGCATGGGCGTCGTGTTTCTCGTCGCCTCGTTCTGGACCCTCGATGACGCGAAAGGCTCGACGGAGGGACATGGCTTCGCGTGGCCGCGGGAGACGATCATCGGCCTCGCCGTTCTGACCCTTCTCTGTTTCATGGTGGAAGGCGCGATGGTGGATTGGACGGCGATCTATCTCAAGACGGTCGCGGGCGCGTCCCTCGAAACCGCCGTGGCAGGCTTTGCCGCCTTCTCCCTGACGATGACGGTCTGCCGGTTCATGGGCGATTTCGTCGTCCGCCGTCTCGGCAGAAGCCGCACGGTCAGATTAGGTGGCTTGCTCGCGGCGTTTGGCCTCGCGCTGGCGATGATGATGCCGCAGCCCATGACCGCCACGATCGGCTTCGCGCTGGTCGGCCTGGGCCTTGCAAACACGGTCCCGGTGCTGTTCAGCGCCGCCAGTCAGGCCGAAGGTGTCCCGCCCAGCATGGGCGTCGCGATGGTGGCGACCCTCGGCTATGGGGGGCTCCTCATGGGGCCGCCCCTCATCGGCTTCAGTGGCGACCTGATTGGCCTGCGGCCCACCCTGGGCTTGCTTATTGCCTGCGCCTTGACAATCATCGTCATGTCCCAACGGGCGCTACGCCCTGCCAAGGTCGTCTAGCGCACGAGGCCTTCGAGAAGGCTGAGGCGTTATTCATTCGCCTTTCATGTGATTGTGGCATGAAGGTCGAAAGCCTCGGAGTTCAGTCATGTTTTGGGACGGCATCGCCCGGCGAAACGCCGGATCAGGGGGTGACGGAGGACCGACGGAAATGAATGCGCCCGTCGAGCGGGAACCCCGCGCCAAGGTGAAAATCGGTTTGGCCCTCGGCGGTGGAGCGGCGCGAGGCTGGTCCCATATCGGTGTCATGCGCGTACTCGAGGAAGCCGGCATCGTGCCCGATGTGATTGCCGGCTGCTCCATTGGAGCCGTGGTGGGCGGCTGCTATGCCGCAGGCAAGCTCGACGCTTTGGAATCCTTCGCCCTCTCGCTCACCAAACGCCGCGTAATGGGCCTCCTCGACTTTCACATCACCGGCGCGGGCCTGATCGCGGGCGGCCGCCTCCAACGCCTGCTCGACCAGGACCTTACGGATCTGCGCGTCGAGGCTCTGCCGATCAAATTCTGCACCATCGCCACGGAACTCTCGAGCGGCCATGAGCTCTGGCTGACCCGCGGCCCGCTGGTTCAGGCCATGCGCGCTTCTTATGCCCTCCCCGGCGTCTTCAACCCGGTGCTCGTCGGGGGACGCTGGTTGATGGATGGCGCTTTGGTGAACCCCATCCCGATCACGGCGGCCCGCGCACTGGGGGCGGACATCGTCATCTGCGTCAACCTCAACGGCGAAGTCCGCATTCGCGGCACCGTCATTCAATCCTATGAGGCGGACGGCAATGACGAGCTCGAAATCGAGGAGGCCATCGAGACCCCGAAGCGCTGGGGCTTTCTGCCGTCATCGTGGGGCGAGAAACCGCGCAAGCCCAATGCTCCCGGCATCGCAACCGTGATGGTCGATGCGTTCAACATCACGCAGGACCGTATCGCTCGCTCCCGGCTGGCGGGAGACCCGCCCGATCTCATGATTTCGCCAAAGCTCGCCAAGATGGGCCTATTCGAGTTTCATCGCGCGGAGGAGTGTATCGCGCTCGGACGGCAGGCCACCGAGCGCGCCCTGCCCGACCTCATGGAGATGATCCGCGACAGCCAGATGGCGTGATCACGCGGTGGCGATGTAGTCCTTGATGGCCTGTGTCTCGGCCTCGATTTCCGCCAGACGGTGCTTCACCACATCGCCGATGGAGATGATGCCGGCCACGGCTCCGTTTTCGATCACCGGGATGTGACGGAATTTGCCCTCGGTCATCACTGCCATGATGTCGACAATCGCGGTTCGACCGTTGCAGGTGACGACCTTCTCCGTCATGAACCGGGCGAGCGGCTGTTCCAGGGATCCGGGACCATGGGCCGAAATCGCCCGAACTATATCCCGCTCGGAAATAATCCCGGTCACGGGCTCCTTGCCGCTGCTGACCAGGAGCGCGCCGATTCTCTTCTCCGAGAGCAGTTTCGCGGCCTCGCCTAGCGTCCGATCCGGCTCGATCGTGGCGACGCTGCGGCCCTTGATCGACAAGATGGTATTGACGTCCATAATCGCCTCCGTTGAGCGGCGGCGAAGAATTGTCACTCTTCGCTTCCGCAAGGCTGAAGACGGGTTCCACGTCCCACCGCGAGGGGAATATGTCCCTCCGTCAATTCAACGATGATTGTGCGAAAGCGCTTTCGTTTCAAGACGAGAGACCGTCGCGCCGCGCTGGAAGCGGATCGATCAACGGGAAAAGCACCAAACCGACGATAAAACCACCAACATGCGCCTCCCACGCGATGCTGGCATCCGTGACACCCAAAGGCTGGACGAACGCGAATACATAGTTTGCGGCAAACCAGACGCCGAGGAAGATGACGACCTGCCGGTTGCGCACGATCTCGGACAGCCTCTCACGTGGGCGCTCATGAGCTTGGGTCGGACGCCCCTCCGGCAACCAATCCACCGGTGCGAAGATAAACCAGGCCGCTGCCGCCATCAGGCCGGACACCGCGGCGGACGCGCCGATCATCGGCAGAACCTGCAAGGAATTCATGAAGGCATAGAAGATCGCGCCGCCAATGGCCGAGGCCGCGCAGAGAAGGAAGAAACGGGCCGTCCCGCATCGCCGCACGACGGGAGTGCCAAAGGCCGCGAGCCAGATCGAGTTGATGAGCACGTGGGCCCAGGAGCCATGCAGGAATGCGTAGGACAGCGCCGTCCAGGGCCGCCCCTCGCCCTCCCCCAGCACGTATTGCGCCAGGGCCGAGAGAGGTGACAGCGTCTCATCCTCCGCGCCTTGTTGCAGGGCGCTCATCACCTCACTGACCGGAATGCCGCCATATTCCACCGACCAACGAGCGGGGATGACCGCCCAGTCGATGAGCAATTTGAAGTCCGTTTCATCCGACAGAAGCATCCGGAGCGCGTGAATGGCGACGAGAACCAGGACACTGAAGGCGACCGCAGCCGGGAGGTTGAAGATGGGCTCGCGGGTGGCCCTGGGTGCGTTGAGCGACATGAAAGCACTTCTTGAGGAGCCGGTTGCGCCTGGCGGCAAACGACCGCGTTTCGGAATCTCGAGATTGACCTAGCGTTGTTTTCACTCGCAGGTCGAGTCGAACACGTCTTAAGGCCTCCCTCGGATAACCAGCATCTGCATGACTAAATGGAAGGTTCAGTAGGCGCATATTCAGGGTGAATAATTTCATTAACCTTAATGGAACTTATCCCACCCGCGACGCGTTAACTCATCCTTTACTTTTGGCTTGAGCCGAAAATTCAACCATGTCAGTTTGGTTAAAAGAACATTAACCAACTGGTGTGGGGCATGGCTCTTCTCAAAAACGTCGATTTTTCTGGCGCGAACGCAAAGACCGGCTTCGCCGCTAAAATTGTTAAAACCGCTTTTCTCGGCCTTTCTCTGGTGTTCCTGGGCTCGCCCTCTCAGGCGCAAACCCTGGCCTCCCTTCCCCCAGCGGGCCATTCGATCGCGAGCATGGGTTCGGCGAAACCCATCCAGGGCTGGGTCGAATTCTGCCGTCAATATCCGTCGGAATGCGCCGTGAACACGGCGGAACCGGCGACCATCGAATTAACGCCGCAGATCTGGAAGACGATTACGTCGGTCAACCAGAGCGTGAACACCAAGATCAAGCCCGTCACGGACATGGAACATTGGGGCGTCGTCGATAAGTGGAGCTTCCCCGATGACGGCAAGGGCGATTGCGAGGATTACCAGCTTCTCAAGCGCCGCACCTTGGCTCAGCACGGCCTGCCCCGCCGCGCGATGCGCATGACGGTCGTGATCGACGAGTTGGGCGAAGGTCACGCTGTTCTGGTGCTGAAAACCAACAAGGGTGACTATGTCCTCGATAACAAGCGCAACGCCGTGTTGCCTTGGGACCGGACCGGCTACGTCTATGTGAAGCAGGAAAGCCAGCAGGCGGCTGCCTGGGTTTCGCTCGGCGGCGTGACCTCCCCGACCAGCACTGCGAACCGCTAAGGTCGGACTATCAGGAACATGAAGCGGGTCAATCGATCCGCTTCAATCCTTTCGCGAAGCGCTGCCAGTTCTCGACATAGTGCCGCGCCGACCACCGAAGCCGCTCGATAGCGGCTTCATCCAGCACCCTGATCGCCCGCGCAGGCGCGCCGACGATCAGCGAGTTGTCCGGAAATTCCTTGCCCTCGGTCACCAGCGCATTCGCGCCGACGACACAATTAGCGCCGATGCGGGCATGGTTGAGCACGGTTGCTCCCATGCCGATCAATGAGTTCTCGCCGATCGTGCATCCGTGAAGGATGGCCCTGTGCCCGATGGTGCAGCCGGCCCCGATGCTTAAAGGGGCACCCTCATCGGTATGGAGCGTAGCCCCCTCCTGAATGTTGGTGCCCGCGCCAATATCGATGAGTTCGTTATCGCCTCGCAGAACCGCACCGAACCAGATCCCGACGTCGAGACCGAGGCGAACGCGACCGATCACGTGGGCGTCCGGGGCAATCCAGAACCGATCCGGCTCAGGAAGGATCGGGGAGTTCGCGTCGAGACTGTAGATCGGCATCGCTTCGGCCACCTTTATGGGCGCGCAGCAGGATCCGCCGGCGAATTCTGCTGCGAGGTCCCGATCAGTCCTCGAGATCCGTGTCGAGGATCGCCATGGTGAAGTTGAAGGAGCGGTCGCCGTCCTCGTCGTCAACGAACAGGACGCCCAAGAACTCCTCACCGATATAGACTTCAGCCGAGTCGGTCTTTTTGGGCCGACCGACCACCCGGATCGAGGCGTTTGCAAAGGTCTGGCGCAGGTAACGCTCGACTTTCGCCATCTCCGATTTATCCACTACGAACCCTTTCTTAGATGTCACGGATCCAGCACTTGCCACGCCAGGCAACCGTGAGCAAGCGGCCTTCGGCCGTTCTCCGCTCAGATCCCTTCCGACAGGAAGTGATCCATGGCGCGGGAAGGCTCGTCGCATCCGGCGCTGCCGATGACCTTGGCGGGAACACCCGCGACGGTCGCGTTATGCGGCACGGGCTTCAACACGACCGAGCCGGCGGCAATCCGGGCGCAGTGCCCGATCTCGATATTGCCAAGGATCTTCGCCCCGGCGCCGATCAGGACGCCGTGCCGGATTTTCGGATGCCGGTCGCCCTTCTCCTTGCCCGTTCCACCCAGGGTGACGTTTTGCAGAATCGAGACATTGTCTTCGATAACCGCGGTCGAGCCGACGACAAGACCTGTGGCATGGTCAAGAAATATGCCGCGCCCGATCTGCGCCGCCGGGTGAATATCCGTCTGGAAGACTTCGGACGAGCGGCTCTGCAGGTAGAGCGCGAAATCCTGCCGCTTTTGATGCCAGAGCCAATGGGCCAGGCGATGGGTCTGGATGGCGTGGAAGCCCTTGAAATAAAGCAGCGGCTCGATCATGCGGTTCGAGGCGGGGTCGCGGTCGAGAACGGCGCTGAGGTCGGCGCGGAAGGCCGTCCCGATGGTGCGGTCCTGCTCCACGGCCTCATGAAAGGTCTGCTCGATGATGTCGGCGGCCAGCGTCTGATGCGCCAAACGCAGGGCGACGCGATGGATCACGGCCGCCTCGAGATTCGGCTGCTGGAGAACCGCGCCGAGCACGAACCCTGCGAGGGCTGGTTCCTCCCGAACGATGGTCTCGGCCTCAAAGCGCAGCCGATCCCAAACAGGATCGACGGTTCCGGCGATGGAACCTGACGCTCCCGGCTTTTGATTGAGCTGTGTCATAATGGTCTCCCTGCCGGTCCCGCGCCGAACGGACTAGCATAAATAAGAAGTCGCCACCTGTTACTCTAGATCCGATCAGCCATGAGTTCCCTTTATATATCGCCCACGCCCAAACTTCGCGTGTCCGTCCAGGATGCGGTGGCAGCCATCGCCGTCGACAATCCGGCCAAGCGCAACGCGTTCGATCTGGAAATGTGGAGGGCCCTGCCGCCCATCATGGCCGCGCTCGAAAGGGCGCCGGACGTCGGAGCGATCATCCTGCGCGGCGCGGGCGAGAGCGCCTTCGCCTCAGGCGCGGATATCGCGGAATTCGAAACCTTCCGCGCCGATGCGGCGGGTGGGCGGCGTTATGAAGCGGAAAATGAAGCCGCCTTTTGGGCCGTGGCGCATTGCCCCAAACCCGTCATCGCCATGATCCGGGGCTTCTGCCTCGGCGGCGGCTTCGGTCTCGCGATCGCGTGCGACCTTCGCGTCGTGTCCGAGAACGCGGTGTTCGGCATTCCAGCAGCGCGGCTCGGGGTCGGCTATCCGCCCGGGGCGATGAAGATGATCACGGCCGCCCTCGGCGCTCCCGCCGCCAAGGACCTGTTTTATACGGCGCGACGGATCGGCGCGGTGGAGGCGCAACGTCTCGGGGTCGTGCAGCGCCTGGTGCCGGATGAAGAGCTGGAAGCAACGACCGTTTCCCTCGCCCAGGACATCGCAAGGAACGCGCCTTTGACGATCCGGGCCGCCAAAGCGGCCATCGACGCGGCTGTCGGCATCGCGAAGCCAAACCTCGATCCGGTCGCTCTCGCCGATCTGTGTTTCGACAGCGCGGATGCGGTGGAAGGGCGCAAGGCCTTTCTTGAGAAACGCCAGCCCGTCTTTACCGGCCGATAGCCTCGAGCCGAGAACGCGATACCGGGCTCTCTCCCGTGCGGCGATAAGCGAAGTAGCGCCCCTCCGCGATGCCCGTCTCGGAGGAGATGTCGGCGCAGGACGGCATTGCGAACGCGCGGTCGGCCAGGAGAATACCTCCTGGCTGGAGCAATGCCTCAAGCAACGGTGCAAGGCGCAAAGCGAGCTTGCGATTGGCCTCCTCGTCGCCGGTGCCGATATCGGTATGGATCAGCGCCGCCGCGCCGGGCCCGAAACGCTCGATGAAAACCGGCAGGGTTTCGAAGATGTCGCCGACGATCAGATACGGGTCTGGAGGCATGCAATCAGGATGAGCGGCGGGCGAACGCTCGAACACGTAGATCTCACGCCGCGGCAACCGCGTCCGCAAATGGTCGTAGGTACGGCCGTTGCCGAGTCCCAGTTCGAGTACGACGCCCTCCGGGGCCGTCAGCTGTGTCGCCCAGTCCAACGAGTCACGCTGGGCCGTCAATCGCCGGATGGCGCTGTCGAGTCGGGTCATCTCGATCTCCTTCCCTTACGGAACTGGAAGGATCGAATGTGAAATCAACAGGTTGGCTCTGCCGACTTGAATCAAAACCTGAATGCTCGGAATCAAAGTGTGAGGATGAGGGGCTGCTCGCCTCACCCTGAACTACAACAAGAGCATCTCGGCCTAAGCGATTTGACCAATTCAGGTTTCAGGGTCTGCGAGTCAGGAAGTCCAGCACGCCCTGCTTATGGACCCGGTCGCCGACCGCGAGATTGTGGTCGCGGCCCGGAATGTCGAGCGCCTCGGCGCACGGCATCAGCTTGACGAGATCATGGGGCGATCCGGCCACCGGATCGTTGGTTCCCACAGCCACCAAGGTCGGCACTCTAATGGAGGCCACTTCGTTTTCGGTTAACGACTGACGCGAGCCGCGAATGCACGCCGCGAGCGCCTTGAGATCGCTCTTCGTCTGCTCGGCAAAAGCGCGGAACATGCGCTGCATCGGGTCGGTCAGATCGTCGAGGGATTTCACCTCCATCGCATCGGCGATGCCGAGCGGCAGGCCGACGCCCGCGACGAGGTGGATGCCGAGGCCGCCCAGGATCGCCGAGCGCATCCGATCGGGCGCGACGAGAGCAAGATGCGCCGTGATCCGCGCGCCCATGGAATAGCCCATCACGTCCGCCCGCTCGATGTCGAGATGATCGAGAAGATTCCGGGCATCCTCAGCCATGCGATAGGAATCATAATCCTCGGGCCGATAGAGTTTCTCGCTCTGCCCATGCCCCCGATTGTCGAGCGCGACGACCCGGTATCCGGCTTTCGTCAGGGTCTTGATCCAGAGCGTGTTGAGCCAATTCACGGCGTAGTTGGACGCAAAGCCGTGGATGAGCAGGATCGGGTCGCCATGACCCTCCTCGGGCGCGACATCGACATAGGCGATGCTGACGCCATTGGAATTGAAGAAACGCATGGGATTTTTCAGGTCTATTGCAAGGACTGACAGATCGAGTTGGCCGCACCCTAAAGCATTTTCGTTGCTCCTTGAGCAAGAAAATGGGCGTCGGCGGAATTGCGAAAATGCTCTAGGCGCATGGCCCTCAGGCCATTATGGTGCGCGCAAATTTATTGAGTTGCGAGCATCGACGATGGCTGACAAAGGCACCCCCCATTTCCACAACGAGCCGGGCGTTTCCGTCATTCATGTGGGCTCGAAAGAGTTCATGTGCATCGGGGCCAAGCCGCCCTTCGATCACCCGCATATCTTCCTGGATATGGGCTCCGACGACGAGATCGTCTGCTCGTATTGCTCGACCCTGTTCAAGTACGACCCGTCCCTGAAGGCCGACCAGGCCCGCCCGGCCGAATGCGTCTGGCAGCCGGATTACGAGACCGACTCACCGGCCGTCTGACATGACGGGGCTTGCGATCGCCGTCGTCGGCGCCGGTATCGGCGGCCTGACGGCGGCCCTGGCGCTTGCCCGGCAAGGCCACGCGGTCACCCTGATCGAACGCCGGACCGGCTTCAGCGAGGTCGGCGCCGGCCTTCAGCTCTCCCCCAATGCCAGCCATATCCTGACCCAGCTGGGCCTCGGCGCGGCGCTTCGCCGCGTCGCTACGGAACCCGCGCGCGTCGTGATCCGCAGCATCCGCTCCGGCAAGGAAATCGGGCAGGTGGCCCTAGGCCCCTCCATGCGCCGCCGCTTCGGCGCGCCCTATTGGGTCGTGCACCGGGCGGACCTCCAGACCATTTTGCTCGACGCGGTGCGCTCGCAGCCTTCGATCCGGCTCCTCATGGGCCGCATTGTCGAGGAGGTTTGTGACGGGCCGGACCAGGCGAGCCTCACCATGGCGACCGCGAGCGGTGCGCGCGAGACCCTGACCGTTGATGCCATCATCGGCGCGGACGGGGTCTGGTCGAAGGTTCGGCCTGCTGTCGGGAATGCCGCGCCGCCAGCCTTTCGCGGCTATGTCGCCTGGCGCGCCACTCTCGACCGGAGCGCCGCCCCCGCCTCTCTTGCTGGGGACGAGACCGGCCTGTGGCTCGGGCCGCGCGGCCATGTGGTGCATTACCCCATCGCCGGCGGACGCTTGGTCAATGTGGTCGCCATCGAGAAGAGCGCCGAGCCCGTGGAAGGCTGGGCCGCGCCGGGAGATGGTGCGGTCCTGCAGGCTCATTACGCCTCCGCCGCCCCTGCCCTGCGCCACCTTCTCGCCCAGCCCCGGCAATGGCTGCGCTGGTCGCTCTTCGACCACCCGGCGGAGACCCTCGCCAAAGGCCGCATCGCCCTTCTCGGCGATGCCGCGCATCCCGTCCTGCCCTTCTTGGCGCAAGGAGCGGCGCTTGCCATCGAGGACGCCGCGACGCTTACCTCCTTGCTGACGCCCGGCGCAGGAGCCGTGCAGCAGGCGTTTGCCGCCTACGCGGAAATGCGCCTCGACCGGGTCCGCAAGGTGCAAGGAGAAGCCCGGCAGAACGGGCGCGTCTATCACATGGGCGGCTTGCTGGCCTTCGGACGGAATCACGTCATCAGGCGGCTCGGTCCGGAGGGCATGATGGAGCGCTATGCCTGGCTCTACGACTTCCGCCCGGCAACCTGACTCGTCCCCGAACAGACCTGCCCTCTTCTCCCCAAAATCGGCCATGGGCTTAAAATCCAGCTCGACAGGCGGGAACCGCATTTGCAAGCATGCACGCCGACACATGCGAGGGACAAATGATGGCAGCGGACACCGCGCCGATGGAGCCTGTTCTCTTCGAGACCGACACACCGTCGAAGGAGGCCTATGACGCCTTGCTGGTCGCGATACGCCGCTTCACCACAGAGACGGTCGGCCCCCCGGACAACAGCAATTTCGCCATCCTGATCCCGCATCCCGAGACGGGCGAGCCGATTGGTGGCCTCTGGGCCCAGTCGCGGTGGGGCGGATTTCTCATCGACATGCTGGTCGTGCCGGCAGAGCTGCGTGGACAGGGGGTCGGCACGCGGCTCATACACGCGGCCGAAGCGGAAGCACGACGCCGGGGCTGCAGCCATATGTGGCTGGATACCTACAACTTTCAGGCGCGCCCCTTCTACGAGCGTTGCGGTTTCGAGGTCTTCGGCCAACTCGATGGCCCCGCGCCGATCTATCCCCGCTTCTTCATGAGGAAGATCCTCTAAGCGGCGAAGCGTGGCATCAGAGGTCAGGCTCAAGCCCCGCGCTTACGGCGAGCGGAGGCTCCACGCTTGAGACATGCGACGACATATGCCACAAGCCGGGTCACGCGGACGTGGCGAAACTGGTAGACGCAAGGGACTTAAAATCCCTCGGGCTATGCCCGTGCGGGTTCGACCCCCGCCGTCCGCACCACTACAAACAAATTCTTGTTGTAGGCCAACGGTTTCCTTGTAGCACAAGACTTTCAAAAGGCTCCCAACTACAAACGGGGCCTACAAATGGCTTTGTCGATGCCCGACATTACGCTGTACCCGTTTGGAGCCGTCGTAAAAGTGTATAGGAAATTGCAGTCAAGCAACATTCTAGCGACTGTCGCTACGAAAGTTTAGCTTAGCACTTAAGAAATTAATCTGGTATCGGCTGGATCAGGGAGTCGAGCCGACCAATGCTTGAAATTGATTTGAATGCACCGACCATACCTCCGGAGCAGAGGGTTTGGAGACTATTTCCCGGTAGCGGGTATCAGTTTCTCCAAATATTCCTTTCCGAGCAAGTTGGCTTCCTTGATCTCCCAGCATTCTTGATGCCCGGCGTTGCAATGGTGGGGGCTAGTGACCTAATCCCACGCATCGCACTTTCGCAACGTGCGCGCGAGATGCTTATGTCTGAAGGAGCTGATACAAAACTCGACCTAAAATTGGATGACTTTACAAACGCACGGCACACACAAGCGCGCGGTCGCATCCGACAGGCGATAATTAATTTCCTAGGCTCCGCGAAAACATCTGATTTATTGGTACTCCCTGGTCCGCTGAGCACAGGCCTTCTATGGATTGGACGTTTCGCTGACGACGGGGTCGTCAACGTAAAAGTTGGAAGGCGTTATGGGAACGCTACTATTCCCGCTCGCAAGATAACTTGGCTCTCTGAAGTCAAGGAGAATATGGTATCGAGCCCACTTTCCCAGTCTTTGCGTCAGACACATCCGTTCACCCTGCTGGAACGCTCTATACGCTTAGAGGTCTTTTCGCTTGCTTATGGCTCCTTTGTCATGGGCGATAGGCATACCGCAACGGTCTACAATGCGAATGATTACTTGGATGCAGATGCAGCGTTTCTCGGCACAGTCTCCCGGCTCGCTGCCGCAGCTTGTCAGGCTCTCGACCGAGGAGCCCTCAAGCTTGATGCGTCGACACTAGTTGACCTCTTACTAAAATCTCCCCCAATTGAATACACCTGCTCACAGGCAGTTGACATTCATTCCCCGGGCTTCAATCGCTATACCAGTGGAACCATAGTAGCTCTCGTAATCGCAGCTCTCGTCGCCACTTTTATTGGTCTTTCTAAACATAGCGACCAAAATGCTATAGCCTCTGAAATGCAAAATTTGGTTATTATAAACTCTTCGCCGAATGCAGACCCTCAATGCACGGGTCGGGTATCAGAGGCGAGCAAGCTCGTGCTAGACGTGCTTGGAATCGACAAAACTCTCGCACTTTGCGACGCGGCGAGAAAAGCTGAGCAGCGAGGCGGACTGCGTTCTACTGCAAAACCGAAAACTTAAGAGGGTCACAGCGATGATGGCTTTTTTGGCTAGACACGCCCAAGGTGCGTTATTCGCCGCCTTGTTAACCAGTGGCTTATCCCTTGTTGGGAGTCTCGGGAACTTATATTTGACTTACCGTGTGGGCCTTGCAACCCAGGACAGACAGGCTCAGCAGGACCGTATTAAACAGTTCGAAGCATCTACATCCCAAATCATCGATGCAAGTGGCGACTTCATAGCAGCTCTTAATTCGGCCAAAGATCTTCAGCCGGCTAAGGCGAAATTACGCGCGGCTATGGCTCAGCAGATATATGAAACCGAGGGACTAAAGAATTTAGTTCCTGGCGGGTACCCACGAACCCTGAAGGACTATGAGAACGCCGTGACTGACTTTAATAACATCAGTCAAGCACTCATATCGCCCAAGGATATTGCAGTCTGGTCGGAGCGCTTCGGACGCGTCATGGATCTCAAGAAATTGCTCGTCGAAAATCTTCGGTCCAAACTCGACTTCTCCGCCACCCTAAGAACTGCGAAATTCGAAAATTGCGTAGTTACTTAGTAATGGACCGGCTTAGGCGAGTCACAGCGATCTTAAGGCGTCGGATCACACCCTAGGCCCTCGAAGTGGTGGGGGCACGCCCCATCGGTTTGCCCTTGCTTTGAATTACAAAGCTGGACTACAAGCAAGTCCTTTAGAGACCGGAAAACTCGTGTTTTTCAATAATTTATATCGAAGAATGTGCCCCCGCGTCAGCACCAAGACATGCAAAGCAGGACGATGAACAGCGAGCCTTTAGGCCGCGCGATAGGCAGCACCGACGAGCATCGGTGCGCATAGGCTGATGTTTTGCTCCAAGGCCAACTCAACGTCGCCGCTGTAGCCGGCCTCCGTCAGTTCGCATCCTGAGACCGAGGCACGGACGAGGCGATGGAGGTCCTGGCCTGCGCTTCGGTAGGAATCGCGCGCGATTTGGGCCTCAGGAGAACAAGGCAAAGCGATCTCGTCGATGATCGCGCCGGCTCCCAACAGATCCTCGATGGCTGGCCGCAGACTGCCATCCGGCCAACGCTCTCCCGCCGGCACCACGCCGATCACGCCGTCTCTTGCGATCGTCCGTGCTGCCTTCGCAACCGCGGCGGCGTTCCGCAAACAGCCTGCGAGGACGGGAGTGGTGCCGCAGGCCACGGACAGGCGTGAGCCATTGGGCGACGGAAGCATGAGCTTTGTTCCCCCGGCAATACTCAAGAGACTGGCCGGCGAAAGACTGAATTGTCCGCCGGTCGCTCGACGGGGATGCGCCAGTTCTGCTCCGACCCGATCCGCCGCGATCTGCGCTGCGTCACGGTCTCCGTAAGGAAACGGGTAAACGATCGCCCCTTTTGAGACCGCGACATCCACGGCTGTCGAGAAGGACAGAACGTCCACGATGACGAGAACCTCGACCCGCGCGCGCAGCGCCTCGACGCCAGCCATGCCCCATTCGCTCAAGACGGATGCCATCCGTGTGCCCCATAAATCAGCAGGCTTCGGCCTGACAGCGTCGTTCGCGTTCCAACCGTCCGAGCCCTGACCTGGGAGAGAGCGGCTTTCAATTTTAGGATTAACCTCAGACACCGTTTTCTAGCGGAAGTTTCAACCTCGGCGCAAGGAGTGGAGACATTAGAGCTCCCCAGCCCCCCCTTGATGCAAGGCGCTGCCGTGAACTCGGCGCTTATGGAGAGGTGAGATCCCGCCAACGGGCGCGCGCAAGCCGGGAGAGAGAAGCCCGCCCCTCCGCGGGCGGATGCACGCATAACGGATCTCCTGTTGTCATGAGCGGCCCCAAAGGCCCCACCGAAGAGAGTGTGAGACTGGGTGATTGAATGCCCCTCGAACACCGCGCGGTGACTGATTCAATGCCGCCTCTCCCTTTTCTCGCGCTGAGGACGATATCCTCATGCGAGGAGCAATTTCGCCTCAGCTCGACAAATTCGGGAGGGTTCGATGCTTAAAGTTGGTTTCGTGGTGGCGCTCCTGGCGGGCGCGGTCCTTGGCGCGCAGCCGGCCTTCGCCCAGGCCAAAGTCGGGGAGACCAGCAAGGGCAAGACGCTCGTCGATGGACGGGGGATGACCCTTTACGTCTACGACCGCGACACCCCGGAAAAATCGAATTGCAACGGCGCCTGCGCCCAAAACTGGCCACCGCTTACGGCTGCAGCCGACGCGAAGACCATGGAACGCTGGACGATCATCGTACGCGACGACGGCACCAGGCAATGGGCTTATCAGGGCAAGCCGCTCTATAGCTGGGCGAAGGATTCCAAGCCCGGTGATGTCACGGGTGATGGCGTCGCCAACGCCTGGCACGTCGCTCAACCCTAGAATCCGATTCAGATTCTAACCTCCTGCGAACGCAGGGTTCTAGCAGGCCGCCTCACTTTTCCGAGGCCCGTTCCGGAGCATTTCGCGCTGAGGTGGGAACCGCTCCTGCGTAATAAAAAACCCCGGTGTTTCCACCGGGGTTTTTCTCACCAATCGGTTTGAGCCGATTAGAAGTCGCGCTGAACGCGGAGACGGCCTTCCCAGGCATTCGACGAGCCAGCCGAGATGTTGTTGCCGATGGCAACACGGCCGCGCGGATCGATGCGGGCGTAGAGAACTTCGACGCCGAAGTCCAAGCCGGGAACCGGCTGCCAGAAGGCATTCGTGCCGACGCGCCACTCGTTGAAGTCGTCGAGGCCGGTGCGGATGCCAGCAGGCGTCACGGTCGAAGCGCCGGCGCCGTAATCGAAGCGGGCGTACGAACCGAACACCGACTGACGGATCTGCGGGGTCCAGTAGTGTGTCACGCCACCGGCGAGCGACCAGCCACGGCCACGGACGATGTTGCCCGTGATCGGGTTGATGTAAGCGTCAGCAACCGCACCCGTGATAGCGCCGTCGGTGATGAAGTCGTCGTTGCCACCGATGATGTAGCCGAGAGCGCCGTTCGCGTAGGTCGCGGCAAACCATATGGCGTCGCCCGCGGCGATCATCGGCAGGTTGATGCCGACCTGACCCGTGACGGCGAAGCCGTATTCGTTGCTCGGAACCGAACCGAGGACCGGAACGACGAACGCGGCGCCCGTCAGGACCTGGCTTCTGATCTGGTGGGCGGCGCCCGAAATCTGAGCCGTACCCCAGGTCGCTTCGTACTTCACGTTGCCGACGAGGTCGGGCACGCGCTCGCCAGCGTAGTTAAGCTGGGTCGCAGCAAGACCACCGGGGAAGAAGCCGTTGTTGCGGCGCTCAAGGCCATTTTCGAGCGACAGCGTGGCCGAGAAGCCGCTGCCGAAGCTGAAGGTGTAGGCCAACAGATCGACGTCGGGCGAGTCCGAGAAGCGGAGCGTGCCCATGTGCTCGGTCGGGAGATCGCCGTTATCGAAGAACGACGTCACACGACCGGCGGTCAGGCCGCCGAACTGGATGAACGCCTCAGCCACGTTCGGGCTGGTCGAAATCGTGCCGTTGGTGCCGTTGAACGGCGTGCCGGACGAACGGGTAATCTCGAAGCGGACAACCGAGCGGAGCAGGCCATAAGCCGTCGCCGTACGAGCGTCTGCCTGGATACGGCCGCGAGCACGGAAGCCGATGGCATCGTTGGCACGGTCGAGCGGTTCCCCATAGAGGTAGTCAGCGCGGACGCGGCCACTCACGCGGAGGCAGGTTTCCGTGCCCGGGATGTAGAAGAAGCCTGCGCCGTAGGTGGAGCAGACGCGAACGTACTCAACAGGAGCAGCCTTCTTCGCAGGAAGATCGGCAGCTTGAGCTCCGGCAACGGCGGCGAGACCCGCGACCGATCCGAGCATAAGGCTCTTAACGAGCTTCATAGAGAATCTCCAAGATATCGATGCTCTGGAAGCGACCCCCCAGTGCGTAAACGTAACATTACCCGGTTCGATATCGGAGGCAATCGCTGCGAAGCTTCGTTTTGGCGAGGATGGGGGCATTTTGCCCAAAAAACGGTCAATTTGGGGTTGTTGGCGCGATTTCTACCAAGGGGTGTGTCAAATTTTCAACAGTACTCACCATCAAATCATAAGACCCTACGCACCGAATATGCGTAGAGGGCGCCCAACATTCCGCAAGGGCATTAGTTCTAAAGTTGAAATTAGCTCAATCCACAGAGAATCAAAGTCCACCTCAGCGGATCGCGATCGCCATTACTCGAAAACGGGACAACGGTGCCTCAAAAGCCAAACAAATCGCTGGGTCCGGTCTTGCAACGATAACCGACGAAGCACTGCGGCGTGTCGCGGGTCGGCAACCACGCCGGGTCGAGATATTCATCGATCTGGCAAAAAGAACGGTCACGCACGTAGCGGTCGTAGGTGTAGGGGCCGGTGTTGAGTACGGCAGCGCCCCGGCCCGCCACGATCTGCTGGGCCTGGCGGCAAGGAAGGGCTGTGGTGAGGGGGCCTTGCAGCGCCAAGGCACTGGTGATCAGTGCCCCGGCAATCTGGGCACCGATAACAGAGCCCACAAGGGCCATGATGACTGCGACTTTCTTCATGACGCCGATCCAGGATCGAGATGTCATTTCTTAAAGTCGTGTATGCGGTGGAAATGACAACGCCGCCTACACGGCTTTGTGACCGGATATGCGGCGTCGGGCTTAGAGCATGGCCTGCAGACGCCGCGCCATGTCCACGGTGGCGGCATAGTCGATCTTGCCGGAGCCGAGCACGGGAATTCCCGAAACCAGAATGGCCTTCGGCACCCAGAGCTCGGGAAAGCCCTCAGCGCGGGCATGCGCCAGAAGAACGTCCCTGTCGGCATCCGGCTTGTCGGTGACGAGCACGATCTGCTCGCCCTTGCGCGGGTCCGGCAGGGCGACCACCACATGGTTGCTCTCAGGCCAGAGGCCTTGCGCCATCGCTTCGATCGCGGCGAGCGAGACCATCTCCCCGCCGACTTTCGCGAAACGCTTCGCACGGCCCCGAATGGTGACGATGCCGTCATCCACCGTGACGATGTCTCCCAAATCGTGCCAGCCGTCCGCTGGCGGCTCGATCTGGCCCGGCGCGTCCGGGTTCAGATAGCCCGTCATGACGTTCGGGCCGCGCACATGAAGACGACCACCCTCATGAATCCCTTCGACGGGTTCGAGACGCCACTCGATCCCTGGCAGAAAGCCGCCCACCGAGCCCGGGCGGTTGCTGTCAGGCAGGCTGCAAGCGACCACCGGCGAGCACTCGGTGGCGCCATACCCCTCCAGAATGACCGTGCCGTAACGGCTCCACAGCTTACGCGTTTCTTCCTTCACGCGCTCGGCTCCGGCAATCACGTAGCGCACGCTTTTGAGATCGTCCTCGTCGGCGGCGCGAGCATAGCCCTGCAGAAAGGTGTCGGTCGCGAGCATGATCGTCGCGCGAGTCCCGGCGACCAGCTTCGGAATCTGGCGATAGTGGAGCGGGCTTGGATAGAGCACCGACTTCATGCCGTTGAGGACCGCCGTCAGCAATCCCGCCGTCAGCCCGAACGAATGAAAGATCGGCAGCGGATTGAAGAACACATCGTCCGGCGTCAGCACGTCGCCCGCGTGTGCCTTCACCTGATAGGCATTGGCGACGAGGTTCGCGTTGGAGAGCACGACGCCCTTCGGCTTGCCTTCCGAGCCGGAGGTGAACAACACGACACCCGGATCGTCCGGCCTGACGCCGGCCCGAGCATGGACGCTTCGGGCGAACCAGCTCTCCACCAAGCCGCGCAGCTTGTCCAAACTCGTGATCGAGGCCCGCACATCCTCGAGCCACACGATCCGGCGGCCCTCCCCCAGCGCCTGGAGGATGTCATCGAGTTTGCCCTGCTCGATAAAGCGCCGCGAGGTCACGATGGTCTGGATCTGAGCGAGTTCACACGCCGCCTTCAGGTTCTTCAAACCAGCGGTAAAATTCAGGAAGGCTGGGACACGGCCGAAGGCGTTGAGGCCGAACAGGGTGACGGCGATGCCCTGCACGTTGGGCAGCAGCACCGCCACATGCTCGCGTTCCTTGGTCAGGCCCGCAAGTTTACGGCCAAGCACCAGTGAAGCCAGAACGAGACGGCCGAAGCTCACCGGCTGGCGCTCAAGATCTTCGAGAGCGATCTTGTTGCGCCCGAACCGGTCCCTGGCATCGAGGAGAGCGCCGAAAAGGCTCTTTCGCGTACGTGCGATGTCGAAATCAGCCACGGTTTCTCTCCTTGATGGGCTTGATCAGCCCGCAGACCCCTCGCGGATGGGGGCCTGATAGGCGAGCCCCATATCCCAGGGAAAATAGATCCAGGTATCCTGGCTCACTTCAGTGACGAAGGTGTCGATGAGCGGACGTCCGGCAGGCTTGGCATAGACAGCAGCGAAATGTGCGTTCGGCAGCATGTCGCGCACGATCTTGACGGTCTTGCCGGTGTCGGTCAGGTCGTCGATGACGAGCACGCCACGGCCCGCGCCGTCGCCGATGGATTTGATCGACGGCGCGACGTCTTTCAGGACATGCAGCTCGCCCTGGTTCTTGTAGTCATGATAGCTCGCGATGCAGACGCTTTCGATGAGCCGCACATCGAGCTCGCGCGCCACGATGGCGGCCGGCACGAGCCCGCCGCGCGTGATGCAAACGATGGCCTCGAACGGCCCGGCGGCGGCAAGACGCCATGCGAGCGCGCGGGCGTCGCGGTGAAATTGGTCCCAGGAAACGGGGAAGGCTTTTGGGGAAGTCGGAGACATCGGCTCACTCGTAAGGCTGGACTGACAATCGAAACTAAAGCGGAACCCCGTCGCGCTTGAGGCGACCGAGCAGATCCTGGACGGCGGAAACGGCGCGCGCAACCGCCGCAGGGTCTTTGCCCCGCACGACGATCTGGTTGCGGAACCCGCTGGTGGAGAAGGTCGGGTAGGACCCGATCGAAACGCCCTCATGGGCCGAGGCGACCTCAGCGAGGCCCTCGGCATAATTGCCCTCGGCGAGCCCTTCAGCCTCGACGGTCTCGGCGAGCATGCGCGCGCCTGTCTTGAGCGTGGGCGCGATCTTGTCGAGCATCGCCTGCATGATCGCAGGCACGCCTGCCATGACAAACACGTTGCCGATCTTGAAGCCGGGTGCCTTGGAAATCGTGTTTTCGATGAGGTCGGCGCCGTCGGGGATGCGGGCCATTCGCAAGCGGGACTCATTCAATTCGTGCGGCTGGTAACGCTCCCTCAGCACCGCGACCGCCCGGGGGTCGTGGTCGATCCCCACGCCGAAGGCCTTCGCCATGGCATCGGCGGTAATGTCGTCATGGGTTGGGCCGATGCCGCCGGTGGTAAAGACATAGGTGTACCGGCTGCGCAGGGCGTTGACCGCCGCGACGATCTCCTCCTCCACATCGGGCACGACCCGAACTTCGCGCAGGTCTACGCCGATGCCGGTGAGGTACTCGGCGATATAGCCGATATTCTTGTCCTTGGTTCGGCCCGAGAGAATTTCATCGCCGATGACGAGAAGGGCGGCTGTGATGGAAACGGCCATGCCAAAACGATCCTTTTCAAGGCGTTTAGCGCCAGCAACAGCATTTCTCAAGCAAGGCTTCAGTTGAAGGCGGGGCTTCTCCCCTGCTACGGAAAGGCCCTCGCCTGCCCGAATTGGATCGCCATGCGTTTTCCGGAGCCCCTGCTCGAAGGCCGCCTGATCGAGCGCTACAAGCGATTTCTCGCCGATGTCGTGCTGTCGAGCGGCGAGCGGGTGACGGCCCATTGCGCCAACCCGGGTGCGATGCTGGGCTTGAAGGAGCCGGGCAGTCGGGTGCTTTTGTCCCGCGCTACGAACCCCAAGCGCAAGCTCCAATACAATTGGGAGTTCGTGGAGGTGGCGGCGGGCGGCGGCCCGCACCAGCTCGTCGGCATCAACACCTCTCGTCCCAACCTCCTCGTCGCCGAGGCGTTGCGCGAGGGCAGGCTCGCCTCTTTCGCGGGATACGACCGCATCCGACCGGAGGTGAAGTACGGCAGGAACAGCCGGATCGACTTCCTGCTGGAAAAGGACGGGGAGCCGCCTTGCTATCTTGAAGTGAAGAACTGCCACCTGATGCGGCAGCCCGGCTTTGCGGAATTCCCGGATTGCATCGCGGCCCGCAGCGCCAAGCATCTCTATGAGCTCGTCGACATGGTGGCCGCGGGCGCAAGGGCGGCCCTGATCTATGTCATCCAGATGGATGCCGACCGTTTCGACGTGGCGCGGGACATCGACCCCGCCTACGACAAGGCCTTCCGCCACGCCCTCGCCATGGGCGTCGAGTCCTATGCTTATGTGTGTCGGGTGACGCCACAAGAGGTCGTCATCGACCACCCCGTGGAGATCGTCACGCCGCGGTGACCTTCCTCGTCATTCCGGGACGGCCCGCAGGGCCGGGCCCGGAACCCAGAGCCGCTTAGCTTTACGAACGGGGCTTACCGATAGCCGCTTTTTCTCATCCGGAACCGCTGGCGTTTATGGGTTCCGGGCTCTCGCTTCGCTCGCCCCGGAATGACGCGCAATCTCGGCCGAAACGCAGCGGACCAGCGATTCCCCAGCGACAAAAAGGACTTATCCCCGCTCGAAGACCAGGTTCATCCGGGTCTGCAGGATAAGCCGGTAACCCTTGCTTTCCAGCAGCTGCGGCAGATCGATCTGCCAGCTACCTCGGCCATCCTCGATGATGAAGAGTGATGGATACAGCGAAGGGGGCGCATCCCGGAAGAACGGATCGAGGATCAGGTCTTCCGCCCCCTCCACATCAAGCTTGACCGCATCGACATGGCTGAACCCTTCCTGATTGAAGAGGTCGAGCAATGTCACCGCCGGCACCCGGATCGCATCCGTCTGGCTCGAGCTGACAATCTTCACGCTCGACTCGCCTCGGTTGTTCGGATCGAGGAACAGGGTCAGTTCGCCCGTCTTGTCGGCGACCGCGCAAGCGACTGCCTTGACCGTGCCGAAGGGGTTCTGGCGGATGTTGAACGTCAGGCGGTCGAAGATTTCCGGCTGCGGCTCGACCGCGAGAATCCGCGACGAGGGGCCCGCCTTGGCTGCGGCGAAAAGCGCATACCAGCCGACATTCGCGCCCACATCGACAAAGGTGAAGCCGTCCTTGATACGCCCGGCGAGGAGCGCGAGCTCCTCGGGGTCGAAATACTGGGGCGTCAGGAGAATGCGCTTCTCGCACACATTGTTATAGGGATGGAGCCGCATCTTGACGCCGAACGTCTCCAGGTCGATTGGCGCGCCGCTCAACGACTGCACCAGAAGCCGGCGCAGCATCAGGGCAAGCCGCCGTGTCGCCCATCCTTCCGGCATCGAACGCGTGCGCTCGACCACCCAGCGGGTGAAGCCTGAAGGGGCAAAGGTGCCAAACGGGCGAGAATCGTTCATTATAGCGAAATCCAATACGAGCGGACCGGGCGAATGCGGGGTGCTCATGACACCCTCGGGCTACAATCGCAAGCGCGGGCGTCATGTCTTTGCTTGCGTCAAGCGCGCCGATCCCTACATTCGGGCTTACGTTTCAAGGACCGATAATGACTGATACCGACGTTATTGAGCGCAAGCGCGCCGCCGAAATCCCGCTCCATGGCCCGGAGGCTTTCGAGGGCATGCGGCGTGCCGGCCGTCTGGCTGCGGAAGCGCTCGACATGCTCGTGGACAAGGTCGCGCCGGGCGTGACCACCGAGGCGCTGGACAAGCTCACCTTCGATTTCATCCGCGATCACGGAGCCTATCCCGCCTGCTTGCATTATCGCGGCTACACCAAGACGATCTGCACCTCGATCAACCACGTGGTTTGCCACGGCATCCCCAACGACAAGCCCCTGCGCGACGGGGACATCATGAACATCGACGTGACCGTCATTCTCGACGGCTGGCACGGCGATTCCAGCCGCATGTACTATGTCGGCGACGTGCCGCGCCGGGCGCAGCGGCTTTGCGAGATCACTTACGAATGCCTGCTGCGCGGGATCGCCGCAGTCCGCCCTGGTGCGACGACCAACGATATCGGGGCTGCCATTCAATCCTATGCGGAAGCCGAGCGCTGCTCGGTCGTGCGGGATTTCTGCGGCCATGGCCTCGGCCGGGTCTTCCACGATTCGCCGACGATCCTCCATTATGTGGAACCGGCCTATAACGTGGAGCTGAAGGCGGGCATGTTCTTCACCATCGAGCCCATGATCAATCTGGGCCGTCCGCAGGTGAAGGTGCTCGCCGATGGCTGGACCGCCGTGACGCGGGACCGGTCGCTCTCGGCTCAGTTCGAGCATACGGTCGGCGTGACCGAGACGGGCGTCGAGATCTTCACCCTCTCGCCCAAGGGCTTGGACAAGCCGCCTTACGCCCTCGCATGAGCGCGGACGACACGCCCCATTACCACGGCCATCGCGACCGCCTCCGAGCCCGCTTCTCGGAGGTCGGCGGCGATGCGATGCCCGATTACGAGCTTCTGGAACTCGTCCTGTTCCGCTCCATCCCGCGCCGGGACGTGAAGCCGATTGCCAAGGAACTCCTGAAGCGCTTCGGCACCTTCGCCGAGGTGCTCGCCGCCTCCCCTGCCCGGTTGATGGAGGTGGACGGCATCGGCGAGAGCGTCGTCACCGACCTGAAGATCGTCGAGGCCTCCGCGCGCCGTCTCATCAAGGGCGAGATCGCCAAGAGGCCGGTCCTGTCCTCCTGGACGTCCGTTCTGGATTATTGCCGCGCCGCCATGGCCTTCATGGACAAGGAGCAGTTCCGCCTGCTCTTCCTCGACAAGCGCAACGCCCTGATCGCCGACGAGGTGCAGCAATCCGGCACCGTCGACCACACCCCGGTCTATCCGCGCGAGGTGGTGAAGCGGGCGCTCGAACTCTCCGCCTCGGCTTTGATCTTGGTCCACAATCATCCCAGCGGAGATCCGACCCCCTCCGCCGCCGACGTCAAAATGACGCGCGAGATCATGGACGTCGCCAAGCCACTCGGCATCACCGTGCACGACCACATCATCGTCGGGCGCGAGGGGCACGCGAGCTTGAAGGGTTTGCAGTTGATCTGAGGCTCCTCCTCGTCATTCCGGGGCCGCGAAAGCGGAGCCCGGAACCCATGACCGCGAGGGCATTGAGATAAAGCGCCGCATCAGCGGCGAGATTTTTCGGAACCGTCAGCGTGCCTGGGTTCCGGACTCCGCTGCGCGGCCCCGGAATGACGGCGCGGAGGAAGGCCCGGAAATCCTCAAAAAATACTCTCGATCCCCGACAGGATCGCGTAGACGAAGCCGAGGCTCAACGTCAGGCCGAACGCGCCGATCACCAGCCCACCGATCACCACCACGCCGTCACGCTCGACCAGCCCCAAGCCGACGAGGCAGACAGCAAGCCCCATCGGGATCTGTCCGATGAAGGGCGGTGCGAAGAGCAGGCCCAAGGCCATCACCAGGATGACCGCGCCCATGAGGCGCATGGTCAGCGGCGTATCGAGGAACGTCAGCCGGGGGCGCGAAAAGCGCTCGAGACGGCGGAAGGTCGGCATCGCGCGTGCGACGGCGCGTTCCACGTCGGTGCGCGCGATGGACCGATTGAGAAGTTGGCTGGGCAGCCACGGCGTCGGGCGGCCGAACATGATCTGAATCGCCACGAGCGCGAGCAAAAGACCGCAGACGAGCGGGATGGGCGGCGGCATGGGGAGACAATTCGGCAGCCCGAGCAGCACGACCAGAACCGCGAACGCGCGGTCCTGAAGCACGGCCATAATATCCCGAACAGTGACGCGCTCGCCCGGCTGGGAGGCCAGGGCAGCCAGGATCTGGGAAGTACGCGCGTTGGAAAACAAGGAGCCCTGGCAGGTTCGAGGATGCTCAAGAGAGGCTTCTCTACCCGAGTTGCGCCGCCGGGCCAAGACTTCTTGCTCGATGACTTCTTGCTCGATGTCCTTAATGAAGGTTGATCTCACCCTCGATCGCGCGGAACTCGGCGGGCCGGATCAATTGGGAGTGGCTGACCCTGACCGAATAAAGCGGCCCGGCCAGTTCCCGCTGCCAGAAATCGAGAAACTTGAGAAGAACCGGGAACCGAGGCGCCAGGTCGTAATCCTGCCAGATATAGGTTTGCAGGAAGGTCGGATGATCGGGCATCCGGTACAGGATATTAGCCGTCGTCAGCCCATAACCTTCCAACTGACGAATGAAGTCTTTGGACGCCATAAGACCTCCTCTGCACCAGACGGAGCGCCCCGTGGGTCACGGCGAGTTCCGATCGAGCGGCGCAGTCATTGCTTGTCCATACTTAAGGTTAAATCATAACCAATATTCGTGGTTCCTGACATTGTGATGACGTTCCCGAGAGGAGCAGCAGCCAAGTAACCACCCCGGCAACGACTTACAAACTGCCTATTGAGAGTTCTTTCCCGCCATCGTATGGCCATATTCCGTTACGGGGGGATGCGATGATCGTTCTTGGCGGCTTGTGCAGGCGGTGGCTGCTCGCGAGTCTTTTGGCCGTCGCGATGTCCGCATGCTCCGGCAATGTGTCCAACGCGCCCATCAACGAGCCCATCGCCAGCGTGGCCGATCAGAGCGGCTGGCCGCTCGGTCCTGACCAGTTCGGCGCGACCGTCGTCGGCGTGGCCTTTTCCGGCGGCGGCATGCGGGCCTCGGCGTTTTCCTATGGCGTGCTGAACGAACTCGACCGCTACGAGATCGTCGCGGAAGACGGCCGCCAGCGAATGACCGACATGATCGATCTCATTTCGGGCGTTTCAGGCGGTTCTGTCACCGCCGCGTATTTCGGTCTGAAAGGTCGCGACGGCCTGCCGATGTTCCGCAGCCGCTTCCTGGAGCGAAACGCAGAACAGGGCTTCGACACGGATGTGTCCCTCGCGAACGTGCTACGGATCGTGCAGGACGGGGGTGTGAACGACCGCTCCCAGTTCCCGCGCTGGCTCGACGACAACCTGTTCGAGGGGGCGACTTATGCCGATCTTTTCGCCCGCAAGCGTCCGCTTGTCTGGATCGCGGCCTCGGACATCTATAGCCGCGTTCCGTTCGTCTTCGAACCGATCACCTTCAGCACGCTCTGCAGCGACCTCAGCAAGGTCCGCTTGTCGGAGGTCGTCGCCGCCTCCGCGGCCGTGCCCGGCGTCTTCATTCCCATGAATGTCGAGAACTTCGGTGGGGCGTGCGGTGGCCATGTGCCCATGTGGCTGCAGCGGGGCCTCGCCGATTCCACCGCTCCTGCGACCTTGCGAGCGAGCGCCGCTGCCATGACGCGCTATCGGAACGATCCGGAGCGGTTCCGGTATGTGAAGCTTCTCGACGGCGGCCTGACGGACAATTTCGGCATTCACTCCCTTGCGGTCTCACGCACCAACCGGGATCGGCCCTACATGCCCATGACCGCCGAGCAGGGCGTGCGGGTCAAGCGGTTCCTGTTCCTCGTCGTCGATGCGGGTCGCGGTCCCGCGGGGCATTGGCCGAAGGAACTCGCCTCGCCCACCGGCACGGAACTGGCCGGAATCGTGACCGATGTCGCCATCGATTCCGGGGTCTATAAAGGCTACGATTACTTCACGACCATCATGCGCGATTGGCAAAACGATCTTAGGCGCTGGCGCTGTTCGTTGTCCGACGAGGAGGTCCTGAAAACGCGCGGCAGCCTCAAGGGCTGGAGGTGCTCCGACGTCGTCTTCACGGTGGGACGCGTCTCCTTCGAAGATGCCGGGCCGGAACTGAAGCAGGAACTCGACAAGGTTCCAACCCGCTTCCAGCTCGATCCCGCCACTCTCGACAAGGTGATCAGTGCAGGTGAAACCGCCTTGCGCAACAACGCGACGTTCCGCTCCTTCATGCGCAAAAGCCCCATGCGAATGCTCAGCGCAGCGGCGACCGAGGGCGGAGAAGTGCGTTAGCGCCGTGATTTAAGGTCGGTGGCTCTGCGGGCTTCCGAAATGACCGAGATCTCGGCTGTCCGCCTGCGGTGGAGCCGGTTCCAGATCGCGGCAAAGGCCCAGCCGATGACAAAGCCGGCGACGGTCGTGACGACCACGAGAAGCGCTGCCCGCGTCAGGTCGAAGGGTCCGATCACGTAAATCGGCTGGATGAAATGGATCCAGAGGACGAAATTGATGAGGGGCTGCGCCCAACCGAGCGCGACGAGCAGGGCCCAGCCCAAGTGCCAAGCGCCGAGCAACACGCCCACGGAGAGTCCAGCTTTCAAGGGGTCTATCCGCATCCGCTTCTCTCTTCTTCAAGAAGGAATGGTCAATCTAGCGGCCGCTTTCCTTACCTGTATTGAGCAGGATCAACCCGCCCAGCGGCTCACGTGTGAATTTGGGACGCGGGGGCGCGCGCTTGGGATGGCCCTCGCCTTTTCGTTCACAATGTGGGGGGTGCTGTTGCACCTCGCCCTTGGTCCATTGACCTTGGGAGGCTAAACCAGGATATGCGCTTCGCCTTCGCCGGTATCGATTTTCTCGGAGACGTTTTCGAAACTCTGCTCGACAAGGGCTGGGAGCCCGTCAAGCTCTTCAGTCGCCCCTGCGACGGCATCTATGATTTCAACGACGCTACGGTTGCCCGCGCTCGCGCCCTGAGGATGCCGGTTCAGCTCTCACGCATTCAGCCGGGGGATCTCGCGAACCTCAAGGCCGTGCGCTGCGACGCCCTCGTGGTGGCAGGCTATCCCTGGCTCATCAAAGGTTGGGAGCGGCATGTTCCCTTCGCCGTCAATTTTCACCCTTCTCCATTACCGCTCGGGCGCGGCCCCTACCCGCTTTTCCAGGCCGTCCTGGATGCACAGCCCGAATGGGGCATGACTGCCCACGCGCTCGACCCCACCTTCGACACCGGTCCCATTCTGACGCAGGAGCGCTTCGCGCTGCACCCGCATGAAACGCACGACACGCTTCTCGCCAAATGCCAGATGGCGGCCAAGGCCGTCGCGGCTCGCCTGGCGGATGACCTGCCCCGGCTATGGGATACGGCGCAGCCGCAGGGACCGGGGATCTACTGGCCCCGCATGACGCAGACCCAGCGGACCCTCGACTGGTCGCGAAACGTGAGCGACGTGCTGCGGACCATCCGCGCCTTCGGTTCGATCGAGGCCTTCGCGCAAGTCAATTCCCGATACCTCTACGTCTGGGACGCGGCCGGCTGGGAGGAGCCCCACCGCTATAACCCCGGGACACTCGTCCATAAGCACCGCAAACATCTCGTCGTCGCGGCGCGCGACGGTTTCGTGCAATTGACCGGCTGGAGTCCCTATGCGCCCGGCGAAGCAAGACGCACGTAGAAACGGCATCCTGTTGATGAAAACGGGCCCCCAAGGAGGCCCGCTTCAAAGAGTTAGAGCCGGCGGCGCTACACGATAAAAAAGTCGCCGGCTTTCAGCTTCAGGTTCTTGGACAAGGTCGCGATCTGTATCGCCGCTCCTTTTCCCGAACCGTCCGCATCGTAATAGAGGATGCCCTTCTTGGAGTTGTAAATAATGCGATCGCTCGCATCATGAGCCTCCGCCCCGATCCAGAATGCGCTCTTGGCGAGAACGCCCTTCTTCGCGATCTTTGAGAAGACTGATTTGGACAACTGGATCGTGTCATCGACAACATTGAAATCGGCGATCTTGTCGAGATTGGTTTTCGACGCCTTCTTGTTGAACAGGAACACGTCCTTCCCGGCGCCACCGTAGAGAGTGTCGTTGCCAAGGCTTCCGACAAGAGTGTCGTCGCCGGCCATACCCTTCAGCGTGTTCTTGCCGGCGTTGCCCTTGATGAAGTTCGCGCCGGAATCGCCTGTGAAAGAGAACGAATCCTTATCCGCTTCAAAAGCGGCGACAAGCTTCTCGATGCCTGAGTTTTCCTGCAGCGCGTAGCTGACCTCGGCTTCGACGGTGTCGTAGCCGGATGAATCCGACACTTGGGTGTTGGAGCTGGTGACCTTGAAGGTGTCGTTTCCACCGCCGCCGATGAGCGTATCGGCGCCGCCGCCGCCGATCAGCACATTGTCGCCGTCGTTTCCGGTGAGCTTATTGGCTCCGGTGTTTCCGGTCAGGGTGATCGGCGCTGTCCCAGGAGCGGCTGTCAGGGCCTCGATCGCTGTTACCACCTGGAGATGAGTGTCGACCGGCACGACAACCGTGTCGAAGCCGCCATTGAATTCCTCGACGATGACGTCGGCGAGGGTGTCGACGATGTAGGTGTCGTCGCCCGGGCCCCCATTCAGCGTATCCAGGCCTGGTCCCCCGTCGAGGGTGTCGTTGCCGCCTTCACCGTAGAGCTGATCGTTGCCTGCTCCCCCGCTGAGGAAATCATCGAAGGCCGAGCCGACATAGTGATCGTCCTGGCTGGTGCCGGCGAGGACGATTCCCTTGGAGCGCGGATCGAGAAACTGGGCGCTGACTCCCACGGCATCGACGTCACGTCCGCTTTCATCGAGCCATGTCGCGATCAGGCGACCATCGGCCATGGTGGCGAGAGCGGGGAGAGCCTTGTCCCCCATGACATTTTGCGGACTGACGAGGACATCGCTGCCGACACGTTGACCCGCACCGTTGAAGATGGCCGCACGGATATCCCATTGGCCCGCATTCTTGGGGTTTGTGTAGGTCACCGAGAACCCACCGTCGTCGAGTGCGGTCACCCCGACACGATCGCCGATCCACTCTTTACCCAGGACGATCTGGTTGACGGCGATCTCGCCGGAGGCCGCCTCGCCGTTCGCCTTGAAGATCTTGGCTTTGACAACCTGAACACCGGCTGCAGAGTACTGCGTCCAAACGGCAACGAACCGTCCGTCGCTCAGAAGTGTGCCAGAAGGGCTAAAAGCGCCCCCACCGGTCGCAAATGACGATATGGCGAACTCGGGCAAACCAGCGACGGGGGCTCCGCTGCCGTCAAAGATCCGGCCGCGGATCGAAACGTTCGAGGCATCAGCATCCCCCTCCGCGAAAAGGGCAACGTAACCGCTTCGCAGACCGATAATGTGAGCGGCCCCGTGGCCCTTGGCCAAATTGGAATTGACGACACCGTCATTGTCGCCCACCGGCCTAAGGCCCGCGTCGAAGATCCGAGACCTGATCTGGGGAAGTGCGGTGCTGAAATCCGTATAGGTCACCGCAAAGCCGCCATTCGAAAGCGCGGCGATGGAGGTATAGATTTGGTCGGCCGCCTTCGTGGTATTGACCTGAAAGTCCGCGCCGACAGCGGTGCCATTGGCCTTGAACACGCGGGCGCGAATGCCCCATCCATCCTCGCCGCCAGCGCCGCTGTGATCCTCCCAGCTCACGACAAAGCGGCCGTCATTGAGAACGGTGATCGCGGGAGAGCCCTGGTCGTTGGCGACGGTGCTGTTGACCGCAAACTCGGACCCCCGTTTGGTCCCGTCCGCGTTGAAGATCTGCCCCCGCAACTCCGCCGTATACTCGGTTCCGGTGGTCGGTTGCCGATCCTCCCAGACGGCGACGAAGCTCCCGTCCTTGAAGGTTGCTACGCAGGGAAAGGTTTGCGCCCCGGCGGTCGTGGTGTTGACCGCGAACTCCGGACCCCAGAGACTTGGAAACGGCATGGGCGGAAACTCCTGAAACTAATACGTTGTATCGTATTATTTGAGGAGTTGGACCGGCCTGACAAGCCAATCCGGTGAAATTCGGTGGAAATTTCGCCTAAAGACTACGGTAAAGTCTGCCCTGATAGACGAGAGCCTGCCTCGTCTCGCCGAGGCGGATGCCGATGATGCTGCCGATGAGCACGTGATGGGTGGCGACGATCCGCGCCTCCGTCAGACGGCAATCGAAGGCAACGAGGCTGGTTGCCAACAAGGGCGCGCCGAGCGCGGAACGCTCCCATTGCCCGACAGTAAAGCGATCCTGCCCGTGAAGATTCTTCCGTCCCGCGAAAACATCGGCCAAAGCGGCATCGGCGGCGCTGAGCGTGTTGACGCAGAACACCTCGTTCGCGAGGAGCGCCTGAGCTGACCGGCCCGACGTGTTGACGCAGACCAGCAGCGTGGCCGGACTGTCCGTCACGGGCGTGACCGCCGTCGCCGTGAACCCCGCCCGCCCCGCCGGACCGTCCGTCGTGACCACATGCACCGCCGCAGCGACCCGGCTCATGCCCTCCCGAAAGAGGGTTGCGTCGGGACCGGAAGCGCCCATGCGAGCGTCGTCTGGATTGGGGTGAGTCTTCAACATCGGTTTTCTGAGAAAGCGTCTCCCACCCTTTCGGGCGGAGCGCAAGACCATGGATCGCATATGGTCGCGATCAGGAATTTTTGAAACTGTCTCCCGGCTCGATCCGCCCTAATTCCATCAACGCGGCTGATAGGAAACTTAACGGAAGATTGTCGAACACTATCCGGTTTGCTAGACACCCCCACCTTACGTCCGGCTTGGCCTCGATCCCACATCGTGCTTTGCTGAGGCGTTTCCCAATAATGACCCCATCCAGAGGGGCAAGGGCAGGACATGGATATATTTGTGCAGCAGCTCATAAACGGGCTGACGCTGGGGTCGATCTACGGCCTCATCGCTATTGGTTACACGATGGTGTTCGGCATCATCGGCATGGTGAACTTCGCCCACGGCGACGTCTTCATGCTCTCGGCTTTCATCGCGCTGATCTTCTTTCTGATCCTGACCACATGGCTCGGGATTTCGTCCGTGGCGTTGGCGCTCCTGATCGTGCTCGTCATCGCGATGGTGCTGACCTCCCTCTGGGGCTGGGCCATCGAGCGGATCGCCTACCGGCCCCTGCGCGGCTCCTTTCGCCTGGCCCCGCTGATCTCGGCCATCGGCGTCTCGATCTTCCTCTCGAACTTCGTCCAGGTCGCGCAAGGAGCGCGCAACAAGCCGACGCCGCCGATGATTCGCGACGTGATCGTGCTTTTCCAGGGCGAGAACGGCTACAATGTCGCGCTGTCCTACAAGCAGATCATCATCATGGCCACGACGGCGGTGCTTCTCACCATCTTCTGGTACCTGGTTCAGAAGACCTCCCTCGGACGCGCGCAGCGCGCCTGCGAGCAGGACCGCAAGATGGCTGCGCTTCTCGGCATCAACGTGGACCGCACGATCTCATTGACCTTCGTCATCGGCGCGGCTTTGGCCGCGGTCGCGGGAACCCTGTATTTGCTCAATTATGGCGTCGTGAGCTTCAACGACGGCTTCGTGCCGGGTGTGAAGGCCTTTACGGCGGCGGTTCTGGGCGGCATCGGCTCCCTGCCGGGCGCGGTTCTCGGCGGTCTGATCATCGGTCTCATCGAGACCTTCTGGTCGGCCTATTTCTCGATCGAATACAAGGACGTGGCGGCCTTTTCGATCCTCGCCATCGTGTTGATCTTCATGCCTTCCGGTATCCTCGGACGGCCTGAAGTCGAAAAAGTCTAAGGAGCACCCCCATGAACGCTCCTTCCATCACGACCAGCTCGGCCCAGGACACCGCCGTCCCGAGCCGCTTCAATCTGGCGGCCGCCCTCAAGGACGCCTTCATCACCGCGCTGATCGCGCTTGGCCTGTCCATTCCGATCCTGTCCTACAAGACGGAGCAGAACGGGTCCGATCTGTTCCTCGCCTCGCGGTGGCGTCTGGTGGCGATTTTCTGCGCCATCGTCTTCGTCCTTCGCGTTCTGGAACATGCCTTCCTGGCAACCCGGGCCGCGCGCAAGGCGCTGCCGGATCCGCATCAGGCGACCGAGCCCGTCCACGCCGAGCCGAGCGCCTACCAGAAGGTCTCCCGTTTCGCGATTCCCATGTTCCTGGGCGTCGCGGTCAGCTTCCCGATCCTGGTCTATCTGGTCCAGGGCGGCCTGAACGAATCGCGCTACTGGGTCGATCTCGGCATCCTCATCCTCACCTATGTGATGCTCGGATGGGGCCTGAACATCGTGGTCGGCCTCGCGGGCCTGCTCGATCTCGGCTACGTCGCCTTCTATGCAGTCGGCGCGTATTCCTATGCCCTGCTCTCGACCACGTTCGGCCTGTCCTTCTGGATCTGCCTTCCGCTCGCGGGCATTCTTGCCGCCTTCTGGGGCATGATCCTGGGCTTCCCGGTGCTGCGCCTGCGCGGCGACTATCTCGCCATCGTCACCCTCGCCTTCGGTGAGATCATCCGCCTCGTTCTCATCAACTGGGTCGATCTGACGAATGGCGGCGCCGGCATCTCCTCGATCCCGCGCGCGAGCTTCTTCGGCTTGCCGTTCACGGCTGGCGAAGGCGGGTTCGCGGACACGTTCGGGCTCGAGTTCCACGGCATGCACCGGATGATCTTTCTCTATTACCTCATCCTGGCGCTCGCGCTTCTGACCAACTTCGTCACCATGCGCCTGCGCCGGCTGCCCATCGGCCGGGCCTGGGAGGCTCTGCGCGAGGATGAGATTGCCTGCCGCTCGCTGGGCATCAACACCACGAACACGAAGCTGACGGCCTTTGCCATCGGCGCCATGTTCGGCGGCTTTGCCGGCTCGTTCTTCGCGGTGCGTCAGGGCTTCGTCTCTCCGGAAAGCTTCAACTTCCTGGAGTCGGCGATCATCCTGGCCATCGTGGTGCTCGGCGGCATGGGCTCCCAGATCGGCGTCGCCATCGCGGCCATCGTGCTCGTCGGCGGTCCGGAAATGCTGCGTAACCTGACCTTCCTCAAGGCGGTCTTCGGCGAAGGGTTCGACCCTAACGAATATCGCCTGCTGCTCTTCGGCATGGGCATGGTCGCCATGATGGTATGGCGTCCGCGTGGCCTCATTTCGGAGCGCGAACCCTCGGTGATCTTGAAAGAGCGCAAGGCTATTTCCGGCTCGCTCGTGAAGGAAGGACACGGCTAATGCGCTGGCAACAAGACCCCATTCTCGACGTACAGCATCTCACGATGCGCTTCGGCGGCCTCGTCGCCATCAACGACCTGTCCTTCAAGGCCGGGCGCGGCGACATCACCGCGCTCATCGGGCCCAACGGCGCGGGCAAGACGACCGTCTTCAACTGCATCACCGGCTTCTACAAGCCGACGGAGGGCATGCTCGCCTTACGCAAGCCGGACGGTTCGCAACTGCTGTTGGAGCGCCTGCCGGGCTTCGACATTAACTGGAAGGCCAAGGTCGCCCGCACCTTCCAGAACATCCGCCTGTTCTCGGGCATGACCGTGCTTGAGAACCTGCTGGTGGCGCAGCACAACCCGCTGATGATTTCCTCCGGCTTCACGTTCCTGGGCGTTCTTGGGCTGGGCGGCTACGCCAAGGCCGAGCGCGCGGCTATCGAACGCGCGAAGTTCTGGTTGGAGAAGACCCGTCTCATCGACCGGGCCGACGATCCCGCCGGCGACCTGCCTTACGGCGACCAGCGCCGTCTGGAAATCGCTCGCGCCATGTGCACGGACCCTCTCCTGCTCTGCCTCGACGAGCCTGCGGCGGGCCTCAACCCGCGCGAGTCGCACGATCTCAACGAGCTCCTGCTGTCGATCCGCAAGGATCACGGCACCTCGATCCTGCTGATCGAGCACGACATGTCGGTCGTGATGGAGATTTCGGATCACGTCGTGGTGCTCGATTACGGCACCAAGATCTCGGACGGTTCGCCGAACGAGGTGAAAAACGATCCGCGCGTCATCGCCGCCTATCTCGGCGTCGACGATGAGGAGATCGCCAAGGTCGAAGCGGAGATCGGCGCATGAGTGCGGGAACAAGCAATCCGATGCAGAGCCATCAAAGTGCGGCCGCAGCGACGCACCAGCCCTTGCTGAGCGTGCGCGGCGTGAAGACCTATTACGGCAACATCATCGCCCTCAAGGGCGTCGACATGGACGTGAACGAGGGTGAAATCGTCACGCTGATCGGGGCCAACGGCGCCGGCAAGTCGACCTTGATGATGACGATTTTCGGCAACCCGCGGGCGCGGGAGGGCACGATCACCTATGCGGGCCGGGACATCACCAAGATGCCGACCCACGACATCGCCCGCCTGTCGATTGCGCAATCGCCTGAAGGCCGCCGCATCTTCCCGCGCATGACGGTGTTCGAGAACCTGCAAATGGGCGCGTCCATCAATGGATTGGCCCATTTCGATCAGGATCTGGAACGGGTCTGTACCCTGTTCCCGCGCCTGAAGGAGCGCCTGCAGCAGCGCGGCGGCACCCTGTCGGGCGGCGAGCAGCAGATGCTGGCCATCGCTCGCGCGCTTATGAGCCGCCCGAAGCTTCTCCTTCTGGACGAGCCCTCGCTCGGCCTCGCGCCCCTGATTGTGAAGCAGATCTTCACGATCATCAAAGAGCTGAACGAGAAGGACGGCATGACTGTCTTCCTCGTCGAGCAGAATGCCTATCACGCACTCAAGCTCGCCCATCGCGGCTACGTGATGGTGACGGGCAACATCACCTTGAGCGGCACCGGCAAGGAGCTGTTGGAGAATCCCCAGGTCCGGGCAGCCTATCTCGAAGGAGGGCACCACTGATGCAGGGTTTGCTTTATGAAGAGCGCTCGATCTGGCTCTTTCTCTTCATCACGGTCGTGCTTGGCGGTTCGGCCGCCTGGATGACCGGGCGGGCCATCGCCATTACCTGGCGGCCCTTCTGGAACCTGGTCCTCTACCTGCTGATTCTGGCAGCGGCGGTGCGGTTCATCCACTTCGCCCTGTTCCAGGGCACGCTCCTGTCGGTTCACTATTACGCCATCGATGCGATCGTCCTTCTCATCATCGGAACCCTGGGCTTCAAATACAACCGGGCCCGGATGATGACGTCGCAATATCGTTGGCTTTATGAGAGGTCCGGCCCGTTCGGCTGGAAGGAAAAGGCCTCTAATACGAACGGCTAAGCTCAAGAAATTCCGGCGTGACTTCCGCTCAAAAAGAGTCATGATGTCACGCGGACGGCGGGCTCGACCTGCTGAAACCGGCCCCGAGGAAGGGGGCCTATAAAACCACCCCAGAGGAGTGACCTCATGAAAAAGATGCTGTTGACCAGCGTAGCGCTTGGTCTTGGCCTTGCCTTTTCCGGCGCGGCCAACGCGCAGATCAAGATCGGCGTCGCAGGCCCGATCACCGGCCCGAACGCCGCTTTCGGCGCGCAGCTGAAGAATGGCGTCGAGCAGGCTGTTGAAGACATCAACGCCGCCGGCGGCATCAATGGCCAGAAGCTGCAGGTCGTCGTCGGCGACGACGTTTCCGACCCCAAGCAGGGCGTGTCGGTGGCGAACAAGTTCGCAGCCGAGGGCGTGAAGATGGTCGTCGGCCACTTCAACTCCGGCGTCTCGATCCCGGCCTCGCAGGTCTACGAAGAAGCCGGCATCGTCCAGGTCACCCCGGCCTCGACCAACCCGCAGTTCACCGAGCGCAAGATGTGGAACACCTTCCGCACCTGCGGCCGCGACGACCAGCAGGGCGCGGTTGCCGGCGGCTATCTCGCCGACAAGTTCAAGGGCAAGAAGGTCGCCGTCGTTCACGACAAGACCCCCTACGGCAAGGGCCTCGCCGACGAGACCCTGAAGGCCATGAATGCCAAGGGCCTCAAGGAAGTCGTGTATGAAGGCATCAACCCGGGCGAGAAGGACTATTCCGCGCTCGTGTCGAAGCTGAAGCAGGCCGGCGTTGACGTCGTCTATTACGGCGGCCTCCACACGGAAGCCGGCCTCATCATCCGCCAGATGCGCGATCAGGGCCTTGCCGCCCCGATGATGTCGGGCGACGGCATCGTGTCGGCCGAGTTCGTCTCGATCGCCGGCCCGGGCGCCGAAGGCACCCTGATGACCTTCTCGCCGGATCCGCGCAAGAACCCGAACGCGAAGGACGTCGTGGCCAAGTTCAAGGCCAAGAACTACGATCCCGAAGCCTACACCCTCTACAGCTACGCCGCGGCCCAGATCCTGGCCGAGGCAGCCAAGCAGGCCGGCGGCCCCGACGGCAAGAAGATGGCTGCCGCCATGCATTCGGGCAAGCCGTTCAAGACCGTCATCGGCGACATCTCCTATGACGCCAAGGGCGACATCACCCGTCCGGACTACATCATGTACGTCTGGAAGAAGGGCGCTGATGGCAAGATCGATTACTCCGGCAACGAGCTCGGCATGTAATCGATCGGCCAACGCCGAGATTTAAAGAAACCCGCCCTGGCGACAGGGCGGGTTTTTTATCGCGACGTTTCACTCCGCGCGTAGGAAGGTTGCATCCGCCCCTCTCCTACGCGCGCTCGATCCGGGCCCCAAAGCATCCACGCCGGGCGAAATGTGTGTCCACATGGGCGACGTTGGGATTGGCCAGGAAGCGCTCGATCACGGCGAGAACCTGTTCGCCTTCGGCCACCTCGGCATCGACGATCAGAGCGTCTGAATCGTAGGCCCGCAGCGACAACAGCCGGTCGCGTAGCATCGGCGGCAGTTCGTCCCGATAATGTCCTGCCTTGGCCAAGCGGCTGACGAAGATCGGTCCGCTGACACGATAGGGCGAGGTCGGCGTGGATTGATGGGCATGGTTGATGAGCAGAAGCTCCTCGCCCTTCCCTACCCGCGTCAGTGAGACACGGCATGGATAGGCATCGGCTTCGTCGGCAACGACCTTGAGGGCCCCGACGGCGGACAGCTCCGCCTCAGAGAAGTTGAACAGCGGCGCAAACAACGCGGCGTCGAGCCCACGGATTTGAAACGACATGACGATCTCCTTGAGTAGATCGTCAGAATTGCAGGGTCCTTGGTTCCATACGACCCGTTTCCTGCTTCGTCTTATCCCAATCGCCCGAGAGCCGGAAACGCCTCCAGCAGCCAGAAGGACATGTTGGTGATCCAACCGGTGAGGAAGGCGATGCCGGTCAGGATGAGAAGAACCCCCATCGCTTTCTCGATGACGCCGAAGCGCGAGCGCACACGCTTCAAAAGCGCGACGAAGGGCTTCATGGCGAAGGCCGCGAGCAAGAACGGGATGCCGAGCCCTAGAGAATAGGCCGCCAGCAGCAGGGCGCCACGCGCGACGCTCGTCTCCGACCCGGCAACCGCGAGGATTGCCGCCAGAACGGGACCGATGCACGGCGTCCAGCCAAAGGCGAAGGCGAGGCCCATCACGTAAGCGCCCCAGAGCCCGACCGGCCGGTCCACGTTGAAGCGGGCTTCCCGGTAGAGGAAGCCGATCCGGAACACGCCGAGGAAATGCAGACCCATGACGATGATGGCGAGACCCGCAATGGTGCTCAACACGTCGAGATATTGCCGGATCACCTGCCCCAAAGCCGAGGCGGTCGCGCCGAGAGCTACGAAAACCGTCGAGAACCCGGCCACGAACAGGAGCGCGGCCAGGATGGCGCGGCGACGCACGGCGCCATCGCCTGCATTGAGCCGGTCGAACGTCGTGCCGGCCAGGAAGGAAAGATAAGGGGGCACCAGTGGCAGAACGCACGGGCTCAGGAAGCTGATGAGGCCGCCGAGCGCCGCGGCTGGGATGGATACATTGAGCATGGGGCCTTCTATCCCGTCGTGATGGCACAAGAAAGCCTGTGAAAGCCGAGGTCGCCAGCTTGTGAACCGACGCGTTTTAGGCTTGCCTTACGTAATGACCAACGCTCGCAATCTCATCACTGATGTCGCAGGCCTGCGGATCGGCAACGCCGATGATGCCACCCTCGGTTCAGGGGTCACCGTCGCCCTTTTCGACGAGCCTGCCGTTACCTCGTGCTTCGTCATGGGCGGCGCGCCCGGCACCCGCGAGACCGACCTCCTCGAACCCGACAAGCTTGCTCCCGGCATCAATGCGGTCGTCCTCTCCGGCGGCTCCGCTTTCGGCCTCGACGCGGCAAGCGGCGTGCAGGCCGCTTTGCGGGAGAAAGGTATCGGCTTCGCTGTCCGAGATGCGGTCGTTCCCCTCGTGCCGCAGGCCGTCATCTTCGACCTGCTCAACGGTGGCGACAAGGGATGGGGACGCTACCCACCCTACCGGGAACTGGGCTACGACGCCGTCCAGAACGCCGGGCTGGATTTCACCCTCGGCACCGTCGGCGGCGGCTATGGCGCGACGACGGCGAACCTCAAGGGCGGCCTCGGCTCGGCTAGTGCGGTCACCTCGTCCGGCCATACGGTCGGCGCGCTGGTGATCGTGAACAGCATCGCCTCCGCCGTCATCGGCAACGGGCCGCATTTCTGGGCGGGGGGATTTGAAGAGGATGATGAGTTCGGCGGCCTTGGCCTGCCGGCCAGGATCTCGCCTGCTGAGCGCAAGCTGATCTGGAAGGGCGGCCCTCAGCCGGCGACCACTATCGCACTCATCGCGACCGATGCGGTCTTGACGAAGAGCCTGGCCAAGCGCCTCGCCATTGCCTCCCACGCCGGTCTCGCTCGGGGCTTACGCTTCTCGCACGCCCTGTTCGACGGCGACACGATCTTTGCCGCTGCCACGAGTCGTAAGCCTCTTCGGGACGAAGCGGCCGAGTTCACGGAACTCACCGCCATCGCCGCCGACTGCCTGACCCGCGCCATCGCGCGCGGCGTCTACGAGGCGACGGCATTGCCTTATCCGGGCACGCTGCCCGCGTGGCGAGACAAGTTCGGGCGCGAGTAGCGCCACGCTCCCCCCTCCCGCTTGCGGGGAGGGCCAGGGCGGCGCGATCCGACGGGCGAGCGAGACAGCGATGGGGACTGTATTCGGGTAGAGCTATTCGAAGAGAACGAACGCTCCGACTTTACGCCCCACCTTGATCCCTCCCCGCAAGAGGGAGGGAAATCGCCTCGTTTTCCAAACCCTCAGAACCGATCCGGCCGATAGGGCTTCGGATCGATGACGGGCTTCTCGCCGGTGATCATCTCGGCCATCAGACGGCCGGTGATGGGGCCGAGCGTCATGCCGTGGTGGGCGTGGCCGAAGCTGAACCAGAGGTTCTTGTGGCGAGCCGCCTTGCCGATCACAGGCATCATGTCTGGCGTGCAGGGCCGCATGCCCATCCACGGCTCCTGATCCACCCGCTCGCCGAGCGGAAAGAACTGCTTGGCGATCGGCTCGGCGCGCTTGAGCTGAACTGGCGATTTCGGCGCATCGCGATCGGCGAATTCGGCGCCCGTGGTGAGACGGATGCCATTCGCCATCGGGGCAAGGAAATAGCCGCGCTCGAAATCGAGGGTCGGGCGGTTGAGCACCGCGTTGCCCTCAGGCTTGTAGTGCATGTGGTAGCCGCGCTTGACCGCCAGCGGGAACCGGTAGCCGAGCCGCCGCGTGACCAGATCGGCCCAGGGACCGAGCGCAACAACGACCTCGCCCGCTTCCACCGGACCCTTCTCGGTCCGGATGCGCCAGCCGGAAGCCGTCTCCTCGAGGCTCCGGGCATCCCCTTCGGCAAGCTCGCCGCCGAGGCGTTGGAACAGCTCCACGTAGGAGGTGGTCAACGCGAAGGGATCGAAGATCGCGGTGGGATCCGTCCAGTGGATGCCGCCCGTCAGCTCCGCTTTCAGGTGCGGCTCGCGATCCGCCACGCTCTTTGCGTCGAGCGCGTCGAAATTGACGCCGAAGTCGCGCTTGACCTGTTCGGCATCGCGAAATTGCTCGTCTCTCGCCTTCTCGCTGCGAAAAACCTTCATCCAGCCCGTCGGTCGGAGGAGTTGGGTCGAGCCAGCGTCCTCGGCCAGCGCCTTGTGCTCCGTCACGCTGTTCTCGATCAGCGGCGCATAGAGCCGCGCGATCGCTTTGTGCTGCGCGGGGCGCGAATGCATCCAGTACTGGAATAGGAAGGGCGCAAGCTTCGGCAGTGCCGCCAGATGGTAATGCGCGTCGATGGTGTTGTTGAGGGCGTAGCGCAGCAACGCGCCGAAATCGTGCGGGAAGCCGTAAGGATAGACGCCCTCGCGCTGGATCAGGCCCGCATTGCCGAAGGAGGTCTCGCCCCCCGGTCCGCGCCGGTCCACCAGAAGCACGGAACGGCCTCGCTTTTGCAGGTGAATGGCAATCGACACGCCGACGATGCCAGCGCCCAGAACAACAACATCCTTACGCATGGAAACTCCGCCCCATTCCTTCAAAGGCCTCTCATTGATTGAGAGCCAAGGGGCCTATTGCCCCTTTTGCGTGCGGTTATTTACTCCCGATCGTTCAAATCCGTCCATGTCTTTCCTGTGGCAAATAGCCCTCTCCCCACATGTCTCGATGACGCGACCGAGGCATAAGTCCCGTTGCCGTGAAGGTAAGCTCGTGCTACCGCGCGGCCATGACACGCCCCCTGCTCATCGCCCCATCCATCCTCTCCGCCGATTTCGCCAAGCTCGGCGAGGAGGTCCGTGCCGTCGACGCCGCTGGCGGCGACTGGATCCATATTGACGTGATGGACGGGCATTTCGTGCCCAACATCACCATGGGCCCGGACATCGTGAAGGCCATTCGCCCGCATTCGGCGAAGGTGTTCGACGTTCACCTGATGATCGCGCCGGTCGATCCCTACCTGGAGGCGTTCGCCAAAGCGGGTGCGGACGTGATCAGCATTCACGCGGAAGCGACCCCGCACTTTCACCGCTCGCTCCAGACCATTCGTTCGCTCGGCAAGAAGGCGGGCGTGGTGCTGAATCCCGGCACCCACGAGACCGTCATCGAGCCAGTGCTCGACCTGGTCGATCTGGTGCTTCTGATGACCGTCAATCCTGGCTTCGGCGGCCAGGCCTTCATCGGCTCGGTTTGCGAGAAGATCCGGCGGATCAAGGCCATGGTCGGCGACCGCGACATCGATATCGAGGTCGATGGCGGCGTGACCGTAGAGACCGCGCCCCTCGTGGCCGAGGCAGGGGCCAACGTTCTCGTCGCGGGCTCGGCGACCTTCAAGGGCGGGCCCGCGGCCTACGCCGGCAATATCGCGGCCATCCGCGAGGCGGCGGCCAAGGCGCGTTGAGGCCGCCGGTTTAGTGGCGCGCGGGCCTATTCCCCGCGCGAAGGTGCGATGTCGAAGGCCGACCGCATGCAAAACCCAGGCAATCTGCCGCTAAGATGCCTGGGCTTTCAGATATACGGGTTTTGGTTCTACGAAGCGGAGACGAACTCGACGAAGGGTTCGAGGCTGCTGAAGGGCAACGTATACCGCTCACCCCGGAAGAGCGTCGGCACATCTTGCCCGCCCGCGTAGCCGGCGGTCAGCTTGCCGCGCACCGTGAAAGTCTCGCCGGCCTTCACGTGTCCCCAAGGCTCATCGATATAGTCGGTGATGCCGAGTTCGTTCAGCTTGGCCTCGACGGTCAGCGTCCGGGCGTGAGAGGGCAATTGCCGCAGGCTATTCTCGATATCATCACGCACGATGGCGTAGGCCGGATTTCGGACTTTGTAGCGAAGCTCGGTGTCCTGGGTGAAGCGCCACACCGATCCTGACACCATCTGCTGTTGCATCGTGAGAGGTTCTGTCACCTTTGGCGCCTTCGTCCCCTTTTTGGCGCTCGCCGGGGCCTCGGCAGCCTGGACGTCGGCGATCAAGGCCCACTTGGTCGACCACTCGACTGCCCTGTAGTCGCCCTTGGTCAGCCGGTCGGTGAACTCCAAAATATCAGAAGCAATGTTTTGATTGCTGCCGCTGGCCTCGAAGTATCGCAGGCGCATGTCGTCGGGAAGAAGCAGATAGAAGTTGTCGCTCTTCACATCCACATCGAAGATGGTCTTGACCTTCACGACCTGATCGCGCGCGGACGTTGACGGTATCCCATCACCGGTCGGGTACACCATGGTACCTTTGGGGACCCGAATGTAACCAGTAACTTGGATCTCAGACATATGAATTTAGTCCATCTTTCATAAATATGGATTTTCGGGCCGATCGCCCGCAGACTCAGCACCTCTTCCAGTGCCCGCTAAACATCCAAATTGCCACCCCCCTGCCTTCTTGAATGTGCGGACATTTTCCCGCAGGCCTTGCCTTGGCCGCCATGCCGCAATCAGTAGTGGACACATGTATCGCCCACCCCCCTCGTCGAGAGGGCCTATCAGCGCGCCTCCTTGTGACCGACCCATCGCTTCGCACGTCTGAACCAACGGCAAGCGGTGTTTTGCATGATCAGAAGAAAAACACACTTGGTTCAAGGAGTTAGGTTGATTTCGCCGAGGGCTCACCATGGTCGTTGTGATGAACGCCGCTTGCGTAAGGGACGGTCATCAAATAGCCATTGCGAAATCGTCCCCGGACCGTCTTCCCGACCGTTCAGACCAACCCGGTTCGCGCACGAAAAATCCAACGTTTTCGACAGTCGTTGTGATCGTTGCGCCCCGCGCTTAGGAGAATTCTAGTGGTCCCTCGTTACAGCCGTCCCGAGATGGTGGCCATCTGGTCGCCCGAAACCAAGTTCCGCATCTGGTTCGAGATCGAGGCTCATGCCACCACGGCGCTTGCGACTCTCGGCGTCGTGCCGAAGGAAGCGGCCGAACTGGTCTGGGAGAAAGGCTCCAAGGCCAACTTCGACGTCGATCGCATCGACGCCATCGAGCGCGAGGTCAAGCACGACGTCATCGCCTTCCTGACCCATCTCTCCGAGATCGTCGGTCCGGAAGCCCGGTTCGTGCACCAGGGCATGACCTCCTCGGATGTGCTCGATACCTGCCTCAGCGTGCAACTCGTGCGCGCGTCCGACCTGCTCTTGCGCGACATCGACGCCCTGCTCGCCGCCATCAAGCGCCGCGCCTTCGAGCACAAAATGACGCCGACCATCGGCCGCTCGCACGGCATCCACGCGGAGCCGGTGACCTTCGGCCTCAAGATGGCCCAGGCCTATGCGGAATTCGAGCGCTGCAAGCTACGCCTCATCGAAGCCCGGCGCGAAGTCGGGACCTGCGCCATTTCGGGTGCCGTCGGCACCTTCGCCAATATCGATCCGAGCGTGGAAGAATACGTGGCCGAGAAGATGGGGCTCTCCGTCGAGCCCGTCTCGACGCAAGTTATCCCGCGCGACCGCCATGCCATGTTCTTCGCGACATTGGGCGTCATCGCCTCGTCCATCGAGCGTCTCGCCATCGAGATCCGCCATCTGCAGCGCAGCGAGGTGCTGGAAGCCGAAGAGTATTTCTCCGAAGGCCAGAAGGGCTCCTCGGCCATGCCGCACAAGCGCAACCCTGTGCTGACGGAAAACCTGACCGGACTTGCACGCATGGTTCGCGCCTACGCCCTGCCCGCCATGGAGAACGTGGCGCTCTGGCACGAGCGCGACATTTCCCACTCGTCGGTCGAGCGCATGATCGGCCCCGACGCGACCGTGACGCTCGACTTCGCACTGGCACGCCTCACCAACGTCATCGACAAGCTTCTGGTCTACCCTGAGAACATGCAGAAGAACCTGGATCGCCTCGGCGGCCTCGTGCATTCGCAGCGCGTTCTCCTGGCCCTGACCCAGAAAGGCGCGTCCCGCGAGGATGCCTATCGTCTGGTCCAGCGCAACGCCATGCCGGTCTGGCGCGGCCAAGGCGACTTCCTCACGCTCCTGAAGGATGATGCGGATGTGACGAGGTACTTGCCACCCTCCGAAATCGAAGCCTGCTTCGACCTCGGCTATCACTTCAAGCACGTGGACACGATCTTCAAGCGCGTCTTCGGCGCGGCTTGAGATAACCCTGTCATTCCGGGCGCGCCATCGGCGCGAGCCCGGAACCCATAACCAATGACGGCTCAGAGCCGAACACGGCACATCCCGTAGCGCCTTCTCCGGCGATGCCAGCGTTTATGGGTTCCGGGCTCCGCTTCGCGGCCCCGGAATGACGGCGCGATCCGCGCAGTAAATTCGACTGCGCGGAAGGGCTCGGCCATGACCGGGAGGCGGAACTCCCTAGCCAAAGGCAGCACTGGAAAATTTCGCACAATGCGCAACAATCTTCGGGCAGGAGATCAACGGCCTGAGGATTGCCATGCTGTCGGAGAAGCTTCTCGCCGCCGCTTTTACGCGCGCGGTCAAGCGGGGAACCCTGAGTTTGACTACCGCCGGAGGTCAGCGTCTGACCTTCGGTGACGGGAAGGCCCCGCTCGTATCGATCCGGTTCACGGATACCACAGCCCAGCTCGCCCTCTGCCTCCATCCGGAATTGAAGCTCGGCGAGTTGTTCATGGATGGGCGGCTCGTGATTGAGCAGGGAACGATTTACGACCTGCTCCAGCTTGTCCTGCAGGACACTCATGGCGAGCTCGATGAGCTTCCCTTCCATCGCCTGCGGGCGATCCGCGCGTGGATGCAACGCCGCGGCGAGAATGACCCTCACGCCTCGAAGCGCAACGTCGCCCATCACTACGATCTTGATGGCCGCCTCTACGCCCTGTTCCTCGACAGCGACCGGCAATATTCCTGCGCCTATTTCGACCATCCGGACGCAACGCTCGAACAGGCGCAGCTCGCCAAGAAGCGGCACATCACGGCCAAACTGATGGTTGATCCTGGCCACAACGTGCTCGATATCGGCTCGGGCTGGGGTGGCCTTGGGCTCTATCTCGCCCGCGTGGCCGGAGCAGGCTCCATCAAGGGCGTGACCCTGTCCGAGGAACAGCTCGAGGTTTCCCGCAAGCGCGCGGCGAATGCTGGGCTTCGAGACCGTGTCCGGTTCGAGCTTGAAGACTACCGCGCGACAAAGGGCACTTTCGACCGCATCGTGTCGGTCGGAATGTTCGAGCATGTGGGCCTGCCGTCCTATGACGCCTATTTCCAGACCTGCGGACAGCTTCTCAAGAATGATGGGGTCATGCTGCTCCACACCATCGGCCGCTCGGGGACACCTTATCCGACCAATCCCTGGATCGCCCGCTACATCTTCCCCGGCGGGCACCTGCCGATCCTCTCGGAGATGCTGCCGTCCATCGAACGCGCCGGCCTCATCGTGACCGATATCGAGGTCCTGCGCCTTCACTATGCGCTCACTCTCCAGGCTTGGCGCGAGCGCTTCATGGCCCATCGCGAGGAGGTCTTGCGCCTTTACGACGAACGCTTCTGCCGGATGTGGGAGTGCTATCTCGCCATGTCCGAGACCGCCTTCCGTTTCCAGGATGCGGTGGTTTTCCAGATCCAGCTGGCAAAGCGCAACGACGCGGTGCCCCTGACGCGCGATTACATCGCCGAGCGGGAGACCGTCCTCAAGCGCGCGGAAGAGCTGGAATTGCGCCGGAGCGCTTGAACCGGCAGCCTTGGGCGGTTACCTCGGGATCATGAAAACTTCCGATTGCGACATCCTCATCGTCCCAGGCTACGAGAATTCAGGCGTCGATCACTGGCAGAGCCGTTGGGAGCGCCAGCTCTCGACCGCGCGCCGGATCGAGCAGCAAGACTGGGACGCTCCCGTCAAAGAGGACTGGGTCAAGCGCATCGTGCAAGATGTGAAGCGCGCGAAGAGGCCCGTCGTCCTCGTAGGCCACAGCCTCGGCGTGGTCGCCATCGCGCATGCGGCCCCGCTTCTCGCAAAGGGCAAGGTTCAGGGGGCGTTTCTCGCCGGATTGCCGGACGTGGAGCGGCCGGGCTTCGTGCCTGAAATCGACCGCGCCTTCGCGCCGATTCCGCGCGATCCCCTGCCTTTCCCGTCCGTGCTCGTTGCGAGCCGCACCGATCCGCATTGTGACTACGAGAAGGCGGAAGATATCGCCTACGCATGGGGTTCGGCCATTGTGGATGCGGGCGACGCGGGCCACATCAATACGGATAGCGGTCATGGGCCCTGGCCCGAGGGTCTGATGCGCTTCGCAGGGTTTCTCAAGCACCTCGGGTGAACTCAACATGACGAAAAATTCATGCGGCGGTCACCTGGGGGAGAGCAGAGTAGGAGCAATCTTGTCCTATCCACTCACGGAGGAAAACCGCATGAAGACTTTTGCCATTTTTTCAACTGCGTCCGCCCTCGCTCTGGCGGCGACCATTGCTTATGCGCAACCGGCTCCTCCGTCGGCAGGGAGCCCCGCTCCACGCGGCCAGATGACCCGCGCGGATTTTGATTCCCTGACCGACGCTCGCGTTGCCTCGATTCAGGCGGGACTGAAGCTGACCCCGGACCAGCAGAAGCTCTGGCCTCCGGTGGAGAAGGCCATACGCGCCATGGCGACCACCCGCGCCGAGCGTCGGGAAGCTTTGCGTGAGCGCGCCTCCCGCACCGAGCGTCCGGACATGATGCAGCGCCTTGAGCGCGGCGCGGCCTTCTCGAGCAAGAACGCCGAGAACCTGAACGCCCTCTCCACCGCAATGAAGCCGTTGTGGGCCTCCCTCGATGACCGCCAGAAAAAGCTTCTGCCGGTTCTGATGCGGGAAGGACGCGAGGGCCGAATGGCGGAGTGGCGTCATCGCGGCGCGGAGATGATGCATCGGGGCGGCCCGCAGGGTCAGCAGGCCCCGGCTCCCAAGCAGTAAGCAGATCGCTCCGAAGCATCGTCTTCGGAGCATCCTCTGGACAATAAAAAAGGCCGCCCTTGAGGCGGCCTTTTCGTATTGAACTTTCGTCGCGGCTTAGCGCGAGTAGAACTCGATCACGAGGTTCGGTTCCATCTGGACCGCATACGGCACCTCGGAGAGGGTCGGGATGCGGGTCACCTTGGCCGTCATCTTGGAATGATCGACTTCGATGTAGTCCGGAACGTCGCGCTCGGCGAGCTGCGTCGCCACAAGGACGACCTCAAGCTGCTTCGACTTGTCCTTGACCTCGATCACGTCACCCGGCTTCACGAGGTAGCTCGGGATGTTCACGCGGCGGCCGTTGACCTTCACGTGACCGTGATTGACGAACTGGCGAGCGGCGAACGGGGTCGCGACGAACTTGGCGCGGTACACGACCGCGTCGAGACGGCGCTCGAGCAGGCCGATCAGGTTCTCGCCCGAGTCGCCCTTCTGGCGGATCGCTTCCGCGTAGTAGCGGCGGAACTGCTTCTCGGTGATGTTGGCGTAGTAGCCCTTCAGCTTCTGCTTGGCGCGCAGCTGCGTGCCGAAGTCGGACATCTTGCCCTTGCGGCGCTGTCCGTGCTGACCGGGGCCGTATTCACGGCGATTGACGGGGCTCTTCGGGCGACCCCAGATATTCTGACCCATACGGCGGTCAAGCTTGTGCTTGGCCTGAATGCGCTTCGACATCGCTGTTCCTCTTGATAAGCGAACGATTTGAGGAACGCGCCCTCCTCTTCCCCTAGGGGACGACAGGCCGACCGGAAGGCCGGGCCACGGGTGCGTAAATAGCCAACGCGGCCCCAGGGGACCGCGCCGACAGGGGGTGCCTAAGGGAAAACACTGGAGGAGTCAATGAAGCAGTGGATGTGGAAGCATCCACCTCGTCATTCCGGGGCCGCGCAGCGGAGCCCGGAACCCATACCCGTTAACGTGTCAGGACAAGCCACAACGACTAAAGCCGCGCTCTGTTCTGAACGGTTGGCGGCTATGGGTTCCGGGCTCTCACTACGTTCGCCCCGGAATGACGGCGGTTGCACGCACCTCGTCACTCCGCCGCCTCCGACATGACTTCCTCCTCGGCCTCCGGTTCTTTGCCGCGCCGCCAGTTCCTCACCGCCAGGGACAGGCGGTCGAGATAGATATAGACAACCGGGGTCGTAAAAAGCGTGAGCGCCTGGCTGACGAGAAGCCCGCCGACCATGGCGTAGCCTAGCGGCTGACGAAATTCCGAGCCGGTCCCGTGGCCAAGCATCAGCGGCACGCCGCCCAGAAGCGCCGCCATCGTCGTCATCATGATCGGCCGGAACCGCAGGATCGCCGCTTTGCGGATAGCGTCGTGGCTCGACAGCCCCTCGCCGCGCTCGGCGCTGATGGCGAAATCCACCATCATGATGCCGTTCTTCTTCACGATGCCGATCAAGAGAATGATGCCGATGAAGGCGATCAGGCTGAACTCGATCCCGAACAGCATCAGCGTCGCCAGCGCGCCCAATCCGGCGGACGGAAGCGTCGAGAGGATCGTGATGGGATGAACGTAGCTCTCGTACAAGATGCCGAGGATCAGATAGACTACAACGAGCGCCGCCAGGATGAGAAGCGGCACGGTGGATAGCGACGCCTGGAAGGCCTGTGCGTTGCCTTGGAAATTACCGACAAGCGCGGCGGGCGCGCCAATCTCGCGTTGCGCCTTTTCAATCGCTGCGGTCGCCTGGCCGAGCGCGGTGTCCGGCGCGAGATTGAAGCTGATCGTCACCGCCGGGAATTGGCCCTGATGGTTGACCGAGAGCGGCGCGATCTTGCGGGTCGTCCATTTCGCGAAGGTGGATAGCGGCACCTGCTGACCTGAGATCGGGGATTTCAAGTAGATGCTGTTGAGGCTGTCCGTCTCGCCCTGCAAGTCCGGCAGGATTTCCATGATTACGTTGTAGCTGTTGAGCTGGGTGAAATACTGCGTGATCTGGCGTTGGCCGAATGCATCGTAGAGGGTGTCGTCGATCAGCTGCGGCGTGAACCCGAACCGCGAGGCCTGGTCCCGGTCGATGGTCAAAGTGAGGGTCGTGCCGTTGATCTGCTGGTCGGTCGCGACATCGCGCAGTTCCGGCAGGGTCTTGAGCTTTTCCAGGACCTTGGGCGCCCATTCGTTCAGCTGGTCGAGATTGGCGTCCTGCAGGGTGTATTGGAACTGCGTGCGAGCCTGGCGCGCCCCGATATTGATGTCCTGCGCCGACTGAAGAAAGAGGCGCATGCCTTCGACCTTATCGAGCTGCGGCCTGAGCCGCGCGATGAACTCGGTTGCCGAGACGTCGCGCTCGGACTGGGGCTTCAGCGTGATGTAGACGCGCCCGTTATTGAGAGTACCGGCGCTGGGGCCTGGCCCGATCGCCATGGCGTAGGTGTCGACAGCCGGATCGCGCGCGAGGATCTCGCCGATTTTCTCCTGCCGCCGCATCATGTCCTTGAATGAAATATCCTGCGCCGCCTCGGAGGTGCCCTGGATGAATCCCGTATCCTGCTGCGGGAAGAAGCCCTTCGGGATCACCACAAACAGATAGGCGGTCGCGGCGAGCGTCGCGAAGAAGACGAGCAAGGTGATGAACCGATGCCGAAGCGCCGTGTCGAGGCCGTGCTCGTAAGCCCTCTCCAAACCAGTGAAGAAGCTCTCCATCAAACGATAGAACCGTCCATGCCGCGCGTTCTTCTCTTCCTTGAGGAGCCGCGAGGCCATCATGGGCGTCAGCGTCAGGGAGACGAAGGCCGAAACCGCGATTGCCATTGCGACAACCATCGAAAACTCGCGGAACAATCGCCCCACGATCCCGCCCATGAGCAAAAGCGGAATGAACACGGCGATCAGCGAAATGCTGATCGACAGGATCGTAAATCCGATCTCGCCGGAGCCCTTATAGGCGGCCTCCATCGGCTTCTCGCCGTTCTCCACATGGCGAACGATGTTTTCGAGCATGACGATGGCGTCGTCCACGACGAAGCCGACGGAGATCGTGAGTGCCATCAACGACAGGTTATCGAGGCTGTATCCCGCCAGGTACATCAGCCCGAACGTGCCGAGCAGCGCCAGCGGAACGGTGATGCTTGGAATGACCGTCGCCCACAATTTGCGCAGAAAGAGAAAGATCACCAGCACGACGAGCACGATGGTCAGGATCAGCGTGAACTGCACGTCCGACACTGAGGCGCGGATGGTCTGGGTCCGGTCGCTCAAAATACTGATCTTGATCGCCGGCGGCATCGCGGCCCGCAGCCGGGGCAGCTGAGCCTTGATCCGCTCCACCGTATCGATGACGTTGGCGCCCGGCTGCTTGTAGATGACGAGAAAGACGCCGCGCTTGTCGCCGCTCCACGCCGCGAGCTTGGTGTTCTCAGGCCCGGCGACGGCGTGGCCGATGTCGCGCACGCGGACCGGCGCGCCATTCTGGTAGGCGACGATGACGTCGTCCCACTCCTCGGCGCGAAGCAACTGGTCGTTGGCATAGACCGTGAAGCTGCGCGTGGTGCCGTCGATGGTTCCTTTCGGGCTGTCGACCGTCGAGATCGCGAGTTGGGCGCGCACGTCCTCCAGGGACAGGTTCTTGTTGACGAGTTTCGCAGGATCGAGCTGCACCCGGATCGAGGGCTTCTGCTCGCCGCCGATGGTTACCTGGGCGACGCCGGAGATCTGGCTGACCTGTTGTGCCAACTTGGTGTCGGCATTGTCGTCCACCTCCGTCAAAGGCAGGCTCTCGGACGTGACCGAGATGATCAGGATCGGCACATCTGCCGGATTGACCTTTCGATAGGTTGGCGGATTGGGCAGGTTTTTCGGTAATCGACCGCTCGCGGCGTTGATGGCGGCCTGCACATCCTGGGCAGCCGCGTCGATGTCGCGGTCGAGGTCGAACTGGATCGTGACCGTCGTGGCGCCGAGAGCGCTCGTTGAGGCCATCTGCGTCACGCCGGGGATCTGCCCGAATTGCCGTTCCAGCGGTTGCGCGACCGAGGAGGCCATGGTCTCCGGGCTTGCGCCGGGAAGCGAAGCCGAGATCTGGATCGTCGGGAAGTCCACCTGAGGCAGCGGCGCAACCGGCAGGAACGGGTAGGCCACCAGGCCCACGAAAAGGACGGCGACCATCAGAAGCGTGGTTGCAACCGGATAGCGAATGAATGGAGCCGAAAGACCACCCATCATGAGGGCTCCTGCGCACTCACGCGTTTCGGAATGTCCGGGTTGTTGGTGATCTCGACAGCCGCACCCGGCTGCAGCCGGTAGTGCCCGGCGGTAACGACCGCGTCCCCCACGGCAAGGCCGCTCTCAATGACGGCTTTATCCTCCGTGATGGGCCCGACCGCGACGCTTCGCATCTCGACGGTCTTGTCCGGCTTGACGACGTAGACGTAGAGCCCGCGCGGCCCGCGTTGAACCGCCGTGCTCGGCACGGCGACGACCCCATTCAAGGTCGCCACCAGAAGCCGCGCATCGACGGACTGGCCCGGCCAAAGGGTATGATCCTTGTTCTCGAATTTCGCTTTGAGACGGATCGTGCCGGTCGAGGTATCGACCTGGTTGTTCAACAGGGTCAGAACACCCTCGCCGAGGGTCTCCTTACCGTTCGGCGACAATGCCCGGACCTTGAGCGGCCCGCTCTTCTGCGATTTTACGATCGCGGGGAGCTGTCCTTCAGGGACCGTGAACACCACGGAAATCGGTTCGATCTGGGTGATCTCGACCACGCCGTTCGTGTCCGCCGCGTGAATGATGTTGCCTTGGTCGACCTGCCGGAACCCGGTGCGCCCGGCAAGCGGCGAGCGGATGGTCGTGTAATCGAGCTGCGTCCTCGCGTTGTCGATAGCGCCCTGATCGGCGCGAATTTGCGCGATCAATCCATCCACGTTCGCCTTTTGCGAGTCGAATAGCTGGTGCGTGGCGTAATCCCGCGCCAGAAGCTCGCTCGTGCGTGACAGGTCCGCCTTGGCGCTGACCAGCTGGGCCTCATCCTGCGCCTTCTTGGCGACGGCCTGGTCGAGGGCCGCCTGGAAAGGCCGCGGATCGAGCTGAAGCAGCAGATCGCCTTGCTTGACCATCTGCCCTTCGTCGAAAGCGATCTTTTGAATCTCACCATCCACACGGCTGCGAACCGTGACGGTATTGTATGCCTGCACGGAACCGAGCCCGGTCAGATAGACCGGAACATCCGCCGTCGCGACCGTGGCCGCCTGCACGGGAACAGGCACGGCGCGTTGAGCCGCATCAGGATCGGCCGCTTTGCTTCCGCGAGAATGCAGCCAATTCCAGCCCGCGTATCCACCGACAGCGAGGAGACAAACGATCAAGACCGCAAGGACGGCGCGTATCGGCCGCGATGTCCTCGGCACCGTCTCCAGCATGGAACTCCCCCGCAGGACGCAACTACACTAACGTAACTACGCCGTAGGGTGGTGAGTGGTTCACGCGCCACACGCAGTTGTGTGGAGGAGCTGTGAGTTTCGGCGGCTATTGAGTTTGGAGAAGCGGCAGAGGCTCGATGGCGATGGCCGGAAGCCCCTTCTCGCGCAACGCAGCGCGAAGTGAAGAGTCGAGGCCCCTGCCCTCGGTAAAGACTGCCAGGACCTCGTTTTCATCGGCCTCGTGGCCGGGAACGGGCTGGCCGATCAACTGAATCACGCGGCGCGCAATGGCGGGGGCCGGGTCGATCCAGGTCACGGGCCAGGGAGCAAGACGCCTCATGCGCTCGAGCAACAGAGGGTAGTGGGTGCACGAGAGCGTGACGACATCGGTACGCCCGTTCTCATCCTCGACGAAGCAGGGGCGAAGTTCGGCCAGCAAGTCGGCGTCGGAGACCGGCGCGCCGGTCAGTTCCGCCTCGGCGAAGCCCGCGAGCAAACGCGAGCCGACGAGATTGACCTCGCATCCGGCGGCATAGGTCTCGATGAGGTCGCGCGTATAGTCCCGCGCCACGGTGCCGGGGGTAGCAAGCACCGTGATCTTGCCCGATTTCGTCGCGAGCGCCGCCGGCTTGATGGCCGGCACCGTCCCCACGAACGGAAGCGGGAAGCGTGCCCGCAGATGCGGCAGAACCAGGGTCGAGGCGGTGTTGCAGGCCACGACGACCATTTGCGGTTGATGCAGCTCGATCAGCCGTTCCATGAAGGTCGAAACACGAGCGACGAGGGTTTGCTCGCTCAGCCGTCCGTAAGGAAATCCGGCATCGTCCGCCGCATAGACGAACCGCGCATCGGGGCGCGCCTTCAAAACCTCGGAGAAGACCGTCAGGCCGCCGAGGCCCGAATCGAAGACGAGGATGGTGGGGACAGGAGACGGCATAACCACTGGATTATAGGCCGTCCCCGCGAGAAGATCGACACGCATGGCAAAGCCTCCCCGGCCTTCGGATTACGTGCGGCTGTTCGGAAAGTGGGACAGGCTCTGCTTGGTCTCGGAAGGACCGAGGTTGAGGCGCCGGCGCGGGCCGCGGTCCTGCTTATCCTCATCGCCCTGGGTCTTCGGCATGTCCGCCGAGAGGCGGCGCACAGGCCAGCCATCGGTCCAGGTTCCCATGTCGATGAATCGCGGATCGCGTCGCAGTGCCGCCGCGTCCTTGCCCGCGAATGCAGCGTCAGCCGCCATGTCGAAGGTTTTCCAGAAGGCGAGGTAATCCAGCGTATCGGTCGCGTTGCTGCCGAGCTGCGCGGTCAGGATTGTCTGCTCACCGGTGAGCGCCATGTCGGCGCTCCAGCGCCAAATGCTTTTCTGCTTGGGGTCCTTCGGCGGATCGGGCGGCAGTTTGATCGCGGACGCGTCGTATTCGGATTTCAGAGAACCCGGCGAGGCGAGCGTCGCCGTCAGCGGGGGGTAGCCATGGTCGTCCGAGGCAACCCGCATGAAGAGCTTTCGGGAAGCCGGGATCTGTTTCGTTTCAGCCAGAATGCGCCTCGCCGCGCGATCAGCCGGCAGGTAGTCGCGGTCGCCGCTCATGGTGATCAGCATCGTCGAGCCACCGATGGCGGACAGATCGTCGAGGGGAATGCCACGCGACTTGTCCCCGGTCGCGATGCCGCCGGGCATCAACGCGAAGATCAGCTTCGGCGTGGGCAGGCCCTCTCGGCCGGCCCCTGTCGCGAGATTGAGCGCAATCGGCACGCCCGCCAGATGGCCGATATAGGCTACCCGGTCGAGATCGGGGCGCGCCGCCGGATCGTTCGCGAGGGTCGCCAGCGAATTGCGGATGATCGTCGCCGCTTGGTAGGTCGCGTCGGCCGGTTTGGTCCGATTGACTTCCTGGAACCGGGGAACGAGGACGACGTATCCTTTCCGCGCCAGATGCTCGATCCATCCACCGTAGAGCGCGGGATTGGTCGCGCCCCAGGAATGGAGAAGCACCACCACCGGCCGCGGCTCCGACGCCGCCCCGGAGGCGTGGAACACATAGGCGGCGGCGCTCGCCGTTCCGACCGCGCGCTTCGTGACATCCGTGACCTTGTAATCGGCCCCGCCCGGCCCTTCCGCAGGCTGCTTGGGCGGAGTCGCGGCTTGCGCCCAGGAAACAACAAGGCACGAACCGAGAAGGAGAAGCGTGGTCAGCGAGCGGCGCATGGCAGCCTCAGGTCGAAAGGTTTTTGCGCAACAGCGCGCTTATAGCCCCAACGTAAACATAATATCTTTAAGGCTTCCTCAATCTCCGGCCTTCCGCCAGGGCACGAACCGCCCCGCGCAGGGTGCGCACATCCTGCTCGGTCATCTCCAGCCGATGAAACATGTCGCGCATGTTGCGGGCCATGATCGGCTTCTTGTCCTCGGGGTAGAAATTCACCGCGTCGAGTTCGGCTTCGAGATAATCGAAGAAGGAGATGATGGCTTCGCGCTCCGCGGGCGGCGAGCGCCTTTCGCCAGAGAACGGCAACGCCCCGTCGGCTTCGAGCTTGTGCCATTCGTAGGACACGAGAAGCACGGCCTGAGCCAGGTTCAGGGATGAGAACTTCGGATCGACCGGAAAGGTGATGATGGCATCGGCGAGCGAAATCTCATCGTTCTCGAGTCCGGTCCGCTCCCGCCCGAACATGATGCCGACGCCCTGCCCCTCCCCGATCCGCTCGCGCGCTTCCTGCATCGCCGCGTCCGGCCCGAAGACCCGCTTCATCTGCCCGCGCTCGCGGGCGGTGGTGGCGAACACGAAATTCAGATCGGCAATCGCCTCGGGGACGGTATCGTAAAGCTTCGCGCCCTCCAGCACATGCACCGCGCCCGAGGCCGCCGAATGCGCGCCCTTCCTGGGCCAGCCATCACGCGGAGCGACAATGCGCAACTCGGAGAGCCCGAAATTGGCCATGGCGCGCGCCACCATGCCGATATTCTCGGCCAGCTGAGGTTCGACCAGAATGATGACGGGTTTAGCCATTGTCGTGCGTGAAGGAGCCTAGGCGAGAGCGGGTGATGTCGGGGCAGTCTTAGCGTCAAACCCGGTGTCACGGCTAGGGCGCAGCCCGTCGATAGGCCGTTATCGCGTCATAGATGGCCCTCGTACGAGGGCGAGCGACGGCAACTGGCTCCCCTCACCGCCCAGCGGGGTCTTTCGTCTCAACTATCGGATCTATCTGCCGGAGGAGGAGGCTAGAACCCCAGCCACAATAGGGAAATGTCTCCCCCCGATCAGGCGGGTCGGCTGAGGTTGGCATTTAAAGCCTCGCCCATGCCGCCCCGAATACCGCCGCCTACCAGCAGCCCCAGCCGCAATAGTAGTGCGGGCGGGCGGCCGCTGCGCCGATCGCGGCGCCGCCGATGACGCCCACGGCAGCGCCGACCGCCGCTTGGTTCGCCGCTGCGTTCGATTGCGCGACATTGTTTTGGAAGCTTGCATTGACGCAGCGATTGTAGGTCGCCGAGCCGGGCTTCAGACCCGATTGCAAGCAAACCGATTGAGCATTTGCCATGGACTGTTCTGTCGTTTGGCAGCCAGCAAGAGCCAGGGTGCCGGCTCCGATGATGATAGCTAGACGCATTCGTCCTCCCAGTGTGTCGATAGGTAATTACTCCGGCAGAGAGAACATAACATCATCCCATGAGTCAAATACGTTTACGTATAACGTTTGGGAATTTCCACCGGATTACACGTAATTTCAATACAGTTTCGCTTCGCCATCGGTGCTGCAGCACACAAGAGCTACACAAAAAGGGATCTGGTCGCTCCGTCTGTACTTCGCGCCCCTACGTGACCCCGGCTCGACCCGGACGGTGGGTGCTAAAGAGCACCTCTAACTTTTCCCGAGCCCCTCTCCCTTTCCCGCCAGCTCCAGTCGCGCTATAGGCCGCAGCAACAGCCTGCCGTCCGGCAGGCCTGGTTCCCGTTCCAGCGCTCAAGGTGAGATCAATGGCGAAGATCAAGGTTGCCAATCCGGTTGTCGAACTCGACGGCGACGAGATGACCCGTATCATTTGGCACTACATCAAAGACAAGCTGATCCACCCCTATCTCGACATCGATCTCAAGTATTACGATCTTGGGATGGAGCACCGCGACGCGACCGACGACAAGGTCACGGTCGAGGCGGCGGAAGCCATCAAGAAGTACGGCGTCGGCGTGAAATGCGCCACGATCACGCCGGACGAGGCCCGCGTGAAGGAGTTCAACCTCAAGGAGATGTGGAAGTCGCCGAACGGCACGATCCGCAACATCCTCGGCGGCGTGATCTTCCGTGAGCCGATCATCTGCAAGAACGTTCCGCGCCTGGTTCCAGGCTGGACGCAGCCGATCATCGTCGGCCGTCACGCCTTCGGCGACCAGTACAAGGCGACGGACTTCAAGATTCCCGGCAAGGGCCGCCTGACGATCAAATTCGAAGGCGAGGACGGCACGGTCATCGAGAAGGAAGTCTTCAAGTTCACGGGCAGCGGCGTCGCCATGGCGATGTACAACCTCGACGAGTCGATCCGCGAATTCGCCCGCGCCTCGATGAATTACGGCCTAATGCGCAAGTATCCGGTCTACCTCTCCACGAAGAACACCATCCTCAAGGCCTATGACGGCCGCTTCAAGGACATCTTCGAAGAGGTCTACCAGAACGAGTTCAAGACGAAGTTCGAAGCCGCCGGCATCACCTACGAGCACCGCCTTATCGACGACATGGTGGCCTCGGCCCTCAAGTGGTCGGGCGGCTATGTCTGGGCCTGTAAGAACTATGACGGCGACGTGCAGTCCGACACGGTCGCTCAGGGCTTCGGCTCGCTCGGCCTGATGACCTCGGTTCTGATGACGCCGGACGGCAAGACGGTGGAGGCGGAAGCCGCCCACGGCACCGTGACCCGCCACTACCGCGAGCACCAGAAGGGCAAGGAGACGTCGACCAACTCCATCGCCTCGATCTTCGCCTGGACCCGTGGTCTCGCCCACCGCGCCAAGCTCGACGACAACGCCGAGCTCGCCAAGTTCGCCTCGACCTTGGAGAAGGTTTGCGTGGACACGGTCGAAGCCGGCTACATGACCAAGGACCTCGCCCTCCTCGTCGGCGCGGAGCAGAAGTGGCTCTCCACTACCGGCTTCCTCGACAAGATCGACGAGAATCTCAAGAAGGCGATGGCGGCTTAAAAACGGGCGCCAGAGTCATGGCCGGGACTTGTTCCGGCCATGCACGCGAAGCCCTCCGGAACAGGTGGGCTGACAGGATCAAAAAAAGAGAGCCCGACGGGCTCTCTTTTTTATTGCGGGAAGACTTGTTTAACGCGGGAAGACTTGCTCAACGCGGGAAGACCTGCCGTCCTCAAAAAATCTCAAATTGATCCGCTGTTAACTTGAGGTGCTTGGACAGGATAGCGAATTTTATTGCCTTCGCTGGGCCATCACCATCCGGATCGTAAGACAGCGCGCCGTTCGCGGGGTTGTAGATGATGCGATCATCCTGATCATGCGCTGCGGCACCCGTCCAGAACGCCTTCGCGTCGAGATGATCAAACGCCGTCTTCGGCGTTCCCTTGAAGATCAGGTGCGCCAAGCGGATCGTATCGTGGCGGACATTGAAGTCCTTTATGACGTCGACGTTGGTTTTGCTGTTCAATCGAGTGTCGAAGAGGAACGTGTCGTCACCCGCCCCACCGATGAGCGTGTCGTTTCCGGCGCCGCCATTAAGCAAATCGTTGCCCGCGCCGCCATTAATGACATTCCGTCCGTGATTGCCCTCGATGACGTTGTTGCGATCATTTCCGAGGACCTTGTAATTCTCATAGCGCGGCCTTGGATGATACCAGCTATCGGGATCAGCAAATTCCATTCTGAACTCGCTCTCCTCGCCCGGGAGATAGACATACGTTCCTGTTGCTGCGTTGAAGGTCGGCATCGAGGTCTCGCAAGAAATGAATATATTACACGATATGTCATTACACGACTTACCGAGCGTTATATAGCAGCTTCTCGCAAAAACAAGTTTTGCCTCACCTCGTAGCAATCGACGCGATCAAGAGCGCCTGCCCCCGCCTCGGTCTTCGCATGGACACACACGGCCTCGCCCGCCGCGCCAACGCCGAACTCGCCAAGTTCGCCTCTTGAGAGGGCCTGCATGCAGTCGGGTCCGGCTCCAAGACCAAGGACCCCGTAGACCACGGACGTCGTAGATCAGGGACTTCGCCCTCTTCGTCGGCGGAGCAGACGTGGCTCTTTACCACCGGCTTCCTCGACAAGATCGACGAGAACCTCAAGAAGGCGATGGCGGCTTAAAAAGGCTCAGCCGCCGCCCCCTCGGCGCGTCATGGCCGCACTTGTTGCGGCCATCCATGTCTCGCTTTCAGCCGCCTTCCGGCAGAAGGCACGGATGCCCTGATCGAGTCCGGGCAATGACATGAGAAGATCTACCAAAGCCCGGCTTCGTGTCGGGCTTTTTTGTTGCCGGTCGCCGCGGCAAGATTGGCAACGTTCTCATTTTGTTCTAAGAATTTATGCATAGTTGAGAACTGATGGATAGTTTATGCCCCTTTCACCGTCCTCTCACCGCGAATTGCTCGGCGCCCGAAGGGCCTTCGCTATAGCGCAACTGGAACTCCGCCCGGACGGATCCATCTTTGGCGTTCGATGGACCGAGCGCTATGGCGTAACGCTCGACGTTATTCGCAGCAATAATTCACTCGTCCTCCCTGGCGATAAGGTGCATCAGAAATGAACAACGAACCTTGTGACAGGCGTTCCGGCAAGCCATTAAGCGAATACGTTAAAATTGTCGCCGATGAGCTTCCTATCGACGCTGTCGGTCTATGGCAGATCGTGCCTCAAGGACGTCTCGGTTTCGGTTTCGAGGGCGAAGCGCTCACCGATTTCGTGCGCCGCTGCATCGCGGAGTTGCTCTCGCGCGGCGCGGTGCCGGTGGTCGGGGGTGGCGAGAGCGAACATGAGTGGATCGTACAGCGACAGTACGGCTCCACGCCCGAAGAGATCATTGACAACGTTGTGCGCGAGTGGCTGGCGAACGGAGCCAGGGACGAGGATCCCGGCGGTCTCTGGTTCGCGCTGCGGGAATACGTCTGGATGCCGCCGGGATGAAAGAGACATCGAAAATCTGCGGTGAACGTATGAAGGACGCTGGGACGATGGCGCCTGGAATGACATTAAGCGGGATCAAGGATCTGATCCCGTTTCTGAACTATCTCGATCGCGAAAAGATCTACTATCGGCTGGATCATGTCCGCCACGATACCATCATGGTGTCGTTCACACTCGTCGGCGCACGTATCGAGCTGGACTTCTTCGACGATCACATCGAGTTCAGCATTTTCAAGGGGTCAGAAGCAGTCGAAGACAATGTCGACCTCCTGTTCGAGCTAATCCAAGCCCACTGGAGCGATGACTGATTGGGCCCTCGGCTGGCCCGACCTATCCGACATCGGCTTAGCGCCCTAGATTATTCCTGAACCGGGATTTTCCGCGAGGCATCCGCGATGCGTGATCGACAGCATTCCACCCATACCGGCGGCTGCCAATGCGGCGCGGTTCGTTATCGCCTCATGTCCGAGCCAACGGGCGCCAGCATCTGCCATTGCCGCATGTGCCAGAAGGCTTTCGGCAATTACTTCGCCCCGCTAGCGGGCGTTCCGCTGGAAGACCTGATCTGGACCAAGGCTCAGCCCGGCATCTTCAAAAGCTCGGAAGCCGTCGAGCGAGGGTTCTGCCGGGATTGCGGCACACCGCTGTCGTTTCGCTATGTGGAGAGCGACCGCATCAGCGTCTCCATCGGAAGTCTTGACGATCCGGACCGCGTGCGGCCGGAGACCCAATACGGCATGGAAAGCCGCCTCGCCGTGTTCGAGACGTTGCACACCCTCCCCGAGACGGAAGACAGCGCGACACCGGAAGAGCTGGCGAAAATGGCCTCCCGCCAGCACCCGGATCACGATTGACGGGTCTCACACCGCCCGCCTTTCCCCGCGGGACTGAATAACCTCTTCGATATGCTGCGCCATCGTAGGGTCAGACGCGATCAACTGATGCAGGTCCTCCGCATCGAGCACGAGGAGCCTGCAAGGCGCAACGGCCCTCACCGTCACGTGCCGGCGACGACGCTTCAGCACGGAGGCTTCACCAAAGAAATCCCCGGCACCCAGCCTCACCGTTTCCCCGGGGACGAGCACCTCCACCTCGCCGGAGGCGATGAGGTACATGGAATGCGCTTCCTCGCCCTTGCGGACGATGAGTTCGCCCGGCACGCAGCTCTGCGAGCGTAGCCGATGCATGATCGATGCAATTTCTTCCGCGTCGAGATCGGCGAAGAGCGGCACGCGCGCCACCATGCTCCATGTGACGACGAAATCGTGCCGGTGAATTTCCCGCGAGAACGCGCTGGCGATGATGCCGACCGGCAACGCGAGCATGATCAGGCCCGTGACGGCGGTCAGCGCGGCGACGGCGCGCCCCCATGCCGTCACCGGCACCACATCGCCATACCCCACCGTGGTCAGCGTGATGATCGCCCAATACATGGATTCCGGAATGCTGCCGAACTTGTCGGGCTGCACATCCTTTTCCACGAGGTTCATCACGGAGGCGAAAAGCAGCACTGCGCCGAGAAGGATGATCCCGCAGGCGACAAGCGCGCGCCGTTCCGAATAGATCGCTTCGATCAGGCTCGTCAGTCCGGGCGAGTAGCGTGCGAGCTTGAAGAACCGGAAAAGCCGCAGCAACAGGAAGATGCGCAGCTCGCTGATGTCCCAATACGCGAAATAGAACGGCAGGATCGCGAGAAGATCGATGATGGATTGCGGGTGAAGCGCCCATTTCAACCGCGCGTGCCACGGCCTCAAATGGATCCAGGGCGTATGCTCCGGCGCGCACCAGATGCGGGCCACATATTCGAGCGTGAAGATGATGCCGCTGAAAACCTCGATGATGACGAAGGTCTGCCAGAAATCGTCACGGAGCGAAGGCACGCTTTCCAGCACCACCGACGTCACGTTCACGACGATCAAGAGGATCAGAAAAACGTGAACAGCGTGAACGAGGGGATCGCTCACGCTGCTGCGTTCAAGGATCTCGTAAACTCTGCGCCGTGCCGGGTGTGGATGATCCCTCGACATGGCGCAGGTCCTGTCAGGCGGCGGTGGAGAGCGCCGCTTCGATAGCCGCGAGCGCCGCTTCGGCCTGGGCCCCGTCGGGACCACCCGCCTGCGCCATGTCGCGACGACCGCCGCCGCCCTTTCCGCCGAGCTTTTCCGAACCCACGCGCACCAACGCGACCGCGTCGAGCTTGGAGGTCAGGTCCTCCGTCACGCCGACGACGATGCCCGCCTTGCCGTCTTCGCCGACGCCGACAATCGCGACGACACCGGAGCCGAGGCGCTTCTTGCCCTCGTCGGCGAGGCTCTTCAAATCCTTCATCTCGACGCCCGTCACCGCGCGCGCCATGAGCTTCACGCCCGCGACCTCGCGAACCGGCTCCTCGCCGCCCGCTGCCCCGCCGCCCATGGCGATCTTGCGGCGCGCGTCGGTGAGTTCGCGCTCAACCTTGCGCTTGTCTTCGAGAAGCGCGGAGAGACGCGCAGGCGCTTCATCGACCGGGATCTTGAGCAGACCGGCAATCTCGCGCAGTTTGCGGCTTTCCTCGCCGAGATGGCGGCGCGCAACGTCACCCGTCATCGCTTCGAGGCGGCGAACGCCCGCCGCGACAGCGCCCTCGGCGAGAACCGTGATGATGCCGATATCGCCCGTGCGGTTCACATGGGTGCCGCCGCACAGCTCGACCGAGAAGGTCTTGTTGCCATCTGCCTTGCCCATGGACACGACGCGGACTTCCTCGCCGTATTTCTCGCCGAACAGCGCGCGGGCACCGGATTCGATGGCCTCTTCGACACCCATCAGCTTGGTGACGACCGGCTCGTTCTGAAGCAGCACCTTGTTGGCGATCTCCTCGACGCGGGCCACCTCTTCCTCGCTCATCGGCTTGGGATGGCTGAAATCGAAGCGCAGGCGGTCGGGCGCGACGAGCGAACCCTTCTGGGCCACGTGATCGCCAAGCACCTGGCGCAGGGCCTCGTGCAGAAGATGGGTCGCGGAGTGGTTCGAGCGCACGGCCGTGCGGCGCTCATGGTCCACGATCAGTTCGAGGGACTGGTTCGGCTTCAGCGTCCCATGCTCCACCATGACGTGGTGCACGAAAAGATCGCCGAGCTTCTTCTCGGTGCTCGTCACGCGAACCCGCGCGCCCTCGCCCTGCATGATGCCCGTATCGCCGACCTGACCGCCGGATTCGCCGTAGAACGGTGTCTGGTTGAGGACCACGAGGCCCGTCTCGCCGGCCTTGAGTTCCTTGATCTCCTGGCCATCCTTCAGCAGCGCGAGCACCATGCCTTCGGCAATCTCGGTGTCGTAGCCGAGGAACTCAGTCGCGCCGACGCGCTCGTTGATGCCGAACCACACGGTTTCCGTCGCCGCCTCGCCCGAGCCGGACCACGCCGCGCGGGCCTTCTCGCGCTGGCGCTCCATGGCTGCCTTGAAGGCATCCGTATCAACGCCGATGCCGCGGGGCTTCAACGCGTCCTGCGTCAGGTCGAGCGGGAAGCCGAAGGTGTCATAGAGCGTGAACGCCGTCTCGCCCGACAGGCTCTGGCCCTTGGTGAGGCTGCGGGTTTCCTCGTCGAGGATAGACAGGCCGCGCTCCAGCGTCTTGCGGAAGCGGGTTTCTTCCAGCTTCAGCGTCTCGGTGATGAGCGGCTCGGCGCGCACCAGTTCCGGATAAGCCTGCCCCATCTCACGTACCAGCGCGGGAACGAGGCGGTACATCAGCGGGTCCTTTGCGCCCAGAAGCTGCGCATGGCGCATGGCGCGGCGCATGATGCGGCGAAGCACGTAACCGCGACCTTCGTTCGAGGGCAGCACGCCGTCGGCGACGAGGAAGGACGAGGCGCGCAGGTGATCCGCGATCACCCGGTGCGACGCCTTGCGGTCGCCCTCGGGCGCGACGCCGGTGGCATGCGCCACAGCCTCGATGAGGGTGCGGAACAGGTCCGTGTCGTAGTTCGAGTGCACGCCCTGCATGATCGCGGCGATGCGCTCCAGACCCATGCCGGTATCGATGGAAGGCTTCGGGAGCGGAATGCGGTTGCCGGGCTCGATCTGCTCGTATTGCATGAACACGAGGTTCCAGAACTCAAGGAACCGGTCGCCGTCCTCATCCGGCGAACCGGGAGGGCCGCCCCAGAGCGCGTCGCCCTGGTCGATGAAGATTTCGGAGCAGGGGCCGCAGGGGCCGGTATCGCCCATCTGCCAGAAATTGTCAGAGGTCGGGATGCGGATGATCTTCGAATCCGAGAACCCGGCGATCTTCTTCCAAAGATTCACCGCCTCTTCGTCGTCGTGATAGACGGTGACGAGAAGCCGATCCTTGGTCAGGTCGAATTCCTTGGTGATCAGGTTCCAGGCCAGCTCAATGGCGTGTTCCTTGAAGTAATCGCCAAAGGAGAAGTTGCCGAGCATCTCGAAGAAGGTGTGGTGGCGGGCGGTGTAGCCCACATTGTCGAGATCGTTGTGCTTGCCGCCGGCGCGCACGCATTTCTGCGCGGTCGTGGCGCGCGAATAAGGGCGCTTCTCGACGCCCGTGAACACATTCTTGAACTGCACCATGCCGGCGTTCGTGAACATGAGGGTCGGGTCGTTTCGAGGCACAAGGGGGCTCGACGCCACGGCCTCGTGGCCGTTCTTGGCGAAGTAATCGAGGAAGGCCGACCGGATTTCGTTGACGCCGCTCATGAAACTCTAAGCTCGGGTAAGGGCCTCGAGGCCCGAAAAAGACATGGTGGAGGCCGGTTTTAGACGCCCGCAGACGGCCTGTCGAGGCGTCGTATCCAGTCCCCCTTACCTTTCCCAACTCTTGGGCGATATGAGAGAAAATAAGAATGCCGCCGCCTCAATGCACCCCTGGCCGCATTGGCATTTCAGGCTTTATCGATCCCGGACGTCTTTTGCTCGATGAATGCCATGATGGCTTGAGCATCCGGATGCTTAGAGAGGACGGCACTCGGAATGGCGATGACGACAAAGTAATTTGTAAGCAAGTTAAAACTATACTCACCCTCCTCGAAAGCAATTATGTCAGCCCACGAACAGAGCTGAGCCCAAGAGCCACCAAACATCAGGATTCCGCCCTCCCCCAACATGAGATCGGTAGCCAGACTACGTTTATCTCCATGCATAGCTCTATGTAATGCTACTCTATGTATCGTTAGCGGCAAAAAAGCCGCAGCCATAAGAGCCAAAATAGAAAACAGCCGAGCGCCCATTGAGTCAAAACTCAAATGAGACATCACGTAGAACGCGACAGCGAATAGTATGCCCCACGAGACAAGTTTGAAGGGGAGCATGAAGTGGCGCATCCGCCGCCGCATATGAGAGAAAAAGACGTCTTGAGCGGCGACATCAGTCTTGTGGTCCGCCTTTGGGATATGCAATCGCCAAGAGACTTGGCCCAAGACCTTCTCCATGGCCTCGAATGTCTGAGCGACCTCTGCCTCAAGCGTGTCAACACTCATGTGCCGAACCTTCGATAGAACGCATCTCCGATCATGAGGTGCATTATTACAAAACTATCGAGAGCATAGAGCATTTTTCCGATCTGACAGGATCAGATCGGATGCTCTATCTTATTGTTATTTCCGCATTTTCTTCACCGAACCGGTTTTCACCTCGTCGGAAAATGCTCTAGACGAGCCCCCTCACTGAAACCGGCAAGACCTTTACCCACCATAGGCGCATCAACGACAAAACCGCCGCGATCTCTCGCGACGGCCTTGGTTTGCCCTTGAAGGAGAGCAAGCGTGACTGCCTTACCGACCCGGCACGGACGACCGGTTGCTTCGCCCGCGTCGGTGGAACCGCCTTAGTCGGCGGAACCCTCGTCGAGATCGTCAGCGGTCGGGCTCGCGTGGTCCAGGATGCGGTCGGCGAGCAAGCCGGCATTCTGGCGGATGAGCGCCTCGATCTTGCCTGCAACCTCGGGATTGTCGCGCAGGAACTGCTTGGAGTTCTCGCGGCCCTGACCGAGGCGCTGGCTGTCATAGGAGAACCAGGCGCCCGACTTCTCGACGATGCCGGCCTTGACGCCGAGGTCGATGAGTTCGCCCACCTTCGACACGCCCTCGCCGAACATGATGTCGAACTCGACCTGCTTGAAGGGCGGCGCGACCTTGTTCTTGACCACCTTGACGCGAACCGAGTTGCCGATCGGGTCGTCCCGGTCCTTGAGAGTTGAGACGCGGCGGATGTCGAGGCGCACGGAAGCGTAGAACTTCAGCGCGTTGCCGCCCGTCGTCGTCTCAGGCGAACCATACATGACGCCGATCTTCATGCGGATCTGGTTGATGAAGATCACCATCGTCTTCGAGCGCGAGATCGAACCGGTGAGCTTGCGCAGGGCCTGGCTCATAAGGCGGGCCTGAAGGCCGGGCTGAACATCGCCCATCTCGCCGTCGAGCTCGGCCTTGGGCGTCAGCGCCGCCACCGAGTCGATGACGAGCACGTCCACCGCGCCGGAGCGCACCAGGGTGTCGGCGATTTCGAGCGCCTGTTCACCCGTATCGGGCTGCGAGATCAGAAGATCGTCGAGCGCGACGCCGAGCTTGCGGGCATAGACCGGATCGAGCGCGTGTTCCGCGTCGACGAAGGCGCAGACGCCACCCTTCTTCTGGGCTTCGGCGATGGTGTGCAGCGCCAGCGTCGTCTTACCCGAGGATTCCGGCCCGTAAATCTCGATGATGCGGCCGCGCGGCAGACCGCCGACGCCGAGCGCGATGTCGAGGCCGAGCGAGCCGGTCGAGACGGTTTCGATTTCCACCGGCTGCTGGTTTTTCCCCAGCCGCATGATCGAGCCCTTGCCAAAGGCGCGTTCGATCTGGGAGAGCGCCGCGTCGAGAGCTTTCGACTTATCTTTATCCATTGATGAGCTTTCCACCAGTCTCAGAGAGGACTGCGACATGACCAGACGTCCTTATGGCACGGAGGGCTATTGAGTCTCAACGCGGGTTGTTGATGCATTATCCGTACCCGCTTTGTTCTCAAACGCAAGTTCTTTTTTTGTTCTCTATCAAATTTCAATTGTGGATTGCCGACACCAACCGCAGAGAAGACTAAATCCGTCAGTGCGCTTAGTCTGATTTGAGCTTTGTTTTTATCTTCTGCACGACCTCGTCCACCGAGGAGCGGATTTGTATATTGAGCTGTACACCCTCCTCCAAACGAAGCAGGCAACCCACCAAATAAACCTCCTGGTCGCCGAAACTCCAGATTTGAAGAGAGATCGGATAGCCCTCCACGCTGATGTCTGACAGCGAGCGCTCCAAACGGGGCGTCTTTCCTTTGAAGAGTCCGGCCAGGCTGTCGGCCATCCGCGTCATAATCTCAAGCGTTTTATCACGGTGTTGCGGCTCCTGGTTGATTGCGGCGACCGCAGCCTCAGCATCGCCCTTCAAGACTGCTTCCGTGACTTGACGGCAGGCTTGGCTGCCAACATTGGGCTTGGCGACAGAAGTCGTCGTCATCCACTCCAGAGCCAACAGCGCAACGATTCCGCACTTGGCAATCGGCGAGGCTGCCACGCGGCAACCAGTTGAAAATTGGGTCTCCAGCATTTGACGGGTTAACTCGCAGAAAATGACGACGAAACATCATTTCATCTGCGCTCTGGAATTGTCCAGAAGCCCTCTGCGATTTCCCGCGCTGCTATCACAACCAAGATTGGCCTCTTGAGGCCGGATAAGGTCCCTACCGCGCCATCACCTGCTTCACGATTTCGACCAGTTGGCGCAGGCTGAACGGCTTGGGAAGGAAGTTGAACTCTTCCCCGTCCGGCAGGTTCTTGCGGAAGGCGTCCTCGGCGTAGCCGGAGACGAAGATCACCTTCAGGTCCGGATAGAGCTTGCGCAACTCGCCGAGCAGGGTCGGGCCGTCCATTTCCGGCATGACCACGTCGGACACGACGAGATCGACCGGGGCCCCCCTCTCCTCGATGATCTGCAGCGCCTCGATGCCGGAAGCGGCCTCGAGCACCGTGTAGCCGCGCGCCGACAGCGCGCGGGCGTTGACGGCGCGCACCGGGTCCTCGTCCTCCACCAGGAGAATCGTGCCCTGACCGGTCATGTCGGCGGCGGGCTTCTTGACCGTCTCGGCCTTGGTCTCCTCCGGCATTTCCTCGATGCCGGGGATATGGCGCGGCAGGTAGATGCGGAAGGTCGTGCCCTGCCCCACCTTGGAATCCACGTCGATGAAGCCGCCGGATTGCTTGACGATGCCGAACACCGTGGACAAGCCGAGGCCCGTGCCCTTGCCGACTTCCTTCGTGGTGAAGAAAGGCTCGAAGATCTTGCCCATCACATCCGGCGTCATACCGGTGCCGGTATCCGAGACTTCGACCACCACATAATCGGCCGGCGGCATCCCATTGACGTTTCGGCGGGCGGCCTCGGAGGCCGCGACATTCGCTGTCCGGATCGCCAATCTGCCGCCATTGGGCATGGCGTCGCGCGCGTTGACCGCGAGGTTCATCACCACCTGCTCGAACTGGTTCAGATCCGCCTTGACGAACCACAGGTCGCGGCCATGACTGAGGTCGAGCTCCACGCGCTCTCCGAGAAGACGCTTCAGGAGCATCGACAGCTCGTAGAGGCGGTCGTTGAGGTTGAGCACCTCGGGGCGCAGGGTCTGCCGGCGCGAGAAGGCAAGCAGTTGCCGCACCAGGCTCGCCGCCCGGTTCGCGTTCTGCTTGATCTGCATGATGTCCTGGAAGGACGGGTCCGTCGGGCGGTGGTTGGCGAGCAGCAGGTCGCTATAGCCGATGATCGCCTGCAGCACGTTGTTGAAATCGTGCGCCACGCCGCCTGCGAGCTGCCCTACCGCGTTCATCTTCTGCGACTGGGCCAGCTGTTCCTCGACCTTGCGGAAATCGGTGGTGTCGAGGCCATAGAGAATGGCCGTCTCGCCGTCCGATCCGGTCTCGCCCACGGGCGTCACCCAGACGCGGACCGAGCCGCCCGCCTCACCCGCGGTATGAAGCTCCAGGGGTTGAATATCGCCCCGGTTCTCCGCCGCCGCCTTGAGGGCGGCCTCGATCTGCGCCCGATCGTTCTCCTGGAACGCATCGAGGATCGACGGCCCTTCCCCGGCCTCACCGGTGCGCGGCAAGGCGACGAACAGGCGCGTGAAGGGAGCGTTGGCCTGCACGATCCGCCCGGCCTTGTTCACGGTCGCGATGGCGATGGGCGTGTTGTTGAAGAAGCGCGCGAATCGCACTTCGGCCGCCCGCTGTCCTTCGTCGACCTCGACGCCGGGCGAGCGGTTGAGCACGAGCGTGCGGGACGCGCCCATGCGCCCGTTCTGCCCGAAAGCGATGCGGTGATAGAGGCGGACCGGCAGGAACTGACCGTTGCGGCGGCGCAGGTCGAGATCGAAGGTCTCCGTGCGGACGCTGCCCGGCTCGCCGGAGAACGAGGTCATCATCGCCACCACGTTGCGCGGCACGACATCCGCCAACGCGAGGCCGCCCGACCCGACCTGGGCAAGATCATAGTCGAGCCAGGAGGCCAGCGTGGCGTTGAGGTAGATGATCGCGCCGTTGGGATCGATGGAGAGGAAGCCCGCCGGCGCGTGGTCGAGATAGTCGATGGCGTGCTGGAGTTCCTGGAAGACGTTTTCCTGCCGCTCGCGCTCGTGCGTCACATCGGCGATGGTCCACAGGGCGGCCTGGCGGCCGCTCGGGCGCGGCAGGGCGCGCACGCGCACGCGGTACCAGCCGAATTCCTGCGAACCGTCGAGGGACGGCGACAGGCGGATCTCTTCCGAGCCGCTCCGGTGCTCGCGCGCGGCCTGGGCCAGCCGATAGATGGCCTCGGAGACCTCCGGAGCGCCGGTGAACAGGCGCTCGACCGCGCGCACATCGCCGCCGCTCGATCCCGCAAGCGAAAGGTAGCCTTCATTGGCATAGATCACACGCCCGTCATCCTCGACCACGACGAGCCCCTCGCCCGCCGTATCGGCCATGATCTTGGTGATGTCGTTGCGGGCGCCCTGCCCGGCGAACTGGATAACGCCGATGGCCATGGCGAACAGGAAGAACACGCCCGCCATGGCGAACAGGGCGAGCAGGGCCAGAATCAGGGGCTGTGCCTGCTCGCTGCCGAGGAAGCGCAGGCTGAGGATCGCGCCGACCAGCAGGGTCGCCAACAGCAGCACCAGCCCGATATGGCCAGGCCGGTCAGAGCGATCGATCGTCATGTCCTTCGGCGTTTCGCCCTCGTGCACCATTGAACTTCAGTATCCCCAAGGAATGACGGCAATGCCTCGCGGCGCCGGACTTGACCATCCGACAACCGCGCGATCGTGTCAGCCATATTACACGGAATTTATTGATCGACCTCTAAGGCGGCATCAAGGGGCTGTACAAGGGGCCAACCCCTCGAATGCCGTTTGACCCTGTTAAAGCCACATTCTGCCCTGTAGTAAGGAAATCGCGGCCCCGCTTGCGGGGGCTGCATCCGGCATTTGCCGATCTCATCATCCACAGCTGGAGGCGGGCGTTAACCATCTGTTAACCTTGCCGCTCCCTTTGATGCCCGATGTGGTACAACAAATATTCGGAACAGGCCTGCAAAGGCCTCCACAACGCTTGAGAGTTCATCGTGTTAGCTCAATTTGGTATCGAAGCGTCACGGGCGGCCCAGTACGTCATCGCTTTCGCGATCATCCTGGCTTTAGTCGCGCTTTTCGGTCTCGTTCTGCGCAAATTGACGGGCGCTCGGCTCCTGATGCCCGGTCAGGACCGTGGACGCAGCCGGCAACCGCGCCTCGGCGTCGTCGACATCTATGATCTCGACCGGCAACGCCAGCTCGTCCTGCTTCGCCGGGACAATGTCGAGCACCTTCTCCTCATCGGCGGCCTCAACGACGTGGTCATCGAGACGAATATCGTCCGCGTGGCGGGTGCGCGCCTCGCGCCGGCACCCAGCGAAGCCGGCGCCGAGCGGCTCGAGCCGGCTTTCGAGCAGGCCTCGCGTCCGCAGGTCGAGCCGTCCGGTCGTCCTTCCATCGAGACGCAGCTCGCCGCCCAGCTTGGCGCCTTCATCAAGCGCCCGTCGGAGGAATCCGACATTGAGGAGGAGTTGTCTCCCGTCGCCTCGATCAGTGCGCCGCTCCCGGCGCATACCGAGCCCGTCCTGAAGCCCGACGTCGTCACCCTGGCCCATGCTCCGGTGGTTTCTCCGCCGGTCTCGCCCGTGGGCGTTCATGGCCTGCGTGCCGAGGCGAAGTCGCCGGTTTTCCCGAGCGCCCCAGCCGCGCCCGAGCCGATCTTCCCGCGCCCTGAACCGCGCCCGACCTTTACGCCGCCGGCCTTCAAGGCTCCTCCGCCGCCGCCCGTGGTGCCGGAGATCGTTCGCGCACCTGAGCCTGTCCCCGTCGAGCGGCAAGGCCCGGACGCAGCGATCCTCTCGGACATGGCAAAGCAGCTTGAAGAAGCGCTGAAGCGCCCCGCGAGCCCGGTTTCCCCGCCAGCGCCGGCACCGGAGCCGGTGCTGCCCAAGCCGGAGATCAAGACCCTGATCGACGAGGACGAGCTTCTCGAGCCGACCGAGCCCGCAGCCCCGACCGAGATCCTCTTCGAGGAAGAAGAAGAGGTGGCTCAGGAGCCGGAACCGGTCGCCAGGGCCATGCCGCCCGTGGCGGAACCTGTCCGCCCGCTGCCCCCGCCGGTGCAGCCCGCGCCGCCGCCTGCGCCCCCGAAGGCCGCGGAGCCCGCTCCGGCCGCGCCCGTCAAGAAAGCTCCCGATCCGTTCTCTGTCGACGAAATCGAGGCCGAATTCGCCCGCCTTCTCGGCCGTCCGACGGAACCCGGCAAGAAGGAGTGAGGCGCGAAGCGCCTCCCCCTCCCGAATCCTGCACCGTCAAGAAAAAGGGCTCCGCAAGCGGAGCCCTTTTTCTTTGAGGTGTAGGAAAGGCAAGGGCGGATTCTAGTCGTCCCGATAAACCCGCTCATTGCGCTCGTGACGCTCTTGCGCCTCGAGTGACAAGGTCGCGATGGGGCGAGCCTCGAGGCGCTTGAGGGAAATCGGATCGCCGGTTTCCTCACAATAGCCATAAGACCCGTCATCAATCCGCGAGAGAGCGGCGTCGATCTTGGCGATGAGCTTGCGCTGGCGGTCGCGGGCGCGGAGTTCAATGGCGCGGTCGGTCTCGGAGGAGGCGCGGTCAGCGAGATCGGGATGATTCTCGTTCTCGCTCTGCAAGGTTGCCAGGGTTTCCTGAGCTTCCTTCAGAATATCGCCCTTCCACCGAATGAGCTTCCGCCTGAAATATTCCCGCTGCCGTTCATTCATGAAGGGCTCGTCTTCAGTCGGTCGATAACCCTCATCGATTACGATGTCTGTCATGTTGGGCCGTTCTATCCCCGATGAACTGTGGCGCCCGTATATAGTGTGTCGAAGCCTGCGACAACGCACTTCCGCGTCACCGTTTTGTCTAAGAAGACCAGATACTTCGTCTTCCGCGCCTTATGAAACAAGAAAACAGGCCGGAAGCCGAACGATTTGCCGCACCCCTTACGAATCAACGAAAACGGCGCAAAGCCTCGGCCACGTCCGCCTCGATCACCTTCGCGATGGGGGCCCGGTAGTGCATCATGTCGAAGAACAGCTCCGGATCGCGGTTCTCGGGCCGGTCCACGCGCCAATCGACCACCGCCGTCCTGGCGTGGACCTGAGCCACCGACGCCACCGACGCCTTGCAGGCCCGATCGACGAAGGCGGCCTCGGTGTTCGGCAACGGCATCAGGTTCTTGTAAGCGGGCGGAATGATGAGGACGAGGGGCATGTCCTTCGGCAGCGATACCGCGACATCCTTCAGCCGCTCAATCGCCGGAAACTGCCGCCTGCCCTCGAGAGGGTCGCGCTCCAGGCGCGGATCGTTGGCATGGGGCGTCTGCTCGAGCCGCTTGCGGATCTCCGGGTTCGTCGTATAGCCGAGGCGGATGTAATCGGGCTCGTAGTCCCAGTACCCGTCCGGCCGGGCGCGCTCCGCCTTCTTTCCAAACACATAGGACAAGCGGCGCGGCAATTCTTCCAGGATGTCATACCGCACGAGGCCACGGGCATATTCCAGCGGGTCGGCGCTGTAGAGCCAGAACGGGAACGGCTTGTCGTTCGGCAAGGCGGGATCGGACGTGCACCACAAGTCATCGACGCTGACCACCAGCGCCTTCGGCTGCTCCTTACGATGCCGAAGGAACCAGTCGATCAGGGTCAGATGCTCCTTCGGCCCCGACCCCGGAACCGCCAACTGGACGAAGTTGAGCCCCGTGGCCTCGTTCAGCCGCTCGGGCGAGAGCATCTGGATCCGGGAATTGCCCGAAATCATGGCGTTGAAAGCGGGATCGCGGCCACGGCTCGGATTGGCCTTGCGCGGCCCCTGGGGCCTCACCCCAGCCTTGGCAAACAGGGAGGAGCGGCCCGTGTCATACGGGTCGACCGCGTAAGCAACGGCGGCGATTGCCACGACGGCGATTGCGGTCGCGGCAAGAAGCGTGACCGCGAAGCTCCGCCAGGATCGGGCCTCAGAACTGGAAGTAGATGAATTCATAGTTCGCATCATCGCCGATCTTGAACAACACGATCACGAAGAGGAGCGCGAAGGCGACCGCGATCCAACGCTTCGGCGGCAGCTTGTGAATCACGGTCCAGGAGGTCGGCCCGATCATGGAGATGGCCGCGCCCACCGCGATAGCGCGCCATTTCATGTTGAAGCCTTCGGGCCCAAAGCCGAGCAGCCCCTTATACATGCGCCCCGCCACCTCGAAACTGCCGGAGCGGAAGACGAGAAGGGTCAGCACGAAGAAGGTGAAGGTCAACGCCCAACCGAGAATGCTCGGCATGGTCAATCCGGCCCTGCGCCACAAAACGGCGACGCTTTGGCCAACCCCATGCAGCGCGCCCCATGCGAGAAAGGTCCAGCCTGCCCCATGCCAGAGACCGCCGAGAGCCATGGTCGCGGTCAGGGCGGCGAGTTGGAGAACCAGGCCTTTCCGGCTGCCGCCGAGCGCGATGTAGAGATAATCGCGTAGGAAGCGCGACAGGGTCATGTGCCAGCGCCGCCAGAAATCCTGCAGCGAGGTGGCGCGGTAAGGCGCGTCAAAGTTCTGCGGCAGCACGATGCCGAACAGGAGGGCGAGGCCCAGCGCCATGTCGGTGTAGCCGGAAAAGTCGAAATAGACCTGGAACGTGAAGCCGAGCGCCCCTTGCCAGGCTTCGCCCATGCCGATCGGCCCGCCGGCTTGGGCTGTCTGGAAGATCGGATTGGTGTAGTCGGCAAGCTGGTCGCCTAGAAACACCTTCTTCGCGAGGCCGACGACCAGCAGCATGAGGCCGCGTGCAAAACGTTCCTGCGCATCGGAGCGCTGATAGGGGCGCTCCTCGAACTGGTGCATGATCTCGCTCCAGCGCACGAGCGGACCGGCGAGAACCTGCGGGAAGAAGGCGATGTAGAGGCCATACCGGACGAGATCGTAGCGGGGCGCTTTGCCCTTCTTCAGATCCGTCAGATACATGATGTGGTGGAAGGTGAAGAACGAAATGCCGAGCGGCAGGGCCACGTCCCAATGGGAGGCCTGAACGCCGGGAATCAGGTTCGCCACATCGGCGAAGAAATTGAAGTACTTGAAGATCGCGAGAACGAGGAGGTTCGCCGTGATCGCCAGCGGGATCAGAATATCCCGGCCCGAGCGCATGAACGCCTCGGCGACGAGCCAGTTCACCAGGACCGAAACCGCGAGCAACGGCGCGAAGCGCCAATCCCAATAGCTGTAGAAGGACAGGGAGAGGACGAGCAGCAGCGGCAGGCGCCATTCGGGCCTGAACCGCTCTACGAGCCAGTGCATCAGAAGTGCGATCGGCAGGAAACCGCAAAGGAAGATGAACGAGTTGAAGAGCATCGCCGCTTGAACGTTATTGAACGGCGCGTAACGCTCCCTTCCGCGCCTGAAGGCGGGCCCTTGTGCGGGAATGCGGGCCGCGCGTCAACTTTCGGCACGCCAAAGCTTTGTTGTGGCAGGGCCTCAAACCGCTGCCGCCTCGGCCCGTTTTGCCAGTTCTCCGGCCACATCGCCGATCTTCGGCGGCTCCTCGCGGATGAAGGGCAGCGGACGGCAGACCGAGAGCGCGGCCAAGCCGAATCGGGCGGTCATCAGCCCGTTCAGCACCCCCTCCCCCAGCTTGGCCGAGATGCGGGCCGCGAGACCGAGGCCGAGTACTTGCTGCATCAAGCTGTCACCCACAGCCATGCCGCCGGTCACCGCGAGATGGTTGAAGGCCGCCTTGGCAAGCCGCAGGAATCCGAACAGGCCGGGCCTGCCGCCATAGATTCGCGCCAGTGTCCGCAGCAGCCTCACGGCCGCGAAAATCACGAAGGCCACGTCCACGATGGCGCGCGGGCTCACCGCCGTGACCAGCGACACCTGCTTCGCTGCCCCCGCGATGGCGCGCTTGGCCTGGGCATCCAGGGGGGCCAGAAGCTCCCGCTCGGCGATGGCGAGACGATCATCCGCGTCGATGATCTCGTCCGACAGACCTTTCAGCCGCGCGCGCCCTTGAGCGGCGCTGGCCCTGCCACCGTAAAGGTCCAGGAGATCCGCGACGATGCCCTTGGCAGCCTTGTGGTCCTTGACCGAGAGCGCATCGATGGCGGCCTCGCGCAGGCGCTCGATCTTCTTTTCCCGCCAGATACCCATGGCCTCGCGGCCGATGATGATTGCGAAGGCAAGCGCCGCCACGAGGGTCAGGGCGAGCGCCACCCAGCCGAGCCACGGCGCGAGGACGTAGAGATCGGCAATCAGCCTTTCGAGCCCCAACCCGACACCCAGCACGATCAGCCCGGACAGGGCGGATAGCAAAATGCCGACCCACGGAGCGCGGCGCTTTTCGCCCATGGGCACGATGATCCCATCCGCCGCCTCGATGGCGTCGAACGGTTCGTCGGTCACTTGAATCGCGCCACTCGCCACATTCGGGTCGTCGAGGCGGACAGCGCGGGGATGGCGGGTCATGCGAAACGGTCCCCCAGCAGGAATTCAAGAGCGCGGTCGAGGCGGATATGGGGCATCTTGGCCATGCGGCCCGCCACATCGACCGGCAGCTTCGGCGGCCTGAAGCGCGGAAACCGCAACGATCCGGGCGGCACCGCCCCTTGGAACACGGCCTCCGCCGTTTCCGGCAGCTCGCCGGGAAAGATCGCAGCCTCGGCCTCCCCGTCGAAGATCTCGTCGCCGACCCGCTCGCCCGCCTCCGGCGTCCCGGCCACTGCCCGCAACGTCTCGCGGCCCTCGCGGATGGTCGTCTCGCGGGTGGCGCGCACGGACGCCAGCGCCACCGTGCCGACCCGCGCCCCCGCCGCCTCCGTGCGCCGCGCGGCGCGGTTGACGAGAAGACGCAGAATGGCGTCGAGCCGATCATGGTCCGTGTGATGAATGTGGTCCGCCTTGGTCGCCGCGAACAGAACCCGGTCGGCGCGGGGCGAGAACAGGCGCGACATGAAGGTGTTGCGTCCAATGCGGAAGGCCATCAGCACCTGATCGAGCGCCTCCTCCAACTCAGCGAGCGCCGCTGGCCCGGCATCGATGGCGGCGAGCACATCGACCAGCACGATCTGCCGGTCGATGCGCTGGAAGTGATCGCGGAAGAACGGCCGCACCACATGGGTTTTATACGCCTCGAACCGCCGTTCCATGAGAGCGGCGAAGCTGCCCGGCGCGATGGGCAGGCCCGCGGGCAGATCGAGCGGCGCGAAGGTCAGAGCGGGCGAGCCCGCGAGATCGCCCGGCATCAGGAACCGGCCCGGCGGGGTCGTGGCGACCGCCTCATCGCCGGCACGCAGGGCATTCAGATACTCCTTGAAGGCATCGCTCGCTTTGGCGGCGAGAACCTCGTCGGCGGAGCCTGCTGGATCGAAGGTCTTGAGAATCTCGTGCCACGAACCGGCCACCCGCGCCCGGTCGCTACGGCGGCTCGCCTCAATGGTCTGCTTCGACCATTGCGCATAACCGGCTTCGAGAAGGGCGAGATCGAGCAGCCATTCGCCCGGATAATCCACGATATCCAGGGCAAGCGACGCGGGACCCGTGCGCCACCCGGCCTTGCGCTCGTATTCGATATCGACGCGCAACTCGCTGATGCGGTTCGTGGACAATGGCCAGCGGCGGCCCTCTGTCAGCGCCGCCATATGCTCCTCATAAGGAAAGCGAGGAATTGTATCATCCGGCTGATGCGCCAGATGCGCCCGCCGGATGCGGCCCTCGGCCGAGGCACGGAAAGCGGGAAGGCTCGTGCCGCGCGTCAGGTGATGCACCAGAGCCGTCGTGAACACGGTCTTGCCCGAGCGGGCGAGGCCCGTCACGCCGAGGCGAAGCGAAGGCTGGACCAGTTGCCCGGAGGCCTCCCACAGGGATTGCGCGGCTGATCCGGCGCGAGAGGCAAGATTGGTGATCACGGACACGAAGATAAACCTAGTTCGCTCAAGCCACGCTTGAAGGTGGGGCCTGAGGCGTCTGCGTGCAAGGCGACGTCAGTGTGCGGAAGTCTTCGCCTGGTCCTGAGCCACGTCGCCTTTCGCGTTCGCCTCTGCCTTCGTGGCAGCGCGCTGGACCGCCCTACCCACGAGGTCCGGGCTCGCGCGTAAGAGCCCAAGCTCGAAGGCGGACATGGCGAGCATGACGGGGCTCAAATTGGGCAAGGGCGTCCCATCGTCCGCGAAAAGCTCAAGGTCGTCGCTGGGGCCGATGCCGAGGTTTTCGACCATCGCGTTGGCGTAATTTCGCAAGCGCTGCTCGTCAGGCGCGCAACCCGTCGCGGTATTCGCTTTCGGGGTCGCGGTGGCAACCTTCACGGGCGCAACCGGCTTCACGCGCGGCGGAGGAGCAGGAGGCGATCGATGATGCTCCCCCATGCCGACGGCGATATCGGGCACGCGATATTGCGGCACCGTGGCCTGCATCACCATCGAAACCCGCCCCGGCTTCGCACCCCGCCCCGGCTGGGCCGTGAATTTGACGCTCCGGTGGGAAGCGAGATAGCGCGCCCGCAACGTGTTGCCGATGCCCTTGATGGCGAGCGACGCGATTCCGCCGAAACTGGTGGCGACGCCACAATCAGCCGGAGCCCAGCGGCGCACGATATCGAGGGCGGATTTTCGATTAAACTGCAGATAATAGCGCCGCAGCAACGTCGCTGCGGCATCCGCCCCCTGATCGGCTGACACGAAACCCACATGGCCCTCGGTGTCGGTGGCGAGTTCACCGTCCCAGCGGGCGCTCTTCACGCACCAGTAATTGTTGAGCTTCACGCACCGCGTGACGACGGGCCGCTCGATCTTGAACAGGGCCGCCATTAACGCGATGGGCTTGGGCTCCAGCGCATCGGCCGCCTGAAGCCGCCAATTGGTAACCTCGCGCGTCTCGGTCTCATACCGCGCCATGATGGCGCCCGCCGCCGCGCTCGGGCGGGCGGCGGTTTCGTCCCGGGGTGCCGGCTCACCCGGCAGAATGGCTCGGGCTGCCAGAACCAGCGCGAGAAGCGTGTGAGGCATCATGATGCGGCACGGCCTCCGAATTGCGCCGGAAGCGTCGAGGCGGCTCCAGGCAGAACGATGGTGGCTGCGAAAGGTTCATGGGTCAGGATCTGTTCAGGGTCACGGCGGCGCGAATGAGAGCCTTCAACGCCTCCTCGTTTATCGTCTCGCCCTCGCGAAAGTCGATCGCGCGCCTCGTGTTCCCGTCAAGACTGGAATTGAAGAGGCCCGAAGGATCCGACAAAGCCGCACCTTTGGCGAAGGTCATTTTCACGACGCTCTTGTAAGTCTCGCCTGTGCAGATCAATCCGCCGTGCGACCACACCGGAACCCCTCTCCACTTCCACTCCTCGACGACGTCGGGATCGGCTTCTTTGACCAAGGCACGAAGCCGGCTGAGCATCTCGCCCCGCCAGTCGCCGAGCTCCTCGATTTTCGCGTCTATCAGCTCAGAGGGAGACGTGCTGTTCTGCGATCCGCTCTGCTTCATGCTCGTTTTCCCTCCTTAGTCCCAAGGCGTCATTGACTCTGGCCTAGTCGTCCTCGCCCTCGCCGAGAGATTTCGGCGTGACGAAGCGTTCGAGACGCCCCTCCTTCCGACCCAACTCGGCCCAGCTGCCATGGGAGAAGTCGATGATCGCGAGCCCGGCGGTCGGGTATTTAAGGCCGATCCGCTGAAGACCATCCCGGTCGCCATGGCCGATGAGAATCTGCGCCAGATCCTCGAAACCGGGATTATGGCCGATCATCAGCACGGTGCGGCTCTCAGGCTCGACCTCGTGCAGGACCTTCAGAAGCGTGGCGACCGTGGCCTCGTAGATGCGCCGGTCGCGACGGGACTCTGGGTCTCCGAGATAGGGCTCGATGGATTTCCAGGTTTGCTCGGTGCGCTTGGAGGGCGACACCAGAACGAGATCGGGCAGCAGCTTCTCGTCTCTGAGGTATTTCCCCATCGAGACGGCAGCCGCCTGCCCGCGCTTGGCGAGCGGCCTGTCGAAATCGAGCATGGACGGGGGCCGGTCGGCCTTGGCGTGACGAAGAAGGAGAAGACGTCGCATGACTGGTTCAGCGCCCTTCCCGCCGCGCGATGAAGGCAAGCTTTTCGAAAAGGCTCACATCCTGCTCGTTTTTCAACAGCGCCCCGTGAAGCGGCGGAATGAGCTTACGGGTGTCCCGTTCGCGCAATTGCTCGGGGCCGATATCCTCGGAAACCAGAAGCTTGAGCCAATCGAGCAACTCCGAGGTGGACGGCTTTTTCTTGAGGCCCGGCACCTCGCGGACATCGAAGAAGATTTTGAGCGCTTCCTCGATCAGGCGGCGCTTGATGCCGGGATAATGCACCTCGACGATCCGGGCCATGGTCTCGGCATCGGGAAACTTGATGTAGTGAAAGAAGCAGCGGCGCAAGAAAGCGTCCGGCAATTCCTTCTCGTTGTTCGACGTGATGATGACGATGGGCCGTTTGACCGCACGGATCGTCTCGCCGGTCTCGTAGACATGGAACTCCATGCGGTCGAGTTCGAGCAGGAGATCGTTCGGGAACTCGATATCCGCCTTGTCGATCTCGTCGATCAGCAAAACCGGCCGCGCGTCGGAGGCGAAGGCGTCCCACAGTTTTCCACGCTTGATGTAATTGCGGATGTCCGACACGCGCTGATCGCCGAGCTGGCTGTCGCGCAGGCGCGAAACGGCGTCATACTCGTAAAGCCCCTGTTGGGCCTTGGTGGTGGACTTGATGTGCCAGGTCAAAAGCGGCGCGTTGAGGGCCCTGGCGATTTCCTCGGCAAGGACTGATTTGCCGGTGCCGGGCTCTCCCTTCACCAGAAGCGGGCGTTCCAGCACGATCGCCGCGTTGACGGCGACCGTCAGGTCCTCGGTTGCCACATATGATTCAGTGCCCGCGAAACGCGCCATGCCCACCTTCCTTGTCCTCGTCACGACCCTATGACCTGTCATCGCCTTTCGGCAACTCTGCTCATAGAGTAAGCCAATAACGAAGCAGAGGAGCGCCCCATGCCTTATAACCGTTACCACAAGGACCGAATCGGCAATCACAAGCTCAAGCCAGAGACGCTGATGCTCGGCTACGGCTACGATCCGACCTTGTCGGAGGGCGCGGTCAAGCCGCCCGTCTTCCTCACCTCGACCTTCGTGTTCACCAGCGCCGAGCACGGCAAGGAATTCTTCGACTATGTGGCCGGACGCCGCGAGCCGCCGAAGGGCGAGACCGCCGGCCTCGTCTATTCCCGCTTCAACCACCCGAATGCCGAAATCGTCGAGGACCGCCTCGCCATTTTCGAGGAAGCGGAAGCGGGCCTTCTGTTTTCCTCCGGCATGTCGGCCATTGCCACCACGATTCTCGCCTTTGCCAAACCCGGCGACGTGATTCTCCACTCGCAGCCGCTTTATGGCGGCACGGAGACCCTGATCGCCAAGACGCTTGCCAATCTCGACATCAAGGCGGTCGGTTTCGCCGATGGCGTCGATGGGGTCGGCATGCGCGCGGCGGCGAAGGAGGCGCAAGGAAAGGGCCGGGTTTCGATCATCATGATCGAAACGCCATCGAATCCGCTCAACACCCTGGTCGATGTCGCCCTGATCCGCAAAATCGCGGAGGAAATCGGCGCGGCCCAGGGTCATCGTCCCATCATCGTGTGCGACAACACCCTGCTCGGCCCGCTCTTCCAGAAGCCGCTGCGCGACGGGGCCGACATCTCGGTCTATTCACTGACAAAGTATGTCGGCGGCCATTCGGACCTCATCGCAGGCGCGGCGCTCGGCTCCAAGGAGCTGATGAAATCCGTCCGCCTGCTGCGTTCCGCCATCGGCACTCAGCTCGACCCGCATTCGTGCTGGATGCTCGGCCGCTCGCTCGAAACGCTGGCGCTGCGCATGAACGCCGCGAACCGCAACGCGGAAATCGTCGCGCGCTTCCTGCACGAGCATCCGAGCGTCGTGAAGGTGCACCACCTCGCCTACCTGCCCGAAGGCTCGGCGGCGAAGCACGTCTATGAGGCCCAATGCGACGCCCCCGGCTCGACCTTCTCCTTCGACGTGAAGGGCGGCGAAGCGGAGGCCTTCAAGGTGCTGAACGCGCTCCAGGTCTTCAAGCTCGCGGTGAGCTTAGGGGGCACCGAGTCGCTGATCTCGCATCCCGCGTCGACCACCCATTCCGGCGTGCCGAAAGCGACCCGCGACCGCCTCGGCGTCTCCGACGCCACCATCCGTGTCTCCATCGGCATCGAGCACCCGGACGATCTGGTGGCCGATCTGGCGCAGGCGCTGGCGACATTAGGGTAAGGCGACCTGCTGCCCCCAGTCATTCCGGGTCGCCACGGGCGAACCCGGAACCCATAACCGCCAACGTTTGAGAAGAGGACGCAACGGTCATCGCTGCGTCTTGTTCGTAACGCTTGGTGTTTGATGGGATGCGGGCTCCGCTTGCGCGGCCTCGGAATGACGATGCGGTGAGCGCAACAGCTACATGTTCAGCGTCGCATAGAGATCCGACCAATCCGGATTCATCTCTTCGATCAGCCTGATCTTCCAATCCCGCCGCCACGTCTTGAGGCTCTTTTCCCGCGCGATGGCTTCATCGATGCGCTCGTAGGTTTCGTACCAGACGAGACGCGTGATGTCGTATTGGGCCGAGAAGCCGGGGATGATCTTGGATTTATGCTGGCCGACCCGGCGCGACAGGTCGTTGGTGACGCCGAGATAAAGCGTTCCGTGACGGCGGCTGGCCAGCATGTAGACGGAGTAGCTCACGGGATGGCAAGCACGGGACGTTTCATTGTTGCAACCAAATAAGACCGGCTAGCCGTTGTCAATCACCCTCCAAGCCTCCCGTCATTCCGGGGCCGCGAAAGCGGAGCCCGGAACCCATAAACGCTGACGGTTGCGGATAAAGAAGCAACGGCTGTCGCGCGCGTTGTTCGGAAAGCTCAGCGGTTCTGGGTTCCGGGCCCGGCCCTACGGCCCGCCCCGGAATGACGGCAGCATGTTCTCTTTTTGTTCTTGACATTATTCCCAACCTTGGCTATCTCTCCTCCTGTCCCGACCCACCGAGGGGCGCGCTCGCGAGGCGTCGTGATTGTGGGGTCGGGCACGGTCCCGCGAGTGGGGGTACGCAACCCCATTCGGCGGGAGGCCCAGGCTGTGCCGAGGGCTCAGGTTGGTCCGGGGCCGCCCGTTTCTCGCAGACGGTGTCCGCCACGGGCAGCTGTTGGAGCCAACGCCGCCTGTCCGCCTAAAAGAACCGTGCGCGAGGTGCCAGCCGGCTCTCACATCTCATCGCCATCATCGAGCCGGACCGCACGTCGCGCCACCCTCGATCGCTTCTCAGGCTTGGGGCTTTTTCAGCCCCAAGCCCGAAGGCGCTTGTTCTTTGACATCCCTTGTCGACACCCTGGACCCCGCCGCAGGCCATCACGAGGCGCGCCTGCTCCCTCTCCCGGCGGGAGAGGGTTGGGGTGAGGGGTTGCGCCCTCTTTCGGATAAGGCGCAAGCCCTCACCCTCGCTTCGCTCGGCCTCTCCGCAACGGGAGAGGTGAAGAGGGCGCCCGCCATCGAACGCTCAGGCGAACCGAGGCGGGCCCCTCTTTCCCCTCCCCCTCGCGGAGGGGTCAGGGGTGGGGGTGGTTCGACCGGGTGAGTGATGACGGAATGCGGGCATGGTATCCGCCGGAGTACGCCGCTCCCCAACCGCGGGCTCTGACTTTCCGACCCCCCACCTCCCCGCAAGGGGGAGGAGCGATCGCGCGGAGAGCGGTGCGCCTTGTTCGTAAAGCACAGCCCCGGACCGGACACCCTCCCTTGTCACTCCGGGGCCGCGTCAGCGGAGCCCGGAGCCCATAACCGCCACAGTGCCCGGACAAGGCGGAATGCTCGCGCTTCATCCTGACATGACAGTGTTTGTGGGTTCCGGGCCCGGCCCGGTGGGCCGTCCCGGAATGACACTCGGGTATCATCCCCGGCCGGAGCGAAGCTGAGGGGAAGAGGATCCACGTCCAGCCTCGGCGGCTACCGTAGATCCCCTTCCCGCGCCTCATTCCTTCCTTGTCATCACCGGGCTCGTCCCGGTGATCTCGATCCGTGAGGCGCTCGTCCAATCGAGATGGCCGGCACAAAGCCAGCCATGACACCAGAACCCCGTTCTCCACGGACCGCGACAAAGCAGGCGAGAAAAAGTTCCCTTTCGCGCCGAGACTGCGCCAAGCGTTCATCCTCTGTGCATCGATATGCGGCTAAGCTTTTCAAGATGCACAGAATTCAACCTTGCGCTCGGGCCCTTCGTGAACTCATGATGGCTGGAACCGGACGGAGCTTATGGCAGTCGCGCTAGACCTGCATTCTTATCAAGAACCCATTCTTTTCCTGGCGACGGCGGGAATCGTCGTTCCGCTCTTCCACCGTTTGAGAATCAGCCCGGTGCTCGGATTTCTCGGCGCAGGCGCGTTGCTGGGGCCCTACGGCCTCGGGCGGCTGGTGCCGTCTTATCCCTGGATCAACTGGCTGACCCTCTCGAATCAGGAAGAGACGTCTCACCTTGCCGAATTCGGCGTGGTGTTCCTGCTCTTCACCATCGGCATCGAACTCTCCTGGCAGCGCCTGCGCACTCTGCGACGACTGGTGTTCGGATTTGGATCGCTTCAGGTCGCGCTCTGCGCGCTCGCGCTTGGCCTCCTCGTGTTCAAGGCGGTCGGCACTGTGACGGCCGCCGCCATCGTCGGCCTCGCGCTCGCCCTATCCTCGACCGCCATCGTGATCCCAGTCATGGCGGAGCAGAAACGGCTCAACAAGGCGGTCGGACGCGCCAGCTTCTCAGCCCTGCTCTTCCAGGATCTCGCCGTCGCGCCGATTCTGTTCACCATCGCGGTGCTCGATACGGGCCAGCCCGAGGTGACGATGTCGTCTTTCGCGGGCGCGCTGCTGCAGGCCGCTTTGGCGCTCGCGGTTCTCGTCGGGCTCGGACGCCTCGTCCTGCGACCGTTCTTCCAGCTCGTCTCCGCGACGAAAAGCCCCGAGCTTTTCATGGCGGCCAGTCTGCTCGTGGTGCTCGTGACGAGTCTGATCGCGGCGGTGAGCGGCCTGTCGATGGCGCTTGGAGCTTTCATCGCGGGCGTCCTGCTTTCCGAGACCGAATATCGCCGCGCCGTCGATGCGACAATTCAGCCGTTCAAAGGCCTGCTGCTCGGCGTGTTCTTCGTCTCGGTCGGCATGCGCCTCGATCTCTCTCGCTTTCTCGAAGCGCCCTTCCTGATCCTGGCCGTCGCCTCCCTGCTGATCGTCATCAAGGGCGTCATCATCTTCGCGCTGGCGCGCCCGTTCGGTCTGAATGCCGCCGAATCCGCGGAGATGGGCCTTTTCCTTGGCCCCGGCGGTGAATTCGGCCTCGTCATCGTCGGCAGCGCGATGGCCGCAGGCATCCTTCCCATCGATGTCGGCCAGAGCCTTCTTCTCGTGACGACGCTGACGATGGTCGCCATCCCCATCCTCGCCCGCGCCGGAAAACCCTTGAGCCGACGCCTCGAACGGAAGCGCGCGCTCGATCCGGAAACCGCGACGCCGCCGCCTGCGGACGAGGTCGGCCGCGTCATCGTCGCGGGATATGGGCGCGTCGGACAGCTCGTTGCCGACATGCTGGAGCGCCACAAGGTGCCCTATCTGGCCATCGACATCGACCCCGCCCGCGTCGCGGCGCAACGCAAGGCCGGCAAGCAGGTCTATTTCGGCGACGGCTCGTACCCTGAGTTCCTGCGCGCTTGCGGCATCGACCGCGCCCCGGCTCTGGTCGTGACCCTGGATACGCCGACCGCCATCGAAGGCGTGGTGACGGCGGCCCGGGGAGAGCGTTCCGACATCACCATCGTCGCCCGCGCCCGCGACGCCCGGCACGCGACGCAGCTTTACGAGCTCGGGGTCGACGACGCCGTGCCCGAGACCATCGAAGCCTCGCTGCAACTGAGCGAGGCGGTTCTCGCAGATATCGGCGTGCCCATGGGCCTCGTCATTGCCTCGATCCACGAGCGGCGGGACGAATTCCGGGCCATCCTGCGCAAGAGCAATCCCAAGCGGGATCCCGCACGGGCGGAATTCCGGGCGCGGCGCACGGTCGGCAAGTGAGCGATGTTCCTGACCTTCTTCACAGAGCTGCGCGCAGCGAAGGTTCCCGTATCCTTGCGGGAATACCTGTCGCTGCTCGAAGCACTGGATCAGGACCTCGCCGACAAGAAGATCGAGGATTTCTACTATCTCTCCCGCGCCTGCCTGGTGAAGGACGAGCGCCATTTCGACAAGTTCGATCAGGTTTTCGGCCATGTCTTCAAAGGCATCGAGAGCCTGGGTCAGGCCGTCGAGGAAGCGCAGATCCCCGAGGAATGGCTCCGCAAGCTCGCCGAGCGCTACCTGACGGATGAAGAAAAGCGCCAGATCGAAGCGATGGGGTGGGACAGACTTCTGGAGACGCTGAGAGAGCGGCTGAAGGAGCAGACGGGTCGCCATCAGGGCGGCAACAAGTGGATCGGCACCGCCGGCACCTCGCCTTACGGGGCTTACGGCTACAACCCCGAAGGCATCCGCATCGGGCAGGACAAGAACCGCAACTTCCGCGCCGTGAAGGTGTGGGACAAGCGCGAGTTCAAGGATTTCGACGACAATGTCGAACTCGGCGTCCGGAATATGCGCATCGCTCTTCGACGCCTGCGCCGCTTCGCCCGTTCGGGCGCGGCGGAGGAACTCGATCTCGACGAGACCATCCACGAGACCGCCCACAGGGGCTATCTCGATGTCCGTCTCCGGCCCGAGCGCCGCAATGCGGTGAAGGTTCTGCTGTTCCTCGATGTCGGCGGGTCCATGGATTGGCACATAGAGGCCGCGGAAGAGCTATTCTCGGCCGCGCGGCTCGAATTCAAGCATTTCGAGCACTTCTATTTTCACAATTGCGTCTATGAAAACCTCTGGAAAGAAAATCGCCGCCGCTTCGATCAGATCATCCCGACCCTCGACGTGATCCGCACCTACCCGTCCGATTACCGCGTGGTCTTCGTGGGCGATGCCTCCATGAGCCCCTACGAAATCATCATGCCAGGCGGCTCCGTGGAGCATTGGAACGAGGAACCCGGTCAGATATGGCTTCAGCGCCTCTTGGGCCATTTCCATAAGGCGGTGTGGTTGAACCCGGTGAGGAAATCCCATTGGGACTACACTCAATCCGTCTCGATCGTGCGGCAGCTCTTCTCGGACCGCATGTATCCGCTCAATCTCGAAGGCATCGATCACGCGATGCGGGAACTGGTACGCTAGACCGATGAAGCAGACCTATCAGCACAGCCCGCGCCCAGTGGGCGGGCCGATCAGCTTCGCCTTGAAGGGCGACCGGCTGACCGTGGATTCGGGCCGCAAAGTGCAGGAGGTCCGGCTCGGCGCGGTGGAAACCGTGCGCATGACTTATGAGCCGGGACGGCTGGCGCAGAGTGCGTTTCGGACCCGGGTCACGATGAAGGACGGCAAGACCTTCACTTTCACGTCGCTCAACTGGAAAAATCTGGTCCAGGCAGAGCAGATGACCGACGAGTACCGGGCCTTCACGCAACAGCTTCTGAGCGCCATCGCCCGCGCCAATCCCGATGCGCGCTTCATGGCCGGAAAGCCTTGGGGAATTTGGTTCTTCACCAGCTTGCTCGCCGCCGGCTCTCTGCTCGCCATGGCCTATCTGATCTGGCGAGCCTTCCAGATGGGCGCGACGAACGTCGCGCTGCTCGGCGGGTTGTTCGCGACGGTCGGTATCTGGCAGATCGAACCGATGGTCCGGCTCAACAAGCCCCGTCCCTTCCGACCGGACGCACCGCCAGTGGAGCTGCTGCCGGGCGCTTCCTGAAAGCGTTCAAGCGAAAACGACGCCCGCGAATTCCTCTGCATCAGGGCAGGTCTGTAAACAAAGGCTCGCGCGTGGGCCGGTCGATGCGCCACCACGCTTCCATCCGACTCGGAACCTCCCTGCGGGCTCCAATGTCGCGCAAGAGATAATCGCTCAAACTCGCTGGATCTAGCATCCCTGTTTCGCGCCGACCGACCCTTTCGCGGACAATGCGGAAGACCTCCCGAACATAACCTTTCCTCATGACAGCCCTTTCTTGCACCGGGGAAAATGCCAAGTTAGGCTGGTGATGGAGAGGGTGGCGAATGGTCATTCCTCACCTGCGCATGAGCGCTTTTCATGAGGATCATCTTGACTGACCGCCCCTCGTTTCTTCCGCCGCTCCAATGGCTGCGAACTTTCGAGGCGGTGGCGCGTCATCTCAGTTTCACCCAAGCGGCGGCAGAACTCGCGGTCACTCAAAGCGCAGTCAGCCATCAGGTGCGGCAGCTGGAGGAACAGCTCGGATGCCGGTTGTTTCGGCGCAAAAATCCCGGCATCGAACTGACCGACGAGGGACAACTCCTTCTCACCGGCCTCGCAGATGGCCTCGAGCGCATGCGCACCGCGGTGCAGCGGGTCAGGACGCGCGGTCAGGTTGGCACTCTGACGGTCGCGGCCCCATCATCCTTCGCGGCTTGGTGGCTCGTCCCACGTCTTGGCCGTTTCGCGACGCGTCACCCCCGGATCGAGGTTCGGATCGCTGCCATGGAGGAATTGCCGGATTTCGTACGCGACGGCGTCGACCTCGCCATCGCGGCTCAACCGCCTTCCCAGGCAATGCTCACGGCCACCAGCATGCCCCTGGTCCGCGAAGAGGTATTTCCCGTATGCAGTCCGGCCCTACTCAACGCAGATGGAGGTTTTCAGGTCGAAGATCTGAAGCGCCACGCCCTCCTGCGAGAGGATGGCTATCCCCGTTCCGGCCTTCATCCATTGCGGCCAGAGCTTGATTGGAACGTCTGGCTCGAACATCTCGGCCTTACAGGGGTAGAGCCATACGGCCCCCAGTTCAGCCATTTCGGCCTGGCGCTTCGGGCCGCGATCGACGGGGCCGGTCTCGTGCTTGGACGCTCCCCGATGGTCGATGCGGAGCTCGCCGCCGGTCGACTGGTCCGACCTTTCGGCGACATCAAGATGCTGGCGTCAAAGACATATGTCGCGCTCTGGCCCAAGACGATCGCGAACGATGCCCGAGTGGTCGCGATGCGCGAATTTCTTCTCGATGAGTCCTGCGGCTGTGAGTTGGCGGCGGGTCCTTGCGGCATTCCCCCCTCGGACCGCGAGCATGCAGGGGGCTAGTTGCGTTCCATGGTGGGGCTAAATGATCCGCCGATCCACGGCGTTTGTGGACGGCGCTCCTTGGATGCGTCGTCCACCTTTGGGCGAACCCGAGCGCGGTTTAGGCGCGCACCACCAATACCGAGCACTTGGCGTGGCGCACGATGGTCGAGGCATTGGAGCCGAGCAGGAAGGTCGCCATGGTCGGCCGGTGGGAGCCGATGACGATGAGATCGGCACCGGTCTTTTCGGCTTCGTCCAGCACTTCGTTGTAAACCGAACCGAGCCGCACCACGGCGGAAACCCGCTCGGCAGGCAAATCCACGCTCGCGGCGAGATCGGCGAGCTTCTTCTCGGACACGCTCTGCTCCTCCTCGTCGAAGGTCGGCGGCATGAATTCCATGTAGGTGACCGGAACGATGGAGCGGACATAGATCAGGCGGAGAGTGCCTTCCGCGCCCTGCGCGAGTTCCACCGCCTTGGCGATAGCGGGTTTCGAGGCGTCGATTTCGCCGAGATCAACGGGAACCAGGATCGTCTTGAACATGAAAATCTCCCAGATCAGCCTTGCCGCGTGGGGGTGTGGACGACGAGGCCATCGAGCTCTGGCCTAACACGGATCTGGCATGACAGTCGCGAATTCGGACGGACGTCGAACGCAAAGTCAAGCATGTCCTCCTCCATCGGTTGCGGCTGCCCCGTGACCGCTTCCCATTCCTCAGCCACATAGACGTGGCAGGTTGCGCAGGAACATGCGCCGCCGCATTCCGCTTCGATCCCTGGAACTCCGTTCCGAATGGCGGTCTCCATAACCGTCGAACCTTCCTCGGCTTCGACGGTGCGGGACGTGCCCTCGGAATCGATGAATGTAATGTTGATCATTGCGGACCTCTGGCTATCAGCGCATATTTAATTCAAGGCGCGCCGGAAAACGAGAGACAGTGCCGGATGGTTTGCCATCTTTGTGCCATATTTTGACCGGCACCCCTGGTTACCGAGCCGTTAACGACGTTCGCAAGTGACAGGGGATATTGGGTTTCAATCCCCCGGGCCCGTCGCTAAAATTGCTTGGTAAATAGTAGGTTTCCACCGGAAGCACCTTAACGGGTACATCCGGGTCGGGCTGACGCCGCGCATTCACGTCATGGGGGCGAAATGTGATCGGCTTCACCCAGATCAGTGCGTCACGAGGCGGATCATGGCGAGCGAAAAGAAAAAGATGAAAGACCCGGCTGAGGCGGCCTTGTCGGCGGTCGAGCAGGCGCTCAACCTCGATGAGACCATCGATGTTCCAATGGCGGAAGATCTGGATGCACTCGCGTCCCGAAACGGCTTGAAATTGCCGGATATCGAAGATCACGATTTCACCAGAGGGCCATTCGGCCTCGAGCCGGAGGCTCCAATGAAGCGCGCGGAAAACCGCGACGGCAAGGCGGATGACGTCTCTCGTTCCGGTTTCCTCGCCCCTGACCGGGATGCCGTCGCCAACGACGACCGTCAGAACGTCGGCGTGATGCTGCAAGCCCTTCAGGTCCGCCCCTCGCGCTTCGCCTACAACATGGCGACTCTGGCCTCCCTCCTCTGGCTTGGCGGCGCCGCCGCCCTGGTCTACTCGCAAGGTGTCAGCACGCCTGACCAATTGCTCGCGACCCTCTCCCCGGCGCAGTTGTCGATCGGAGCGGTCTTGCTGGTCGCGCCGATCATTCTGTTCTTTATCGCCGCGATGCTGACCGTTCGCTCGCAGGAGATGAAGCTCGTCGCTCGCGCCGTCGGCGAAGTCGCTGTTCGCCTTGCTCAGCCGGAAAGTTTCTCGACCGACGCGGTTCTCTCCGTGTCGCAGGCGGTGCGCCGCGAAGTGGCGGCCGTCGGCGATGGCGTTGAGCGGGCTCTCGCCCGCGCCGGTGAGTTGGAAACCCTCGTTCGCAGCGAGATTTCCACCCTGGAGCGCGCCTATTCCGATAACGAGATCCGTATCCGTTCGCTCATCGACGAACTTGTCACCCAGCGCGAGTCCATCGTGACGAGCGCGGAGCGTGTGCGCGGCGCCATCACCGGGTCTCACCAGAACCTCACCCGCGACCTTGATGAAGCCGCCGAGCGTGTCGTCTCCGCCGTCGACGGCGCGGGCAACCGGGTCACGGGTTCGCTCGAGCAGCGCGGTGAGCAGATCACCCAGGCTCTCGGTCGGGCCGGCGAGCGGGTCGTCGAGGAAATGGCGAGCCGTGGCGTCGAACTCGTCGATCGCCTTTCGGGCACCAGCGAAGACATTAAGGCAGGCATCGCCGACGTCGGCACCACCATCACGAGTGCCCTCGAGGGCAAGGCGCAGGACATCACCGGCGCATTCGAGCGCACCGGCGACCTTCTCACCCGCCACCTTCAGGACGGCGCAAGCCAAGTCACGCGCACCCTCGCCGAGACCGGCCGAGGCGTCATCGATGCGCTGGCTCAGCAGGGCAACGACGTGCGCGAGGCTTTCGAGAGCACCGCGCACACTCTGGAAGAAAGCTTTGCGCTGCGCGGCAGCGAGATCACCGAGAAGCTTGCAGCGACCGGCAATGTCATCGCCGAGGACATTTCAGCCCGCACATCCGAAATGCGCGACCAGATCGCGGCAGCGGGCTCGGCTGTCAGCGAAGAGATCGTGACGCGTGGCGGCCTCGTGCGCGAGCAGCTTTCCGCGACCGGCGCTTCGATCGTGCAGGAGCTGTCCACAAGCGGCAGCACATTGCGTACCGAGTTCTCGGAGACGGCAGGTTCTCTCATCGAAGAGCTCGCCAGCCGTGGCACCGCCCTGCGCGAGCAACTGGCCGCGACCGGCACTGAAGTCGTGGAAGAGATTGCTACGCACGGCGGCACGCTTCGCCAGCAACTGGCGACCACTGGCACCGAAATCGTCGGCGAGATCGTCTCGCGCGGCGGCACGCTGCGCGACCAACTCGCGAGCACGGGCACCGAAATCGTCAGCGAGATCGTCTCGCGCGGCGGCACACTGCGCGACCAGCTCGCCAGCACGGGCACCGAGGTCGTGGACGAGATCGTCGTGCGCGGCAATGAGTTCCGCGACCGCCTTGCGGCGACCGCGTCCGAGGTCACCCGCGAGATCGCTCAGCGTGGCGGCGAAGTGCGCGAGCACCTCGAAGGCGCCGTCCGCTTGGCGGATGAGGCCATCGGCAACCGCGTCGAAGACCTTGCCAACCGTCTCGAGACCGCAAGCCAGCGCGTGAGCGAGTCCGTAACGGTCCAAGGCCAGGCCCTGGAGATCAGCCTCTCGCAGGCCGGCGACAAGATCACCTCCCTCATGGGCGAGAAGGTGGAAGAGTTCCAGACCGCCTTCCAGACGCGCGGTCAGGAATTCTCCGAAACCCTCAGTCTCCATACGGATGAGGCGCATTCCCGTCTCGCCAATACCGGCAAGGACATCGTTCTCGCCATCGCGACGCAAGGGGCACGCGTCAACGAAGCTCTTACCCGCACGGCGGACAGCCTCGCGAACACGGTCGACACCCGTGGCCGCGAGATGGAAGAAACCCTTGGCTCGCGCCTTGCGGCTTTCGAGGACGTCATGGGCCGTGGCGGCGAGGTCGCCGAGCGCATCTCCCGCGACGTGGGAAGCCTCACCGACACGATCGGCGGCCGCTTCGAGGAGATGGAGCGTCTTATCACCGTGCAGGGCCGCACGATGGCCGAAGCGTTCTCCGAGCGCGCCCGTGAAGCCACAAGCGCCATCGAGACTCAGCTCACCGCTCTCGAAGAGCACGCTGCTCGCCGTTCCACGGAGATCACGTCGAATTTCGACACCATCGTGGATCGCGTCGACCAAACCCTCAGCGCCCGCTCGTCGGCCCTCAATGAGGCGCTCGTGGTGCGCACCGGCGAAATGGCCCGCGTCATGGCGGAAGGCGGGCGCGATGTCGCGCACGGTCTGCAGACTCGCGTTGACGAGATCACTCAGGCTCTCGACGCCAAGAGCGGCGTGATTGCCGAAACGCTGTCGTTCAAGGCCGACCTGATCAGCGAAACGCTGGGCGCGCGCGCCTTCGAGATCAACCAGACGCTCGGCAACCGCGCGGAAGAAATCGCGACGACCCTCGACCAGCGCGTCGCCCTCTTCGAGGATCGCGTCGTCAACCGCCTCGACAGTGTCGCGGAAACGATCGACCAGAAGGGTCACGCAGTGCTTGGCTCGCTCGGCAACCAGATCGGCGAGATCCGCGGCATCTTCGACACGCAGGGCGCGTCCCTCGTGGCGAGCCTCAACGACAGCGGCGACGCCATCGGCCGCGAGGTCGCGGCCATCAGCGAGACGACTCTCCGCAGCCTCGAAGAGCGCAGCAACGCGGTCATCGATAGCCTGCAGAATCGCAGCAGCACGATGCTGTCGTCGCTCCAGGATCGCACGATGGAGCTGACCTCGTCCTACATGCAGTCGACGGAGGCCATGCGCGCCGCCATCGACGACGGGACGGCGCGTTCGGTCGAAACCCTGGTGGAGACCAATGCCCGCCTGCGCAACGAGCTGACGGAAGTGCTCAGCCGCCTGCAGGACGCCAACGGCCTGCTCCAGCAGGTCTCGGCCAGCGCGAGCGGCAATCTCGGCGCCATCGAGGATGGTCTTGCCGGACGTGTCCAGCAGATCGAAACCCTCCTGTCGGAAATCGCCTCCCAGACGGCCCGCGCGTCCGATCAGGTCGCGGATCAGGTCGATGCGCTGCGCGGCGTGTCCTCCGGCGCGATCCAGCAGGCCACCGAATTGGCCTACAGCCTGGAGGAGCGCGGCCGTGCGCTCACGGAGAGCACCCGCGAGCAGATGGTGACCCTCACCGACGCTGCCTCCGCCCTGGAGCGCGTCGAGGCCCGCATCAGCACGGCGCTCGGCGGCCGCCAGGACGCCCTCAACGAGCTTCTCGGCCGCATCAACGAGCGTTCGCAGGATCTCGAAACCGTCACCCGCACCTTCAGCGCGCTGGTGGAAGGCTCGCTGCAGAACGCCGAGAACAAGGCACGCCAGATCGGCACCGTCCTCGCGGATACGGCTCAGGCTACGACCCATGCCATCGGGGAGCAGTTCGAACGCATCCGCACCTCGACCGGCGCGGAAGGCGAGCGGACCGCCGCTGCACTCCGCACGGCCTACGAGCAGGCTGCGGCCGAGATGGCCGAGGCGCTCAACAACGCCACGGGCAAGTTCCGCGACACCATGGGCGAACTGCGCGGCATGACGGGCCAGATCCAGCGCGAGCTTGAGACCACCCGGGCGGAACTCCGCCGCGGTGTCGTCGAGCTGCCGCAGGAAACGCAGGAGACGACGGCCAATATGCGCCGCGTCGTCGCCGACCAGATCAAGGCTCTCAACGAGCTGTCTGCTCTGGTCTCCCGCTCCAACCGCGTGGTGGATGCTGCTCCGGCGGTTCAGCCGCGCCGCGTGAACGAGGCTCCGGTTGCAGCTGTCTCCGGTGTAGCAGTGGCTCCCGAGCCGCGCGTGATGGCTCCCGCTCCCGCTCTCGCTCCTGCCCCGGTCCAGACCGTGGCGCGCCAGGTCGAGCAGAAGGTTGCTCCGGCCCCCGCCCCCGTGGCGGCTCCGACTCCCGCTCCGGCCCCGGCTCCCGTTCGTCAGGTCCAGCCTGCGGCGGAACGCCCGGCTCCGCGCCGTGATGAAGCTCCGGTTCGTGAGGCCGGCGCGCGTGGCGGCTGGCTGTCGGATCTTCTGAACCGCGCCTCGCGCGATGAGGAAGAAGAGCCGGCACGGACCGCGGGCCGCCCTGATCGCTCGCGGGTCAACAGCCTCGAATCCCTCGATTCGATCTCTGTCGACATCGCCCGCATGATCGATCACGACGCCGCTGTCGAATTATGGGACCGCTACAAGCGCGGTGAGAGCAACGTATTCACCCGTCGCCTCTACACCCTTCAGGGTCAGCAGACCTTCGAGGAGATCCGCCGCAAGTACCGCCGCGACGACGAGTTCAAGCAAACGGTCGACCGTTATGTGGAGGAGTTCGAGCGCCTGCTCGCCGAAGTCTCCCGCGACGACCGCGACTCGATGTTGACGAAGACGTACCTCACGTCGGAAACCGGCAAGGTCTACACGATGCTCGCCCACGCCAGCGGCCGGTTCGACTGAATCGGCCTGGCAAAGCCAAGTGGCACATAAAAAAACGCGGCCTTGAGGGCCGCGTTTTTGTTTTGGAATGTGCCGATCTCTAAACCGGTGGCGAGTTCGTCGCTTGGCTCACCTCGTCGCGCCGGGGAATGCTGGTTCCGCTGACCCATCGCACGATGTCGACCATCACGATCGACAGCGCCTCGTCGAGCGCTCTCACCGCATACCCGGCTTCGGCTGCTCCGGCAGGAATGCGGGCCCGGAAGATCCGGCCGTTGACGATGCGACCGTTGGGCTCGCTCACGAGCTTGACCGAGATCTCGACCACCGCCTCGTTCTGCGGCGTCGCGATCTCGAAACTGCGAAGCTCGGAGATGAGCTGAGCATCCGCGGCCGCGCCGCTCGAGGGTCTCGAGACATTGCGCAACTGCGAGGAATTTTCAAACGTGTTGATCAGGCGGGTCTGGATCAGCCGGGGAAGATTGTCGGACCACTGCCCTCCTCCGAGGAAGGAGATCGTGCCGTATGCGTCCTTTACGATGATCTGCTGTGCGGAGAGAACCTGCAGGGCGACCGGCTCGGCCACCTGAACCTGCACCCCGGGGTTTCCCCGGACCTTGGCGGTCGGGGCCGAGAGATCGAAGGTTGTCGGAGCCGGAGCCGAGGAGGAGCACGCCCCCGCAAGGCCGGCCACAAGCAGCGCGGGCGCGAGCCGCCCGAACCGCCGGATGCATTGGATGGGGGAGAGAAACACTGGCGATCCAGACATGATCATCAAGGACTAACGGCGTCCATTGTATTCGGGGATCGACGGACGGCCACCGAAAATGAACTGCTGTGGATTACGTTCGATGCTGCGTACCGCGCGACTGATGTCGCCAAGCGCCCTGCGTCCCTCGACGGCGAGCGCCTCGTATTCGGGCAGACCCGTGTTGGCGAAGCGACCGACGCCGGCGAGGATACCCTCGGTGCGCTGGTTCAGATTGTCGGCGAGAACGCGCACCGACTTGGCTGCCTCGCGAATTTCGTCGAAGGCCCCCTTCCCCGCTTCACCCGAGGCCGAGCCAAGGAATTTCTCTGCGCCCGCCAGGACACTGTCGATCCGGTCGGCGGACTTGTTGAGTTTTTCAGTGATCGAGCGGGCCTCGGTGATCGCCTTGTCCACGTCCGGGCTGCGCTGCCTCAAGGTCTGGGTGAACACCTCTACACTGTCAACGGTGCGTCCGATCTTGGCCGGATCGATCGCCTTCGCGATATTGTTGATCTCTCCAAGCGCGGTATCGAGCTTCGGTGCGGATTCGTTCAAGCGTCCGACGAGGCTCGCGGCATCCCGCAGGGCATCGTGAATGGCCTGTTTGCTGTCGGCGAGCGACTGCGTGAAACTGTCGACGTTCTCCACGATGCGCGCAACCCGCTGGCGGTCCACCGTGCGCACCACCTCGTCGAGATTGGTGGCGAGGGTTTCGAGCTTCTCTGCCAGGGGGCCAACCTTCTCGGCGGCCTGACCGACCTGCGCGAGGAAGCGGTCGATACCCTCGGCATTCTCGCCGAGGGCCTGCGAGAAGCGCTCGACGTTCTGGACGGTGCGGCTGATCGAGCCTTCGTTGTCGGCAACGACGCGCCCGACGCGTTCCAGCACGTCGTCCGCCCGCCGCGCGATGTTGCGGGCGGTCTCGATAAGATCCTGGAAATCGGACCTGTCGGCGAAGATCGTCGGCAGAGGCTGTCCCGGCCCAGCCACGAGGGGCGGCGCGCTGGGCTCACCACCGGAAAGCGCGATCGTCGCCACGCCGGTCAGGCCCTGGTATTCGAGACGCGCGCGCGTGTCGGAACGAACGGGGGTGTTCCTGTCGACCTGAACGACGGCGACAACCCGGCGGGGGTCTTCCGGGAGAAGGTTGATCTCCGTCACCTCGCCCACGCGAAGGCCGTTGAAGGATACGGTCGACCCCTTGGACAGGCCGGAAACCGAGCCAGAGAACACAATGCGGACGGCTTGCCGGGTCTGGCCGCGTTCGCCACCGGAAAACCAATAGACGAAGCCGAATCCCGCCGCGATCACCGCCAGGGTGAACAAGCCGATCAGGGCGTAATTTGCACGCGTTTCCATCACAAACCTTAAGCGTCGTCGGCCAAGGCCGCGCGAGCCCGCTTCCCGTGAAAGTAGGCTCGAAGCCACGGATGATCCGATGCAAGCATCGTCTCGATGGTCCCCTCCGCCAGAATTTTTCCCTCGCCCAGAGCCGCGATTCGGTCGCAGACCGTATAAAGGCTATCCAGATCGTGGGTTACCATGAATACCGTGAGGCCCAAAGTCCGCTGTAACGTAGCGATAAGCTCGTCGAATTCCCCGGCGCCGATGGGATCGAGGCCCGATGTGGGCTCGTCGAGGAAAAGAATGTCCGGATCGAGCGCCAAAGCGCGAGCAAGGGCCGCGCGCTTGATCATGCCGCCGGACAGCTCGGAGGGCAGCTTGTCCGCCGCGTCGGGATTCAAGCCGACCATCTCGACCTTGAGCATCGCCAGCTCGTCGAGCAACCGCTCCGAGAGAGACAGGTACTCCCGCATCGGCACTTGCACGTTCTGCTTCACGGTCAGCGCGGAGAACAGCGCGCCCTGTTGGAACAGAACACCCCAGCGGCGCTCCATAAGGCGGCGCTCGGAGGGCGACAACTCGTCGAGGTTGTGGCCTAACACCTCGATGGTGCCTGCCCGTTTGGGAACCAGCCCCAGGATCGCACGGGTCAGAACCGATTTTCCCTGCCCCGATGCGCCGACGAAGCCGAGGATTTCACCGCGATAAACGTCGAGATCGAGCCCTTTGAGAATGGTCTTGTCGCCGAAGCCGACCTCGATGCCGCGCACGCGGATGACCACTTCACGGTCCTTGTCCGAAACGGGATGGTGCCTGTCGAGCATCGTTTCAGTACCTGATAGCGGCGAAGAACATAGCGAAAAGACCATCGAGCACGATGACCATGAAGATCGCCTTCACCACGGAAGACGTCACGTGCCGCCCGAGGGATTCGGCGGAACCGGCCACCGCCAGCCCCTCAAGGGTGGCAATGATGCCGATCACCAGCGCCATGAAGGGCGCCTTGATGATACCGACCATGAAGGTGTTCATGCCCACGGCGGCCCGGAGGCGCGAGAGGAAGACATCGGGACTGATATCCCCATAGATCCAAGACGTCACGCCGCCACCGGTCAAAGCCGCGATAGAAGCAATGAAGGTTAAAAGCGGCAACCCGATTACCAACGCCAGGATGCGCGGGATGATCAGCACCTCGATGGGATCGAGGCCCATGACGCGCAAGGCATCGATCTCCTCGCGCATCTTCATCGAGCCGATCTCGGCCGTGAACGCGGATCCAGAGCGGCCCGCGACCATGATCGAGGTGAGAAGAACGCCGAGCTCACGCAGGACCAGGATGCCGATCAAATCGACGACGAAAGGCGTAGCGCCAAACCGGACCAACTGGAAAATGCCCTGTTGCGCGATGATACAGCCGACCAGAAACGAGATCAGCACGATGATCGGCACGCCGCGATAAGCGATCTGCTCCAACTGATTGACAACGGCGGTCCCGCGGAAGCGCCGTGGATGGGTGATAACCCGCAGGAGCGCGGCCACGAGTTCGCCCAAGAAGGCGATGCCGTCGATCACGTCGCGACCCGCGCCCGAGACGCTCTTGCCCATATCGACCAGAAAATCGACGATCTTGGAGTGTTTGACCTTCGTCTGCTCCTGAAAGCCGCGATAGGCGACCTCATCGAGCAGAATCTGCTGCTCCGGGCTGGCATTAGCGAAATCGGCAGCAAGCCCACGCCCGCCCAACTCGTGCCTCGTGCGGTCGAGAACCCAAGCGCCGAGCGTGTCGAGCCGCTGGACCTGACTCAGATCGAGAATGAAGTGATGCTGGCCCGAATCCACAGCAATTTCGTCCGCCAGCGATTCGACCAACGCCGCGTACTCGGCGGTCCAGTGACCGGCGAGCTTGGCGGTGACATGATCTCCGCTCCGTTCGATTCTGACTTGCGGCTCTTGAGCCAAGGTGCTCTGCGCCACGCTCATCCTTCCGGCAATGATTCCGTTTGGTGATAGCGTGTCGTTGCGCCACAAGTCGAGCCGAACTTAACGAGAAGTAGAGAGAATGCGCAGTCTTACCGTTGCCATCGACCGGTTCCCGATTGCCGGAAAGTTCACCATTGCCCGAGGCTCCCGCACGGAAGCCGTGGTCGTCACGGCCACGATCACCGAAAACGGAGCCGTCGGTCATGGGGAGTGCGTGCCCTATCCCCGCTACGGCGAGTCGGTCGAGGGCGTCGCGGCGGCGATTGAGGCGTTGCGACCACAAATCGAGGCGGGGTTGACCCGCGAAGCCCTGCAGAACGTCATGCCGGCTGGCGCGGCCCGCAACGCGGTCGATTGCGCCCTCTGGGATCTCGATGCCAAGCGCTCCGGTATCCGTGCCCACATCACGGCGGGGGTGAACCGCTGGCCACCGGCCACCACGGCCTACACGATCAGCCTGGATACCCCCGAAGCCATGGCCGAGGCGGCAGCAAGGGCGGCGGAGCGGCCGATCCTGAAGGTCAAGTTCGGCGGCGAGGGCGGCGATCTCGCGCGCATCGCCGCCGTCCGCAAGGCTGCCCCGCATGCAACTCTGATCGCGGATGCGAACGAAGGCTGGACCGAGGACAATCTCGCGGACCACTTCGCCGCCTGCGCGGAGGCCGGCTTCGCCCTGGTGGAACAACCCCTGCCCGCCAAGAACGACAGCTTTCTTGGCAAGATCGCCCGTCCCATCGCCATCTGCGCCGATGAGAGCGTGCATGACCGGCCCAGCCTCGACCGGTTGGTGGGACTCTATGACGCCGTCAACATCAAGCTCGACAAGACCGGCGGCCTGACCGAGGCGCTTGCGCTCGCCGACGCCGCCGAGGAACGGGGCCTGGCCATTATGATCGGCTGCATGGTTGGTACTTCGCTCGCCATGGCTCCGGCCATGGTGCTCGCGCCTCGCGCCCGTTTCGTGGATCTCGACGGCCCGCTGCTCCTTGCCAAGGATCGCGAGCCTGGCCTGGTCTACGAGGGTAGCGTCGTCTATCCGCCTCAGCCCTCGCTCTGGGGCTGAACGCGCAGGCGCCGGGCCGCAAGGAGCATCAGCAGGAAGCCTACCGTCGCCAAAGGAACCATCGCCGCAAAGATCGCCGCCCCGGCCTCCTTGTAGATGATGCCGCTGGCGACGGTGGCGATGGCGTTCGCCGAGGCGGCGAGCGAAACGTAGACCCCTTGCGCGCGGCCCCTCGCCCCATGCGGTGAAAGCGCCGTCAGCGCCGCCATCGCCCCCAGATGCGTCGCGCCGAAGGAAAGGCTGTGCATGGCCTGGAGAACAAACGTGACACCCAGGCCGGGATTGAGGGAAAAGACGGTGAACCGGATAACGGCCGCGGCCCCCCCGACGAAAAGGAGGCCGAGACCGTAACCGCGACCGACTGCCCGGCCCAGGAACATAAACACCAATATCTCGGCGATCACACCCGCCGCCCAGAGATAACCGATCGTGGAATCGGAGAATCCGAGCCCGCGCCAGTGGATGCTGGCGAAGCCGTTGAGCGCTCCGTGACTGCCCTGAATCAGGGCCGCGGCGACAATGATCAGCCACAAGACATGCGGTATCTTCTTGGAGACGGGGGGCTTCGGACCCTCGCGCGCGACAGCGTTGTCCGGCATCTCATACGGAAGAGCCATCAGGGTCGCGGTGATGCCGAGCAGCGGGATGAGCGTCAGCGACGCAAGCACGGCATTCGGCCCGAACGCGCCGATGACATAACCCGCCACGATGGCCGCCACGAAAAACGAGATCGAGCCAAAGCCCCGGATCAGACCGTAATTCAATCCCGGGTGGCGCAGCACCGCCCCAGTGCTCACGACGTCGAGGACCGGAAAGATCGCTGCCTGTGTGACGGCAATAAAAGCCACGAGCACAGCGATGGTCAGACTATCCTGTGCCAGAAGGAGAAGCGGGAAGCAGACGATCTGTCCAGCATGACCCGCCAGCAGGATGCGGCGCGCCGAGTGATCCGCGAGGCTCAGAAGCGGGGCGGCGGCGACAACCCGGACAATGATCGGAATGGCGACGATGAAGCCGATGACGGCCGAGGAAAGATTCTTGCTCTCCAGCCACAGGGGAAAGAACGGCTGATAGAACCCGGAACTGACAAAGCTTGCGGCCTGCAAGGCATAGAGGCGCGCACCGAGGTTTCCGGGGAATTTCGTCACGACAGGAACTTTCCGGAAACCGGGGCCGATGGAACCGGGATGAGAGGGCGACACATAGGAGCGGAAAAAGGCACTGAGGAACTCGTGTCGCCTCGGGCCATCGGACGCGATGGTCTCGATTGTGAGAATCGCAGTCCCTGGCGGAGCCGGCAAACCATCATGACCGATGCTGCGCCTGCCGTCACGTTCGCAGTGCAGATTTTCCCACCCTCGAAGCGATGAATTCCGCAACGGACTACTCTTGCTTTTGCGCGGGTCAAAGCCCTCCCAAAAGCGCCGCCTCAGCCCTCGCCCCGGGGCTGAACGCGCAAGAGGCGCGCAGCGATAAGGGTCAGCACGAAACCAACCACCGCCAAGGGAACCATCGCTGCAAAGATCGTGGCCCCCGCTTCCTTGTAGATCATGCCGCTCGCGATGGTGGTCGCGGCGGTCGTCAGGGCCGCGAGTGACCCGTAAATCCCCTGCGCCCGACCTCTGACCTGGTGCGGTGAAAGCGCCGTCAAGGCCGCCATCGTCCCCAGATGCGTCGCGCCGAAAGACAGGCTGTGCATGGCCTGGAGGACGAGGGTGACCCCCAATCCGGGATTGAGCGAGAGGGCCGCAAAGCGGATCGCTCCCGCTGCTGATCCCACGAGAATGAGCCACAGCCCCGAACCTCGACCGACTGCCCGGCCGAGAAACATGAACACCATGATCTCGGCAATGACGCCGGTCGCCCAGAAATAACCGATCGTGGCGTCGGGAAATCCGAGCTTTTGCCAGTGGATGCTGGCGAAGGCGTTCAACGCGCCGTGGCTGCCCTGTGTGAGCGCAGCGGCGATCATGACGATCCAAAGGATCGCTGGTAGCGCCTTTGACACGGGTGCCTGTCGCTCTTCAGCCCGAGCCGGCATGTCCGGCATGTCGTGGGGAACCGCGACCAACGTGGCGGTGATGCCGAGAAGCGGAATGAGGGACAACGACACGATCACGACATTCGGCCCGAAAGCGCCGATCAGATATCCGGCCACGATATTGGCGACGAAGAACGACACCGAACCGCAGCCCCTGATACGGCCGTAATCCAGGCCCGGATGGCGCTGCACCGCGGAGGTGCAAACCAGGTCGTTGCCTGGAATGATGGCAGCCTGGGCAACGGAGACAAGCGCCACAAGCGCGATGATCGTGAAGCTGTCCTGCGCCAGCATGAGCAGCGGAAAGCCAAGGATCTGGCCCGCATGGCTGGCGAGCAACAGCCGCCGCGCCCCGAAAGATCTATCGGCGAGGCTCAGGAGCGGCGCCGTGGCGACGATCCGAACGATGATCGGGATAGCGACCACGAATCCGATGATGACCGGCGACAGGCCCTTGCTCTGCAGCCACAGGGGAAAAAACGGCAGATAAAATCCGTGGCTCAGGAAACTTGCCGCCTGCAGCGCAGAAAGGCGAACGCCGAGGTGTCGAAAAATTGCCGTCACGGCTGGGGCTTTCCGAGGGCGGGGATGTTAGGTGACCGGAGAAAAAACACGGTGCATTACCGCTAGGGAAGGTTCCGACGGACTTGAGCCGCCCAGCCTTTCGACACACTGATGTCCTCAGAGAATCGCGGAGACGGGTTTCCCACCATGACGGATGAAGACACGCTCGTCACCTTCAGCAATGCGGATTACGACGCCATCGAGGCCGCCGTCCTGGAGACAGCGCGCGGTCGTTGGTTTCTCCGTGAATACGCCAAGCGTAACCGAAATGCGGACACGCAAACGGTTCTCGCTGCTGTGAATGAGTTGAAAGAGGCCGTCATCGAGGACCAGACCGCGCGCACCATGAGCCTCATCAAGGCCGATCTGCAGGACATGGTCTCGGCGGTCCAGCAGACGAGGCATGAGATCGTATCCCCCGATATCGAGCATCAAACCGCTGAGGAGCGCATCCGCCGCATGGTTCAAACGCTGCGTTATCTCGAGGGGCGCATCCACGCCATGATCGCGATTTGCGATCCGGAGTTATCGCGCGCCGAGGAAGAAGAACCGTTGTCGGACGCTCAGGGCCTCGCGGAGGCCAAAACGGCCTATTCGAGCGCCCGCCCGCACTTCCTGATGTGAGATCGAATGGCTTGGCGCCTACGCCGCCGTGTGAACCGCCTCGATATTGGAGAAGAATTGTCGCGCGCTTTCACGCCAGGTGAATGTCTCGCCATAGCTCCGGCAGCGATCCTTTGGGATCTCAAGCGCCGCCAGAGCCGCCTCCCGTAAGTCGTCCTTCAGGACGCCGCATCCCGAAGCGCCGACGACGTCCAACGGCCCCGTCACGGGATAGGCCGCGATGGGAAGGCCGGAGGCCAGAGCCTCCAGTAGGACGATGCCGAACGTATCGGTCAGGCTCGGAAAGACGAAGACGTCCGACGACGCATAGACCCGCGCCAGGTCCTCGCCCGCAAGAGCGCCGAGGAAACGGGTTTGCGGGTATTTCCGCTCCAACTCGGTGCGCGCGGGCCCATCCCCCACGATGACCTTTGTCCCCGGCAAATCGAGGCACAGGAAGGATTCGAGGTTCTTTTCCACAGCGACACGCCCGACATAGAGAAAAACCGGAGCGCCGACGTCGAGAATGCGCTCGCCGCGAGGCCGGAAAAGCTGCGTATCGACGCCCCGGGTCCAGCGCCGGATATTTCGAAAGCCACGGCTGAGGAGTTCGCGCTCAAGAGATGGCGTGCTGACCATCACCGCGCGCCCGCCATTATGGAACCTTCGGATAGCGCTATAGGACCACGCTTCAGGGATCGGTAAGCGGGCCGACAGGTATTCCGGAAAGCGCGTATGGTAGCTCGTGGTGAAGGCCCGTCCCTGCTGTCGGCAGGCCCAACGGGTCGCTAGACCGATCGGGCCCTCGGTCGCAATGTGGACATGCGTCGGTCCCGTGGCCTCGATGAAGCGGGAGACCACGCCCGGCACGGCCAGCGACAGGCGTATTTCCGGATAGGTCGGCATCGGACAGGAGCGAAACCTCTCCGGCGTGAGAAACGTGACCTCCGCCCCGAATCCCGGCGCTTCCGCCGCCATATATTCGAGCGAGCGCACGACGCCGTTGATCTGCGGCCGCCACGCATCCGTTGCGATGAGGAGGCGCATCAGGCCGCCTGCCTCTGGCTGATCACAGGAGCGTCCGGGCTGGGAGCCATCTGCTTCGCTCTCGGAGCCTCCGTCCAGCGAATCATCTGGAAGGAGCCGTCATAATGCTCGACGATGGCGGTGCAGGATTCGACCCAGTCGCCCGTATTCACGTAGCGCACCCCGAATTCGTCGTGCATGGCGGCGTGGTGGATATGGCCACAGATGACGCCGTCGGCCTCATGCCGCTTGGCTTCCGCCGCAAGCAATTCCTCGAACCGGCTGATGTAATTGACCGCGTTCTTGACCTTCATCTTGGCCCAGGAGGACAGCGACCAATAGGTCAGGCCGAGCTTCCGCCGCACGATGTTGAGGTGGGTGTTGACGAAAAGCGCCGCCGTGTAGGCTCCATCCCCGAGAAGGGCCAGCCAGCGGGCGTGGCGGACCACGAGATCGAACTGATCGCCATGAATGACGAGATAGCGCTTGCCGTCTGCGGTCTCGTGCAGCGCGTAATCGGCCAACTCCACACCGCCGAGATTGATGCCGATATAGTCGCGCAGAAACTCGTCGTGATTGCCGGGAATATAGATCAGCCGCGCGCCTTTGCGGACCTTGCGCAGCAGCTTCTGCACCACGTCGTTATGGCTCTGCGGCCAATACCAGCCGGATTTCAAGCGCCATCCGTCAATGATGTCGCCAACGAGATAGATCGTGTCGGCGTCATAGTGTCTGAGAAAACTCAAAAGCGGAACGGCCTGACATCCCTTGGTCCCCAGATGGAGATCCGACAGGAACAGCGCGCGCACGCGGACAGCTTCAAATTCCTGGGCCATGCGACGTCCCCACTTGGCTTGCCGCTCTCACCCAAACAGGATTTGCTTAGCGTCCCTGTGACGTTTGCCTTGCGGATTTGTGACAGGCGGAGCGGATCGCATGCGCCGGGTGCAGGTGTTTTCCGTCGAAATGGGGTTCACGTAGCGGACGCATCGTGATTGTTTGCATATCCCGATTGAAGCGACTCGAAGCCTGTGAAACCTCTTCTGGGGATTACCCTCAAAGTCCTGTCCGCCCTCGCCTTCACGTTGATGTCGGCCGTGCTGAAAACGCTCACCAGCCGTTACCCCGTCGGCGAGGTCGTTTTTTTCCGCTCGATCTTCGCGCTCCTCCCGCTTCTCGCGTGGCTGGGTTGGCAACGGGACCTCATCAACGCGGTGCGGACAAACAACATTCCCGGCCATTTCCTGCGCGGCATCATCGGCACCTGCGGCATGTATCTCGGCTTCGCCGCTCTTTCCTATCTGCCGCTCCATGACACGATCGCAATCGGCTACGCTTCGCCTCTCATCGTCGTCATCCTCGCTGCGCTGCTCTTGAACGAGAAGGTCCGCGCGTATCGCTGGGCCGCCGTTGCGATCGGATTCGTCGGGGTCCTGATCATGCTTTCGCCCTATCTGAAGATCGAGACCTTCACCGGAAGCCTGACAGCCGGACCGACCCTGGGAGCGCTATGTGCCTTCATCGGGGCCTTCTGCTCCGCGGGCGCGATGATACAGGTGCGCCGTCTGACCGCGACTGAAAAGACGGGAGCCATCGTCTTCTATTTCTTTATCCTCGCCTCAGGACTTTCATTGTGCACCATCGTCTTCGGCTGGCGGATGCCGGATCGGGAGGATCTGTTGCTGTTTGTCGTCGGGGGCATCCTGGGCGGCATCGGCCAGATCCTGGTGACCCATAGCTACCGCTTCGCCGACACATCGGTCATCGCGCCGTTCGAATACACCACAATGATCTGGGCGTTGCTGTTCGGTTGGTTTGTCTTCGGCGACCTGCCGACCCTGACCATGGTGACAGGAGCCAGCATCGTCGCCATGACAGGGCTTTTCATCGTCTGGCGGGAGCATCACCTCGGCGTAATGCGCGCGCGGGATCTGGAAGTGACGTCCCAACGGACGGGCGGCTGAGCGGTCGCCCCCCGGCAAAAACTGGCCGCGACGTCGTCAGTGCTTGACCCAACTGGCCTGTTACCCCAAAACCGTTTTGAGGAACGAACGTTCGGTCTTTCAGCACAAAGGCAAGGCACCATGGGCGTCGAAGGCAAAGAGCGGCACCGGGATCTCGATACCGGCGCGCAGGTTCTGTCCGGCCATATGGGCAAGACGATCCAGCGCCTGCGGAAGGCTTATAATCTGTCCCTGTCGGAACTCGCCGAGCAGTCCGGCGTGGCCAAATCCATCATCAGTCAGATCGAGCGCAACGAGACCAACCCGACGCTCGCGACGATCTGGCGTCTGAGCCAGGCCCTGGACGTCTCCATCGAGCGCGTTCTTGCGACGAGCGACGAGGAGCCGTTCATCGAGAAGTCGTCCCGGGCGGATACGCCGATCCTCGTCTCCGAGGACGGCAAGATGCGCCTCGCTATCATCGGCTGGCTCAAGACCATCGAATGGCTGCAATGGTACGACGTGCAGTCCGATTCCGGCGGTGTACTCGATTCCGACAGCCATCAGCGCGGTTCGGTGGAGTGTCTTTCGGTTCTCGACGGCGAGTTCGAGGTCGAGGTTGGCGGTGTCGTCCAGCGAGCGAAGGCGGGCGAGACCCTGCGCTACCGTTGTGACCGGCCGCATTCCGTGCGTTGCATCAGTGACGGCCCGGGCCGCGCCACCATGGTCTGCATCCTCAAAGCGGCGGTGATGGACTAGGTCCAATCGACATTCAGGATTCCGTTTTGGGCTGATGTGTGTTTCATGGGTCTCCAGATTTGTTGATCTGGGGCCCCATGACGCCCAAGCCGAAACGTTATGAACTGACCCCCATCCAATGGCGGCGGATCGAAAAGCTCCTGCCGGGCAAGGCGGGCGATCCCGGACGCACGGGGCAGGACAATCTGACCTTCGTGAACGGCGTCTTGTGGGTGCTGCGCTCCGGCGCGCACTGGCATGACCTGCCGGAGCGGTATGGCAAGTGGGAGACACTCCACAAACGCTTCACCCGCTCGGCGAAGGCTGGGGTCTGGGAAAAGGTGTTCGATCACCTCATCGATGATCCGCACAACGATTATGTCGCTCTCGATTCCACGCTGGTGCGGGCCCATCAGCAGGCGGCCACCGGCAAGGGCGGCGGCCAAAAAGGAGGGACCAGGCTCTGGGGCGTTCCCGAGGAGGACTGACCACCAAAATCCACATGGCCGTCGATGGCCGAGGGCGTCCGCTACGCGTGATCCTGACGCCCGGCCAACGCAGCGATGTCACCCAGGCCCCAGCCTTGCTCGTGGGTCTGACGCCTGGCCGACAAAGCCTATGACGCCAACGCCCTGCGCCAGATCATTGCCAGCATGAACGCCGAAGCGGCGATCCCGTGCAATCCCACGCGAAAAGTCCTGATCCCCTACGACTTCGAGGCCTACAAGGCCGCGCAATCTGATCGAGCGCTGCTTCAACAAACTCAAGCACTTCCGCGGTATCGCAACACGATACGACCGACGCGCCGCAAACTTCCTCAGCTTCGTTCTGATCGCCGCAGCTCTACTATGGATGTCGATTCAGCCTAGGGCGGCTCGGTATAGGGTTTCTCCAACTGCCGCTCATTCGGCTTGACATAGATGCGCTCGAACAGTGCGGGGTAGATCGCGGCCAAAACGAAGGCACCGACTTGTCGTTAATGATGCGGCGGTGCCGCGCCATGCTTGCTTCGTCATCAGCCGGGTCAGCAGGCCCTTGGCAGCCTTGGTCGCGCCGCGTTGGCCGCCGGTTCGACGGTGTCGTAATGCTGGTTCCCCCGAAGGTAGGTAGCGCAAGATGTCGCGGTAACCCGGTGTCAGGGCGGTGAAGCGGCTTAACATGGGACTCCTGAAAAATGAGGCCCTCACGATGGGTATTACACGCCAGCGGCATTAAAGCTCGGCAAGCTTCCGCCGCAGATACTCGGTCGCGCCGTCCAACGTGATCAGCTTGGGATAGTCGCGCTCGGGGACATCCACTCCGAGACGCCGGTGTAGAGCCGTCACCAAACTCAGGAAGTCCATCGAGTCGATGTCACACTCCTCTCGCAGATCGTGTTTCGGATCGATGGCCGCGAGGTCAATGTCCGGTGCGATCAGCTTCAACTCCTGCTCAATAATGGCGTGAATGTCAGGGCTCATCATAGGCTCCCCGGTTCCTGAAGGAGGCGCTCGATTTCGGATAAAAACAACGCGCCGCGATGGCCATCGCTCACCCGATGATCTGCGGCCAGCGTGATCGTCACGACCGGCCGGGGTACGACTGCACCGTCGCGGATCCAGGGCCGTTCGACCACTCTCCCGAACCCGAGGATGGCAACCTGCGGCGGGTAAATGACGCCGAACAGGGTGTCCACCCCGCGCTCTCCGAGGCTCGACACCGTAATCGTAGGATCAGCGATCTCGGAACTGCGAAACCGCCCCGCTCGCACGCGGCCGATGAGATCGCGCATCGCTGCCATGAGCGCGTCGGGAGAGAGGGTGTTCGCATCGTGGACCGCGGGCGCAACAAGACCGCCACCCCGGATCGCGATGGCGACGCCGATATGAACGCGATCGCTCGGACGGAACGCACGCTCCATGAAGAATCCGTTGAACTCGGGAAAGCGGCGGACGGCAAGAGCCGTCGCTTTGACGAACAGAGCCCCGACGAGAACGCGCAGTTCCGGAGGTCTGTCCGTATTGCACCGGCGGACCCAATCCTCCGCCGCGCCGACATCCGCCGTTTGTGAAAGGTAATAGTGGGGGATCTCGCGTTTGGAGCGCGTCATCGCCGCCGCGATGGCGCTGCGCATCTGGGCGACGCTGGAGATCGCTTGTGGATGGGCCGGCGCCTTCTCGGTTGATCGCAGCGCAAGCTCGACGTCGATGAGGAGAACGGCCCCGGTGGGTCCGCTCCCCTTGATGCCGGAAAGATCGATGCCGTGCAGGCTTGCCAACCGTCGCGCCACGGGAGAGGCGGTAACACGACCCGTGGCGGGGGCTATAGGCAGCGCGGCAAAAGGCGTGACGACAGGGGCTTCCCCTCTCGGTCGTTTGGGTGCTGTGGGAGGGGGGCGCTCGCATGGCGGTGCCTCAGCTTCGGCGCCGATGGCGCCTGCCGCCCTAATCTCGCGGATGACGGCAAGAGGTGTCCCCACTGGCACGGTTGTGCCGGTGTCGACGAGCAGTCGGTCGAGGATGCCCTCCTGAAACACCTCGATTTCGATGGCGCCCTTTTGGGTTTCGACCACCGCGATGAGGTCGCCACGTTTCAAGGGTGCGCCGGGTTTGGCGAGCCATTCCACGAGCGTTCCCGCCTCCATGTCGGCGCCCAGTGATGGCATACGGAACTCGCTCATGGCGTGGCCTTCACTCTGTTGCAAACGGCTCTTGCGGCAGCGGCGATCATTGCGACCCGCGGAATCGCGGCCTCTTCGAGATGCTTCGGATAAGGAATGGGCACCTCTTCGCTGCACACGCGAGCGATGGGGGCATCAAGTTCCCAGAATGCCTGCTCCGTGATGCGCATGCTGATCTCGGCCGCCAGACTCCCGCTGCGCCAGCCTTCGTCAACGATCACCGCACGGTGTGTCTTCGAGACTGATGCGATGATCGCACGGTCATCGAGAGGACGAAGGCAGCGAAGGTCGATGACCTCCGCATCGATGCCGTCCTTTGCCAGGGCTTCGGCGGCTTCAAGGGTTTTCCAGAGCGACCCGCCATAAGTGATCAGCGAGATGTCGCGCCCCGCGCGGCGTACAACCGCCTTGTCGATGTCCACCGGTCCCGCATCAGCGGCGAGTGATCCTTTCCAATTGTAGAGCATGATGTTTTCGAAGATCAGGACTGGGTCCAGTTCCTGAAGCGCCGTCCAAAGCATGCCGCGCGCATCTTCAAGAGTTGCCGGCGCCAGAACCCTAATCCCCGGAATATGAGCGTACCAGCCTTCGAGGCTGTGTGAATGCTGCGCAGCGAGCTGACGCCCGGCGCCGGTCGCCATGCGAATGACCAGCGGCGCGCCGAACTGATTGCCCGACATATGCCGGATCGTTGCCGCCGTGTTGAGGATCTGGTCGAGCGCCAGCATGCTGAAATTGCAGGTCATCAATTCCACCATAGGGCGCATGCCGGCCATGGCGGCCCCGATGCCTGTGCCTGTAACGGCTGACTCGGACAGGGGCGTATCACGGATACGCTCAGGACCGAACTCCGCGAGAAGTCCTTTGCTGACCGCGTAGCAGCCGCCATAACGGCCGACATCCTCTCCCATCAGGAAGGCGCGCTCGTCGCGGCGTAGGGCATCGCGGATGGCCTCCCGCACCGCTTCGCGATACGTTGTCTCGATGGTAGGTTCGCCCGGCCCCTCAAAGGGACCGTCGGGTGGAGAGGGTCGCTCCGGGGCGCAGACATAGCGCGTGAGGTCCTCGACCGGCTCCCACGAACCTGCCTCGGCGAAAGCAACCGCGATTTCGATCTCCGATACGACCTCCTTCTCGATCCGGCTGAGATCCTCCGGATGTATCAGCCCGTTTTGCTCCAGCCAGCCCTGGAAGCGCACGATTGGGCCCTTGTTGCGCCAAGCCTCGACCTCTTCCTTGCTGCGATAGAGCTGCGCGTCGAACATGGAGTGCGCGCGGAAGCGATAGGTGTGACATTCGAGGAAGTACGGCTTTCCCGTCGATCGAATGGTGTCGATCGCTCGCCGGGCTGCCGCCTCGACCGCGACGACATCCATGCCGTCAACGGCTTCCGAGGCGATCTTGTAGCTCTGCGCCTTGCGATAAATGTCGGTTTCGGATTCCGTGATCTCCAAGGCTGTTCCCATCGCGTAGAGATTGTTCTCGCACACGAACAGTACTGGCACGCTCCAGAGCGCAGCCAGGTTGAGGCTTTCGTGAAACTCGCCTTCGGCGACCGCGCCGTCTCCGAAGAAGCAGACCGTTACATTGTCGAGATTCCGCATTTTGTCCGCGAGCCCGAGACCGACGGCGAGGGGCAGTCCGCCACCCACTATGGCGTTGCCGCCATAAAAGTTCGTATTCCGGTCAAACAGATGCATGGAGCCGCCGCGGCCGCCGCTGCATCCTTCCTTCTTGCCGTACATCTCAGCCAGGGCTGCTCCCATCGGAACGCCGCGCACCAGCGCGTGGCCATGTTCGCGATAGGTTGCAACGACGCGGTCGCTGTTTTTGAGAACGGGGATCACCCCTACGGCAACTGCCTCCTCGCCATCGTAGAGATGCAAAAATCCTCGGATCTTCTCCTGCGTGTAGAGTTCGGCGCACTTGTCCTCGAATCGGCGGATCCGGATCATCTGCTTGAGCAGATCGATCTCATGACTTCGCGATAAACGCGGTTTCGAGATCGTGTCAGTCATCGCTCTTCACTCTCGAGGGTGGAGATGTCTCCTTCGGGCAGGCCTAACTCGCGCGCCTTGAGTAGGCGACGCATAATTTTGCCACTGCGTGTCTTCGGCAGGTTTTGTCGAAAGACGACTTCTTTCGGGGCGACGGCCGGACCAAGCCTCTTGCGGGCATGACCAAGGAGTTCCATGCGGAGTTCTTCGCTCGATGCGATCCCTGCCTTTAGGGCAACGAAGGCTTTCACGATCTCTCCGGCAACCGGATCGGGAATCCCGATCACCGCAACTTCCGCGACTGCGGGGTGCTCCATCAAGGCGCTCTCAACCTCAAACGGTCCGATCAGATGTCCGGAGCTCTTGATCATGTCGTCGGCGCGGCCGACAAACCAGTAATATCCGTCGGCGTCGCGCATCGCGAGATCGCCCGAGAGGTACCAGCCATCCGCGAAACATTTCCGGTAGCGCTCCTCCTCATGGAGATAGGCCCGCATCATCGAGGGCCAGCCGGGCCTTAAGGCCAGTTCGCCGACAGTTGACGGCGCGGTGATCTCGCGGAGCTGCCCGTCGTGTCTTTCGACAATCCCCGCCTCCACACCCGGCAGGGGCTTGCCCATGGACCCGGGACGCACTTCCATTGCCTGATAGTTGGAGATCATTATGCCGCCAGTCTCTGTCTGCCACCAGTTGTCGTGGAACGGCTTCCCAAAGGTCTTCGCCGACCAGACGACCGCCTCCGGATTGAGGGGTTCACCAACACTTGCCATGTACCGGAGATGTGAGAGGTCGAACTGCCGTACGATATCGCTCCCGACTTTCATGAGCATGCGGATTGCCGTCGGCGCGGTATACCAGACGGTAACCTTGTGATCCTGCAGAATGCGATACCACCGCTCCGCGTCGAACTCGGCCTGATCGACAATCATCGTCGTACCGTTGGTAAGTGGCGAGATGATGCCGTAGGATGTCCCGGTGACCCATCCAGGATCAGCTGTGCACCAAAAAATATCGTCCGGATGGAGATCGAGCGCGAATTGTCCGGTGATGTGATGGGCGATGACCGCTGCATGCACATGCACGGCGCCCTTCGGCCGACCGGTTGTGCCGCTGGTGAAGTGGAGAAGGGCTATATCCTCAGGTGCAGTGCGCTCGATGTTGAAGGTCTCCGAGGCCCCGTCCATGAGCGCCGCAAGGCCAAAGGTGCCATCGGGCAGTGTATCCTCTCCATCGACAAGGACCACATGACGAAGGCTACCAAGTTCGTTACGCCAGGAAGCCAACTTGCGCCGGTAGAACCGCTCTGTGGTGATGAGTAGATTTGCTTCGCCGATGCTCATGCGGGCCTTAATGGGTTCCGGTCCGAACGCTGAGAAGAGAGGACAAAATGCGGCTCCTGCCTTCAGCGATCCCAGAGCCGCGATATAGAGGTCAGGAACACGACCCAGGAGGCAGTAAACCCGATCGCCCTTGCCAAAGTTGAGAGATCTTAGAACGTTGGCAAATTTGTTCGTCAGCTTCTGCAAGTCGCTGTAGGTGAGAGCGCGGATACGGTTTTCCTGACTGATCCAACGCAGTGCGATTTTGTCACCTCGGCCATGCGAGACATGGCGGTCGACAGCCTCATAGGTGATGTTCAATCCACCATCGGGCAAACCATCGAGAAGCGAGCGCGCCTGGTCCCAAGAGAAGTCGGTAACCTCGCGATCGTAGTCGCGCAGATTCGCGCGAGCGATCTCTTCTGGTCGCTTGAGAATCGAATCCCAGGACATTTCGCCTCCGCGGCAGAGAATGCGGAAATGTCATGCATGGGCGGACGCGGGACATTGAGATTGGTCAAGGAGTTGCGCCGAGGAATTGCTAGGTCGGTTAGCGAACGGCGCCGTCAACTTGTCGGGGAAGGTCGCTGACCCGGGTTAAGTCGGAAGTAGGCAGTTCCCATACCCGTCACCTCAGCCCAGACATGACAACGCCGGCAAATGTCAAATCTCGGCGCGGGCTTCACCTTCTCAACCGCCGAAATTTGCTCAATATCAATGTACCACCGGCATGGCAGGCTTAGTTGGATTGTTATGAGAACGCCGTTTTTGTCGTGTTCCTGTGAGTTCCAAAAGCGCCCCTTGGGGCAGAGAGTCGGTCGTGACAACGGATACGCCTGAGAAGGCGCGAATTCTTCCTGCGGCCGACACTGCCGTGACCGTTCAAAGGCAGAGCGTCCCGCGGCACGCCGAAATTGAACCTATCGAATCTGGCCAGCCGCCTCAGCTTCCCGCCTTGCGACCGAAGCGCGGGAAAAAGCGCCCTGTGATTTTACTCCTCGGCGCACTTCTCGCGCTCCTCGCGATGGGCGGGGCCGGATATTACGTGTGGCATCAGTTTCGATCGGCCCCGCCGCCCGGCCTCGCTATGGGAAATGGCCGATTGGAAGCCGATGAGATCAGTATCGCCACCAAGTTCGCGGGCCGTATTCTAAAGCTGTTCGTCGATCAGGGCGACATGGTCAAGGCCGGCCAGGTTGTGGCTCTGATGGACACGCGGGACCTCGAAGCTCAGTTGAAGCAGGCTGAGGCGATGGCGATTCAGGCACAGCGGGCGGTCGACGAGGCTAAGCAAAGCCTTGCTCAGCAGCAAAGCCTTGTGCTGAGCGCTCAAGCGGCGGTCGTGCAGGCACAGCGCGCGACGGAAGAGGCGAATGCCAACCTGCAACAACAGCAGACCCAGGTGAAGTTGGCCCGACAGGAGCTTGATCGCACCACATCGCTTATGTCGAGAGGTTTCGCCACGGTCGAGCTGCTCGACCAGCGCCGACAGGCTCTGAATGGTGCCTTGGCCGCCGAGATTGCAGCCACCGCTAGAGTCAATGAAACGGAGCAGGCGCTTGTCGCGTCCCGGCATAATGCCAATGGGGCGGTTGCGTCGCGGGATGCAGCCGCCGCGAGAGTCGGCCAAACGGAACAAGCACGAGAGGCAGCCACGCACAATGTCGAGTATTACAAGGTCAACATCGCGGACAACACGCTTGTTGCGCCGCGTGATGGCCCGATCGAGTATCGCATCGCGAATACCGGCGAGGTTTTGCCGGCCGGCGGCAAAGTTTTCACCATGCTCGACGCCTCCTACGTCTACATGGATATCTACCTGCCTACGGCAGAAGCTGGCCGGGTCAGGATCGGAAGTGAGGCTCGCATTGTCCTCGATGCCTATCCCAATCACGTGATCCCAGCCAAGGTCGTATACGTTTCCAGCCAAGCTGAGTTCACCCCCAAGCCGGTGGAGACGAAAAGTGAGCGCGACAAGCTGATGTTCCGGATCCGCGTCCGAGTCGATCCAGAGCGTCTAAAGGGCCATGAGGCGATCGTGCGGAGCGGTCTGCCCGGGGTTGCGTATGTACGCACGGATCCTCATGCGGAATGGCCGCCTCGTCTGGAGCCGAGTGCAGTGCCGACTACATCGATCACGGTGCCTCCATGATAAAAAGCAAAGGGGTGGTCGCGATCCTCGAAGACATTACGCTTCGCTACGGCAAGACCGTAGCACTCGATGATGTCACGCTTGCCGTACCCCGCGGCAGCTTAACCGGCCTCATCGGCCCCGATGGGGTCGGGAAATCATCTTTGCTCGCCATCATCGCCGGCGCTCGAAAGATCCAATCGGGCCGAGTCTATGTCCTGGACGCTGACATCGCTGTTTCTGCAGTCCGTGCCACGCTCTGTCGACGTATCGCTTATATGCCTCAGGGGCTGGGCAGGAATCTCTATCCAGATCTCACTGTTCGGGAAAGCATCGAGTTCTTCGGACGTCTGTTTGGGGAAACCCCAGTCGAACGGGAAACCAGGATGGCCGAGCTTTTGGCCAGCACTGGACTCGCGCCGTTCGTCGCCCGTCCGACCAGGCAACTCTCGGGCGGAATGAAGCAGAAACTGGGGCTTTGCTGTTCGCTGATCCACGATCCGGACCTGTTGATCCTCGACGAACCGACGACAGGAGTGGATCCGCTGTCGCGTCGGCAATTCTGGAGGATGATCGAAGACATTCGAGCCCGGCACCCGACCATAACGGTCCTCGTCGCCACTGCCTACATGGAAGAGGCGGAACGGTTTGACTGGTTGGTAGCCGTAAACAAGGGCAAGATCGTTGCCACCGGATCGCCTACTGAGCTCTGTCGCGCCACAGGAGCAAGCTCTGTCGAAGGAGCATTCATCGACCTGCTCCCCGAGCGAGAGCGGGCGGGATACCTCGGCTTCTCGGTGCCCCAACGCCGCCCCGTCATCGGCGGCGAGTCGGTCATTGAGGCGGAGGGTTTGACTCGACGGTTCGGTGACTTCACAGCGGTCGACCGCGTCAGCTTCACGATCGATCAAGGAGAAATCTTCGGCTTTGTTGGCTCGAATGGCTGCGGCAAGACGACGACCATGAAGATGTTGACCGGCCTACTGCCGCCGAGCCAGGGCGAGGTGCGGCTGTTCGGGCGGCCACTCGACGCCTACGATCTCAATGCGCGCAAGCGTGTCGGCTATATGTCCCAGGCGTTCTCGCTATACGCTGAACTGACAGTCCGACAGAACCTTAATCTTCATGCCCGACTGTTCCACCTGCCGATCGAGCGGGCGAAATTGCGCATCGCCAAACTCCTCGATGAGTTTGGCTTGACGGATTATGTGGACGCGCGCGCCCAGAACCTGCCGCTTGGCATCCGCCAACGGCTCTCGCTCGCGGTGGCGATCGTCCACGAACCCGATCTCCTCATACTCGATGAGCCGACCTCTGGCGTTGATCCCATTGCGCGAGATCAGTTTTGGGAAATCCTGGTGGATTTGGCGCGCAACCGTAGCATCACGATCTTCGTCTCCACGCATTTCATGAACGAGGCCGAGCGCTGTGACCGTGTCTCACTCATGGATTCCGGCCACGTTCTGGCGACCGACACACCAGCCGGGCTGATGAGGTCCCGCAACGCCGCGACGTTGGAGGAGGCCTTCATCGATTATCTCGAAGAGGCGGAGGCAGCGCGCTCGAAAGTGGAGCAACCGGCATCGAGCGCCTGGGTGCAACCGCGCCGCGAAGCCACCCCTGGACGCGGATTGAGCACCACTTTCAGCCCACAACGCCTTGTCGCCTGCACGATTCGAGAGACCCTGGAACTGATACGCGATAAGGTTCGGCTCGGCTTCGCTATCATCGGTACGACGTTCTTAATGCTGGTCTTCGGTTTCGGTATTTCCACCGACGTCAACAGCCTGACCTTCGCGGTGCTCGACCATGATCACAGTCATGAAAGCCGGGCCTATCTCGAGGCTTTGCGCGGCTCGACCTACTTCATCGAGAAGCGCCCCCTAGCGGACTACAACGATCTCGAAAAGCGGCTTGCAAGTGGCGACATCGATACAGCCATAGAGATCCCGCCCAATTTCGGGCGGGATCTCGCGCGCGGCCTGCCTACCTCGATTGCGGCATGGGTTGATGGGGCCCGGCCCTTCATCGCCCAGACAATCCGTGGATATTTGCAAGACCTCCATCAACTCTTTCTCAACGATCCCATGCTGAGGACGGGGCAGCCGCCGGTACCTGCGCCTGCAGTTGTCCAGCTTCGTTTCAAATACAATCAGAATCTTGACAGCATCTACGCGATGGTACCGGCCCAGCTGGCGTTGCAGCTTGCCCTCTTCCCGGCAATCCTGATGGCACTTTCCGTCGTGCGCGAGAAGGAACTCGGCTCGATCACGAACCTGTACGTGACACCACTCACCCGCCTCGAATTCCTCCTTGGCAAACAAATTCCGTATGTCGGACTGGCGATGATCAATTTTGCGCTGATGTTTACGCTGGCGCTGATCGTGTTTCGCGTCCCGCTCAAGGGGAGCTTTCCGACGCTACTACTCGGAACACTGGTCTATGTCGTGGCGACCACGGCATACGGCATGCTGATTTCTGGGTTTGCGCGGACCCAGATTGCGGCCCTCTTCGGCACCGCAATCCTGACCGTTCTGCCGGCCACAATGTTCGCGGGCATGCTCGTTCCGGTTTCCTCGCTTGCAGGCATGGCACGCATCATGGGCCGCATTTTCCCGATGAGTTATTATCTCCCGATCAGTGTGGGGACCTTCACCAAAGGGCTCGGCTTCCACGATCTGTCTGGCAACATCCTCACCCTTTTGGCTTTCATTCCGGCACTGACGGCTCTCAGCCTTCTGCTGCTCCGGAAACAGGAGCGATAGGCTGATTGCGGCCATGCAAAAACTCTCGAATATCTTTTGGCTTGGAACGAAAGAGTTGCGGAGTTTTATGCACGACTTCGTGCTCGTCGCGTTGGTCATCTACACTTTTTCGCTTGCTGTTGTTGCTCAGGCTCAAAGCAGCGCTCAGGAGGTCCATAACGCGTCGGTAGCGATCGTCGATGAAGACCAATCCGAACTGTCGTACCGTATCCGGCGCGCGTTTTTGTCCCCGTATTTTCAAGCGCCACAGTTGATCGCCGAACGGGACGTGGTGCCGCTGATGAACGCGGGCAAGTACACATTTGTGATCGATATTCCTCCCAAATTCGAGGCCGACGTGCTCGCGGGGCATCAACCGGCCGTACAACTCAATGTAGATGCGACCGCGATGGTGCAAGCGGGATTGGGATCTGGTTACGCGCAACAGATCATCAGCGACCAGATCAACGCATTTCTGTCGCACCTTGAAGGAAGTCCACTTCCACCGGTCGATCTCGTCGTGCGCATCGCTTTCAATCCAAACGCCGAGACAGGTTGGTTTACCAGCGTCATGGGTATCATCAACGGGATCACCATGCTCGCGATCGTTCTTGCGGGAGCGGCGATCGTCCGTGAGCGGGAGCACGGCACACTGGATCATCTCCTCGTGATGCCATTGACCCCATTCGAGATCGCGATGTCCAAAATCTGGGCGAACAGTCTGATCATTACTCTTGCGGCTGGGCTTTCCCTTTCCCTTGTTGTTAAAGATGTGCTTAACGTGCCGATTGCGGGGTCGATCCCGCTTTTTCTGGTTGGGGTAGCCGTCTATCTATTCTTCGCCACGACAATCGGCATCTTCCTCGGGACCATCGCACGTTCGATGCCGCAACTCGGCCTTCTTTATCTTCTCGTCTATCTCCCATTGGCCATGCTGTCCGGCAGCAACACGCCGCTTGAGAGTATGCCGCCTTGCCTTGCAACCGTCCTGCAGGTGTCGCCGACTGTCCATTTCGTTGCGTTCGCGCAAGCGATCCTTTACCGCGGAGCTGGATTCAATGTGGTCTGGCCAGAGTTCGTTATCATCGCGTTGATCGGCGTCCTGTTTCTCCTTTTAGGGATCCTGCGGTTTCGCAAGGTCACGGCGGTCGCCGCTTGAAGTTGGCGGCTGGTCCCGGATGTTGTCATGTTCGGACGCTCCCTGCTGATAAGAAATCCTTGAACGCGAGTGCAAGGGATGCGTCGCAAATTTGGATCTGGAACGCAAAGAGGCGTGTCTAAACGTGACCGTTCTCATCCGGCACGACCTGCACGCGATGTTGTCTTCTCAGACTGAACTGTCACGGTCCGAGCATCTCTTCCGCAACCTGACGTGTAAGCTCAGCAATGCGTCGGCTGTTCCGCTGCGACCGCTTACGGTTGGTTTCCGGTCAAGCCGGTGCGGCGGGCGAGCTTTTTTAGCTTCAGGGGGAACGGGTTGCTATCTGATGTGCGCGTTTCGCCGCCGTGGTCTCCATGCCAAGTTCACGAGCGGCGAGGCTGACGCCACGTTCTTCGTGCTGCGGGCCACGCGGCCGTCCGTGTTTTCTCGTTGTCGGTACACGTTGTCCCGATTGTCAGCCGCCCGGCCAATCTTGCTTCTAGCTCCGCGCCGCTGAGCCGCTCACATTAGCATGTTCTGATAGAGCTGCTCCGCGACAGGGTCGGCCCTGGCGCAGGACATCGCAGCGCCCCCCATACGCCCTTGATGTCGTACCGGGGCATGTGGCCGAGAACTACGCCCGCGCCGATTTCGGGAGGGGCTCTCAGGCCATACTCTCCCAAAAGGAGAGCCCAGGCGTGGGCACCGACGATGACCGATTAGCGCTCACTTCGCTAGCTCCCTACGAATGGAGTGCAGTTCATTGCGCCGCTTACGGCTCGTTCTTGGATAGCTCAATTTGAGTCCATCAAGTGTATCGAGGATAATCTGAGATACAATCAACCGAGCGTTCTCTTTATCGTCGGCGGGAACGACATACCAAGGTGAATCGCTGGTGCTTGTCGCGCTAAGGCACTCTTCGTAGGCCTTCATATAGTGCTTCCAGAACTTGCGCTCCTTGACGTCCGACAGGCTGAATTTCCAATTCTTTTCGGGCTCGTCGATGCGTGCCAAAAAGCGCTTGCGCTGCTCCTCCTTCGAAAGATGGAGGAAGAATTTGATGACGCGAGTTCCGTTGGCCTGGAGATGTTTCTCCAAATTCGCGATAGATCGATACCGGTCGCGCCAGACCTTCGGGTCATCATGTGCCGTGTCTGAGAGCCCCTCACTTTGGAGGATTTCACGATGGACACGGACGATCAGCACTTCCTCGTAGTAGGATCGATTAAAGATGCCGATCCGTCCCCGCTCCGGTAGATCACGCGTGGTGCGCCAGAGAAAATCGTGTTGTAACTCGGCAGGACTGGGATGCTTGAAGCTGAAGACTTGGCAGCCTTGTGGATTCACCCCGGACATCACATGCTTGATGATGCCATCTTTTCCCGCCGCATCCATCGCCTGAAGTATCAGGAGAACGGCATAGCGGTTAGATGCATAGAAGAGTTGCTGTTGCGAGCTCAGTCGCGCGATGTATTCGCCTAGAAGCTTTTGATAATGCTCCTTTGATTTATACACAGGTGCCACGCTCGTCGGCCATTTGCGCAGGTTGACCTTCTCGCCCTCCCGCACGCGATAGTCCTTTGATTTGATTTTCATGTCCGCCCTTTCGGTGGCGTCCGCCGCAACGCGCGTTAGGTGATCCCAAGTCGAGCGAATACGGGAATCTTCACCACATCCAGGACGACGGCGAACACAGCGGCTGCGACTAGCGTGCAGACGACCAGCGAGACCGGGAGCGGTGTCATTGCCAACCCGGTAATCGCCAGCGTAGCCGCGATCACCACATCGACCACGGATGAGAGGACGAGCCAGAAGCTGGGACGTGAACCCCACATATGTCGGCGTTGGCGAATGGCATAGAGTGTCCCCTGGCTCCCGAAGACGAGGACGACAAAAGCAAGGGTCCGCAGCGCGCCGGTTCCGAGGTTCATCTCAAATCTGCCGAATGCCAGAATGCCCGTACAGAAGGCCAATAAGCAGGCCCCCACAGCGAGGCCTGCAATCGTCAAGCTACCGATGCGCCAGACATTCGGCTGTACCGACGGGTTCACGTGATCCGTGGTCAATGACATGGAGAGAAAGTCTCCGGCGACCATCAAAATGACCATCAGCAGCGGCGTCAGGATGGCGTGTCCGGTCATGATCAGGCCGATGACCAGCAGGAGCACCGTCACGACCTTCTTGATAATCGCGTTCAAGGCATAGGTCTGGATGCGTTGGAAGATTACCCGCCCCTCCTTCACAACTGCGACGATGGCCCCTAGCCCCGGTCTGGTCAGCACCATGCCCGCTGCCGACTTGGCCACGTCAGTCGCTGTCGAGACCGCGATTCCGATCTGCGCCTGACGCAGCGCCGGCGCGTCGTTGGCGCCGTCGCCGCACATGCCGACGACGTGATGGCCGTTCTGAAACGCCTTCACGAGGTTGTACTTGTCCTCGGGGAGAACACCGGCGAAGACTGCAAACTCCTCGGGATGCACGCTGGCTGGGATCGGCCCCGGCGGGCAGACCGGGCCATCGAGCCCAACGGCACGAGCCACGATAGCTGCCGTCGCAGGCGCGTCGCCTGTCACCATCACGGTGCGGACGCCTAGCCCGTGCAATTCGGCAATGAGCGGCGCCGCTTCTTCGAGAGGCGGGTCGCTGAGGGCGATGAGTCCGACGAGCTTTATTGCCTCAGGCGGTCCCGCCGCAACGGCCAGCACTCGAAAGCCCTGTCCCTCAAGCTCGTTCGCAACCGCTGCTGCGGTCGAAGCCTTCTGGGCAAGGCCGACAACCACCGCAAAGGCACCCTTCACGATGCGCTGCGGGTGGCCGTCCGAAGCCGTCGCTGTCGCCTCGGACATTTTCGCCGTCGGATCAAATGGCGTGAAATGGATCAGGTTCGGCGCGTCGGTGATATTCTTGGCTCCGGCAGCCCCACGAATGGCCACATCCACCGGATCCTGGCCGCCATCCGAGCTTGCCAACGCCGCCAACGCCAGAACATGTGCCACGTCGAAATCAGGCATTGGGCGCACGGCTGCCACCGCCAGCTCGTTGCGTGTCAACGTTCCGGTCTTGTCCGCACACAAGACATCCATCGTCGCCGCTTCATCCACCGCGGAGAGACGCGTCAATAGCACGTCGCGCCTTACCAAGGCCCGCGCGCCAAGTGCCGACGCCAGAGTGAAAGTGGCCGGTAGTGCAACCGGTATCGATGCAAGAACTGCCGTCAGAATAAGAGGAATGATCTCAGTGAGCGGCATCTTGAGAAAGTAGGCATATGCCACCAGCACCGCGACGACGGCGCCGTTGAACGCGGCGAGATTGCGCACGACCCGCAGAACCGCTGCCTGCTGGGAGCTGACGACATGGGCGGTGCGGACAAGTTCCGCGGTGCGACCGAACTTGGTGCGCGTTCCGGTCGCGGTGACCTCGCCCACCGCCTCGCCGCGCCGTACCAACGTCCCTGCATAGGTTTGCAGGCCCGGGCCAGCTTCGATGGGAACAGATTCGCCCGTAAGCATGGATTGGTCGAGCAGAACTTCCCCTTCGGTGAGGCGCACATCCGCAGCCACCACACCCCCAAGCGACAGCTTCACGACATCGCCCGGAACCAACTCGGCGGCCGGCATGGTTGTCCAAACACCGTCGCGTCGGACGGAAGCGTTGAGCGCAAGCCGCGACTTCAGTACGGCAAGGGTTGCCTGGGCGCGCCCTTCTTGAAAAAGCCCGAGAGCAGCGTTGAAGATGAGGAGGCCGCCGATGATCGAGGCCTCGACATATTCGCCAAGCGCGATCTCGATCACGATCGCAGCCTCAAGCATCCAGGGAACGGGAGCCCAAAACTTGCTCAGTGCCCGACGCAATGGATGCGCGGCAGTGTCCGGCTGGGCGTTCGGACCAAAGGTGTGCAGCCGACGGCTGGCTTCGCCGCTCGTCAGGCCAATGTTGGCTTGGCCTGTCCTCTCCGGAAGAGACGAATTTTCCGCACGCAGATTGCTGGTCATGGCCATTGTCCAATCCGAGTCCGGTCTGATTGACTGCCAACGGTCGACAAGTCTCAAGGAGGTGGTCGCACCTACGAAGTGCAGCAACTCCTCTGACCTAGCTGCGTCTTTCCTACGGACGCCCATAGCTGCGGCTGAGATAGTCGACGATCGCCTTGGCATCGGAATCATCGACCGGGGCACCGAACACCTTGATCATCTTGGTCACCTCAGCTTCCCACAGTTTCTGATCCAGAAAGGGTGAGTTCATCTGAATGTAATCCAAGCTGTGGCAGGCGGCGCAGTTGTTCATTACGACGTCTCTGCCGGGGCCATCCTTAAGCTTGATGGCCGTTTCGTCGGCACGGGCCCCGGTTGCTGTGACGAGGACGACAACAGGCAGAACGAATTTCCACATGGCGCACCTCATCCGACAATAACGCTGACGCGGTGCATCAGGTTATGATGGTATCCGCCCGGGTTTTGAATAAGGGTCGAGTTCTGGGTCTGTCCGACCGCATTCGTGGCGCGAGCGAGGAGCGTCAGGGCCCCCTTGCGAGTTGTCTTGAGCGGAAAGGTCCACTGCCGGAACGAGTACCGGCCGACATCCGGACCTAAGGTTGCGCGTGACCAAGTCTGACCTTCATCCGTGGAAATCTCAACGGACGTAATGCCGTACCCTCCGTCCCAGGCAATGCCCTTGGCGGTGAGAGTCTGGCCCATTCTCACCTTCTCGCTCTCCGCAGGTGTCGTAATGAGCGAGTTGACGACCATTTCCGTGATGGGGGTGTTCGCCGCCGTCTCCTGCGTCAGGAACCGCTGGACGAGGGGAAACTTGCCGACCGGAATCCGATAGGCCGCCTTCATCCAAAAATTGTCCTCAGGGGTTGATCGCGCGGTGATCCGGGTGAGGTGTTTCATCCAATAGGTTGCCGTCCAGCCCGGGACAATGATCCTTGCCGGAGCGCCGTTGAAGTGCGGCAGCGGCTGCCCGTTCATCTCGTAGGCGATCAGGGTGTCCGGATCGAGAGCCTTCCAGACAGGGATGCTCTTGACGAAGTCCGGCGTCTTGTCGAGCGCCGGTCCGTCTGCTCCATCAAAAGCGATTTCGATTGCTTCCTTTGTAAGGCCGGCTCGATCGAGGATGTCCTTTAGCCGAATGCCTTTCCAGCGAGCATTCCCCATGGCGCCGTACCCCCACTCAACCCCGGCGACATGCGGCTCGAACAGGCCTCGACGGCTGCCTGAACACTGGCAGACCGCAGGGATTTCGACAGGCATGAAATCTCGCTTGAGGGCGTCCAGTGTCAGTTCGAAGGGCTTTGTCGCCGCGTCTCCCCCGACCGCCAAGCGCCAGCTTTTCGGATCGACCTCCGGAATGTCCGAGAGATGATAGCGAACGAAGAACGCGTCGTTGGGCGTGAAGAGCTCGTTGAAATAGTGGAGCGGCGTTTCATAGTTAGGTGGGCGATACGTCAGCTTGATGAGTGGCACCTTGCCCGGCAGCGCTTCCAACTGCGCAATGTTTCGAAGCCCGATCGGAAGATGTGGGTCCAGGCTGAAAGAGTCAGCCGCAAGCCCCTCGCGCAGATGAGCCGGCGCTGAAAGAGCGGCACCCCCGACGCCGATAAGGAAGGATCTCCGCGTAACCATGGGCTTGCTCCCATACCGGCCAGCTATGTTGCTGAAAAAAGCTAGGATGGGACACGCCATTGTCCAGCGAAATTAAGGGGAGGAACGACGAACAAAAGGCTACGCCTGCAACGGAATCCAAAGGCATCGTGTCTGTTGGCGCGCAATGGAGAGACGCCTTGCTTCCGGTATCGCAGGTCGTCGTATTGCCTTCCCGGCTGCTGCACTAGAATCCCGCTAACGGTGACGAACGGCACATGGAACGATTGGCGACGTGACCAACGAAATTTCGGGATTTTTGTCTGGGGGAGGTTGTCAGGAGCGCCGTCATGGCCCAAGCGACGCCTGCCGATTCTGTCGACACCAGTGAGTATCCGGCCTTCTGGCGGCGGTGGTTCTATTCCACGAACCACAAGGACATCGGCACCCTCTACTTCATCTTTGCCTTCATCGCGGGCCTGGTCGGCGCCACTTTCTCGATCCTCATCCGCCTGGAACTCCAGGAACCCGGATTGCAGTTCTTCGCCAATCCGCAGGCCTTCAACGTCGTCGTGACAGGCCACGGCCTCATCATGATATTTTTTGTCGTCATGCCGGCTCTCATCAGCGGTTTCGGTAACTGGTTCGTGCCGCTGATGATCGCAAGCTCAAGCCGTAGGCCAGATACCATCGGAGGCACAGCAAGATCACCGACCTGTCAAAGTGCCTGACCTTGAACATCTGCCTCTCCGCACTCGTGCCCCAGCGCACCATAGGGACGAAACCGAAACAAATGTTTGCGACAAAGCCATCGGTTTGAGCCGATTAGAAGTCGCGCTGAATGTGGAGACGGCCTTCCCAGGCATTCGACGAGCCAGCCGAGATGTTGTCGCCGATGGCGACACGGCCGCGGGGATCGATGCGGGCGTAGAGAACTTCGACGCCGAAGTCCAAGCCGGGAACCGGCTGCCAGAAGGCGTTCGTGCCGACACGCCATTCGTTGAAGTCGTCGAGGCCGATGCGGATGCCAGCAGGCGTCACAGTCGAAGCGCCGGTGCCGTAATCGAAGCGAGCGTACGAACCGAACACCGACTGGCGGATCTGCGGGGTCCAGTAGTGTGTCACGCCACCGGCGAGCGCCCAGCCACGGCCACGGACGATATTGCCCGTGATCGGGTTGATGTAAGCGTCAGCAACCGCGCCCCTGACAGAGCCATCGATGATGAAGTCGTCGTTGCCACCGATGATGTAGCCGAGAGCGCCGTTCGCGTAGGTCGCGGCAAACCACATGGCGTCGCCCGCGGCGATCATCGGCAGGTTGACGCCGACCTGACCCGTGACGGCGAAGCCGTATTCATTGCTCGGGATCGAGCCAAGGATCGGAACGGCAAAGCCCGCGCCGCTCAGAACCCGGCTTCTGATCTGGTGGACGGCGCCCGAAATCTGAGCCGTACCCCAGGTCGCTTCGTATTTCACGTTGCCGACGAGGTCGGGCACGCGCTCGCCAGCGTAGTTAAGCTGGGTCGCAGCAAGACCACCGGGGAAGAAGCCGTTGTTGCGACGCTCGAGGCCATTTTCGAGTGACAGCGTGGTCGAGAAGCCGTTGCCGAGGGTGAAGGTGTAGGCCAACAGGTCAACGTCGGGCGAGTCCGAGAAGCGGAGCGTGCCCAAGTGCTCGGTCCGGAGATCACCGTTATCGAAGAACGACGTCACGTGTCCGACGGTCAGGCCGCCGAACTGGATGAACGCCTCAGCCACGTTCGGGCTGCTCGAAATCGTGCCGTTGGTGCCGTTGAACGGCCTGCCGGACGAACGGATGATGTCGAAGCGAACGAACGTGCGGAGCAGGCCATAAGCCGTCGCCGTACGAGCGTCTGTCTGGATACGACCGCTAGCGCGGAAGCCGACGGCATCCTGAGCGCGGAGGCGCGGCTCACCGTACACGTAGTCAGCGCGAACGCGGCCACCGACGCGGAGGCAGGTTTCCGTGCCCGGGATGTAGAAGAAGCCTGCGCCGTAGGTGGAGCAGACGCGAACGTACTCAACAGGAGCAGCCTTCTTCGCGGGAAGGTCAGCAGCTTGAGCGCCGGCAACGGCGGCGAGACCCGCGACCGATCCGAGCATAAGGCTCTTAACGATCTTCATAGAGACTCTCCAAGATATCGATGCTGGAAGTGACCTGCCCCTGAAACCCTGCTAGGCCGCAAGAAGGTGCTTGACTTGATGCGGCCTGACATTGTCGGGCTGATGGTAAAGCTGCCCGTCATCCACCGGCTTGCGCAGAACTACGGCCACTGTCACGATTGCGGGCGATTGCACACGGGCGCCGAAGCCGAGAATCAACCACCTGACACGTGCCATTAGCAGTTGCAAACAACACAAAACACCATGGGGACAAATGATTGCTTGGAGGGCAAACATCTTGGGGAAACTAGCAATTTGTCTATCCCTCATAGGCGGTCTATTCGGCTGCTCTGGAAATGCCGCGCTGTCAGCGGACACCACGCACTACGAATTTTTTCTGGAGAACAGCACGCTCGAAATGAAAGATGGCGTGCGCTTGGCTGTGACCTACTACCGGCCCGTGGCCAAAAAGCCCAGAGAAACTTTCCCGGTGATTATGGAAATGCTGCCTTATCGCAAGGATGATTTTTTCGCGCTTGGCGATTATGAATATGGCTCATATTTTGCCAAGCGCGGCTATGTTGTTGCCCGTGTCGATGTGCGCGGTACGGGAGGCAGTGAGGGCGGCATCCCCGAAAGCGAGTATTCCGAAGCGGAGATTTCCGATGCGGAGGCGTTGATCGCCCAGCTGTCCAAAATGAGCTGGTCCAATGGCAATGTGGGAATGTATGGCCTTTCATGGAGTGCCTTCAACTCACTGATGACGGCCCACAGAAAACCGCCTGCGCTCAAGGCCATCATTGCGGCGCACGGGTCGACCGACCTTTTCTACAATGACGTGCACTACATCGACGGCGCTTTGCACATCGATTCCTATGCGCATCAAATTGATACCGATAATTCGATGCCGCAAAGCCCGGACTACCGCATTGATGAAGATTATTTCCGGAATCGTTTCGACAGGGAACCTTGGATATTCACCTGGCTACGCCAGCAACAGGATGGCGATTTTTGGCGCAAGGAGTCCCTCAAGTTCAAAGCCCCCCTGGAGGTGCCAAGCTATCTGATCGGTGGATTGCTCGACGGCTACCGGGATTTCGTCATGGATGTGGGTCGGACCGCCAAGGCACCGGTCATTGCGGAAATCGGGCCATGGAACCACGCATGGCCTGAATACGGCGTGCCAGGCCCCAACTACGAGTGGCGGCAAAAGGCCTTGCGCTGGTGGGACTACTGGCTCAAAGGAATAGACCATGGAATTCTGGATGAGCCCCGCTGGATGGCATTCATGCGTACCGGGCACGCTCCTGCCACCGATCTGACCACTGTCCCCGGTTATTGGCGCTGCGATAAGCAGTGGCCATCGGACGGCAGCAGCACCCAACGCCTCTACCCTCAAACCGCGCAACATCTGGGCAATGCCCCTGCAGCGCTGGAAACCGCCCAAGCCCTGCTTTACCGCGCCGGCATCGGGATGGCAGCTGGTGGTTGGTGGGGCGAACAAACGGGCGACATGGCAACGGACGACGCCCACAGTCTGGTCTACGACTCTGCCCCCTTGGCCGAGGCCCTGGAAATTATGGGCATGCCGCAAGTGCGATTGCGCGTGGCCGCAGATGCTCCTTTTTACCAGTGGACAGTGCGTTTGGAGGATGTTGCTCCGGATGGCAAGGTGTCCTTGGTCAGCGGCGCCATCATCAATTCTTCCCAGCGTTTTTCGCGGCTTGAGCCTGCGGCGCTGATACCCGGTGAACCGACTACGCTGACCACCTCGGTTCACTTCACCACATGGCGTTTCAAACCCGGCCATCGTATCCGCCTGGCCGTCGCCAACGCGCAATTTCCCATGATCTGGCCCAGTCCTACGCCGGGCGCCACCAGTCTTTTGTTGAGCAACGACACATGGCTCGAATTGCCAGTGGTGCCGATGCAAAACGAAACGAACCAAGCTTGTATCCTACCCCCGCCAGAGCCAAGTGATGCGGCACCTTTTGGCAAAGAGCTGGAAAAAAACGGCCCTGTTTTCAACAGTTTCCGCAATGAACAAACCGGCGATTCGACATTCACGACCGCCAACGACGTTACCTGGATCATTCGTGACGACAAATTCCGATCCAGCGAATCATACCGATGGGACGTCAATGACGCCATGCCCGCCAACGCCCGCTACCAAGGCGAACGCAGAAATATTTTTACCATCAAGGGCAATGAAATAGACCTCTCGACCAAGGCGCGGATCGAGTCGGATGCCTTATATTTCGACGTCACTTTCACTAAGACTTTGCGGAAGAATGGCGAACTGATTAGAGAAAAGACATGGGTAGACCATATTCCGCGGATGCATCAGTGAGGAAGCCTCAATAAACCGTGCCGACCCAATAGAACGCCAAACGGTTCCTGCGCAAGGCGCCCAAACGCCATAGCCGGCCTGAGCGGATTGTGATTGATGGCAGCCAGACGAACCGTGAAGCGATCCTGTCGTGCGACACACCCGACCGGCTCGAAGACAGAACACGGCGTGATCTGAAGCCCATTGGCATCCGCCAAAGCGCCTACCTCAATAATCGGATCGAGCAGGATCATCGAGCCATCAAGAGGCGCGTCAGACCAATGCTCGGCTTTCAGTCGATGGTCACTGCCTGCGTCATCCTTGGTGGGATCGAGTTGACCCACATGATACGCAAACAACAGGCGAAGCATGCCTGCAATTCGCAGCCGACCCACGCCAAGCAGTTCCATCTGCTCGTTGCCTGATCTTGAGCCTAGCTATCGACCACCTTTGCGTTCCAGATCCAAATTTGCGACGCATCCGGACCGCCTCATCCCGGAATTCCTGCGTAAAGCGTCGGTGGTATTGGGCCATGGAGCACCTCCTGGATTATAGAAGTGCTCTCCGGCTTCCCCAAGCTAGTCCATCATTTCACCGCTCCTTCGATATCGCCAAGTGCTTCGTGAAGGACTTCGATGTTTGACAGGCGTCGCCGCCCAGCAGGGCCCGCAAGATCCATGATGCGAGTGGCAAGCAGGTGCGTTAGCGCCATGACTGCGGAGTGGTTGTAGAGAGGTCCGGCCGCCGCCGTCTGACAATGGAGATGGTCAACCGCGACACCACGCTCGGACATCATTTCGGCCAGATCGCGATAGCTGATGCGATATTTGCAGTACCAGCGCACGCACAGCAGGGTGATCTCAACGGGAAACGGGCGGCGCGTGAACAGAGACAACGGGGCGGCTCCTTGACGAACCGCACCCGTTATACGGCCGGGGTTAATGCAACGATCCCCTTCAGAAAGCCCCGCAGCCCGGCCAGCGACGTTCGGTTTTAATGGAAATATCAGATTGCACGTTTGATACATCAGCGGTAAATAGTCATATCCGGTTAGACAATCTGCTCACCTGCGGCACAATCTTCACCGCAAGTGGGTGACAGGATCGTCAGGTACCGGCGCCGGAAAACCACACTGGCGCACGAGGAGCCTCGCGCATGCCTTCAGTCACTCGTCGTAATCTCATGGCAGCCGCGGCTGCCGCCGCCTTGGTTCCCTCGGTCGTCCCGGCGGCCCGGGCACAGAAACTGCCCAAGGTTGAGTTCCTCTATTCGCCCTTCGCCGACTACGCGCCGTTCTTCGTCGCCAAGGAGCTCGGCTTCTTCAAGGATTTCGGCGTCGAGGTGACGCTCTCGCCGAAGGGCGGCACGGCCGAGACCATCCAGCTGCTCGCCTCCGGCAATATCGAAGCCGGCGCCGCGACTTGGGGCGCGGGCCTCTTCAACGCACTTGACCGCGGCGCCACGGTCGCGATCATCGCCACCTCGGCGCGGATGCCGGCCACGGTCCCCTCGCCCTCCCCCTTCATGATCTCGCAGAAGGCCTGGGACGCGGGGACCCGCACCGTCGCCGGCCTCAAGGGCAAGCGCATCGGCATTCCCGGGCCGAGCGGCTTCGGCATGTTCTCCGTCGCCAAGGCGCTGGAGAAGGGCGGGTTGACGATCGAGGACGTCGAGCCGGTCTACCTGCCGCCGCCGGCGACTGCGGCCGCCTTCGCCAATGGCGGGCTCGAGGCCGGCTGGAGCATCGAGCCCTTCGCCCAGCAACTCGAGAAGCAGGGCCTCGGCCGCCGGATGGTCGAGGACCACACTTTCGGTACCGAACTCGGCCTGATCGCCTTCAACCAGGACTTCGTCGCCAAGAACGAGGATGCGGTGGTGCGCTTCATGGCGGGCTATCTCAAAGCCGCCCGTCTGCTCGACACGGGCGGCTGGAAGGACGACAAGGTCCTCGACATTGTGGCGAAATACACCGGGACCGAGCGCGATGCCTTGCGCGGCATCCCCTATACCGTCCGCTCCGAGGACGGCGCCATCGACATGGCCTCGGTGCGCGAGCAGGAGGAGTTCTTCCGCAAGCGCGGCGCGCTCGAATACAAGGGCCCGGCCAAAATCGACGCCGTCTATCGTGTCGATCTCTTGAAGCGCGCCAACGATCTCGTTGCGAACAAGCCCTGATGGCGGCGGCGCTCGAGATCGTACGCCCGTCCCCAGCGGAAGCGGACCGGCCCGCCATCGAGGTCGGCCACCTGACCAAGGCGTTCTACGACAGCGAAGGCGACCGCGTCACCGTGGCCGTCTCCGATGTCAGCTTCTCCGTGGCGAGCGGCGAGTTCGTCTGCATTGTCGGGCCGAGCGGCTGCGGCAAGACCACGGTCCTGCGCATCTTGGCAGATCTCGAACAGAAGCTCAGCGGCACGGTGAAGCTGCACAGCGCGACCCCGCCAGCCATGGTCTTCCAGGAAACTTCCGTCTTGCCCTGGCTGACCGTGTCGGAGAACATCGCCTTTCCGCTGAGCCTCAAGGGCGTCTCCGGTGCCGAGCAAGAAAAGCGGGTCCGCGATCTCCTGGCGCTCACCGGTCTCACCGACTTCGCCAGAGCCAGGCCTCACCAGCTCTCCGGCGGCATGAAGCAACGTGTCTCGGTGGCGCGCGCCCTGGTCGACGACCGCGACATTCTGCTGATGGACGAGCCCTTCGGCTCGCTAGACGAGCAGACCCGCCTCGTCCTGCAGCAGGAGCTGCTGCGCATCTGGGAGACGACGGGCAAGACCGTGGTCTTCATCACCCACAGCGTCGACGAGGCGCTGACGCTGGCCGACCGCGTGCTCGTCATGTCGCCGCGTCCCGGCACCTTGGTCGCCGACCTGGAGGTGCCGTTCGAACGCCCGCGCGACGTCGTCGAGATGCGGCGCGACAAGCGTTTCTGGGATTTGACCTACAAGGTCTGGCGCCTGCTGGCCTCCCCGGCGAGGGCATGAGATGAGCGCCGTTCCGGTGACCTTGACGGAAGACGAGCTGCGCCGGCTCAAGGCGCCGGCGCGGCGCGAGCGGCTGTTCCGGCTCGCTTCGTATTTCAGCCCGCTGCTCCTGCTGCTGCTCTGGGAACTGTCGAGCCAGCTCAATCTGAGCGATCGGCGCTTCTTCCCGGCTCCGAGCGCAATCGCCCAAACCGCCTGGCGCATGGTGCTGAGCTTCGAATTGTTCGACCATATCGGCGCGACGTTGCGCCGCGTCGGCGTCGGCTACGCCATGGGCGCTGTGCCGGGCATCGTCATGGGGCTCATCCTGGGCTTGTCGCGGCCGGTCCGCCGCGTGCTCGGGCCGATCTTCTCGGCTCTCTATCCTGTGCCGAAGATCGCCATCCTGCCGTTGATCCTGCTGGTCTTCGGCGTTGGCGATGCCTCGAAGTTCGTGGTCATCGCCATCGGCGTGTTCTTCCTCATGCTCTACAACACCATGAGCGGGGTGATGCAGACGCCCCAGATCTACATGGACGTCGCCAAGAATGCTGGCGCGACCCGCCTCCAGACCTTCCGGCGCATCGCCTTCCCCGCCGCGCTGCCGAGCATCTTCACGGGGCTGAAGCTCGCCGCCGGCTCGTCCTACATCATCATCGCAGCGGCCGAGTTCCTCGGCGCACGCAGCGGCATCGGCTTCTTCATCTGGGCGTCGTGGCAGACCTTCGCGGTCTCGCGGATGTTCGTCGGCATCGTGGTGATCTCGGCCATGGGTTACCTCACCATCCTCGCGCTCGAGGCGCTGGAGCGGCGCTTTGTGCCCTGGGCGAAGCATTGAGGCGGTTGGGGAGCAGAGGCTCATGACCGTCGCCAGCCCGGCCACCACCGCCCACGCACCCGTTTCGGAGCGCATCTACCTCGCGCTCCGGCAGGAGATCATGCGCTGCGAGCTCGCGCCGGGGACGACGCTCGACGCTGCCGCCATCGCCCGCCGCTACGAGGTCTCGAAGACGCCGGTGCGTGACGCGATGCAGAAGCTCGCTGCCGACGGGCTGGTCGCGATCCTGCCGCGCAGCGGCTACCGCGTCGCCGCCATCACCTTCCAGGCCGTGCACGAGATCCTCGACCTGCGCGCGGCGATCGGCCCGCATGCGGCACGGCAGGCGGCACGCCACGCCACGGCGGCCGACGTCGCCGAGCTGCGCCAGATCGTCAGGGAATACGCCGCGCCGCTCGATGTCGGCGCGATGCAAAAGGTGGCGCGGCGCTTCCACGTCGCCATCGCCGGCTGCAGCCGCAACAAGCGCGTCATCGCCCTGTCGGAGAGCCTTTTCGACGAGCTCGAACGCCTCCTGCGTTTCGCCATCGACTTTTCCGTGAAGGCTGGGGAGCACTCCGACGAACACACCGCGCTCGTCGATGCGATCGAAGCGGGCGACGGCGAGCGGGCTGCAGCGATCGAAGCCGCCCATATCAAGTCCAGTCGGGAGTTCCTGATCGAGCGTCTGATGACGCTGGGCTATCTCTCGGAAAGCGAGATCCGGATCGGCAGCGCGGCGCGGAGTGCAGGCGAATGATCGCGGCGGCTGATGCGGTAACACGGCTGTCGACCGCCCTCGGTGGAAGCCCGGCAGCGAAGCTCGCCGCTTCGGCGTTGATTGAAGCCGAAGCGCTTGGCCTGCCGCGCTTCGGCATCGCCATGCTCGATGAATTGACGGCCGATGCCGCGCCCGTCCCGGCGGACGAGGGACCACAGGCCATCCGCTGGCTCGACTGTTCCTCCTGCTTCGCACCGCTCGCCGTCGCCACCGCCACGCTCGATCTGACGGGGGCCGCCCAGCAGTTCGGCATCGCTGCGGTCTTCCTGCGTGGCATTAGGGGCTTCGGCCGACTCGCCCCCTTCGTCCGTCACCTCGCCGATGCCGGGCTCGTCGGACTCGCCGGCGCCGAAGGGCCGCCTTTCGTCGCGCCGCATGGCGGCACGCAGCCGGTGATCGGCACCAACCCGCTCGCCATCGCCATGGGCCAAGGCACGGAGCGCGTGGTCATCGACGTCGCGAGCAGCAGCGCCACCATGGCCGATATCCGCACCGCTCGCGCCACCGGCACTCCGTTGCTGGACGGGACCGCGCTGGACGGCGAAGGAAGGCCGACCCGCATCGCTGCCGAGGTTGCAGCGCTCCTGCCGCGCGGTGGCCAGATTGGCTCGCTGCTCGGGCTCGTGGTGGAGCTCATGGCCGGGGTCGCCAGCGGCGGCCGGGGCGATCCGAAGGGGCGCGGGGTGTTTATCCTCGCCTTCGATCCGGCGGCGGCCGGAGAGCGCATCGACTGGCAAGCCAAGCTTGCCGGGTTGAAGAACGATTGGACTGCTGGTGGCGGTCACTGGCCGCGCGGCGGCGGATTGCCGGTCGAGGCCGCGCTGGACGCTGAATTCGCACAGCGCCTCGACGCCCATCTCACCCGTATGACGGCTCAGGGAGGCCGGTGATGCAACACTTCACCCTGCCCGGTTGGCATGGTTCCGGCCGGCAACACTGGCAGAGACTCTGGCTGCCGCACGACCCGGCGGCAATCGTCGTCGAGCAGTGCGATTGGGACAATCTGGCCGACCGCCTTGCAGAGATGGTACCCTAGATGACGACATACCCCACCTCCGGGCCTGTTTTTTCGGTCATCCCTGTCGACGGCCCGATCGACGAGCCGCGCCGGATTACCATCTCCGGCCTCGCTCCTGACGAACTCGTCGCCATCTCCACCCGGACGATGCGATCGCGTGGCGCCCTTTGGGACAGTCAGGCAACCTATATGGCTGACGCGCACGGCGTGATCGATCTGACCCGTGACGCGCCCGTTGGCGGCGATTATGCCGAGGTTTCGGCAATGGGCCTGCTCTGGAGCCAGCACCCGGTCGGCAGCACGAGCCAAGAGCTCTTCGCCGACGACGTCATGCAGCCTCTATCGACGACGCTGACCGCCGAGACCGCCGACGGCATCCGCGCTGAGGCCGAGCTCTTCCAGCGCTTCGCCGCGCCCGGCGTGACGCGGCGGGAGATCCGGGAGGACGGCTTGGTCGGCACGTTGTTCACACCTGCCGGACCGGGCCCGCATCCGATCGTGGTAGTGCTCAATGGCTCGGGCGGCGGCATCAACGAGCCACGCGGCGCGCTCTACGCCTCCCATGGCTACCAGGCCTTCGCGCTCGGCTATTTCAAGGCGCCTGGCCTGTCGCCTTTCATCACCGAAACGCCGCTCGAATATCTCGAGGCAGGCCTGCGCTGGGTGCACCGGGAACTCCAGCCACGGGACGGCTTCGTTGCGGTCAGCGGGCAGTCGCGCGGCGGCGAACTCGCTCTGCTGCTCGGCGCGACCTTCCCCGATCTCGTCTCGGCCGTGATCGCCTATGTGCCCGGCGCCGTGGTCCATGGTGCCCAGGGCGCCGGCGATCCAGCGCGCGGTGGCTGGCAAGGCGTGACCTGGACCAGGGGCGGCGTCCCCCTAGCGCATCTCTGGCAGGACAACAGTGCGGTGCATTGGCACCCCTGGGCCGGCGACGTCCCGCCCAGCCGGCACCACTCCGTCTTCTTCGAGGGACTGAAGGATCGCACTCTGGCGGCGCGCGCGCGAATTCCGGTCGAGAGGATCGCGGGCCCGGTGCTCTTGATCTCGGGCCGCGACGACCGCGCCTGGCCATCCAGCCTCTACTCCCGCATGGTGGTCTCGACCCTGCGCCAGCACGACCATCCTCACCTGGTCCGCCATCTCGACTTCGATGATGCCGGTCACGCCATTAACCTGCCCTTCGTGCCGACGACGCAGTTGGCGCGCGAGCACCCGGTCTCGAAGGTACCCTACACGAGCGGTGGCACACCCTCTGGAAATGCCAGAGCCGATGATGGTTCCTGGCGCGGGGTTCTCATCTTCCTGGCCGAGATAACCAGCCGCTAGTCCAGGCGGATCCCGCCAACGCCCTTATGCGCAAGCAGACAACAGGATCCTTCGAAAGGAAGACGAACATGCCCACAAGAGAGCACCTCGAAGGCGAGTGGCGTGAATGGCGCTATGCCCACGTTGCCAAGATGTTCCGCCCGTATGGCTGGACTTCGCTAGTTGCGCAATACTGGCTGGAAGCAGATGATCACGACGTCAAGTTCGAACTGCTTCCCGGCAGCTGGTCGGTTGAGAAAGGCCGGATCATCTTCACCCCGCCTGTCTCGGGTCCGACCCTGTCAGTGAATGGCGAGTATCCCGCAGATCCAGTCGAGATCATTCCGGGGCGAAACCAGACCTACGGTCACGGCAATAGCCTGCCGGTGTATTTCGGCGTGAACGAGGTGGAGACCATTGTGCGCACCAAGCATGACGGCCACCGGCTCTACGGTGTCCGCGTGCGCGATCCGCGCAAGGCGACGCGCTTGGAGGATGCAGGCGTCACCGCTTTCGACTACGATCCTGCGTGGCGAATCCCCGGTTTCTACACGCCCACCGAACGCATCGAATTCGAGGCCGAAACCGTGGAAGCTGGCGTTCGTGAAACGACTCCGCGCATGGGAACCTTCACCTTCGAGTTCAAGGGCAAGATCTATAACCTCGTGCTCATCGGCAAGGACACGCCGACTGGCGTACAGCCCGTAGCGCACGTTCGCGATCAGACCAGCGGCCCCATCACCTACGGCGCCGGCCGAGTCATCGAACTGCAGTTCGCCGAAGATACAAGCACCCGCATCGACTGGATCGATTTCAATTACGCGGTCGCGCTGCCATGCGCCTTTACGAACTTCGTCACCTGTCCGCTGGTTCCCCCTGAGAATCAGCTCGACTTCGAGGTTCTGGCCGGTGAGAAGCGCCCCTCGCAAAGTGTGGTGAGGACAACGACCTACCAGCCCAGAACGAACGGCGTTCCCCAACACCCGTGACTGCACTTCCGGACAAGTGCCCATTAAGAATTGATGGACGCCTATTGTGCCGTCCACACTTCACCATGAACAGGCGGCAGTCGGCACCCACTTACCAATGATCGATCCTCCCGAAATTTTTCACTTTCTTGATTTGTTCAAGGAAAGGCGCATTGGCGGCAAAACATTGGGATCCGTCGCCCCCGTCGCGCGATTGCAGGCGTATTTCGCCTGCCCTTTCCGCATCATGTGGATCAACTCGATCCCACCAAAGATGACGCGGGTACGGATCCGTCGCAATTTTTTGTTCCCAGTATCCGCTACTGCTACCCGGGTCTCGTTAGCGGAGGGGTCGCGTGTTCAAGGGAAGGCATTTTGATCGTTCGGTGATCCTGCTCTGCATCTGATGGTATCTGGCGTACAGCCTGGGCCTGCGGAACCTTGAAGAGATGATGGCTGAGCGCGGCATCTCGGTCGATCGCGCGACATCGACAGATGGGTTGTCCGTTATTCGCCCGAGTTGCTGGAGTGCTTCAACCAACGCAAACGCGCTGTGAGCCGGAACTGGCATGTCGATGAAACGTGCATCAAGGTCAGAGGCCAGTGGCGATATCTTTACCGCGCCATCGACAGCAATGGCGACACGGTTGAGTTCTTGTTCAGCGAGCGCCGCAATCTGGCCGCCGCCAAGCGTTTCCTGGCCCGAGCGTTGAGGCGGCACGGCCGTCCTGCGATGATTGGGATCGACGGCAGCCAGACTAACCGGGAAGCGATTGTGGCTTGAGATACAATAAACCGCCTCCAGGACAGATCGCGGCGGCGTCTGAAACCCATTCGCATCCGACAAAGCATCTATCTCAATAACCGCATTGAGCAGGATCATCGTGCCATCGAGCGACGGGGTTCGACCCATACTCGGCTTTCAGTCCACCGCCAGTGCGCGCGTGATCCTGGGTGGCATCGAGATGATTCATATGATGCGTAAACAACAGGCGAAATACGCCTGCAATCCGCAGTTTGATCTGCTCGCCGCGTGAGCGTCTGGTATGGGACCAGACGCTCACGCGTCCTATCTCCGAATGTGCGACGGATCCCTATAAGTGATATTTATAAATCGGCGTCGGCGGTATGGTCCGTTCCCGCTTATGTATTTCTTGTCCCAATAAAGTCATCCCCAAATCTAATTCGAATTTAGAACTAATTTATATATTAAGAATAACTAATTTATATATTAATATAACTGTTGCAAGCGCCAGAAAACTCAATAATATAAGTTCAATTGCAATCAATATTGCTCCAGATAACGGTAATTACGACACGAATATTCAAATTTTTGCGGGCTTTCAATTGAACAAGCGGTTACGCCGTACCATAAGCCAAACCCTAACACGGTATGTGGTTGCGTCCGGCCAAGACCGCGACGATCGTGAGAGCGAACCTCTCGGTCGGTTTATGACTTCATCGCGGCGGATGTCCGTCGCGTTCGGCATCGCAATGCCTTTCCGTTGATCGGAGTGGCCGATTCAGATGCCGGTGCTGCGGAATTGAGGCCGTCCAGAACCTCAGCCGCCGATCCCCGGTCTCGTTTCATCCACTAGTCGAAAGTCTGCGCAATCGGGGGCGTAAAGGTGAAAGATAAGACGCTCAACGGATCAATCTCCGATGCCGCGCTGGCAGAACGGGCGCGCATGAACAGCCACCTTATCGCCAAATCCGTTTAGTTTGCGACCGCGCTTAGAGCACCGATGACATCTGACATCGACATGAATGACCGGCGCGATCTTTGTGGAACAAGATGCCTTGTTCTCGGAGGCGGTGGTTTTCTTGGGGTGAACCTGTGCAATGCGCTCGTGACCTGCGGGGCATCAGTCACAGCCCTGGGACGCTCGCTTGCTTGGCCGAATGCCCTCAATCCGCGAGTTGCATGGACGCAAGGTCATCTGAATGACATCTCCGCCCTCAAAGAGGTCGTTCGCGGCCAAGATGTAGTCTTTCATTTGGCGAGCTCTTCAATCCCCGCCATCTCCAATCAAAATCCCGTCGCTGATCTCGAGGCGAATGTGCAGGTCACCGTTCAGTTGTTGGATGTTTGCCGCGGCCGCGACGTGGGAAAATTGATCTTTGCGTCGTCCGGAGGTGCCGTTTACGGACAACCTGAGGCGCTGCCCATCCCTGAGAGTTCACCCACGGATCCGGTCTCGGCCTATGGCATCAGCAAACTGACAAGCGAGAAGTATCTGGCGCTCTACAGGCATCTGCACGGCCTCGACTATCAGATCCTGCGCGTAGCGAATGCCTATGGGCAATATCAGGTGCCGCACAGAGGTCAGGGCGTCGTTGCGACGATGATCAGTCGTGCCTTGAGCGGAAAGCCGCTTGAGATCTGGGGTACAGGCGATTCCATCCGCGACTTCGTTCATGTGGACGATGTCGTCACGGCCATGATCGAAGCTTGCGCTTACACAGGGGCCTACAAAATCATGAATGTAGGGTCAGGATGCGGCCTCAGTATCAATCAGATATGCCGCGACCTCGAAACCGTGATTGCGCGCGGTCCCCTGGTCAAAACCTACAAGCCGTCTCAGAGAGGTGATGTGCCGGCGAACATTCTCGACACGTCGCTGATCCAGCACGAGTTGGGCTGGCGGCCCCGCGTGCCCTGGCTGACAGGCCTGCGGCGCACCGTCCATTGGATGGCTGAGGCGCACCAGCCCAGAAGCCGGATGGTCTCCAGGGGCGAAAGAATAACACGATTGAATGAAGAGAGGGCGATGGCCTTCACAATTCAGCAAGGATAAAATCTTGCGGGAAAACCAGCTCCTCAAAGATTCCGATAGCTCTGCCGTCAGAGTGGCGATCATCGTGCCGGCTTACGGGCAGCCCGCGCTCACGGCGGAGGCATTACGCAGTGCCTTAAGCCAGGAGACGGATTTTTCCTATGCTATCGTGCTCGTCAATGACGGTTGTCCCGATCCGTCGACACGGGACATCGGCCTGACTTTCGCGACTGCCAATCCGGGTCGCATCTTCTATCTTCAGAAAAGCAATGGTGGCCTCAGCGCTGCACGCAACACGGGGATCGATTTTGCGCTTGCTGCCTTTCCCGAACTTGAGGCCGTCTATTTCCTCGACTGCGATAACCGTATCGGGCCACACCTGCTGCAGCGCCTTCTGACGGCCCTGCGCACGAGCGAAGAGCACATCGGCTGGGCCTATGCCGATGTCGATAAGTTCGGCTTTGCCGAGTTCGGCGATACGTCCGGCCCCTACTCTCCATTGGAGCATCTCTTCCGCAATGTCAGCGAGGCGGGCAGCATGGCGGCGCGGCGAATGCTCGATGCCGGCATACGATTTGACACGCAGATGCGACGCGGCGTGGAAGATTGGGAGTTCTGGCTCCAGGGCCTCGAGAGGGGCTTCCACGGCGTGCACGTTCCCGATGCCGGATTTCGCTACCGCCGCCGTGGCGAGAGCATGTTGGTTGCTGCGGAACGGGATTTCGGGCCGATCCTCGACTACATTCGCTCGCGCCATCCATCGCTCTTCCGGCCTGAGGCGCTCCTCGCGCGCGAGATCGCCGAAAAGTCGCGCTACGCCATTTATCATCCCGATACCAAACGGGTCAGCCGTCTGACGGCTCCTTCAGACCGCGAATGCCTCAACCGTGACGACTATCTGAGACGGCTGCTGCGGTCACGCGAGCGGCCGGAATATGGCCGATGTCCGGGGCACCTCGTGGTGATGGACGAGAGCCTGTATGATGTGTTGGCCGAGCGCCGTATGTTGGCCGGGATCCTTTGGACTCTTGAATGCGCGGTCAGGCGCGCGACGTTTGCGGCCGTGAGCTTCCGTTCGACGGTCGAGACCGTGCCGAGCTGGCTCCGCGAGAACATTTTAGGCGATCACACAGGGGTGGTGCCTCTCCCGAACAACGCGCAGATTATCGCACTCGAAGCGAGCGTTTTGCTGTCCCACACCCGGCCGGGAAGCAAATTCGACCGTCTTCCGGTCCAAGCCGGGAAAAGATGCGAAGGGCTCGTCCTGACCGCAAATATGCCCGGCTTGCCTCCTTCCGAGCAGAACGCGGCCGCGGCCCTGACGGAGCTCGGCGAGACCTTAGCCGGTCTCGCCCTGCGCGAGCACGCCCATCTTTGGCGTGCCGCTCCCCTCGTCCGCTATCGATCCCACCCAGCCATGCCCCGCGACATCTATGCCCATCTCGGCCTGTCGTCGATCTTCCCCTGCGCCGTCCAGGCCAACGACACACGGCGAGCAGCGCTGGTCGTCGAACCGGGGTTTCCGGGAGCGCTGGCTGCCGCGGACCGAATGCGGGATCTTCTGAGTTGCCGGGGGTGGAATGTCGATCTCGTGATCATCGGGGATGAGATCGAGGCCGGCCACTCGGCCTCGCACGACTACACCGAAATCGTGCTATTGCCCCGCGAGGCTTTGCGGGTGTCATCCGGGGCGGGCGACTACCGCATTTATAACGGCACCGTGATCCCGTGTCTTGATGGCTTTGGAGTGGAGGACGCCATCGCAACCCTCGCGGCCTATCAACTGGTCGTCTCGGTAGCGAGCACTCTTGCTCACACCATCATGGGCTCCCTGCGTCACCTGAAAATCGAGACCTGCTGCTTGCTGCACACTCAGGGCTCGCAACGGTCCCCCGCCGACCTCATCAATGCCTGTGCCGCGTTTGAGCAGGCTTACGACGCGATTGTCATCGAGGACCAGCCCCTGTTTCATCTCTGCCGCGCTTTCGGCATCCCTCAAAGGAAGTTGCACCTTTGGCGCGACCTGGCGGCCGCTGCGAAAAGCGCCGCCCCAATCACTCGGATCACAACAACGCTAGAGACGCTCCGCGCATGACGACCTACGCAGACAAAGCATGCTTCGCGTCCCTTTATGACGCGCCTCCCAAACTCCTGCTGCTTGGATCGCAGGAGGAAGCCATACAGACCGAGTTGAACGATCAATTCCAATGGCTTGCAACCCATCGTGATTGCGAGGGTCGGCTTGTGCTGGCGTCGGCGAGCAGGCAGGCGGTGCCCATGCCCGACTTGCTGCCACTCGAGGTGCCCCCCACAAATGTCTGGGCGGTGTGGGTCCCGGCGGTGGACGACCAGAGCATTGCGGAATCCTTAATGCGGTGGTGGGCGGCTGAGGGTGGCGAGGCAACGCTGCCGACGTTAGTCCATGGTGATCGGACCACCTTGGACAAGGTGCTTCTGGCTCGGTCGCTCGACGAAGCAAGCCGACTGGCGCGTGCCAATGAACGCCTGCTATGCGATCTCGCTGCCTTGCGCGAGAGCTTCGAGAACCACGTGCGGATTCCCCGCGAAGTGGAGGAACTGATAGAGAATTTGCGTCTCGCGCCGATGCGTCTCGTTTTCACAAGCCCAGCGTCCACCGGCGATATCCCGGTTCCCATGTACGGACCGGTCGATCAGCCTCCGAACGAAGGCGCATCAATCCGGCAGAGATTGCCGATCTCTGCGCACGGCTTTGCCGGCCTTGATCTCTCCATCGTACATCCGGGATCCGGCGAAGGCCGGCTGCGCCTTGATCTGATTGCGCGAGACGAAGGCTTGACGCTCGCGACCTGGCGAACGCCATTCCGAAAGCTGCGCCCGGGCCTTTTGCCGTTGCGCGTGGAGAAGGTTATGGCGCGGCATTGTCACTCGCTCGAGCTACACATCGCGGCCGAGGGGGCCGGCAATCCACCACGTCTCGCTATCGGGTCCGCTGGACTGCTGCCAGAGTATTCCTTGATTCCGGCAATGGATGCCGATGTGCCACTGGAGCCTTCGATGCTTGCCCTGCGGCTCTGGGGTGGACTTCCAGGGCTTGTCACCGGCACCGGAGGCGATAACGCGGCTCCGAAAGTGCCACCACCGGACCCGGTGATCCCACTCGATGAGACGAGTATCGCCCGCGTGCGTCTGACGCGTGAAATCACGGCGCCTTATCCTTGTTTCGGCTATTTGGGTGGTGACAGGGTGCTGTTGCGGCCTTTTCCGAACAAGGTGTCGGCTGCCGCTATCGCGCTGGCGGCCATCCCCAATCTCGGCGCAGTGTCCTGCTCGGTGGCTGTTGATGAGAAGCGGTGCGAAACACGCAGGCTCGGAGCGCGCCTCGTTGTCATGCCTCCGGGCTGCAGCCCCGACGAAGCGGAGCGTGGCGAGAGGGCTCTTGGGGCGAGCGAATGGGTTGAACTCGACCACCCTCTCGAAGCGCGAACGCTCACGGCCCACCTTTCGGAAGCGCATCAGGGGCCGCTCGATCTGCACCTCTTCACGCGCTTGCCCAAGGGGGGGGCGATACAGCATGTGCGCATGGTGTTCCAAAATTTCGAGGCCGAGATTCGCGAACACGCGATCGAGGGCATGTCAGCGCTGCTTCCCTGCGGTGAAGAGCAAGGAGGGATTGCCTGAACCAAGAATATTTTCTAGGTGTTTTTAGGGGATGTCACGGTACCCGGAGGGGGACGCAATGGGCCTCAATCGGCGCCGGCCGTATCGTCGCGCTGAGCGTCGCGCGGCCATTCGGACGGCTGCAGGGCCCCAGATGGTCTTATTCTAAGGCATTTCCATCGTCCGTCGAGAAGCCCTGCTCTTCCGGACTAGTAAACGAATGTCTCATCCGTCATCTGCAACCGATCGTTTCGTTCTGAACTCAGATTATGTACACAGGGCAGGAATCGTGACCGGAACAAGCGATATGCCCCCTGCCCTCCCCCTCCAGCGCTTGGCCGGTCGGGTGAGACGGATCGTCATAGTGGGCGACGTTGCTGACGACATGGAGAATGCGCTTGTCCATCCTTCGATACCTTCTTGAACAGCCGCCCGGAAGCTCAGCCGCGTTGTTTTGAACGCAGGTCGCCCCCGAGTTTCACTTTCAGGGCGAGGTCTGTGATCTTTCCGAACGGCGCGCGCAGCAGGCTCGGCAGGTTCCAGCGCCCCTGGACGAATACACCCTTGGCATGGCTCATGGCGCGAAAGCCCTCGATACCGTGATAAGCTCCCATGCCGCTTGGGCCGATGCCTCCGAACGGTAGATCGTCCTGCGCCACGTGGATCATCGTGTTGTTGATGCCCACATTCCCCGAGGTCGTGCGCGCCAGCAGCTTTTCGCAATCGGCGTCACGAGCGCCGAAGTAATAGAGCGCCAGCGGTCGCGGTCGCGCATTCACATAGTCGATCACCTCATCGATCGTGCGATAACTCCGCACCGGCAGGATCGGCCCGAAGATCTCCTCCCGCATGATCGCGGCGTCGTCACCGGCTCCGACGATCAGTGTTGGCGCCAGCGTGCGCGCCCGCTCGGCGGCTCGCTCCGGCGTCACACCCACCTCGATCACCCGCGCGCCCCTTGTCCGGGCGTCCTCGATCAAGTTTTTCAGCCGATCGTAGTGACGATCGTTGACGATCGAGGTGTAGTCGCGGCTGGTCGGCCCACTAGGATAGAATCGCGCAACGCTCGCACCAAATTGGGTGATGAACGTGTCCAGATCGTCCTCATGGACCAGCGCGTAATCGGGTGCGACGCAGGTCTGGCCGCTGTTCGAGAGTTTCCCGAACACAATGCTGTCGGCAGTTTGCCCGAGGACATGGCCCCTAGCAACGATCGTCGGGCTCTTGCCACCTAGTTCAAGCGTCAGCGGCACGAGATTGTCGCTCGCCGCCTTCATCACCTTGCGGCCGACCGGCGCGCTGCCGGTGAAGAGCAGATGGTCGAACGGCAGACGGCTGAAGGCCGCTCCGACGTCCGGCCCGCCCAGCACGACGGCGACCTCATCGGCGGGAAAGCCTCCTTCAAGCATCCGCCGGATCACCTCGCTGGTGCGTGGCGTCAGTTCCGATGGTTTCAACATCGCACGGTTGCCGGAGGCAAGCGCGGTTGCGAGCGGAATCATCGTGAGCGAGAAAGGATAGTTCCATGGCGCCATCACGCCGATGATGCCCTTGGGCTGATATTCCACATGGGCGCGGCCGGCGCGGTATAACAGGCCGACATGCCGGCGCTCAGGCTTCATGAAGCAGCGCAGATTGCGGGTGAGGTAATCGATCGACTGAATGACGCCGACAATCTCCATAATGTCGGTTTCATGGCGCGAGCGATGACCGAAATCGGCGTTGATCGCATCGCCCACCTCGCGCCGGTGAGTCAGCACGGCGGCGCGCAGGCGTTTCAGCCGGGCCTTGCGTTCCTCAAGGCTCGGCGGGCCGTCCTTGAGGAAGGCTGAGCGCTGACGCTCCAGCAGGACCGCCATGTCGAAGCTAGGATTGGGATGGGCCGGAAACATCACTTCGTCTCTCTTGAAAGGAGCGCGTGTCGAATTCATCCGCGAATGAACTTCAGCAGGTCTGCGTTGACGACATCGGCGTTGACCGTGAGCATTCCGTGCGAAAAGCCGGGATAGACGATCAACGTACAGTTTTGCAGAAGCTTGTCCTGCATGATCGCCGCACATTGATAGGTGCGGTAGTAGAAGTTCGGCGCCCAGGTCGGGCCGATCCGCGACGGGACCATCACCTTCGGGATGGGCCGGAAGAAATCAATATTTCCGGCGGCTGGATCCTTCGCCACCTCGTCGAGGTCGGGATTGGACCGAAGGCGGTCGTAGTAGCCGCCTCTCGGCACCATGACCTTCTGGCCTGCGAACTCGACTCGGTATAGGAGGACTTGTCACCACGCGGCATTTCGATCTTCTTGGCACGGTCACACCAGCGCTTCCGGCCAGCAGATGGCGGCGAAGACGCCGATGATACCGATCAATTCGGGAAATGGGCTGAGAGCTTGCAGGGTCGCGATCATCGCTGAACCCTCCGGACGATGCTTAACGGCCTGATGTCGCACAATTATCTGCCGTCCTGGCGGTCCTCTTCAAGGGCTTCCGAAAATCCCCGGCGCGGCATGATGCCACAAAAACGCTGAATCTGGATTGGACTGGTTTCATTTTGGCGGCTGTTTTAGCGTCAACGGCCTCAATCAGGAGCCGGAAGTGACGTGGCGCTGGAACGTCACGCGCGGCATCCCCTCCCGGGGCGTTGAGCTGCCCACAGGCACTCCGCAGCCCCTACAGCGCTCAATGGGTTACGCGGGAGCTCCGGGCCTGCTGCGCTTCGCTCCGGCTCAACGCGCGACCTTACCACAAGCCCACGGCTTGCTGCGTCGTTCTGCGGCCAATCGCCTGGACAGCTCGCGGGAGGGGCACGCGTTCCCTTGGTTGGGGCTCACGGCGGATACAGTCGGTCCCGCGCATTGCAAAGGTAAAGCCTGCCGTCGTCGCGGTGGGCGTGAAGCTTCAAAGCCCCGTCCCGACGAGATGCCGTCGCACGATCTCGATCAGATCCCGCCGCAGTTTCGGGTTCTCTTCAGCTTCTTCGAGGGCAAACGCACCTTCGTCTCCGCCGACGGATACGTCGTGACAAACAATCGATTTCCTTCAGATCGATGCGCCGATCAACAGAGGCAACTCCGGTGGCTCGACGTTCAATCTCGCTGGCGAGGTCGTCGGCGTGAACACGGCGATTACTCGCTGTCCGACGGCAGCGTCGGCCTTGGTTTTGCGATCCCCTCGGATACGGTTGAGCCCTTCGTCGCTCAGCTCGAGAAGGACGGGAAGGTCTTTCGGGGCTATCTTGGGGTGCAGATCCTGCCCTCACAAGGATCTGGCCGATGCCCTCGGACTTTCCTCCGATAGAGCCCTTTCAGTCCGATCGGATCGAAAAGCGCCCTAGAAATCCTTATACCACCGCACTTTCTAACACAGAGCCGGCGCCCACTTCTGCGGAAAATGCACTAACCGTCTCCGAGGGCAGCGCGCGCAGGTACGTACCGCCATTCTTGGTGAAAATCTGCCTGAGCATCGGCTTGAGCGGCTCCAGGACGCCGTCCTCCCTTTCCATCAGGTCGAGCATCGCCATGGGGTTGTTGAGCGGCAGATCCGCCTTGCGCTCCAGCATTTTCGGCAGATCGAACTGCCACCATCGGACCCTCAGAAGCCGCTCGATGGTCGCCTCGTCGAAGCGATATTTCACAATCCGGGCCGGGTTGCCGACAACCACGGCGTAGTCCGGAACATCCTTGGACACGACAGCGCCCGCCCCGATGATCGCGCCGTTTCCGATCTTCACGCCAGGCAGGATGATCGCCCTCATCCCGACCCAGACATCGTTTCCGATCTCGGTTACTTTGCCGTAGCCTTTGAACGAGAAGGGCGGCTGATAGTCCACGAATCTCGAATAGATGTTCTGGTAGCTGCAAGGATGCGATGTCAGCCATTCCGTCGGGTGAGCGCTGCCACGAATGAGAACCGCGTCGCCAATCGAGCAATATCGCCCGATGGCCGCATGAGCGACGCCCGCGTGGGGGGCGAGATAAGAATAGGCCCCCATGGACACGTTCATCACGTTGGCGGCGCTGTATATCTTGACCGGCGCTTCCCACGTGAAACTCGTGTCGTAGGTCCCGTCTATATCGAGCCCGTGCTTCAGCAAGAGTTGTTTTTGGGTCAGATTTTCTTGCTGCATGGAACAACACATCAGGATTTTAACCGCACCTGCTGTGTATCGATATTACATCGTTCTGAGAAGCCCTTTCCCGGGCCGAATGTTACTGGGGCTTCGTGTATCCCGGCCTCTGCGGAAGAGCGAGGATATACTCCGACATAGCCTGGCGGTCGGCCTCGGAAAGCTGTGCGGTGTTGTGGACGACCGACGCCATGGGACCTCCGACCGTATCGAAGTTCGGCGTCTCACCCGTCTTCAGGAGCGTCGTCATTTCTTCAAGGGTCCATCCACCGATTCCCTTGGGACCCGGCGTGATGTTGGGAACGACGCCCTTGCCTTCCGGATCCGGACCTCCGGCGAAGCGGCGGTCCGTGATGATCGCGCCCATGAAATTCCGCTCGCTATGACACTCGGCGCAGTGACCTGGACCTTCCACCAGATAAGCCCCGCGGTTCACGTCGGCAGGCTTGGTCGAATCGGGTTGGAACACGCGCCCATCGAGAAATGCGAGCTTCCAAAGGCCGACGCCCTGACGAATGTTGAACGGGAATAGCAGTTCGTGCGGCGGGGCGCGGCCCTCGACCGCCGGCAGGGTCGTCATGAACGCGAACAAATCGGACAGCTCGTCCGGCGTCATCCGCTGATAAGACGTGTAGGGAAAGGCCGGATAGTAGTGCCGCCCGTCCGGCGACACGCCCTCGCGCATGGCCCGCACGAAATCGGTGACGCTCCAGCTCCCGATCCCGTCCTGCTTATGAGGCGAGATATTCGGCGTATGGAAGGTGCCGAAAGGCGACTTGAGGGCATAGCCCCCTCCGAGCCGCATGCGATCGTCCTGGCCGGGGGTGGCGTGACAGGAGGTGCAGCCTCCCGCAAAAAACAGGGTCCGGCCATTCTCCGGATCCGGGGGGCGATTGGCGGTGGGACCCGGTTGCTCGCCCCGAAGGAGGCGATATGCCGACGGCGAAGTCAGCGCCAGAAAGCCCAGACCTCCGCAAACGGCCAAAAACAGCAGGCCCGTCAGCGCCCTGCGCATCACGAATTCTCCAACATGAAACGGGCGGCGCACGGCCGCCCGGATCGCGCCTGATAGGATTAGCTTTTACGGAAGGTCTTGTGGCAGGTGCCGCAGTTCTGGAGGACCTTGGGGAACTCAGCTTTGAATGAGGCTTCGTCCTTGATGGACGTGATCGCCGCCTGAGCATCCTGTTCCAGCTTCGCAAAGCCGGATTCGAAAGCCGCCTTGCTTTCCCAGATGGTCGGGAGGGCCTCGGTCTTGTCCGTCGTTGCCTTCGAGCTCTCGGGGAAAAGGCCCGGAGCCTTCTTCGCGTTTTCCGAGATGGTCTTGAGCGCCGCCTGTGCCTTGGCGAGGTCGAACGGCTCTTGCCCGCGCAGCATGCCGCCGGTGGTCTTGGTTTCACCGCCCATCTGCTTCATCAGCGTCTGGCGCTGCTCCACGACGCCGCTCTCGGCAACCGCCGCAGTCATGCCGAGCGCCAGGAGGCCGGCAACGAAAATAGCACGCTTCATATATTCTTCCCTTCGTTGGCCCAAGCAATCGCATTTTGTCGATCTAAGCTCGGCAGGCTGTTACTAGCACACACTTTTCCCGATTCCGGCAATCCGAGACGGACACACATCTCCGTGAGGCCTATTCGATCGGCTCTCCCGCCAAGACCCAATCCTTGAAGCCTCCCTTGTAGTGCTCGCGGATATCCCGTCCTGAGGCTTGTGCGAATTCGAGTGCCCGGATCGATCGGACGCCGGCGGCACAGGAAAAGACGATCCGCTTGTCTTGCGGGAGGGAGGACGGATCGAAGGACGACAAGGGATGGGAAATGGCCCCCGGAATATGGCCCGCCGCGTATTCCTGCGGCTCCCGCACATCGACCAGAAGGATGGAGCCGCCCTGAAGCCCCTGCTTGATGGCCTCGCGGTCAAGATCGACGATTTGGGTTGTTACTCCGCTCATGGGGCTCCTCCGTGCGCATGCCTGAACCCTATCGGTTTCGCACGGAGAACGGCAATCGGAAATAGTCCCATTTCCGGAGTGCCTAAGCGAGCGCCGGAATGCGCAGCACCCAGCCCGGCTGGATCATGTCGGGGTTTTTGACCGGGGGGGAGTTGGCCTTCACGATCTCCGTGTATTTCGCGCCCTTGCCCTTGCCGTAGTGCTTCTCGGCGATCGCCCAAAGGGTGTCGCCCTTTTGAACCGTGTACATGGTGGATTCGGGGGTGGGATTTTGGATCTGGAGCCCGGCCGTGTCTACCTCGGCCACCCCAAAGGTGTTGCCGAGAGACAGGATGATCTTCTCCGCCTCCTCCTGGCTGACGGCCTGGCCGGACAGCTTGACCTTGTCGCCATCGACCTCGATTCCGAGCTTGTTGGCATCGAAACCGTGCCCTTGAACCTCTTGCTTCAATTTGTCCGGAGTGGCCGCTTCGGCGCTGCCGCCGAAAATCTTGGCTCCCGCCTCCTTGATGAACGTGAACAAACCCATGGCCCCGTCTCCTCTCGCACGGCCCAGGCCGAATTTGGCCAAGCCGAGACGAAGACGCGCAGGCCGCGCCAGCGGTTCCGCTTAAGGCGGGAAAGAAGGGACTAAAGTCACCCCTCTCCCCTTGAAAGATTGCCTAAGCCAGGGACGAGAACACATCAGCAAGCGACGGCAGGCGATCCTTCAGCCGCAACAGGGCGATCAGCTCGATCTGGACAACTGCCGTGTCGAATTCCCGGTCCGGATCGTGATTGAGCCGCTCCTCAAACGCCGCCAGGATTTCTTCCTTCGTCCGCCCTTTGACCGCCATGATGAAGGGGAACCCGAATTTCTGCTTGTAGGCGTCGTTGAGCGCCAGAAAGCGGTCACGTTCAGCTTCGGTCAGGCTGTCGAGCCCGGCGGAAGATTGCTCGCTGCGGGAATCGTCGGTGAGGTCGGCGAGCTTCAACCGGCCAGCGAGATCGGGATGCGCCCGGATGAGCGCGAGTTTCGGCTCGCGGCCGGCGTCCGACAGCACGTGAACCATCGCGGCATGCAAGCCCTCCGCCGTGTCCTGCGCCGAGGACAGACCGGCGTCATAGGCCTTCTCGGCAATCCAGGGCGAATGCTCGAAGATGTCACCATAAAGCTCGACGAAGACCGCCTTGTTCATGGTGCTTGGCCTCAAGCCCGGGAGGCGATGCTGCCTGATCCAGTGCCGTGCGATATCGATCCGCTTCGCGACCCAGACGTGCTCGTGCGAGGCGACATAATCCAAGAAACGCGCCAAAGCGGCGGCGCGGCCCGGTCGGCCGACGAGGCGGCAATGGAGGCCGACCGACATCATCTTCGGCGCGGTCGCGCCCTCGGCATAGAGCGTGTCGAACGAGTCCTTCAGATAGCTGAAGAACTGGTCGCCCGAGTTGAAGCCCTGCGGCGTTCCAAACCGCATATCGTTGGCATCGAGCGTGTAGGGCACAATCAGTTGCGGGTGCTTCGTGCTCTCGTCCCAGTAGGGCAATTCATCCGCATAGGAATCGGCGCAGTAGAGGAAACCGCCCTCCTCCGCCACGAGACGGATCGTGTGTTCCGAGGTGCGGCCTGTGTACCAGCCGAGCGGCCTTTCTCCCGTGACCTCGGTGTGGATGCGGATCGCCTCCCTCAGATGTGCGCGCTCCTCGTCCGAGGAAAAATCCTTGTAATCGATCCATTTGAGCCCGTGGCTCGCGATCTCCCACTCCGCCTCCCTCATGGCGGCGACTGCCTCCGGATTGCGCATGAGGGCGGTCGCAACCCCATAGACGGTCACCGGCATGGCTCGCTCGGTGAACATCCGCCACAACCGCCAGAAGCCGGCGCGGGAGCCGTATTCGTAGATCGACTCCATGCTCATGTGCCGCTGGCCCGGCCAGGGCGCAGCCCCAACGATCTCCGACAAGAATGCCTCGGACGCCCGGTCGCCATGGAGGATGTTGTTCTCGCCGCCCTCCTCATAATTGATCACGAACTGGACGCAGACCCGCGCGCGGTTCGGCCAATGGGGCTGCGGCGGATTGCGGCCGTAGCCGATCAGGTCGCGGGGATAGGATGCGTCAGCCATGGTCAGCTTCCTCGATAGGTCGAATAGCTCCAGGGCGAGACGAGAAGCGGCACATGATAGTGCCCATCAGGCTCGGCGATGGAAAAGCGGATCGGGACAACATCCAGGAAAGGCGGATCGGCCATCGCCGTTCCAGCCGATCTGAAATAGGCTCCGACTTCAAATACGAGTTCGTAAGTCCCGGTACGGAAGGCCTCGCCGATCATCAGGGGCGCATCAGTCCGTCCGTCCGCATTGGTCGTGGTGCGCAGGACGGAGCGGCGTCTGTCGCCCTCAACTGCGAACAGCTCGATAGCGACACCCCTGGCCGGCCTGCCATTGGCGGTATCCAGGACGTGGGTGGACAGGCGGCCCATGAGAACCTCGCGTGAAATAAAGAATAGGAATGTTCCGACCCCTCGCCCCGCCGTCAAGCGGCGACTTCAGAACAAGCCGACGAAGATTGGATTATTTGGAATCGGTTCCTGTTGAAAAAGCCTAACGGCAGGTCTTTCGCAAACAGCAAAGCCCCCCTAGGCTCTCATTTCCTTAAATCTCACAAGTGGCCGCATGATCGACCCGCAAATTTCCGAATGGATCAGCCAGCTTCTTCGCTGGACCCACGTCATCACCGCCATTGCCTGGATTGGCTCGTCTTTTTACTTCATCCATCTCGACCTGAGCTTGAAGAGGCGGGAAGGCCTGCCTCAAGGGGTCGGCGGCGAGGCCTGGCAGGTTCATGGCGGCGGCTTCTACAACATGCGCAAATATCTCGTTGCGCCGGCGGAGATGCCGAAGGAGCTGACCTGGTTCAAATGGGAAAGCTACGCGACCTGGATCACCGGTTTTTTCCTGATCGTGTGGGTCTATTATCTCCAGGCGGATCTCTACACGATCGACCCGTCCGTCCGCGCGCTGAGCCCCTGGCAGGCTCCCGCCATCGGTCTGGGGGCGATCGCGCTGAGCTGGTTTGTCTATGAGGGGCTGTGCCGGTCGCCGCTCGGCCGGAGCGCTCTCGCCCTTGGGATCGTCCTGTTCTTCTACATTCTGGCGGCGGCTTATTTCTTCACGCAGGTCTTCAACGGCCGCGCCGCCTTCCTCCACACCGGTGCGATGATCGCGACCTGGATGTCGGCCAGCGTGTTCTTCATCATCATCCCGAACCAGAAAAAGGTCGTGGCGGATCTTTTGGCCGGGCGCTCGCCCGATCCGGCCCTCGGCAAAGAGGCGAAGCTGCGCTCGACCCACAACAATTACCTGACGCTGCCCGTCATCTTTCTGATGCTCTCGAACCACTATCCGCTGACATGGTCTTCGCGATATTCGGTCGCGATCATCGGGCTCGTGGTGATCGCCGGCGCGGTGCTCCGCCACTTCTTCAATTCCCGCCATGCCGACAAGGGCTCGCCCTGGTGGACATGGGGTGTGGCGACAGCGTGTCTCGTTGCCGCGATCTGGCTCTCGATCATCGGAAAACCCGGCGGCTCCAACATGGCGAACGCTCAGGCCGAGCCAACGCGAGCGACGCTCGCTGCCTCTTTCGAGGAGGCGACGCTTGCCGTTCAGTCACGCTGTTCCATGTGCCATGCGGCCGAGCCCGTTTGGGAAGGCATTCACATCGCACCGAAGGGCGTGCGTCTCGACACGCCGGAGGATATCGCCCGCCATGCTGACCAGATCCGGATCCAGAGCGTCCTGACCCATGCCATGCCGCCCAACAACATCACCGAGATGACCTTGGAGGAGCGGACGGCCGTCGCGGCCTGGCTGGCTCAAAAGGATGCGGTAACGCGCTAAAGGTCTGCGAAAGCGCGTACTGCGGCCGACCCAAAATGCGGCAAAATCGCTCAAGCGCATGATCCGCCGAAGCGGTTCGGCGGCCAAATTATAGTCCATTTCAAGAGTTTAGAGCGCGAACACGAAGCTGGTTTCCACTTTTGCTGATCACGCTCTGAGACGCCTCGTATATTCCCACACCTCAAAACTGGCTCTCAAAGGAGGGACCCCAGAATGTCCGAACTCACCCTGCAAACGGCGCAGACCATCGTCACGGCCGCTCTCAAGACCGCGCGGGAAAAGGCGTTCAAGCCGCTCGCGATCGTCGTTTACGATGAGCGCGGAGCCCTCAAGGCCCTCCTGTCCGAGGACGGAACCAGCCTCAAGCGCGCCGAGATCGCCATGGGCAAGGCCTATGGGGCCCTGTCTCTCGGAGTCGGCTCGCGGGCCCTCCACAAAATGGCGACCGAGCGCCCCTATTTCATCGCGGCTGCGACCCACGCGGTCGGCGGGCAGCTTGTCCCCGTTCCCGGCGGCGTCCTGATCAAGGATGCGAAGGGACGTGTCCTCGGCTCCGTCGGGGTGTCGGGCGATACTTCTGACAACGACGAAATTGCGGCTGCCGCAGGCATCGAAGCCGCCGGTCTGGTCTTCGACGCCGGAGCATAATGCTTCTCCACACCCTGAAATCCTTGGTTTTCCTGGATTTTGAAGGGGGCTCTGGACAGAAACAGTTGTTTGAACAACAAATGAGATAAGGTCACGTCCGACGGGCGGGACCGAAGCATTTCGAAACCCTAACGAATAACAGTAAAGGGAACGCGTCTAATGTCATGGTTGAAAACGTTGGCTCTCGCCTCTGTCGCGACGGCCGCTCTCATGGGCGCAGCATCGGCTGAAGTCGTCTATAATCGCGCTAATTCCGGCGAGCCGGAAACCCTCGATACGCACAAGACCTCGACCGTTCAGGAAGCCCACATTCTGCGCGACATGCTCGAAGGCCTTGTGACTTACAACGCCAAGGGCGAGGCGATCCCCGGCCAAGCCGAGAAGTGGGACATCAGCGCCGATGGCAAAACCTACACCTTCAAGCTGCGCGACGGCATCAAGTGGTCGAACGGCGATCCGGTGAAGGCGTCCGACTTCGTCTTCTCCTACCGCCGCATCATGAACCCGGAAACGGGCGCGAAGTACGCGAACATCCTCTACCCGATCCTGAATGCCGAGAAGGCCAACAAGGGTGAGGGCAAGGTCGAGGATATCGGCGTCAAGGCGATCGACGACAAGACGCTCGAAATCAAGCTCGAGGCGGCGACCCCCTACTTCATCGAGCTTCTGACCCACCAAACCAGCCTTCCGGTCCATCCGGGTTCGGTCGAGAAGTTCGGCAAGGACTTCGTGAAGCCGGGTAACCTGGTATCGAACGGCGCCTACAAGCTCGCAGAGTCCGTGCCGAACTCGCACATCAAGCTCGTGAAGAACGAGAACTACTACGGTGCGAAGGACGTCAAGATCGATACGGTCATGTACTACCCCACGCCCGATTTCGCGGCGATGGTGCGTCGTTATGAAGCCGGCCAGCTCGACACGACCGACGATATCCCGGCGGATCAGACCAAGGCCCTGAAGGAAAAATTCAAGGATCAGGTCAAGCTCGGCCCGTATCTCGGCACCTGGTATCTGGTGATCAACTCGTCCAAGGCGCCCTTCAATGACGTGCGCGTCCGTCAGGCGCTCTCGATGGGCGTGGACCGCGAGTTCATCTCCGAACAGATCTGGGGCCAGACCATGCAGCCCGGCTATTCGTTCATGCCCCCCGGATTGGGCAACTACGGCGAGCCTGCCTACGCGGACTTCAAGGACGCCTCGCCGATCGACCGTGAGGAAAAGGCGAAGGCCCTTCTCAAGGCAGCTGGCTTCGGCCCCGGCAAGCCGCTGAAGGTCGAGATCCGCTACAACACCACCGACAACAACCGCAACACGGTTGTGGCTGTGGCCGAGCAGTGGAAGCAGATCGGCGTCGAGACCTCGTTCATCAACACGGACGGCAAGACCCACTTCGCTTATCTGCGTGACGGCGGCGACTTCGACGTGGCCCGCTACGGCTGGATCGCTGACTACTCGGATCCGAACGTCTTCCTGTTCCTGCTCCTGAGCGACAACAAGGGCTTCAACTACGGCAAGTACAACAACCCTGAGTACGATGCCCTTCTGAAGCAGGCCGCTACCGAGCTCGACCTGAAGAAGCGCGCAGACCTCATGAAGAAGGCCGAGGCCATCACCATGAAGGACATGCCGTGGATCCCGGTCATGTACTACGGCAAGAGCAATCTGATCTCGCCGAAGATCCATGGCTACGTCCATAACACCCGCGGCGTCTATCCGTCGCGCTTCCTGTCGAAGGACCAATAAGCTTTAAGCAATGGGGTGGCTCGTGCGAACGGGCCACCTCTTTTTGTTTTTTGCGGTCCTGGGCAATGGAGGCGTCACCTTGCTCTCGTACATCTTACGCCGATTGTTATCGGCGATCCCGACCCTTTTCGTGATCATCACGATCGCGTTCTTCCTCATCCGCCTTGCGCCGGGTGGTCCGTTCGACCTCGAACGCCCCCTTGAAGCCAAGGTGATGGAGAACCTCAACCGGATCTATAAGCTCGACCGGCCGCTCATCGAGCAATTCTGGCTTTATCTCAGCTCCGTCCTGCACGGCGATTTCGGCCCTTCCTTCTATCTCCGGGATTTTTCCGTCGCCGAACTCTTCGCCCGCGGTCTTCCCGTTTCCATGACTCTCGGCGGCCTCGCCCTCTCGCTCGCCGTCCTCGTCGGCGGCACGCTCGGAGCCATCGCCGCTTTGCGTCAGAACAGCGGCATCGATTATCTCGTCACCGGTCTCGGTGCTCTGGGCCTCACGATCCCGAACTTCGTCGTTGCGCCCGTCTTCCAGATCGTCTTCGGCCTGGCGCTGGCCTGGCTGCCCATTGCGGGCTGGAACAACGGCTCCCCGCCTAACCTCGTCCTCCCGGTGCTCGTGCTCGCCCTGCCTCAGATCGCCGTCGTGTCGCGCATGACCCGCGCGGCGATGATCGAGAACCTGCGCTCGAACCATATTCGTACGCTGCGTTCGCTGGGCCTGCCGTCGCTGACGATCATCAAGCATGCGCTTCGCGGCGCGGCGTTGCCGGTCGTCTCCTATCTCGGTCCGGCTGCCGCCGCGCTGTTGACGGGTTCGGTGGTGGTGGAAACCATCTTCGGGTTGCCTGGAGTCGGCCGCTATTTCGTCGAAGGTGCACTCAACCGTGACTACACGCTCGTCATGGGCACAGTCGTCGTGGTCGCCGTCTTCGTCCTGATTTTCAACCTCGTGGTCGATATCCTCTACGCGATTATCGATCCGCGCATTCGCTACGATTGAGTTGTTCCATGGCTGAAGGCGCTGTATTTCCCGCTGAAACGCTAAAAGATCCGGTCGTGGGGCGCTCGCTTTGGGTGGAGGCGCGTGGCCGCCTCGTCCGCAACAAGGCCGCCCTCACCAGCATCATCGTGCTGGGCTTCGTTGCGCTGGCCTGCATATTCGGGCCGCTCGTGACCGGACACCCGTTCGACAAGGTCTATCCCGACTACGTGAAGGTCCCCGCCAGTCTCGAATCCTATCCCAAGCCCGATCAGATCGAGCCGAACATCGAACGCATCGGCTCGCGCGTTCGCGCAAAGGCAGAGAACATCACCATCAATGGTGACAACGTCCACATGACGCTCGTCGGTCAGCGCCCCATCGATGAGCGCCTGCTCGCCTATTTCGAGCGATCCGATCTTTTCGGCGCGGCGAAGGTTGTCGAGCGCGCGGATGAAGGGAAGCGGCTGGTCGTCGATGTTCCCATGAAGCGCAAGTATTTCTTCTTCGGCACAGACACGAACGGACGCGATCTTCTCACGCGCACCATGAAGGCGGGTCAGGTTTCGCTCGCCATCGGCCTTCTCGCCACTTTCGTCGCCATTGTGATCGGCGTCATCTACGGCGCGACCTCGGGCTATCTCGGCGGACGGGCGGATCTCGTGATGATGCGCGCGGTCGATGTTCTCTATTCGCTGCCGTTCATCTTCTTCGTGATCATGCTGGTCGTGTTCTTCGGCCGGAACTTCGTCTTGATGTTCATCGCGGTCGGCGCGGTCGAGTGGCTCGACATGGCCCGCATCGTTCGCGGCCAGACGCTGTCGATCAAGCGTCAGGAATATGTCCAGGCGGCCGAGGCCCTCGGCGTCGAGACGAAGGGCATCATCCGTCGTCACGTCATCCCCAACACGCTGGGTCCCGTGGTCGTTTACATGACGCTGCTTGTGCCCAAGGTCATCCTGCTCGAGAGCTTTCTCTCCTTCCTCGGCCTCGGCGTGCAGGAGCCCAACACCAGCCTTGGCGTGCTGATCTCGGAAGGCGCCAAGAATATCCAGGGCGCGACCTGGATGCTGCTCTACCCGTCCATCACCCTCGTCACGATCCTGTTCTGTCTGAACTTCATCGGCGACGGCCTGCGCGATGCGCTCGATCCGAAGGACCGCTAACATGGCCGAACCTGTTCTTGCGGTCCGCAACCTTCACGTCCGCTTCCGCACGGGCGATGGCATCCTGCATGCCGTGAAGGGCATCGATATCGACGTCAACGCGGGCGAAACCGTCGCCATCGTCGGCGAGTCCGGCTCCGGCAAGAGCCAGACCATGATGTCGGTCATGGGTCTTCTCGCCTCGAACGGCTGGGCCGAAGGCTCGGTGAAGTATCGCGGCGATGAGCTGGTGGGTCTCTCCCCCGACAAGCTCAACCGCTATCGCGGCTCGAAGCTCACCATGATCTTCCAGGAGCCGATGACCTCGCTCGATCCGCTCTACAAGATCGGCGATCAGCTCGCGCTGCCGCTGACCACCCATGGCGGGTTGAGCAAGGCGAAGGCGCGCGAGCGCGCCATCGAACTGTTGGAGCTGGTGCGTATCCCCGATCCGGCCCGGCGCATCGACTCCTATCCGCACGAAATGTCGGGCGGCCAGCGTCAGCGTGTCATGATCGCGATGGCGCTCGCCAACAGTCCGGACGTGCTGATCGCGGACGAGCCGACGACCGCCCTCGACGTGACGGTCCAGGCAAAGATCCTCGAACTTCTCGCGGATCTGCAAAAGCGGCTTGGCATGTCGATCGTGTTCATCACCCACGATCTCGGCATTGTGCGCCGCTTCGCCGACCGTACCTATGTGATGAAGCGTGGCGAGGTGGTGGAGAGCGGCAAGACCGCCGACATTTTCGCCACGCCGAAGCATCCCTACACGCAGATGCTGATCGACGCCGAGCCGACTGGACGCAAGGAGCCCGCGCCGGCCAACGCGCCGATGGTTCTGGAAGCCAAGGATGTCCAGGTCGTATTCGGCCTGAAGAAGGGCTTTTTGGGCAAGACGGGGCACGTGCTTCGCGCGGTCGACGGCGTCAGTCTTTCGGTGCGCGCGGGTGAAACCGTCGGCGTCGTCGGCGAGTCCGGCTCGGGCAAATCGACGCTCGGCCGCGCGATCCTGAGGCTGCAGACGGCCTCCGGCATGGTGCGGTTCGAAGACAGGAACCTGATGCCCCTCGACCGCGCGGGCATGCGCCCCTTAAGGCGTCACCTGCAGTTGGTGTTCCAGGACCCGTTCGGCTCCCTGTCGCCCCGCATGACCTCAGGCGAAATCGTCACCGAAGGCCTCCTCGTCCACGAGCCGAGCATCTCCCGCAAGGAGCGCGACCGGCGCGCAGCGCAAGCCTTCGAGGAAGTGCGCCTCGATCCGGCATGGCGCAACCGCTTCCCGCACGAATTCTCGGGCGGCCAGCGGCAGCGTATCGCCATTGCCCGCGCGATGATCCTGCATCCGAAGCTCGTCGTTCTCGATGAGCCGACTTCGGCGCTCGACCGCTCGGTGCAGAAGGAGATCGTCGAACTGCTGCGCGACCTGCAGAAGGCCCACGGCCTGGCTTATGTCTTCATCAGCCACGACCTCGCCGTCGTGCGGGCGCTCTCGGACGAGATCATGGTCATGAAGTCCGGCAAGGTGGTGGAACGTGGAACCGCCGAGCAGATCTTCGAGCGGCCGAAGGAGGACTATACCCGCGATCTGATCGCGGCAGCCTTCCTAACGCAGCGCGATAATGCCGAAGCGAAGGGCCAATCTCTGGCCTCCTAGACCATCGAGACCCTGGAACCGATTTTCATGGCGCGGGTTCAACTCCGCGCCATCAAGAAGCTCGCGGTTTATCGCGCAAAGCGCGGCTCCCGGGGCTGACTCGGGAAACCTACGCCGCCCCAGCTGGCCGGAAAGAGGCTGTGATCGAGCCCGCGTTCGTGAAAGCGGTCTTCATCTCGGCGGATGTAAAGGCAACCGTTGTCTTGAGATCGGTCACCGCGCCGCTCGCGCCCACGATGACGGCCGCTGTCGGGGCCCCCTCGAGAGGCCCTTCCGAGATGGTGAGAAAGTCATACTCGCCGAAGGTCATGTAATAAGCGATGAGCCGTCCGCCCGATTTGGCGAAAAGTTGCCCGACAGCCTCGGCGCGATCCTCCGGCTTGGCCAGCATCCCCTTGAGAGCCTGCGGCGTGAAACGTCCCTGCGTGATGAAAATCGGCATGTTTCAATCTCCCGTCGAAAGGGAGAAAATCCTCGCACAGGGGCGCGCGGTCTTATTGATGGATGTCAATAAGACCTGGACCCCGCCTCAAATGAACGGGGCTGCAAGGCCTTCGACCTTGAGTGTCTCCTGAACGGCAGGTCGCGCCAGAACCCGTTCGACAAGCGCGTTCAGGTTCGGGATCGTGCGTGCCGGACGCGGCATGTTGCGGCTCCAGCGGATCAGCATGAAAAGGAAGAGATCGGCGGCGGAAAACTGATCTCCCAACAGCCATGTTTTGTCGCCGAGCTGTTCGGAAATCAGGTCGAACATCCCGTTGAGGCGCTGCCCGGCCGCTTCCTTCACGGTCGCCGCGGCCGTCTGATCGATGACATGTTCATGCGGATAGAACCACGCGCGGTATTCCGGCTGCGGCGTATTCGTGAGGTGAATCATCCACTTGTAGAACTCGGCCCGCTCCGGGCTTCCGACAGCAGGCGCGAGACCGGATGCGGGGAACTTATCCGCGATGTGCAGCGCAATGGCCGCAGTCTCGAAAACGACGAGATCGCCATCGACGAGCAGCGGAATGCGCCCATTCGGATTGAGCTTGCGGTATTCCTCGCCCTTATGCGCATCGTTGTCCCGGTCGATAAAGCGCAGTTCGAACGCTGCTCCGGCCTCCCGCAGCATCATATGGGGGACCAGGCTGGCAAGGCCGGGCGAATAGTAGAGTGCGAGCATCGTCTTTGCGCCTTCCAGTCTTCATCTGTGATGCGCTTTGATAGCGAGTAAAGCTGTAGCGCGCCAGCCAGGCCTTTCTTTCGCGCTACCTTGCCCTATCGTTCTGGTGCCAAGCTAAAGGGCGAGCGATGGATCTTTTGCAGGACGCGATCAAGAAACTTCAGGTCAAGCCGGGCGAGCATATCAAGCTGAAGGAGCGCGACCCGCGCGACAAATGTGGCTTTGAGGACGAGGTCAAGACCGAAGCGCAAACGGCGATCATCGCGCAGGAGATCGATCAGCTTCAGGACAGGCTTTACGCGGAAGGAAAGCGCGCCCTGCTCGTCGTCCTGCAAGGCATGGACACGGCCGGCAAGGATGGCACCATTCGCGGTGTCTTCAACACCACCGGCCCCATCGGCATCGCCGTGACCGCGTTCCGGCAACCGACCGAGAACGAGTTGGCGCACGACTTTCTCTGGCGCGCCCACGCCGCGTGCCCTCGCCGCGGCACCATCGGCATCTTCAACCGCTCGCATTATGAGGACGTGCTCGTGGCGAAGGTGCGGGGCTTTGCACCGAAGGATGCCATCGAGCAGCGCTACGAGCAGATCAACGCCTTCGAGAAGACGCTGATCGAGAACGGCACGGTGATCCTGAAATTCATGCTCCACATCTCGAAGAAGGAGCAGGCCGAGCGGCTGCAGGAGCGTCTCGACAATCCGAAGAAGCACTGGAAGTTCAATCCCGGCGACCTGGAAGACCGGAAACTCTGGGACGAGTTCGAGGACGCCTACGAGACCATGCTGCATCGCTGTTCGACCAAGTGGGCACCCTGGTACCTGATCCCCGCCGATCGAAAATGGGTTCGCAACGCCGCCATCGCCGGTGTGGTTCAGGCAACGCTCGAAGACATGAATCCCCACTATCCGCAGGTTTCCTGGAAGCCCACCGATTTCAAGATCGTCTAGCCGCAATCGTCTAGAGGACCCTGCACAGCTTCAAGGGCGGCCGGAGTTGCGCAAAAATCGCAATGTGATTTCATGGCACTCTGTTGCTCGCGGGGCTTTCGAATGGGCACATCTGACTTGCTCAACCTTTACGATGCCGAAGTCCGGGCGTGGACGGGCCAACTCTCGCCCGGATATGTCACGGAGCGGGACGGCGCCGTCGTGCGCCTGATCGGGCCCGGCCCGGAAGCGCATGACAATGCGGTGCTCTGGACCAGGCTCGACGGCGCGAATGCCGACGCGGTCATAGCCGCGCAGGTCGATTTCTTCGGATCTCGCGGGCGCGCCTTCGAATGGAAGCACTTCAGCCACGACAAACCCTCCGACCTTGCCGCGCGACTTCAGGCGGCAGGCTTTGTCGCGCAGGAGACAGAAACCTTCGTCGCCTTCGATGTCGCCCAGGATCCGGGCCAGAAAAATCTGCCTTCCGCCATCCGCGTCGAGCGGCTCGATGATCCGGCGGCTTGCAAGGACATCGCAGCCGTAAACGGCGCGGTCTATGGGGATGCCGACAGCGCGGGGCGGCTTGCAGACATGATCGCGCGGGAAAAGCAGTCGGACCCGGACAGTCTGTCCATCTACGCCGCCTATGTTGATGGCAATCCGGTCAGCGTCGGCTGGATGCGGCACAAGCGGGGAGATGCCTTCGGCGGCCTGTTCGGCGGCTCGACGCTCATGGAGTGGCGCGGCAAGGGTGTCTATTCGGCGCTCGTCGCCGCCCGCGCCCGCGAGGCTTTGGCGCGCGGCTGCCGCTGGTTGACCGTGGATTGCAGCCCCATGAGCCTTCCTATCCTGGAGCGCCGGGGCTTCCAGCGCCTCTCAGTCATCACGCCCTTCATCTGGTCGCCGGAATCCGCCGCCTCACAACCTTAACCGGAGGGCTTGCCGAGGGACGGTTTGAGCGCGACAATATTGGTATGAAAAGCATCCTCGTCCCCATCGAAGATCACGGCGTCGTCGAGCCGATCCTGGAAACGGCCCTCCTGCTTGGGCGGATGTTCGACAGTTATATCGAGGGCATCGCGATCACCCCGGATTATCCGGTGGTGCTCCCGGTGGACATCGCTATCGGGGTTCCCTCCCCCATTACCCCAGAGAACCGGGTCGAGATTGCGCAAGCGTGCCGCGAACGTTTCCAAGCCTTCATGGTGACGAAACAAATTCCCCGTGCCGCCTCTGCGCTTGCCGGGTTGAGCTACGCTTGGCGCCAGGACGGGTTGGTGGAAGACGCCTTCCTGGGGGCCTATGGGCGCGTGTTTGATATCAGCGTGGTTGGGCGTCCCGATGGAGCGAGTGGCCACACGCGCCTTTCGACGGTCGAGGCGGCCTTGTTCGAGACGGGCCGGCCCGTTCTCATCGCCCCTCCGAAGACGCCGACCACCCTCGGCGAGACCGTCCTGATCGCCTGGAACCGGAGCACAGAGACCGCGCGCGCCGTGCTGGGCGCCATGCCGATTCTCGCCAAGGCGCGCCGCATCGTCGTGCTTGAACTCGAGGATTGGGGCCTTCCCGGACCATCCGCTGCGGAACTGGTGCGATCCTTACGGATCCACGGCATGACCGCCGAGGCGCTGACCCTGCCGGATCCGGCAAACAAACCGGGAGAAGCGATCCTCGCCGAGGCCAAGGCGCTCGGCTGCGATCTCCTGGTCAAAGGTGCTTACACCCAAAGCCGCCTGCGGCAGATGTTCTTCGGCGGTGCGACGAGCCATATCCTGAGCCAGACGACGATCCCTGTTCTGATGGCACACTGATAAAGGCGGCCAAGTCCTCGCCACCTGCACGATTCTACGCGACGATCTCCCTCTGCTCATGCTTCTGGTCAGCGGGACCAAGACCTCCTGAGCCGGAGCCGCTCGGCGCAGCGCTCTACCATGGCTTGTGAATCGCGCATGTTTCACTCATGAATGCGCCTCATTGACAAAAACACGGATACATCGCGCGAACGCGCATTCCGATACGGCTTTTCCAGAGTTTTCAATGCTTTTCCCAATCATGAGATTACCCAACCTGCGACAAGCGGCGGCCGCCTCGCTTTCTCGCCGTGTCTTCGAGTTTGATGGTGTGAAATGAGTCGCTCCGCATCGTTGCCGGATTCCAAGCTCCGGTCGGGAGCGCTCGCCGGCATCGGCTTCATGGTGCTCGGCGTCTTCCTGTTCTCCGTCAATGACGTCATGGGGAAATGGCTGGTGGCCACCTATTCGGTCGGCCAACTCCTTCTCTTGCGCAGCATCGCGGCACTCGCCGTGCTCTTTCCGCTCATGCGGAAGCAGAATGTCCCCCTCCTCGCGATTCCGCCTCAGCCGGGGATGCATCTCCTGCGTGTCATCTTCTCCACGCTGGAGGTCGCCTGCTTTTATTGGGCCGTCACCTATCTCTCCCTCGCCGACGTCATGACTTATTATCTGGCGGGCCCGATCTATGTGGCGGCCCTGGGCGTGTTCTGGCTCGGCGAAAAACTCGACTGGCCCCGGGTAGCGACCATCGGTGTCGGCTTCATTGGCGTTCTCATCACGCTGCGCCCATCTGCAGCAACGCTCAGCCTGCCTGCCCTCGTCGCGCTGGCGGGCAGCGTGTCCTACTCGATGTTGATGATAACGACCCGCCAATTACGCGATACCCACGACGCCACCCTGGTTCTGGGCCAGATCCTGGGCGCTCTGCTGTTCGGCGTGTTCACCGCGCCCTTCGCCTGGGTCGCGCCAGGGTTCCTCGATCTCGCGGCCCTCTTTCTTCTGGGCATCGTCTCGATGGCCGGGCACGCCTGCACCAATCGCTCCTTGAAGATCGCACCGGCCTCCATCGTCGCGCCCTATCAATACACGCTGATCGTCTGGGCCATCGTTTTGGGCTATCTCGCCTTCGGCGACATCGTCGAATTCTGGACGCTCGTCGGCGCGGCGGTCATTTGCGCATCGGGACTCGTGCTGATGGTGCTGGAAAGAAGTACCGCGCTGCGCGCCCGGAAGGACATCGAAGCGCCGATCCTGCCGGAAGCTTGAGACAGCTAAATAATCTCCACAGGGGGTCCAAGAGTAGAACTTGACAGGCAACAGGACGGCAACCTCAATAACCTTACAAAAATGGGGAGTCGGATGCGTCTAAAGCTTTCATTTGCTACCGCTGCGGCAGGTCTTTTGTTGACCTCGGCGGCTTTCGCCCAGGATATCAAAATCGCCCTCATCGCGGGCAAGACCGGACCGCTCGAGGCTTACGCCAAGCAGACCGAAGCGGGCTTCATGATGGGGTTGGAATACCTCACCAAGGGCACGATGACCGTCGGCGGGCGCAAGATCTCCGTCATCGTCAAGGACGACCAGCTCAAGGCGGATCTCGCCAAGACCCTTCTCGAGCAGGCCTATAACGACGATAAGGTCGACCTCGCCATCGGCACGACCTCATCGGCTGCCGCCCTTGCGATGCTTCCGGTCGCGGAAGAAAATGGCAAGGTGCTGATCGTGGAGCCCGCCGTCGCGGACGCGATCACCGGCGAAAAATGGAACCGCTTCATCTTCCGCACCGCCCGCAACTCGACGCAGGATGCGTACGGCGCGGCTGCCGCCGTTCCGGCGACCGGCGATGTGTCGATCGCGACGCTGGCGCAGGACTATGCCTTCGGCAAGGACGGCGTCGCCGCGGTCAAGACCGCGCTGGCCGAAATCCGTCCGAACGCCAAAGTCGTGTTCGAGGAGTACGCCCCTCAGAACGCCACCGACTTCACCGCCTCCGCCCAGCGCATCTTCGACGCACTCAAGGACAAGCCGGGCAAGAAGATCATCAACATCATCTGGGCGGGCCAGCATCCGCTGCCGAAGATCGCTGACCTGAAGCCCGAGCGCTTCGGCATCGAGATCGCACCGGGCGGCAACATCCTGCCGGCCATGCAGATCTACAAGAACTATCCCGGCATGGAAGGCGCGGTTTACTACTACTACGCGTTCCCCAAGAACCCGATGAACGACTGGCTCGTGGCCGAGCACCAGAAGCGCTTCAACGCGCCGCCGGACTTCTTCACGGCGGGCGGCTTCGCGGCGGCGTCCGCCGCTCTCACGGCCATCGAGAAGGCTGGCGGCACCGATACCGAGAAGCTGATCAAGGCCATGGAAGGCATGAGCTTCGAGACGCCCAAGGGCACGATGACCTTCCGCAAGGAAGATCACCAGGCGCTGCAAGCCATGTATCACTTCAAGGTCAAGGCCGACGGCAAGGACGCGAACGATCTGCTCGATCTCGTCAACACCATTCCGGCCGACAAGATGCCGATCCCGGTCCGGAACAAGCGCTGATCTGACATCGTGTCTCAAACAACAACAACGCCCGCGCTGGAAACGCGCGGGCTTACCATTCGTTTTGGCGGCCATGTGGCCGTCAATGACGTTTCGTGCCGGTTTACCCCCGGCACCCTGACGGCGATTGTCGGACCGAACGGGGCCGGCAAGACCACCTATTTCAACCTCGTCTCCGGCCAGCTGCGCGCCAGCGCGGGACAGGTGCTGGTCGATGGCGAGGACGTCACGAACCTAGCGCCCTCCGCCCGAACCCGGCGAGGGCTCGGACGCGCGTTCCAATTGACCAATCTCTTCCCGCAATTGACCGCGCTGGAGAATGTGCGTCTTGCGGTGCAAAGCCGCGCCGATGCGGGCTGGTCCTTCTTCAAGGTCTGGAACAGCCGCCGCGATCTGATCGAGAAGGCGGAAGCCGTCCTCGAGCGCGTGCGCCTCGCGGACAAGCGCCATGTGGCCCCCAAGACGCTCTCGCATGGCGATCAGCGCAAGCTCGAAGTGGCGTTGCTCATCGCCATGGAACCCAAGGTGTTCATGTTCGACGAGCCGACGGCCGGCATGAGCGTCGATGAGGTGCCGACGGTGCTCGAACTGATCCACGACATCAAGCAGCGCGGAGATGCGACCGTTCTTCTCGTCGAGCACAAGATGGACGTGGTGCGCTCGCTCGCCGACCGCATCGTCGTGCTCCACAACGGAACGCTCGTCGCCGACGGCGACCCGGCGACGGTGATCGCCTCGCCGGTCGTGCAGGAAGCCTATCTCGGAGTGGAGACCACCCGTGACTGAGCCCCTTCTCCAACTGACCGACGTGCACACCCACATCGGCCCCTATCACATCCTGCAAGGCGTGACCTGCGACATCCCCACCGGCAGCCTGACCATGCTTCTCGGCCGCAACGGCGCGGGCAAGACCACGACGCTCCGCACGATCATGGGTCTGTGGCGGGCTTCAAGCGGCAAAATCCGGTTCGACGGACGTGACATCACGACGTGCTCGACACCCAGTATCGCGCAAGCGGGCATCGCCTATGTGCCGGAATCCATGGCCATCTTCACCGATCTGACAGTGCGCGAGAACATCGTGCTTGCCGCCCGCAGCGGCCCCGTGGACAGCGCGAGGCTCGACTGGATGCTCGGCCTCTTCCCTGCCCTCAAACGGTTCTGGAACCTGCCCGCCGGCAATCTATCCGGCGGCCAGAAGCAGATGCTCGCCATCGCCCGCGCTATCGCGGAGCCCCGCCGGTTGCTGCTCGTCGACGAACCCACCAAGGGCCTCGCGCCCGTCATGGTGCGCAGCATGATCGAGGCGTTCCGCGCCCTGAAGGCGGCGGGCGAAACGATCCTGCTCGTGGAGCAGAATTTCTATGCGGCTTCCGCACTCGGCGACAATGTGCTGGTGATGGATGACGGGCGCATCGTGCATTCGGGGGCCATGAGCGATCTCGTGGCCGATCAAGTCCTGCAACAACGCCTGCTCGGCCTCAGCCTGGATGCCCACCAATGACCGACATCGCCGTTGAAACCTCCGCTCCGGCTGAACTGCCGCGTACCAAGACGGATTGGGTTCCGCTGGCCCTCGTGCCGGCGCTTGCCCTTCTCGCGCTCCCCTTCATCGGGTCCCCCTCCGCCTGGGTAACGCTGACCGTCGCCGGGCTCGCGATGGGCATGATGATCTTTCTCATGGCCTCCGGACTGACCCTGGTCTTCGGCCTGATGGACATCATCAATTTCGGCCACGGCGTTTTCATCTCGCTCGGGGCCTATGCCACGCTCATCGTCCTCGGCCCGCTCGCCGGATGGGGCGAGGCGGATTCGATCGGGCTCAATCTGGCCCTTCTCGGGCTTTGCATCGTCACTGCCATGGCGGTGACGGGCGTTGTCGGCGCAGTGTTCGAGCGGGTGATCGTCCGCCCGGTCTATGGCAGCCACCTCAAGCAGATCCTCGTCACCATGGGCGGCCTGATCGTGGCCGAACAGGCGATCCACGCCATCTGGGGCGCATCGCCCATTCCGATCCGCCTGCCGGAAACCTTACGCGGCGCGTTCGTCATCGGCGACATCGTGATGGAGCGTTACCGCGTCGTCGCCGTCGGGGTCGGCCTCGTCGTCTTCATCGGCATGCAGCTCCTCCTGAACCGCACCCGCATCGGCCTCCTGATCCGCGCGGGCGTCGAGAACCCGGAAATGGTCGAGGCGCTCGGCTATCGCATCCGCCGCCTGTTCGTCAGCGTGTTCGTGGCGGGCTCGGCGCTCGCCGGCCTCGGTGGCGTCATGTGGGCCTTCTATCGCCAGACGCTCACCGCCGGCATGGGCATGGAGGTGATGGTCCTCGTGTTCATCGTCATCATCGTCGGCGGTCTCGGCTCGGTCGGCGGATGCTTCGTCGGCTCCATCCTCGTCGCTCTCGTGGCGAACTACGTCGGCTTCCTCGCGCCCAAACTAGCGCTGATCTCCAACATCCTCGTGATGGCTCTCGTGCTGACCTGGCGTCCGCAGGGCCTCTTTCCGGTAGCACGCCGATGACCGCGACCTCCGTTATTCCTGCCCCCTTTGATGAAAGCCGGAGCCGCGCTGGCTTCCTTAGCCGGGCTCTTTCCTCGGACCTGCCGCGCTCACGGGCGCTATCCTTCATCCTCATCGCCATCGTGCTCACACTGGCGCTGACGCCCCTCCTCTTCTCGGGCAGTCAACCTCTGAGCACGGCGGCGAAGATCTGCGTCTTCATCGTGCTGGTCGCGAGCTACGACCTGCTGCTCGGATATTCGGGCATCGTCTCGTTCGCCCACACCATGTTCTTCGGCATCGGCGGCTACGGCATCGCCATTGGTCTCGAAAAGCTAGGGCCGGATTGGAGCTCCGTCGCCATCGGTCTTATCGCGGCGCTGGCGCTCTCGGCGGTGCTTGCCATCGCCATCGGCCTGTTGTCGCTGCGCGTGCGGGCGATCTTCTTTTCAATGATCACCCTTGCCGTCGCTTCCGCCATGGCGGTCCTGGCCTCCCAGATGTCCGGCATCACGGGGGGCGAGGACGGGCTGTCCTTCCAACTGCCCTATGCCTTGCGTCCTGCCTTTCGCGTCTTCTCGGAGCCGGTTTTCGGCGTCATGATCAACGGGCGCATCGTCGCCTATTACCTCGTGTTCTTCGTGACGGTCGGCGTGTTCCTCCTCCTGCTGCGCATCGTGAACTCCCCCTTCGGGCGCGTGTTGCAGGCAATCCGCGAGAATGAGTTTCGCGCCGAGGCCCTCGGATACCGCGTCGTGGCCTATCGCACCGCCGCCTCGGTCATCTCGGCGCTCGCCGCCACCATCGCAGGGGGCCTGCTCGCCCTGTGGCTGCGCTATAACGGTCCGGACACGACGCTGTCGTTTGCGATCATGATCGACATCCTGCTCATGGTCGTGATCGGTGGCATGGGAACCATGTATGGCGCGATCATCGGCGCAGCGCTCTTTGTCCTGGCTCAGAGCTATCTTCAGGTTCTGATGGACGCGGGCAGCAAGGCGTTGGCGGGCATTCCGCTCCTTCCGAACCTCGTCCACCCGGATCGCTGGCTCCTCTGGCTCGGCGCGCTGTTCGTCATCAGCGTCTATGCCTTTCCCGGTGGGATCGTAGGACGATTGCGGCAGGGCAAGCAGTCTTGATCGAACCAAGCCCGCGTCGGATCGTTGGTCCTTCAAAGCTTGGAGGGATGCCCGATGAGTCGTGCCTTTGTTCGTGAGGCCGAAGGCGGTGAGGCCTATGAGGACCTCCCCGACCGGCCGATCAGCCCGCACGCCAATCTGGTAACACCGGAAGGCCTCACGCGGATCGACGAGGATGTCGAGGCCTTGCGACAGAGGCTTGCCGAGGCGCAAAAGACGGCGGATCGAGCCGAAATCGCCCGGGTCTCGCGGGACCTGCGCTACTGGTCGCATCGCAAGTCCACCGCGGAGGTCGTCCCACCTCCCATGGACACCTCGCATGTGCGCTTCGGATCGCGAGTGACCTTCGAGCGAGATGACGGGCGCAGGCAGACCTATCGGATCGTTGGGGAGGATGAGGCGGAACCGGCGCGCGGCAGCATCTCCTATGTCTCCCCGTTGGCGCAGGCTCTCATGGGTAAAGAGGTTGGCGATACCGTGCGCATCGCCCAGGGCGAGGCCGAGATCATCGAGATCGAATAACGCATCGGGCCTTTGCTCACGCGAGGCTCGATGCTCTCGCCTCGTCGCCCACTCCCACTTCCTTCAACGGGTAGATGTTGCCGGCGCCAGAAGTGTCGGCCTTGTTGGCGGCCAACGCCGTGTCACGCAGCAAGAGATCTATCTCCTGCTGAATCTTCAGGAACTCGTCCCAATTCGACGTCAGAATGAGGCCGCGGATTTCCGCCTTCGGCTTCTCCTCGTGGCCTTCGCGTAGCCGAACCTGCACGGTGCCCGGTTCGATCTTCGGATGCCCGGCCACAAGGGCGGCCAGTGCCTCCGTCTCAAGCCGGATCGCGGCGCTGTCGCCAGCCTGAAGTGCGACGGTCCGGTCATAGGGCATCCGGTCGCGATTGGTCAGGTTGATGATGTTCATATTCACGAAGGTCGCATTCGGAATCGTGATCAGCGACCGGTCGAGCCCTCGGATGCGGGTCGATCGGATGCCGATCTCCTGCACGCGGCCTTCGAGGTTACCGAACCGGCACAGATCCCCGACCCGGACCGGCCGGTCCGCGTAGAGGATCAGTCCACCGATGAAGTTCTCAAGCGTCGGTTTCGCCGCCAACGCCACGGCAAGACCGCCGACACCGAGACCGGCGAGGAGACCGGCGATCGGTATGCCGAGATAGGAGGCGCCGTAGACCAGAAGGCCGAGCGCGGCCACGATGCCGGCGATACGCACCGCAGCCCGCGCGAGGTGAGCATCGATGCTCTCGGATTTGGAAAAATTCAGCCTACCGGCGAGCGCATTCGAGAATTTCAAAACGCCCCATATGGCGGCGATATAGGCTACGATTTCGGCTGCCTGTTGGACGAAGTCATTCACGCGGCCGGTGAGATTGATCTGATAGTCGGCCACGTACACCACGAGCAACGCAGCGACCGCGACCGTCCCCGGCACGACTACATTCGCCGTCAACGATGTCGCCGAGCCGTGGCGCCGCTCGCGTGCCAGGGTCAGTTGGCGAACTCCGAAGACCGCCGCGCCGACAACCGTGAGAAGCAGAGCGAAGCCGATCCATTGCCACACCGCCTGCCCATGGATTTCCGTCCTCAGAGGTGCTGGCAGGGCTTCGACAAGGCCATACCATTTCGGCGGCAGCAGATGGCCCGGGGACTGGCTGAAGAAGTCGTAGAAGTCCTCGGTCGCGTCATTCGTGTCGGACTGGTCGCGGATCAGCCTGTAGAAATCATCGAGCCGTCGGACGGTTTCGCCCGAGAACAGATATTCCCCCGCGCGCGGACCCTCCGAAATGCGGGAGATCCGGATCTCCGTTCCGGGCACACTCCAACCCGGCAGAGGCTGTAGCGGCTCGATTTCCCTATCGCCCGGGATTGTCCCGGCCTCGGGCAGCGGCAGGCGGTCCAGGATCTCCTTAAGCAGGAGGGTTGCCTCAAGACGGCGATGTTCCAGTTCGACCGGCGGGACGTCACGCAAGTCGAGCGCGCGGGATGCCTTCGCAAGCAGGGTCTCCGCGTCCCTTACCTTCTCCTTCACGGCCGGACTCCAGAAGAAGCCCGGCTCGGTGCGGTTCTGACGGTACGCCTCCATCAGAAGCACTGAGGCTTGCCCGGCATTGGCCCGAAACCCTTCGAGCGTCGCGCGTGGGCTCGACGTCTCAGCGGGAGCGAGAAGCCGAAGATTGCCGAGTGCCGGTGGAGTAGCGAGAAACTGGAATGCGACGAGCAGCGCGGCCAGGAGCGCGCAAACCAGAGGAATCGCCGCGTCCCGAAGGCGTTGCCCGGGTGACATGCTCATGAAATTCCCCGTTCTTCCGCAGGAGCACGGCGCCAGCCGGCTAGATTTCGCGGTAACTTACCCGAACATCGCGACTCGATAAACTGCCGAGAAAATATCATTTCCAATACAAGATGATATGAAGTAATATTCGATAGAGAGCTTCGAATATTCGTCCTTCTCTCATTGCATTGAATGAAAAAGGCCAACTCGATCATCCTCACTCAAATGTCACCATGCAAGTGTTGCGCGAACCGGTCCACGGTCTATATCATTGGGAGAGGCTTTTTTTTGAGAATATTTTGTTATCTGAGATGACTCCGTTGATTCGCGTATCCCGCCGCCGTTACGGCGGTTCCATTTTCCAGGAACGCCACATCACTACGGAGGCGTTTGGCGTCGATGGTGGAGGAAACGAGCCGCATGGACGAGACTGAAGTCGAAATCGTTGCGGAAGAGCTTGCGAAATTAGGGGGCACGGCCTGGTACCCCGGTCGGGAACAGGGGGGGCCCGTTCTGCGGGTGGTGCATGAGCGCTATCGGGATCGAGCCCGCGCAGCTATCGCGGCGTTGGATCGTTATCGAGCCGAAAAAAATCGCCCCTATGGCGCGCCGGCGTTGGATCCACGAGTTCATGAACTGAATGAGGTCGCTTCCACCCCCAACCTTCCACCGAGCGATCAGATCGAGGTCGGGGCGACGGTAGTCTTCCGCCCCCCGGGAGATCGAAGGGCCTATCCCTGTATCGTCGAAAAGATCACCGAGGGGCATGTTTACCTCATCCCCCAGGATCGGACCGGCATCAGCTGGGTTTATGCGACGGGATCGGCCGAACTGACAGAGGCACCCCGTCCTCGCAAGGAAGAGCCGACAGTCAAGGACAGTTAGAATCGCGAAACCGCCCGTCGCATGGCATCCAAGCGGCGGCGTCCATGGATTTGCCAAGAAGGCCCGAGGCCCCAATCCTCGGGCCTGATTATTTTCAGCCCTCAGGTTGTCGCCAAGCGCCGGTCTTGCGTCGCTTCATAATAAGCGCGCTTTGCCGCGTACATTCGCATGTCGGCTCTTTTGACCACGGCCTCGAGGCGCTCTCCCGCTCGACTGGTCGCCGCGCCCATCGCGAAACTAAGCGTGAGGCCGGAGTAAAACTGGTTATTGATCTCCACCAGTTTCTCGATGCTGTCCATCATCGCCGCGCCTTCCCGCTCGTCAGTCCCGGGCAAGAGCACGGCGAACTCGTCGCCGCCGATGCGCGCCGCGCAGCACGGCCTTTCGACAGCGCCGTTCAGAACTTCACCGGCCCGGCGCAGCAAGGCATCACCGGCGGCATGTCCCAATTGGTCATTGGCCGCTTTCAGACCATTGAGATCGACGATGATGATCGTCACAGGCGAAGGGCCTTTACGCTCCAGGCGGTTCAGCTCGTCGGCATAGAAGGAGCGGTTATAAAGCTTGGTGAGGACATCATGCTTGCCGAGATATTCCAGATAGGCCTCAGCCCTCTTGCGAGCCGTAATATCGGTTAATCCCACCTGCACCAACGACCAATCGCGCTCGTACCCCGGCAGCACGGAGAACTGCATGTGGAGATAGAGTTCACTCCCGTCGAGCGAATAATTGACCACCTCCCGCTGCTGGAAAATCTTTCCCTGCCAAAGGTCGATCAACTGCTCCCGGAAGGGCTCCTGCATATCATCGCGGAAGACGTCACCGAGTCGGCGCAATAACGTCGGTTTGTCGGGAGCGCCGAATAGGTCGAGCGTCTGCCGATTGACGTCGATCACGCGGATCTCGCTCATGCAGCGCTCGACGAATTCGGGATGCACGTCGGTAAAGACGCGGAAATCCATGATGCCTCTCGCGCGCACTTCGTCCAGCAATCGCTTGACGCTGCTGAAATCCTCCACCCAAAGCGAAACCGGAGAGTGCTCGAACAATCCGCGCGCGTATTCATCGCTAACTGCGAGCTTGCGCTGTGCCGTCTCCCGATCGGTCACGTCCTCGACGGCGACCAGAACGCGCTCCCACCCATCCTCGTATCCCGGCAGGACACTGCCCTTGAGCTGGATGTCGAGCCGTTGGCCCGAGAGGGTATAGTTCACCGTATTGCTGAAGAACTCCGTCTTCCCATCCCAAAGCTGCACCAGCTCGTTGATGTGGGTCTTGAGCATGTCATTGCGAAAGATGCGTCCGAGGTTTTCGACCAGATGCGACAGGTCCTCGGCCTCGAAAAGCGAGAGCGTCCGCTGGTTGACCTTGATGACGCGGATCCGGTCCGAACAGGCTTGAACCCGCGCCGGATCCTCGCTCAGAAAATCCCGCAGCGACGTCACGCCGGCCTCGCGCCACTCGGCGAAAAGATTCTTCACGCCGCTGTAGTCTTCAAGCCAAAGCGAGACAGGCGCCAGATCGAACATCTCAGCGTCATCATCATCATGATCGCCGCTCCGCCGAGCGCCAATGGCATCGTTATTGGAATGCTGCATGAGGGGCCTATTGGTCAGGACCACGGAAACAGTATTGCTCAACACCTGCGTGCAATGCCAGGTGAAGCCTTAGTAGAACAATTTCACGTTTTAAATCAAACGCCACGACATTCCGTAGCGTCAAAACCTTAAAAAACCAACTTCGCTCCGGAAACGCGCGTGCAAATCATCAGTCGTTGAGGGCGGACGCGCTACGCGGCATTCCGGATGCTGAGCGTTCGGTTCCCCATTGCCTTGGACCAGAGGTCCGCGCTGTCGGAGCTATCGATGTCGGAGGATTTGAATTGCGGAGAGAAGCAACGCTCCGTCGAACGCGAATTCGCGGCGGCGTGTCGGAGTGACACACCGGGAATTCGATTACATTTCTTGGAGGAAATGGTGGGTGATGTAGGGCTCGAACCTACGACCCGCTGATTAAGAGTCAGCTGCTCTACCAACTGAGCTAATCACCCGTCGCCGAAGCGATTTTCCGCAGCGAGATATTCGCTGAAGAGGCCGTGCGTGTAACAAACCGCCCGGCCCCTGTCTACCCCATTCAGAGAGGTTTTTCGCCTCACGCTGCAGATTTCGATTTTGCGCGATGATAAGTGCCGTCTCCGCGAGAAATGATGCGGTCGTCCGGCTGCAAATCGCCGGGCTTGATGTCTTCTTTTGCCTCCAACTCCTTCCAGAGTGGAATCAGCCGATCGAGGTCAAGACTCGGCCAAGCTTCGATTCCATCCAGGACGAAATAGGTCTCCTGGAAATCGTCGATCCGATAGAGCGTACGCATGACGCGGGCGAGATCGAACCCGACACGGTTTGGCGATGGGCTCTCCAGCGAAAATACCGTCTCCGAGGGCGACGAGGCGATGCCCGCGCCGACAATGCGCAAACCCTCCGGCGTCTGGGCGAGGCCGAACTCCACCGTGTACCAGTAGAGCCTCGCAAGGCGCTTCAGAGCTCCGTGTTCGGCGGCGACGAGGCCAGCCTTGCCATAGGCTTCGAGATAGTCGGCATAAATCGGCTGCATGATCAGCGGCACATGGCCGAACACGTCGTGGAAGATGTCCGGCTCCTCGATGTAGTCGATCTGCTCCGGCTTGCGGATCCAGAAACCCGCCGGGAATTTCCGGTCGGCCAGGAGCCGGAAAAACGCGAGATCGGGAATCAACCCCGGCACAGCCACCACCTCCCAGCCCGTCGCGGCCTCGAGGCGCTGGTTCATGACCCGGAAATCGGGAATGCCCGCTTCGCCGATCCCGAGCCTGTCCAACCCCTCCAGGAACTGATCCGCGATGCGGCCCTTCAGGATCTCCCGCTGACGCTTCGCCAGAATACGCCATGTGGCGTGATCGGCGTTGGTGTAGTTCTCGAAGCCTTGCTCGACGAGATAATCACGCGGATCGTCGCTACCGGTGGCGCTGTTCATGGGGCGTCTCCTCCGTTGGTCACGGCATAATATCATCCCGTCCGGGTCATTGTTCGCCGGACTGAAACCGGATTAAGGTCAGGAAGGTCAGAAAATGACCTTCTGCCGTGAGGAACCGATGAAGCGTCCCCTCTCCCCCTCCGACCGCCGTATCCTGCGCGTTCTTCAGAACGATGGGCGCATCACCAATTCGGCCTTGTCCGAGAAGGTCGGGCTTGCCGCCTCGCCCTGCCTGAGGCGGCTCAAGGCGCTCGAAGATGACGGAATCATCGAAGGCTACCGCGCAGTGGTGAACCGCAAGGCGCTCGGCTTCGAGGTGGAGGCCTTCGTGTTCATCAAGCTCGAGCAATCGGAGCCCGGCTGGCGCACGCGGCTTGTGGAACGTCTGAAGGGCTATGAGGAAGTGATCGCCTGCCACGCGCTCGCCGGCGAGGTGGACCTGATCGTCCACGCCGTCGCCAAAGACATCGAAAGCTTCGGCGAATTCACCATGAACCAGTTGCTCACCCTGCCCGGCGTGGCGGATGTGCGCTCAAGCTTCGTGTTGTCGAGCATCAAGCCGATGGGGCCGATCCCGGTGCCGGACCATGGGTAGCGCAGCCGTGAAAGACTTCTGGAACGCAGTACCCCACTGTCATTCCGGGGCCGCGAAAAGCGGAGCCCGGAACCCATAGCCGCTGAGGTTCAAGAAGACGGTGCAGAGTAAGAATCTCTGCGCCCGCTCCTGAAGCGTCAGCGTTTATGGGTTCCGGGCTCGCGCTAAAGGCGCGCCCCGGAATGACAACGAGGGATGTGTTCAACACATGAATGCCCGGCACAAGGCCGGGCACGACGTTGAGTGGCTGCGGCTACTCCGCCGCGTGCTGAGCGTGCAGGCGCGCGCCTCGGCTCATGAGCTTGTTGAGCGCACCGAGATAGGCCTGTGCGGATGCGACGAGCGTATCCGGGTCTGCCGCGCGGGAGGTCACGCTGCGGTCGTCGGCGGACAGCCGAACCGAGACTTCGGCCTGGGCGTCCGTTCCCTCGGTGACCGCGTGGACCTGATAGAGCTCCAACACGGCCTCGTGCGGCACCAGCGCCTTGATGGCGTTGAAGGTGGCGTCCACGGGGCCGTTGCCCTCCTGCTCCTCGGTGATGACCTTGCCATCGACCTGGAGCTTCATGGTGGCGCGCTGCGGCCCGCGTGTGCCCGCGACGATGGAGAGCGAAACCAGCTTGATGCGGTCATGGGCCATGGCGATGTTCTGATCGACCAGCGCCTCGATATCCTCGTCGTAGACGTGCTTCTTGCGGTCAGCGAGATCCTTGAAACGCTCGAACGCATCCTGGAACTGATTGTCCGAGAGCTTGTAGCCCAACTCGTCCAGCTTGTTGCGGAAGGCGGCGCGGCCAGAATGCTTGCCCATGACCAGGTTGGTCTTGGAGACACCGACGCTCTCCGGCGTCATGATTTCATAGGTCTGCGCATTCTTCAGCATGCCGTCCTGGTGGATTCCGCTTTCATGCGCGAAAGCGTTCCGACCCACGATGGCCTTGTTGTACTGCACCGGGAACGAGGTCGCCGCCGACGCCAGCTTCGACGCGCGCGTCAGCATCGTGGTCTCGATGCCGGTCTCGTAGGGCAGCACGTCGCCGCGGGTCTTGATCGCCATCACGACCTCTTCGAGAGCCGCGTTGCCCGCGCGCTCGCCGATGCCGTTGAGGGTGCACTCGATCTGCCGCGCACCGCCTTCCAAAGCCGCGAGCGAGTTCGCTACAGCGAGGCCGAGGTCGTTGTGGCAATGGGCGGAGAAGATCGCCTTGTCCGCGTTCGGCACGCGCTCGCGAACCGCGCGGAACATGGCGCGGTATTCGTCCGGCGTCGCATAGCCCACCGTGTCGGGCAGGTTGATCGTGGTCGCCCCCGCTTTGATGGCGGCGTCAACGCAGCGGCAAAGATATTCAATCGGGGTGCGCGTGGCGTCCATGGCGGACCATTCCACATCCTCGACGAGGTTACGGGCCTGGCCGACCGTCCTGGTGATGATCTCCAGCACCTCGTCCTCGGTCTTGCGCATCTGGTGCGCCAGATGGATCGGCGAGGTGGAGACGAAGGTGTGGATCCGCGGCCGCACGGCATGGCGAACCGCCTCACCGGCCCGAGCGATGTCGGCCGAGATGGCACGGGCGAGACCGGCGATGGTCGCTCTTTTCACCTGCTTGGCGATCAGCGAGACGGCTTCGAAATCGCCGTTGGAGGCAATCGGGAAACCCGCCTCGATGATGTCGACGCCCATGGTGTCGAGCAGCTCGGCCACTTCGAGCTTCTCTTCCAGGGTCATCGTCGCGCCGGGGCATTGCTCCCCGTCGCGCAAGGTGGTGTCGAAGATCAAGACGCGGTCTTTGGAAGAGCCGGCGGCGGAAGAAACGGTCATTCGGTTAGTCCTTCTCGGGGCGAGCGATCCAAATGCAAAGGTTGGTCCCGCTCAAGGTTGGTTCCTGTTCGCGAACCCCTGAGAGCCCAGGCGACAACGCCCAGCCGACCCTCAGGGGCGACTAAGGAGAAGGAGGCCAAGGAGGCGCGCGCGACCGGCCGCGGAAGCGGACGAGGTCGTCAATGCGCTGGGGGAGCCGATGAACATCGCTTCCCATTCCTCCTGAACATCGCGGACCATGCCACGATCGACGGACGTGTTTGTAAAGGTGCTTCGGTTCGATGGCAAGAGAATGAAACATCCGCAAAGCCAAAACTTGCCCTTGCGACAGAACCTTTCTCACCCGGCAGGCTTGGCTGTGTACCCGAATGAATTGCCACGCTGTCCCCCCACCCTAGTTGAGTGCGAAGCCCGAATGGGCACTCATTGAAGGGGAGACATTCTGATGAGGACCTTATCCGTTTCCGCATGGCTGCTCGGCGCCGTGGCCCTTCCCCTCGCCGCCTGCAACCAGACCACGTCCAATGCCGTGGTGATCACGAACATCACGCCGGCAAGCTTCCGCATGCCTGAGGGAACCGGCTGCCGGGGCGAGGCGGCCCGCTATCGCGCGGTCATGGACAACGATCTGCGCATGGGCCACGTCAATCAATCGGTCTATGTACGGGTCGACAAGGAAATCGCCCAGGCTGAGTCAGCCTGCGCCAGCGGGCGCGAAGCGGATTCCGTGCGCATGATCAACGCCACCAAGAGCCGCTACGGCTACCGCTGATCGAAACTCCAGCGGAAGAAGGATTGCAGGAACAACGGCATCGTTTTCGGGTCGATATCTTCTACTCCGCGAACGATCCGCACGTCCGACAATTCGGGATCGTCCTGCGCGGCGATGGTGGCGCGGATACGCTTCGCCCCCTCCTCCGCAGAAACCGGAAGCGTGACCATGCGCATCAGGGCGACGGCGGGCCAGCGCTGCACGACGATCCATTCGTCCTCGACGTGATAGTCGGCCTCCGACAGGCCGGTTTCCTCGAATAGTTCACGGGTCAGGCTGGTCGCCAGATCGACAGAGCCGTCCGGCTGCATATCCGCCCGGTCTGGCGTCCCGGCGGGGAAATAGACCCGGCCGCCATTGGCCGTATCTCCGCTCATGACTCCGCAGATGAACGCGCCATCCGCCCCCCGTAACGCACCCATGGCGAAGCCATTGGCGACGCCGGGATCGGGGTGGCCCAGATCCATCCACCCGATCATGTCGGCGTAGTCGACCTCGAAATAGGTGTTGCGACACAGCTCCGGCGTCACTTCGATGTCCCGCAGCAGCAGGACGCGTCCGTTGAACATCTTCGGTGTCTTGACGAGGCGGCGCTGCCAGTTCGCTTCGATCTTGTCCTGGTTCTGCTCGGCCCACGGCCAATCCCACGGCGTGAACCGGGCCTTCACCTCGGCCACGCGGGTGATCGTGACAGTCTGGGTCATGCGAACTGCCTGGTTCATCCGAGAAGCTCTCCACGGCTGACCATGACCGCATGGCCGCCAATTTCCGCTGAAACGAGCGCGCCATGCTCGATCACCATTTGCAGGGCGATCTCGCTCGGACGGCCCATTTCGACGCCCTGTTCAATGACGATGTTATGCTCGCCGTCGCCGAGGGGCTCGCATTGCATGAGCGCGCCTGCAAAGGCGGCCGCCGCCGACCCTGTTGCGGGGTCTTCCGCGACTCCGAGTCCGAAGCCGAACATCCGCGCCCGGAAGCGGTGGCCGGTCGCGCCCGGAACGCGGGTATAGACATAGGCCGCCGGGTGATCGCTGTCGCTGAACACCTTCTCGAAGGCTTCCCCCTGCGGCCTGGAGCGCGCCAGCGCATCGAGCGAGGCCACGGGGATCAAATCGTAAGCGACGCCCGCCGAATGGCGGCTCGGAATGTGACGTTCAAAGCCGATTTCCGTCGGATCGAGCCCCAAGGCCCAAGCGCAATCGCTGGCTTCCTTGCCCTCTCCCCAGGTCGAGGGCAAGCGCGGCAACCGGAAGCGTGCCCTGCCCTTCACATCACTCTCGACTTCGACGGCGCAGGGGACGATGCCGACCTTTTCCTTGAGACCGAATGCGACCGCTCCCTTCTCGCCCTTCTGGTCGAGCAGCGCGAGAAGCACGGCCGTTCCCACCGTCGGGTGGCCCGCGAAAGGCAATTCCCGCGCCGGGGTGAAGATGCGGATGTCAGCCCGGTGGTGCGGGTCGGTTGGGGGCTCGACAAACACCGTTTCGGAGAGGTTGAACTCCTTGGCGATGGTCTGCATGCCATCCGTATCGAGCCCCGCCGAATCCAGAACGACGGCCAGCGGGTTTCCGGTGAATCGTTGGCCGGTGAAGACGTCGAGGGTCACGAAACGGCGGGACATGGGCATCAAACCTCTTCGGCTTGGAAGCGATGGGTGGGCGAGACGAATTCGTCCTGCGCCGCGATGGTCAGGATCTCGCGGGATCCCGCCTCCTCGGTACGCTTCAACAGGCCGTAGACCGAAGCCGAAGCCTCCGCAAGGGCGGTCGCCACGGATCGCGAACGGGCATAATGGACGAAAAACAAGGCCGCAATCGCATCGCCCGCACCGTTCACCGACACTGCCAGCTTCGGTGTCCGAACCCGCCAGAAGCGGCCACCCTCGCCTGCGATCAGATCCAGCGCGTCGGACGGCGTTTCTCGGGTCTCGACGGAGGTAACCAGCACGGCCTTGGGCCCAAGCGCCTGCACCGCGCCAACCGCCCGCTTCACCTCGTTTAAGGTCTCTGTAGCGTGACCCGAAAGATAGTCGAGCTCGAACTGGTTCGGCGTCACGATGTCGGCGGCGGGTACCGCCTGATCGCGCATGAACTCGGGGATGCCGGGGCGAACGAACACCCCGCGCCCCACATCGCCGATCACCGGATCGCAGCAATAGAGCACATCCGGGTTGAGCGCCCGCACGCGCTTCACGGCGGACACGATCGCATTACCGATGTCGGCCGAGCCCATATAGCCGGAGAGCACGCCATTGCAGCGCTCGAGCACACCCCGGTCGGCGATCCCGTCGAGCAGTTCTTCGATGGCGGGCCCATCGAAGACACGACCTTTCCACGAGCCGTAGCCGGTATGGTTGGAAAACTGCACCGTGTGGATCGGCCACACCTCGACACCAAGGCGTTGCATCGGAAACACCGCTGAGGCATTGCCGACGTGACCAAAGGCGACATGGGATTGAATCGAGAGAACATTCATAGCCAGAGCCTCGCTGAACGATTTCGGTTAGCGCGTTGGCGGCCGTGCATCAAATTGCGGAATGTGATCGGATTCATCAGTAAGAATGAATACTCTCTTCCGTTAGCCAATAAACCTCCCTCGCTGGAGGGGCCAAACTTGGAGCATCCCTGTGGATTTCGCGAGCATCAAAGCCACGATCGTTGAATTCGTACGCGATCACGAGGTCTACGCACCCTTCATCCTCGGGCTCCTGACATTTGGCGAATCGCTCGCCTTCATCTCGCTCGTTTTGCCGACGCTGACCATTCTCGTGGCAATTGGCTTCGTACTCGCGGCGGCCGAAATTCCTTTCTGGTCGGCGTGGCTGGGGGCCGCCGCTGGCGCCGTCATCGGCAACTGGGTGTCCTTTGAGGTCGGACGCCACTTCAAGACGTCCGCCTATCACGTCTGGCCTCTGTCCAAGCACCCGCACCTGACTGTGCGGGGTGAAGATTTTTTCCATCGCTTTGGCCCCTGGGCCGTATTTTTCGGGCGCTTCTTCGGCCCCACGCGTGCCGTGGTCGGCTTGATCGCGGGGATATTCCTGATGCCGGGCATCCTGTTCCAGGCGGCCAACTTCGCCTCCGCCTCGGTCTGGGCCTTCGCGATCCTCGCGCCCGGCGCGGGCTTGGCGAAATACCTGCTTTGGTAATCTCAAGCTGACGCGTCCCTCGCAGGAAGGCTACCGGAGCAGGAAGGTTCCCAAGAGCAATACTTCGGATTCCCTAGCGTCCATCTTGGACTTTTTTACTCTCCCCCTCTATTCGCGTGGGAGGCAAAGGCTGCGGACAATGTTATGAAATAACTTTGTAGCATTTCAGAAGCAGCATTATGAGACAAAGTTCTCACAATTCGAACGATTGGTATGACGACGACTATGCCAGGCAGGCGATGGATCCGGAATCTGGCGTCGGCTTGGCCGGCCTCCCGGATTCCTGGCGTCACTACGGTTGGTGGATCGCCGGCATCGTCTATTCCGCCATCTGGATGGCGGAGAGTTGGACATCGGGCGGGTCGGCACCGGGCATGGCGGGCATCGGTTATCTGGCTCAGGGCCTTTGGAGGCTCGCGCTCGCCCTGCTGATCTGCTGGGGCATCTTCAAATTCTGCAAGCCCCGCTTCGAGCGGCTCGCCTCGGCCCTGTGTGTGCTTGGGGCTGTCGTCATGCTGGTTCGGTACGGGCTTTAAGGCCGCTCGGTTCACGCAGCGCGAAAGCAAAAAAGGGGCGGATGATCCGCCCCTTTTCCTTGTCGCCTATAGGGCGATCAGTTCCGGCTCTTGTCGACGAGAGCCTTTTCCTTGATCCACGGCATCATGTCGCGAAGGCGTCCACCGACCTCTTCGATCTGGTGCGCGGCGTTGCGGGCGCGGACCGCCTTGAACGAGGTCTGGTTGACCTTGTTCTCGAGCATCCAGTCGCGGGTGAACTTGCCCGTCTGGATGTCGGTGAGAACGCGCTTCATCTCGGCCTTCGTGTCCGAGGTGATGATGCGCGGGCCGGTCACATACTCGCCGTACTCGGCGGTGTTCGAGATCGAGTAGTTCATGTTGGCGATGCCACCCTCGTAGATGAGGTCGACGATCAGCTTCACTTCGTGGAGGCACTCGAAATAGGCCATCTCGGGGGAGTAGCCTGCCTCGACGAGGGTCTCGAAGCCCGCCTTGATGAGCTCGACCAGACCGCCGCAGAGCACGACCTGCTCACCGAAGAGATCGGTTTCGCACTCTTCCTTGAAGGTCGTCTCGATGATGCCCGCGCGGCCGCCGCCATTGGCGGAGGCGTAGGAGAGCGCGATGTCATGGGCGTTGCCCGTGGCGTCCTGGTGGATCGCGATGAGCGTCGGCACGCCGCCGCCACGCTGATACTCCGAGCGCACTGTGTGGCCGGGGCCCTTGGGGGCGACCATCAGTACGTCGAGGTCCTTGCGGGGCTCGATGAGGTTGAAGTGGACGTTGAGGCCGTGAGCGAAGAGAAGCGCCGCGCCCTGCTTCATGTTGCCGTGCAGCTCGTCACGGTAGATGTCGGCCTGCAGCTCGTCGGGGGTCAGCATCATGACCACGTCGGCCCACTTGGCGGCCTCGGCCACTTCCATGACCTTGATGCCTGCCTTCTCGGCCTTCGCGGCGGAAGGCGAGCCCTTGCGGAGCGCCACGGCGATGTCCTTCACGCCGGAATCCCGCAGGTTCAGGGTGTGGGCATGCCCCTGGCTGCCATAGCCGACGATGGCGACCTTCTTGCCCTTGATCAGGTTGATATCCGCGTCGCGATCGTAATAGACACGCATGGTCCTCAAGTCCTTGTATTTAAGGGGATTTTCGCCCCCGCCCTTCGTTTCCGCCGCGCCCGCATACCTGATGCCCGCGCAACATTCGTATTTTCCAGCGCCGCTTGTAGCGATGAAAGCTGCGCTGGCAAGTCATCGTTTGTAGGAAAAATGCGGAGCCTCTCTGCGTGGAGCGCAGGGCGGGACCAGCCCTTTTTCTACGAACGATCAGAGCACCGAGAGTTCACAAGGCTCGCCGACACTCTAGATTGTTTTGGCGTGACCCATGACCGCATGACTGGATAAGCCGATGCAGCGCCTTGCCACTCCCGATGAAGTTCTTGCCTTCTGGCGCGAAGCCGGACCCGACAAATGGTTTTCGAAGGACGATGCCTTCGACCAGGCTTGCCGGGACCACTTCCTCCCCACCTTTGAGGCCGCCGCAAGGGGCGATCTCAACGAGTGGGAAGTCGCCCCCGATGGGGCACTCGCCGTCATTCTCCTTCTCGACCAGTTCCCGCGAAACATGTTCCGCGGAACCCGCAACGTTTACAAAACCGACCCCGCCGCCCTCCTCGCCGCCGAAAGGGCCATCGAGAAGGGCTACGATATGACGGCGGAGCCGGAACTCCGCCAGTTCTTCTATTTGCCCTTCATGCACTCAGAGAACCTGAGACATCAGGAGCGCTCGGTCACCTTGAATGAGGCTCTCGGTGAACCGGAATCCGTCAAATACGCCCACCACCACCACGATATCGTCGCCCGCTTCGGCCGCTTTCCCCATCGCAATGGCATTCTCGAACGAGAGACGACGCCGGACGAGGAAGAGTTTTTGAAAGTGAGCGACTTCAGAGGGTGATTACATTCCATCCACGCCGCGCGCCATGGCGGCGACGCCGGTGCGCGAGACTTCGACCAGGCCAACCGCCGTCATCAGCTTGATGAAACGCTCGACCTCGTCCGTCGTACCGGTGAGTTCGTAGACGAAAGAGGAGAGCGTCGCATCAAGGGTCCGCGCGCCGAAGGCCGAGGCAAGACGCATGGCTTCCACGCGATGGTCGCCCTTGCCCACCACCTTCACGAGGCACATCTCGCGCTCGACTGCTTCGCCGGTGAGCGTGAGATCGACCACCCGGTGCACCGGCACGAGGCGCTCGAGATGGTTCTTGATCTGCTCGATGATGCTGTCGGTGCCCGCCGTCACGATGGTGATGCGCGAGATATGCGCCTCATGCTCCGTCTCTGTGACTGTGAGGCTCTCGATATTGTAGCCGCGACCCGAGAACAGACCCGCGATGCGGGCAAGGACCCCCGGCTCGTTGTCGACGACGACGGCGAGCGTATGCCGGTTGATGGGTTCGATGCGGGTTGCGTCGGGATAATGGGTGCTCATTTGGATCATGCTCGTGAATTCCGGGCGTATTCTAGGTTCAAGCGGCGTTTCGAGAATGCGTAGTCGCGAGGCTTGGCCCCTCTCCCATCCGGGAGAGGGGTTTATTGCATCACACCAGCATCTTGCCCTTCTCGTCGATGACGGAGCCAATATCGGTGCCCGCCTCGCCGAGATAGTCGTTGAGCAGCATCTCGTTATGCGCCTTGCCCGACGGGATCATCGGGAAGCAGTTCTCGGCCTTGTCAACGATGCAGTCGAAGATCACCGGCTTGTTGACGTTGATCATCTGCAAAATCTTGGCGTCGAGTTCTGCCGGATTGTCGCAACGGATGCCGACTCCGCCATAGGCTTCCGCGAGCTTCACGAAATCCGGCAGGGATTCTGAATAGCTGTGCGAGTAGCGCCCGCCATGGAGCAATTCCTGCCACTGGCGCACCATGCCCATGTATTCGTTGTTCAGGATGAACACCTTGATCGGCAGGTTGTACTGCAGCGCGGTCGACATTTCCTGCAGCATCATCTGGATCGAGGCCTCACCCGCGATGTCGATGACGAGCGCGTCCGGATGCGCGAGCTGCGCGCCGACGGCGGCGGGCAGGCCATATCCCATGGTTCCGTGACCGCCCGAGGTCATCCAATGGTTCGGCTTTTCGAACTTGAAATACTGCGCCGCCCACATCTGGTGCTGGCCGACCTCGGTGGTGACGTAGGTCTCGCGGTCCTTGGTGAGTTCATAGAGCCGCTGGACCGCGTGTTGCGGCTTGATGGTCTCCGTGGAGTTCCGATAGGCGAGGCAGTTGCGGGCGCGCCAGCCTTCGATCTTGTTCCACCAATCCTTGAGGGCGACCTTGTCGACCTGCGGAGCGGTCTGACGCCACAGGCGGACCATGTCTTCCAGCACATGCGCGCAATCGCCGATGATCGGAATGTCGACCTTGACGTTCTTGTTGATCGAGGACGGGTCGATGTCCACGTGAATGCGCTTCGAGTAAGGCGAGAACGCATCGAGACGCCCAGTGATGCGATCGTCAAAACGCGCGCCGATATTGATCATCACGTCGCATTCATGCATCGCGAGGTTCGACTCGTAGGTGCCGTGCATGCCGACCATGCCGAGGAATTGCGGGTCGGAGGCCGGATACGCGCCAAGCCCCATCAGGGTCGAGGTGACGGGAAAGCCGGTGAGCTGCGCGAGTTCGCGCAGCAAGGCCGACGCATGCGGACCGGAATTGATGACACCGCCACCGGTATAGAAAACCGGACGCTTCGCTTTCGCCATGAGTTCGATGGCTGCGCGGATCTTGTCCATGTCGCCCTTGACGATCGGGCGGTAGGTCTTGTGCTGGTTGTTGGTCGGGCGCACGTAGGTGCCGGTCTTGAACTGGATGTCCTTCGGCAGATCGATGACCACCGGGCCCGGCCGGCCGTTCGACGCGACATAGAACGCCTCGTGCAGGATGCGCGGCAGGTCTTCGATCGATTTGACCAGATAATTGTGCTTCGTGCAGTGGCGCGTGATGCCGACCGTGTCGCATTCCTGGAACGCGTCCGAGCCGATGAGATGCGTCGGCACCTGCCCCGTGATGCAGACGAGCGGGATCGAATCCATCATCGCATCCGCCAGACCCGTCACCGCATTGGTTGCGCCCGGCCCCGACGTCACCAGCACAACGCCCGGCTTGCCGGACGAGCGCGCATAACCCTCGGCCGCGTGCACCGCACCCTGCTCGTGACGAACGAGGATGTGCTGCACCGTATCCTGATGGAACAGGGCGTCGTAGATCGGAAGGACCGCGCCGCCCGGATAACCGAAAATATGCTCGACTCCCTGATCTTGCAGGGCACGGATCACCATTTCGGCGCCGGTCATCGTCTCGCTCATGTCACTCACTCCGTCGCGTCTGTTTTTTCGGGGTGTTGGAGGAATTTAGGCAATAAAAAAGGCCCCTGAGGGGGCCTGTGCGCCATCGCCGGACCTGCGGGGGTCAATCCCGCTCCGTCGATGGCGCTCGTACTACGAGAATAAGCTTGCGCATTTATGCGACTCTCAGTTCAAAAGTTGCGCAGACGCTAAACGATGTGTTTCATTCGGTCAAGCGGGATCGAATTTGGCAGGAAACAGTCTAGCACTTATGCTGCTACGACCAATTCGAAAAGTTTGTCATGCCCGAAACCGTATCTTCAACCGGCGCTCTCATGCAAGGCCAGCGTATTACCGCCCGAGCCCTTTTGCTGGGCGACCGCCTCGATATCGCCGGGCTTGAGCGCAGCGACGTACTGTCCTCGGCCCCTCTCGCCTTCCGGGCAGGCCAGGAAGGATTCGTTGCCCTGTTCCGCTTTGGCGTTGCCGTTCTCGTTGGCCTGACGCCCATTGAGGAGGACGAGGTTATCCGGGGCCTCGGCCAGCGCGTCATCGGCGAATTCGCACGCCATGAGGAAGAAACGGCGATCATCGAACTGTCCCCTGACAAGGACGACCAGATCCCGCCAGGCGGCCCCATCTATATCAGGCAACTCTCTACCGAGCGCCTGATCGTAATCGCCGACGCGCTCTCGAAAAGCGTGGCGCTTTCCCGCGACGAACACGAGGCAGCCGCGGTCTTCGACGTGGTGGAGCCGTTCGCCCGGCATCTAGCCGAGCAGGGCCGCCGCCCCGGCGGACGCCGCGAAATCCTCAAGCATGTGGGCCACGCCCTTCTCGTCCGTCAGCGGGTATCCGGCCGCGTCGCGGTGGAGGAAAAGCCGGACGTCCTGTGGGACCGCCCCGATCTTGAGCGCCTCTATGCGCGTCTCGAGGACGAATACGAATTGAAGGAACGCGCCACTTCGCTTCACCGCAAGCTCGAGGTGATCGGTGACACGGCCCAGGCCTTGACCGACCTCATCGACACGGAACGCTCGCTCAGGCTCGAACTGATCATCGTACTCCTGATCGTGTTCGAGATTTTCATCTCATTTTACCAGATATTCACGGGCCGCTTCGGGCATTGAGCTTCGCCATCACGGCGTCATATCCCCGCTCCGGCTCGACCCAGGTCCAATCCGGCAATTGGTGGCGAAACCAGGTGAACTGGCGCTTGGCGTAGCGGCGCGTGTCACGCTGCCCGCGTGCAACCGCCTCCTCCAGGGAAATCTCGCCCCTCAAATGCGCGAGGAGCCCTGGCACGCCGTGGGCCCTCATGGCGGGAAGCATGGGATCGAGGTTTCGCTCGCCGAGCTGACCCACCTCATTGAGCGCGCCCTGCTCCATCATGGCAAGGAAACGTTGATCGATGCGGCGGCGCAGTTCCTCGCGCTCCGGCGCGAGGAAGAGCTTGATGACAGACAGGTCGTTCAAGGGACCCGGCTGGCGGGAGCCGTGGAACGAGACAAGGGGCTGTCCGGTCGCCGCGAATATCTCCAGAGCACGCTGAATGCGCAGGCGGTCGGAGGGCCGTAAGGTCTGCGCTGTTCGCGGATCGCGCTCAACGAGGAGACGATGAAGTTCCGGCGTCTCCAGCCCCTCGCTCTCCCGGCGGATCTGCTCTCGCACCTCGTCGGGGACGGCAGGCATGTCGGACAGCCCCTCCGTCAGTGCTTTGAAGTAAAGACCGGTTCCACCGACGAAAATCGGCACCTGCCCGCCTTCAAGATCACGCAGAGCCTCGATAGCGTCGGCGACATAACGCCCGACCGAGTAATTGATAGCCGCATCCACATGCCCGTAAAGCTGATGCGGGGCCTGCGCCTCCTCGTCCATCGTCGGGCGGGCGGTGATGACGCGCAAATCCCGGTAGACCTGCATGGAATCGGCGTTGATCACCACGCCACTCAAGGCCTGAGCCAGTTTGATGCCCAAAGCGGACTTGCCTGATGCAGTCGGCCCTGCAATGAGAACCGCGCCGATCCGAACGTCTCTCACCTTACGGTCCTCACGATGGCGTCTCCCCAAAATCTTCTTGTCGCGACACTCGTCGCAAACCCGTCGAACCCCGCCCTGACTGACAAGACGGTGGCGTTGGCCGCCGAGGCGCTCGGACAAGAGACGGAACGCTCCATTCTGGCAAGTGGAATTGCGGCCGACTTGATCCTCGCCGCTCCGGCCGATGCCCGGGCCGTCGAGGCAACGCTGCGGACCGCACTGCACGCAGAGCCCATCGACATCATCGTCCAACCGTTGAACGGCAGGCGCAAGCGCCTGTTCCTGGCGGATATGGATTCCACCATGATCGGCCAGGAATGCATCGACGAACTGGCGGATTTCGTCGGGCTCAAGGCCGAGGTGTCCGAGATTACGGAACGCGCCATGCGCGGTGAGATCGCCTTCGAGCCGGCGCTCCGCGAACGGGTCGCCCTTCTGAAAAACCTGCCGGTCGGCGTGGTGGACGAGATTCTTGGGGGCCGCATCACTCTGATGCCGGGCGGGCGGACGCTGGTCCAGACGATGCGCGCCAATGGCAGCTACACCTGCCTCGTCTCAGGTGGATTCACGCTGTTCACAGGTCCCGTCGCCGCCAGGATCGGCTTCCACGAGCACCGCTCGAACACCCTTATCGTCGAGGGCGAAAAGCTCGCTGGTGAAGTGACGGAGCCGATTCTGGGCCGCGAGGCCAAGCTCGCGACCCTCATCGAGTTGCGTGACCGCTTCCAGCTTCGGCCCAGCGAAACCATGGCGGTCGGCGACGGCGCCAACGATCTCGCCATGCTCGGCGAAGCGGGCCTCGGCGTCGCCTTCCACGCCAAGCCTGCGGTTGCCGCTGCCGCCCACGCACGGATCGACCACGCGGACCTGTCGGCGCTTCTCTACGCCCAGGGATACCGGGCCGAAGAAATCGTTGGTGAATAAGGCTCAGTTTCGAGGCTCATGAAGGCCCCCGATCAGGTCGCTTTCAATTCGGCCTTGGCGGAATGTCCACTGCAGGGCGCCGCACCAATAAAAAAGGCGGCTCGAAGCCGCCTTTTTCCATCGAGATTACGCAGCCTTACTCGATCGACAGGGCCACGAAGCGAACTTCGCCTTGTGGGTTGGCGACGAGAAGCAGCGCCGATTTCCGGCCCTGGCTCTTCAACGCGTCGATCTTCTTGGTCACGTCGGCAGGGCTCGAAACAGCTTCCTGATTGACCTCGACGATAACCTCGCCCGCCTGGATCCGCTTGTCGGCGGCGGAGGAGTTCGGATCGACGCGGGTGATGACGACACCCTTCAGGTCATCCTTGAGGCTGTAGCGGCGACGCAGGTCATCCGTGATGCCGGAGAGGTTGAGGCCCAAAGCCTGACGGGTCGCCGTCGGCGTTTCGGTCGAGGGCTGCTGCAGATTGGCCTGCTTCTCGCCATCCTCCAAGCGACCGAGCGTGACCTGCTTCTTCAGCTCCGTGCCTTTGCGAACGATGGTCACATCGACCGCCTTGCCGACCGGGGTGGAGGCGACGATCCTTGGCAGATCGCGTGAATCCTTCACGTCCTTGCCGTCAAAACGGGTGATCACGTCGCCGACTTCAAGACCGGCGGGCTTCGCCGGACCCTTATCGTCAATGCCGGCGATCAGCGCGCCGCGAGCGGAGCCGAGGTTGAGGGCCTCCGCAGTCGCATCATCCACGTTCTGGATGCGAACGCCGAGCCAGCCACGGCGGGTTTCGCCGAACTGACGCAACTGGTCGATGACGGGCACAGCCGTCGAAGCCGGCACGGCGAAGCCGATGCCGACAGAGCCGCCGGTAGGCGAGAGAATGGCCGTATTGATGCCGATGACTTCGCCATTCATGTTGAACAGCGGACCGCCGGAATTGCCCTTGTTGATGGCCGCATCGGTCTGGAGATAATTGTCGTAAGGGCCAGAGTCGATGTTGCGCCCGCGCGCCGACACAATACCGGCGGTGACCGAGCCCCCGAGGCCAAAGGGATTGCCGATCGCCAGCACCCAGTCGCCGGGACGCAGCGTGTCGGAATTGCCGAACTTCACCGCCTTCAACGGCTTGTCGGACTTCACCTTCAGCACGGCCAAGTCGACCTTGGTGTCCTTGCCGACGATCTCGGCCTTGAGGCGCGTGCCGTCAGAAAAAATGACGCTGATGTCGTTGGCGTCGCCAATGACGTGATTGTTCGTCACCACGATACCCGAGGGATCGATCACGAAGCCCGAGCCGAGGGAGTTCGACCGGCGCTGCCGGGGAGCGTTGTCCGCGCCGCCATTGCCTTGGCCATTACCCTGGCCGCGACGGTTGAAGAATTCTTCGAAGAGATCCTCGAAGGGCGTTCCCGGAGGCAGCTGAGGCAGGGTCCGATTGCGGGCTTCGACGGTTGTCGAAGCGGAGATGTTGACGACCGCGCCCGTCACCTCCTCGGCCAGATCGGCGAACGATTCCGGGGCGGAGCGCGCTTGGGCGGCCAGAGGCATCGCGGTCGCGACGAATGTCAAAACCGCGAAGCAGGAGGCGGCCAGCCGGCGCAAGGGGCGTTGAGGCTGCACCGACCCGTAAGGAGTCGGCGCGTTGATCGCGTAGGTCATCGAAAATCCTCTCTCGGAGAATATGAAGATAGATTGTCGTTCTGTTCCGTCATTCAAGCGTCGATTGCGGCGGAAGCGGGGCTAGCGGTCTAGCCAAACTGCCGGACCAGCCAGATCACACCCAAGCCGACGACGGCGGAAATGATGCCGACAAGTCGCATGCGATCGCTCGGGCTGTGGGCTGCCTCGTACATGGCTCGTCGCATGCCGTCAGGGAAGGCGGCAAACAAAATGCCCTCGACCGCGAGAGCGAGGCCGAGGGCTGCGATAAGGTCCAGCATAAGGACGATTTATTGCGCGGGCGCGGGCCGGGCCGGAGAGGCGGAGCCGCCTCCCGCGCCGTTCCGTCGACCGGATGCATCGTTGAAATAGCGGAAGAATTCTGAATCCGGGCTCAACACGAGACGCGTATCTCCTGATTTGAGACCCGCCTCATATGCCTGCATCGACCGATAGAAGGCGAAGAATTCCGGGTCCTGGCCGAAAGCCTCGGCCAGAATACGGTTTTTATCCGCATCGCCCTGACCACGCAATTCCTCAGCCTGACGGTTCGCATCGGCGCGGATGACGGTCGCGTCGCGCTCCGCACGCCCGCGGATGGTCTGCGCCCGCTGCTGGCCGTTGGCACGCAGATCCGCGGCCTCTCGCTCGCGCTCGGTGCGCATGCGCTGATAGACAGCCTGGCTGTTGGCGGCCGGCAGATCGACGCGGGTCAGACGCACATCGATCATCTCGATGCCGAGGCTGCGCGCCTGCTTGTTCACCTCTTCCTGAATGCGGGTCATGAGAGGCCCGCGCTCCGTCCTGACGATCGCGTCGCGGGAGGCGTTGGCCAACACGTTACGCATCGTCGAGTTCGTGAAGCTCGTGAGACGCTGATTGGCGAAAGCGATGCTGTTGACCGCCTGATAGAACTTGAGCGGATCAATAATGCGATAGCGGGTAAAAGCATCGACCTCGAGGTTCTGTCGGTCAGCTGACAACACGGTCTGGACCGGCAGATCCAGATCGAGCACCCACTTGTCGAAGTAGGTCACGTTGTCGATCAGCGGCACCTTGAAATGCAAGCCCGGGTCGCGGATCTCGGACTGCACCGCGCCGAAGCGGAGCACAAGGGCGTACTGGGTCTGCCGGACGATAAAGGCTGAGCTGAACAGCGCGATCGCGGCAAGACCGGCCAGGATCAGCAAGCCCGTGCGAAGGGTGGCATTGTTCATCGCGTGGCTCCTTGCTGACCTGCCGCGCCGCCCTGAGGCTGCTGCTGCCGCCGCTGTAGTTCATTGAGAGGCAGGAAAGGCACGACCCCCTGCCCCTTCTGATCGATGATGACCTTGTCGACACCGCCGAGAACGCGCTCCATCGTCTCAAGGAAAATCCGCTCGCGGATGATGGCGGGCGCCTTGCGATATTCCTCATAGATCGACTTGAACCGGGCAGCCTGACCCGTCGCATCGGCCACGGACTGCTCGCGATAACCCTCCGCCTGCTGCACGGTGCGGGCGGCGTCGCCTCGCGCTTCCGGCACAATGCGGCTTGCGAAAGTTTCTGCCTCGTTCTGCACGCGCACCGCGTCCTGCTGTGCGGCGTTTACGTCAACGAACGCCTGCCGGACTTCCGCCGGCGGCTGGACAGCCTGAAGCTGCACCACGTTGATCAATGCACCCGCGCCGTAAGAGTCGAGGGTCTGCTGCATGATCTGGCGCACTTCCTGCACGACGCTCGCCTGCTCCGTGGTCAGAATGGCCTGGATGTTGCGGCGTCCGATGACCTCGCGCATGGCGCTTTCGGCCACCGACTTGATGGTGCCTTGCGGGTTCTGGAGATTGAACACGAAATCCTGAGCCCGCGCAGCGTTGACCTGCCAGACCACATCGTAATCGATATCGACGATATTCTCGTCGCCCGTCAGCATCAGGCTTTCTTCGAGCATGTCGCGCGAACGGGCCTGACCTCCTCCAACGGAGCGATAGCCGATCTCGATACGCTGCTGCTCGGTCACATTGGGCTTGAGCACGCGGCCGATCGGATAGGGAAGATTGTAGCGAAGACCTTCGCCGCTCGTATGGGTGTACTTGCCGAAGATCATGTTGATGCCGACCTCATTCGGTCGCACCGTGTAGAAGCCGGTCAGCAGCCAAACGGCGATCACACCCAGAATCAGGATGAGGACGCCCTTGCCGCCCATGGAGCCGCCGGGGATGAAGTCCTTCAGGCGATCCTGGCCGCGGCGCAGAATGTCCTCGAGATCAGGGGGCGTTCCATTGCCCTGCGGGCCGCCAGAGCCCCATGGGCTCTTGCCGCCGCCTGATCCGCCACGCTGGCCCCAGGGGCCTCCGCCGCCGCTTTGGTTACTCCAAGGCATAGGTCGCCTTTCCTCACTCTGAAAAGACCGGCCGATTAAGCCGATTGGGTAAGAGTCGGTTGTGGGTGTTGCCTCACACGCCTGTCAAGGCTGCGAATTGGGGATTGTCGCAGCATTCGTCAACCTTAGCAGGTCTCATGAGCGTCGTTCGAGGTCAATGAAGGTAAACGCGTGCTCATTGTCCGCCCCCTTCGCATGATCGGTGCGCCCGACCTCCCGGAAGCGTGAGCGGTCATAGGCAGGGAAGACCGCATCGCCCTCAGGCGCCGCATGAACCTCGGTCAGGTATATTTTCTGAACGTGCGGCAGGCCGAGCGCATAGATCTCCGATCCCCCGGCCACCACGATGGCGTCAGCGCCCATCTTCGCCGCCAAGGCCGCGCCCTGCGCGACGGCCTCATCCCATGTTCGTGCGACATTCACGCCCTCCGCGGAAAACGCCGGGTCCCGGGTCAGGACAATCGTCTCGCGGCCCGGCAAGGGCCTGCCGATGGATTCGAACGTCTTGCGCCCCATGATCATCGGCTTGCCCCAGGTCAGCTCCCGGAAGCGACGAAGATCAGTCTTGAGACGCCACAGAAGCTGATTGTCGCGCCCAATGACGCCGTTATCAGCCACCGCGACGACGAGAATGAGGGGAAGGGTCATGATTCCTGTGCCAGCTTTGTGAGGTGATCGCCTGTCACGCGCTGAACCGTCCATTCATCCATCGGCAGCGCGCCGATAGAGCGGTAGAAGCGCAAGGCGTTCTCATTCCAGTCGAGCACCCACCATTCGAGGCGTGAAAGCCCTTCGGCGACACAACGGCGCGCGAGGTGCCTTAGGAGCGCCTTGCCGATTCCCTTGGAGCGAAAATCGGGCCGGATAAAAAGATCTTCCAGGTAGATGCCGTGACGGCCCCGAAAGGTGGAAAAATTGTAGAACCACAGGGCGAAACCCGCCGGCCTCCCCTCCCATTCCGCGATATCGGCGAAAACGCGCGGCTGCTCCGCGAAAAGGGCCGCTGCGATGTCTTTTTCGGTCGCGTCGACCTCATGGGCCAGCCGCTCGTACGCGGCAAGCTCCCGGATGAAGTCGAGGATCAAGGAGGCGTCACGCGCTTCGGCTCGGCGGATGGAGAGTGTCATGTCTGCCGTTGTGCCGAAGCTTCGCGGTCCTGTCGAGCCCGGAGCGTATTCTTCCACCAAACCGGCGTCTCGTTTTACGGCTTTAGCTCACTTGCGCGCCTTTCGGGCGGCATAGCGGGCATCGCGGGCAGCCTTTTGCTCAGCCTCCAGCGTAACCTGACGCTCGACGGCCTCGACTTTGGCAGTCGCCTCATTGGCTTCCTGAGCAAGGCGTTGCTCATGTTCGGCCGCCTCACGCGCCTGCTGTTCTGCCGCCTCGCGGGCCTGGTCGGCGATCTTGTTGGCCTCGCGTTCGGCCAGCCGCGCCTCACGGGCAGTGCTGACCGCCTGCCGTGCCGCTCTACGCTCGGCCATCGCCGGATCGTCCGGCCCCGGCTTTGCCCGCACACGCTCCAGCATGGCCTTGCGGGCGTTCTCGGCCGTGCTCAGCCGATCGCCAAATCCTATGTCCCGGAAGCCGCTCATGCTCGGATCTCGCTCTCTCGGACGGCACGCTCCGTGGCACCTGATCTGATCCGATACGAGACTTCACCTGTCTCGTCGGCCGGCATGAGGCGGGTCACTTCGTAGATGCCGCTGCCGCTGGTGCGGCTGTCGGATATCGGCGCACGTACGAGGCGCACCATCTGTCGGATCTTGTATTTATGAAGCATGCTGGTTCTCCACTGTGGGACTGGCAAAGGCAGCACCACGATTGCGAACAAGAAAGCCGCTCCCCATGGGGAGCGGCCTCAACGGCTCAATGCAGATAGACCTGCACCGAAGAGACTGGCTTTATGCCATCTCGATGTTGTCGACGGCGATCTTGCCCGAGCGGCGGTCTTCTGCCGTATCAAAGGCAACCTTCTGGCCTTCGACGAGGCCGCGGATGCCAGCGCGCTCAAGAGCGGTGGCATGGACGAACACGTCCTTGCTGCCGTTGCTCGGCGCGATGAAGCCGAAGCCTTTTTGATCATTGTAGAATTTTACGGTGCCGGTGTTCATGGAAATATCCTTGAGTATGCGTGAGTGCACGTGAGCCTAAGGGTCGCGCAGCAGCGCGGTCTCGTGCTCAATTCGTCGATGTTTTGGGAGAGTGTCTGAACGTGCGCCTGGCATGCCAAGGCATAACGGCCCGATTATTCGGCCAAAGTCGATAAGATAAATATAGGGGTTCCCCGCCGGATTGCAAGCTTGGATGGAAAAGATACTCTCCACAGACCCTCTGGCGAGGCAGGCATTCTGGAAGGCTATCTGGGCACGCCATGGATGCGACTGGAAAAATACTGGTCTAAGAAGAGGATCTACTGGGAGACCGGCATGAACCGACATGCGCAATCGCTCTCGCCACCGCCGTCATCTGGTGGATGTAATGAGTCCGGACCCTAATCCGCCTCCTCCTCGCCCTGCACCCGCCTTGGCGAGGCCCAGCCTTCGAGGATCGCATTCATCTCGTCGAGCACGAAGAAACGGGCGCTCTCGACGTCATAGCCCTCATCCAGCAAGCTGTCGTAATCCGTCAGGCGGTGCCGGATATAGGAAACGAGGGAAAGCCAGGCCGCCGTTTCCGGCGAGGCGGTGTGGAGCCCCCTGCTTCCAAGCGCGTGATCCGTGACCGACTCGAACTCGTGCCTCGGGATGCGCGGCGCAAGGATGCGGACGGCGCTTTCGATGGCCGCGCGCCGGTTAGTGGGCCTAGACGGCGACGGGGGCCTTGATGGCTGGGTGCGGGTCATAGTCTTCGATGGCGATGTCGTCGAAGGTGAAATCGAACAGGGAACGCACGGCGGGATTGAGGCGAAGCTTTGGCAGAGACCGAGGCTCGCGCGTCAATTGCAGACGAGCCTGATCGAGATGGTTGAGGTAGAGATGCGCGTCCCCGAAGGAATGCACGAAATCGCCGGCTTGCAAGCCTGTCGCCTGCGCCATCATGTGCGTCAGGAGCGCATAGGAGGCGATGTTGAACGGAACGCCCAGGAATACATCGGCGGAGCGCTGGTAAAGCTGGCAGGATAGCCGCCCGTCGGCGACATAGAATTGGAACAGGCAGTGGCAGGGCGCGAGCGCCATCTTGTCGAGCTCAGCAGGGTTCCAGGCGGACACGATCAGGCGGCGCGAATCCGGGTTGCGACGAATCTCGTCGAGCACCCATTGGATCTGATCGACGGCCCCGCCATCCGGCTTGGCCCAAGAGCGCCATTGTTTGCCGTAGACCGGCCCGAGATCGCCCTTCTCATCGGCCCATTCGTCCCAGATCGTGACGCCGTTTTCCTGCAGATAGCGGACATTCGTATCGCCCTTCAGGAACCACAAAAGCTCGTGCACGATCGAGCGCAGATGGAGCTTCTTCGTCGTGACCAGCGGGAAGCCTTGGCTGAGATCGAATCGCATCTGGTGGCCAAAAACGGAGATCGTCCCGGTTCCGGTTCGATCGTCTTTCCGGACGCCCTCATCGATGATGCGGCGAAGAAGATGATGGTAGGCTTGCATGAAAGGCTCCTTGCCTCATCTTACGTCAGTCGGCGGCCAGCGTCAGAGGGTGCATTTCGTCCCCCGTGAACTTGTCCCCCGCTCTTTCAAAATGGTTCAGTCTTTCTTATATTGCGAATGCCGGCCGCAAGGTCGGCTATGGCGATAAACGGCTATCGGAATAAACCCATCGGACCCGGGGGCGGTACCCGGCGCCTCCACCAAAACCCAGGCTCAGCATGGGTTTTGGCGGGGGCGAAATAGGATCGACGAGGGCGTAAAGGGTAGACTTTCACTCGGCATGGTTCCGCCGTTATCGGGCCGATTCAATAGTTGCCAACGACAACTATGCTCCGGTTGCAGTGGCTGCGTAAGCGGTCCCTAACACCGACTCAAAGTCCTAACGGGTAGCACCGCTAGGCGGGGTCCGGAGGCACCTGGCAACAGAAGCCTCCACTTTTTTTCTCAAGGGCTCCCATATGGCCGGCAAAGACCTCATCCGCTACGATCTCCTGGTGCAGGACGCCCTGAAAGGCGTCGTGCGCAAAGTGCTGATCGATGCCGGAAAGGACGGCCTTCCGGGGGACCATCATTTCTACGTCTCGTTCCGTACCGATTTTCCGGGTGTGCGCCTTTCGAACCGCCTGCGTGAAAAATACCCGCAGGAAATGACGATTGTCCTGCAGCACCAGTTCTGGGACCTCGGCGTGACCGAGCACAATTTCGAAATCGGCCTGTCGTTCTCAGGTGTGCCGGAGCGCTTGCTCGTTCCGTTCGATGCGCTGACCGGCTTCTTCGACCCCTCGGTCCAGTTCGGCCTCAAGTTCGACGGTCAGGACGAAAACGAGGGCGAGGCCGGCGAAGCGCCTCCCGCGCCGCAGCCGGTGCGAAGCAATGGTTCGGAGCCCGTCGAGTTGAAGCAGTCGCGAAAGTCGTCTGCTTCCGCCGATAAGACGCCGGATGCGAAGAAGACGGTCGCGCCCGCCGCTCAAGCTGACGCCGATCGGAGCGGGGCAGAGGAAACCACCAAACCGGGTGCGGCGGAGCCTACGCCGTCGGGCAGCGCCGAAGTTGTAAGCCTCGACTCGTTTCGCAAAAAAAACTGAAGCGCCTCGGCTTCATCCAACCTCGACTTGGGGCCACGCCGGCATATATCTCGCGTGAACTTTTAGTATCAGTCAGCCCTGAGGGCCTTTTCCGGGGAACCGGGCACCTCAGGGCCTGGAGGTCAATCTGCTAGGCTCCCGCGCTATCGCATCAGTCGATTTCAGGGCGCTGTTCAACGCCAGCCCAAATGCATACGTCTTGTTGTCGCCCGATTTCACGATCGTCGAGATGAACGACGCGTATCTGCGCGCGGCGATGCGCCAGCGCGACGACATCATTGGCCGCAACATCTTCGAAGCCTTTGCCAGCCCTCCCGGCGAGAGCGGTGAGGCAAATGTGGCCAAGCTGCGCATATCCCTCAACCGTGTGCTGGAGCATCGCGAGCCGGACCATATCCCGCTCCTCCATTATGATATTTTGCTGCCGGAGGGCGGGTTTGGGGAGCGTTTCTGGAGCGTGACCAACACGCCTCTCTTGAACGAGGCCGGAGAGGTCGCCTTCATTCTTCAATATCCCGTGGATGTGACGGAACTTCATAGGCTGCGGCAGGCGAGTTTCTTACACGCGCGCGGCGTTTCGGGGATGATCGAAGGCGACATCCTCAAGCGCGCCCAAGCCGTGCAGCAAGCAAACGAGGAGCTTCAGGAGGAGCGACAGCTTCTTCGCAGCGTGTTTGAGCAAGCGCCCGGTTTCGTGGCGGTGCTGGGCGGCCCCGACCACGTTTTCGAGTTGGCGAACAAGGCCTATTCACAAATCATCGGAGACCGCGACATCCTTGGCAAGAGCGTCCGGGAAGCGCTGCCTGAAATCGTCAGCCAGGGCTTTATCCCTATTCTCGATCAAGTCTATGCAAGCGGTCAGCCCTATGTCGGGCACGGAATACGGGCGTCCTTCAAGCGGAAGCCATCCGAGCCGCTGGTCGAGGGCTTTTTCGATATTGTCTTTCAACCGGTCTTCGATGCGGACGGATCAACGGTCGGCATCTTCGTCCAGGGCAACGACATCACCGAGCAGAAGCGCGCCGAAGATGAACTGCGCGACTACCGGGAACACCTCGAAAAACTCGTCCAGGAGCGAACCCGCGCCCTCGAGCAGAGCGAGGCGCAGCGTCGCCAGGCCCACAGGATGGAAGCGATCGGTCAACTCACCGGCGGTGTAGCCCACGACTTCAACAACCTTCTCGCCATCGTTATCGGGAATCTGGAGCTGGCGCAGAAGCGTATCGCCGATCCCCGCGTCGATCACCTTCTTGAAAACGCCCTTCAAGCAGGCGAGCGGGGCGCCAAGCTGATCCGACAACTCCTCGCATTCGCGCGCAAGCAATCCCTGTCTCTCGAATCGACGGACCTGCCGCAAGTGATCGGCGGGATGCGCGATCTCCTGTCCCGCACCATCGGGCCGAACATCGCCATTGAAACCGATCTGGCAAGCGAGCTGTGGCCTGTCGTCACGGACCGCACGCAGCTTGAGGTCGCCCTTTTGAACCTCGCGATCAATGCGCGCGACGCCATGCCTGCAGGCGGAAAGCTGACCATCGCCGCTCGTAACGTCGCGGGGCATGACCTGCCCCGGGACCTCGCAATCGGCGAATATGTGCGCATTTCGGTGCGCGACACCGGTATCGGCATTCCGGAGGAATTCCACGGGAAAGTCTTCGAGCCGTTCTTTACGACCAAGGACGTCGGCAAAGGAACGGGCCTGGGGCTCAGCCAGATCTACGGTTTCGTCAAGCAACAGGGCGGCAGCATCACGCTCTACAGCGAGGCCGGACGAGGCACCGAGATCGCACTTTATCTTCCCCGCACCCAGGCCGCACCGCGATCCGGCACGTCGCAGGAGTCTCTGGCGGAACTTGATGGGTCAGGAATCCATCTTCTGGTCGTGGACGACGATGCGGGGGTGCGTGCCTTTGTCGTCGAGAGCCTGCGAAATTTCGGGTTCCAGGTCAGCCATGCCGAGAGCGGGGACAAGGGCCTCTCAATGCTGCGGCTTCACGACGACATAGCATTGATCGTCGCCGATTTTGCGATGCCAAGTCTCGACGGCCTCGGTTTCATACAGGCGGCGCGGGCCCGCAGGCCTGATATCCCCGTTGTGCTGATGACCGGCTACGCGGATGCGGAGCGGCTGACCGACGCGCATTTGAAGAATGTCCCGCTGGTCCTGAAACCTTTCAGCCTGGAGACCCTCATCAAGACGCTACGGGAATCCCTCGGGCACCGCCTGAGCTTGATCGCACCGGAAGGTCCGGCCTCGTAACGACGTGCGTCGGACGGCCCTGGCGCGTGAGCTGAAAGTATAACGTTCGCGAGCTTCCGCCACGAGATTTTGCAAGGCCCCAATGCTCGTTCGGGAGTTGCGAGCGCAGAACTTTGAGTTATGAACACGCAGCTCCATCGAAAGAGGTCAGGATGTCGCCCTCCACCCGCATCGAAACAGATACCTTCGGCCCCATCGAAGTTCCCGCCGACAAGCTCTGGGGCGCCCAGACCCAGCGCTCGATCCAGAACTTCCGCATCGGCGGCGAGCGGATGCCGATCCCTCTCGTCCACGCGCTCGCCATCGTGAAACAGGCCGCCGCCTTGGTAAACAAGGATCTCGGCAAGCTCGAAGCGGGCCTCGCGGACGCGATCACGACCGCCGCGGCCGATGTGGTGCAGGGCAAGTACGACGATGAGTTTCCCCTCGTCATCTGGCAGACGGGTTCGGGCACCCAGTCCAACATGAACATGAACGAGGTGCTCTCGAACCTCGCCATCGAGCGCCTCGGCGGCGAGCGCGGCTCCAAGAAGCCGGTGCACCCGAACGATCACGTGAATATGGGTCAATCGTCGAACGATTCATTTCCCACCGCGATGCACATCGCCGTGGCGCGTGAGATCAACGACCGGCTCTTTCCTGCCCTCAAGCACCTGCTCAAGGCGCTGAACCAGAAGGCGGAGGCCTTCAAGGACATCGTCAAGATCGGCCGCACCCATTTGCAGGACGCAACCCCGGTCACTCTCGGCCAGGAGTTCTCAGGGTATGCGGCACAGGTTGAGCTCGCCATCGCCCGCATCGAGATGACGCTGCCGGGCATCTATGCCCTCGCGCAGGGCGGCACGGCTGTTGGCACGGGCCTCAATGCCCATCCCGAATTCGCGGAGCGCTTCGCTGCCAAGGCGAAGGAGCTGACTTCGCTTCCCTTCACCTCCGCTCCGAACAAGTTCGAGGCGCTGGCATCCCACGACGCGCTTGTGTTCACGCAGGGTGCCCTGTCGAGCCTCGCCGCCGGCCTGTTCAAGATCGCCAACGACATTCGTCTGATGGGTTCCGGCCCACGCTCGGGTCTCGGCGAGATTTCGCTCCCCGAAAACGAGCCCGGCTCGTCGATCATGCCCGGCAAGGTCAACCCGACTCAAGCCGAAGCCCTGACGATGCTCTGCGCCCAGGTCGCGGGCAACCAGACCACGGTCACTTTTGCCGGCAGCCAGGGTCATTTCGAGCTCAACGTGTTCAAGCCGGTGATCGCGAATGCGGTTCTGCAGTCGATCCGCCTGCTGGCGGACGGCGCGATCAGCTTCACCGATCACTGCGTCGTCGGCATCGAGCCGAACCACGACCGCATCAGCGAGCTCATGCAGCGCTCGCTCATGCTGGTGACGGCGCTTGCACCCATCATCGGCTACGACAAGGCGGCAGCCATTGCGAAATCGGCGCACAAGAACGGCACGACCCTGAAGGAAGAAGCCCTCAAGGCAGGCGTGTCGGCTGCTGATTTCGACGCCGTCGTGCGGCCCGAGACGATGCTGGCTCCGCAATAAGGGTGGTACACGGCCCCATGGCCGAGATCGTCAATCTGCGCCAAGCGCGCAAACAGAAGGCGCGGGCCGAGAAGGAGGCCCGCGCCGCCGAGAACCGCATCGTCTTTGGCCGCACCAAGGCCGAACGGGAGAAGACGAAGGCGGAGCATGAGCTGGCGACACGCCGGCTCGACTCCCACAAGCGCGACGACGAGAAACCCTGATATGAGCGCAGGCATCGTCAAACGCTCTGTCGCCATCGCCGGCCACCGGACGAGCGTTTCCCTGGAAGAACCGTTCTGGGAGGTCTTGCGGGAAATCGCGGACAGACGGTCCCTCTCCGTCCAGGCCCTCATCGGGCGCATCGACGCCGAGCGCGGCGAGCAGAATCTGTCCTCGGCAATCCGCGTCTATGTCCTGGGGAGCCTGCGGGCCGCCGCTGACACGGAACCAAGCTGACCTCCTGAACGAAGTCTACCCGCCTGGACGCCCCTGAATTGACGAAGGCGGCCTTAGATCCAGAGGTTGGGACATCGGGGGCATGACAAAGGACGACGGCTGCTGCTCCGGCACAGGTTCAGGCTCGCTGGTCTGCTGTTGAGCCTGAAGACGCGCCGCTTCCTCCGCCGCAGCCTTGGCCCGCTGGCGCTCCGCCTCCTGCGCCTGAAGCTGGCGCTGACGCTCGGCGGCAGCTTTCTCGAAAGCCTCGATCTTTTCCAGCTCGCGCCTGAGCACGATGGCGGCCAGGCCGTTACGGAACGGACTGGCGTCGACCTCGCGGGTGGGGGCGCCGAGTGAACCGCGCCAGTTCAAGCCTATGGATGGCGGCGCGCCGGTCCAGCCGGGGGGCGATGCCTTTGCGGTCAGGGACCCCCGCGTTTCGAAAGTCAGGTTTTTTAGATCGTAGGTGACCGCGCCCTGCCAAACGGCGGGCCCACTCTCGACGACGAAGGGGGACAATCGCAACGCGCCGCCGACCACCGAAGCCGAAGTCGTGATAACCGGAGCCGCCAGGGAGGCACGGCCGAGCTCATTTCCGACGATCGTTTCCGCCCTGCCTTCGCCAAGCGGGTCGTTGTCGGCCAGCGCCCGTTTCAGCGCCCGGTCGAAAGCCGACGGATCGGCGGTCGGAACTCGAAGACCCGTCACGCGCCAGTCACCGGCCGCGCCGAGATTGGCGATCAGCCCCGACACCGTCTCGGCAGCCGTGCCGAACTTCAGAGGGCCTGAGAGGGTGGCATCGAAAGGCGTGGGGCCGACGAGAGTCCACAGAGGCACATCGCGAAGCGCCCCATCCCCGACGATCGTGGCGAGGCCGCCCTGACGTGTGATGGTGGCGGAACCCGACAACCGTCCGTTGCCAAGCGCCGCCTCGAGGCCCTTGATGGCAATGCCGTCCGACAACGCTTCGAGGGTGAAGTTCGCGCGTGTCCCCGCAATGCCCCGTCCGAGATCGAGACTCGCCGCCCGGAAGACCACCTGGCCACCGCTGACCAGACGCGAAGGCTCACCGAAATGGGCGGTAGACCAGAGCGCTGCCGCGTTGCCGTCGCCCGCGGGAGCGTTCAGCGCCAGCGTCCTGACAAGCCATGGCAAAGACAGCTTCTCGACCGAAATCTCGCCGCCGATCTCCGAACGCGAACGGGCCGACAGACGTCCTTGAAGCGGGTTGCCGGCAATTTGTCCCGCGAGGTCGAAAAGGGTCGCATCCCGCTCCCGACCCAGTGTGACCCGCGCCCTCGCGGGAGCAGGCGAAGCGCCGGCTATGCCTTCACCCAGCAGGGCGAGGAACGGCGTCAAATCGGACGTGACAAGTTCGGCCTCGCCGCTATCGACCACATCGTCGTCAGCGGTCAGGGAGAACGGACGATTGGTCGTCACCTGGACGCCGCCCAAATCACCGCCGATGGTCATGCTGAAAAGGCCGGAGCTGATCCGCGTGCCGCGAAGGTCAACCCTGGATGGACGGTCGAGACCCGGCACATTCGGCCGGTTCACCCAGCGTCCCGTCTTGTCGGTGGCGAGATTCACATTGAGATTCTCGGTCCGCCCATCGGCTGAGTCGACCCGCCCCTCGAACGTACCGCCCGCGGCGGTTCCCTTCGCGGTCGTGCGGAAGCGTTGCCGCGAGAGATCGGGAACCGCGCCCACGCGCTCGGTCACCACATCCAGATCGAGCGCCCCCTCTCGGAGGAACGATGGTACCAGCTTGGAAATACCCCCGATCCAGACGCTCCCCAACAAATCGACCAAGGGCGCGGCTCGCTGCGCGGTCACCTTGCCGGCGATCCGGCCCGAGCCGTCGGGGGCGATACGTCCGCTCACGCGCGCATTGGCTCCTGCGAGGTCCACGATGTCGAGGGTCTCAACCAGCAAGGCGGGACCATCGGAGAGGACACGGGCTGATATGCGCCCGTTTCCGGAATTCTTGCCGGCGCTGACGCCGCGCGCGTCGAGAATGAACCCGACATCCATGTTCTTCGTCGTCTCGAAGATGCTGGAAACCCGCGGCAATTGATCGAGGTTCAGATTCTGGATGCCGACCTGCGCCTCCAACTTGGCGCGAGCGTCGGCCTCCGGCGCGGTATAGCGCAGGTTTCCGGTCATCACCGCGTCACCCGTCTTCACCCGCATCTTGTTGAAGGACAGGACGGGGCTCACCACGGCGACGTCGGACGAGACTTCGAAGGGACGCCCATCGAGAATTCTTAAAAATGGCGAGTGGATGTTGATGCGGTTGAGGTAGCGCGCCAAACGGTCGGAGGCATTCGAGGCAAGGGCCACCTTGCCGGTGATGCCGCCTTGAACCTTCGAGCCGAACTCGCCTTCCACGGCGACCCGGGTGTCGCCTGGCGCCTTAAACTCGATCCGGTCCATCCGGGCTCGCCCACCTTGAAGCGTCATGCGCAGCGTAGCGTTCGACAGGTCCTCCTGGCCGAGGCCGATGCTATCGATCTTGAGGTCGAGGTCGACGGGAAAGGCGGTCGAGGGGAGGCTCCATTGCTGAAGCCGCGTCATGAAGTCCTGACCGTTGGACGAGAGGATGAAGCTGTCCGCGTCGAGCCGCCGTCCTTCCAGCTTGAGGCTCACATGGGGGTCTTTCAGCCGGACGCTTCCCTCCCCCGTCATGCGCAGGCTCGCTCCCCCCTCCCCGGCCTCGACGCTGACCGGGTCGAGGGCGAGGTTTCCGGCCTCGGTCTTGAACTGCGTTTCGATGACGATGGGGATGGGAATGCCCGCCGCCGCCACCTGCGCGGGCGGCCCGAGCAGGATCTTGGCCTTGCCGGAGATGTTCGGCTCCACGACGTTGCCATCGAGAGCCACCTTCGCGTCCACGTCGAAGCGCGGGTGGATGTCGCCGCCACCCGCGAGCTTGACCTGGATTGTCTTTTCCGGGGTCAACTCTCCCGTGACGAGGCGAAACGGCACCCCGGCGGTCTGGCCCTCGATCCGCCAGGGGCCAATCAGCCTCTGTCCCTCGATCCGCACATTCTCGGCATAGACCTGATCCGTGCGGCCGGTGCTCGGCATTTGGGTGGTCACGAAGAAATGCGCCACGGCCAGGCTGTCGATGGCCCATTCGCGCCCTCGGCCATGACCGGACAACAGGTCGGGCGGCAGCCGCCAGCCACCATCGGACGAGACCGGCACGCGGAGATCGACCCGGCCGATGCGGGTCTGGGTAAACCGCACCTCGCCCCGCAAAAGCGGTGTCAGAGCCATTTCTGCCCACACGAGATCAGCCGTGAGGCTAGGCGATTGCTCCGTTTTTCCGGCCAGGGTCAGGTGTTCGACGCGGATCTTGGGGGATGGCAGCAGACGAACGCCGATCCGTCCTCGCGTCTGGGCTTCCGTACCCGAGGCGCGCGAAATGATCTGATCGATGGCGCCGCGATGGGCCTCCCAGTCGATGAAGGGCGGTGCGGCAACCGCGATCGTGAGGATCAAGATCACGACGGCTGCGATGATCGTCAGAATATCGCGCAAGAGGCAGCCTTTTCTCCGGTTCGTCGCCAGTTGTTTAGCTGAACGACAAGGTTAGCGGGAGCGCGCAGACAGATCCGTCCACTGTCAAAGCGCAACGATCTTGCCCGGATTCATGATGTTGCGTGGGTCAACCGCCTGTTTCAAGATGCGCATAAGGGCAAGAGCCGCCGTTCCATGTTCGATCTCGAGGTATTTCATCTTTTTCTGACCAACCCCATGCTCGCCCGTGCAGGTGCCCTCCATGGCCAGAGCCCGGCGCACCAGCCGATCGACGAAAGCCTCGCAAACTGCAACCTCCGCCGGATCGTCCGTATCGACGAGCGGCTGAACATGGAAATTACCGTCGCCGACGTGCCCGACAATAGGCGCGATCAATCCACTCTCCAAAATGTCACGCTTGGTCTCATCGACGCACTCGGCAAGGCGCGAGATGGGGACGCAGACATCCGTCGCGACGGATTGCGCGCCCGGCCTCAAACCCCTCGCGGCCCAATACGCATCATGGCGGGCCTGCCAGAGCCGCGAGCGATCCTCCGGTTTCGTTGCCCACTCGAAGGGGCCGCCGTCGAATTCGGCCGCGATCTCGCCGAAACGCTCGGCCTGCTCCTTCACACCGGCCTCGGAGCCGTGAAATTCCAGAAGCAAAAGCGGGCTCTCCGGAAGGGTGAGCTTGGAATGCAGGTTTACCGCCCTCACCTGCACCTCGTCGAGAAGCTCAATGCGCGCGACAGGGATGCCGGACTGGATCGTCATGATGACCGCATCGCAAGCAGCCTTGACCGACGGGAACGGGCAGATGCCCGCAGAAATCGCCTCCGGTATGCCGTGAAGCTTCAGGGTGATTTCGGTGATGATGCCGAGCGTCCCCTCGGAACCGATGAAAAGATGGGTCAGGTCGTAGCCTGCCGAGCTCTTCTTCGCACGGCTTGCCGTCTTCATGACCTCGCCGTCCGGCAAAACGACCGTCAGCGAGAGCACCACGTCCTTCATCGTGCCGTAGCGGACCGCGTTCGTGCCCGACGCCCGCGTCGCGACCATGCCGCCGATGGAGGCGTCCGCGCCGGGATCGATGGGGAAGAACAGGCCCTTGTCGCGTAAGGACTCGTTCAACTCCTTGCGCGTCACGCCGGGCTCAACGACACAATCCAGGTCCTCGTCGTGGACCGCGACGATTCGCTTCATCAGGCTTACGTCCACCGAAACCCCGCCGAAGGGTGCGTTGATGTGTCCCTCCAGTGATGTGCCCGCGCCGAAGGGAATGACCGGAACTTCATGCGCCGCGCAGAGCTTGACGATGTCGGAGACCTCCTCCGTCGTTCGCGGATAGACCACGAGATCCGGCGGTTGGTTCTTCACCCAGGTCAGTGAGTGTCCGTGCTGCTCACGAACGGCGACCGAGGTGACGACCCGATCGCCGTAGCGCCCGGAAAGCTCCGCCGAGAGCGAGGCGATAACGGCGTCAGTCGGCTTCGAGCGGGCGGAGGAATGAAGGGCGTTCATAAATGTTTCAGGTCTCGCTGAGATCTTGGATGAACCATAGCTACCAAAAGCGTTGCAAAGACAACACTCTACATGACAAACTCGATCACACCCTTATGCATAGCCGCCGAACATGATCTAATGTTTCACGTTGAGCGAGGGATTGGTGACGTCATGACCGGAATGGGGAGCGAGCGCTGACCATGGAGAAGCGGGCCCCGATCTTTTTCTTCGCGCCCTTCGTCTCCTCGACGATGGCGGTAGCCCCCGCCTGGATTGACTATAACGGCCACATGAACATGGCCTATTACCATGTTCTTTTCGATAAGGCGGTAGAAGAAGGCTTCAGCCTTGTCGGGCTGGGACAGGATTATCTCGAAGAGCGCAAGGGTTCGTTCTTCGCGGCGGAAACCCATACCCTCTACAAGCGGGAGCTGAAGGCGGGCGATCCGGTGCGCGTGACGCTTCAGCTTGTCGATTTCGACGAGAAGCGTGTTCATTTCTACCTGGAAATCCGCCATGCGACGGAAGGCTGGGTGGCGGCGACCTCGGAGGGACTTTCCCTCCACATGGACATGCGGGCGCGCAAGGTCGCTCCATTCCCGGACGACATCATGGCTAATCTCGCAGTCATGAAAGCGGCCCATGGCCGCCTCGCGAAACCTCCGGTGCTCGGCCGCGTGATCGGCATTCCGAACAAAGCCGGGATCAACGAACCCTTACTGGTCTCCGGCACGCGCCACTAACAGCCAACGGATCCTGGCGGGCAGTTGCGGATCCGCGGCGAAGGATTCGAGAAGGTCTGCTGGCGATCCAAATTCTGCCTAAGCTGGTTCCGGTCGATCTGATATTGCTGCTCAAGACCACGAAACCGGTCCTCCTGTTGCAAGGATCGGTTGATGCCCCGCACGTGCCGCTCGGAGGGGCTGGTTCTGGGCAGTTGCTCCTGCGCTTGAACGGGCAGGAGGATACTCATGAAAATGGCGGCCGCCACCATTATACGCATCGGACATCCCTCTAGAGGCGAACAGCTACCATATGGAATGAGCGGAATATCCATTCAATGAGATTCCCCATGCGGCGGGTTTGCCGCCATTCCACCCTCGACGCCGTTCGCCTTTTGATCCATGGTCGCGCCGATGAATCAGCCTGAGTCCAGACCCGAGCCGCAGGACGACCTGACGCACGAGCCCGCATCCGGCTCCTTGAGCGCTCGCGCCCGTGCGGCGGTGGCCCCGCAATCACCCTATCTGTCCGGCCTGAACCCGGAACAGCGCGCCGCCGTGGAGGCCACGGAAGGCCCCGTTCTGGTGCTCGCAGGCGCCGGCACCGGCAAGACCCGCGTGCTGACCACCCGCATCGCCCACCTGATCGCGACCGGCAAGGCTAGGCCCTTCGACATCCTTGCCGTCACCTTCACCAACAAGGCGGCGCGGGAGATGCGCGAGCGCGTCGCCTCCCTCATCGGCCCGGTGGCCGAGGGCATGCAATGGCTCGGCACGTTCCACTCCATCGGCACCAAGATCCTGCGCCGCCACGCGGAGCTTGTGGGCCTGCGCTCCGATTTCACAATTCTCGGCACCGACGACCAGTTGCGCCTGATGAAACAGGTCCTCGAAGCGGAGGGCATCGATGAAAAGCGCTGGCCGGCGCGACAGCTCGCCTCCCTCATCGACGGCTGGAAGAACCGGGGCTTGGGCCCCGCCCAGATACCGGGTGGAGAAGCGGGAGCCTTCGCGAACGGCAAGGGTGGCAAGCTTTACACAGCCTATCAGGACCGGCTGAAGGTTTTGAACGCAGCCGATTTCGGCGACCTGCTGCTGGAATGCCTGCGCCTGTGGCGCGAGCATCCGGACATCCTGCAGCAATACCAGGACCGTTTCCGCTACATGCTGGTGGACGAGTATCAGGACACCAACGTCGCGCAATATCTCTGGCTGCGCCTGCTCGCCCAGGCGCGGAAAAATCTCTGCTGCGTCGGCGATGACGATCAGTCGATTTATGGCTGGCGCGGGGCCGAGGTCGACAACATCCTGCGCTTCGAACACGATTTTCCCGGTGCGACCGTGGTCCGGCTGGAGCGCAACTACCGCTCGACCGGCCACATCCTTGCCGCTGCCTCCTTCCTGATCGCCAAGAACCAGGGACGCCTGGGCAAGACGTTGCGCACAGAGGACGAGCCGGGCGAAAAGGTGACGATCACCGGCGCGTGGGACTCGGAGGACGAGGCCCGCCTGATCGGCGAGGAGATCGAGGCGCTGCATTCCAAGCGCCATCCTCTTTCCGAGATCGCAATTCTGGTCAGGATTTCCGCGCAGATGCGCGAGATCGAAGATCGGCTCGCGAACGTCGGTGTGCCCTATCGCGTCATCGGCGGCCTGCGTTTCTATGAGCGCGCCGAAATCCGCGACGCACTCGCCTATCTTCGAGTCGTGAACCAACCGGCCGACGATCTGGCTTTCGAGCGCATCGTCAACGTGCCGAAACGCGGCCTCGGTGACGCGACGATCCAGGTTTTGCACAACCACGCTCGCGCCGCCCGCGTGCCCCTGACGGAAGCCGCCCGCTTCATCGTCGAGACCGACGAGTTGAAGCCGAAGCCGCGCGGCGCGCTTCGCGATCTTCTCATCTCCTTTGGCCGCTGGGCGAAACTGTCGGAGACGATGACCCAGTCGGAAGTGGCGCAGATCGTGCTCGAGGAATCCGGCTACACCGACATGTGGCAGAAGGACAAATCGGCGGATGCGGCGGGACGATTGGAAAATCTCAAGGAGCTCGTGCGCTCCATGGAGGAATTCCCCGATCTGCAAAGCTTCCTCGAACATGTCTCGCTGGTCATGGAGGCGAACGAAACCGACACGACGGAGCGTGTCAGCCTGATGACCCTTCACGCGGCCAAGGGGCTCGAATTCAACACGGTCTTCCTGCCCGGCTGGGAAGAGGGCCTATTTCCCAACCAGCGGGCGCTTGACGAGAGCGGCCGCGCAGGCCTGGAGGAAGAGCGCCGCCTCGCCCATGTGGGCCTGACCCGCGCGCGCCGTATGGCCAAAATCTACTTCGCGTCGAACCGGCGCATCCACGGTCTCTGGAACTCCACCGTTCCGAGCCGCTTCGTCGACGATCTACCCGAGGCGAGCGTGGAGATCGTCGAGGCCCCCGCGAATTTCTCGCAAGGCGGCTTCGGCGGAGGCTCCCGCTTCGACCGCATGGCGCCCTTCAGCGGCTCGTCCTATCAGACGCCGGGCTGGCAACGGGCACAGGCCCATCGCGCCAACACTGCAAGCGGCAGCGGTTATTCGGCGCGCGGCTCAGGCGACCGCCGCAGCCCTATGCTGATCGAAGGCGAGTTGGTGGCGAAATCCACCGGCGCAGCCTCGGCTTTCTCCGTCGGCGCTCGCGTCCTGCATTCCAAATTCGGCCCCGGCACCGTGGAAGCCATCGACGGCAACAAGCTTACCGTCGAGTTCGACAAGGCCGGGCGCAAGATGGTGCTGGATAGTTTCGTGGAGCAATTGGGGTAAGGTCCAACCAAGCCCTTTGAACTGGCGGCGCAGCTCGCCACCCCCACGCGGTCATTCCGAAGCGAACGCCAGCGAGAACCACAAGGGCTGGCAGCTCCCGAAAAAGACGCATCGGGTTGGGACACTTTGCTTTTTTCTGCCGGCTGGCATGGGCTCCGGCCTCCGCTGCGCGGCCTGAATGACACGCTGGCGTTCGTCCGACCAAGGGACAATGCTCGTCTAAGGTCGCCTACTAGCCACGTGCCTGCAACTGTGAAACCATCCTGCCTCATAGGAAACGTATCCCGAGGTTGTGATGTTCCCCCTATCCCACATGCTGAAAGCCTTCGTCCGCACGGGCACGCTGAAAGTCATCGATGCGGAGGGCAGGATGCATGTCTTTTCGGGCACGCCGAGCCCAACCGTCACAATGCGGCTTTCCGATCGCTCTCTCTATCACAAACTCTTCCTCAATCCGGAACTGCATGCGGGCGAGGCCTATATGGATGGCCGCATGAGCTTCGAGGACGGTTCGACGATCGGGGATTTCCTGACCCTCTTCTCGATGAACCGCTCGACGCTCGCCAATTATCCGCTCCAGAGCGTGCTCAAGGCCATCTCGCGAAATCTGAAGCGGTTCCAGCAGGCGAACCCTGTCGGCAAGGCGCAGAAGAACGTCGCGCATCACTACGATCTCGGGAATGAGTTCTACAAACTCTTCCTCGACGAGGGCATGCAGTATTCCTGCGCCTATTTCACAAGCGATGACGATACGCTCGAAGAAGCGCAGCAGAACAAGCTTCGTCTCATTGCTTCGAAACTTCAGCTGAAACCAGGATTGAAGATCCTCGACATCGGCAGCGGCTGGGGCGATCTCGCGCTCTATCTCGCTGCAACGGAGGATGTGGATGTGACCGGCGTCACGCTCTCGAAGGAGCAGCACGCGCTCTCCAACGAGAAGGCGCGGCGTGCCGGGCTTTCCCACCGGGTCCGCTTCGAGCTGATCGACTATCGAAATGTCGAACAACGCTTCGACCGCATCATCTCGGTCGGCATGTTCGAACATGTGGGCGTTCATCACTACGGAGAGTTCTTCGCCAAGATCAACGCGCTCCTCGACGATGACGGGCTGATGGTGCTGCATTCCATCGGCAAGATGAGCCCGCCCGGCACGGCTAGCCCATGGCTTAGAAAGTACATCTTTCCGGGTGCCTATTCCCCGGCCCTTTCGGAAGTCTTTCCGGTGGTGGAACAGGCAAGTCTTTGGGTGACGGACCTGGAAATCCTGCGCCTTCACTACGCGAAGACGCTCAACCACTGGCATCGCCGCTTCGAGGCCAACCGCGCGAAGATCGCCGCCATGTATGACGAACGCTTCTGCCGCATGTTCGAATTTTATCTCATCAGTGCGGAGACGATGTTCCGGACCGGCAGCCAGCTCGTGTTTCACATGCAGCTCGCCCGCAAGCGCGACGCCGCGCCGATCGTGCGCGACTACGTGACCGACCTGCAGCGCGAATACAAGTCCAAGGAAACTCAACGACTTAAAGCGCTGAACCACACGGAGCTGACGCCCGCCTAAGCATTATTCCAACCGAGCCGAAGGCCTTTCTGCTGAGAGCTCCCGCTCGGCATGAAAAACCGGTAACACAAATCTTTAGTTGACCTTAGGGAATGTCGAGTTAAGACCCGCAAGATTAGGAAAATCTCGGAAGACGCGCCGAAAGCTTCAGCAAAGGACCGCGTGCCAAGATTTTCCGGGAGCAGACCCTGGGGAACGGCCATGGCGATCATGCGGAACCTGTCTTTGCGACGGCAGATCACCATTCTGGTAGGTCTTCTTTGCATCGCGCTGGTTTCCGCCGCAGCCATCGGCGCGGCCTACATCGCGCAGCAGCGGACCCGGGAAATCGTCATGCAGGATGCGGCCGAGACCGCGTTGACCATGGCGTCCATCCTCGATCGAGGCATGCAGGAACGCTTCAGGGAGATCCGGAACATCGCCGAGATGCGGCTTCTGCAGCAGGTTTGGACAAGCGACCCCGCCAAGACCCGACAGCTTCTCGAGCAGCTCCAAGAATCGTTCACCGACTATGCTTGGATTGGCTTTGCCACCGCCGACGGGACCGTGCGGGCAGCAACGCGCGGCATGCTTGAGGGCCAATCGGTCCAAGGGCGGCCGTGGTTTCAGAGCGGCATCAAGGCTCCCATGGTGGGTGACCTCCACGAGGCCGCGCTCCTGGCGAATCTGCTCCCTCCGGCCCCCAACGATGAGCCGACCCGCTTCCTCGACATCGCGATGCCGGTGCGCGACGAGAGCGGCAAACTCATCGGCGTTCTTGGAGCCCATCTGAACTGGTCTTGGGCGAGAGAGCGACGGCGCGCGCTTTTCGCAGACCCCGCGGCGAAGCGAGGCAAATCGGTTTGGATTCTCTCCGGAAACGGGACCGTTCTTCTGGGCCGCGAGCCCGGTCGAAAGCTATTCTCCGAACATCAGGTCGAAGCGATTCGCCAAGAGCGAAACGGCGCCTTCGAGGACACGACCGGCGAAGAGCCTATTCTGACCGGCTTTGCGGTTGCACCGGGCTACCGCGAGTATCCCGGCCTTAATTGGATCGTCATCTCCCGCCAACCGGACAAGACCGCATTCGGGGTCGCGCGCGGACTCGTGTGGACCATCCTGCTTCTTGGGGGAGCTGTTGCCTGCGTCGGTCTCATCTGCGCGCTCGGCATCGCGCGAGGGGTCGCCAGGCCCTTGCAGGCCATCATCGATGCAGCCGATCAGATCGGCCGCGACCCGGAGATCACGGACCTGCCCCGGGCGGGCGGTTCGGCGGAAATCGTGCGCCTCTCCGCCGCGCTTCGCTCGCTTCTGAGGCGCGCGGGCATGGCCGAGCAGCGCGTTGCCGAGGCCTCCTCGAAGCATGAGAAAGACATCACCGCCCTCAGGCACCTCGCCGAAACCGACCCCTTGTCGGGCCTGCTCAATCGTCGCGGCTTCGACCTCCTCGGCACCCAGGCCTTCGAGGCGTTCAAGCGCCGGGGGACCAGCTTCGCGGTGTTGATTATCGACCTGGATTTCTTCAAGACCGTCAACGATACCTACGGCCATGGCGCGGGTGACGACGTCATCCGGACTGTAGGCCAGGCCATGAAGAGGGCATTGCGGCCAACCGACAGGGTGGCCCGGTTCGGCGGCGAGGAGTTTATCGTTCTCGTCGGCGATATCGCCCGGGACGACATCATGGCGGTCGCGCAAAAACTCCGCCGCGCCATCGAGACAACCTCGACGCTGCACGGCGGGAACTGGCTCTCCGTCACCGCAAGCGTGGGCGGCGGTATCGTACGCGACAGCGACCGCGACCTCCAGGATATCATCGAGCGCGCGGACACGGCGCTCTATCAAGCCAAGGCCGGAGGCCGAAACCGGGCCGTCATCGATGGGTTGCAATTGCAATTGGCCACATCCGCCGCCTGACGCAAATGGGTGACCTCCGGCGCGAGCAGTGATAAGCGGATGCCATGCTTGAAGGACTGCACCCCAACCGACCGACCCATGTCTTCCGGATCACCACCGACGGCCGCTCCGCGCGCGCCATGACGGAGTTGATCGGCGAGATTTTCGATCCCGCCGAGACGGCCGTGGCCGCCTTCGAAACCGAGGATGACGGGCCGTGGATGCTCGAGGCCTATTTCGCCCGCCAGCCGGACGAGGCCGCCATCCGCGACCTGCTCCGTCCCATCGTCGGGACCGAGGCGGACAAGGGCGTGTTTCTGCCGCTTGAGCAACAGGATTGGGTCAAGTCCTCGCTCGAGGGGCTGAAACCCGTGCGGGCCGGGCGCGTGCTCGTTCACGGGTCGCACGACCGCGACCAGCGCCGCCCGAACGACATCGCCATCGAGATCGAGGCCGCGCTGGCCTTCGGCACGGGTCATCACGGCACCACCAAGAGCTGCCTTCTCGCCTTCGTCGATGAGCTGAAGCTGCGCACTCCGCGCCACGTCCTCGATGTCGGCACCGGCACGGGGATCCTGGCCTTTGCAGCCGCGAAGATCCTCAAACGGACGGTGGTTGCGGGCGATATCGACCCGGTGGCGGTACGAGTCGCGCGCGAGAATGCGCGGCTCAACGGCATCGGATCGTGGATGAAGCTCTATGTCGGCCCCGGCGTCCGCCATGCAGACGCCAATCGCCCCGGCCATTTCGACCTGATCTTCGCCAACATCCTGGCAAAGCCGTTGCGGGTTCTCGCGCCGTCTTTGGCGCATGTCGCGGCCAATGATGGAACGCTGATCCTGTCGGGACTGCTCGGCCGCGATGTTCCCGGGGTGCTCTCTGCCTATGACGCGCAAGGCTGGCATCTTCAGCGGCGCTACGACCTGGAGGGCTGGGCGGCTCTGGTGATGAAGCGGGGCGGCGCGCATCCGCGGCCCCGCCGGAAATTGTCTTAGAGCTTGATCATGTCTCTTTGGACCCTGATCGAGTGATCCGGGCGCACAACCGGTTTCCACTTGTTCTGAGCATGCTCTAGTCGATCCCGACTTGTGGATAGCGCCGGGACAGCATCTGCCGAAGCTCAAAGGTTTCGACGCAGATCTCGCGCAATGCTTTCATGACAGCAACGATCATGGTGGCTGTTCTCCCGTGTTAGATCTTGAAAGGCAGGACATCGTCCTGTCTGAGGAAGCGGGATGAATGGTCCTGCCGGCGGCAGAGATCCTCGATGAGCGCTTCATGGCGGCGCAGCTCGATCTCGACTCTTCTGATGCGGCTTTCGACGAGGGCGTTGACGATGCGCTTGAACAGGCTCGAAGCGTCGAAAGAGGTCTGCATGCCGCGCGCAAGGGCGGGGGTAAAAACGGCTGTGGTCATGGGTCCATCTCCAACAGGTTGGTATGAAGACCCTTCAGCGTTCCTCGTTTATTGTTCCTAGGAAGGTAAGCCATTCTAACCTTTTCCGGCAGAGCTTGGCAGGCATGAGACCCATGTCCCTTTTGCAATTCTCTTTCAGTAAAGCTCAAGCACGAGGCGCTCGGCGCATAAGGATGAGGCAGAAAGCCTCCAGCGCAGCAGCCGCGGGCACACCATGACAGTTGCAGCCGTGAGCTCACGCGCCTAGCGTGTCGCCCTTCCCATCACTGACCCCTGGTTATTTTCAGAATGGCCCTCTTCCAGCACTTCGACGACACCACCTCCCCGTCTCAAGGCCCGGCGCGCATTGCGAAATTGCGAACCGAACTCATACGCCGCGGCTTCGAGGGCTTCGTGGTGCCACGCGCCGACGAGCACCAGGGCGAGTATGTTCCGAAGAGCGCCGAGCGGCTTGCCTGGCTAACGGGCTTCACCGGCTCGGCCGGAACAGTCGTCGTGCTCCAGCACAAGGCAGCCCTCGTCGTCGATGGGCGCTACACGGTGCAGGCGGCCGAACAGGTGGATACCTCCGTCATCACGCCGGTTCAGTTGGCCGAGATGTCGGCAGAGGATTGGATCGCAGCCAATCTGCCCGTCGGGACGGTGCTGGCCTATGATCCATGGCTGCTCACGAACGACGGCTTGAAGCGGCTGGAGCAGGCGGTGACCCGCGCAGGCGGCCAGCTCGCTCCCGTCGACCTCAATCTGATCGATGTGATCTGGATTGACCGCCCTGCCCCGCCGCAGGCTCCGGTCCGGCCCCATCCGATCGAGTATGCGGGCGAAGACGCCCGCTCCAAACTTACGCGCATCCGCAAGAAAATGACTGAGGCGAAGCTCGATGCCATCGTGGTGTCGGATCCTCACAATCTTGCCTGGGCCTTCAACCTGCGCGGCGGCGATGTGGGCCACACCCCCCTGCCTCTCGGTTACGCGATCATTCCCGCTGAGGGTCCGGCAAGCCTCTTCTTCGATCCGGCCAAGATCACGAACGAGGCCGGCGCAGCCGTCGGCGACCTCGCGCATTTCGTCGAGATCAGTGCGTTCCCGGGCGCGCTCGACAGGCTCGGGCATGAGGGGGGCAAGATTCGCATCGATTCCACGACCGGTGCCGTCGCCCTCGCCCGGCGCATCGAAGCGGCTGGCGGCAAGGTCGATGTGGGCGCTGATCCGATTGCACTGATGAAGGCGGTCAAGAACCAGGCGGAGATCGCCGGCTCCCACGCGGCTCATTTGCGAGACGGCATCGCCGTCGCCCGCTTCCTGGCTTGGCTCGACAAGGAAGCGCCGAAAGGCGCTTTGACCGAAATCGACGCGGTCGAAGCGTTGGAAGCATTCCGGGTCGAGACCGGTGCACTGAAGAATGTCTCGTTCCCAAGCATTTCTGGCGCAGGTCCCAACGCCGCCCTGCCCCATTACCGCGTTACGCGCTCCAGCAACCGGCCTATCGAGAACAACCAGATTTTCCTGATCGATTCCGGCGCGCAATACGAAGACGGCACCACGGACATCACCCGCACCATCATCGTCGGCGAACCCTCAGCCGAGATGAAGGATCGCTTCACCCGCGTCCTGAAAGGCCACATCGCCATCGACCAGGCGGTATTCCCAAAGGGCACGACCGGCGCACAGATCGATTCCTTCGCCCGCCAGCCGCTTTGGCAGGCGGGTCTCGATTTCGACCACGGCACGGGCCACGGTATCGGCAGCTATCTGTCGGTGCATGAAGGGCCGCAACGCATCGCCAAGACCGGCACCACGCCACTGGAAATCGGCATGATGCTGTCCAACGAACCGGGTTTCTACAAGCGGGGCGACTACGGCATTCGCATCGAGAATCTCATCCTCGTCGAACCCCGCAAGATCGCGGGCGGCGACCGCGAGATGATGGGCTTCGAAACCCTCACCTTCTCCCCCATCGATCTGCGCCTCGTCGAACCGTCCATCATGACGGCTGGCGAGATCGCGTGGCTCAATGCCTATCATGCGCAGGTGCGCGAAAAACTCTCGTCAAAGCTCGATGCTGAAACCCGCACCTGGCTTGAGGAAGCGACCCGCCCGATCGGCTAAAAGACACCGCGCAGCAGGACGACGGAGACCACGCCGACCGCCACCGTCCCGAGCAGCGGAAGCCGAAACGCCGCGGCAGCCGTGATGGCGGCCGCGATGGCTTCCGCCCATCCGGTCGTCAGCGCTGTCGGCGCAATGACTGCCACCAGCACGGCGGGCGGAATCGCGTCGAACGCGGCCTTCGCCCGACCCCTGAGAACCAGACGGTTGGCGACGAAAAGCCCGGCGATGCGGGTGAAATAGGTCACCACCGCCATGGCGATGATGGCGAGAAGAGTCGTTGTATCGATGGTCATGAACGTGCGCCCCTACCGGCGGCGAGATAGGCAGCGGCGATCCCTGCCAACGCGCCCGACGCCACATGCCAGGGCGCGCCGATGAAGCGATGAACCAGCGCGGCAACCGCCGCGCTGACCGCGACCGTCACGAGCGTCACACGGCTTCGCCCGAAACCCGCGATCAGTCCGATGAAGAGGGCTGTAAAGGCAAAATCCGCCCCAAGCCGCGCGGGATCGCCGAGAAACGAGCCGAGCACCGCACCCAAGGTCGTGGAGGCGAGCCAGTTGGCATAGAGCGCCGCCACCATCGCCGCCCAATAAGCGCCGGTTACCGGACGGTCGAGCGCGCGCCGCTCGGAAAGCGCCCAGGATTCGTCGGTCATGAAGAAAAACGAGAGGAATTTCTCCAGCGTCGTCATTCTGATTTTGGGTCCGAGCGATGCTCCCATCAGCACGTGGCGCACGTTGATGAGAAAGGTCGCGAAAGCCAAAGCGGCGATGGGTGCGGGATGAACCCAAGCCTCGATGGCGGCAAATTGCGCACCACCCGCGAAGACCAGCGCCGACATCAACCCGACCTCGGCCGGGGTCAGGCCCTTGGCGGCGGCGACTGCACCGAAAAGCAGACCGATGGGAATGGCCGCGATGGCCGCAGGCGCGATATCGCGCAGGCCGGCCCGCGCCTCGCGCCCGTACGCACCGGAATGTGGGTTTGCTTGATCCATGCTCTTACTCGCTTTGCCGGCCTTATGGGCAAAGGACGAGGAGCCGTCTTGGATGAAAGTGCGGTTTCAGGCCGTGCGAAAAACACCCGGCGTCACGCCCATCCGCGCCTTGAACACGCGGTTGAGGTGGCTCTGGTCAAAGAAGCCGCAGGCGCTGCTACATCGCCCGGCGCGTCGCCGCGCCCCAACAACCGGCTTGCGGCTCGGAAACGCCGGTCGATCAGGTAGGCGTGTGGGGTCAGACCCGTTTCCCGCTGGAATGCGCGAATGAAATGGCTGCGCGACAACCCGGCGAGCTTGGCAAGCTCCGCCAGCTCGGCCTCCTGGCCTAGATTCGCCTCGAGATAATCGCGGACGCGCACGATGCCCTTGGATTCATAGCGAACCGGGGGCAACCCATCGACATCGGCCCAACGGGCAATCAAGCCTGCAAGAAACGCGACGAGCCGCGTGTCCTGCTCCATCTCGCAGGTCCAGACATTGTCGTGGCCCAGGCACGCGTGAAGCTCGGCAAGAGCACACGCGAGGTCGGGATCGACGATGACCGATTGCGGGAACCAGGGCGGGCGGGAGAGCGGACGGCCCACGATGTCCTCGGCAATTTCCCTCATCAGCTCCTGCGAGGGATAAAGGGTCCGATATACGAATCCGCCGCCATAGGGTTCGCCGTCATGGATCTCGTCCGGGCAGACGATGGCGATGGAGCCGGCCTACACATAATGCTGCTCGCCGCGGTGAAAAAAGGTCTCGCACCCCGAAAGGACGGCGGCGATTGCATAGGTTTCATGGGTGTGGCGCGCGTAGCTGTGCCGGCGGAAGGTCGCGCGCAGGCAACCGAGGCCGTGATGGCGCGGCACTCGCCAAAAAAATGTCTCGTCGCCGTATCCCTTCAAACCGGGATCGAGCGAATCCTCGGGAGCCACCATTGTCATTGCCGCAACAATGCCACATCGGCGGCGACAAGTCTTGTATAGGAGTGCGCCTACCTGAAGAGGTGGGACAGCCAGCTTGTCAGCGCCCCGCGCCGCATTCGGGAGGGTCAGGCAAGCCGGCAGGCAGCGGAGCCCGTCAGCCGGGCTCCGCAACCGAGCAGATCATTCCGGCAGGATGCGGACCGCGCCCCTGTCGGCGGAAGAGGCGAAGGCGGCATAGGCCTTCAGCGCCGTGGTCACATTGCGCTCGCGCGGGGCTGCGGGATTCCAGCCGAGCTTGTCCTGTTCGGCGCGGCGCGCCGCCAGTTCCTCATCGGAAAGTGCAAGGTTGATCGTCCGATTGGGAATGTCGATTTCGATGATGTCGCCGTTGCGCACCAGGCCTATCGCTCCGCCCTGCGCTGCCTCGGGCGAGGCATGGCCGATGGAAAGCCCCGACGTGCCGCCCGAGAACCGCCCGTCCGTGATCAGCGCGCAGGCTTTGCCGAGGCCCCGCGATTTGAGATAGCTGGTCGGGTAAAGCATCTCCTGCATCCCCGGCCCGCCTTTGGGGCCTTCGTATCGGATCACCACCACGTCGCCTGCCTTGACCTCCCGGCCAAGGATGCCTTTCACGGCGGCGTCCTGACTCTCATAGACCACGGCCGGGCCCGTGAATTTCAGGATGGATTCATCCACCCCTGCGGTTTTCACGATGCAGCCATCCAGCGCGATATTGCCCTTCAGCACCGCCAGGCCGCCATCCTTCGAGAAGGGATGCTGCACCGAACGGATCACACCCTTTTCGCGATCGAGGTCCAACTCGTCCCAGCGGGCCTCCTGACTGAAGGCGGTCTGGGTCGGAATGCCGCCCGGAGCTGCCTTGAAGAACTTGCGCACGCTCTCGCTTTGCGTGCGGTCGATGGCCCAGCGGTCGATCGCCTCACCCAGAGTGGGCGCGTGGACCGTCGGCGTATCGCGATGGATCAGCCCTCCCGCCTCCAGTTGGCCAAGGATCGCCATGATGCCCCCGGCGCGATGGACGTCCTCCATATGCACGTCCTGCTTGGCCGGGGCGACCTTCGACAGACAGGGCACCTTGCGCGACATCGCGTCGATGTCGTCCATGGTGAAGTCGATCCCACCCTCATGCGCGGCGGCAAGGATATGCAGCACCGTGTTGGTGGAGCCACCCATGGCGATGTCAAGCGACATGGCATTCTCGAAAGCCCGCTTGTTCGCCACGCTGCGCGGCAGAACCGAAGCGTCGTTCTGTTCGTAATAGCGCTTGGCAATGTCTACGATGAGATGGCCTGCCTCAACGAACAGCCGCTTGCGGTCCGCATGGGTGGCAAGGATCGACCCGTTGCCGGGCAGCGACAGGCCCAGAGCCTCGGTCAGGCAGTTCATCGAATTCGCCGTGAACATGCCCGAGCACGAACCACAGGTCGGGCAGGCCGAGCGCTCAATGATCTGCACATCGGCATCCGAGACATTCTCATCCGCAGCGGCGACCATGGCATCTACGAGATCCAGCGCATGCGTCTTGCCATGCAGAACGACCTTGCCGGCCTCCATCGGTCCGCCCGAGACGAAGACGGCGGGGATGTTCAGCCGCATCGCCGCGTTGAGCATGCCGGGGGTGATCTTGTCGCAGTTCGAGATGCAGACCATGGCATCGGCACAATGGGCATTGACCATGTACTCGACGCTGTCGGCGATGATCTCACGCGACGGCAGCGAATAGAGCATGCCGTCATGCCCCATGGCGATGCCGTCATCCACCGCGATGGTGTTGAACTCTTTCGCGATGCCGCCTGCCGCCTCGATCTCCCGCGCGACGAGCTGGCCGAGGTCTTTCAAATGGACATGGCCGGGAACGAATTGGGTAAAGGAATTGACCACGGCAATGATGGGCTTGCCGAAATCGCCGTCCTTCACCCCGGTCGCACGCCAAAGGCCGCGGGCACCAGCCATGTTGCGGCCATGTGTAGTGGTTCTTGAACGATAAGCTGGCATTGGGCTGTCGTCTTTCACTTACATTTCGCTCTGAACCAGAGCAGGATCATTGGGCTTGAGTAAACCTTTGCGCCGCCCGATGCCATAGGCTCAGGCGTTCCAGAGAAATCAATCGGTCCTGAGCCTAGGTCCGCCCCACGAGCGCGAACCAGCCATCCTCGTCCATGACCTGAACGCCGAACTCCGCAGCCTTGGCGAGCTTCGAACCCGCCCCCGGCCCAGCGACCACGATATCAGTCTTCTTCGACACGGAGCCTGCGACCTTGGCTCCCAGACGCTCGGCCATGGCCTTGGCCTCCTCGCGGGTCATCTGCTCCAGGGAGCCGGTGAACACCACGGTCTTGCCCGCAACGGGAGAGTCGGACGTGGCCGCTTCGATCGGCACCGCCGTCACCTCCACCAGCAGCGCGTCGAGCATGTCCTCGTTGTGCTTCTCCTTGAAGAACTCGACGATGGCCTCCGCCACCACCGGCCCGATGCCGCCGATGGAGGTCAAATCCGCGTGGGCTTCCGATGTCGTATCCGCGGCTTGCTTGGCCGCTTCTCGCAAAGCCTCGAAGGTGCCGAAATGACGCGCCAGCAATTTGGCCGACGTCTCACCCACATGCGGAATACCAAGCGCGAAGATGAACCGGTTCAACGGAACCGTCCGGCGCTCGGCGATGGCGGCGAAGAGATTGCGGACGCTCGTCGCGCCCCACCCCTCCTTGTTCTCGAGACGTTTCAGGCTGCGTTCGTTGCGAGCTTCGAGTGTAAAAATGTCCTGCGGGCTTTTGATCAGATCGTCGTCGTAAAGCTCCTCGATGCGCTGCCAGCCGAGCCCTTCAATGTCGAAGGCGTTGCGGGAGACGAAGTGCTTCAAGCGCTCGCGAGCCTGCGCCGGGCAGATGAGGCCGCCCGTGCAACGACGAACGGAATCCTCCCGTCCCGTCCGCGGATTGACCTCGCGCACCGCGTGGCTGCCGCAGGCGGGACAGATGGTGGGGAACACATAAGGCTTCGAATCCGGTGGGCGCTTGTCGAGCACCACGTCGAGCACTTTCGGGATCACGTCGCCCGCGCGCAGCACCACCACCGTGTCGCCGATGCGGATATCGACGCCGTTGCGGATGGGCTCCCCGTTGCCGCCGATGCCGCGAATGTAATCTTCATTGTGCAGGGTCGCATTCGAGACCACCACGCCGCCCACCGTCACGGGCCTCAGTTTCGCGATGGGGTTGAGCGAGCCGGTGCGGCCCACATTGATCTCGATGTCGTCCAGCACCGTCACGGCCTTTTGAGCCGGGAACTTGTGCGCCAGCGCCCAGCGCGGCGAGCGCGAGACGAAACCGAGCCGCTGCTGATAGTTCAGATCGTCCACCTTGTAGACGACGCCGTCGATATCGTAGCCGAGATTGGCACGGTCGGTTTCGATCTCGTGATAATGCTCGAGCAGTTCCGCGACGCTGGAAAGACGCCGCGTCAGCGGGTTGGTCTTGAACCCATAAGCCTTGAAATGATCGATCATGCCATGCTGCGTCTTGGCGGGCATGACGCTCATTTCGCCCCAGGCATAGGCGAAGAACTTCAATGGTCGCGAGGCTGTGATCTTCGGATCGAGTTGGCGCAGGCTGCCCGCCGCTGCATTGCGCGGATTGGCGAAGATTGGCTTTCCCGCCGCCGCCTGGCGCTCGTTGATGGCGGCAAAGTCCGCATGCGAAAGATAGACCTCGCCCCTGACCTCGCAGATCTCGGGAACGCCGGGACCGTGCAATTCATGCGGAATGTCGTGCACGGTGCGTGCATTGACCGTGACATCCTCGCCCTCCTCGCCATCGCCGCGCGTGGCGGCGCTCACGAGTTTCCCATTCTCGTAGCGCAGGCTCAGCGACAGGCCATCGATCTTCGGCTCGGAGGTGAAGGCGAGCGGCGCGTCGGCCTTGATCTGAAGAAAGCGGCGGATGCGCTCGACGAAATCTTCCACATCCTCATCCGCGAAGGCGTTCGCGAGCGACAGCATCGGAACGCGATGCCGGATCTTGGCGAATTTCTCGGAAGGCTTCGCGCCGACCCTCTGCGTGAGGCTCTCGTCCGAGGTCAGTTCCGGGAACTGCGCCTCCAATGCCTCGTAGCGCTGGCGCAGCGCGTCGTATTCCGCATCGGAAACCGAGGGCGCATCTTCCTCGTAATAGCGCTTGTCGTGCTCCGCGATGTCCTGACCGAGCGCATCATGTTCGGCGCGCGCCTGGCGGAGCGTCAATTGGTCAACGGGCGTGGTGGAAGAGTGTCTGTGTGCAGCCATGGTCGAATCGAGAATGAGGTTGAGTGAACCATAGCGCGCGGCGCAAGAGTCTCCAGTGCCGGTAATGGCGCGCCGTGAAGGAAGAACGCTGACCTCCGTCATTCCGGGGCGAGCGTCAGCGAGACCCGGAACCCATAAACGCGGGCGTCCCGAATAAAGCACCGGCGCATACCGCGATATTCTGAAAGTGTGGGTGTTTATGGGTTCCGGGCTCCGCTGTGCGGCCCCGGAATGACAGGCTTCAATCGCGATCCGCGAGGTGCTCACCCGCCGGGGTTCTCAGAGCAGCGTCGCCTCCAGCAGCCGTGCCGCGGCCGCTCGCGCTTCCTCGGTGATCGTTGCGCCCGCCAGCATCCGCGCGATTTCCTCGCGGCGGGGCGTGTCGTCGAGCGGGAGAACGCGGGTCGCGACCCGGTCGGAACCGTGCACGCCTTCCTTGGCGATCAGGAAATGGCTCTCGGCACGAGCGGCGACCTGCGGCGCGTGGGTTACCGCCATGACCTGGACGCGCTGCGCGAGGCGGGCGAGACGCTGGCCGATGGCATCCGCCACCGCACCGCCAACGCCTGTGTCGATTTCGTCGAAGACCAGGGTCGGCGCGGAGCCCTTGTCGGCGAGCACCACCTTGAGCGCCAGCATGAAGCGTGACAATTCGCCGCCCGAGGCCACCTTCATCAGCGGACCCGGACGGGTGCCGGGATTGGTCTGGGCCCAGAATTCGACGCGCTCGAACCCATTGGGATCGCGGCTGTCCTCATCGGTCTGGATTTCGGTGATGAAACGCGCCCGTTCCAGCTTGAGCGGCGGCAATTCGGCCTGCACAGCGGCGTCGAGCGCCTGGGCGGCCTTGCGCCGTTCGGCGGAGAGGCTCTTGGCGGCTGCGATATAAGCCTTGTCCGCGTTCTTGAGCGCGCTTTCCAAACCGCCGAGCTTTTCCTCACCGGCATCGATGGCAGCCACGTCCTCGATGAAGCGCTGCTTCAACGCGGCCAATTCATCGACAGACACATCGTATTTACGGGCCGCCGCGCGGAGGGCGAAGAGACGCTCCTCGACCTGTTCCAGATCGCGGGGATCGAACTCCGTGGCGCGAATCGCCTCTTCGAGAGCCGAGCGCGCCTCATCAATGGCGACCAGGGCCGCATCCAACGCCTTGACGCTCGGATCGACCAAAGCCGGAGCCTGAGCGCTGCGGCGTTCGAGTTTGCGCAGAGCGGCGGACAATTCGGGAATCGGGGATGCGCTGCCGGCGAGGGTCTCGAAGGCCTCGTTCAGGTCCTGCGCCACCTTTTCCGATTGCATCATGACCACGCGACGTTCTGCGAGGGCCTCTTCCTCCCCAGCCTTCGGGGCAAGCTTCGTCAGTTCCTCCACCGCGTGCCGCAGAAAATCGGCTTCCTTGCGTGCCTTCTCAACGCGGTTTTTGTGATCCTGCAGAGCCTGGCGCGCATCGCGAACACGCCGCGCCGCCTCGCTGACGGTCTGAACCTCGCCCGCGAGGCCGCCGAAAGCATCAAGGATGGCGCGATGGGTGACGGGATCGACCAGGGCGCGATCGTCATGCTGGCCGTGAATTTCGACGAGGGCCGCGCCGATGGCTTTCAGAACCTGCACGCTGACGGGCTGATCGTTGACGAAGGCGCGGGTGCGCCCGTCCGCCACCTGAACCCGGCGGAGGATGAGGTCGCCATCCACATCGATCTCGGCGCCCGCCGCGATGCGCCGGGCCGGATGATCGAAGGGGCAGTCGAAGACCGCCGTAATCTGGCCTTGGGCCTCGCCGTGCCGAACGAGGCTGCCGTCGCCTCGTCCGCCCAGCGCCAATGCGAAGGCATCGAGCAGAATGGACTTGCCCGCTCCGGTTTCACCCGTGAGCACGCTTAGTCCCTCCTCGAAATGAAGTTCGAGCTTGTCGATGAGAACGATGTCGCGAATCGCAAGCTGGATCAGCATGGGAGGAAAGGCTTAGCCCGTCTTCTGGCCAACCTGCGGAACGCCACGGAACGCCTTGCTGATCCAGGACTGGGAGTCCTCGCGCGGCTCGACGCCGCCCTTGGTCAGCAGCGCATAGGCATCCTTGTACCAAGGGCTGTCAGGGAAGTTGTGACCGAGAACGGCGGCAGCCGTCTGCGCTTCGTTGACGATGCCCATGGCCATATAGGCTTCGGCAAGACGCTGAAGCGCCTCCTCCACATGCCGGGTCGTCTGATAACGCGAGACGACCATGCGGAAGCGGTTGATGGCTCCCGAATAATTGCGCTTCTGGAGATAGAAACGACCGACCTCGAGCTCCTTGCCGGCGAGCTGATCGCTGGCAACCTGGATCTTCTTCTTGGCGTCGGCGACGTATTCCGATGTCGGATAACGCTGGACCAGCTCCTGCAGGGAGAGAATAGCCCGCTCCGACTTCTCCTGATCGCGGGTGATGTCCGGAATCTGGTCGTAATAGGACGACGCCATCAGATACTGGGCATAGGCCGCATCGGGCGTGTTCGCGTGCCGCTGGAGATAGCGGGTCGACGCCGTGATTGCCTCATCATAAAGGCCGCCCTCATAATTGGCGTAGGCCTCCATGATCATCCCTTTTCGGGACCATTCGGAATAGGGGTGTTGCTTGTCCAGATCGCGAAATTTCTTGGCTGCGCCTTCGAAATCCCTCTTCTGGATACGCGCGAGACCGTCATTGTAGATCTGCTCGCCCGGGACGTCGGCCACGATTTCGGGCTTGTAGACTTCACTCTTGTCGAACGGATTGATCGACGAAAGCGTGTCGCAGCCCGCGAGCGCGAGCCCACAAGCACCAACGGCGAGGGCGCGAACGGTAACGTCCATCATGCCCTTATAAACCTTCGCGAAAGACATACTTCGCGGTCCTCCGAAATACGTGCCCGAGTTGCAATGATGCACTGAAGGTTCTTTAACCTATGCACATGGAAAGCGCCAACCCCATCCGACATGGATTACCTGACGGCTTTGGCAGGGGCCAGACCGAATGGTGCGGCGAATAGGCGTCAGCAAGGAAGGATACGACAGCCAGGAGCATGATTCAGGAACGTGAAATCCGGCTTTCCAGCAAAATCATGCGGCATCAAACTCTAGTGAACCTCAGGCGCGAAAGCCGGCATCGCGATATTGTTGCCGATTTCTGCGTAGCCGGGCTCACGACGAACCGCCCCATCCACGATGGTGTAGTTCGACCGGCTCGAGAACAAAGCTTCGAGCACTGAGAAATTCAGGCGATGGCCGCCGCAATAGGAGCGGTAGGTGCCCAGAAGCGGGAGGCCGGCGAGAGACAGGTCGCCCACGGCGTCGAGGATCTTATGACGCACGAACTCGTCGCTGTAACGCAGGCCTTCCGGGTTCATGATCCCGTCATCGCCGATGGCGACCGTGTTTTCGAGGGACGCGCCCAGGGCGAACCCGGCGCTCCACAGTTTCTCGACATCACGCATGAAGCCGAAGGTGCGCGCGCGGGAGATTTCACGGCGGAACACGGACGGCGTCAGGTCCACGGCCTTGCGTTGACGGCCGATGACCGGCGTGGGGAAATCGATTTCCACGTCCAGGCGGAACGCCCGCTCGTTGGGGACGAGTTCGGCGAAAGCCTTGCCCTGGGTGACGCGAACAGGCTTGAGAACCTTGAGATAGCGACGGGTCGCGCTCTGAACCGAGAGGCCGACCTGATCGATCGCATCGATGAAGGGCGCGGAGCTGCCGTCGAGAATCGGAACTTCGGGGCCGTCGATCTCGACCAGCACGTTATCGATGCCGAGGCCGGCGAGAGCAGCCATCAGGTGCTCGATCGTCGCCACCGCGCCGCTGTCGCGGTCGCCGATCACGGTGCAGAGTTCGGTCGCAGTGACGGCGAGATGCCGGGCGTCGATCAGTCGGTCGAGACCACCGGGAAGACCGGTGCGGAGGAAAGCGATGCCATGGTTCACTTCCGCAGGGTGAAGAATCATCTTCACTTCGTCCCCGGAATGGACGCCGGCCCCCACGAGGGTGGCGGCTGCGCGAAGCGTGGTTTGTTGGCTCTGCTTCATTCTTTTCGGACCTCGGACGTCTCAGCCTCGTGCAGGGATCGGTCTGCTCGAGGAAAATGGCGTCCGCTGTTTCTCTTCCTGATGCACGGGCTCACGATGAACCCGCCCTTTTCGACTTGGGGGAACATAGTCCCCTCATCAGGCTAGGCCAAATCACGCTTGGTTACGGTGTGTTACAAACTCGGCAATTGGTAAACCATTGATTTAACAGCACTTTAAAAACGAAAAACCCCCGGCCGCGAGGCGACCGGGGGTTCTTTTGTAACAAGCTGGGCCTAATCAGTTCGCCTGGCGACGAAGGAAGGCGGGAATCTCCAGCTGATCGTCTTCCATATTCCGCTGCGCCGGAGCCATCCGGCCCTGCGATTCGGGGTGACCCTGCGCCGGGCGGTAGCCCTGCGGAGCCGCCGGGCGCTTGGCGTATTCCGCATGGACCGAAGACATCGGCTGACGCGGTGCTTCCGGGGCCGGACGCTGCATCACCGGCTCCACAGGAGCGGGATGCGCTTCTTCCTTGCGACCGAAGCCCGCCAGGCGTTGCAACAGCGACATGCGCTTGGCGTCGTGAGCGGGCTCCGCCTCGCCGCGGCTGGCGCGGATCTGGTTCTGCGCCGGCATTGGCAGTTCATCGATCCGCGGCATGCGGGCCGGACGCATGGCGCGCTCGGCCTGCGGGGGAATGAACGACGTCTGCTCGACTGGCTCGTGATAGACCGGTTGCTGCGCGACCGGCGCCTCGAAGGACATGACCGGCTTCGGCTGAGCCGGGGTCAGCACAACCTCGTCGCGGATGACCGGCTGCGGGGCAGCCTCCATGCGCGGCTGCTCGATGACCGGGGTCGCCATGGACACGAAGGCCGGAGCGACGGGAGCGGGAGCGGTCTCGATCTCAGCCGCCTTCACCGGAAGGGCTTGGGCGGCGGAGCGAAAGGTGGGGACAGCCTGCGTCTGGGAGGCGCGGGCCCGTGCCTCGGCGCGCAGGCGCTCGGCCACTTCCGAGATGCGCTGCTCGGTCGAGTTCAGATCGCCGCCGTTCGCGAGCAAGGCATGATCGATGCCCGTCGCGACGACCGAGACGCGGATGATGCCTTCCAGGCTCTCGTCGAAGGTCGCGCCGAGAATGATGTTGGCATCCTGGTCCACTTCCTCGCGGATGCGGGTCGCGGCTTCGTCGAGTTCATAGAGGGTCAGGTCGTTGCCGCCGGTGATGGAGATCAGCAGGCCGCGTGCGCCCTTCATCGACACGTCATCGAGGAGCGGGTTGGCGATGGCGGCTTCAGCCGCGCGGATGGCGCGCTTCTCGCCGGAGGCTTCTCCCGTGCCCATCATCGCCTTGCCCATGCCGCGCATGACGGAGCGGACGTCGGCGAAGTCGAGATTGATGAGGCCTTCCTTGACCATCAGGTCGGTGATGCAGGCGACGCCCGAATAGAGCACCTGGTCGGCCATCGCGAAGGCGTCGGCGAAGGTCGTCTTCTCGGTGGCGACACGGAAGAGGTTCTGGTTCGGGATGACGATGAGCGTATCGACCGATTGCTGCAGCTCGGTAATGCCGGCCTCTGCAAGACGCATGCGGCGCACACCCTCGAACTGGAACGGCTTCGTCACCACGCCGACGGTCAGTATGCCGAGTTCGCGGGCTGCGCGAGCCACGACCGGGGCAGCGCCCGTGCCGGTGCCGCCGCCCATGCCGGCGGTGATGAACACCATATGGGAGCCGGAGAGCTGGTCGCGGATTTCGTCGAGGACTTCTTCAGCAGCCGCGCGGCCGACTTCCGGCTGCGACCCGGCGCCGAGACCCTCGGTCACCTGCAGGCCCATCTGAATGACGCGCTGCGCCTTGGACGAGGCCAGGGCCTGCGCGTCGGTGTTGGACACCACGAACTCGACGCCCTCGAGACCGGACTCGATCATGTTGTTCACGGCGTTGCCACCGGCGCCACCGACGCCGAAGACGGTGATGTGCGGCTTGAGTTCGCGGATGTCCGGAGCTTGCAGATTGATTGCCATGACCTATTGCCTCTTTGGCCTTTGTACCGACAGCGTTTGGCCGACGCTTACTGTGGTTGACTTGAACTCATGACGGTGGCCGCCGCGCCACCGCCCTACTCGTTAAAAACTGTCGCGAATCCAGCGGCCCACCCGTGAGATGTAGCCGTCGGTTCCCGTACCCTGGAAGAAGCCGCTGGAGCGCGGCTCGAAATACTCGATATGCGCCACCTGGGGATAAACCAGGAGGCCGACCACTGCGGAGAAGGCGGGGCCCTTCGCCGCTTCGGGCAGGCCCTTGATGCCGAGCGGACGCCCGACACGAACCTGTCCCTGAAGGATGCGCCGCGCCGTTTCCGGCAGGCCGACGAGCTGGCTCGCGCCGCCCGTCAAAATGACACGCCGTCCGGCTTGCGCCGCAAAGCCCGCGTTCTTCAACCGGTCGCGCACGAGTTCGAGAACCTCCTCGACGCGCGGCTTGATGATGCGCACGAGATGCGACTTCGGCAGATGGTTCGGAACATCGCGTTCGTCCTCATCGACCTGCGGCACGGCGATCATGTCGCGGTCATCCGCGCTCGAAGAAATCGCGGAACCGTAGAGCGTCTTGAGCCGCTCGGCGGCGGAAACGCGGGTCGTGAGACCGCGCGCGATATCCATGGTGACGTGATGGCCGCCGACCGCGATCGCGTCCGAATGAACGAGGTGGCCATTGGCGAAAATGCCGACGCTCGTCGTGCCGCCGCCCATATCGACCACAGCGCAGCCCATATCCGCTTCGTCATCGACGAGAGCCGACAATCCGGACGCATATGGCGTCGCGATCACCGCTTCGACGCCGAGATGGCAGCGCTCGACCGCGAGCATCAAATTACGGGCAGCCGCGGCTTCCGACGTGACGACGTGAAGATCGACGCCGAGCCGTTCGCCAATCATGCCAGCGGGATCCACGATATGGTTCTGCCGGTCGAGCGAGAAGCCCGTCGGCAGGGCATGAAGGACCGCCCTGCCCCGCCGCATGTCGTGATTGCTTGCGGCATCGAGCACACGATGAACATCGCTCGGGCCGACCGCGCCGCGCACTGGGATCTGGGCATCGAAATGCTCGGAGCCGAGGCGTCCGCCTGTGAGGTTCACGATGACGGATTGGATCTCGACCTTCGCCATCCGCTCGGCCGCGTGCACCGCCTGACGGATCGCGGATTCGGCCGCTTCCAGATCGACGATCACGCCGCCTTTCAGGCCGACCGAACGCTGATGTCCGATGCCGAGGATGCGCGCCACATGGGTGCGGCTGCGCAGCGACTCGATCTCGTCGGCGGGCTTCAATTCCGCCACGATGCAAACGACCTTGCTCGTGCCGATATCGAGAACCGAGAGAATGGCGCTCTTGCGCGCGGACAGCGGCTTCAGGCGCGGTGTCAAACCATGACCTGAGAGACTCATGTGTCGACCCCCTTGCCGCGCATCGGTTTTTTCTTGAGCGCATCGGCTCGCGCCGAGGCTGCTTCTTCCGTCAGACGAACGACGACCCGGTCGGCAATGCGCAGGTCGATCGCCAGCACATCCTTTTCCAAGATCTTCTGTTCCCGTTCGAGCTTCACGAGCCGGGCCAGCGCGTCGGGCGCGCCCTGCTCCGGCAGGCGCACGTCCATCCCGTTGTCCATCTTGAGCGTCCAGCGGCGGCCCGAAACGAGCGTGCCCGCGCGGATGCGGCTCTTAAGCGGCCCTGCTGCTTCGAGCAACGCCAGATATTCCTTGCTGCGCAGGTTGGCACGGTCGCCTACCACGAGAGGCAGATCGACGAAGCGCTCGTCCTGCATCAGGTCGATCACGGTGCCGTCGGCGGCGATGACGAAAAGCTCGCCATTGAGCTGCCAAAGCGCGTTCGGCTCGCGTTCGTTGAGCGTGATCACCAGTTCGTTCGGATAGAGCTTGCGGACCGCCGCGCTCTTGATCATCGGAACCTGTTCCAGACGCTCGCGAACCGCGTTCACATCAAGAAACGCGAGGGAAACCTTCGCATTCAACCCTGCTGCGGCGAGAACTTCCGACTCGCGGATCTGCGAAATGCCGGAGATCGTGACCTGTTCGAGCCCGAGGCCCACCATGCGGGCAATCGCGTGATGGGGCTCGCCGTTATTGCGGATGAACTCGTCGAGATGGCCGCCCTGCCACAGGCCGGTGAAGGTCACGGCGCTGAAAAACGCGAGGGTCAGCCCGGTTCCCAAGAAACGAGGCAGGCGGCGCGCCAGCGGAACGCTGACGGAGCGCCGGCGGCGCACGCCGCGCGAGGAACCGGCGGACTTGGAAAATCCGAATCGGGAAGAGCTGTGCCTTCGATCATCGAAGGAGGTGGCGCGCGCAACCGTGACGCCGGCCGGGTAGGCCGTCATCGGTTGCAGGTAGCGTCCTCCACCATCCATTGCACAAGCTCGCCAAAGGTATAGCCCGCATGGGCTGCCAATTCTGGCACCAAGCTCGTCTCGGTCATTCCGGGTTGCGTGTTGACCTCTAGCACGACGAGTTCCCCGGTTCCCCCAGGAGTATCGTCGTACCGCAAGTCAGCGCGGCTGATTCCCCGACAGCCGAGCGCTTGATGCGCCGTTAACGCTAACTCTTGAACCTTTTGGTAAATATTCGGTTTAATTTCTGCAGGAAGGACGTGAATGGACCCGCCCTTCACGTACTTTGCATCGTAATCATAAAACACGCCGGTCGCCGGGCGGATGTCGATGACGCCCAGCGCACGGTCGCCCATGACCGCGCAGGTCAGTTCGCGGCCCGCAATATATGGTTCGACAAGGACTTTTTCGCCGAACGCCCAATCCTCGCGCATCAATTCCTGGGGTGGATGGCTGCGGTCTTCGCGGACGATGATGACGCCGACGGAGGAGCCTTCATCAACAGGTTTCACCACATAAGGAGCGGGCAGGACGTGACTCTTGGCCGCCTCGAAACGGTTAACGACCACCCCGTGCGGAACCGGCACGCCGGCCGCCTTCATGATGATTTTCGCCCGGTCTTTCTGCATGGCGAGGGCTGAGGCCAGCACGCCGGAATGGGTGTAGGGAATGCGCAGAATCTCAAGCAGACCCTGGATTGTGCCGTCTTCACCCACACGGCCATGGAGCGCGTTGAACACCACGTCCGGGGCGACGGCCTGCAGCACGTTGGAAATGTCGCGTTGAACGTCGACGAGGGTGACCCGATAGCCTTGCCCTTCCAGGGCCTTGGCGCAGGCGCTGCCTGTGGACAGACTGACTGCGCGCTCCGCCGACCAACCGCCATAGAGAACGGCAACGTGCTTGGCCATGATTGGCTCCCTTTGCCTCACCGGCCTTCCGGTCGAGGACTGAACTGATTCGGCTCAGACTCGTGCGAGCCCGACGCGCTTGATCTCCCATTCAAGTTCCACGCCGGAGGTTTCCAGAACCTTACGACGAACCTCTTCGCCCAGACCCTCGATGTCGGCGGCCGATGCCGCGCCGTGGTTGATCAGGAAGTTGCAATGCATTTCGGAGACCTGCGCGTCGCCGCGGCGCAAGCCCCGGCATCCGGCCGCATCGACTAACTCCCAGGCCTTGCGGCCCGGCGGGTTCTTGAAGGTCGAACCGCCCGTGCGCGTGTTGACCGGCTGCGTTGAAGATCGCGCCTCGGTAATGGCGTTCATCTCGGCCAGTATCTCAGCAGGATCGCCCGAACGCCCCTCGAAGAGCGCTTCGGTGAAGATGACGTCATCCGGCACGCTCGAATGGCGGTAGGTGAAGCCCATCCCGGCATTCGTGAAACTGACCTTCTCGCCCCCACGGGTCACGCCCTTGGCCTCAAGGAGCACGTCCTTCGTCTCGCCGCCATAAGCGCCGCCATTCATGCGCAGCGCTCCGCCAATGGTGCCGGGAATCCCGCGCAGGAAAGAGAGCCCCGCAATCCCCGCTTCCGCCGCCGCGCGCGCGACTTTCACATCGGGAGCGCCCGCCCCCGCGCGAACGCGATGCCCTGGCTCGACCGACATCTCGGCGAACCCTTTCGCCAGCCGGATGACAACACCCTCCCATCCGCCATCCCGGATGAGAAGGTTGGAGCCGAGGCCGACCACGAGAACCGGGATCGTCCGGTCGAGATGGACCAGAAAGTAAGCGAGATCATCGACATCCGCAGGCGTGAACAGCACCTGCGCCGGACCGCCCGTGCGAAACCACGACAAAGGTGCTGTCGGCGCATTCGCCTCCAGCTTGCCCCGCAGATCGGGCATCTCTGCCTTGAGTTCGCTTGTCAGGTCCGGAAACATCAGGCCGCCTTGTCGCTCAGCGCCTTGAGTTCGCCTGGCAGAGCATAAGCCCATTGCGTGATGTTGCCTGCGCCGAGGCAGATCACGTAATCGCCCGGCTTTGCGACGCCCTTGATGAGCGCGGCCAGATCTTCCGGTTTGTCGAGAGCCGTGGCGCTGCGGTGGCCGCGCGCCTTCAGGCCGGAGACGAGACCGTCGCGGTCCGCGCCGGGGATCGGTTGCTCACCCGCCGCGTAGACCGGCGCGACGATGACCGCATCCGCGTCATTGAAGCAGGTGCAGAATTGATCGAAGAGCGAGGACAGGCGCGTATAGCGATGCGGCTGCACCACCGCGATGACCTGGCCATCGGTCGAAGCGCGCGCGGCTTTCAGCACCGCCGCGATCTCGATGGGGTGATGGCCGTAATCGTCGAACACCGTGACGCCGTTCCACTCGCCCGTGCGCGTGAAGCGACGCTTCACACCGCCGAACGCGCCAAGCGCCTTGCGGATGGCATCGGGCGAGACGCCGAGTTCATGTGCGACCGCGATGGCCGCCGTGGCGTTGAGCGCATTGTGTGCGCCCGGCATCGGCAGGACGAGGTCTTCCAGCTCCAGCCGGAAGCCGGGGCGACGATCGCGGATCATGACCCGGAACTTGGTCTGCCCGCCGCGCGGATCGATGTCCATGATTCGCACATCGGCCTGCGGGTTCTCGCCATAGGTGATGATGCGGCGATCCTCGATGCGGCCGACGAGGTCCTGCACGATGGGGTGGTCGATGCACATCACCGCGAAGCCGTAGAACGGGATCGAGTCGATGAACGACCGGAAGGCGTCCTTGATTGCATCGAAGGTGCCGAAATGGTCGAGATGCTCGGCGTCGATATTGGTGACGATGGCAACGTCGGCGGGAAGCTTCAGGAACGTGCCGTCCGACTCATCGGCCTCCACCACCATCCACTGGCCGTCGCCCATGCGGGCATTGGTGCCGTAGGCATTGATGATGCCGCCGTTGATGACGGTCGGATCGAGCCCGCCCGCGTCGAGCAGCGTCGCGACGAGCGAGGTCGTCGTGGTCTTGCCGTGCGTGCCGGCAACCGCGACACAGGATTTGAAGCGCATCAGCTCGGCCAGCATCTCGGCGCGACGCACGACCGGCAGGCGCTTTTCGCGGGCAGCGATCAGTTCGGGGTTGTCGCGCTTGATCGCGGTGGAGACCACGACGATCTCCGCGCCCTCGACGTTCTCCGCCTTGTGGCCGATGAAGGTCTTGATGCCCTTATCCGCTAGGCGTTTGACGTTGTAATTGTCGGACGCATCAGAGCCCTGCACCGTATAGCCGAGGTTGTGCATGACCTCGGCGATGCCCGACATGCCGATGCCACCGATTCCGATGAAGTGAATGGGACCAAGCTTCGGCGGCAGTTTCATGGGCTTTTTCCGTTGTTGTTCGAGGGGACCAGCTGAAGGACGGCCTGAGCGAGGCGCTCGGCAGCGTCCGTAATGCTGGCGCTATGGGCGGCGGTTGCGGCCTGGGACAGCCGTTCCGGTTTTTCGAGGAAAGACCGAATCTCCTGAGCCAGGCGCTCCGGAGTGAACTGAACTTGTGGAAGAACGATGGCCGCGCCGATGTCGCCAAGTGTTTTGGCGTTGGCCGCCTGATCCTGATCAAGCGAACCCGGCAGCGGCACGAGGATCGAGGGCCGCCCGATCACGGCGAGTTCGGCCACGGTCGATGCGCCCGAGCGCGAAATCACGAGGTGAGCTTTTGCCAGACGCTGCGGCAGATCCTTGAAGAAGGGCTCGGCCTCGAATTCCACGCCAAGGCGTTCATAGGTACCGCGAACCCGCTCCAGATCCTCGCCGCGCGCCTGCTGGCAGATGGCGAGGCGCGCGTGGACCTCTGCGGGCAGAAGTTCTATGGCGGGCGGCACCACATCGCTCATCACCCGCGCGCCCTGGCTGCCGCCGACGACGAGCAGGCGAAGTTTCCCATTCTTTTCAAGCGCTGGATAAGCAACCCGGGACGCATCGACAACCGATGGCCGGATCGGATTGCCAGTCTGGAGGATCTTGCCAGGAACGCCTGCCGGAATGCCCTTGATGTTCGCGAATCCCGTCGCGATCACGCAAGCCCAGCGGGCAAGAAGGCGGTTGGCGCGCCCCATCACGCCGTTCGCTTCATGAATGACGGTCGGCACGCGCAGCATAGACGCCGCGATGACAGGCGGCACGGTCGGATAGCCGCCGAAACCCACGACGACAGCCGGCTTCAACCGGCGAATGGCCGGGATAGCTTTGAGCGTGCCCGTGCTCAAGAGCAAAGCTGCCTTCGCCATCTGCGGCAGCGAACGGCCGGATGGCGTGGCCGAGGGAATTTCGATGATCTCATCAGCCGGGAACGAGCCCGCATAAGCATTCGCGCGCTTGTCGGTCGCAAGCGCCACACGCGCGCCGGACGCTTTCAGGGCGTTGGCGAGCGCCTCAGCCGGGAAGAGATGTCCGCCGGTTCCACCAGCGGTGAGGAGGATGAGGGGTGAGGTCATCCGCGCGGCCAATCCTGATTGAAGTGCTCCATCATCTCCGAGCGGGGGCGGCGGCGGGTGATCGCAATCAGAAAGCCCATCGCGAGCGCCAGCGAAAGAAGCGACGAACCGCCGTAGGAGATGAAGGGCAGCGTCATGCCCTTGGCAGGCATGAGGTGCACGTTCACCATCATGTTGATGGAAGCCTGCAACCCGAACATCAGCACGAGGCCGGTCGCCGCAAGCCGGCAGAATGTGTCCTCGCTGCGCCGCGCAAGCGAAAGGCCGCGCAGCACGATGAAGGCGAAAAGCAGCAACAGGCCGAGACAGACGATGATGCCGAACTCCTCCGCTGTGACGGCGAAGATGAAGTCCGTATGCGCGTCGGGCAGGATGCGCTTGACCGAGCCTTCGCCCGGACCGCGCCCCAACCAGCCGCCGCGGGCGAAAGATTCCATCGCCGTATCGACCTGGAAGGTGTCGCCGGAGGACTTGTCCATGAAGCGCTCGATACGGGCGCGAACGTGCGGAAGGAATTCATAAGCCGCGACGATGCCGACGAGGCCCGCGCCGCCGAGACCCATGACCCAGAACCAATGCAGGCCCGCGACGAAGAACAAGCCGCACCACACGATGGTGATGAGCATGGTCTGGCCGAAATCCGGCTGCAGGATCAGTGGAACGATGGTTGCGGGAAGGATGAGAAAGGCCAGGAACGCGCCCGGCATGTCCTTGCGCCGCGCGCCCTCTGAGAACGCCCACGCGGCGAGCACGACGAAGGCGGGTTTGACGAATTCGGAAGGCTGAATGCCGAGCGGGCCAATCATGACCCAGCGATGCGCACCCTTGATCTCGGGGCCGAACTGGAAGGCCAGAGCGATCAGCCCCATGCTGACGATGTAGACCAGGAGCGCCAGGCGCCTGACATGGCGCAGAGAGAGAAACGAGACCGGCAACATGATCGCAAGCGCCGGAAGGAGGAAGAGGACCTGACGGTTCACGAAATGGAACGTGGAGAGTCCCAGCCGCTCGGCGACGGGCGGACCACCAGCCATGAGAAACACAAGGCCCGCGAGAACGAGCACGGCGAGCGCCGCGAGAAGCACGCGGTCGACGGTCCACCACCAGTCGCCGAGAGGCGAGCGTTCAACGCGTGACACCATGACTTCAAGCTCCCCTGGTCGGGTTGATGCCGGGCAAGGCGCGGACGAGCGTGCGGAAGTGGTCTCCGCGCACCTCGAAATTCGGATATTGGTCGTAAGACGCGCAGGCTGGCGAGAGCAGGACGACGGAAGGCGCGTTTATCGCCGCCGCATCGTGCGCCGCCTGTTCAACCGCCTTTTCCATCGTGCTTGTGCGGGAATAAGGGACCGCCCCCTCGAGGATTGCTGCGAATTCGTCCGACGCCGCGCCGATCAAATAGGCTTTGCGAACCTTCGGGAAGTAGGGCTTCAGTGGCGTGATGCCGCCATCCTTGGCCTTACCGCCGAGAATCCAGAGGATATTGTCGAAGGACGCCAGCGCCTTCTCTGTGGAATCCGCGTTGGTGGCTTTGGAGTCGTTGATGAACAACGCCTCGCCAAGACGAGCCACCTCCTCCATGCGATGCGGCAGGCCGGGGAAGCTACGCAACGCGCGCTGGATGGCGACGGCGTCAACATCCGACAGAAGAGCGATGGCGATGGCCGCCGCCGCGTTCTGGGCATTGTGGTCACCGCGCAGCGAGCCGATGCCGGTGAGGTCCGCGACCTCTATGACGCGACCGTCGCGGTTGTCGATGATCCGGCTGCCCTGCGCATAGACGCTTCCCGCGTCTCGATCTGTCAGGCCGACGCGGATGGTGTTCGCCTGCGGTCTCCGGGCAATGATCGCGCGGCTTAGTGCGTCATCGGCGCCGAGGATCGCCTTCGCGGCCTTCGCAACCAACCGCTCCTTGATCGCCGCGTACTCCTCCATCGTCCCATGCCGATCGAGGTGATCGGGCGTGATGTTGAGGAGAACGCCGATGCTCGGTGCGAGGGAAGGCGCGAGGTCGATCTGAAACGACGAGCATTCGATGACGTGGATTCGCCTCTCGGATGGCGGCTTCAGCGACAGGATGGCGGTGCCGATATTGCCGCCCATCTGCACGTCGTGTCCCGCCTCGCGCAGAATGTGCGCGATCAGCGCGGTCGTCGTAGATTTGCCGTTCGTGCCGGTGATGGCGATGAAGGGTGCGTTTGGGGCGATCTTCGCCCGCTCGCGGCAGAACAGCTCAATGTCGCCGATGATCTCGACGCCGGCGGCTTGTGCCAGTTTCGCGGACCAATGCGGTTCGGGATGGGTCAGGGGAACACCCGGCGAGAGAATGAGCGACGAGAAGCGCGACCAGTCCGCGCTCCGCAGGTCCCCCGTCTCGACACCCTTGGTTTGCGCCTCCGCCATCTTCGCCGGGTTGTCGTCGCACGCGACCACATGCGCGCCGCCCGCTTTCAAGGCGAGCGCGGTCACCAGCCCCGACCCGCCGAGGCCGAAGAGCGCGACTGCTTTCCCGGAAAAGCTGGTAACGGGCGTCATCGCGTCACCGCAGCTTGAGGGTCGCGAGGCCGACGAGCGCCAGCACCACGGAGATGATCCAGAACCGGATCACGACCTGCGGCTCGGTCCAGCCGAGTTGCTCGAAATGATGGTGGATCGGCGCCATCTTGAAGACGCGCTTTCCCGTGAGCTTGAAGGATGTGACCTGGATGATGACCGAGAGGATTTCCAGCACGAACAGGCCGCCGACGAGGGCGAGAACGATCTCGTGCTTGGTCGCAACTGCAATCGTGCCGAGAAGACCGCCGAGCGCCAACGAGCCGGTGTCGCCCATGAAGATCTGGGCCGGAGGCGCGTTGAACCACAGAAAGCCGAGGCCCGCCCCGATCAACGCGCCGCAAACAACCGCGAGCTCGCCGGTGCCGGGGACGAAGTGGATCTGGAGGTAATTCGCGAAAACGGCGTTACCGGCGAGATAGGCGATGAACCCGAAGGTGCCCGCCGCGATCATCACCGGCACAATGGCAAGACCATCGAGACCGTCGGTAATGTTGACCGCATTACCCGCGCCGACGATCACGAACCCGCCGAAGATCACGTAGAACCAGCCGAGGTTGAAGATCAGCTCTTTCGAGAACGGCAAGGCCAGCTTGTTGGCGAGGCCGGGCGTGCCGAGATAGGAAATCGCGACGCAGGCAGCGCCCGCGATCACCGCTTCGATGGCCAGCCGCGAGCGGCCGGAAAAACCCTTGTGCGACTGCTTCGTGACTTTCAGGAAATCGTCATAGAAACCGATCGCGCCGAAGCCGACCGTGACGAAGAGCACGACCCACACATAATGGTTGGAAAGATTGGCCCAGAGCAAGGTCGAGACCAGCACGCCTGCCATGATCATCAGCCCGCCCATGGTCGGCGTGCCGCGTTTGGTGAGGAGATGGGACTTCGGTCCATCCTCGCGAATTGGCTGCCCCTTGCCCTGGCGCACGCGGAGGAGCGAGATGATCGAGGGTCCAAACAGGAACACGAAGAGAAGCGCCGTCGCCGTCGCGCCACCCGTACGGAACGTGATGTACCGGAAGATATTGAGAGGGCTGAAATAGGGGCTGAGATCAGCCAACCAGGTCAACATCGATCATCCTTTCAGCGCGTGTGCCGCGTGGCTCGCGCCGTAACGTTCTTTCATGGCTTTGACAATCAAAGCCATCTTCATGCTGAGCGAACCCTTCACCATCACGGCATCGCCGGGGCGAAGGACCGCGCAAACCGCATCGGCCAGTTCGGCCGAGGTTGCGGTGTGGGCAGCAATTTTGGCTTTCGGCAGCAGATCGACCAGATTTTGCATCAGTGGTCCAGCGGCAAAGACAAGATCGATGCCATTGGCCTCGACCGCTTCTGCCAGGCCCTCATGCAGGCCGGGAGCCTTGTCGCCGAGTTCCTTCATATCCCCGAGAACCGCGATGCGTCGTCCCTGGGGCGCGAGTTCGACCGCGCCGAGATTGGACAGGGCCGCGCGCACGGAAGCCGGATTGGCGTTATAGCTTTCATCGATCAGGAGGGCCTCGCCCGACCCGACCGACAGCACGGTCCGCTCGCCGCGCCCGACCGGCGGCTTCAATTCGACGAAGGATTGCGCCACCGGAGCCGGATCGACGCCAAGCGCGTGAGAGGCGGCCAGCACGCTTAAGGAATTGAGGGCGATATGCCGTCCCGCCGTGCCGATCCGGTACGTGAGAGGCTCGCCGAAAATCCGCGCTTCCACGATGGAGAAGTCAGGCTTCACGACGATGCGCTCGGCTCGAATATCCGCCGCCTCGCTCTCGCCGAAACTCACCACGCGGCCCGCATTCGACGCCAGCGCATGGGCGCGCAGGCGCTCGAAATAGGGGCTGTCGCGGTTGATGATGGCCGTGCCGCCGGGCTCGATACCGGCAAAGATTTCGCCCTTGGCGTCGGCAATGCCCCAGAGGGAGGGGAAGAACTCGATATGGACCGGTTCGATGGTCGTTATCACCACCACATGCGGACGCACCATGGCGGTGAGCGGCAAGATCTCGCCGGCATGGTTCATGCCGATCTCGAATATGCCGAACTCGGTCTCGCGCGGCATGCGGGCGAGCGTCAGCGGAACGCCCCAATGATTGTTGTAGGACGCAACCGAGGCATGGGTCGCGCCCTGGCGGGAGAGCGCAAGGCGCATGGCCTCTTTCGTGCCGGTCTTGCCGACGGACCCCGTGATCGCGACAATCTTCGCGGTGCTGCGCTTGCGCGCCGCGATGCCGAGCTGGCGCATGGCCTCCAGCACGTCCGGCACCACGATCAGCCGGTCGGAGCCTTCGAAGTGAGGAGCTTTCTCCATCGAGACGACAGCTGCCGACGCGCCCTTCTCCAGAGCGGCGGGCACGAAGTCATGCCCGTCATGCACATCGCCCTTGATGGCGAAATAGAGATCGCCCGGATTGAGCGTACGCGTGTCGATGGAGGCCCCGGACGCTTGCGCAAAGCCGCTGCCGACGCGAGCGCCGGTCGCGGCAACGATCTCATCCAAGGTCCATAAGGGCGCGCTCATGCCTGCCTCTCCGCGATAGCCGCCCGCACCTCGTCATGATCCGAGAACGGCAACGTCCGGTCGCCGATGATTTGGCCGGTTTCATGGCCTTTGCCCGCGACGACGAGAATATCCCCGGGACGCAGGTCCTTGACGGCTGTGCGGATGGCAAGCGCGCGGTCGCCGATTTCCAAAGCACCAGGGGCGGCCTTCAAGACTTCGGCGCGGATCGCAGCAGGATCTTCCGAGCGAGGATTATCGTCCGTAACGATCACCACATCCGATTTCTCGACGGCGATGCGGCCCATGAGCGGACGCTTGCCGCGATCCCGGTCCCCACCGCACCCGACGATGCAGATCAGGCGGCCCGTCGTGAAGGGCCGTAGCGCCTCGAGCACATGGGAGAGCGCATCGGGCTTGTGGGCATAATCGACGATGCAGAGCGCGCCGTTGGTTTCGCCCACCTGTTCCAATCGACCCGAAACGCCTTTCAGCCCGGACAAGCCTTCGATCACCTCGACCGCCCTCGCCTCACCTTCGACCGCAAGCACGAGACCGGCGGCAAGGAGTGCATTCTCAACCTGGAAGGTTCCGAGGAGCGGAAGGGTCGTGCGGATTGTCTTGCCGAAGGCTTCGACTGTTAGTGCCTGCTTGAAGCCTTCCGGACGCGTCTCGACGAGGCGAAGCGTTTCACCCGCACTGCCCGTCGTCATGAGCTTCAAGCCGCGATTCCGCACGCCTTGGAGGAATACATCCGCATAGGGACCATCGGCGTTGATGACGGCGGGCGCGTCGGCAGGGAGCAACGTGTCGAACAGGCGCAGCTTGGCCGCCGCATAGGCTTCCGTCGTGCCGTGATAGTCGAGGTGATCACGGCCGAGATTGGTGAACCCAGCAGCGCTCAGGCGCACCCCGTCGAGCCGTCGCTGATCGATGCCGTGGGAGGAGGCCTCCATCGCCAGGCGACGCACGCCGTCATTGGCCAGATGATCGAGAGTCTCGTGCAGCGAGATCGGATCCGGCGTCGTCAATGAGCCGTAGGCCGTGCCGTCGGACGTGATGACGCCCAGCGTGCCGAGGCTTGCCGATTTATTTCCCAGCACCGCGAAGAGCTGGCGCGTGAAATCCGCGACCGAACTCTTGCCGCTGGTGCCTGTGACGGCGACGACCTTTTCCGGTTGTTTCGGATAGAAGCGCGCGGCTGCAATGGCGAGGGCAAGACGTACATCTGGCGCGCGGGTATAAGCGACATTTGCGGGAAGATCGGACGGGCGCTCCGCCTCTCCGACAATGGCGACCGCGCCTGCGGCGACAGCCTGCGGCACGAAGCTCATCCCATCAACCTTCGTGCCCGGAACGGCGAAGAAGGCCGTGCCCGGCCCGACCTTGCGGCTGTCGGATGCGATCTTCGCGACAGGCGTGGAAGCGGCCGGATCGCCAGCTGCCTCCGGCAAAAGATCACCCAGTCGGATCATGCGCGCACTCATTATTTCGTCCCCCACGCGCCGAGGCGCGTCATCAGGGGGAAGGGCAGCACCGGCGCCTCGAAGCGCGGCGGAACGCCGAGCATCGGCGCGATGCGCTCGATGACGTTTCCGGTGACGGGGCCGGCATTCCAGCCCGCTGTCGAGAAGCCATATGTTCCTTCGACCGCCTGCGGCTCGTCCATGATGGTGAGGAAAACGTATTTCGGCTTGTCGGCCGGAAGAACCGCCGTGAAGGTCGTGAAGTTCTTGTTCTTGGAATAGCGCCCGTTGATGACCTTTTCCGCGGTGCCGGTTTTGCCGCCCACGAAGAAACCGGCGATGGCGGCCGAAGACGCCGATCCGGCAGGGTTGGAGGCGTTCAGGCGCATCACGTAGCGCATCGCCTCGCTGGTCTCGGGCTTGAGCACCTGGACAGCGTTTTGACGAGCAGCCGCTTCGTCACGTTTCAGGAAGGTCGGCGGAATGAGCACACCGCCATTCACGAGCGCGCCCACCGCCATCAATGCCTGAAGCGGCGCGACTGCGAGACCGTGGCCGAAGGCGATCGTCATGGTGTTGAGTTCGCCCCAGCGCGGCGGCACGATGGGCTCTGCGCTTTCAGGAAGCTCCGTCTTCAACCGGGTCAACTGACCCATCTTGCGCAGAAAAGCCTTGTGGCCCTCCACGCCGATGCCGAGCGCCATACGAGCCGTGCCGATATTCGACGAGTGGATGAACACTTCCGGCACCGTGAGAACACGGCGCGTCGCGTGGTAGTCGCCGATGGTGAACTTGCCGTAGCGCAGGCCGGCCCGGGCATCCAAGGTCGAATTGATGTTGTATTTGCCGGAATCGAGAGCCATCGCGGTCGTGAGGGCCTTGAAGGTCGAGCCCATCTCGAAGACGCCGACATTGATGCGATTGATGCGATCGGCCTCCAGTGCGTCGACCGGGTTGTTCGGGTCGAAATCCGGCAACGAGGCGAGCGCGATGATCTCACCCGTGTTCACGTCCAGGATCGCGCCGGCCGTCGCCTTGGCCTTGTACTTCGCCATGCCCTTGGCAAGCTCGTCGCGCAGCGCATGTTGCACGCGCAGATCGAGAGAGAGTTGCACCGGCTTGAGGTCCGCCGCAGAAATGTTGAAGCCCGCGCCGTTGAGATCCTGCAAGCCCTGGCTATCGATGTATTTCTCCATGCCCGCGATGCCGACATTGTCGACATTCGCGAAGCCGAGGACGTGAGCCGCGGCCTGGGCGTTCGGATAGATGCGCTTGTTTTCCGGCAGGAAGCCGATGCCCGGAATGCCGAGGCGATGAACCTCCGCCTGCTGGCGCGGCGTGATCTCGCGTTTGATCCAGACGAAGCCCTTCTTGGTACCGAGCTTGTTACGCAGGTCTGTCGCGTCGAGGTCCGGCAGAACGGCAGTCAGCAGCTCGACAGCCTCGTCTTTGTCGATGATGTTGCGCGGCTCCGCGAAGACGGACACCATCTTCACGTCCGTCGCCAGGATCTCGCCGTTGCGGTCGATGATATCCGGCCGGGCCGCCGAGATTTCCGAGGAGGCCGCGCGGCGCATCGCGCTCGACGAATCGCTGGTCATGGCCAGAAGAACCAGCCGGCCGCCGATGACCCCGAAAAGCCCGATGAAGCAGAACGCGGCAAGGCCGACGCGCGCCGTGCTCTTGTCGACGCGCAGACGGAACAGCTCGCGGACATGACCGAGAAAGCCACGCTTGCGCGGAGCGGATTTGGCCAGCAGGTCTGGATCGGTCTCTTGCAACACGGGCGTTACCGTTTCGGGGTTTGTGTTGTCGGAGTGCGGGCTTCGTTGGTTTTGTCTTTCGGCGTCGCAGTCGGCTCAAGCAAGCGGCCGATCTCGTCCTCCCGAACGGGCCGGTTGGGAAGATCGGACAGTCGCGCCAATTGCTGGATCCTCATCGGTTGAAGATCGAGATGCTGATTGACTGCATCCTGAAGGCGATCAGGGCGGTCGAGATATTGCCATTCCGCCTGAAGGACGGCGATGGCGTCCCGCTCACGCTGCACTTTCGATTTCAGCTTCGCGACCTGCTCCGCGTGATAGAGCGTCTCGTACTTGATCGAATAGGCATAGCCCGCCGACGCGATCAGCGCGGAGATTGCGATCATGTGAAGGAATCGGATCACCGGCGCCCTCCCCGCTTTTCAGCCGTCTGCGGCAGCTCGGCCAGCATGGTGATGGCGCTCAAAGATTCCTGCGCGGGCGCGCTCGTCCGCTCCCCGGCCCGGAGTTTCGCGGAGCGGGCTCGCGGGTTGCGCGAAACCTCGAGATCGCTCGGCCCCACCGGTCCTCTGGTGATGGCGTCGAATGTCGGCTTCGCCATGGCGGCCGTCGGCAGATGGCGCGAACCGGTCGGCGCACGCCCGGTGCGGGCCGCGAAGAACTGTTTCACAATGCGATCTTCCAAGGAGTGGAAGGTGACGACAACAAGACGCCCGCCGGGCTTGAGAATGCGCTCTGCCGCATGAAGCGCGCGCACCAACTCGCCGAGCTCGTCATTCACCGCGATGCGAAGGCCCTGGAAAACCCGCGTCGCCGGATGAATGCCGCCCGGCTCCTGCCGGATCAGCGATGCAACCAGGTCCGCGAGCTGCCGTGTCGTCTCGAAGGGCTGCCGACGGCGCGCCTCGATGATGGCGCGTGCCACCGCGCGGGCGCGGCGCTCCTCGCCGTAATGATAGAAAATATCCGCGAGTTCCGCCTCGGAAGATTCGTTGATGAGGTCGGCCGCGCTCGGGCCCGATTGCTCCATGCGCATGTCGAGCGGCCCCTCGTTGCGAAACGAGAACCCACGCTCGGCTTCATCGAGCTGCATGGACGAAACGCCGATGTCGAGCACGACGCCATCGACGCCCTCGAAACCCTGCGCCCTCGCGATCTCGTCGAGATCGCCAAAGCGCCCCGGCACGAGCATGAGACGTTTTTTGACCTTCGCCGCCAACGCAGCGCCGCCGGCGATCGCATCCGGATCCCGGTCAATGCCGATCACCGCGTTGCGGGGATGACCGTCGAGAATGGCGCGCGTGTATCCGCCCGCGCCAAAAGTGCCATCAATGAAGAGGCCGCCGCGCTTCACATCGAGCGCCGTGCAGACCTCTTCCAGGAGGACGGGAACGTGACGGGTCGGTCCGCCAGCGGCTCCGGCTCCTGGGCCGTCGCCGCGTCCCATCATCGTTCCCGTGCTCCTGGTGAGATATCTTGCACCAAACGTTGTTCCATATTGCGAGTTCCTAAAGCCCTCTTCAGGTCTCTGACCTTCGTGCGCGCCTCCTCCAAGTGCGCACGGAAGCTCTCGGGCTCCCAAATCTGAAACTTGTGACCGAGTCCCACGAACGTCACCGCGTCCGCGATCCCGGCATGACCTTTTACTGAATCCGTCAGGATGACTCGCCCCTCCGGATCGACTTTGAGGATCTCGCTGGTCCCGAACAACGCCGTCGACAGTTGATCCCGCTCGTCCGAATAGGGCGACAGCGTCGACAAGAACGCATCGATCTCGTTCAGAAGCACGTTGCCGCCCGCGTCCAGAGCCGGCGCGTCGAGCGCCGGATGTACGTAGAGCCCCTCGAACCCGTCCGTGACCAAAATGGCCCGGAAAGACGCCGGGATTGAGACCCGGCCCTTCGAGTCCAACTTGTTGGTGAAATTGGACACGAAGCGATTCATCGGCCGCAGCTCGTACGCTCCTGATTGTCAGCCCCTCGGCGGATCGAACAGACCCACCGCCTCCCGAAGCCGGTGACAACGCTACTTTCCGATCAAGGAGATCGACACCAACCGGGTGCCTGATGTCCCCTTCGGAAGAAACCGTCGACGGGATGATTTGGGATAACATGGGATGCTATGGGCGTCAACGGAACTGATTGAGTCGGCAGGCCTTTCGGCATTCGACCCCATCAGAAGCATTTAGGGTTAATGAATCGTAAGCAGCGCAACGGTTTGCGCCCCTCTCTCCACAAAACTTGCGTCGGAAATGAGGTGTCAGCCGGCCTGTAAGCCGGGTTCTGTAGGGCCCAAAGCGTGAGCCTTGGACGTGGCGGCCATTCCTCTGGGACGGTCATTGCTGACCGCCTCAAGCAACCAACCCGGACGACGAGCCTAGAAACCGGCCTGGCGCGAACGCCTGTCGTCCCTATTCGGTTTTGCTCCCGGTGGGGTTTACCTTGCCGTCCGCATTACTGCGTCCGCGGTGCGCTCTTACCGCACCCTTTCACCCTTACCCCGAGGGTCCGAAGACCTTTGCGGGGCGGTTTGCTTTCTGTGGCACTTTCCCTAGGGTCGCCCCCGCCGGACGTTATCCGGCACCGTGCTTCTATGGAGCCCGGACTTTCCTCCCCGAGCGAACTCGGAGCGGCCGCCCAGCCGACTGACGGTTCCGATGTGGTGCAGAAGGCAGGCCTTCGTCAAGGCTGAAGCTCAATTCACCGCCGCAATCAGGGTCTTCACTTTTCCGCAATAGGCCTTTGAGGCCTTGGTCATCGTCTCGGTCCGATGGCCGAACTGATAGCGCAGGATGGTGCCGCATGTGTCGCCGCGCGCCAATTTGTAAGCCTGGGCGAGATATTTTACCCCGTAACGGAGATTAGTCTCGGCATCGAGAAGGCCTGACGCGCCTCCCTGATAGCCGAGGGACTGGGCCGTGCGGACATTGATCTGCGTCAGACCCACATTGGCACCTCGGCGCGCAACAGGGTTATAGCGGCTCTCCAGGCGCACGATCGCATCGACCAGCGCAAACGGCACGTCATTTTCAGAGGCGTGGCGGGCGATCAGCAGCCTGACGGCGCCTGCTCTCGCGACATCGGCTTGCTTCAGCCGGAAACGCGCATCGTCCTGACCCGGCAAAATGGCGGAGGTCACCTCGACGCTCACAGGCTCGTCCTGATCGCCCGGCTGGATTGCGGCCTCGACCGCCGGCTCGGGCTGGGTCGCATCGGCCGGAGCTGTCGCCTGCTCCTGAGCGGCCTTCGGGTTTGATGCCTTCTCCGCCCCGCCTTTCGTGGCGATTTTCGTCGGCTTCTTGGCAGGGACGGCTTTGCCACTTTTTTCTTCGGCATCTGTCGGAGCTTCGGCTCCGGTGCTCACCGCAACGCTTTCAGAGGCTTCGATTTCGGCGCTGACAGGCTCCACAATGCTTGCGCCGTCACCACTTTCAGCGCTGGCCTGGGACACGATGGAAAGTGCAACGACGCCCAAAACCGCGACTGTGATCGTTCTCAAAAAATCCTGCAAAGCTACTCAAACCCTCGGTAGGCAATAGTGTCAGACAAATGGTCGGTGCGTGCCAAATAGGGCAAAGATGTGGCAGAACAAGACTCGACGAATCTGAGCGCCCCTTTAAGCTAGACAATACGTCGCAGCAAGCTTGGCCGCTTTACCTAACGAAATCTTACCGCTGTAGCCTGAGGAATTTTTCTACGCTTTACGCGGCTTCAGAGGAACGGATTCAGGCTTTGCGAGTTGGCGAGAGCGTAAGCTCGGGCTAAGTAGGGCTGGGCGGTCTACAGCCCGTTAGGTACAGGGAAGCTTCCATGAAAAAGATCATCACAGCGATTGCCGCTGGCGCGCTCACCCTCTCGATGGCGGCCTGCAACACCCCCGGCGAACGTGCGGTCGGCGGCGCCGCTATCGGCGGTCTCGCTGGTGCTGCAATCGGCGGCGCGGCCACGGGTCGTGCGGGTGGCGCTCTTGCGGGCGCGGCGATCGGTGCCGCCGGCGGCGCGATCATCGGCGCGGGCACTGCTCCGGCTCGCCCGGCTTGCCCCTATGGCACCTACCAGGACGTCTACGGCAACATCTACTGCCGCTAATCACGCTCTGAGTGACGTTTTCGGGGCCGGGATCGATCTCGGCCCCTTTTCTTTTGCGCGCACTTGAGCGACCACTCGATCACGATGATTCAATCGATTTGGGGTAAGCTCGGTGGCGCCGGCATCGGTCTGGCGCTAGGCGGGCCGATGGGCGCACTGCTAGGCGGTGTCGCTGGACATATGTTGATCGACCGCGAGGGCGCTATTTTCGGGCGACCACCGCGCGATGTCGTATTCACGATGGGCCTGGTGGCTCTGGCCGCCAAAATGGCGAAAGCCGATGGCGTCGTCGTGGATCGCGAAATCAAGGCTTTCGAGCAGATCATCGACGTCTCGCCCGACGACCGCGAGCGTGTGCAACGCCTGTTCGAACTTGCCATGAAAACCTCCGACGGCTTCGAGGCTTATGCCCGTCAGATCGGCGAGGAATTCAACGACGAACCAGCCTTGCTCGAGGACGTGCTCGACGGGCTGTTTCACATCGCCAAGGCGGATGGGGCGGTGCATGACGCCGAATTCGCCTATCTCCAGAACGTGGCGACGATTTTCGGTTTCTCCGAAGTGGAATTCGAGCGCATCGCCGCACGTCATGTCAGGCGGGCGGATGATCCTTATCTCGTTCTCAAGGCAGACCGCTCGTTCAGCGACGATGAGCTGAAAAAGCACTATCGAAAGCTCGTCGCGGAGCACCATCCGGATCGGGAAATCGCACGGGGCTTGCCGCCGGAAGCGGTCAAGATCGCAACCGAGCGACTGGCCATCATCAACGCTGCCTGGGAACGCATCGCAGCCGAGCGAAACATCAGGTGATCCGAATGAACGCCTCCCTTTCTCCCGAAAGCCCTGTTGCCGCGAAGGTTTTTCCTTCGCCCAACCATGGAGAGAGAAAGGACGGTCAGCGCCCGAACATGCTCGTGTTGCATTACACCGGCATGCCCGACGAGGGTGAGGCCCTGCAGTGGCTGTGCAATCCGGTCTCCCAGGTTTCGGCGCATTATTTCGTTTTCGGAGATGGACGCGTTCTGCAACTCGTTCCGGAATCCCGGCGCGCCTGGCACGCGGGCGTGTCTTTCTGGGATGGCGACGCCGACATCAATTCCTGCTCCATCGGCATCGAGATCGCCAATCTGGGCCATCCGGGCGGGCTGCCGGCCTTCCCTGATGCCCAGATGGAGAGCGTCACCGCCCTCACGAAGGATCTCGCCAGCCGATGGCGCATCCCGGCGACGCGCGTCCTCGGCCACTCGGACGTGGCCCCCGGCCGCAAGCTCGATCCCGGCGAGGTGTTTCCCTGGGAGCGATTGCATCGTGCCGGTGTCGGACACTGGGTGCCCTCCGCCGCTATGAAAGACGGGCGCTTCTTTTCGCGCGGCGATCAGGGCATGCCCATCGAGGCGCTTCAGGCGATGCTCGCCATGTATGGTTACGGTTTGAAGATTACCGGCGTGTTCGACGAGAATACCGAAAAGGTCGTCGCGGCCTTTCAACGTCACTTCCGGCCGGAGCGGGTCGACGGCGTCGCGGATGCCTCGACCATCACCACTTTGCGCGACCTGATCGCCAAGCGGCCCGCAAGCGTTGCCGCATGACAAAGAGTTAACTCGAAACCCGGCGAGATTTCGGCCACAATCGCCGCAAAATCGACGACATGTCCGATGGGGGGATCCGGTGCGGCGTATTTGGTTCTGGTTGGTGGGCTTTGGGATCGCGGCGGGCGCCGCCGGTTTCTTCATCTGGAAACCTGCGGGCGGCAGCGCAGCCGACGCGGCCTACAGGCTGGCAGCCGTCGAACGAGGCCCGGTCACAGCCAGCGTGCGCGCGACCGGAACGCTGAATCCTGTCACCACGGTTCTCGTCGGTTCACAGCTTTCCGGCCAGGTGGTGGAAGTACTGGCCGACTACAACACGCCGGTGAAGGAAGGCCAGGTCGTCGCGCGGCTTTATTCCGAGCAGATCCGCTCCCGTCGCGACGCCGCCATGGCGGATCTCGCGCAAGGCCAGGCCGACCGCGAGACCAAGCGCGCGCAGATCGACAAGGCTCGCTCCCAGCTCCAGAAAGCGGAAGCCGTCGCGGATGATCTGGCGGCGCAGCGCGACCGCGCGACTGCACAACTCGCGGAGGCGCAGCGCAACTTCGAGCGGCAGACGGAGCTCACCGCCCGCGCCGTCGGCACGCAGAACGCACTCGATCAAGCCAAGACCCAACTCGACGTGCAGCGGGCCACGATCGCGTCGGCCGTCGCGCAAATCGCCTCCAACCGCGCCGAGCAAACCGGCCTCAAGGCTGATATTTCTCTCGCGGAAGCGGCCCTGAAATCGGCGGACGCGTTGATCCTGCAGCGCGAAGCAAAGCTCAAAGACATCGAGATCGATCTGGCGCGCACCGATATCCGTTCGCCGGTCGAGGGTGTGGTCGTGAAGCGCGACATCGAACTCGGTCAGACAGTCGCTGCATCTCTGTCCGCGCCGACGCTTTTCACCATCGCGCAGGACCTGCGTGAGATCGACATCTATGCCAATATCGACGAAGCGGATGTGGGCCGCCTGAGGCCGGACCAGAAAGTCACGTTCACCGTCAATGCCTATCCCAACCGCACTTTCGGCGGCACTGTTCGCCTCGTTCGCCTCGGCGCGCAGACCGTGCAGAACGTGGTGACCTATACGGCGGTCATCAGCGTGAAGAACGGCGATCAGGCGCTGCTTCCCGGCATGACCGCCAATCTTCAGATTGTGACAGACGAGCGTGACAACGCACTGCGCATTCCAAACGCCGCCTTGCGTTTTCGGCCGGCCGGCGCACCGGCTGTTGCAGCGACGAAGGCCCCCGATTCAGAGGGACAGGGCGGCAAGCGGCAAGCGCGCAACAAAGAAGCGCGGGCGGATTCCGAAAACTGGACGGCCGGCCGGGTTTACCAACTCGACTCCGATGGCAATCCGCAAGCGGTGGTGCTGCGCCTCGGCGTGACGGACGGCAATTACACCGAGGTGATCCGTGGCGACCTGAAGGAAGGCGCGCCGATCGTCGTGGGCATCGGCTCGCGCAATGGCGGCGACGCCGCTGGCGCACCCGTGCCGCGCCAGCGCGCTCCTCGTCTGTTCTAGAGGATCGCGCCCGTGTCGCTCATTGAAACACACGACCTTCGGCGGGTGTACGAACTCGATTCAGGTCGAGTCGTGGCGCTCGATCACGCCTCACTCAGCATCGAAAAAAGCGATTTCATCGCTGTCATGGGACCGTCCGGCTCCGGCAAGTCCACCTTCATGAATCTCATCGGCTGCCTCGACAAGCCGACCAGCGGTCACTACCGGCTGGCCGGAACGGCCGTTGAAAGCCTTGATGCGAACGGACTTGCCCGGTTGCGCAACCGCGAGATTGGATTCGTCTTCCAGCAATTCAACCTGCTTCCCCGGATCGACGCGCTCAGCAATGTCGAACTGCCGATGATCTATGCCGGTTTCGACAAGAAGACGCGCCGCGACCGCGCTTTGCACGCGCTCGGCCGCGTGGGCCTGGCGGAGCGCGCCCACCATCGCCCGATGCAGCTATCCGGCGGACAGCAACAACGCGTCGCCATCGCGCGGGCGCTCGTCAACAGCCCGAGCCTTCTTCTCGCCGACGAACCCACCGGAGCCCTGGACAGCCGGACGGCGATCGAAATTCTGGCGCTGTTTCAGGAACTCAACCGCGAAGGCGTCACCATCGTCCTCGTGACCCACGATGCGGATGTCGGCCGCCACGCGCGGCGTCTCATTCGCTTCAAGGACGGAAAGATCCTCGACGATCATCGCCAGACCCCGCTCGATGCTCGCGACCTTCTTTCCGCGGAGGTCGCGGCATGACATTGATCGAAGCCATCCGCTCAGCGCTTTCCGCCATCACCGCCAACGCGCTTCGCAGCCTCCTCACCATGCTCGGCATCGTCATCGGCGTCGCCGCCGTCATCGCGATGGTGGCCATCGGTTCGGGCGCGCGCAACCTCGTCGATCAGCAGATCCGCTCGCTCGGCGCGAACCTCGCCATCGTCACGCCGGGGAACGTCACACAAGGCGGCGCGCGGCTTGGCGCAGGCGCTTCATCGACGCTCACCGACGAGGATGCGGACGCGATCCGGCGCGAGGTCGACGGCGTCGTGGCGGCAGCGCCCTTCGTGCAAGGCACGACCCAGGTCATTGCCGGCGGCAATAATTGGGGCACGCGCATCTACGCCATCGACCTCGATTGGTTCGCTGCCCGCGAGTGGGACGTCGCCACCGGCCGCAGCTTCGACCCCGAGGAGGTGCGCCGGGGCGATATCGTCGTCATCCTCGGCCAGACCGTCGCCAAGAATCTGTTCGGCGAAGATGACCCCATCGATCAGGTCGTGCGCGTGCGAAACGTGCCCTTCCGCGTCATCGGCGTCATGGCCACGAAGGGACAATCGGCCTTCGGTCAGGATCAGGACGACGTGATCTTCGTGCCCCTCGATGCAGGCCGCCGCCGCGTCATCGGCCGCAACTACGCCAAGGACAGATCGGTCGGCTCGATCTTCGTGAAATTCGCGAGCGAGGATGACATCGAGCCCGGCATCGAAAGCATGACGACATTGCTGCGCCAGCGCCACCGTGTCATCGGCGACCAGGAGGACGATTTCTCCATCCGCAACCTGACCGAGATCGCCAACACGGCGTCCGCCTCCGCCAACACGCTGTCCATGCTGCTCGCCGCGGTCGCGGCCGTGTCGCTTCTTGTGGGCGGCATCGGCATCATGAACATCATGCTGGTGTCCGTGACCGAACGGACGCGCGAAATCGGCCTTCGCCTTGCGGTCGGAGCGCGCCCGCGCGACATCTTGAGCCAATTCCTGATCGAGGCGACGACGCTGTCCACCATCGGCGGCGCACTCGGCGTCGGCTTGGGCGCAGGCGCGGCCTATCTGGTCGCCCGGATCGCGGGTTGGCCCTCGCTGATTTCTCCAAACGCCGTCGTCCTCGCCGTCGGCTTCTCCGCACTCGTTGGCATCTTCTTCGGCTTCTACCCGGCACAGCGCGCCGCGAAGCTCGACCCGATCGAAGCGTTGCGGCGGGATTAGAGCCTAGCGCGCCCTGTCATCCCCGGCGGCCGTCAGGCCGGGAATGACACGCTTGGCGCCCCCCCCCGCCGCTATGGCCTGCAATCTCCCGGATCGCCTTACAGCGTCCGGGATGACTGTGTTGCAGAGGGCCCTATTCCGCTGCAATCACGTTGTACGCGGCTGGATCGTAATTGAGGATCGGCGAGAGCCAGCGTTCCACTTCCCCGATGCTCATACCCTTGCGCGCCGCGTAATCTTCCACCTGATCGCGCTCGACCTTGGCGACACCGAAGTAATAGGCCTCCGGGTGCGACAGGTAGAGACCCGACACGGACGAGCCCGGCCACATGGCGTAGGACTCGGTGAGCGTCACGCCGATCTTGCGCTCGGCGTCGAGCAGGCTGAACAGCGTCGCCTTCTCGGTATGATCGGGTTGCGCAGGATAGCCCGGCGCGGGGCGGATACCCTGATATTCCTCGCGAATGAGATCTTCGTTCGTGAGCGTCTCATCCGCCGCGTAAGCCCAAAATTCCTTGCGCACGCGCTGATGCATACGCTCGGCAAAGGCCTCTGCCAAACGATCGGCGAGCGCCTTTACCAGGATCGACTGGTAATCGTCGTTCGCCCGCTCGAATTTCTCCGCGATGCGGACTTCTTCGATGCCCGATGTCACGACGAAGCCACCGATATAATCCGCCTTGCCGCTTTCAAACGGCGCGACAAAGTCGGACAGGCACATATTGGGCTTGCCGTCGCGTTTCGAGAGCTGCTGACGCAAGCCGTGGAAGGTCGCGAGCTCCTCGGTACGGCTCTCGCCCGTGTAAAGACGGACATCGTCTCCGACCGTATTTGCCGGCCAGAAGCCGATCACCGCCTTGGGGTTGAACCAACGCTCGTCCACGAGGCGCTTCAGCATGGCTTGCGCATCCTCATAGAGCTGGCGCGCAGCCGCACCCTGCTCCGCATCGTCAAGGATCGCGGGGAAGCGACCCTTCAGTTCCCAGGTCTGGAAGAACGGCGTCCAGTCGATATAGGGAACCAGTTCGGCAACATCGTAGCTGCGGAACACGCGAGCGCCCGTGAAGGTCGGCTTCGGCGGCTGATATGGCGTCCAGTCGATCTTCGGCTTGTTGGCGCGGGCTTTTTCCAGCGGCAGACGCTGCTTGTCGGCTTCCGAACGCGCATGGGCATCCGCCACTTTGCGGTACTCGGCCTGGATCGTCTCGACGTAAGCGCCCTTCATGTCGGAAGAGAGCAGCGACGAGACCACGCCGACAGCGCGGCTCGCATCCGTCACGTAGACGGTCTGCCCCTTGTTGTAGTTCGGATGGATCTTCACTGCCGTGTGGACCCGGCTCGTGGTCGCGCCGCCGATCAGAAGCGGAATGTCGAAACCCTCGCGCTCCATCTCGCTCGCCACATACACCATCTCGTCGAGAGACGGGGTGATGAGGCCGGACAGACCGACGATGTCCACGTTCTCCTTGCGCGCGGTCTCCAGGATCTTCTGCGCGGAGACCATGACGCCGAGATCGATGACCTCATAGTTGTTGCAGGCCAGGACCACGCCGACGATGTTCTTGCCGATATCGTGCACATCGCCTTTCACGGTCGCCATCAGCACCTTGCCGGCAGCGGAGCGCATGGCGGCGCCGGAGCCTTCCTTTTCCGCCTCCATGAACGGCATGAGATAGGCGACCGCCTGTTTCATGACGCGGGCGGACTTCACCACCTGCGGCAGGAACATCTTTCCTGCGCCGAAGAGGTCGCCGACCACGTTCATGCCCGACATCAACGGGCCCTCGATCACATGAAGCGGACGCTCGGCATCCAGGCGCGCCTCTTCCGTATCCTGATCGATGAACTCGGTAATGCCGTTGACCAGAGCGTGCTCGAGGCGCTTCGCCACCGGCCACGAGCGCCATTCGAGATCGGCGATCTTGACCGCTCCTGCCCCGTCGCCCTTGAAACGCGGCGCGGCCTCGAGCAGCCGCTCGGTCGCATCGGGGCGGCGATTGAGAACCACGTCCTCGCACAACTGGCGCAATTCCGGATCGATCTGCTCGTAAACCGCCAGCTGCCCGGCGTTTACGATGCCCATATCCATGCCGACCTTGATCGCATGAAACAGGAATGCCGAATGCATCGCCTCGCGCACCGGTTCGTTGCCGCGGAATGAGAAAGACAGGTTCGATACGCCGCCCGAGATATGCGCGTACGGCAACGTCGCGCGGATGATGCGCGTCGCCTCAATGAAGGCGACGCCGTAGCCGTTATGCTCCTCGATGCCCGTGGCAACCGCGAACACGTTCGGATCGAAGATGATGTCTTCCGGCGGGAAGCCGATCTCTTCCGTGAGGATCTTGTAGGCGCGCGTACAGATATCGACCTTGCGCTCCAGCGTGTCCGCCTGCCCCTGCTCGTCGAACGCCATCACGACGACCGCGGCGCCGTAGGACCGGCAAATCTTCGCTTGCTGGATGAAGGACTCGATGCCCTCCTTCATCGAGATCGAGTTCACGATGGCCTTGCCCTGAATGCATTTCAGGCCAGCCTCGATGACGTGGAACTTGGATGAATCCACCATCACCGGAACGCGCGCGATATCGGGCTCGGTGGCGACGAGATTGAGGAACTCGACCATCGCCTTCTCGGAATCGAGCAATCCCTCGTCCATGTTGACGTCGATCACCTGGGCGCCGTTCGCGACCTGATCGCGCGCCACGTCGAGAGCGGCAGCGTAATCGTTATTGGTGATGAGTTTGCGGAACTTGGCGGAACCCGTTACGTTCGTGCGCTCGCCGACATTCACGAAGGGAATGTCGGAGGTGAGGATGAACGGTTCGAGACCGGAAAGCCGCATCATCGGCTTCACTTCGGGCACCCGCCGCGGCGTCTTGCCGGCGACAGCCTGAGCGATGGCCCGGATATGGTCAGGCGTCGTGCCGCAGCAGCCGCCGACCACGTTGACGAGACCTGCATCCGCGAACTCGGCGAGCATATTCGCCGTCGCCTCGGGGCGCTCGTCATAGAGGCCGAATTCATTCGGCAGACCGGCATTGGGATAGGCGCAGACAAAGGTATCCGCGACCTTGCCGATCTCCTGGATATGCGCGCGCATTTCCCGCGCGCCGAGCGCGCAGTTGAGCCCGATCGAGAAGGGATTCGCGTGGCGCACCGAATGCCAGAAGGCGGTCGGCGTCTGGCCGGAGAGCGTGCGGCCCGACAGATCGGTGATCGTGCCGGAAATCATGATCGGCAGCTTCACGCCTTTTTCGGCGAAGACCTGATGCGTGGCGACGATGGCGGCCTTCGCGTTGAGCGTATCGAAGATCGTCTCGATCAGAATGATCTCCGAACCGCCATCGACGAGGCCCCGCACCTGCTCGGCGTAAGCATCGCGCACTTCATCGAAGGTCACGGCGCGATAACCCGGATTGTTCACGTCCGGCGAGAGGGAAAGGGTGCGGTTCGTCGGGCCGATGGCGCCCGCGACGAAACGGCGACGACCGTCTTCCTTTTGCGCGATGAGCGCGGCTTCGCGCGCGAGGCGGGAACCTTCGCGGTTCAGTTCGTAGACGATCTCCTCCATGCCGTAATCGGCCTGGGCGATGGAAGTGCCGGAGAAGGTATTGGTCTCGACGATATCAGCGCCAGCGCGGAAATAGTCCAGGTGAACCGCGCGCACCGCATCGGGTTGGGTCAGGATGAGAAGGTCGTTATTGCCTTTGACGTCCTGCTTCCAATCCTTGAAGCGCGCCCCTCGAAAATCCTCTTCCGAGAACCGGGATCGCTGAAGCTCCGTTCCCATCGCGCCATCGAGCACGAGGATGCGCTTGAACGCGATTTCGCGAAGCGCCTTCAGAACTTCAGCACCATCAGCGGGAGCGGCAATAAACGTCGTCATATCATTTCTCTCGTCTTGGCCGGCTGCCCCGAAACCATCCACCCCTCATGGGTGGCAATAGCAAATGCCCGGATCCAATCCGGGCATGACACAAGTTAAGCGGCGGCCTTCACGCTGTGATCGCGCAATCCCAGCAGGTGACAGATCGCATAGACCAGATCCGCCCGATTCATGGTGTAGAAGTGGAACTCGTTGACGCCGCGATCGACGAGGTCGATCACCTGCTCGGCGGCAACCGCGGCCGCGATCAGTTTGCGGGTGTCGACATCCTGGTCCAGGCCCTCGAAACGAGCGGCGAGCCAATCGGGCACGCTCGCACCGGTCTTGGCGGCGAAATTGGCGGTCTGCTTGAAGTTCTGCACCGGCACGATGCCCGGCACGATAGGGATATTGATGCCGCGCGCGCGGACGCGGTCGAGGTAGCGGAAGTAGAGGTCGTTATCGAAGAAGAACTGGGTGATGGCCCGGTCCGCGCCGCAATCGACTTTCGCCTGCAGCGCGTCGATATCCGCATCGAGAGACGATGCCTCGGGGTGCTTTTCGGGATAGGCAGAGACCGACACCTCAAAGTCGCCGATGGCCTTGATGCCTGCAACCAGGTCGCAGGTCTGCTGATAGCCTTCGGCATGGGGCTCATAGGCCGTTCCTAGCCCGCCAACCGGATCGCCGCGCAGCGCCACCACATGGCGCACGCCGGCTTCCCAATAAGACCGGATCACGCTGTCCACCTCTGCCTTCGAGGCGGCGACGCAGGTCAGGTGGGCGGCAGGCTTGAGGTTGGTCTCGCGAACGAGGCGCGAGACGGTGGCGTGGGTCCGCTCACGGGTCGAGCCGCCCGCGCCATAGGTCACGGAGACAAATTGCGGAGAAAGCGGCGCCAGTCGCTCGATGGACGCCCACAGGGTCGTCTCCATCTCGGGAGTCTTCGGAGGGAAGAACTCGAACGAAACCTTGATCGAACCGGTGCTTTGTCGGCTGGGGCGAAGGGTAAGCGGCGACATCAGGCAACCTCTTTATCGGTTTCAGCCAAAGGCCAATCCGTCGCCACGCGACGGTCCTGACCCAGCCAAAGGGAAACGATCAATTGTTCGGCGCCCTTCTTGGAAGGGGCGATTTCGCGCGTGAGCGTGCAATCAAGCCCGGCCTCGTCGAGCCAACTGGCGACTTGCTCGGGTGCGAAACCGAGGCGGCGATGTGCCTGGGCTTCCCGTAGGAATTCGAGGTTGTGAGGCGCGAAATCGACCACGAGAATGCGCCCGCCCGGCGCAACAAGGCGGGCCGCCTCGCGGATCGCCCGCGCCGGGTCGTCAAGATAATGCAGCACCTGATGGATGACGACGAGATCGAACGTGTCGCGCGGGAACGGAGGCGCATAAATGTCGCCCTGCCGCAGTTCGATGCGCGACACCCCGGCTTTTTCCAGATTGGCGCGAGCGACAGAGAGCATGGCATGGCTGGCATCGAGCCCGACCGTCCGCGAGGCGCGCGGAGCAAGCAACTGAAGCATCCGCCCGGTGCCGGTGCCAAGATCGACGAGGTTGCGGATCGGCTTCGACCCCAGTGCCTCCAGAACGGAAGCCTCGACCACTGCCTCTGGGGCATGAAGCGAGCGTAGGCGGTCCCATTCAGGAGCGAGGCGGGAGAAGAAGGCCTGGGCAGCCTGCGAGCGTTGGGCGCGCACTGTCTCCAGACGTGTCCGGTCCTCCAGCAATTGCGGGTCGGAACGGTCGAGATTGTCCAGCATCGGACGCAGGATGCGCAGACCCGCGCCTCGATCCGTCAGCCGGAAGAACGCCCAGGCCCCTTCCCGATGCCGTTCCACCAGCCCCGCCTCGACGAGCAGCTTGAGATGGCGGGAAATGCGGGGCTGCGACTGGCCCAAAATGTCCGTGAGATCCGAAACCGAGAGTTCTCCCTCGGTCAAAAGCGCAAGGATCCGCAAACGCGTTTCCTCAGCGGCCGCCCGAAGGATGCTGAGCGTTAAATCCAGCGATGGGGCTGCTTTCTCGGCCATATCGAAACACGATCTCACATATAAACATATGTTTATATCCGTTCCGGCAAAACAGCAAGAGCGTCAGGCGGATTTAGCGCGCCACCGCGCGTCGGCCTGCGGCATCTTGACTGTCCCGAGGAAAGAACCGTGAGTATTGACGAAAGTCATGGATGCAAGGGCCATTCTTCTCAGAATTACAGATAGTTGCGAGGTCAGCCGGTGAAGGCTGCGACCGTACCTGTGGGGCCGTTCGACCTATCCTTCATGAGAAGGGACGCGTTATGAGTGCCATGCTGATTAATCTCATTCTCCAGGTTCTTTCGGGCGCTGTCGGCGGCAATATCGTCGGCAAGGCGTCAGACCGGCTCGACCTCGGTCCCTTGGGCAACTCCATCGCCGGTGCGCTCGGCGGCGTCGGTGGCGGGCAGCTTTTGAATATGATGCTTGGTGCCGGAGCGGGCACTGCTGCCACCACGATGAGCGGGATGGATATCGGTGCGATCATCAGCCAGATCGCGGGCGGCGGCGTGAGTGGCGCCGTGCTGACGCTGGTAGTTGGACTGATCCGACAGGCGATGAGCGGAACGCAGGCGCACTAGACTGCTCTGCATTGACGAGTGAGACGTGAGCGACCCCTTTGGGTGTCAGCGTCTCACTTTGGCGCGCCCGGCGGCGAGAACCAGAAGCAGGACTGCCCCCGAAACGAGCCACGCTGTCATGCCGATCGGCTCGCGATTGAGAACGGATGCGATTAGCAACGTGACGAAAGTCTGCAGCAATTGAACCTGGCTCACACGCGCGATGCCGCCAAGGGCGAGACCCGCATTCCAGGCGAAGAAGCCGAGATACTGGCTCATCAAGGTCACGTAAGCAAAGCCGATCCAGCTCCAGGCCGGGACCGATGTCGGTGAGGCCGGCATGAGCCAGAATGCGACGGGGACGGTCACGGGCAAGGCCACCACGAGGACCCACGAGATGACTTCCCATCCGGCAAGCCCGGCGCGGACTAGTTTCGCGGAGAGCACATAGCCTAGAGCGGATGCTGCGACCGCGCCCAGGAGGAAAAGGTCGCCTTGCCTCAGCGAGCCGGCCCCTTCGAGAAAGGTGAAGCCGGTGACAAGCGCCGCGCCCGCCACTGCCGCCAACCAGAAGGCGGCGCTCGGTCGTTCCCCGGCGATCAGGGTGCTGATGACGGAGGTCACAAGCGGCAGGATCCCGAGCACCACCCCACCATGTGCTGCGGGAACGGTTTGCATGGCGAGACCGGTGAAGCCTGGGAACCCCGCGACAAGACACAAGGCGACAAGAACGAGCGTGCCGAGCTGCTTCCGGCTCGGCCATGGCCTACGCAGAACGACCAGTGTCACGCCAGCGAGAAGCCCTGCGAATGCCGCACGTCCTGCCGTGACGAAGAATGGGTTGAGATGCTCGACGGCAAGATGCGTGAAGGGCAGCGTGCCGGCGAAAATGCAGACGCCGACAAAGCCGAACAACAATCCCAAGGTTTCCCGCCGCATCTTACTCATGCTGAAACGCCAGCGCGCCGACGATTGCCGGCGCGACCGTTCCACCCCTTCACTCAGGCATGATCGTGTCGGACGTCTCGATCTCCGCTTCTTCCGATCATGCTCAACGGAAGGGAGGCTCGTCGAAGCTGCGCAGCTTGCGCGAATGCAACGATGAGCGTTGATCGCGCAAGATGTCGATGGCGGCAAGGCCGATCATCAAATGCTCGCTCACCGCGCGCTCATAGAAGGCATTCGCCGCGCCCGGCAACTTGATCTCGCCATGGAGCGGCTTGTCGGAGACGCAGAGCAGCGTGCCGTAGGGCACGCGCAGACGGTATCCCTGCGCCGCGATCGTGCCGCTCTCCATGTCGACCGCGATGGCGCGGGAGAGGTTGATCTGCCGCCGCTCCTGGCTCCAGCGGAGTTCCCAGTTGCGGTCGTCGTAGGTCACGACAGTGCCGGTGCGCAGCCGCCTTTTGAGTTCCTCACCCCGTTCCCCCGTGACGCGCGCGGCGGCCTCCTGCAGGGCCAGCTGCACCTCGGCGAGAGCCGGGATCGGGATTTCCGTCGGCACGGCCTCATCAAGGATGCGATCGCGGCGGAGATAGCCGTGAGCAAGCACGTAGTCGCCGATGGTCTGCGATTGCCGTAAGCCCCCGCAATGCCCGACCATCAGCCAGCAATGCGGACGCAGGACAGCGAGATGGTCCGTGATGTTCTTGGCGTTCGAGGGGCCGACGCCGATATTCACCAGGGTCACGCCATGCCCGTCGCGATGAACGAGGTGATAGGCGGGCATCTGGAAACGGTGCCAGGGCGAAGATCCCACCAGCTCGGCGACGGCCGCCTCGTCGAGCCCGCGCTCGATGGTGATGCCACCCGGCAAAACCAGCTTGATGTAGGGGCTCTCGTCCTTCGCCAATTCGCCGACCGCCCAGCGAACGAACTGATCCACATAGCGATGGTAGTTGGTCAAAAGGATCCAGGGTTGGATCGAGCGCCAGTCGCTGCCGGTGTAATGCACGAGGCGGCGGAGCGAATAGTCGCTGCGGGCCGCATCGAAGAGCGCCAGCGGGCGCGGTTCGTTCTCGTGGAAGATCCAGGTGCCATCGGCAATCTCGTCACCGACCTTCGCAAGGAGCGGCGTCGGGAAATGCTGTGCGAGTTCGGCCGCCGAATGCGCGCCCCGCCCGAGTTCGTCGCCGCGCTCGAAAACGTAAGGATAGGGAATTTCCTGATCGCTCACCCCGACTTCCAGCGTCGCGCCATAGTCGCGCACGAGGTAATTCAGTTGTTCCTGCAGATAGCTTTTAAAGAAGGCGGGCTGCGTCACGGTCGTTGCGTAAACACCCGGCCCCTGGAACTTGGCATAGGCGCGCTGCTTGACCGGCGGCACCGAGTTGGCCCGGTAGATGACGCGAAGTTCGGGATACCGAAAACGGGCCCGCTCGCTGGCGGTCGGCGCTATGCCGGTGGCGAAGAAATGCTCAAGCGCATGGCGTTGCGCGTCGATGGCGGCGTCATGCAGCCGGATGAGCTGAGCGACTGCTTCTTCGGGAGTGGCGACGGATTTGAAGGCTGAAATGTGATCGGCGGGCACGTGGACTTCTCATTTTTGTGTCTCGTGCCTCAAGGGTCATACACTGTTTCATCGAAGAACCCAACTGCCTTAATTCAAGGATTTGGGTTCCGCAGCGTCACGACCATCAAAACGGTATCGCGTCTCCCTGCCAATCGAAAAAGCCGCCCGTTTCTTTCAGTGTCAGCCGATCGACAAGTTTCACGAGTCCGGCGGCGCTCTGTTGCACCGAAATATCCGCTCCCGAACCACCCATGTCGGTTTGGACCCAGCCCGGATGCACGGCAATCGCCGCGATCCCGTCCACCGCAAGGTCGGTCGCGAGTCCCTGCATGACCTTGTTCACGGCGGCCTTGGAGGCGCGATAGGCGATCCGGTCCGATTTTGCGTAAGACAGGGAGCCCATGCGGCTCGATATCGTGACGATCTTGGCCTGCGGCGATCGACGCAACTGGGGCAAGAACGCCTGCACGACCCGCAAGGGCCCGAGCGTATTCACCCGCAACGTGTCGAGAAAGCCCTCGAAATCCATGTTGAGGGTCGACTGCCGGTCAGGGCCGATGATGCCAGCATTGTTGATGAGCACATCGACCGGCTCGTTCACGCGGCTCGCAGCGTCGGCGATCGAGGCCTCGTCGCGAACGTCCAGCTTGAGCAATTCAAGCCGGCCGTTCTTGACGAAGGCCTCCCATTCGGCGGGCACCTGACCCGGATCGCGAACCGTCCCGATCACGCGATCTCCACGGGACAACAGGATGCGGGTCAGCTCTTGGCCGATTCCACGTCCGATGCCCGTGATGAGGTATGTGCCCATGACAAGTCTCTAGCGCGAGAACTTCTTGTACTTGATGCGGTGGGGAATCGTGGAATCCACACCGAGGCGGCGCTTCTTGTCTGCCTCGTAATCCGCGAAGTTGCCCTCGAACCATTCCACATGGCTGTCGCCCTCGAAGGCGAGGATGTGGGTGGCGATACGATCGAGGAACCAGCGATCGTGGCTGATGATAACGGCGCAGCCCGCGTAATCTTCCAGCGCCTCTTCGAGCGCGCGGAGCGTATCCACGTCGAGGTCGTTGGTCGGCTCGTCGAGGAGCAGGACGTTCGCGCCCGACTTCAGGATCTTGGCGAGGTGCACGCGGTTGCGCTCACCGCCTGAGAGCACGCCGACCTTCTTCTGCTGGTCCGCGCCCTTGAAGTTGAATGCGCCGCAATAGGCCCGCGCATTGATTTCGCGCTTGCCGAGATAGAGCACCTCGTTGCCGCCCGAGATTTCCTCGTAGAGCGTCTTGTTCGGGTCGAGGGAGTCACGGCTCTGGTCCACATAGCCGAGCTTCACGCTCTCACCAATGGAGATCTTGCCCTCGTCCGGCTGCTCCTGGCCGTTGATCATGCGGAACAGGGTCGTCTTACCGGCGCCGTTCGGGCCGATGATGCCGACGATGCCGCCCGGCGGCAGCTTGAAGGACAATCCGTCGATCAGCAGCTTGTCACCGAAGGCTTTTTTCAGACCGTCGAACTCGATGACGTTGTTGCCCAGGCGCTCGGCGATCGGGATGATGATCTGCGCGGTCGTCGGGGCCTTCTCGTTCGCCTTGGCGACGAGGTCCTCATAGCGCTGGATACGAGCCTTCGACTTGGCCTGACGGGCCTTCGGCGAGGCCGAAACCCATTCGCGCTCGCGCTCGATGGTGCGCTTGTGCGCCTCATCCTCGCGCCCCTCCTGCTCAAGGCGCTTCTGCTTCTGCTCCAGCCACGAGGAGTAGTTGCCCTCATAAGGAATGCCGCGGCCACGGTCGAGTTCGAGAATCCAGCCGGTGACGTTGTCCAGGAAGTAACGGTCGTGGGTGACGATCAGGATCGCGCCGGGATAGGAGCGCAGATGCCCTTCGAGCCAGCCGGTCGTCTCGGCGTCCAAATGGTTGGTCGGCTCGTCGAGGAGCAGCAGTTCCGGCTGTTCGAGCAGAAGCTTGCAGAGCGCGACACGGCGGCGCTCACCGCCCGAGAGCTTATCGACGCCCCAGTCGTCCGGCGGGCAGCGAAGCGCGTCCATGGCCTGATCGACCTTGGAATCGAGATCCCACAGGCCCTTCGCCTCGATCTCGTCCTGAAGGCGGGTCATCTCGTCCGCCGTCTCTTCCGAGTAGTTCATGGCGAGATCGTTATAGCGGGTGAGGATCGCCTGCTGCGGGGCTACGCCTTCCAGCACGTTCTCGCGCACCGTCTTCGTCGGGTCGAGCTGCGGCTCCTGCGGCAGGTAGCCGACGCGCGCGCCTTCCGCGACCCAGCCCTCGCCGTTCCAGTCCGTGTCGATGCCGGCCATAATGCGCAAGAGCGTCGATTTACCCGCGCCGTTGACGCCGAGCACGCCGATCTTTGCGTCCGGGTAGAAGGACAGGTGAATATTGTCCAGGACCTTCTTCCCGCTGGAATAGGTCTTGGTGAGGCCACGCATGTGGTAGATGAACTGACGAGACACTGAAAAAGCCTGCTAACGGGGTTGAAGGAGTTGCGCGTCAGTTAGCAGGGGGGGAGGGCCGGAGCAAGGCGGACAAGTGACGGGCGAGTGCCTGATCAGAGAAAGCGGAATCCTGTTTTGCCGAAAGATCACGCGGCTTCAGAGACCGAACGGATATGTTTCCGGCATCCCCTCGCTATGGGCGTGCGACAGCGGCGTCACGGCCTTCGTCTTGTCGAACCAGACGAACGCGTCGAACTGCTCAGCGAGGATCGCCTCGAAATAATGGCTGTAAAGCTCACTTTCGGGCCGATAGATCACGCCGATGGCCCGTTCCAGGCGCGGGCGGGATAGAGCGTCGATCAGTTCGTTCTGCCCGTTTTCCCGCCAATCGGTCAGAAAACGGCCAAGCCCCGCATCCCGGAAAAGCCGCTCGTGGCTGTCCGACCGCGCGGGCCGCACGTCCTTGACCTCCATAGGCGCATCCCAATCGCTCGCGGCAGCAACCGTCCCGCGATCCGTGCCGAAGCCGATGAGCACCGCCTTGTCGCGGTAGGACGTACGGCAAAGCCCGCCGATATTGAACTCGCCCTGCCAGCCCATCGCGGTGGCTGACGCGTCGCCGATGTGGGAATTATGCGCCCAGATGACCGCCCTGGCCCCTTCCCGCCTGGCCAGCAGGCTCTCGAGGGTCTCGAACATGTGCCGGTCGCGCAGGTTCCAGGATTCCGTCGCGCCCTCATACATGATCCGGTAATAATGCTCTGCCGCGTGGACGATCTTGGCGTTCTGAATGGCATCCAGAAACTCGTCGCTGCCGTCGGCCCCCAGATAATCGAGCCGGTGGTCCAGCATGGTCTGAAGCTGGGCGAGCAGCGCCCGGTCGCAGGGTCGCTTCTGGCCGGTCAGAACGGCCTTTCCGTAGCGTGCAGGGTCGGACTGCCAGGGGCTGAGGCAACCAAAGCGCGCCCTCGCCTCCTCGGCGGCTTGTCGATCGACCCTGTCGAGATAGTCGAGTACCGCACGGATCGATGTGTTCAGGCTGTAGATATCGAGGCCCCGGAACTCGACCTGGGCGGCTGCCGGACGGTCCTTGTTGTAGGCCCGCATCCAGTTGACGAAATCGGCCACCTCCCCATTGCGCCACATCCAGGTGGGAAAGCGCTCGAACGCCACGTCCTCACCCCGGGGAACGGGTTTATGCCGCACATAAGCGTCGATCCGCGCCGCGTCCGGCCAATCGGCCTCGACGGCGACGACGGTGAAGCCATGCTCTTCGATCAGCCGCCGCGTGATCGCCGCGCGGGCGCGATAAAACTCCGACGTGCCATGCGTCGCCTCGCCGAGAAGCACCACATGGGCATCGGCGAAGCGGTCGAACATTGCGCCGAAAGCCTGACCATCCGAGAGAGGCGGAAGCGGTTCGCCCTGATCGCGCAGGGTGCCAACCGCCTCCTTGATGGCCGCTTCGCTCTCACTCCGCTGCCAGCGCAACCAGGCCATGGCCGCCACTCCCGAGGCTGAAGCAAAACCTACTAACGGCTGCCCCGGTTGCGCTGTTCCGAGTTTACAACCCGCGAACGAGCCCGCCGTCGACCATGATGTTCTGGCCGGTGATGTAGCCCGCATCGTCCGAGAGCAGGAACGCCGTGGTCTTCGCCACCTCGGCCATGGTGCCATAGCGCCCCATCGGAATGCGGGCCATGCGGTCGGATTTTTCCGGCAGGCTGTCAATGAAGCCCGGCAGGAGATTGTTCATGCGGATGCCTGCTTTGGCATAGCGGTCCGCGTAGAGCTTCGCGAAGGAGGCGAGCGCCGTGCGCAACGCCGCCGAAACCGGAAAGTCCGGATCGGGCTCGAAGGCGGCAAAGCTCGAGATGTTGACGAGGGCCCCCTTCCCCGCCTTCTCCATGACCGGGGTCACGAGGCGGGCCATGCGCACCACGTTCATAAGCACGACGTCGAGCCCCTTGTGCCAATCCTCATCGGGGATGGCGAGAAGATCACCCTTCGGCGGATGGCCGGTATGGTTCACAACCGCGTCGACGCGGCCATAGCGGTCGAGCGTCGTTTTGACGAGCCGCTCCAGATCGGCCGGTTCCGTCACGGACCCTTGCACGGCGAGAGCCTCCGTCTCGCGGGCGATGGCTTGCAGATTATCCGAGCGCGCAAGCAGTGCGAGACGATAACCGCGTGCGTGCAGCTCTTTTGCAATGGCCGCGCCCATTCCCTGGCTGGCGGCGGTGACGATGGCGACAGGACTCATGAAAACATTCCCTCAGCGATCCGTCGAAGGGGCCACAGATAGCCGAAGACTTCAAGGCCGCGTTCATGCCTCGGGCGACTTGGGGGACCCGTTGAGGGTCGTAAGCGCCGCAGCCTTCACCACATCCGGGTTATCCACCCCCGGCGGCATCTGAACGACCACCTGCGGCCGGGCGAAATCGACGCCCTCACGGGCAAAGGCATCGCGGATGCGGTGGAAGACCTCCCGTCGCAGTGCGAATTGCTCACCCGGCTTGGAGGTGAACTTCACGCCCACCACGAGCCCGTATTGCTCCATGCGTCGCACGCCCTGGAACTTCAGCGGCTGGAGCAGATGGGGCATGAGTTCGGGATCGCTGTTCAGCTCCGCCGCGATCTGTTTCACGATCTTTTTCGCTTTAACGAGATCCGTGTCGAAGGCGATCGTGAACTCGATCTTCACGATGGTGTAGTCGCGGCTGTGATTGACGATCTGCCGGATCTCGCCGAACGGCACCGTATAGAGCGGGCCGCGCGGATGGCGCAGGCGCAACGAGCGGATCGACATCTTCTCGACATTGCCTTTCGCGTTGCCAATCTCGATGAACTCGCCGAGGCGGAAGGCGTCGTCCGCCAGGAAAAACAAACCGGAAATCACGTCCTTCACCAAGGTCTGCGATCCGAAGCCGATGGCAATGCCGAGAACACCGGCACCCGCCAGCATGGGGCCGATATTCACGCCGAGCGAGGCGAGGATCACCATGCCCGTTACGACGGCGATGAAGATCCCCGTCGCGGCGCGCAAGAGCGGCAGAAAGGTCTCGATGCGGGTCGAGGTCCTGGTGTGCCCCGGCTCCTCGGCGTGCTCCCCCTCACCATGCGCAGGCGGGCTATAGGAATCCAACGCCGTGCGCGCGAGTTCCCACAACATCAGGGCGAGCGCGCAGGCGACACCGGTATCGATCAACGCCCGCACAACAGGTTGCCCGATCCTGTCCGAGGCAAGGGTCAACGGATTGATGCCCCAGATGACGGCCAAGCCCAGCCAATACGCCGCGAAAACGGCAAGGCGCGCGCAGCGCCTGAGCGCCTGCCGCCAAGGCCGCGTTTCATCGGCAGCGACGTCTGGTTTCACGAACAGGAAGACCAGCACGACACCCAGCAGGAGAACGCTTCCAGCTCCTTTGACGAAGGCGAAACCGCCCTGATTGACGGAAGAAACCAAGGTCATGATGGCGGTCAGCCCCAGCATGAAATTGGAAACGCCATACCAATGGGGGCGAATGTATTGGACGATAATATCGCCCTTCTCGTGCGGCAACTCCCAATCGAGGGGCAAGGTATCCCGAAAAGCCTTCAGCACCGCGAACCCCGTGCCGATGAACACGAGCCACAGGATCGTCGCGAGCGCCAGCCGCGCCTCCGGCTCGACGCCGGCAATCCGCATCAGGCCCAGGCCAATATAGCTGAAGACCAGGATACCGAGGCAGAGCTGGATCCGTTGCAGGGGCCGGCGGGCGATTTCGGCGGCTGCGGGCTTGATGAAGGTCCGCAAGAAGGCGCCCACGATGTGAACGACGCTCCAGGCCAGGGCGATGGAAAGCGCGGTCGAGCGGATGGGAGATCCTTTGAACGCGAAGAAGACCAAGGACGGCAGAGGAATCAGAAGGCTCAGAAGGAAGGTTCCGCCGCGACCCGGCCCGACTTTCTGCGGATTGCGTGAGCGCCAGAAGCGCCTTGCGAGCTGCTCAAGCACATAGCCCGCCAGGATCGCGGCCGTAACCGTCAGCAGAAGGAGCAGCATGGCGCGGAGCGGAGGACGGTCATCGACGATCCACTGGATCGTCCGTCTAAGGGCATCCGGAAGGCGATCGAACCCCCGTCCGACCGTCTCGGCATGGACCGCGATTTTCTCCGCCGCCTCTTCCGACGCGCCGACGAGGGCCGATGCATCTTCCTGCGCAGACGCCGCCCCGCTCCCTGCGAGGAAAACGCCGATACCAATTGCACCCGAACCGAACCGCGTCATCGCCTGACACCTCGCTTCATAGCCGCCGGGCATACGAGACGTTCCGGCGTTTTTCTATGAGATACGATTAGATAGGGTGCCGCGACGGCATTGACAGAAACAATGCCTAGAAGGATTTAGGCCACCGCCGCCATCATCTCCGCCAGGGCTTCCTCGGCGGCGAGAACCGTCGTCATCTGGACTGTATGGGCGAAGCGGTAGGGCTCGCCATAGATCGTCTCGTCAGGGAACTCGGTGATGAGGGTCAGCGGGGTCGGATGACGCTCCTCCGCCGTCAGCAGGCAAGGCACGCCGTTGATGATCTCATAGGGAGTGCCCCCGGTGTGGATCGAACAGATCTCGATCTGACGACGATTGAACTCCACGAGCCCCGGAACGGCCGAAAGGCGCTTTGTCACCGCCTCGACCAAATCCCTCGCGCGCTCGGTCCATGAAGGGTGGTGGCGCAGGATCAGGAAGAAGCCCTTCGGGATCGTCCAAAGCTCGAAGCCGCGCGGCAGGTAGCCGGTAAAGGGCCGGGTCCATTCATGGGCCGGGTAACCGTGCAGATTGACGTGCAGTTGCGCGCCCGACATCTCCAGCGCCTTGAGGCGTGCGCCGACTTCGTAGGTCGGGTTGCCGCGATCGTATTCCACGTCGCTGCCGAGCGAGGTGTAGCGCGCCGCGTGGTGCATGTGGCGCGGATTACCCTCGCAGAGACGTCCATGGAGGGCGTATCCATCCGGGTTCTCGACCGGGATCAGGGCGATATTCGCGTCCGGATCGGCGAGGAGTTGGCGCACCGCACGAAGCGCGCCGACAGGGGCCGAGGTCTCGTTGGCATGCTGCCCCGCCGACACGAGAACCGCAGGCCGGGAGCCAGGGCGGTAGAGGCCGCGCACCGGACGTCCCTCACGAGAGCGGCCCTCGAAGGTCTCACCCGGCAACGCGGCGAGTTCCCGATGAAGCTGGGCCAGGCTTGGCGCAGCATCGGCCTTCGCGAGCACCTGTTCGGGTCGAACCGGATCCTTCGGGACACCGAAGGAGCGCAAGGCCACGCGCACATGCGCATCGCCCTCACCGGCACGGATGTCGGGCACGATCTGGCCCGGCTGCACGCTGCGGTCCTCGGGCGGCCGGCCGGACTTGCGCTTGAAGAATTCGAGGAGCGAGAAATAGAAATCCTCGTGCAGCGCCTCGCGCGTGCTCATGACCTCGTCGCCATAAGGCAGAGCGCGCTCGATGCCCGCCATGGTCACGTCGATGGCAAGCGTTTCCGCATAAGGCTCTTCCGTCGGCCATTCGTGGGCCTCGATGGCCGCCATGACATTCTGAAAGACGAGCTCGGCATCCGTCTCAAGATCCTCGTCGATCTCCGGCGCGTCATCGGGACGGTGCGTGATCCGCAGCCAACCGGTGGGCGTCAGGTCGATCTCGTCGAGATGGTTCTCGCGCAGGCGGTTCGGCGCGAACACCTCGTGCTCGGCAACGCGTCCGTCGCGATATTCCGCTTTCACCCGATAGGTCAGATCTGCCTCGCCGGCCTCGAACTGCGTCTCGACGCCATCGAGCAGAGCCGCCAGCGGATAGGCTTCGGAGAGGAAGCGCAAGCGAGCAGCTTCTTCGTGCACGGGAAAGCGCAGGGTAACGCGCTTCAGGTCGCTGGTGTCGATCTCTTCGAGGAAGGCATGGATCATGGGCTTGTAGGCGCTGCGCAGATGCGCCTCGACGCCAACCTTCGCGAACGTATTTTCCGCGTCGCGCCGGGCCGCCTCATCCTCGAACAGCCACGCCTCCAGGCGCGCGCCGCGATGCTCGGGCTTGGCCCAATCGCGCAGGAGCGCATCGAGGGTGCGCGGAACGCGCGTGTCCAGCAAAATGATCATTTTCCAGTCTGTCCCGTCGGATCCAACAAATCACGCAGCCAATCGCCCAGCAGGTTGAGGCCGAGCACGGTGAACATGATGGCGAGGCCAGGAAAGACGCTGACCCACCAAGCCGTCTGCAGATAGGTTCGCCCATCGGCGAGCATGCCGCCCCAGCTCGGGATCAACGGATCGACGCCAAGCCCGATGAAGGTCAGGCTGCTTTCGAGCAAAATATTGTTCGCCACATTGAGCGTCATCAGAATGACGATGGGGCCGAGCACGTTGGGCAGAATATGCGTGAAGATGATGCGACCGTTCCCCACGCCGATGGCGCGGGCGGATTGAATGAACTCCCGCTCGCGCAGGGCCAGAACGGAGCCGCGCACAAGGCGCGCATATTGCACCCATTGCGCGACGATCATGAAGAAGATCACCTTGTCGACGCCTGTGCCGAGGATGGCGAGGAACATGATGGCGACGAGGATGAACGGCAGCGCGAGCTGAATATCGGCAAAACGCATCAGCAGGATTTCAGCGATGCCGCGATAATATCCCGCGGCGAGGCCGACCAGCGTGCCGATCGTCATTGCGCCCAGCATCGAGAGCAGGCCGACGGTCAGCGAAATCTTGCCGCCTACGACGACGCGCGCCAGCATATCCCGCCCGAGCGGATCGGTGCCGAGGATATGAGCTGCTTTCTGGAATGGCGGTACGAGACGCGCCATCAGGTCCATGCTCTCGCCGCCATCCGGGAACAGAAACGGCGACAACAGAACGGCAAGGCTCATGCCGCCTGCAAAGAGAATGCCGAGGGTGAATTCGAGCGACCGGAAATGCCGCCGGCCTGAAGATACAGCTTGAGCCGCCGCCATAAGCCTCACTCCGTCCGGATGCGGGGATCGACGAGCCCATAGGCGATATCGACCGCGATGTTGATGAAGACGATGAAAAGCGCCAGCACCGTTATGGAGCCTTGAAGCACAGGGTAGTCGCGCGCCGAAATGGCGTCGAAGGCCAGCGTGCCCATGCCGGGCCAGTTGAACACCCGTTCCACGATGACAATGCTGCCGATCAGGCCGCCGAACTGGAGGCCGATATAGGTCACGAGCGGAATGGCGGAATTGCGCAGCGCATGCTTGTAGAGCACCACCCAATCCTTCAGGCCTTTCGAGCGGGCCACCATGATGTATTGCTGCGAGAGCGTTTCCAGCATCGAGGTGCGCACGAGCCTGACATTCGTCGCGGTCAGGATAATCGCCATGGTGAGCGCGGGCATCACGAAGCTCTGCGGTCCCTCCATGCCGCTGGGCGGCAGAAGGCCGAGGGTGATGGAGAAGAACAGCACCATCATGATCGCAAGCCAGAAATTCGGGAATGACAGGCCGACAAGCGACAGGATGCGGATGAGCTGATCCGGCCAGCGTCCGCGCTTCACCGCCGCGTAGACGCCGAGCGGAACCGAAATAGCAATCGATGTCAGAAGCGACGCGAAGGCGAGAAGCAGCGTCGCGGGGAGCGCCTGGCCGATGAGTTTCGCCACGGGCGTTCCGCCCATGAAGCTGCGCCCGAAATCGCCCACCAGAATGCCCTGGAGGAAGCTGAAATACTGGGCGAAGAACGACCGCTCGAGGCCGAGCGCCTTGCGGATATTCTGCAGATCCTGCTCGGTGACGCCACCAGCGCCACCGGTCAGCATGATTGCAGGATCGCCCGACAACCTGACCGCGAAAGAGACGATCAGGGTGACAGCCAGGACCACGAAGACGGCCTGAAACAGCCGCTTGAGGATGAAACCCGCCATTTCGTGATCCTGTTTCTTATTGTTGTTCGATGCGTGCGATCAGTCCACCGACACGTCGGTGAAGCGGAAGCGCATATCGGCCGGAGCGACGAAGTTCTTCACGCGCTTGTTCACGCCCAGAATCGTGTTCTGATTGTAGAGCGGGATTTCGAGCGCCTCATCGGCGACGTAGCGGGAAACCTCCTGCAGGATCTTCTCGCGTTCCTTCACGTCGTAGATCGTGCGCTGCTTCTCCAGAAGCGCATTGAGCTTCGGATCGTTGCCGTAGGGATTCCACTTCTCGCCGGAATGGTACATCAGGTAGGCGGTGTTGTCGTAGTCGAAGGTCCAGCCGCCCCAGCTATTGTGCCAGGCCTCGCCCGTCTTCCCGTTCGGGATGATGTCGTTGAGAAGAACCGGCGCCTCATAGGGCTGAACCGAGGGCTTCAGGCCGAGCGCCTGGAAGTAGCCCGCCGCAGCCTGCGCGACTTCGCGGAACGTCGCGTCGTTACCGCGGAAGTCGATCTTGATGGCAGCGCCCGGCTGGACACCCGCCGCCTGAAGCATCTGCTTGGCCTTGGCGAGGTCGAAAGGCACCGGCTTCAGGTTCGGATCGTAGCCGAAGGACAGTTCGGACTGGAAGCTCGCGATGGGCTTCGCGTGGCCGAGCAGCACCGCCTTGATGATCGCCTCACGGTCGACCGCCATGTTGAGCGCCTTGCGGACGTTCAGATCCTTGGTGATGCCGTCGCGGGTATTCAGGCGCAGCGCGACGACCGTCGGGCCCGTGATGCTGACCAGCTGGAGGTTGGACGCCTGCTGCACCGTCGGAGTGAGACCGAACGGAATGAGCGTGGCGATGTCGATGCGGCCCGCCTGCAATTCGGCGATCTGCGTGTTCGCTTCCGCGATCATGCGGTAGACGACCTTGTCGAGCTTCGGCGCACCGCCCCAATGCTCGGGGAAGGCTTCGAGCGTCAGGTTAACCTTCGGATTGTACTCGGCGAACTTGAAGGGACCGGTACCGACGGGATGAGTATTGAAATACTCGTCGCCCTTTTCCTGGATGTATTTCGGCGGCACGATCATCGCGCCATATCCGGCGAGCTTGGTGAGAAGCACCGGATCGGGCTGCTTCATCACGAAATCGACCGTGTTGTCGTCGACGATCTCCACGTGATCGATGGAGTTGTAGTTCGATTGCTGCGGTCCCTTCTTGCCTTCATCGCCGAGCAGGCGATCGAAGGTGAACTTCACCGCCGCCGCATTGAAGGGCTCGCCATTGTGGAACTTCACATTCTGGCGCAGCTTGAAACGGATGCGGGCATTGTTGTCGAGAAGTTCCCAGCTCGTGGCGAGGCCGGGTTGCAGCTTCATGTCCGGCCCGCGCGAGGTCAGGCCGTCATAGATGTTCGTTGCGGCGGACGCCCACGGCACCAGGAAGGTGTCGATCGGGTCCCAGCTGCCGGGATCGATGGTCAGGCCGACGGTCAAAGTACCGGCGGCTTGCGCGCTCGGAGCCGCCATCGGCGCCGCAAGTGCGGCGGCCGTGAAGCCGAGTGCGGTCAAGAATTTCGAAAACGTCATGTTTTCAGTCCCCTCTTTTGAGTTTTATGCCGCGCCGCGCATGGTGTCGGCCTCAAGCGCGACCCAATGCCCGGGCTCGACCTCGTGCATGCGATGAATGGCGGGCTCTTTCCCGACCGGGCGCACCGGGCTCGGAATCTCGCCTTCGATGCGTGTCTTCGCGCGCTCGCGCTGCGGGTCCGCGATCGGCACCGCGGAAAGCAGCTTGCGCGTGTAGGAATGCTGCGGATTCTCGAACACCGCCTGACGTGTGCCGATCTCGACGATCTGACCGAGATACATCACCGCGACGCGATGGCTGATCTTCTCCACCACCGCCATGTCGTGGGTGATGAAGAGATAGGATAGCCCCCGGCGCTCCTGCAGCTCCATCAACAGATTGACGATCTGCGCCTGGATCGACACGTCGAGCGCGGAGACCGATTCATCGGCGATGATCAGCTTGGGATCGCTCGCCAGCGCACGCGCGATGCAGACGCGCTGGCGCTGGCCGCCGGAGAACTCGTGCGGGTAGCGTTTGGCATGCTGCGGCTGCAGGCCGACCTGCTCCAGCAATTCCTGCACGCGCTTGTCGATGGCCTTGCGGTCCTTGATGAGGCCGTGCACCACGATGGGCTCGGCAATGCTGTAGCCGACCGTATGGCGCGGATCGAGCGAGGCGAACGGGTCCTGGAAGATATACTGGATCTGCTGGCGCAGACGCCGCCGCTCGCCATGGCTCATGGCGTTCATGTCGCGCCCATCAAAGCGCACCGTGCCGCCGGTCGGCTCGATGAGTTGCTGGAGCGTGCGCCCGATGGTGGATTTGCCGCTACCGGATTCACCGACCAGCGCCAGGGTCTCGCCCGGATAGATGTCGAAGCTGACCTCTTCAACGGCGTGAACGCGGTGCGTCACGCGGCCGAAGAATGTCTTGCCCACATCGAAGCGGGTGGTCAGCTTGTCCACCTGCAGAATGGGCTTGGTGTAGTTGGCGGTGTTCTGCACATGGGTCTCGCCGACTTGGCGAGGCTCGCCGCCATCCATCACCATGACGGGGCTGCGCTTCGGGAGCGGCTGCCCCTTCAGGCTGCCGAGGCGCGGCACGGCGGAGAGGAGGGCGCGGGTATAGGGATGCTTCGGCGCGGCGAAGATCTCGCGCACAGGCGCCTGCTCGACCTTGTCGCCCTTCCACATCACCACCACGTCGTCGGCCATTTCGGCGACCACGCCCATGTCGTGGGTGATGAAGATGACGGCAGTGCCCATCTCCTGCTGAAGATCGCGAATGATGTTGAGGATCTGCGCCTGGATCGTCACGTCGAGCGCGGTCGTCGGCTCGTCGGCGATGAGCAGTTTCGGATTGCACGCCAGCGCCATGGCGATCATCACGCGCTGGCGCATACCGCCGGAGAGCTGGTGCGGATACCGATCGAGGAGCTTGTCCGCGTCGGGCAGTCGCACCTTCTGCAACAGCTCCTTCGCCCGCAAACGGGAGTCACGCGTGTTCAGACCCTCATGCAGGGCCAGCGTCTCGCCGATCTGATTGCCGATGGTGAAGACGGGGTTGAGCGAGGTCATCGGCTCCTGGAAGATCATCGCGATGTCTTTGCCGCGAATTCCCCGGAGCGTGTCGTCCGACGCCTTCACGAGGTCGATCGCCTCGCCGCCCTTGGGCCGGAACAGCACCTCGCCCCCGGCGATGCGCCCGCCCGTGTAGTCAGTGAGCCGCATGATCGCGAGGGACGTGACGGATTTGCCCGAGCCCGATTCACCCACCACGGCGAGCGTCTTTCCCGGCTGGACGTCGAAGCTGACATCCTTCACCGCCCGGAAGGCGCCCTGATCCGTACGGAATTCAACCGAAAGGGAACGCACCGACAGGAGCGGCTCATTCGCCGATCCGATTTTGGCTGTGTGCTCAGACATCAATCCATCGCTCATAGCGAGGCACTGCTCCAACATAATGTCACAACAGTACCTCTTTAATACCTGTCACAAAACACCGCGACCAGGCTCGCTCGTCAAGCCCTGATCGCGCTTTGCCGTGACTTACAGGCCGGAATGCTGAGCGGCAATCCAAGTCGGCAGCGACGTTTCGTTACGGCGCAACCCACTCGCCGCCGCGCATGAGCGGTTCGGCCTTCCCATCCGCCGAGATGCCATCCACATCCACCTTGTCCGATCCAATCATCCAATCGATATGGATGAGGCTCTTGTTGGCGCCGCGGGAGGCAAGCTCCTCCTCGCTCATGGACCCGCCATTCACGAGACACTTGCTGTAAGCCTGCCCGAGCGCGATGTGGCTCGAAGCATTTTCGTCGAACAGGGTGTTGTAGAACAGAAGGCCGCTCTTCGAGATCGGCGAGGAATACGGCACCAGCGCCACCTCACCAAGGCGACGCGCGCCCTCGTCCGTCTCCAAAACCTTGTTGAGCACCGCCTCGCCGGTCCGGGCTTTGCCCTCGACGATCCGGCCGCCCTCGAACTTCACCTGAATGTCCTGGATCAAGGTGCCCTGATAGGAAAGTGGCTTGGTGCTGGTCACATAGCCATCCACCCGGTCCTTGTGCGGGGTCGTGAAGACCTCCTCCGTCGGAATATTGGCGTTGCAGACGACGCCGTTCTTCGCCGTGGTGGAACCGCCCGCCCATTCATGCCCATCCGCCAGTCCGACCCGCAGGTCCGTGCCGGGGCCACGGAAATGCAGGGCGGCGTAATTCTTGGCGTTCAGCATCCGGGTGCGGGCGCGCAGGCTCCGGTTATGGATGCCCCAGGCCCCGATCGGGTCGGCCACATCCGCCCGCGATGCGGCGAAAATGGCGTTCCACAGCTTGGCGACCGCGACATCCTCCGGATCGTCCGGAAACACCGCCTTGGCCCAGGCCGGCGTCGCGGCGGAAACGATGGTCCAGTTGGTGTCGAAGCCCGCGATCAGGTTGAGCGCCGGCTGATAGGCCTTGGAGCGGGCCCGGTTGGCGCGGGAGACCTTTTCCGGGTCTTCCTTGGCGAGCAGCGAGGGGTCCTCTCCCACGATGGCAAGGCGTGCCGCGCCGCTTTTGAAGGCTGTCGCCATGCCCTCGTAGAGCCAGGCGGATGCGGCATCGAAGCTTTCATCGCGCGCGTGGCGATAGCGCATGAGCGTCGCTTCTTCGTCGGAGAAGAGTGTCGTGACCAGCGACGCGCCGGCCTTGTAGGCCTGCTCGGTGATCCGGCGGGCCAGCGCCACCGCTTCGAGCGGCGCGGTCATGACAACTTCCTGGCCCGGCTTCACCCCCAGCCCGACCCGCACGGCGACTTCCGCCATCCGGTCGAGCAACACGTCATGGGACGCGGCGGCGGAGGCGTTTCGGACTTGCTCGTTCATCGTCATCTCTCTCGAAGCAGAATGTTGCGAGGCAGGCTACACGCCCCGACGCAAGGTGCAACCCTCGCGGGATTGGCCTCACACATCCGTGGTGACCGGCGCACGACCCAGCGCCTCCCGGTCGAAGGCGATGCTCTTGATGATGGCATGGATCGCCAGCCCCGGCCGCAAGGCCAGACGCTCCACGGATTTGCGCGTCACGCGGGCCACGAGGCTGTCGCCGCCGCAATCGAGCGTCACGTCGACGCTCGCCCCGTCTGGTTCGTCGATGGAGGAAATTGTTCCCGGCAACACATTAAGCGCGCTCAGGCCCTCCGGCGGGCGCAGGGACAGGATGATGTCGCGGGCGCGAAGGCGCACGCGCATGGGGGCGCCGGGCGCGAGATCGAGGCGCGGAACCGTCAGCGGGCCGGCCTTCGCCTGCAGGATTGTCAGGCCGAACGCATCCTCGTGCCGCAGCACGCGCGTCTCGATCAGAGCGCCCGCCTCTGCCGGGCCGGATTGCGGGAAGAGGTTCGTGTGCCGGAGGATCTCCTCCGCCGGTCCCGAAGCCGTCACGCGGCCATCGGCGATGACAACGATGGACGTCGCGAGCCGTGCGATCTCCGCGACGGAATGGCTGACGAGAACGATCGGAACGCCGCCCTCGTCCCTCAGCCTCTCGATATAAGGATAGATCTCGGCCTTCCTCGCTTCGTCGAGCGAGGCCAGCGGTTCGTCCATGAGAAGGAGTTGCGGATCGGCCAGCAGCGCCCGTCCAATCGCCACGCGCTGCTTCTCGCCGCCCGACAAAGTCGACGGTTTCCGATCGAGCAGATGCCCAATCCCGAGAAGACCGACCATCGCCTCGAAATCCGTCGCGCGGTCCCGTCTCGGCGTGAACCAGCGCCCGAAAAGCAGGTTTTGCCGCACGTTCAGATGCGGGAAGAGACGCCCCTCCTGGAAGATATAACCAATCCGCCGTTTGTGTTTCGGCACGAAGATGCCGCGCTCCGTGTCGACGAGGACCCGCCCATTCACCACGATCCGCCCTTGCGACGGGCGGATGAGGCCGCCGATGGCGTTGACGAGCGTGGTCTTGCCCGCGCCCGATTGACCGAAAAGAGCCGTCAGCCGGCCGTCGGATCGGATGCGCGCATCGAGAAGGAACGCCCCCTGCCGATGCCGGATATCGAGATCGAGCGCCATCAGGCCAGGAACCTCCGCCGGACCCGACGCGCCATCCACTCGGACATCCAGAGGGCGGCCACGGAAATCGCAATCGACACGAGCGTCAGGCGCATCGCGCCGCCCTCCCCGCCCGGAATTTGCGTGAAAGTGTAGATGGCGGATGGCAGGGTCTGGGTCTCACCGGGAATGTTCGACACGAAGGTGATGGTCGCGCCGAACTCGCCCATGGCCTTGGCGAAGGACAGGACCATTCCGGCGATGATACCGGGCAGGATCAGCGGCAACGTCACGACGAGAAAGACCCAGACGCGATTGGCGCCAAGCGTTCCGGCCGCATCCTCCAGCTTGCGGTCGACCGCCTCGATGGACAACCGAATGGCGCGCACAAGCAAGGGAAAGCCCATGATCGCGCAAGCAAGCGCCGCGCCGGTCCAGCGAAACGAAAACACAATGTCGAAATGCTCGGCGAGAAACGCGCCGATGGGCCCGCGTTTACCGAAGCCAAGCAACAGGAAATAGCCCACGACCACCGGCGGCAGAACGAGGGGCAGATGCACGATCACATCAAGCGCCTGCCGCCCCCAGAAACGACCGCGCTCCAGAATAAGCGCTATGGCGATGCCCGGAATGAGGCTCGCCGCCATCGCCGTCAGGGCGACCTTGAGGCTGAGGCGGACTGCCGTCCACTCCTCCGGGGAAAGCCAATCGATCACGAACCGGATACCGGCTTATCCATGAATGTGAAGCCCTGCTTCTCGAAGAGAGACCTCGCCTTGGTCGAGCGCATGTAGGTCAGGAAGGCCTGCGCGTCGGGATTGGCCGACGCCTTCAGGAGCGCCACGGGATAGATGATCGGCGGATGGCTCTCGGCTGGAAACGTGCCGACGATCTTCACACTCGGATCGGAGGCGGCATCGGTGCGGTAGACGATCCCGAGCGGGGCCTCGCCGCGCGACACGAGCACGAGCGCAGCGCGGACGCTCTCGGCTTGGGCGACCTTGTCTTTCACACCGTTCCACGCGCCGAGCTTCTCCAGCGCGGCTTTACCGTATTTGCCGGCAGGGACCGCATCCACGTTGCCCATGGCGAGACGCCCCGATCCCAATGCCGCGGCCAGATCGAAACCTCGCTCGATGGAAACCTGCACTGTCGAATCCTTGGGCGCAACGAGCACAATGGAATTGCCGAGAAGGTTCGAGCGGCTCTCCGTCTGGATCAGATTCTTGGAGGCGACATAGTCCATCCAATCGAGATCGGCAGAGAAGAACAGATCGGCGGGAGCCCCGGCCTCGATCTGCTTGGCGAGCGCGTTGCTTGCCGCATAGGAAACCACCGCCTTCTTGCCGGTTTCCTTCTCCCAGGCGGCATTGATGTCATCGAGCGCGTTCTTCAGGCTGGCGGCGGCGAACACCACCACATCCTTGCTTTGCGCATAAGCGCCGGATGTCATGCAAACGCCGGCGAGAGCCAACCCCAAAAACATGGCGCGGATCGTTTGAACCCAACAGCGCCCGACCCGATGCATGACATTCTCCCATCACGGCGGACCTTCACCGCCATGAATGACATCCTAACGGAGGCCCGCCCATCTTCAAGCGGCGCGTCGTTTGGGAACAATCTTCCTGATGAGGGAGCGGACGAGCCGATAGCCGAGCAGGGAGGTGACGATCGCCGCGTAGACCATGGGTTCCGGCGGCCAGGATTTCACCACCATCAGAAAATGCACCGCCGCGCCGATGGCGGCGAAATAGACGAGGCGATGAAGCCGCGCCCAAGCTTGGCCGCCAAGACGCCGGATCGACACATTGTTCGAGGTGACCGCGAGCGGGACGAGAACAAGAAACGTCGCCATGCCGACAGTGATGTAGGGCCGCTTGACGATGTCGGCCCAGATCGCCTCGAAATCGAGCCCCTGGTCGAGCACGAGATAAGTCAAAAGATGCAGGGCCGCATAATAAAAGGTCAGGAGGCCAATGGCGCGGCGATAGCGCAGCAGATTGATGTTGAAGATCTGCCGCAAGGGGGAGATCGTCAGCGTGGCGATCAGGAAGCGGAGCGCCCACAGGCCGAGCGCCTGTTCCAGATAGCGCATGGGGTCTGCGCCGAGCTGGTTGGTGACGCCGAGATAGAACAGCAAAACCGCCGGGATGAAGCCGACGATATAGATCGCGATCTTCGGCACCTGGGGCAAGGCGAAGCCTCGTTTTGCCCCTTGAGCGGAAGCTTGGCCCGCCATCAGTAGAACTTCCGCAGGTCCATGCCGGAATAAAGTTGCGCCACCTGCTCGCCATAGCCGTTGAAGGGCAGCGTCGGCCGCCGCTTCACGAACAGGCCTCCCTCACCGATCCGCCGTTCGGTCTTCTGGCTCCAGCGCGGATGGTCCACATCCGGGTTCACGTTGGCATAGAAGCCATATTCGTCAGGCGCTTGCAGATTCCACGAGGTGGCCGGCTGCTTCTCGACGAAGCTGATGCGCGTGATCGACTTGATGCCCTTGAACCCGTATTTCCACGGCACGACAAGCCGGATCGGCGCGCCGTTCTGGTTCGGCAGCGTCTCTCCATACAGGCCGACGGCGAGGATCGTGAGCGGATGCATGGCCTCGTCCAGTCGCAAGCCCTCGACGTAGGGCCACTCCAGAACCGGAAAGGCCGATTGCTGGCCCGGCATCTCCGGCGGGCGATAGACCGTCTCGAAGGCCACATACTTGGCGCTGCCCTGCGGCTCCACGCGCTTGATGAGGTCCGCCAGGGGGAACCCGACCCACGGGATGACCATGGACCAGCCCTCCACGCAGCGCATGCGATAGATCCGCTCTTCCAAAGCCGAGTTCTTGATCAGGTCTTCGACCGCATACTCGGCCGGCTTGGCGACGAGGCCATCGACTTTCACCGTCCAGGGCGAGGTCTTGAGCGTATGGGCGTGGGCCGCAGGCGCGGTCTTGTCGACGCCGAACTCGTAATAGTTGTTGTAGTGGGTGACGTCCTCGAGGCTCGTCAGCTTTTCATCGGTGGCGGAGAGCGGGCTCTTGGCCGCCGACAAGGGCGCGGCCATGATTCCCTTCGCTGATCCGGCAGCGAGTACAAGGCCGGCTGCTCCAGCCATCATCTGCCGGCGGTTGAGATAAAGCTCCCGAGGCGTAATCTCGGAGGCGGGAATGTCGGTCGGGCGGCGGATCAGCACGGTGGCACCTCGTTTGTACCCATGTGAAATGGGTACACCCGAGAAAGCAAGACGCGATCTCACGTTTGCGTTATTGCCGCTCCTCACCTCAGGTCGAGGCGACGCGCACTCCGGCATCGTCAAAGAGATGCGCTTGGCTGGAGGCGGGTTTGAGAGCGATGGCCTCGCCCGGCTTGAGGTGGAAGCGTTCCCGCAGCACCACTGTCACATTGCCGCCTTCCGCCTTCGCGATCAGCGTCGTATCCGCCCCCGTCGGCTCGATGACCGACACGGTTGCGGGAATGGCGCCCGGGGTTCCGACCGCGGCGAGTTGAAGATGTTCGGGGCGGATGCCGTAGGTCAGCTTCGTTCCTGCCGAAATGGCGGGGCGCACATCCAGCGGCAAAACCGTGCCGCTCGGCAAGGCGAGACCACCCGCGTCCAAGTACCCGTCGATGAAGTTCATGGAAGGCGAGCCAATGAAGCCGGCCACGAAGCGGTTGGCCGGACGGTCATAGAGTTCGAGCGGCGCGCCGATCTGCTCCACCACGCCGTCATGCATCACCACGATCTTGTCGGCCATCGTCATGGCTTCGATCTGATCGTGCGTCACATAAACCGTCGTGGTCTTCAAACGCTGATGCAGTTCCTTGATTTCGGCGCGCATGGCCACGCGCAGCTTGGCGTCGAGGTTCGAGAGCGGCTCGTCGAACAAGAAGACCTGTGGATCGCGCACGATGGCGCGGCCCATGGCGACGCGCTGGCGCTGGCCGCCGGAAAGCTGGCGCGGATACCGGTCGAGCAGCGGCGTCAGGCCGAGCGAAGCCGCCGCATCAGCCACACGCTTCTTCTGCTCCGCTTGCGGCGTGCCCTTGAGCTTGAGCGAGAAAGCCATGTTCTCGGCCACCGTCATATGTGGATAGAGTGCGTAGCTCTGGAACACCATGGCGATGTCGCGGTCTTTCGGCGGCACGTCGTTGACCACCCGTGGGCCGATGCGGATTTCGCCGCCGGAAATGTCCTCAAGCCCCGCGATCATGCGCAGCAGCGTGGACTTTCCGCAGCCGGACGGGCCGACGAGAATGACGAACTCGCCGTCCTCGATATCGACATTGACGCCCTTGATGATCGACACAGGCCCGAACGACTTCCTGACGTCGCGGATCGATACATTCGCCATGACAATCTCCGGTTAGCATTTTCCGCAAAAGTGGATGCCGGTTTTGCGGAAGAAAATGCGGCAGAACAAAACTCTTAAACTGCGCGACGCTGCGTGGCGTGAACGAATTTTTTGGTGATTTCGCGAGGATTGGTGATCGCGGTACCGACAACCACCGCATGGGCGCCACGCTCGAACGCCGCCGCCACCAGATCCGGCGTGTCGAAGCGCCCTTCGGCGATGACGGGGGTCGATACGGCAGCAACCAGCGCGGAGAGAAGATCCAGATCCGGCCCGTCGGCCTTCGTCGCCGCCGTCTCGTCGGTATAACCTGAAAGCGTGGTGGCGATGTAGCTCGCGCCATGGGCGCTTGCAGCCTTGCCCTCTTCCAGGGTGGAAACGTCTGCGAAGACTTCGCGCTTCAGTTCATTGCGGATGCGCGCGATCAACCTGTCGACCGGCTCGCCATTGCGCGGACGTGGCGTAGCGTCGAGCGCGATGATGTCGGCGCCCGCTGCAGCGATGCGCGAGGCGCTGTCGAAATCCGGCGTGATGTAGACCGGGAAGCGGTCGTCCCACACCTTCGAGATCCCGATGATCGGCAGCGTCGAGATGGCGCGGATCGCAGCGACATCCTCCGCGCCATTGGCGCGAAAGCCTTGCGCGCCGCCAGCGGCTGCCGCGCGGGCCATGGCGGACATGAAGATGGGGCCGTGCAGCGGGTTATCGGCGCGGGCCTGGCAGGAGACGACCAGCGCGCCCTTCGGGATCAGCATCATTAAGTCCCCTATTTCACCGCGCCTGCGGTCATGCCCTGGATGAACTGGCGTGACAACGCGATGTACAAAAGCGTGATCGGAGCCGCCGCGATGGTGAGGCCGGCAAACAGCATGCCCCAATCGGTGGTGTATTCACCCATGAAAGATGTCAGGCCCTGCGGCAGGGTCTTGGCGGAATCGGTCTGGATGAAGACCAGCGGAAAGAAGAAGTCGTTCCAGATCGGCACCGCGTTCTGGATGGCAGCGATCGCCATGGGCGGGCGCGCCAAAGGCAGCATGACCGACCACATGATGCGCGGCTCCGACGCGCCGTCGATGCGCGCCGCGTCCTCAAGCTCGGACGGCAGCGAGCGCAGGAAGCCCGCCATGATGAACACGGCGGAAGGCAAGCCGATGGCCGTATAGGTGACGATCAGGCTCCACCGGCTGTCCAGCAGACCCAGATCGCGCAGCAGGATGAAGAGTGGGATGACCGCAAGCTTCAGCGGCAGCATCAGCCCCGCGAGGAAGAACAACAGAATGAACGTGTTCGTGCGGGATTCGTATCGCGCCACCGCGTAACCGGCCATGGTGCCGAGCACCAGGATCAGAAGGATCGAGGCTCCCGTGACAACGATGGAGTTGAGAAAGTAGGTCGGCATCGAGGTTTCGCCGAGCACGCGGGCGAAATTCTGGACCTGGGTGAAATCGGGAATCGCAAAGGGATGCTCGAAGATCTCGCCGGTCGATTTGAAGGCCGAGAAGACCATGACCACGACGGGATAGAGCATGATGAACGAATTCAGGATCAGAATGATCTGAGCCAGGAACGCGAAGGAGATGGACCGCGACGTATCGGACTGAGCGGAGACGGCGGAAGGCGCGAATGCGATGGTCAAAACTGGATCTCCCGACGGCGCAGCCACAGGGTGAGCATCGATGCGAACACCACGATGAAGAGAAACAGAACCGTCGCGAGCGCCGAGCCCTGGCCGAAATTCTGGATGCTGGCGCTCTGATTGCCAAAGGCCGTACGGTAGAACACGAGGCCGAGCACATCGGTCGTGCCATAAGGCGAGCCGTCGAGGCCGACCATCACATACGGAATCTCGAACCAGTTGAACGCGCCGATGAAGAGTAGCGTGAAGAGAATGGTCGTGCTTGGCGCGACCAGCGGCCACACGACATTTTTGAGCAATTGCCACTCGCTCGTGCCGTCAAGCCGCGCGGCCTCGATAATCTCGGAAGGAATGCGCTGCATGCCCGCGAGATAGACCAGCGTCGGGAAGCCGACGAAGTGCCAAGCATTGGCGAGGATGAGCGCGCCGAGCGCGGTCGATGCATCCCCGAGCCAGGGTTTGGCCAAGGCGTCGAGACCGACGGAATAGAGCGCCTGGTTCACGAGCCCGAAATTCGGATTGAGAAACAGCTTCCAGAGGAAGCCGACGATAATGGTCGAGAGCACCACCGGCACGAAAACCGCGACCCGATGGAAGCGGAAGCCGAACGGCTCCTTATAGAGCAGCCATGCGAGCAGGAACCCGCCGCCATTCTGGATGATCATGAGCGCGATGAGCGCATAGACGTTGTGGAGAAAGGCATTCCACACCACGGGGCCCATGGTGGCGCCAAACAGCACCTCCTTGAAATTCGCCAGCCCCACGAATTCACCGCGCGCCAGCCCGCGCCATTCATAGAAGGCGTAAGCGAAGGCGGAGAGGATCGGATAGACCACGAACAGCGACATGAAGACGATGGGCGGGACGACGAGAAACGCCACCCAGCTCCGGTGCTTCAGCGTGCGGGCCTGTTTGGGCGAGACGGGCATGGGCTGAACTTTCAAAAATGGCGGCGGACTCGAAGTCCGCCGCCATCCATCCAAGGCTTACTTCTGGAACGGCTTGTAGTAGGTCGCGATGCCCTTGTTGATTTCGGCAGCGGCCTGCTCGGGGGTCTGCTGACCGGCGAGCAACTTCTGCACGTTCGACTGGAGCAGCACCGATCCGCTCGGCTCCTGATAGCGGAAGCGCACCAGCATCAGGTAGGACATGGAATTGTCCGCGAGTTTCGCGACGTCCTGGGTGATCGCGTCTTCGATCTTGATGCCCTTGATCGGCGACAGATTCTTCAGCGTGTTGGTGAAGGCCGTGCCGTAGTCCGGCGTCGCGAGGAAACGGACGAATTTCAGCGCCGCATCCTTCTTGTCGGTCTTGGCGTTCACCGCATAACCGCCGTCGTAGTAGCGCGCGATGAGACGCTCATCACCCGCCTTCGCGACGGGGGACGCGAACACGCCGAGGTCGAGGCTCGGGTTCTGACCCTTGAAGTTCGCCACCTCGAAGGAGCCGCCCGCGAACATCGCGGCGCGACCGGCCACGAAGAGCTGCTGCGACGAGGCGTAATCGACGCCCGTGAAGTTCGGCGCGAAATTGGTGCTGATGTCCTTCAGTTTGGCGAGCGCGTTGACGAAACGCGGATCGGTGAAGTTCGCCTTGCCCGAAACGATGTCATCCTCGAACTGCTTGCCGAGCTGGGAGCTGAGCAGAGCAGCGACGATGGTCTCGTTCTGCCAGGCGGTTGCCGTGCCGTTGGCGAAGGGCGTGATGTTCTTGGCCTTCAGAGCCTGGGTCAGGGCAACAAGTTCATCCCAGGTCTGCGGCGGGTTCACGCCCGCATCCTTGAAGATCTTCTTGTTGTAGACGACCAGCATGGTCTGGGTCGCGAAGGGCACCGCATAGACCTTGCCGTCCGCGCGCAGCGTTTCAGCAGCCAAAGCGGAATCGGGGAAGTTCGCCAGCTCCGGCACGGCCTGCTTGTCGAGCGCCAGCAGGTAGCCCGGCGTCGCGATGCTCTCGAGGTTGCCGTAGGCGCGAACCTGGATCACGTCCGGGCCGCGACCGGCGGCGAGCGCCGTGGACAGAATGGTCTGGTAGTTTTCGGGCGCGTAGGTCTCGAACTTCACCGAGATTTCGGGCTCTTTCGCCTCGAACTTCTTGATGACGTCCTGGTAGAAAGCCTTGTCTTCCTGGCGCCAGCTCCAGAAGGTCAGCTCGGTCTTGGCCATGGCGGCCCCAGCTGAAAGAATGTAACCGCCCACGGCGGCGCCCATCAGAATGCGTCTCGTCAGTTTCATGTTGAGTTCCCTCATCGTTGAAGTCCTTCCTCCCACCGAAGGGCACCCCAGCCGGATGCGCCCCTCGGAATCCTTTCAGCCGTATGGCTCGGCCGCGATCACGAGAACCGTCGCGTCGTCGTGAGTTTTAACACGAGGATAGGCGTCCGCCATCGGGTCGCCCAGCTCCAGGTCCCGCAACTCCTGCATCAATCGATCCCCCCTGCCCTGCGCCAGGGCAGCATGAAGGGAGGCGTCGGAATAGGCCCCAAACACGTCGACGAGCCGCATGAATCCGTCGGTCGCCAGCACGATGGGCTGGTCCGGCGACAGGGATGCCTCGAACCGCAATTCCCGTCCGGCCCAGGACCGGCGGGGGTTCACGACCCAGTATCCGTCTGGCTGATTGAGTTTGGTGCGGTTTTCCAGAATCTGGCGTCGAACCGCCTCCGGAACCCGGCCGGGCTCGCGCTCTCCGGTCCCGAGAGCCGCCAGGGTCCGTTTCTCGAAGGGCTTCGCCCGCTCATCCGTCCACCGGACGACGCCCTGATCGGTCGGAACGAGCGCCACCACATCGCCGAGGAAAGCACCCTCGACGACGAGGCCGCCACTCTCCGCACCGGGACGGATGCCGACGAAGCCGAGGCAGGCGGAGGGAGCATGATCGTCGTTCGCAGGGCTTGCGTGAGCCGCCGCCTGGGCGAAGACGCGGCTGATCTCCGTTTCCAGATCCCCGAAAACGGCCTCAGCGGCCCTATCCGACGCCGCGAGTCCTTGGATCCTCTCGCCGATCTCTCCGGCGAGCCAGGCCGCATCGCTCGCCCCGGGAGTCACACGCTCGGCCGACATTCCCGTCGCGCCATCGACGATCCATGCGCGGCGGCCAAGCAACCCCACCCCGTCCTCGTTCACGCGAGAGCCGGGCAAGGATTGCCGATACAAGGATCGGAAGCGCGGATATGGGCCAGTTTCGTTCACACCTAACTGGTCTCATATTGGTCGCCTCCTGTCCATACTGGTCTTACAGGCTTTTTGCACCCCACTTGAGCAGCAGGACAGACAGGCAAAAACTCTCAGATCGGAAGCCCCGTATAGTTTTCCGCCATCGACCGGGCGGCCGCCCCTTGAGCTGACCAGATAGTCGAACTCCGTCCGCTGCATCTTGCGGCCGAAAGCATCCGTGTCCGGGAAGGTATGGAGGATCGATGTCATCCACCAGGAGAATCACTCGGCCTTCCAGACCCGGGACAGGACGCGGGCGGAATAGCCGTCGATCCCGGCTGCGGAGCGATCTGCCGGGAACACTTGGGCGATACCGCTCTCGGTGTCATTCACCAGCGCATCATTCTCGAGGCCAAACGTTACCTGACCTTCACCTCCCTGAGCGCGAAGGAGACCGCCCTCGCGCTCGCGTTCGACGACCCGTCCTGCTTCACGCGCTTCTTCAAGCAGAAGACGGGAATGTCGCCGCTCGGCTTCCGGGCTTTGCAGAAGATTTCGATGGCTTGAGAGTCTCCGCTCAGCGCAAAACAGAGGACTGAAAGGTGAGACCTTGCAGGAGCGCATGAGCCTTGCTGAGGCCTGCGCCCGCTGCCACGACCATTTGCGGCAGAACCAGCCATTCAAGCGTCCAGGCCGCGCCCGAGCGTTCGTTCTCGTGCACGAGCGCCTGATGGAGCGTGCCGAGCAGCCCCGCATTGAACCGTCCCAGCGTCACCAGCACTTCCGCCGGGACGGGATTGGATTTGTGCGGCATGGCTGACGAGCCGCCGACCGTCGCGAGACGGACCTCGCCCACCTCGTTCTGCGCCATCAGGGCAATATCCTGCCCGATCTTGCCGAGCGTGCCGGTGAGAAGCGAGAGCCAGGAGGCGAACTCGCCGATCCGGTCGCGCTGCGAATGCCAGGAGGGCGCGAACCCGAGATCGAGACGCTCCGCCAGGGCATCGGCCACCGCATCGCCATGGTCCTTCAACTCGCCGCGCGTGCCGATGGGACCGCCGAGCTGGATGACGAGCAGGCGCGGCGCGAGCTCGCGCAAGACTTCCTCGTGCCGCTCCAAAGGCTGGAGCCAGGTATCGATCTTGTGCGCGGCGGTGAAGGGCAGCGCCTGTTGCATCCGCGTATGGGCCATGAGCCGGGCGGAGCCGTCGCGCTCTTTCAAATCGAGGAGAACACGGGTGAGCTCCTCGATCCGCTGGAAAAGCAGCGCCGTCGCATCTTTCAGGCGCAGGATCAGACCGGTATCGGTGATGTCCTGGCTCGACGCGCCCAGATGCACTGACCTCGCGTGTGGCTCGCCCACGGCGGCGCGCAACTGCTTCACGAACTCCGGAACGATCACGCCATCATGGGCCAACCCCTTGGCGAGCCCGTTCCAATCCGGCTGGAAGGCACGGCAGGCCTCGGAGATCCGATAGGCCGCCTCATCCTCGATCAGCCCGATTTCCGCCTCGGCCTCGGCGAGCGCCACCTCCGTTCGCAGCATGGCGGCAAGTTCGGCCTCGTTGGAGAACAACGCGGCCATCTCCTCGTCGCCGACGAGGGCCTGGAGCAGCGGGAACGGAAGCGTTGGCGAGGTCATCGGCAAAACTTAAACGCGTTCAAGAGCAATGGAAATGCCCTGCCCGACGCCGATGCACATGGTGGCGAGCGCCCGCTTCTTGGCCGTGCCGCTCTCGTAGATCAGCGTGATGTCAGGCGCGTGGGTCAGCCGCGCGACGTTGCAGGCGGCCGACGGCGCGCCGATGCCGACGAAGCACACATCGTCGTTGGAGAGAGCGCGCGCGCAGCAATGGTCATCATCTCGGTGGGGGGGAACCGGACATGGTCATTTTTCACAATCCCTGCACACGCATTCTCCGCCTCGGCTACGCCTATCTTTGCTCGACGTCCCTCTCGGGCCGCCTGCAGCCCTTCCTGGAGCGCATTTCAGAGCAGACGGGAGAGTCGAGTTCGGCGGCGCTCCTCGATGGAGACGACATCGTTTACGTCGCGCGCTCGGCGACGCGCCGCATCATGTCGATCGGCCTTGGCGTCGGAAGCCGCCTGCCCGCCCACTGCACATCCCTCGGCCGAGCCATCCTCGCCTATCAGTCGCCCGAGGAGATCGAGGCCTATCTGCGCCGCGTCAAACTGGAGCCGCGCACGCCGAAGACCATCATCCGCAAGCCCGAACTGCGGGAGGCCCTCGATGTCGTGCGCGCAAAGGGCTTTGCTCTCATCAACGAGGAGCTGGAGTTCGGCCTGCGCTCCATCGCCCTGCCGTTGATCCAGAAAGATGGGCGGGTCGTCATCGCACTCAACATCAGCGCGCAGGCGGCCCGCGTTCCCATCACGGAGATGGAACAGCGCTTCCTCCCGCTCTTGCAGGGGGCAAGCGACGCACTGCGCTACACTTTCTGAGCGCAGCGCCCTGGGGCGTTTCGATTGCCGTTTTGCCAGCAAGACCGCAGCGATATTCACCACAGAGCCGCGTGAGCAAACTTTTCGAAAATCGTCGTTTGGAATGGGGGGGCGACCCGCTTGACTTGCCCTTGGGGAGCACCCAGTCTGCGCCCAGGCCGCTGGGCTCTTGCCGGGTGGAACCCTCCTTTTCACGTAGTATCGCCCCTTGTTCTCGATCACTCCTTCCGGACGACCGTTTCTGAAGATGCATGGCTTGGGCAACGATTTCGTCGTTGTCGATGGCCGCGAAGCGGCGTTCAGACCTGCGCCTGACGCCATCCGCTTGATCTGCGATCGGCATCTCGGCGTCGGCGGCGACCAGCTTCTCGTCATCGAGCACCCATCCGCCACCGGCGCGGATGCCCGAATGCGCATCTATAATGTGGACGGCACAGAAGCGCAGACATGCCTGAACGCGACCCGCTGCGTGGCATGGCTGCTGCTGCGGGAAAGCGGCGCGCAAAGCTTGGTCCTTGAAACCCTCGGCGGCCTGATAGAAGGCTCTCAGCCCACCGGCAATCAGCTTGCGCTCCGTCTCAGCTCTCCGCGCTGGGATTGGCAGAGCATCCCGCTCGCCTCCGCGGCCGACACGCTCGCGGTCGGGTTGTCCTCCGGCCCCCTCGAAAAGCCGACGGCGGTGAATGTCGGCAACCCGCATCTCGTCTGCTTCGTCGAAAGCCGCGATGCGATCGACGTCCCGCGCTGGGCTCCCGCGATCCAGAACGACCCTTTCCTGCCCGAAGGAGCCAATATCGGCGTCGCCGAGGTGGTCGCCCCGGATCGGCTGCGCCTTGTGGTCTGGGAGCGCCCGGGAATTCTGACGCAGGCTTGCGGCAGCGGCGCTTGCGCCGCCGTCCTCGCCGCGCGCCGCCGGGGCCTCACGGACGCGCAACGCGTCACGGTGGAGATGCCCGGCGGCATTCTTCAGGTTGAAATCCACGAGGATGAGAGCATGACTCTCATCGGACCCGTCGCCATCGCCTTTTCCGGCCGGCTTTCCGCGGATCTTCAGTAGAGCGCCGGCAGCATTCGCCCGGTGCTCTCGGCCGTGCCTGCGTCGCGGAGGCTCCAGCGCTGGGACTCGACAAGGGCTACTCGCCCGTACGACAAGCGACCCCATGAATTATCTTGTCCTCGACCTCGAAACCGCCAATCCCGATAGCGCCTCCATCTGCCAGGTGGGCATCGTGCTGGTCGAGAACGGGGAAATCGCAGGCACGCTGTCGCGCCTCATCGACCCGCAGGACCATTTCGACTACTGGAACATCAAGGTTCACGGCATCGAGCCGGCGCACGTCGCCGGGTGCCCGACCTTCTCCGAGGTCCTGGGCGAACTGTCTCCCCTGCTCGACAAGCGCATCATTGTGACGCACGGCTCGTTCGACCGGCTCGCGATTGCCAGGGCATGCCAGAAGCACGACCTTCCCGACGTCGAGGCCTATTGGCTCGACAACCAGACCGTGGTTCGGAGGACCTGGCCCCAATTCGCCAAGCGGGGCTATTCCCTCGGCAACCTGGCCCAGCATTTCGGCATCGAATTCCGCCACCACGATGCCCTCGAGGATGCGATGGCGACGGCGCATATTTTCCGCCGGGCGCTGACCGAGAGCGGCAAGAGCGCGAGCGACTGGGTGTCCTCGGTCGCGGCGCGCTCCCATCTGCGGACCGCAATCGTCCATCAAGGCACGGGCGGTGGTCCGTTCTCAGGCAAGACGGTCGTGTTCACGGGGCGGTTGAAGGTGACTCGCCAGGAGGCCACGCGGCTTGCGGCGGAGCGAGGCTTCACCGTGGGGGCGACGATCTCCCCCGAAACCACCATCCTCTGCGTCGGTGCTGAGAGAACCGCCTCCGGGAGGAGTTCCAAGGTCCGCGAAGCGGAACGGCTCATTTCCGGCGGCCACCCCCTTTCCATCGTGAGCGAGGCCGAGTTCTGGCAACTGATCTCCGCATGAGACCGGAGGCCGTCATCTACACCGACGGGGCCTGCATCGGCAGCGGCGGGAACTCTCCGGGCGGCTACGCCGCCGTTATCCTGATCGAGGGCGAGGAGCGGCTGGTGGTGGGTCGAAACCCCGCCACGACGAATACAGCCATGGAATTGATGGGCGCAATCTGCGCCCTCGAGGCCCTCCCGCCTCTGATTCCCGCCATCATCCATACCGACAGCCAATATGTGATCCTGGGCGCGACCGAGCGCCTGCCCTGGTGGCGCTCAAGGGGCTGGCGGATCGTCAAAGGCGGAAAACTCGCCAACAAGGATCTGTGGCAGCGGTTGGCCGCCCTCATGCATGAACGCCCCATCACTTGGAGCTGGTTGAAAGGCCACGCGGGTGATATCCGCAACGAACAGGCCCACGCTCTGGCCTATACGCAAGCCCGACAAGCGGCCGCAGGAGACCGGCGGCACCATTCCCAGCTTGGCAAATGCTGACCGGAATGGCAGTCATGCGCATTCCAGCTTATGATCGATTTGCCCCAATAAAGGAAAAACCATGTTTACACTTGAGATTGCCGGAACGGCTGTGGCCGTTACCAACGCTGACGAGGAGCAGGCCAAGGAACTCTTCCTCAGTGACGGCTTCAAAGATGATCTTTTGTCGTTTAAGAGTGAGGGTCGCCCGCTCTGGGACGGTTCGGCAGCCTTGACCACCCGAAATGCATCGGAAGAAGAAATCGATGCCTTCAACGAGGTCATGGACGAAGAGGACGACGAGCTTGGCGACGAAGAGGACGATGGCGACGACGAACTCGATATTGACGTCGTTTTCCTGGTGTCGATCGATGAGATCGACGACGAAGCCGCCTCGCACTGATCAATCGGCCGGAGCCTGACGAGGCTCCTTTGAGCATGACCTCGCGAAACGGAACGCCGTTTGCCCGGACCAATCATGTTCTCCCCAAAAAACTAGGGCGGACGCGCTGACACAATCAGAGCGATTCCGCTCTAGAAAACGGTTCAGCCGGACTTCCATGCCCTTTCCTAAGACAAATGCCAGCCTCGAACGTGCTCTCACCGATCGGGGCTACAAAGATCCAACCCCCGTTCAGGCCGCTGTGCTCCAGCCGGAAGCCCTGGACCGGGACCTCCTCGTCTCGGCCCAGACCGGCTCGGGCAAGACGGTTGCCTACGGGCTCGCCATGGCTTCGACCCTGCTCGGCGACGCGGAGCGGTTTGACCAGCCACGCGAGCCGCTGGCCCTCATCATTGCCCCGACCCGCGAGTTGGCCCTCCAGGTCAACCGCGAGCTGATCTGGCTCTATGGCCCTGCGGGCGCGCGGGTGGCGTCCTGCGTCGGCGGCATGGATGTGCGGCGCGAGCAGCGTGCCCTGGCGGATGGGTGCCATATCGTCGTCGGCACGCCGGGCCGTCTGCGCGACCACCTGGAGCGCGGCCGCCTCGATACCTCGAAGCTGAAGGTCGCGGTGCTCGACGAAGCCGACGAGATGCTGGATCTGGGCTTCCGCGAGGATCTCGAGTTCATTCTCGACGCCACGCCGCAGGAGCGCCGCACGCTCCTCTTCTCGGCGACGATCCCCAGGAATATCGCGACCTTGGCGCGGCGCTATCAGCGCGACGCGGTGCGCATCGACACGTTGGTCGAAAACCAGCCGCACGGAGACATCGAATATCGCGCCGTCCGTATTGCGCCGAACGAGGTCGAGCTTGCGGTCGTCAACGTGCTGCGTTTCTTCGAAATGCGCGGCGCCATGGTGTTCTGCCATACCCGCGAAGCGGTGCGGCACCTGCAGGCGAGCCTCGGCGAACGGGGCTTTGCGGCAGTAGCCTTGTCGGGTGAGCTGAGCCAGAACGAGCGCAGCCATGCCCTGCAATCGCTCCGCGATGGGCGCGCCCGCGTCTGCGTCGCGACCGACGTTGCTGCGCGCGGCATCGACCTGCCCGATCTCGGCCTGGTCATTCACGCCGACCTGCCGAACGATCACGAGACCCTGCTTCACCGCAGCGGCCGCACGGGCCGCGCGGGCCGTAAGGGCGTCTGCGTGATGCTCGTTCCCTACACCCGCCGCCGCAAGGCCGAGCGGTTGATCGATTCAGCCGGTATCGACGTGACCTGGGGCGGCCCGCCATCCGCGGACGAAATCCGTCAGCGCGACCGGCAGCGCCTGATTCAAGACCCGGCCTTCTCGGAAGAGACGACGGAGGAAGACCTCAGCATGGCCCAGGCGCTTCTGGCGGAACGCTCCGCCGAGGAGATCGCCACCGCCCTGGTGCGGTTCCACCGGGCGCAGCTTCCCGCTCCCGAGGATATTTTCGATGCGGGGCCGGAGCGCGAACCGCGCCAGCGCAAGGACAAGCGTGAGCGGCAGGAAGATCGGGCCCAGGGCGAGCGTGGCCTTCCGAGAGAGCGCGGCCGCGCGGGATCGGACGAGGCGGCTTACGGAGCCTCGGAAGACATGGTCTGGTTCCGCATGAGCGTCGGCCGCCGCAACAACGCCGATCCGCGCTGGCTGCTGCCGATCATCTGCCGTCTCGGCCACGTCACGAAGAAGGAGATCGGCTCGATCAAGATCTTCGACCGTGAGACCAAGTTCCAGATCGCCAAATCCCACGCCCCGAAATTCGCCTCGGCCGTGCGCAAGACCAACGACGAGGATATCCGCATCGAACCGGCCGAGTTCGACCGCGGCGAGCAACGTGAGGGCGGTCACCGGGACGGCCCGAAGAAGGGTCCGAAGGGCCGAGCGCCGTTTCCGCCCGGCAAGCCGCCGCACAAAAAACCCAAGAAGCCGTTCGCCGATAAACGTAAGCGCGACTAGCGGCTGACTCACAAACCCTGATTCAGAAGGTGGCATTCGCCTTTCTGAAAAAGTCATGCGGCATGAAGAGCTTCGAGTTGATCGTGTTTCAAGGAAACATCATCAACTCGAGTTCGGCACGACCCGATGTGATCCACGAACACCTGATGATCCCGGCTGGCACTCCGAGAGTGCGATAGCCATGCCTGAGCGCGGCCGGGGTGACGCGGGGCTCCGCTCACGGATTTGGAGCGTCACAAAAGAGGGCTCATGAGACGAGCAATGTTCTCGGTCGCCTTTGCGTAAAGCGGCCGGGCCTTCCATGCGTCAAGCGTCAGGGATTCGCTCGCGGCGAAATAGCGTTCCTGCTCCTCACGAAGCAGCCTGTTGGTCTCCCGGTCGAACAGGACCAGGCTGACCTCGGAGTTGAGGACGAAGGATCTGATATCGATGTTGCTCGAGCCGATGAGCGAAACCCGATTATCGACGCTCAAATTCTTCGCGTGGAGGAGCTTGCCGCGATAGAGGTGGATGTTGATCCCAGCCTCCAAAAGCTCCGTATAGTAGGATTTCTGAGCGAGGTTCACGAGCACCTGATCCACAGGTCGCGATAGAACGATGTGGACCTCTACCCCGCGCAAGACCGCAGTTTCCAGTGCGTTGAGCAAAGGTTCGCTCGGAATGAAATAGGGCGTCGTCATCACGACCCGCTTGCGTGCACCGTGAACGAGCGCCTCGATCAGGCGGCCGATGCCTGCCTCGGGATAGTCCGGACCGCTCGGCAGCACCTGGGCAACGCTGTTTCCCGCGCGTCGCGGCTCCGGAAACAAAGTCGGATTATCGAGAACCTCCTCGGTCTCCAGGAACCAGTCCGCGACGAACACCGCCTGCAATTCAAGCACGACGGGTCCCACGGTCCGCACCACGAGCTCCTGGTTCGTAACGCCGGCGTTGAAGTCCGCGTTGACGATATTCTGCGAACCGACATACCCGATTTCACCGTCGATCACGGCAATCTTGCGGTGATTGCGCAGATCCGCGCGGGCCGATTTCGGGCGCAGCAGGCTGACCGGCAGAACCAATTGCACCGAGATCCCACCCGCTTTCAACGCATCGACGACATTGGCCGACCAGGGCCGCGACCCGAGCGCATCGATCAGCACGCGGCAGGTCACGCCGCGCTCGGTCGCGCGCGTCAGGGCACTGATGACCTTCCAACCCGTCTCATCGTTGGCGAAAATGTAGAACAGCAAATGGATGTGGGAGCGAGCATTGTCGATATCGGCCACGAGCCGGTCGATCGAGCCATCATAGTCGGTGAGCAATTCGGCCGCGTTGCCGTCGAGGCTTGGGAAGCGCCCGAGATTCTGGATCAGGGTCGCAGCCTGGGTTAGGTTCGCCGGGAGATCCGGCTCCTGCCGGGCGGTGACTTCCCTCACCCTGTCGGATGCCACCTTGAATACGACAGGCAAACGCGCGAACCGCTCGCGCCGCCATCTGGGATAGGCGGGACGGCCAATGAAGAAATAGACGATCAGCGCCGGCCAGGGCAGGAAGAAGACGAACAGCAGCCAACCCTTCGCCGCCTCCGGCGAGCGCCGGAACGGCACAACGATCAACATCACGATCCGGATCATCCACTCGGAGGCGAGATAGATCTCCGCCCATGAGATGCTCGCGATGAGACTCATCGCACCCGCCGCGACATATCAATCACGTTCCCTTCGCTCCCTGGAACGTGCATTTTTGATGGAAACAGAATGCATGTTCTATCTCTTTGTCTGCGCATCGTTTTGCGAGGAACCGCGATCTACGTCTTTGCACGAAGGTTTCGCCGACGAGACAATCGTCAAGCCTTGTCCCCGTCCGACTTCCTGAGGCCCTTGATGATGGCGCCCGCGAGCGGCACGAGCAGTCCAGGCAGAACGGAATCGACGGGATGACGCACGAAACCGACGATCGCCTGCCGGACGCCCCGCACCTCGTCGCGCAATTCACTCAATTGTTCCTGCAAGACCTGCGCATCGGCTTCGAGAGCCTGGATCGCCGAATTGCGCACTTCCAGCGCCAGATCCATCTCCCGCCCCGGTCGCGACCGTTCGGCGATCAGCAGAACAACAATGGCGAGGAAGAGATTGCCGAGCGCGATGAGCGCCGCAGCCCAGATCGAGCCCCATGATGGCTGAAGCGCGAAGAACACGGCGAGATTGCCCATCAGGAACGCGAAGACGCCGAGAAGAGCCGCCGCGCCTCTCAGGCTAGAGCGGGTCATCAACTGCCGGAGACGAATATCGGCAATGATCGATTCGGCCCGCCACAGGACGCGAAGGTTACGCGTGACACTGTCCATCATGGTCTAATCTCTCCCCATCACCCGGCCGATCGCGACGCCCAACGCGAAAGCCGTCAGAATGGACACGAGTGGATGCTTGACGATGAAATCCTCGGCGCTGCCCGTGTATCCGGACAGGGCATCGCCGAGATCGCTCATCTGCGCTTCGAGTTGCTCTGCAAACGCCCCCGATCCGGCCGCCTCTGGACGATTCTCGGCCGCCGAGGCTGTCCGGCCACTCGAACGGCGGGTTTCAGATTTCGGCGCTTTGTGGAGTTCTGCCTGCAAAGCGCTGAGTTCCTCATGAACGGGTATCGGGCCAGCCATCGCTAAAGCGCCTTGCGAACCCGGGTGAAGGCATCTTTGAGCTCTGAACCGAGCGTCTTGACGGCGTCGCTCACGTCCTTCGTGCTGCGCTCTAGCTCTGCCTTATTCTCGAACGCGGACCAGCGCTTTTCGAGATCCGACCATTCGTCCCGAAGATCCTTGGAGCCGAGGTGGATCTTGAGCTTGATCTCGTCGCGCGTGCGCTTCAGGTCCTCATAGAGCTTGGAGAAATCCGGCATCATCTCGTCCTTTCTGGGAGCCTCACTGGTCCCGAAGTGGAGAAGGAACTGGCCGTGCGGAGCGGTCGGGGTATCACTAAACCGATCCGGGCTTTTCGGCCAATGTTTAAGATTTTCGTCCGCGACTCCCGAATGACAAGGCCGCCCCGACAGCCGTCGAGCTTCTATGCCCCATTGCACCGCAGGACATTGATCCCGGTCAAGTCACGGCCCAGCCGGGATCAGGAATGAGAGGCGAATTCCATTGCGGAAGGCAAAGAAAATAAGAAAAAACGACAAGGTAATATTATCCACTCTATGGCCGGAGAGCAGACAACATTGGGGCATGCGAGTAAACCTTGGCGCAACGGAACAACAGGAGAGACACATGACCAACGACCTCGACGGAATCGGCGCCCTCACCAGCTTCTCGGTCGGCACCCTTGACGGCCGCGACGCCATGATGGTGATCGAATTGGCCAAGACCCCGGCCGAATTCGCGCAAGGCATCCGGCATCAAATGCCTGTGGCGATGACGCCTGAACACGCGCTTGAGTTGGGTGAAGCCCTGCTGCTGGCTGCACGTGCCGCGTTGATGGGCAATGCGCCGACCCACGCGCTCAACTGATCGCGCCGCTCAAGAGGGATCGCTCTGGCCATGAGGGCCAGACGAGAGCCCAATCGCAGCGCCCCCATAGACGGCAAATAAAACATCCGCCTGCCATTGCGATCGCCCACCATCAGGCGTCAAAGATCGTCACATCGTCCGAACCACGGGCATTTCTTTTCGACCATTGCGAATAACTCCCCACGTCGGCAGATTGTCTCAGGACAATCGGTCGGGCGCCGCTGTCGCTGAACGACCTCGCGGGGCTGGCATGGAATATCAATGGATCGAGCGCTTTGAATCGGATCGAGGGCGGGAGTTGTTCGATCTCTATCGGAAGGAGTGGTGGACGAAGGAGCGGCCCTTTGACGACGTCGTGCACATGCTCGCGCATTCAGACATTGTCCTGGGTTGCTGCGCGAGTGACGGGCAGTTGATCGGCTTCGCACGAGTCCTCACCGACTACACCTTCAAGGCCTTCATCTTCGACGTGATCGTTCATTCCGACTTTCGAGGACGAGGGATCGGGCAGGCCATCGTCAAGCGGATCATCAGCCACGAGTCGCTGCGAAAGGTGCGCAGCTTCGAGCTTTACTGTCCCGATCGGCTGATTGCGTTCTACGAAAAGCTCGGCTTTATCAAGGGCTCATCGTCCCTGCTCTTCCATCAAAGATAGCGCCTCCTCGCTTCGGCGAAGTGCCCGCGGCCCGCTTGAACGGGGCCGGAAGTGAAGAGCGATGCGTGTCATGCGGATAGGGCAAGCCGCTCCAGCACCTTTGTGTATGAAGGAAACCCGTCCGCTTGCGGGAGCAGTGGGATGTCCACTTTGCAGACAACGCCCGAGGGGGCGAAGTCTATTTGCGCTCTGCCCTGCAGATCTTGAACCAAACTGCGCTCGATAAGCCGCACCCCGAAACCTCGCCGCTGCGGAGGCTGGACGGATGGACCGCCTGCCTCTTCCCAGATGAGAGACAAGAGCGGCGGCTGGGCTTCGTGATCGAGCGACCAGCGAATATCGACCGTGCCGACCTCGTTCGACAGGGCTCCATATTTGACGGCGTTCGTGGCAAGTTCCTGCAGAGCCATTGCGATGGCAAGCGCCGCGCGCGGCAAAAGGCGGACCTCCGGTCCTGAACTGTGGAGCCGGCTCTCGCGCTCGCCTCGATAGGGCTCGAGCGCTCGCGCCACAATCTCCCCGAGGGCAGCCCCTTCCCAATTTTGCTGCGTGAGAATGTCGTGCGCACGGGAGAGTGAAAACAGCCGCGATTCGAGCGCCGCCCGCGCTTCTCCGGTGACATCTGCGTTCCGTAGCGTCTGAGACGATATGGATTGGACGGTGGCGAGCGTATTCTTCACGCGGTGGTTCAACTCATTGAGGAGAAGCTCGCGGTGGGCCTCGGCCCGTTTACGCTCGGTAATATCGCGGAAATAGACCGAGAGTCCGCCGTCGGCCGTTGGAAAAATGCTGATATCCAGCCACCGGTGATCCAGGGACGACAGGCTTTCCAACTGGATCGGATGCCTGCTCCGCATGGCGTTAATGTGGGCCCGGTAGGGTTCGCTGCCGACGGCATCCGGAAACTCGTCCCAGAAGACCCGTCCCATCAGCTCTTCTCTCCGGCGCCCCCACAATTCCTCGGTCTTACGGTTCACGTAAGTGAACCGCCACTCGGGATCGACGGCATAGAAGGCATCATGGATGCTTTCCAGAATATCGCGGGATCGGCCCTCGCTTTGACGCAATGCCTTTTCTGCCAGAGCGCGCTCGACGGCGTCCCAAGTCCGCTCCGCGACCTGCTGCGCCAGGACCTCTTCGTCATCGCGCCAATCGCGCGGTTCTACCTGATGAACCAGCAATGCCGCAGCGACCCGACCGCCCTTGAGGAGCGGCACCGTGATGCCGGAGCGCGCCCCGATCGCGATATAGGTGGCCGCAATTCCATCTCCGGCGGTCAGCTCGTCGTCGAGCGCGTCCCTGAGGCGCATGGTGCGTCCCGCCTTCAACTCGCGGATCAGAGGTTCACCGAAATCTTCGACACGGTATTGACCGACGAGGCTCGGCGCGTTGCCGTCGGTCCAGTCGCGCTCGACCGTGAAAAGCTCGCCTGTGGGTGTGTCGGTGACATAGCCGTAATTGACGCGGGATGCGCGTAAGTGATGCCCCAGCATCTCGGCTGCGACAGCCATGACCTCATGCGGTTCCACGAGATGCCGCAAGCGCTCGTCGAGTTCCAATCGAAATTTCAAATGGCGCTCGGCAAGCACCTGATCCGGCGTCTTCATGCAAGCGCAGAAGAGACCGACGATCCGACCGTCGCCGTCGGGTACAGGCGTACCGGAGAAAGCAAAATGCGCCCCCTCCAGATAGTCGCCAGGTTGCATGACGAACGTGATGTCATCGTCACCCCAGGCCTTGCCGGCATAGGCTCTATCCATGACAGGCCCGATCGTCCCGACATTTTCAGGCCAGACAGCCGCAAAGGGGCGGCCGAGGGCATCGGGATGCCGCGGCCCGAGGAGCTGGGCATATCCGTCGTTGTAGAGCATCAGACGCTGACTGCCCCAAACCAGGAACATGGGTTGGCGTGACCCCAGCATGACGCCAACCAGGGTCCTTAAAGATTGCGGCCACGTTGCCGGATCGCCAAGCGGAGTGGCCTCCCAGTCATGGGCGTGCATGAGCGCACTCATGCTGTCAGCGCCCTCCGGAGCAACGGCGTTCGCCCTAGTGTTCATGAGGAAGGCTCATGTGCTTGAGGGCATGCCGTGCTTGGCCGGTCGTTTCTAGAAGCGAGGTTTCGGCAGGCGCGCCACCCGAATCGCTGTTTCTCGAAAATGTGAGAGCCCAAGCGCCCCACGACCAATTGTCGTCCGGGCAGCTTCTCAGCCCATCCCGACTCGTTGGAAATTTCTACGGCCATTTTCGACCTGTTCATGCCTCGCACCGCACCCGCGCGCCCAAGCGCGGCGCGCGGTGAATGTGCTATCATATAACGAAACGTAATGACATTAAAAGCGGCATTCGCCGGCCGTCTCATGCAATGGAAATCCGCGGCGGCGGCCTTTTCGGTACACCGCCTCTCACGCCACAAGCGCTCATACCCAATGCCAAGACAGCTTCGGGAAGTTAAATAGAATTCAGAACGTGGAACGTAGAAATTATATACGATAGATGCGAGCACTCTTATTTTGAGATCGCCTGAATAAGCTACCCTTCGACGAGAGAATTTTTCCGACAACGATAGGGAGTCGGAAAGACGATATTGCAATACAACGCTATACGTACCCTGCTTCAACAGGATCCTTTAAGTCTTTTCCCGAGGCGCGCCGACCTCCGGTCAAAAAAAACCGGGCATCGCCTCTGCGGCACCCGGTTTCATCAGCCAAAACTGGCAATCAAGCTGTCGGCCTTTATTTCCGGGCGCGACGCTTCGTGTTGACCAGCTCTTTCAAAGCCTTGGCCTGCTCGAACTTGACGTTCTTGGAGGCAGCGATCTTGATGGCCTCGCCAGTCTGAGGATTGCGTCCCTTGCGGGCCTTACGCTCGGTGAGCTTGAATTTGCCGAAGCCGAAGATCGAAACTTCTTCACCCTTGTGAACCGCGTCCGTGATCGACTGGAACACGTTCTCGACGAGATCCTTGGCGAAGGTCTTCGTCAGTTCGTATTCCTGAGCGATATGCTCAATCAGCTCATTTTTGTTCATGGTATCCCCTTTGCTGCTTATGGAAAGCCTGGAGAACAGGCCCTTTTCCAGTAAGATTATGACCTTCGCCGCCGTCGCACGTCTAGAAGCACGACGTCAAGATGAGATTTATAAACTTACACAACCGCAATTGGACTTTGGCGTAGCACCCGTCGGGACCTAGCCCTGCTCGCGGCTTCCCCGTCACCAGCTCCACATCGTTCCATCCTGGAGGCGGGCTACGGGCAGGTAGGCGCGCTCATAGGGGTATTTCGCCGCCAGCTTCTCGTCGATGTCGACGCCGTGGCCCGGCACGTCGCCGGGATACAGGTATCCATCCGCGAAGGTATAGGCGTGGGGGAACACTTCGTCGGTTTCCGGGGTGTGTCGCATGTATTCCTGGATGCCGAAATTCGGCACCCAGAGATCGAAATGAAGCGCCGATCCCATGCAGACGGGGGAGAGGTCGGTCGCCCCATGAGAGCCGGTCCGAACCTGATAGAGCTCGGCGAGCGCCGCGATCTTACGCAGCTGGGTAATACCGCCAGCCCGAACGACCGTGGTGCGGATGTAGTCGATGAGCTGGTTTTGAATCAGCTCGCGGCAATCATGGATCGAATTGAAGATCTCGCCGATCGCGATGGGCGTGACCGTGTGCTGGCGAATGAGCTTCAAGGCCTCCTGGTTCTCCGCCGGCGTCGGGTCCTCCATCCAGAAGAGATGGTACGGCTCGAGGCTCTTGCCCAGCCGCGCCGCTTCGATGGGCGTGAGGCGATGATGCACGTCGTGGAGGAGATGAAAATCGGGACCGTGAGCCACCCGAACCGCCTCGAAGAGCTTGGGTGCGAAATTCAGATATTTCTCGGTCGACCAGATCTGCTCCTCCGGCAGGCCCTTGGTGGCAGGTTCATAAAACAGCTTGCCGCGCGCGATGCCATAGGCGGTATCAAGCCCCGGAACGCCGGCCTGCGCCCGCACGGCCTTGTAGCCGAGTTCGAGATAATGCCCGACAGCATCGAGCGTTTCCGGAATGTCGCGGCCGTTGGCATGGCCATAGACCATGACGCCGGAACGGCTCTTTCCGCCAAGCAGCTGATAGAGCGGCAGGCCAGCGATCTTCGCCTTGATGTCCCAGAGCGCCATGTCCACAGCTGCGATGGCCGACATGGTGACGGGCCCGCGCCGCCAATAGGCCCCTTTGGCGAGATATTGCCAGATATCCTCGATCTGCTGCGGATCGCGGCCGATCAGGCAGGGGATGACATGTTCTTCGAGGTAGGCGGAGACTGCGAGCTCCCGTCCATTGAGCGTCGCGTCGCCGATCCCGTACACGCCTTCATCGGTGACAATCTTGAGCGTGACGAAATTCCGGCCCGGGCACGTCACGATGCAATAGGCTTTTTCGATCTTCATGGTCGTTCCCGAAAGTTCGTCAGTCTGTGGTTGATGGGAATTCGGCGACGGTGCGCTTGGCGCCGTTCGCGTAAAGACGGCTCAATGCGGCGGTCACCGTGCGCGTGAAACGCGGATCCGCCGGCAGATCGTCTCCGAAGATTTCGCGCACGGCGAAGAGTTCGCTCGCGAGTCGCTCCGGGGAGTCGTCGGCTCTGTCGGCCAAGATGCGCAGATGCGAAGCCATGGGATCACGCACATCGATTGGAACGCCGGTTTCATTGATGCCGGTGACATATCGCATCCATGCGGCAACCCCGAGGGCCAGCCGATGGATGGATGCATTGGCGCGCAGCCGGTCGCGCACGGTTCCAAGGAGCCGTTGCGGCAATTTCTGCGAACCATCCATGGCGATCTGCCAGGTGCGGTGCTTCAGGGCCGGATTCTTGAACCGCTCGATCAGCGCTCGTTTGTAGGACGTGAGATCGGCCCCGGGAGGCATGTGGAGCGTCGGAGTGACTTCCTCGTCCATCAGGCCCTGGATCAGCCGCTCGTAAGCGGGATCGGCCATGGCCTCCGCTACGGTTTCATATCCCGCGAGATAGCCGAGATAGGCGAGTGTCGAATGACTGCCGTTGAGAAGCCTGAGCTTCATGTGCTCGTAGGGCTCGACATCGGCGACGAATTCCGCCCCCGCTTCCTCCCAGGCCGGACGCCCCTGCGGGAAGTTATCCTCGATGACCCATTGGGTGAACGGCTCAGTCACGACCGGCCACGCGTCGGTTGCGCCAAGCCGTTCGCTGATCCTCGCGCGATCTTCGTCCGTGGTGGCGGGCACGATCCGATCCACCATGGTCGACGGGCAGGCGACGTCGCTTTCAACCCAACGCCCCAGATCGGGATCGATGCATTCGGCATAGCGTGCGAGAACGCGCTTCACCGTGCGCCCATTGGACGGAAGGTTGTCGCAGGTCAGCACCGTGAACGGCGGCACGCCGGCAGAGCGGCGGCGGCGCAGTGCCTCGACGATCAGACCCGGAGCGGATTTGGGCCGCTGAGGGTTCGCGAGGTCATGCACGATATCCGGATGTCCTTCGTTGAGCGCACCCGTTGCCGGATCATGGCAATAACCCTTTTCGGTCACGGTCAGGGAGACGATGCGCGTGTTGGCATCGGCCATGATGCCGAGAAGGTCCTCCAGCGCTTGCGGTGCGACGATGATCCGTGAAATCGAGCCGATGACACGAAGCGCCTCGCCCGCGCTGGAGCGAACGGAGAGCGTATAGAGGCCGTCCTGCGGCTCCAGCGCATCAGAGGTATCCGAACTGCGAAGGCTCGCGGCGACAATTCCCCAGCGCGGATCGCGAGAGAGAACGTCATCCGTATAGACGGCCTGATGGGCCCGGTGAAACGCGCCGACACCGAGATGCACGATCCCGGTCGCGATCCGCGAGCGGTCATAATCCGGACGCCGCACTGACGCCGGAAGGTCCGCTAGACCGGCTTCGTTCAATCGCTTCGCCATCAAATCCTCAATGAGCCGGTTGCTGCTTCGCGCGGGTCACGATCTGCGTCGGGTTGACGAAGCGGAGCGCAATGATGAGCCAGATGAGCGTCGTCACCATGTAGATCACCGCCATGGCATCAATGGATTGCACCGCCCGCACACCCGCCGCGAAGACCGCATAGTAGAGCGCCACGACGAGGGTCTGACTCGTGGGTCCGGCCACCAGGAAGGTCAACTCGAACATGGCGATGGTGCGCACCAGCACGAGGAGCAACGCCGCGAGAATGCCCGGCAGGAGCAGCGGCATCAGCACGTGAACGAAGAGTTTGAAGGTATTGGCGCCAAATACGCGCGCCGCTGCCTCGATCTTTGGATCGATCTGCTCGATGAAGGGGATCATGACGAGGATCACGAAGGGGACCGTGGGCACGAGATTGGCGGCGACGACGCCCCAGAAGGTGCCGGCGAGGCCCGTCCGATAGAGAACCGTCGCGAGCGGGATGCCGAAGGTGATCGGCGGGATCAGAAGGGGCAACAGAAAGAGCAGCACCAGGAGACGCTTGCCCGGAAAGTCGCGCCTAGCGAGCGCGTAAGCCGCCGTGACGCCCAACACGCCGGAGATCAGGACCACCGCACCGACAACCTGGAAGGTGACGATGAGGACATCCCCGAGCTGAAACTCGCTCCAGGCGGAATCGTACCAGCGCGTGGTCCAGCCAATCGGCAGCCAAGTGCCGAGCCAGCGGGTGGCAAACGAACTCGTCACCACCGTGCCGATCATGGCGAAGAGATTGAGGACGAAGAAGCCGACCAGCGCCCAGATGGCCGCCGCCCAAAGCTTCGCGCCGAGTGTGGTGTCGCGGATCATCGTGTCATCCTTTCGCGCCGCTGGCGGGACCGCGGTAGAACAGGCCGCGCGAGGCGAGCACCCCAACGACGATGGCGAGCTGAACGAAGCCCATGATCATCGCGATGGCAGACGCCATGGAGTAATCGTATTCCTCGAACGCCGCCTGGTAGGCCGCAATCGAAATCACCCGTGTCGGTCCAGCGGGCGCCCCAAGGAGCACCGCCGACGGGAAGACCGAGAAGGCCTGCACGAAGGACAGACAGAACGTGATGGCAAAGCCCGGCATCAAGAGGGGCAGATAGATATGGCGGAAACGCTGCGACGCGCTCGCCCCAAGCGTCGCGGCCGCTTGCTCCAAAGCCGGATCGATGCCCGTGACGTAGGACAATGTCAGCAGGAACGTGAACGGGAAACCCGTGATCACAAGCGAGGCGAAGACGCCCCAGTAATTGTGAACGAGCTTCAGCGGCTGCGAGATAAGGCCGAACGTCATCAGGGTCCGGTTGAGCCAACCTTGCGGGCCGAGATAGTTCAGGAGCCCCTCCGCGACGAGCACCGTGCCGAGCGTGATCGGCAGCACGAGGATCGTCGTCAAAAGCCGCTGATGCCGCATGAGTCTGACGCGAAAGGCAACCGGCACCGCAAGCACCAGATTGAGAAGAGTGACCGGAACGGCGAGCCACAGGGTCTTGGCGATTGTCTCGTAGAGAAATGAATCTGCGAAGAACCGCTCGTAATTGGCAAGCCAGCCGCCGCTCTTCGGTTCGAAAGACAGAACGAGACCGAAGGCGAAGGGATAGACGAACAAACAGAGGCTGAAGATGGCGGCGGGCAGGACGAGCAACGTCACAGAGTCGAAACCGCGAGCCGCCAGCCGCTGGCGCAGGCTGGGGCCGTGAATGATTGTGGGGACAAGGGCCTGATGCATCATCCCCTCCCCTAAGCAGGTTCGGCGAAGACGAGAATGCGCTCGTCACCGGCCCGCAAATGGATGGCGGCCCCAGGCTCGACGGCGAGGTGAGATCGGAACACGAAATCGAGCCCACCGGCGGAACGGGCCGTGCCCACGAATTCGCGCCCGCGATATTCAATGGTGTCGACCGTAACGGCGAGTGCATTTGGCCCCGGCTCACCGGCGACGAGATCGTCGGGCCGGATCGCGGCGAAGGCGGGTGCGCCGACCGCCAGTTTTTCGCGGGCGATGCCGCTGACCTTCGCGCCTTCCACATCGATCACGGCGCGGCCGTTTTCATGAGAGAGGACGCGCCCCTTCAGCTTGTTGCGGAACCCCATGAAATCGGCGACGTCGAGATGGGCCGGAGCCTCATAAAGCTCCTTCGGTGTGCCGACCTGACGGATCACGCCATCGCGCAGCACCACGATCCGGTCGGCCAATGACAGGGCTTCATCCTGATCGTGAGTCACATAGATCGTCGTGGCTCCGAGTTCATTGTGGATGCGCCGGATTTCAGCACGCATCTCGAGGCGCAGTTTCGCATCGAGATTGGACAAAGGCTCATCCATCAGGACGAGGGGCGGCTCGATGACGATGGCGCGGGCAATCGCCACGCGCTGCTGCTGGCCGCCGGAGAGCTGCCCGGGAAGCTTGTTCTCCTGGCCCTGCAGGCGCACGAGACGCAGCGCCTCGTCCACCTTGCGCTCCATCTCCGCTTTCGGAGTGCCGCGCATCTTCAGGCCGAAGCCGATATTCTGGCGCACGTTCAGGTGCGGGAAGAGCGCGTAGTTCTGGAATACCATTCCGAACCCACGCTCCTCCGGCCGCAAGGTGTCGACCCGACTCTTGTCGAGCCAGATCGCGCCACCCGTGACAGGCAAAAGACCCGCGATGCAGTTCAGCGTCGTCGACTTGCCGCAACCCGAGGGCCCGAGCAGCGCAATGAATTCGCGCCGCCGGATCGTCAGGTTGATGTCGCGCAGGGCGTTGAGCGCACCGAAGTCGCGGCTGACATGATCGAGCCGGACCTCGTCGAACTGTGAAAGAGCAATAGTCATCGCGGGTCCTTTGGTTACTTACGCTTCGATCCGCCGACCTGCTCGTCCCAGATGCGGAAGGCGACGACCATCTGGTCCGGCTGGAGCGGCAACTCGATCGGGTTCTCTGCGATCCACTTCTCGTATTCGGGACGTCCGAACTCCTTGATCGCGGCCTGGCTTTCGGCCGGAGCCATATCGAGGGTCACGCCCTTCACGGCCGGACCCGGATAGAAGTAGCCCTCGTCGTAGGTATAGGCCTGCTGCTCCTTGGTGAGCAGGAAGTTCATCAGGTCGATCAGGACCGCCAGCTTCTCATTCGACAGCCCCTTCGGCACGCACATGTAGTGAGCGTCCGCCACCCAATGGAAACCCTTGAGCGCCGCGACTTTCGCTTCCTTCGGCACGACGCCGAGAACGCGCGGGTTGATGTCCCAGCCGGTCGTCGACACGGTCATGTCGCGCGAGCCTTCGCCGAGTTCCTTCATCACCGCGCCGGTGCCCGACGGGTAATATTCGATGTACTGCCCAAGCTCCTTCAGATAGGCCCAGGTCTTGTCCCAGCCCTTCGCGGGATCCTGCGGATTGCTGTCGCCGAGAATGTACGGCAAGCCCATGATGAAGGTACGGCCGGGGCCCGAATTGGCAGGCCGGGCATAGATCAGCCGGTTCGGATTGGCCTTCGCCCAAGCGAGCAGTTCCTGCGCCGTCGTCGGCGGCGTCTGCACCTTGTTGGGCATGTATTCGAGCAGCGGACCGGACGGATAGTACGTCACGACGACGCCCTGGCCTTTGGCCAGCGTCTGCATTTTGGCGGCGGCCGGAAGATAGATGTCGTCGAGCTTCGGCAATGCGCCCGCATGCGTCGGCAGCAGGTCCACCCAGAGCTTCTGGTCGATGCCGGCGGAGAGCGCATCGGTGCCGGTGAGCACGAGATCGATATCGACGCGGCCCGCATCCTGCTGCGCCTTGATCTTGCCTGCGAGTTCTGGGGCCGGCGCCTTCGTGAAGGTGATGCGCGAGACGAGGTTCGGCTTGGCCTTGCGGTAATTCTCGATGGCTTTCTGCGTCAGGGCGAGATTGCCGGCGACGTCGATCACGTTGAGCGCCACCGGCTCCTTCGGTAGTGCCAATTGCGCGAAACTCGATCCGCCGAAGGCAGCAACGCCCGCAGCGCCGGCGACACCGCCGACGAAAGTCCGTCTGGTGATTGGGTTCTTCATCATCTTCCTCCCGTTCTGTGCGGCATGGTCCTTGTGAACCATGTCCGGAGTCACAGCTTGTAGGCCTCTTTGGCGAGGCGATAAGCGAGGTCGTGAGCCACCTCGTGCGCCTCATCCTCATCGAGACGATGCGTGGTCACGAGATCAGCGAGAAAAGCGCAGTCGACCCGGCGGGCCACATCATGGCGCGCAGGGATAGAGAGATAAGCTCGCGTGTCGTCGTTGAACCCAACCGTGTTGTAGAAGCCCGCGGTTTCTGTGGTGAGTTCACGGAAGCGGCGCATGCCCTCGGGGGCATCGAAGAACCACCATGCAGGACCAAGCTTCAGCGCGGGATAATGTCCCGCGAGCGGTGCCAGTTCGCGGGAATAACTCGTCTCATCGAGGGTGAAGACGATCAGCGAGAAATCACGCTCATTTCCGAAGCGGTCGAGAAGCGGTTTCAACGCGCGCACATAATCCGTCCGGGAGGGAATATCCGCCCCCATGTCCCGACCGAAGCGCGCGAAGAGCGCATTGTTGTGATTGCGGAACGAGCCCGGATGGATCTGCATTACCATGCCGTCTTCGACGCTCATGGCCGCCATCTCGGTCAGCATCTGCGCGCGGAAGAGTTCGGCCTCGTCGGCGCTGACCACACCCGTGGAAACCTTGCGGAACAGGGCCTCGGTCTCGGCTCGCGGCAAATCCGCCGTGCGTGCTGTGGGATGCCCGTGATCAGTCGAGGTCGCGCCATGATCGCGAAAGAAAGCGCGGCGCTTCCGGTGCGCCTCCAGATACCCGTCCCATGAGAGAGTATCGCAGCCCGTGATCTCGCCGAAGCGAACGAGGTTGTCCCCGAAGCCCTCGAAATCCGGATCGATCACCGGATCGGGGCGATAAGCCGTGATCACGCGCCCATTCCAGCCCGATTGCCGGATGGTCTCGTGAGACTTGAGCGGATCGAGCGGGCTTTCCGTCGTGGCGATGACCTCGATCCGGAATCGTTCGAACAGAGCACGGGGCCGGAACTCAGGCGTCCGAAGGGCCATATCGATCCGGTCGAAATAATCGTCCGCGGTCTTGGGCGACAGCCGCTCTGTAAAGCCGAAAAGCGTTGCGAATGTATGGTCGAGCCACGCGCGTGTCGGCGTTCCGCGAAAGAGATGATAATGGGCGGCAAAGCGGTGCCAGATCTTGCGCGCATCGCGCTCGACAGGGCTGCCACCCCTTGTCGGAACGCCCAGATCCTCCAGGCTGACACCTTGGCTGTAAAGCATCCGGAAAATGTAGTGATCGGGAATGACGAAGAGCGTTGCCGGATCGGGGAACGGCTCGTTCTGCGCATACCAGCGCGGGTCCGTGTGGCCATGCGGCGAGACAATCGGCAGATTCCTGACAGCATCATAAAGCCGCCGCGCGACGGCGCGGCTCGATGGCTCGGCAGGAAAGAGCCGGTCCGGCTGGATCAGCATGGCGTCACTCCCTCGACGCTTCATTCCGACTTGTTTTTCGATCGGTTTCGAGCGCCTACGATGCAGAAGCTTAGAGCCAGACGCGCTCCTTTGCAATGGTCTACTAGTATGGTAGTGTGCTACTTATGAACGAAAGAACCCTTACGAAGCTGGGAATCAGCCGGGAGCCCATGGCGCGCCAGGTGACCCGCGCGCTCCGCCGGGCCATCGTGACGATGCAATTGTCGCCGGGCGAAATGCTGTCTGAGCAGGATCTCGCGGACCGCTTCGGAGTGAGCCGGTCTCCGGTCCGCGAGGCTTTGATCAAGTTAAGCGAGGCCGGCCTCGTGCGCGTCCTGCCTCAGCGCGGAACCCAGGTGGTGAAAATCTCGCGCGCGGGCGTCGAAGACGCGCGCTTCATTCGGGAGGCCGTGGAAACGGCGGTCGTCCGGGAGGCGGCGCTGAAGGCCAATTCCGAGATCCTCGCTGAATTGAACGCAAGTCTGGCACGGCAACGTCGCGCCCAGCGCGCTAAGACCACGGAAGAGTTTCTGGAACTGGACGAAGAGTTTCACCGTCTCCTCGCCGAAGCCGCGGGTCGCCCGGCGGCATGGCAGATGATCGAGGACGTCAAGCCCCAGATGGATCGGGTGCGGTTCCTCGACATGGCGCAGGCAACGCCGCGACATATCGTGGTGGCTCAACACGTCCTCATCGTGGATGCGATCAAGGCGGGCGATCCTGTGGCAGCGGAGCAAGCCATGCGCCAGCACCTGAGCGAAATTTTGCGGTCCCTGCCGGAGCTCGCGTCGCAGCATCCGGATCTTTTCGAAACGGAACCCGAGGCATCAGCGACTGCCTTGAGCGCATAGGCATTTCGTGCCTCTGACCAATCGATATGGAAACCTACCAGTGAGCAGGATGTAGACATGTTGAACAGACCTGCCCTTACACCTCGCACCGTACGTCTTCATGATCAAGACAACCTGGTCGTGGCGGTCGAGCCAATCGAAATCGGATCCGTCGTGCATGGAGTCACGGCTCGCGAGCGCGTGCCCCGTGGCCACAAGATCGCGATCGCGGCGATCCACCAGGGCGAGCCCGTTCTCAAGTTCGGACAAATCATCGGCTTCGCCTCGAAACCTGTCGAGCCGGGCGAGTGGCTGCATGAGCACAATGTGGGAATGCACGATTTCAGCCGCGACTATCATTTCGCCGAGGACGCCAGTTCCGAAGCCATTTTGCCCGTCGAAGCGCGGGCCACATTCGAGGGTTTCCGGCGCGCAAACGGAAAAGTCGGCACGCGGAACTATCTCGCTATCCTCACCAGCGTGAACTGCTCAGCGTCGGTCGCTCGCTTCATCGCTCGCGAAGTCGAGCGCTCAGGGCTTCTCGACGAGTACCCGAACATCGACGGAGTGATCCCTCTCGTTCACGGCACGGGCTGTGCCATGGACACGAAGGGCGAAGGATACGAAGTCCTGAAACGCACTCAATGGGGCTATGCTGCCAACCCGAACATGGCCGGCGTTTTGATGGTCGGCCTCGGCTGCGAGGTCTTTCAGATCGGCCGCTGGAAGGAGCTCTACAACATCGAGGAGAGCGACACTTTCCGCACGATGACCATCCAGGACATTGGCGGCACCCGGAAAACGGTGGCGGCGGGCGTCGCGGCAATCAGGGACATGCTCCCCGTCGCCAACCGAGCGCGGCGCGAGACGATCCCCGCATCCGAATTGATGCTGGCCCTGCAATGCGGCGGCTCGGACGGTTATTCCGGCATCACCGCCAATCCTGCGCTCGGTTCGGCGGTCGACCTGCTTGTCCGACACGGCGGAACGGCGATCCTTTCGGAGACGCCGGAGATCTATGGCGCCGAGCATCTCCTGACCCGTCGCGCGGCCACGCGCGAAGTCGGCGAGAAGCTCGTTGGATTGATCGACTGGTGGGAGGATTACACCTCCCGCAACAACGCCGAGATGAACAACAACCCCTCTCCCGGCAACAAGGCGGGCGGGCTCACCACCATTCTCGAGAAATCCTTGGGTGCCGCTGCAAAAGGTGGCACGACGACCCTGAATGGCGTCTATCGCTACGCCGAGCCCGTGACGGCAAAAGGCTTGGTGTTCATGGACACCCCCGGCTACGACCCGGTTTCGGCGACCGGCCAGGTGGCGGGCGGCGCCAACATTCTCTGTTTCACGACCGGACGCGGTTCAGCCTATGGCTGCAAGCCCACACCCTCGATCAAGCTTGCCACCAACAGCGAAATCTACCGCCGGATGATCGACGACATGGACATCAATTGCGGCGACGTTCTCGACGGCTCGACAATCCAGGAAAAGGGCCGCGAGATCTTCGAAGCCATCCTGAAGACGGCTTCCGGGCAACGCACGAAATCAGAAGAGATGGGATACGGCGATGCAGAATTCGTGCCATGGCAGATCGGCGCGACCATGTGATGCGAATAACGACATCTCGCGCATGACTTGAGCCCCCTCGCGGTCCGAAAGGGTTGAGATCCCAGGAGCACTCGAAAATGCGCCGGAGAGAGCGGTGTACCGTAAAGCCGAGGTTCTCAAAAGCACGACCGAGCGCGGCCATACCGGAACCTCAGAGGCCGGGTCCACTTTCAGGATCGGATCATCTTCAAGGAATTGATCCGCCTGCCCTTCGACGATGAAAGCCCACTAAGCGCCGCAAAGAGCGCATTGAACTGAATCACCGGGTCGCTCACGTTACCATCGGTGGCGCGCCCCGCTCGAAGTGGCAGAAGCAATCTGCCGCGCAACCTGCTCCCGATCCAGGTTCTACGCGGCCCTCGATCCTATCCTTGAGGCCCGCCGTATTGCCGCCGTTGCTGGTAACAGGCAACTTTCATCCCCCGGCGGCAACAGCATCGCGACAACCGCTTCGGCCGCCCCGCCTCCTCCTGAGCATCGTCTCGTCCTCCGAATTGCGAATAGTCATAATCACAAGGACACTTCTTAGAAGTCATGACATTACGTTTCGTCAGACAATGCCAAACAAGCTTGACAGCAAGGGAATGGTACGTAGAATACTACACATGACACACATGACGGCCGTTTTGAGACCTCAATCCCTGCGAGAGGAAGCGCTCACGAAAATTCGCGAGGCTATCGTATTCGGAGCCCTTCCAGGCGGACAGCTCTTTTCGGAGCAGACGATCGCGGACCAACTGCAGATCTCGAGAACGCCTGTGCGCGAAGCGCTCCTACAACTCGGCTCTGAAGGATTGATCGAATTCGTGCCCAATCGTGGCGCGCGCATCGTGCCGGTCTCGAGCGAATATCTCAGACAGGTGTTCGAGCTGCGTGCCAGCATTGAAGGCTACTGCGGCAAGCAACTGGCTGCTGCCTCTAGCCGAAAGCGGATCCTCGACAAACTCGACGCCAGTCTCGCGGAACAGCGACAGATTATCGATACCAATGACCAGTCCGCATGGGTCGCCGCGAATATGCGGTTTCATATGTTGATGGTGGAGGATTACGGCAATCCGCTCATGATTGATGTGCTGAACAATCTAGCAACGCACACGATGCGGATGGGCTACCAGGTCAATGAGCGCGCGAATGATCGAATGGAGCAATCGCTCACCGAACATACGTTGATCGTCGAGGCAATGCGCGAGGGCCAGCCTGACGTTGTCGTCAGGCGGATCGAAGATCATCTGGCGGCGACCGGATTGCTGGTCAATTCGCTGATCGGCCCGGGCGCCGAAAAGATTTCCGGATCAACAGGCGTTGTGGAGGATTCAATGGGGAGAAAATGAGTCCGTTGATCGCTGAGACGATCGCCGGGCTCTACGGCTTGAGAGCCCCGTCCCCAAGGACTTCCCGGTAAGCATCGAACACAGCGCCGACACTGACGCCGCTGGTTCAAGAAGTATTTCAAACAATGGCACGGCAGGCCAGTTGCTGGGTGATTCATTCGCCGCGGCCCGGACAGTCGCGCCTCAGGAGCATCGCGAAAAACGCGACGACAAGGGAGAAAACGAAATGAGATACGCACTTCAGGCTTTTAGCGTCCTAACGGCGCTGCTCTTCACCATACCGGCTGAGGCACAAGAAAAGCCAAAGCCCGAAAAGAGCAAGGTCACTCTGGGAGTCGGAGGCAGATCAACTCTCCCGTACCTCCCCTTCTCCATCGCCGCGCAACGCGGGTTCTTCAAGGATGAAGGCGTCGAGGTCGAATTTTTCGATGTCGCCGGCGGAACCCGAGCCCTTCAAGCGATGATCGGCGGCAGCGTGGATGTCGGCGCTGGCGGATATCAGCACACGATTTCCCTGCAGCCAAAAGGCCAGTACGCGTCATGCTTCGTGCTGATCACGCATAACATCGGCGTCGCTCTCGTCATGCCGAAAGAAAAGGCCGCGGCGGTGAAATCACCTCGCGATCTCAAGGGGCTCAGCATCGGCGTCACCTCTGTCGGGTCCGGTTCGCATCAGTTCGTCAACCATCTTCTCGGGACGGTTGGCATGAGCAACGCAGACATATCCGCAATCGGCGTCGGCGCCGGACCGGTTGCGGTTGCCGCCATGACGGGAGGCAAGGTCGACGCACTGTCCATGGGCGAACCGGTCATCGCAACTCTGGGCGACTCCGTGAGCGTGGTGGCGGAATCCTTCACCAACAAGAGCGCGCAGGAGCTATTCGGTGGCCATGTCCCCATCATCTGCGGCTATGCACCTGAGTCTTTCATCAAGGAAAACCCAAAGACCATCCAGGCTCTGACCAACGCGATCGTCCGCGCGCTTAAGTGGATGAGCACGGCCTCCGCCGCTGAAATCGCTGACTCAGTGCCGCCGGAAGACCTGCAAGGCGATCGGGATCTCTACATTCGCGCTGTCCAGAATACGCGTGAAATGTACTCGCCGGACGGATACGTCAAAGACGGTTCCCCGGATCGCGTGCTCAAGATGCTGAGTGCCTTCGACGACGCAGTCCGCGACGCCAAGATCGACTTCTCGAGAACCTACACGAACAAGTTCGTTCAGGGCGCTCACGAGCGTGCGGAGAAGAAGTAATGAATGTGCATGCAGGAGATCGGACACTTCGTCTCGATAACGTGACCTGCGTCTTTGACGGCGGCTATGTCGCCGTCAAGGACGCCTCACTAACCGTTAATGATGGCGAGTTCATCTGCATTGTAGGTCCTACCGGATGTGGAAAGTCGACGTTGTTGAATGTCGCGGCGGGGCTGCTTGAACCCTCGCGAGGGAATGTCTCGGTGTTCGGCCAGGAGTTGACTGGCATGAACAAGCGGGCGGGCTACATGTTTCAGGCCGAGTCGTTGATGCCTTGGCGGACAGCGCTCGACAACGTCGCGCTCGGCCTCGAAATCCGGGGCGTCCCGGTGGATAAGGCGCGTGAGCAGTCGAAGTTCTGGCTCGAGAAGGTTGGCCTTGCCGCCCACAAACACAAATATCCTCACCAGCTATCGGGGGGTATGCGCAAGAGAGCGTCGCTCGCTCAAATGCTGATCCTGAACCCGGAAATCATTTTGATGGACGAGCCGTTCGGCGCGCTCGACGTGCAGACACGCCAGCTGATGGAGAACGAGCTTCTGCGGCTGTGGTCGGAAGACCGCAAAATCGTGCTCTTCATCACGCACGATCTGGAAGAGGCGATTGCGCTTGCGGACCGGGTCATCGTGATGTCAGCCGGGCCGGCCGCCAGGCCCATCGGCAATTTCTCTATCGATCTCCCTCGCCCACGCGACGTCGCGGAAGTTCGACTGACGCCGGAGTTTCTCAAAGCCCACTCGGCGATTTGGGATGTCATGAGAGAAGAAGTTCTAAAGAGCTACAAGCAGTTTGAGGGGGCTTCTCATGACGCGTAAACCCAGTTTGCCTTTCCTAAGGCTGTGTCAGATCGGGCTTTTTTTCTTCCTGGTCCTGGCGTGGTACGTGCTGACGGCATTCGAATTGGCGCCAAGCTTCTTCTTCGGAAAGCCTCTTGTGGTTGCCGATCGGCTCTACCAATGGTTCGCGACGGGGAAGATCTACATCCATCTTTGGACGACCCTCCTGGAGACGCTTCTTTCATTCGGCATCGGCACCATCGCCGGCCTCGCTGTCGGCATGTGGCTTGCTCTCGATCCGTTCGCGTCGGCTCTTCTTGACCCCTATGTCAAAGCAGCCAACTCGATGCCTCGGATTATTCTCGCGCCGATTTTTGCCATATGGTTCGGCCTGGGTATTTGGTCGAAGGTCGCGCTCGCGGTCACTCTCGTTTTCTTCGTGGTGTTCTTCAACGTTTATCACGGCGTAAGAGACGTCAGTCCCGTGCTCGTCTCCAATGCCCGCATGATGGGTGCCTCATCCAGGCAGCTCCTGCGGTACGTGTATATGCCATCGGCGACCAGTTGGGTGTTCTCCAGCCTGCATGCTTCTGTCGGCATGGCTTTCGTGGGCGCCGTGGTCGGTGAGTATCTGGGATCAGCGCGCGGCGTTGGCTTTCTCATTCTCCAAGCCGAGGGCGTGTTCGACATCAATACCGTCATCGCAGGGATGGTTCTTCTGACGATATTCGCCCTCATACTCGACACGATCGTGACCATCGCGGAGCGCCGGTTCCTGGCATGGAGACCGTCTCAGGGCAGTCAGAGAGCATGAGCGCCCTTGGCCTTTAGACCTTCCGACCATTTCGCTTGAAAAAACCGTGAGAATTGAGCAATGCAAGCTAAAGAAATCATCACCGATGAGTTGGCTTATCCTCCCAAATTCGGCAGCCCTACCGCCCTTGCAATAGAAGCGGGCGACTTTGTCTACGTGTCAGGCATGATCGCCTGGGACACCGAGCGGCGCATCGTTGGCGTTGGTGACGTCAAAGCTCAGACGAAGAAAGTCATTCTCAATATCGAAGCGGCATTGAGGGCTGCGAACTTGAGCCTGAAGGATGTGATCAAGGTCACTTTCTATCTTACCGACATCCGATCCAAGGATGCGGTATGGGAGGTCCGGAAGGAATTGTTCAAGGATTGCCGTCCGGCATCAACGCTGGTGGAAGTCGTGCATCTGGTAGATCCCCTGGCGCTGTTGGAAGTCGACGCCGTGGCCTATCGAGGCCGCTAAGCGCCCCCCTCTCAGTACATGCGACGTGCTCGTGCACGTGACGATGATCCCATCGATGTTTTGCCGACGGCACTCGAAGGCGCCACCAGCGCCCGTCGAATGCGGAATCTGCATCGGGTTTATCACAGTGGGCTGCCCGGAAGAGCGGGCAACCCACTGGCCCCGTCGCTTCGATAGCGTCGGGCAGTCAACGAAATCATCGCGTTTCAAACGATCGAAGAAGAAGTGATCCCAATGAGTCCCAAGAACGGAATGTGGCCGAGTCCCTTCAACGAAATGTTTCGTGACGACGTCGCATTGCCTGACCGCCGCATCGAGATCGCTGATTGCACCTTGCGGGACGGCGAGCAGCAAGCCGGCGTCGTGTTCGATCAGGATGCGAAGATCAGGATCGCCCGCGCACTTGACGAGATCGGCGTTTATGAGATCGAGGCCGGAACGGTCGCGAGCAGTCAGGAAGACCGAGATGCGATCAAGGCCATCTGTGAAATGCATCTGCGTGCAAAGATCAGCGTTCTGTGCCGTGGTTTGACCGCCGATATCGATCAGGCCGCAGAACTCGGCGTGTGGGGCGTCCGACTCAGCTTTCCAATCAGTCCGATCGAGCGCAAACACAAGCTTAAAGACATCAGCGACGACGTCTACATATCGCGAGCGCTGGAACTGACCAGCTACGCACGGAACAGGGGGCTGCAAGTCATTTTCAGCCCTTACGACACAACGCGTGCCGAAATGCCATTCCTGCGCAGGCTTGTTGGAGAATTTGAACGGGCTGGCACAGTGGATAGACTGCGCATTGTCGACACGACGGGCTGCGCGCTGCCGGAATCCATTTCATTCATTACGAAAGAGATACGCAGCAGCGCCCCTTCGCTTGCGCTCGAAATTCATTGTCACAATGATTTCGGCCTAGCTTGCGCGAACACGCTGGCAGGCGTGGCGGCTGGGGCCAATTTCGTCTCAAGCACGATTAACGGCCTCGGCGAACGCTGCGGCAATGCCTCGACCGAGGAAGTGATCATGGCGCTTGAGGTGCTCTATGGCCGCCCGACCGGAATAGACCTAAAGAAGTTGACTGCCCTCTCAAAAACAGTCTCCGAACTCAGCGGCATCCCGGTGCCGGTGAATAAGGCCGTCGTCGGCGAGAACGCTTTCAGGCACGAGGCCGGCATGGTCGTCGCGGGCGTACTGAAGGACCCGTTCACCGCTGAAGCCTATGAGCCCGAAATTGTCGGGCAGACGCGCCAGATCCTTCTCGGAAAGAAAAGCGGCCTTGTCTCAGTTGCCTACAAGCTGAATGAACTGGGCCTGGATCTACCCGAAGAGCAGTTTCCAGAGTTGTTGACGCGAGTGAAACAAGAGGCCGTCAAAAGGCGTCGATCGCTGACCGATGCCGAATTCGCCGATCTTGCAACCCTGCTGGCGAGCGAAGCGGCTGTCTCGCATTAGCAGACCGACTCTCGCCTCGAAAAGTCACCGTTCAACGGACGACCCGGGTGCGCTCCAGGATCGCGGTATTGTTATTGATGGTCGGATTGTCGGGGCTCAATGAGAGCGCCTGCCGAAACAGAGCATTGGCTCGCGCTGCATCGCCTCTCAACAGATAGGAATACCCGCGGTTGTTCAGCAGCTGCGGGGTATTTCCTTGAATCCTGGCGACCTGATCGTACGCTCTGTCAGCGAGATCGAACCGACCGAGTTGATCATAACTTGCGGCGAGCCCCATCCACGAGTCGCCATCCAGTGGCGACCGCTCGACGGCGGCCTGGAAATAGCGCTCAGCGAGCCCGTAGTTTGCGCGGGCGAATTGCTCCCGTCCCAATCGTTGGGGCTGGTC
>NZ_JADQDO010000004.1 GCF_015694465.1 Microvirga alba
TCGAAGCGGCGAACGAGGGCTATGACATTGTCCACGCCTCTGTCGATTTCCGGCTCGCTGACAATTTGGAAGCGCTCATTCTGGAGGGGCAACGGGCCACGACAGGAATCGGCAATAATCTTGATAACACGCTGACAGGGAACTCCGCGAACAACACCCTTATCGGCGGCGGCGGGAACGACTATCTGGACGGACGAGATGGCGCTGATCGCATGGTCGGCGGTGCAGGCGATGACACTTATATCGTCGACAACATCGGCGATGCCGTCATCGAGGATGCAGGAAGCGGCATCGACCGCGTGCTGACGTCGGTAAGCTATACGTTGGGCGTCAATGTCGAAAACCTGACGGCGGCAATTGGCACCAACGCGCTCTCGCTGACTGGCAATACATTAAATAACACGATCGTCGGAAACGCCGGAAACAACCAGCTCGCCGGAGGTCTCGGCAAGGACACATTGACCGGCGGAAGTGGTCAGGACACGTTTGTCTTCAACACCAAGCTGAATGCCAAGACCAATCTGGACAATATCACCGACTTCAATGTGAAGGACGACACGATCTGGCTGTCCCGCTCGATTTTCAAGGCGCTGGGTAAGAAGGGCACCCCCGCCAGTCCGGCCAAGCTCGACAAGAAAATGTTCTGGGTCGGCCCCAAGGCGCACGACAAAGACGATCGCATTATTTACGATAAGGCGAAGGGCATACTCTATTATGATGCCGACGGCTCCGGTGCCGGTAAAGCAATCGCTTTCGCCACCGTCCCTAAAAAACTCAAGATGACCGCCGCAGATTTTTTCATCATCTAAGACCCGGCGACATCGGCGGGAGTACGAACGGCGGTCATTCGGTCGCCGTTCGTATTTTGTCGTGACCGCGCGAATAGATGCCCCGAGTTTCTAACGCGTGATCTCAACGACCAAGTGCCAGCTTCACTCCACGGCTCGAAGACCGCTCCTCTGAGGGCGAAGAAGATCCGCCTGCGCTCCAGCTTCGCCATCCTCGAATTCGAGCGTCTCGATTTTCTGGCCGCGCTTCACGATCTTGTCCGTCGAAATGCGAATCTGCGCCACGTCGTCCTGTGCCTGGCGGAAATGAGCGTCCAGCTTGGCAACACGGCCGTCCAGGCGCTCGATATCCTCAAGAAGCTTCTGCACCTCGACCTGGATGACGCGCGCCTCCTCGCGGATGCGGGCGTCGCGGACGAGCGCCTGCATGACCTGGATCGCAAGCGCGAGAAGGGATGGGGAAACGATCACGATGCGGGCGCGATGCGCCTTCTGGACCACGTCATCGAAATGCTCGGCGAGATCCGCATAGATCGACTCCGCTGGTACGAACATCATCGCGATGTCCTGCGTCTCGCCGGGAATGAAATACTTCTCCGAAATATCCCTCACATGGACGAGCATGTCGTTGCGAACGCGGGTCGCTGCCTGCTTGCGCGCCTCCTCGCCCTTGGCCTCGCGGAACTGGCTGAACCCTTCGAGCGGAAACTTGGCATCGACCACGAGCCCGCGCTCGTCACCCGGTAGTCTGACGATACAATCGGGCCGCGTGCGGTTGGAGAGCGTGGGCTGGAATTCAAAAGCACCGTTCGGCAGCCCGTCCCGGATGATGGCTTCCATGCGGCCCTGCCCGTAGGCGCCGCGACTTTGCTTGTTGGCCAGAATGTCCCGCAGGCCGACAATTTCGCCGGTGAGGTCGGTCAGATTCTTCTGCGCCGCATCGATGACCGCGAGGCGTTCGTTGAGTTTGGACAGATTTTCCGACTGGCGTTGCGTCGTCGCTTCCAACCCCTGCCCGACCCGGTGCTGGAGCCCGTCGATCCGCTCCGAGATCAGCCGGACGAAATCGCTCTGACGGGATCCGAACACTTCGGCGATGGTCTGCATCCGCCCGGTCATTTCGGCCTGGATACGGGTCAGTTCGGCGACCTTGTCGTCCATCTCCCGGGCCCGTTCATCGGAAACGGCTGCCTCAAGGGCCCGCTCTCGCCGCGTCCTCAAAAGGAGCGCCGTCACGATCAACAGAAGCACGAGGCTCAAGCACGCCATCCCGAGCACGAGCTTTCCCCACGTGAGGGGCATTGAGCCAAGGACCAGCACGACGTCGTTCATGAATATCAAGCTTCCGGTTGACGGATGCATCCGAACATAAGACGAACGATTTGACCATCCCGAGCCAAGCCCTTATCTCCGGCAATCATGACCATCAGACCTCTTGTCATTCTTCCCGACCCCAAGCTCCGCCTCGTTTCCGAGCCCGTGGCGACCATCACGGACGAGATCCGCAAGCTCGCCGACGACATGCTGGAAACCATGTATGACGCCCCCGGCGTGGGCCTCGCGGCAATCCAGATCGGCGTGCCCTTGCGGGTCGTGACGATGGACGTGTCGAAAACGGAGAACGAGCATCAACCCATGGTGCTGATCAATCCGGAAATCGTCTGGGCCTCGGACGAAAAGCGCGTCTACGAGGAAGGCTGCCTGTCGATCCCCGAATATTACGAGGAGGTCGAGCGGCCGGATCGGGTCCGCTTCCGCTATATGAGCCTCCAGGGTGAGACCATCGAGCAGGAGGCTGCGGAGCTGATGGCGACCTGCGTGCAGCACGAGATCGACCACCTCAACGGCATCCTGTTCATCGACTATCTCTCGAAGCTCAAGCGCGACAGGGTCGTGACCAAGTTCAAGAAGGCCGCCAAGCGTGAGGTGGGCGGCGCATGAGCCTTCGCATCGTTTTCATGGGGACGCCCGATTTCGCGGTGCCCACACTCTCCGAGATCGTCGGCCAGGGGCACGAGGTCGTGGCGGTCTACACCCGCCCACCCGCCGCTGCAGGGCGCGGCATGGAGCTGAAGCCCTCCCCCGTCCACCGGATGGCGGAGCGGTTCGGGCTCAATGTGTTCACGCCGAAGACCCTTCGGACGGACGAAGCGGCTGAGATTTTCCGGAGCCATGAGGCGGATGTGGCCGTGGTTGTGGCCTATGGCATGCTGTTGCCGAAATCGATCCTCGATGCGCCCGAGCTCGGCTGTCTCAATCTCCACGCCTCGCTCCTCCCCCGCTGGCGGGGCGCTGCGCCGATCCAGCGCGCGATCATGGCGGGCGACAAGGAAACCGGCGTCGCCGTCATGAAGATGGAAGAGGGTCTGGATACCGGCCCCGTCGCCATGGTCGAGCGCGTGGCGATTACCCCCGAGATGAATGCGGGCGAGTTGCACGACAAGTTGATGGGGCTCGGCGCCGACCTGATGGTGCGGGCGCTCGCCGCCCTCTCACGCGGCGGCCTGAACTTCACGCCGCAACCTGAGCAGGGCGTGACCTACGCCCACAAGCTGACGAATGACGACGCCAAGGTCGATTGGTCGAGGGCCGCCCAGACGGTGCACGACCATGTGCGCGGCCTCTCGCCCTTCCCCGGCGCTTTCTTCACCGCCGATTTCGGTAAAGGTCAGGAGCGCGTGAAGGTTCTGCGCACGTCTCTCGCGGATGGCTCCGGTGAGCCCGGCAGCCTGATTGATGCAAACGGCATTGTCGCCTGCGGCAGCGGCTCCATTCGCCTCCTTCAGGTGCAGCGTGCTGGCAAGGCGCCGATGAACGCGGATGAATTCCTGCGCGGCGTGAGGCTTGGCGCGGGGGCACGGCTCTAGGATGCCCCGCTACAAGCTCGTCGTCGAATATGACGGCACGCCCTTTACCGGCTGGCAGCATCAGGCGAATGGCCTCTCTGTGCAGCAGGCGGTCGAGGTCGCGATTGCCCGTTTCGCAGGCGAGACGGTTCGGATTCACTGCGCGGGTCGCACCGATTCCGGCGTTCATGCGACGCACCAGGTCATCCATGTGGATTTGAGCAAGGATTGGCGCTCCGACACGGTCCGCGACGCCACCAACGCGCATCTGAAACCCGCCCCCGTCGCGATCCTCTCCGCGACCCTCGTGCCGGAGACCTTCAACGCCCGCATCTCGGCGATCAAACGCCACTACGTCTATCGCATCCTCAACCGGCGCGCGCCACCGGCGCTCGAGGTCAACCGCGTGTGGCACGTAGCCTGGCCGCTCGATTCCGACATCATGCACGAAGCCGCCCAGACGCTCCTGGGAAAGCACGATTTCACCACCTTCCGCGCGGCCGAATGCCAGGCGAACAGCCCAATCCGCACGCTCGACCGCCTCGATGTGGAACGGATCGGCGACGAGATCCGGGTTTATGCCTCCGCGCGCTCGTTCCTGCATCATCAGGTCCGCTCGATTGTCGGCACGCTGGAGCGGGCCGGAGCCGGACGCTGGACCGTCGCCGATGTCCGCGCGGCGCTCGACGCGTGCGACCGCACACGCTGCGGCCCGATGGCCCCGTCGATGGGGCTCTACCTGATCGGTGTCGATTACCCGGAGTAGAGCATGATCAGGCTCTAGCTCAGCAAGCCCCGCGTCAAAGCGCCTATGAGGGTATTGAGCACCACGCCCAAGGCGACGATGCCGAAGGCCGGGATGCCTGGCAGGCCCAGCGTCGCCTTGGTGGCGAACCATTGCAGCCGCAAGAACACGATCGAGAAAGCAAGACCGAAGATGCTCGCCAGCGCGGGCGTGGCCCAGCCCAGCAGCAGAAGCAAGGCCGGGAGAGACAGCACCAGCAATCCGATGGCGGTGACCCAGTTCGCGACGATGACGAAGGGGACATAGCGATGGGTGAGCTGCATTCGGCGCGCGATCCAGATCATCGCGACCGGAAGGGCGATGAAACTGGCCCCGTAGCCGAGCGCCACCGCCAGATCGATCCCGGCACTGCCGAGAAGGCCTTGATCGGATTGCGACAGGCCGAGCCGGACCCGCTCGCAGGCCAGCGAGACGACATAGGCGGGAAGCGTCAGCCAGATCGCCGTGAACGAGCGCCAGAAGCCCCGCTCGCTCATGTCGAAGGCTTGCAAGCCCTCCACGCGGTTGTTGAGCAGATCGAGCGTTCCACGGAACGAACGGTTCACTTCATCGGCAGTGACGATCATGGGCGACACCGGAAAGACGTTGCTCACGAAAACCGGTAGAGCCCGCAAACGTTCCTGCGTGACTTAGACTTTAGTTTTATGAAACCGAGAAATTTCTAAGCCGAAACAGCGAAGTAGGCGTCGAGAACCTTGCCGTAGATCGTCGCAAGCCGGTCGAGATCGGCGACCGGGACGCGCTCATCGATCTGGTGCATGGTCTGTCCGACAAGGCCGAACTCGACCACCGGGCAATCCCGGACGATAAACCGGGCGTCGGACGTTCCGCCCGTGGTCGAAAGCTTGGGGCGAATGCCGGTCTCGGCTTCGATCGCGTCCGCGATGAAACCGACGAAGGCGTTCGGTTCGGTGATGAAGGCAACCGCGTTGGTCGGCTCGACGGTCAGCGTGTAGCGAACCGTGTTTCCGGCCGCCTCACGGAGCCTGCGGGCGATTTCCTCTTCAAGGCTTTGCGGCGTCCAGAGATCGTTGAAGCGGATATTGAAGGTCGCCCGCGCGTCGGCCGGAATCACATTCGAAGCGGGGTTGCCCACGTCGACCGTCGTCACTTCCAGATTCGAGGCGTCGAAATGGGCGGTGCCCCGATCGAGCGGCTCGCGCAGGAGACCATTCAGCAAACGCAGCATCCCCGGGATCGGGTTGTCGGCTAGATGCGGGTAGGCGACGTGGCCTTGCTTGCCTTCGACGACGAGCTTTCCCGTCAGCGAGCCGCGCCTGCCGATCTTGATCATGTCGCCGAGCTGGTTCGGATTGGTCGGCTCGCCGAGGATGCAATGATCGAAGCGCTCGCCCCGCGCCCGCGCCCAGTCGAGCAGCTTGACCGAGCCGTTGATGGCCGGGCCTTCCTCGTCTCCAGTGATGAGGAAGCCGATGGAGCCTTTGAAATCCGGGTTGGCACGAATGAATTCGATCGCCGCCGCCATCATGCAGGCGACGCCGCCCTTCATGTCGACCGCGCCGCGCCCGAAAAGCTCGCCCTCTTCGATGGCCCCGCTGAAGGGATCGTGCCGCCAGCGATTGATGTCGCCGGGTGGAACCACATCCGTGTGCCCTGCGAACAGCAGATAAGGCTCAGTCTTGCCGTAGCGGGCGTAGAGATTCTCGACATCGGGCGTGCCGGCCTCCGAGAACACCGGCCGATGCACTTCGAACCCGGCTTCCCGGAGGACGCCCTCGATGAAGGTCAACGCCCCGCCCTCCGCGGGCGTGACAGAGGGGCAGCGCAGAAGGGATTGGGCGATATGGAGAGGGGAAGTGTCGTGCGGCATGGCTACTCATGACGCACGTTACCCTCGGAAATCAATCCCCAATGGGCTGCAATTGCATGGCCGGCTGCGCTTCGCCAAGAGGGTCAGGCCCGAACCGGTTCGGGCCGACGGTGCCGCGAAGGAAGCCAAGCTGAATGAGGAACCAAATCGACACGATGCCAAGCCAAGCGATCAGCATGAAAGCCGGCGCGGGAAACCACAACAATTCCTTCGCACGCTCCCCAAACAAGGCGATGTCACCGGTTTCGCCAATCGAATTGGCAAAGACCTTCAGGATCACGACCAAGATCGCGAAGGGAATCGCGTGCAAAAGCTGCCACCACCCGCTTTTGTCTCGATCATGTAACCGCCGCGTCCACAATGAAACGCAATGGGCGAGCAAAGCGAGACCAATCGCTTCAAAACCGATTTCCTGAAGGAGACTTCCGAAGACGCTGTCCGCAAGCGGAGCGAGCTGGTCCAGCGCAATACCAATAAGAATGTTGCATATGAGGCCTTTCCAGAAAACAGCGCGGTTCATGCGCCCCGAAAAGCCGAAAAGATGCTGCAACAGTTCCACAACGTTCCCCTAGCAAAAAACCGAAACAATATTGCTAGAGGGTATCTATTTTGCAAGAAAATGTTCTCAATCCCGGAGCAGCTCGTTGATCGCCGTCTTCGCCCTCGTTTGCGCATCGACGCGCTTCACGATGACGGCGCAATAGAGTGACGGGCCGGGGGTGCCATCAGGCAGGGGCTTGCCGGGGAGCGAGCCGGGAACCACGACGGAGTAAGGCGGTACGCGGCCGATGAAGACCTCGCCCGTGTTGCGGTCGATGATCTTGGTGGAGGCGCTGATGAACACCCCCATGGAGAGGACAGAGCCCTCGCCGACGATCACGCCCTCGACCACTTCCGAACGCGCGCCGATGAAGCAATTGTCCTCGATGATGGTCGGGTTGGCCTGAAGCGGTTCCAGCACGCCGCCGATGCCGACGCCGCCGGAGAGATGCACATGCTTGCCGATCTGGGCGCAGGAGCCGACCGTCGCCCAGGTATCGACCATGGTGCCCTCGTCCACATAGGCGCCAAGATTGACGAAGGACGGCATGAGGACGACGTTCGGGGCCACATAGGCGCCGCGACGCACGACGCAGTTCGGCACGGCACGGAACCCCGCCTGCTTGAACTCGGCGTCTGACCACCCATCGAACTTGGACGGCACCTTGTCCCACCAGACAGCATCGCCGGGCCCACCCTTGATCACCGCCATGTCATTGAGGCGGAAGGACAAAAGCACGGCCTTTTTCAGCCATTGATTGACCTGCCACTCGCCGCCGATCTTCTCCGCGACGCGCGCCTGCCCGGAATCGAGAAGCTTGAGCGACCACTCCACGGCCTCGCGGATGGCTCCGGTCGTGGCGGGGCTCACATTGGCCCGGTCTTCCCAGGCGGCTTCGATGGTGTGGGCGAGATCGGTGCGGGACATGGAGAACTCGAGCAGGAGGTTCGATGCAGACTGATTAGCAATGGCTTTCCGGCCTGTCACCTGAGAGACTGTTTCAGGGAAGCAGTTTAGCCGCCTGACAACGGCTACGCTGTTGCGCTACACAGTTATGGATCTTTCGCATCTTCGAGTTCGATTGTTATGACCACCGTCCGCGACGTGCGTAGCGTTCTCTACGCCACCGCCATCCTCTTCGCGGTCGCGATCGTCGGCATTCGCGGTCTTTTCCTGTGGCTGGAATATCGGAATGCCATCGACCGCGCGGAAGCATCGACTCGCGATCTTGCGCTTCTGGTCGAGGAGAATACCAAGCGGGCGCTCGAAACGAGTGATCTCTTGCTGCGTGAGATCGTCGTCTATGTGCAGTCGAAAGGCGGGGTCGAGGCTGCCGCCGACTCAAGCGACATTCACGATTTTCTTGCCAGCCTGACTGAACGGTCCGCGACCAGCGACCAATTCCTGATCGTCGATTCCCATGGGTTTCCAGTTGCGACTTCGAGCAACCCCGCGCCGATGCGGACCAGCTTTGCGGACGTCGCCTGGTTCCTGTCCCTTCGTGACGGCGCGGAAACGTATATCGGCGACCCCTTCGTCCGGGGAAAAGGCGAGGAGATGCTTTATACCTATAATCGTCGCATCGATGACGCGAATGGCACGTTCGCGGGTGTCGCGCACGTGATTCTCAAGCCGACCATTCTGCAGACGATTTCGCGGCCGGATGCCGGTGCCGACAACCTGATTCTGGGGCTTTGGGGCCGCGACGGGCGCATCATCGCCCGAACCGGCCTGACCCCGGAGCAGCTCAATTTCAGCCTCGCACAGTCGCGGATATTGAATGCGATGGCTTCAGAGAAGTCGGGGACGTTTCGGTCAGACGTAACGGCAGATCAAGTTGAGCGGATCGTGTCGTTCCGCCGCCTCGAGCAATGGCCGGTGATCGTGACGGCGAGCATTCCGCTGGCGACGGCCCTCTCTTCCTGGACTGGGGGGTTCTATTGGAGCACGGCGCTCGCCGCCGTCGTCCTCGCCGCGTTCGGCGGACTGACGACGATCGGCGCGCGGCTGAGCTACCGGGTGGAGGAAACGCAAAACCAGTTGCAGAAGGCCAATGACGATCTCGCACAGGCCAACACCGATCTCGAAAAGGCCCTCGCCGACAAGGTCGTCCTGCTCCAGGAGATCCACCACCGGGTGAAAAACAACCTCCAGGTGACCTCCAGCCTGCTTCAGATGCAGTCGCGGCGCTTCACGGATCCGACTGTCAAGGCCGCCTTCAGGGAAACGCAGGATCGCCTGCGTTCCATCGGCCTGATCCACGATACTCTCTATCGCAGAGAGACCGGCGGGATGGTCGATTTGCAGGAATATCTCGATCGTCTCATCAACGAGCTGTCCGCGACCTATGGCGCGGCAGATCGCGGCATATCGGTCGAGCTCAATGCGGAGCCGATTTCAATTGGCCTCGAGCGCGCCGCGCCCCTCGCCCTTGCGATGACGGAGGCCATTTCGAATGCCTTCAAGCACGCCTTCGAGCCCGGTCGGGGCGGGCGAATCGTCATATCGGCGGTGCGGATCGACGATCAGATCGAAGTGTCCGTCCGCGATACGGGAAAAGGCGTATCGGACGTGAGGGAAACCGATTCATCCCTTGGAATGAGACTGATTCGCGCCTTCGCCGACCAGCTTGGCGGCAGCTTCAGCATTGAGGCGAAGGACGGAACGATCTTCCGGCTGCGAATTCCGGCATGATGGCTGAGAGTGAATGATGATCGAAATCGGCGTTCTTGAACCGCATGAAACGAATACCGCCGTCGCGCTTTGGCGAAAGGTCAACCTGACGCGTCCCTGGAACGATCCTTACGCGGATATCGAACTGGCCCTGAAGACGCCACTGTCGACGGTGCTTGTCGGGCGGCTGAACGGTGGGGTGGTCGCGACGGCCATGATCGGGTCGGATGGGCACCGGGCCTGGGTCTATTACCTCGGCATCGATCCCTCCATTCAAGGTCAGGGTCTGGGCCGGAAGATGATGGAGGCTTGCGAAGCGTGGGCGAGCGAGCGAGATGTGCGCAAGATCCAATTGATGGTGCGCAACGACAATCTTTCTGTCCGCGAGTTCTACAAATCGCTTGGCTATGATTTAAGCGAAGTGGTCGTGCTGTCGCGCTGGCTAGACGACAACAGCAAAGAGCTAGAACGCCGTGCGCTGGCGGATCGCCGCTGAGAGGGTGCCCTCGTCGAGATAGTCGAGTTCGCCGCCGACCGGCACGCCATGGGCGAGCTTCGTCACCTTCACCGGCAGGTGGCTCAAGAGATCGGTGACGTAGTGGGCCGTGGTCTGGCCGTCGACGGTCGCACTCAGCGCCAGGATCACTTCGACGACGCCGGGTCGAGACGCCCTCTCGACCAGACGGTCAAGGTTCAGATGTTCGGGGCGCACTCCATCGAGCGGCGAGAGCACGCCGCCGAGCACGTGGTAGAGCGCGTTGATGGCCCCCGAGCGCTCGAGCGCCCAGAGATCCGACACATCCTCCACCACCACAAGGATCGAGGCGTCGCGGCGGTGATCCCGGCAGATGGTGCAGGGATCGGACGTATCCACGTTGCCGCAGGACGAGCACACCACGATCCGCTCATTGGCGACGCGCATGGCGTCGCTCAACGGGTTGAGCAGGGTCTCCCGCTTCTTGATGAGGTGCAGAGCCGCGCGCCGGGCCGAGCGCGGACCCAGTCCCGGCAGGCGAGCCAGGAGCTGGATCAGGCGTTCGATTTCCGGACCGGCGACGGACTGGGCCATGAATGTCTCAGAAGAGCTTCAGGCCGGGCGGCAGCGGCAGGCCCTTGGTCAGATCCGCCATGCGGTCCTGCGCGGCGCGATCGGCCTTGGCCCGCGCGTCGTTCATCGCCGCAACGATGAGATCTTCGAGAATTTCCTTCTCGTCCGCATTCATGAGCGACGGGTCGATGTTGATGGCCTTGAGGGCGCCCTTGCCGGTCACCTTGACGGTGACGACGCCGCCGCCGGCGGTGCCTTCGACTTCGACATTCTCGAGCTCGGCCTGAGCATCCTGCAGCTTCTGCTGCATGGCCTGGGCCTGCTTCATCAATCCCATCATATCGCGCATGATTCTTACTCCAGTTCGTCTTCGGCGTCGGTTGCGCCGAGAATGTCCATATCGGCCTCGGCGGACGCATCCTCGCCCGCCTTCTCAGCGCGATCGACCACGTTCACGATCTGCGCGCCGGGAAACTTCGCGAGCACCGCCTGCACCAGAGGATGGCTCGTCGCCCCCTCCTTGCGTTCGCGCTCGGCGGTGTCGGCCTGCTGGCGCAGTGTCGGAGCGCCTTCGTCGGATGACAAGGCGATCATCCAGCGCTGGCCGGTCCATTGCTGCAGGGCACGCGCCAGATCGTTGGCAATCGTCCGGCTGCCGCCCTCGGCCAGATTGAACTCAATGCGGCCTTCCTCGAACCGGACGAGGCGGACATCCCGTTCAAGCGCGGTTTTGAGAACGATCTCGCGCTGCTCGGCCGCGAGCGCCACCACATCCTCGAACCGCCGCAGCCGCATGACCGGCGCGGTGCCTTGAGGCTGAGGCCGGGGCTGCGGCATCGGCTGGGAGGTCGCGAGCGCCACGTTGCCGGACGTCATAGGCCCGGTGGACATGGGCGGTGATGGCGGCGGGGACGAGGGCCCGCTGGAAGGGGCGGGAGCACCGTCTTTCAACGCGCGCAGGGCCTCATCGGGCGTCGGCAGATCGGCGGCGTAGGCAAGGCGCACGAGCACCATTTCCGCCGCAGCAATGGGACGGTTCGAGGCCTGGACCTCGGGGATGCCCTTCAACAGAATCTGCCACGCGCGAGACAGGGTCCGCACGGAGAGTTTCTGCGCATATTCCGTGCCGCGCGCACGCTCGATCTCGGACAACGCGGGGTCCTTCGCCGCGTCGGCGATCAGTTTGAGACGCGTGACCACGTGCGAAAAGGCGGCCAGATCGGACAGGATGACGCTGGGGTCGGCCCCCGCATCATATTGCGAGCGAAGCCCCGCGAATGCGGCGGGCACATCACCCCGCATCACCGCCTCGAACAGGTCGATGACGAGCGTGCGGTCGGCAAGACCCAGCATGTCGCGCACGGTCTCGCCCTGCACCACGCCCGCGCCGTGGGCGATGGCCTGATCGAGGAGGGAGAGCGAATCGCGCGCCGAGCCTTCCGCCGCGCGGGCGATGGCGGCAAGCGCCTCCTGGTCGGCTTTGACGCCCTCGGCATCGCAGATGCGGCCAAGATGGGCGACGAGCTTGTCGGCCTCGATGCGGCGCAGGTCGAAGCGCTGGCAGCGGGAGAGGATCGTGACCGGGACTTTGCGGATTTCAGTGGTGGCGAAGATGAATTTCGCGTGCGGCGGCGGCTCCTCAAGCGTCTTCAGGAAGGCATTGAACGCCTTCTCCGAGAGCATGTGGACCTCGTCGATGATGTAGACCTTGTAGCGCGCGGAAACCGGTGAATAGCGGATGCCGTCGATGATCTGGCGGACGTCGTCGATGCCGGTATGAGAGGCGGCGTCCATTTCCAGCACATCCACATGCCGCGATTCCATGATCGCTTCGCAATGCAGACCAAGCTCGGGCATATGGATCGTCGGCGCGCCGGTGCCGTCGGATTTCTGGTAGTTCAGGCCGCGGGCCAGAATACGGGCCGTCGTGGTCTTGCCGACGCCGCGAACGCCGGTCAGCATCCAGGCTTGCGGGATGCGCCCGGTCTCGAAGGCGTTCGAGAGGGTGCGCACCATCGCCTCCTGACCGATCAGGTCGTCGAAAGTGCGCGGGCGGTATTTGCGGGCAAGGACACGATAGGGCGATCCCGGCGCGGCGGCAGGCGCGGGAGGGAAACCCGGCAAGGCCGGCTCGTCGTTCAGGGGCGTGCCGGTTGTGGTTTCGTCCATCGGCTCTGAGGGCTCTGGGATATGGGGCGCCAACTTAAAGGCGCCAGGGTGGGAGGCTGGACGAAGACCCGTTCGGTCTCGTTAGGGCTGCTTCCTTCCGGATCTGACCCGGTTGGCGAGTGAGACGTCCCTCGCCAACCTCCCGTCGCCTATATGGAGTTTTCGCCTCAGGAACGCAAGCAGCGTTGTGGCGGGCGCGCTCAAGCCCCTCCCCCGTCATTCCGGGGCGAGCAAAAGCGAGAGCCCGGAACCCATAAACGCCAACACATCCAAACAGAGCGCATCGTTCGGGTTGCGGCTTATCTCCGAACGTCGGCGGCTACGGGTTCGGAATGGCGGGATCAGCGACGGGGGATAGGCATAAGATGCCAAGCTCGGCTAACGTCATGCCCATGAGTTCACCTTTCCAACTCGATTCGCGGCTTGAAGCCGATACGATCCCGGTCGGGGACCTGTCCCTGTCCTCCGTTCTGCTTCTGAACGACGCCCGGTTCCCGTGGTTCGTGCTGGTGCCGCGCATCAACGGCTTGAGCGAGTTGACGGACCTCTCGGATGAGCAGGCCGTCCAGCTGATGCAGGAAATCCGCATCGCGACGAAGGTCATGATGAGCCTTGCAAAGCCCGACAAGGTGAATGTGGGCGCGCTCGGCAACATCGTGACGCAGCTTCATGTCCATGTGATCGGGCGCTTCCGCTCCGATCCCGCCTGGCCTGGCCCCGTCTGGGGTCACGGCACCCGCACCCCCTACCCCGACCATGCGGCGGCCGCCCTGATCGAGCGTGCCACCACCCTTTTCGCGGCGGCCTGACCCCATGACATCTTCCCCCGGCTACATCACGAACCCTCTCGTGCGCCACAGCGCGGAGCGGGACCCCGAAGCGCTCGCGCGCCATGTGAACGACCCGCATGCAGCCATGGTGATCGTGGCGGGAGACATCCCCATCCTCCAAGCCGGAGAGCCGGGAACCGGTCTTTTGCCCGCATCCGCCTTGAAGCGGCTCACAACCCATCACGAGCAAGTCTTTCTCGGCACTCTTAAAGATCGCCCGGTCATCGCGACCCTCGCGCCGCCCGAAGCGGTGGATCTGTTTCAGGACGACCCGGCCTTCGCCGTCACCGATCTGCGCTCGATCGCGGTGCAGGGTCTGGTGCCGACGGAGGAGCTCGGCACGCTCGCCATGGCGAAGTCGATGCTCGGCTGGCACGCGCGGCATCGGTTCTGCGCCAACTGCGGCGCGCGGACAGAGCCCGCCCATGCGGGCTTCCGGCGCGATTGCGCGGCGTGCCGCACGGAGCATTTTCCCCGCACGGACCCGGTCGTGATCATGCTGGTGACACGAGGCGGCAAATGCCTGCTGGGGCGTCAGAGCCGGTTCAATGCGAAAACGTATTCCTGCCTCGCGGGATTTCTGGAGCCCGGCGAGACGATCGAGGATGCGGTGCGGCGGGAAACCTTCGAGGAAGCCGGCATCCGCGTCGGCAAGGTTCGTTACCTCGCCTCGCAACCCTGGCCGTTTCCGTCATCGCTCATGATCGGATGCGTGGGCGAAGCCGAGACCGACGAAATCACCATCGATACCGCCGAGCTGGAAGATGCCCGCTGGTTCACGCGCGATGACGTGCGCCGCATGCTCGACGGCACGCACGAAAACTTCGCCGCGCCCTCCCCCATCGCCATCGCGCATCACCTCCTGCGCGAATGGATGCGTAGTTAGAGTCAGTTGAAAACACCGACCTCATCCTGAGGAGCCGCGAAGCGGCCATGACTCCTTGTAGGATTCGCGCCATCCCTGAACGTGCGCGCGGGCGATGCCATCGGCATCCCCGTCACGCGCGTCACGGATGAGAATCGTCACTCGGCCGCTTCCTTGATCTTTTCGCGGAACGGATGGGCCGGATACACGCCGAGAATACGCAACTCGCGGGAGAAGAACTCCAGCTCCTCGAGCGCACGCTTCAGGTTCACGTCGTCCGGGTGGCCATCGACCTCGGCATAGAATTGCGTCGCCAGGAACTCACCCTCCAGCATGTAGCTTTCGAGCTTGGTCATGTTGATGCCGTTCGTCGCGAAGCCGCCCAGCGCCTTGTAGAGCGCCGCCGGAAGGTTGCGGACCCGGAACACAAAGGAGGTGACGGTCGGCCCGTTGCCCGCCGGAGCCCATCGCGCTGTCTTGGAGAGGATGACGAAGCGTGTCGTGTTGTGCGCCTCGTCCTCCACATCCTCGGCCAGGATCTTCAGCCCATAGATCTTTTCCGCCATGCGGGGGGCGAGCGAGGCCTTGGTCGGGTCCTTCCACTCGGCAACTTCGCGCGCCGAGCCCGCCGTATCGCCCGCCACATGGGCTTTCAGCCCGAGCTTGCGGATGATCTTGCGGCACTGGCCGAGCGCGTGGACGTGGCTGTGTACGCTCTTGATCGTGCCGAGATTGGCCTCGGGCACAGCCATGAGCTGGAAATGGATCGGCAGAAAGTGCTCGCCGATGATGTGAAGACCTGATGTCGGCAGGAGATGGTGGATATCCGCCACGCGGCCGGCGATCGAGTTCTCGATCGGGATCATGGCGAGCCCCGCCTGCCCCTCGTCCACGGCGGCGAAGGCATCCTCGAAGGTCGGGCAAGGAAGCACCTGCCACTGGGGATAGACCTCCTCGCAGGCGATATGGGAGTTTGCTCCCGGCTCGCCCTGGAACGAAATGATCTTGTTCATGGTTTCCTCCGGGCCGCGATGATCTCGCGCGCCCTTTCCAGATCGTGAGGGGTATCGACACCGAGCGGTACGTCATGGACCAGAACCGCATCGATGCGCATGCCGGCCTCCAGCGCGCGCAATTGCTCAAGCTTTTCGCGGAGCTCCAGCGCGGATGGCGGCAGGTTGACGAAGCGTTGCAGGGCTTTGCGACGATAAGCGTAGAGGCCGATATGGTGATAGAGCGGCCCCTCCCCGTAGGGTGCCATCGCACGGGTAAAGTACAGCGCGCGGAATCGGCCGGGCGAAACCTCGCTTCCCACCATCTTGACGACATTGGGATCGGCCCGCTCCTCCTCCCGCTTGATCACCGCCACGAGCGTCGAAAGATCGACGGCGGAATCGGACAGGGGAGCAATCGAAGCGGCGATAGCGCGCGGGTCGACTGTGGGAAGGTCACCCTGGACGTTGACCACCACATCGTGGCGGCCTTCCGGGTCGAGTTTTTCCACAGCCTCGAAGATGCGGTCGGAGCCGGAAGCGTGATCGGCACGGGTCAGGACGGCCCTGCCCCCGGCCCGGGTCACGGCCTCGGCGATTTCGGGGGCATCGGTCGCGACCGCGACCGGCCCGATTCCCGCCTCTTGAGCCCGGCGCAGCACATGGACGATCATGGGCTCACCCGCAATATCGGCCAGGGGCTTGTTTGGCAGGCGGGTTGCGGCGAGGCGTGCCGGGATCAGCACGAGAGGATCGGACATGGTGCAGGCCCAAGTGAACTTTGCGCGTCCTTACCAAGACGAGGCCGTTTTGTCATGGTCGGCCCGGATCTCTCACCGGGTGAAAGCACACCGCTGCCCCCAAAACACCTCGCTGCGACCACGAGACCGGCGAAAACCCGCGCGCCCCCCATTGTCAAAACCCCATCTCTGCGGCTAAGCAACGCCACGGTCGCGGGCACCCGTTCGCGCCCGACTTGTTCTGTTGCGCTGGTTTCGCCGTTATCCAAGGCGAGGAGAGCCTAATCCATGAATATCGAGACCAATAAGATCGCGGGCGCCGTATTCGGCTCGCTTCTTTTCGTGGTTGGCGTCAACGTCATCGCCAGTGGTCTGTTCGCGCCGAAAAAGCCAGCCGTTCCCGGCTACGATCTTCCGGCGCCGGAAGAGGCCGCAGCCGGTGGCGCAGCCGCTCCGGCCGCCCCGGCCGAGCCCCTGCCCGTCCTCCTCGCCAAGGCCGACCCGGCCAAGGGTCAGTCGGCTGCCAAGAAGTGCGCCGCCTGCCACACCTTCGAAAAGGGCGGCGCGAACAAGGTTGGCCCGAATCTCTACGGCCTCGTCGACCGTGCCGTCGCCTCTCACGCGGGCTTCAACTATTCGGCGGCCCTGAAGGGCAAGGGCGGCAACTGGACGTACGAAAACATCGACCATTTCATCACGTCGCCCAAGAGCTACGCCCCCGGCACCATCATGGCCTTCGCCGGTGTTGCCCAGGCTCAGGAGCGTGCGGACATTCTGGCTTACCTGCGGACCCTCTCCGACAGCCCGGTCCCCTTCCCCGCACCGTAAGGTACGGATCATTTCCCCATCTTAAAGCCGGGCCGTTAAGCCCGGCTTTTTCTTTTGCGCGTTATCCCTTGCGCTCGTCCGGTTCTAGGCAAAGATGGAATGCCTTGGACAGACGCCTCATTCGCAGGAGACGCCTTGTGATCCGCCCGATAATGCTCAGCCTTTTTGCCGCCTGCCTCGCCGCCTCTCCCCTCGCGGCGCAGGAGCCCGTGTGGCGGCATGGGTCAGCCTTGCTCGGCCAACCGAGATATACCGCCGACTTCAAGCATTTCGATTACGTGAACCCGGACGCTCCCAAGGGCGGCCTGGTCCGGCTGGGCGTTCAAGGCACATTCGACAGCTTCAATATCGTCGTCGCGGGGGTCAAGGGATCACCCGAACAGGGGCTCGGGCAGATCTATGAAACCCTGACGACATCGTCCCTCGACGAGGCAAGCACGGCCTATGGCCTGCTTGCCGAAGCATTCACCTATCCGGAGGACTTTTCGTCGGTCACCTTCCGCCTTCGCCCGGAAGCGCGCTGGCATGACGGGAAGCCGGTCTCGGTCGAGGATGTGATTTTCTCGTTCCAGACCTTGAAGGCCAACAGCCCGACCTATGCCTTCTATTACACCAATGTCGTCAAGGCGGAGAAGGTCGGCGAGCGTGAGGTCAAGTTCACCTTCGACGAGAAGGGTAACCGGGAGCTGCCGCAGATCATGGGGCAGCTCATCATCCTGCCGAAACATTGGTGGGAGGGCACGGCCCCGGACGGCCGCAAGCGCGACGTCACGCAAACCACCCTCGAGCCGCCGCTCGGCTCGGGCCCCTACCGGCTCAAAAGCTTCGATGCCGGACGCAGCGCATCTTACGAGCGCGTGAAGGATTATTGGGGCGCGTCCATCAACGTGAATGTCGGGCAGAACAATTTCGACGAAATCCGCTTGGAATATTACCGGGACGCGACCGTCCTGCTTGAAGCGTTCAAAGGCGACCGAACGGACTTCCGGACCGAGAATAGCGCCCGGAACTGGGCGACGGGATACAATTTCCCGGCCCGCCAGGAGGGCCGCGTCATCCTCGAAGAGTTTCCGATGCGCGCCATGGGCCGGATGCAGGCCTTCGTCCTCAACCTGCGGCGCGACAAATTCAAGGACCCACGCGTCAGGCGGGCGCTCAATCTCGCCTTCCCGTTCGAGGAGATCAACAAGGCGATCTTCTCCGGGCAGTACGAGCGCATTTCGAGCTATTTCTACGGCCTCGACCTGGCCTCATCCGGTCTACCCGAAGGTCGGGAACTGGCGATTCTCGAAACGGTTCGGGACAAGGTGCCACCGGAGGTCTTCACGACGCCCTACAAAAACCCCGTCAGCGACTCGCCAGAGGCGACCCGCAACAACCTGCGCGTGGCCGACCAGCTCTTGCGAGAGGCCGGCTGGGAATTGAAGGACCGCCGGCGGGTCAACGCCAAGGGAGAAACCTTGACCGTCGAGTTGCTCGGCGACAGCCCGAACGACGAGCGCGTGTTCCTGCCTTACAAAGCCTCCCTCGACCGCCTCGGCATCGTCACCTCGGTGCGCATCGTGGATGATGTCCAACACGTCAACCGAATCCGCGCTTTCGACTTCGACGTCGTGTCGGGGATCTGGGCGCAATCCCTCTCGCCGGGCAACGAGCAGCGTGAATTCTGGGGCTCGCAGGCGGCCCAACGCCCCGGTTCGCGAAACACAGCCGGCATTGCCGATCCGGCAATCGACGCGCTGATCGATCGGGTGATCTTTGCCAAGGATCGCGATGAGCTGGTGGCCGCAACCAAGGCGCTCGACCGGGTTCTGCTCGCGCATGACTACATGGTTCCGCAATGGACCTATCTGAAACAGCGCACCGCCCGCTGGAACCGCTTCAGCCACCCTGAGACGATGCCGCGCAATGGCGGCGCGGCCTTTCCGACGATCTGGTGGTATGATGAGGCCAAAGCCGCCAAAACCGGAGCGCCTCGATGAAACACCCGAACCGCCGAGGTCTTTTGATCGGCGGGGCCGCGATGACGGCCCTGTCCAGTCTGCCTCGGCGCGGCATCGCCCAATCGACCGGCGAGACTGAAACCTATGGTCTCTCCAGTTTCGGCGATCTGAAATACGGCGCCGACTTCAAGCATTTCGACTACGTGAACCCGGCGGCCCCGAAAGGCGGCCTGCTCGCGATCCAGATCAAGCAGAGCACGGGCAATCAGAACTTCGACACGTTCAACACCCTCAACATTTTTGTGCTGCAAGGCGATGGCGCAGCCGGGATGGGGAGCACCTTCGACAGCCTGATGTCGGCGGCAGGCGACGAACCGGATGCGCTTTACGGGCTTGTCGCCCGCAGTGTTCGGATCTCGGACGACAAGCTGACATACCGCTTCTTCTTGCGCCCGGAAGCGCGCTTTCACGACGGCTCGAAACTGACCGCCGGCGACGTGGCCTTTTCGCTCAATATCCTGAAAGAAAAAGGCCACCCGGTCTATCGCTCCGTTCTCACGCAGATGACGGCCGCCGAGGCCGAAGCGGACGACATTTTGCGCGTTCGGTTTTCGCCCAAACGCAGCCGTGACCTGCATCTCGTCGTGGCAGGGACGCCGATCTTCTCCGAGCGTTATTGGCGAGGTCGCGACTTCGAGGCCTCGACGCTCGAAGCCCCGCTCGGCTCGGGCGCTTATAAGGTCGGCCCTTTCGAGCAGGGCCGTTTCATTGAGTTCACGCGCGTGCCGGATTACTGGGCCAAAGACCTGCCCGTGAATGTCGGCCTGAATAATTTCGACCGCGTCCGCTACGAATATTTCCGCGACCGCGCGGTGGCTTTCGAGGCTTTCAAAAGCGGCGTCCTCAATTTTCAGGAGGAATACACCTCACGCACCTGGGCGACGGGCTACGATTTCCCCGCCATCCGCGAAGGCCGCGTGAAGAAGGAGGCGCTTCCGAACGACGCGCCCGCGCCCATTCAAGGGTGGTATTTCAACACGCGCCGCGACGCCTTCAAGGATCCGCGCATCCGCGAAGCCATCGGGCTCGCCTTCGATTTCGAGTGGACGAACACGAACATCATGTTCGGCTCCTACCGTCGACTGACCTCATTTTTCGAGAATTCGGACATGAAGGCTGTTGGAGTTCCCTCACCTGAGGAACTCGCGCTGCTCGAACCCTTCCGCGGCAGGGCGTCGGAATCGGTTTTTGGCGAACCCTATCTGCCGCCGGTTTCCGACGGTTCCGGCCAGGATCGCAAGCTGCTGCGCCGCGCCGATGAGCTGTTGCGCGCGGCGGGTTGCAAACGGGAGGGCAGCGCGCTGAAGCTGCCGAACGGCCAGCCCTTCCGCATCGAGTTCCTCGATTTTTCGGCCAGTCTGCAACCGCATACGGAGCCGTTCCAAGCCAACCTGAAACGGCTCGGCATTGACGCCTATTCTCGCATCGTGGATGCGGCACAATATCAGCGGCGATTGAACGACTACGATTTCGACGTGACCAGCCGCGCTCTCGCAGGCTCACCGACGCCGGGCGATTCCTTGCGGATCGTCTATGGCTCGCAGGCGGCCCAAACGCCGGGAAGCCAGAACCTCGCGGGTATCGCCGATCCCGCCGTCGATGCGCTGGTCGAACGCATTGCCGATGCGAAAACGCGGGCTGAACTTGTCACCGCCTGCCGCGCCCTCGACCGGGTCCTGCGCGCAGGCCAATATTGGGTGCCCATGTGGTGGAAAGCCAACAACTGGCTCGCCTATTGGGATCAGTTCTCCCACCCGGAGAAAAAGCCGCGTTTCAGCACGGGCGCACCGGATACGTGGTGGTACGATGCCGAAAAAGCCAAGCGGATCGGACGAGGGTGACGATTTGAGCCAGATCGTGGCAGCCCCAGCCGTTGCGGGCGTTCCCCGCCTTGTCCTGCGCCTGGAAGGGCTGGTTCTTTTCGTGCTCGCAACAGCGGCCTATGCTTATGCCGGGCTGTCCTGGTGGCTTTATGCGATTCTCTTCCTTAGCCCGGACCTTGGCTTTGTTGCCTATGGGGCTGGCCCAAGGATCGGAGCTATGATCTACAATATCCTTCACTCGACGATCGGGCCTGCGATGCTGGCGGGGATCGGGCTGTCTCTGAACAACCCGCTCCTCATCGGTCTGGCCGCGATTTGGGCGGCTCATATCGGACTGGACCGCATGTTAGGATATGGATTGAAGTACGCGACCGCCTTTGCAGACACCCATCTCGGCCGTATCGGCCGTGACCGTGCGGTCGTTTGATGTTCGCCTATATCGCACGTCGCATCCTGCTCATGGTCCCGACCCTGTTGGGCATCATGCTGATTTCCTTCACCCTCGTGCAATTCGCACCCGGCGGTCCCGTGGAGCGCATCATCGCGCAGCTCCAGGGGCAGGATTCGAGCGCGACGTCCCGCATCTCGGGCGGCGGTGGCGATTTCTCCGGCGGCCAGGGCGCGGCGGGCGGCGGCGCGGCCGATACGTCCTCGTCCCGCTATCGCGGCGCGCAGGGACTCGACCCGCAATTCATCAAGCAGCTCGAAGTGCAGTTCGGCTTCGACAAGCCCGCGCCCGAGCGCTTCATGAAGATGCTCTGGGATTATGCGCGCTTCGATTTCGGGAAGAGTTATTTCCGCGACATCTCGGTGTTGCAGCTCATCAAGGAGAAGCTGCCGGTCTCGATCAGCCTCGGGCTCTGGATGACGCTTCTGTCCTATGCCATCTCGATTCCGCTCGGCATCCGCAAAGCGGTTCAGGACGGCTCGTCCTTCGATATCTGGACATCGGCCATCGTCATCATCGGCTACGCGATCCCCGGCTTTCTGTTCGCGATCCTTTTGATCGTGCTCTTTGCGGGCGGCTCGTTCTGGCAGTTCTTCCCGTTGCGCGGATTGACCTCGGAGAACTGGTCGCAATTGTCGCTCGCCGGCAAGGCTCTCGACTATCTGTGGCACATCACCTTGCCGATCACGGCCATGGCGCTCGGTGCCTTCGCCACCTCGACCTTGCTGACGAAAAACTCCTTCCTCGACGAGATCCGCAAGCAATACGTGCTGACCGCACGCATGAAAGGTCTGTCGGAGCGGCAGGTGCTCTACGGCCACGTCTTCCGCAATGCGATGCTGATTGTCATTGCGGGTTTTCCCGGCGCGTTCATCGGCGCGTTCTTTGCCGGCGCGCTGCTCATCGAGACGATTTTCTCCCTCGACGGCCTTGGCCTGCTCTCGTTTGAATCGATCGTGAACCGCGATTACCCGGTCGTGTTCGCCAATCTCTACATCTTCTCGCTCATCGGCCTGGCCGTGAACCTGATCTCGGACCTCACCTATACCTGGATCGATCCGCGCATCGATTTCGAGACGCGGGAGACGTGAGATGAACGAGAGCATCCCCGTCGCACCCACCGCCACTGCACCCGTTGCACCGCCTTTGCCGCGAGAAGGCTTCATTCGCCTCTCGCCGCTCAACCGGCGTCGCTTGCAGAACTTCAAGGCGAACCGGCGCGGCTATTGGTCGTTCTGGATTTTCCTCGTCCTGTTCGGGTTGAGCCTTTGCGCCGAACTCATCGCCAACGACAAGCCGATCCTCGCCTCCTACAATGGTGAGATCCTCTACCCGGCTTTCGTGGATTACCCGGAAGAGAAATTCGGCGGATTCCTGGCGCAGACCGACTACCGCGATCCCGTGATCTCGAAGGAGATCGAGGCGCATGGCTGGCTGCTCTGGGCGCCGATCCGCTTCTCCTACAACACGCATAATCTCGACCTGCCGGTTCCTGCGCCCGCGCCTCCGACGTGGATGCTGAGCGATGCGCAGTGCCGCTCCATCGCGGAACGCACGGGCGGCACCGGATGCCGCGACATCGAATGGAACTGGCTCGGCACGGATGACCAGGGTCGCGATGTCGTCGCGCGCCTGATCTACGGCTTCCGCATCTCGGTTCTGTTCGGCCTCGTGCTCGCCGGCATCTCGTCGATCATCGGCGTGCTGGCAGGAGCGGTGCAGGGCTATTTCGGCGGATGGGTCGATCTGCTCTTCCAGCGCTTCATCGAGGTCTGGACCGCGATCCCGGCGCTCTACCTGCTCATCATCATTTCCGCGATCATCACGCCAAGCTTCTTCGTGCTGCTCGGCATCCTGCTGCTGTTCTCGTGGGTATCGCTGGTCGGCGTGGTGCGCGCCGAATTCCTGCGCGCTCGGAACTTCGAATATGTGCGCGCGGCGCGGGCGTTGGGCCTCTCCAACGCCACCATCATGTTCAAGCATCTGCTGCCGAACGCCATGGTCGCGACGCTGACCTTCCTGCCCTTCATCCTCAACGGCTCGATCACGACCTTGACCTCCCTCGACTTCCTCGGTTTCGGCCTGCCTCCCGGCTCGCCCTCGCTCGGCGAAATGCTTGCGCAAGGCAAAGCCAACCTGCAGGCGCCGTGGCTCGGGCTGACGGGCTTCTTCGTCATCGCGCTCATGCTGAGCTTGCTGATCTTTATCGGCGAAGCCGTGCGTGACGCATTCGATCCGCGGAAGGCCTTCCGATGAGCGAACCTCTGCTTTCCGTCCAGGACCTCTCCATCGCGTTCCGACAGGGCGGGCGCGATACGCTCGCGGTCGACCGCATTTCGTTCGACATCAAGCCCGGCGAAACGGTGGCGCTGGTGGGCGAATCCGGCTCGGGCAAATCGGTTTCCGCGCTCTCGATCCTCAAGCTCCTGCCCTATCCGACCGCCCATCACCCTTCGGGCCGTATCCTGTTCAAGGGCAAGGACCTGATCGGGGCGGACGAGGACGAGATGCGCCGCGTGCGCGGCGACGACATCACCATGGTGTTTCAGGAGCCGATGACCTCGCTCAATCCGCTCCACACCATCGAGCGGCAGATCGGCGAAATCCTCAAACTGCATCGCGGTCTCTCCGATCGCGAGGCGCGAGCGCGGACGCTCGAACTCCTGACGCTTGTCGGCATCCGCGACGCGGAGAGCCGCCTCGGCGCCTATCCGCACCAGCTCTCGGGCGGCCAGCGCCAGCGCGTGATGATCGCCATGAGTCTCGCCAACGAGCCCGACCTGCTGATCGCCGACGAGCCGACGACGGCGCTCGACGTGACGGTGCAGGCGCAGATCCTGAAACTGCTTGGCGAGCTGAAGAGCAGGCTCGGCATGGCCATGCTGTTCATCACGCACGATCTCGGCATCGTGCGCAAAGTGGCCGACCGCGTCTGCGTGATGCTGCGAGGCGAAATCGTGGAACAGGGAACGGTCGAAGAGGTCTTCGGCAATCCGCAGCATCCCTACACGAAGAAGCTCCTGGCGGCGGAGCCGAAGGGCCGCGCCAATCCGGTTCCCACTGATGCGCCGACCGTTGTCGAGGCAGGCCCGATCAAGGTCTGGTTTCCGATCAAACGCGGTTTCTTCCGCAAGACAGTCGGGCATGTGAAAGCGGTCGACGGTGTGTCGGTTCGCGTCCGTAAGGGCGAGACCGTTGGCGTCGTCGGCGAGTCCGGTTCCGGCAAGACGACGCTGGGGCTCGCGATCCTGCGCCTTGTCTCGTCGGAAGGGCCGGTGGTCTTCCTCGGCAACCGCATCGATGGACTGCGCTCCCGAGACATCCGCCCGATGCGCAAGGATTTGCAGGTGGTGTTCCAGGACCCTTACGGCTCCCTCTCGCCGCGCATGTCGGTGGCGGAGATCGTGGAGGAAGGGCTTCTCGTCCAGAACAAGAGCCTCACTTACGCCGAGCGCCGCAACATCGTCGCCCGCGCCCTGCACGATGTGGGGCTCGACCCGGCGACCATGGACCGCTACCCGCATGAATTCTCGGGCGGGCAGCGCCAGCGCATCGCCATTGCCCGCGCCATGGCGCTGGAGCCGCAATTCATCGTGCTCGACGAGCCGACCTCGGCCCTCGACATGTCGGTGCAGGCGCAGATCGTCGAATTGCTGCGCGATCTGCAGAAGCAGCGCCATCTCGCCTACATGTTCATCAGCCACGACCTGAAAGTGGTGCGCGCGCTCGCAAACCATGTCGTTGTCATGGAGAACGGCAAGATCGTCGAGGAAGGATCGGCGGAGAGCATCTTCGCGGCCCCGCAGAAGGAATACACCCGCGCCCTCTTCGCGGCGGCGTTCAACCTCGAAACGCTCGGCACGAACGCGGTCCGGCAATAGGCTCCTTCACGACCTATCGCGTATTGTGCCGTAATGCCGTATCAGTTTCTGATTCTCCCCGCTTGAAGGATTCCACCATGCCTCGCGCTCTCGTCATCGTGCTCGATTCCGTCGGTATCGGCGGCGCCGAGGACGCGGATGCCTATGGCGATGTCGGGGCGGATACGGTCGGACATATCGCGGAAGCCTGCGCGGCGGGCCGTGGCGATCAGGCGGGGCTGCGCCAGGGCCCGCTCCATCTGCCGCATATGACCGCCTTCGGCCTCGGGCTTGCCTGCGAGGTCTCGACCGGCCGCTTGCCGCCGAACCTTGCGCCGCAAGGAGCGCTCAAAGGAGCCTGGGGCTACGGCGTCGAGACGTCGAAGGGCAAGGATACGCCGTCCGGCCATTGGGAAATCGCGGGCGTGCCCGTCACCTTCGATTGGGGCTACTTCCCCAACACGGTGCCGTCCTTCCCCAAGGAATTGACGGAGGCGCTGATCGCGCGCGCCGGCATTCCCGGCATTCTCGCGGACAAGCACGCCTCCGGCACCACCGTCATCGACGAATATGGCGCGGAGCATGTGCTCACCGGCAAGCCGATCTGCTACACCTCGGTCGACAGCGTGCTGCAGATCGCCGCTCACGAGGAAACCTTCGGGCTGCAGCGGCTCTATGATCTCTGCAAGATCGCGCGTGACCTCTGCGATCCTTACAATATCGGCCGCGTCATCGCGCGCCCGTTCGTCGGCTCGGCGGAGACGGGTTTCAAGCGCACCGGCAACCGCAAGGATTTCGCGGTGTTTCCGCCCTCCGACACGATCCTCGACACCTTGCACAAGGCGGGCCGCGCCATCGTCACCGTCGGCAAGATCGGCGACATCTTCGCGCATCGCAGCACGGGCGAGGAAGTGAAACCCAACGGCAACGACGCCTGCCTGTCAGCCGCCATCACGGCGATGAAGGACTTGGCCGATGGCGGTTTCGTGTTTGCCAATCTCGTCGATTTCGACTCCGAATTCGGCCACCGCCGCGACATCCCCGGCTACGCCGCCGCGCTTGAGGCGTTCGACCGGCGCGTTCCCGAGATCGAAGCCGTGCTGCGGCCTGGCGACCTCGTCATCATCACCGCCGACCACGGCAACGACCCCTCCTGGCGCGGCACCGACCACACCCGCGAACACACGCCGATCCTGTGCTTCGGGCCGGGCGTGAAAGCGGGGCAGATCGGGCGGCGGGAGAGCTTTGCCGATATCGGCGCAAGCGTGTTGGCGCATCTGGGCGTCAGGCACCCGGGCAAGGGCGCGGCCTGGCTCTAGCTGTTGAGCCTCATTGCGCCAGCACCAATCGCGCCGTCACTTTTTGCGTCACGGCATACAACGGCCCACGCCGATGCGCCTCTCCGCCGAAATGCAAAGACGCTCAATCGCCATGATCCCGGCTATAGCCATTGCGTGCGGGCGAGGTCCAACCCTCAGGCGGTGCCTTTGGCCGATAGACCTCGACGAGCAAGGGGTGGCAGGACGCCGCGTCGCTGGAGTGCTCGGTGCTGCAATCACCGCCGGGGCAGGCGGACAATGAGCCCAGAAGATCGATTTCGGCAAAAAATTCAAGAAAGTCACCCGGTCTTACGGGACTTGCCTTCATGAAATACTGCCCCGTGTCGCGCGTGAAGCCGGTACACATGAAGACGTTGAGCACGTCATGCACTGCAGGTTCGGCCTCTTCGCGAGGGCGGCTCAGATGACGGGCGAGGGCCCGTGTCAGGTTCGAGTGGCAGCAGTAATGGTAGTCATGACCGGAGAGGAGCCGGTGCGTGTAGGGATCGCACCGCGTGCCGATCACGTCATGCACGGAGCCGCCCCACTCGTCGAAGCCATACCAGTCCAGTGTGTCCTGTGTAATCGTCGCCATCGGCCGAAGGTATGGCAGGGACGACCACAGCCGGTCCCCGGTGGACAGGTGCGTGCCTTGCAAAGCCCTCGTCTTGCCGGAGAAGAAGCGCTCATCGAGATCATTGGCCGCCCAGAGATTCAGGTCTCCAACTTGAGGGCCTTCGATAGAGACGATGCGAAAAAAGCAGCCTGCGGGAACCTCGAAGCATCGTGCATCACGTGGCGGCACGACCACCTCATCCACCTTCCGCCAGCCCTCCCGGGCAGCGCGGTACGCCGCGAGATCGGGCGGAGCCAAACTGTCCGTAGGATAGCAGATGACAGGCGCAACCTTCCTGCGCACCTCTGCATCGAGCGGCTCCGGCAGCTCACCCTTTTCACGTTTCATGCGGCTCTCCAGCAATCCATCGCCTGCCACTTTACAGAGGATCGGACGGCGGTGGCTAGCGGGCGGCCCCATCAGGGAAAAGAGAACGCTGGAGTTGGCGGAAATAGGACAATGCGTTCGAACACCTGCTGACCGTCGCTTCCTGACCTGAGGGCCACGGGGGATAAAGGGGACAACACCTTACCGTCATTCCGGCCGCGAAAACGGAGCCCGGAACCTATCGCAGGATCGAGCGGGAAGCTTTGCGCTGTATTCTGACACCGCTGCGTTTATGGGTTCGGGGCCCGACCCCAAGGGCCGTCCCGGAATGACACCCTGGAGAACGACACGAAAAAGGTCCGGCCATGCGTTCTCCCAGATAGGCCTATTGCGGGACAACAGGCGGGATGTACGGCAACGTCCGGGCGAAGAACCACAGCAGGAAAAGCACGACAGGAAGATGGACGAGGAGCTGCATGAAGGTGAAGCCGACGATGTCGCGCGCTTTGATGCCGAGCACGCCGAGCAGCGGCAACATCCAGAACGGATTGATCAGATTAGGCAGCGCCTCGGCGGCATTATAGACCTGAACCGCCCAGCCCAGATGCACTTTAAGATCGTTCGCCGCCTGCATGACGTAAGGTGCCTCGAGCAGCCACTTGCCGCCGCCCGACGGAATGAAGAAGCCTAGCACCGCCGAGTAGACGCCCATCGCCAGCGGAAAGGTGTCGTGGGTGGTCAGACTGACAAAGAGGTGGGCAATCTGGTCCGACACCGTCGTTCCACTCGCGTTCTTCGCGGTGGTCAGGATCGAGGCGATGGCGCCGTAGAGGGGGAATTGGATCAGCACGCCCGTGGTGGCCGGCACCGCCTTGCTGACCGCAATCAGGAAGCGCTTTGGCCGCCAATGGAGGAGCATGCCCAGCATCAGGAACAGGAAGTTATAGGTATTCAGGTTCGAGATCGCGATGATCGCGCTCTGGCGCGCGAACTCCTGGATGAGCCAGCCGACCGCCAATGCCACCAAAAGGATGCTGAGAAGCGGATAATGCTCAAGCCACTCCCCGGGCTGCTGCGGTGGCGGGACCACCTGCTCCGCTTTGGTCATCTCAACGCCCATGTCGTGAGCGGTCACCGCGCTGGTATCAGAGGGCGCCGACCAGATCGCGATGACGATCGAAATCGCGATCAGCACACCAGCAATCACCATCGATTGCCACAAGAAAATTGTCTCAGTGAACGGGATAACCCCCGTGATCGGGAGGAGCGCCTTCGGCAGGCTGGCTGCATTGGCCTGCAGCTGTGCGGCAGACGAACTCAACCCCAGCGCCCAGGTGGCACCAAGGCCGAGATAAGCCGCCGCCCCAGCCGCCCGGTAGTCCATGCGGATGTCGGTGCGCTCCGCGAGAGCCCGGGCCAGCAGACCGCCGAAAATCAGGCTCAAGCCCCAATTGAACAGCGAAGCGATCATGCTCACCGCCGCAACGAAACCGACAGCGCCCCGCCCGGTTCGCGGGACTTGCGCAAGCCGAAGGATCAGGCGCTGGGCCAGAGGTGAGGTTGCGACGACATAGCCGCCGACAGCGACGAAGACCATTTGCATGGTGAACGTGATCAGGCTCCAGAAGCCATCCCCGAAAGACTTCGTGACGGCTTGGACGGGAGCTCCGTTGAGAAGAGCCACGCCTGCAACAACGACGACCGCGATGGCGACAAACACGAAAGCATCAGGGAACCAACGCTCCGCCCACGCGGTAAACCGCAATGCGACGCGGGCCAGTGAGCCCTCCTCACCATCGTCCGCGATACTCTTCCGAGGAGCGGCGTGCTGATCAGTGGTCACGCCGCTCTCGCGGGTCGAGACGCCTTCCTCGCTCGCTAGGGCAGCCGCTCCAGGCTCGAATGCTTTCGCGGTGGACGTTTCGTTTCCAGCGGCATCGCTATCAGGCTTGGTCGTGCTCATGGCTACATACCCTCTCGACCGCGAAACGGTGAGATCTGCCGATGGAACTCTCCGTGGAGATAACCTGCAGTCTGAGCCCAAGTTGCATCGGCGTTGCTCAAGCCCGAGACACAAAGGTCTGAATCGTCTGAATCAGGTCAAGATCGCAAGAGCCAATCGTTCGAGCGTCTACTGACCTCCCTTTCCCGACCTGACTCCACCGGGAATGGCACCCCGTGCGGCCGCCCCTTTCCCCATCCTTGCCGTCATGGCCGGACTTGTTCCGGCCACCCACGCCTTAAGCATCAAGGCGGGCAGACGTGGATCCCCGGGACGAGACCGGGGACGACCGGATTGAAAAGGGCAAGAGTACGAATCGAGGATAAGAATGTTCTCTTTTTGTTCTTGACAATTGTCCCAACCCTGGCTATCTCTCCTCCCGTCCCGGCCCACCGAGGGGCGCGCTCGCGAGGCGTCGTGATTGTGGGGTCGGGCACGGTCCCGCGAGTGGGGGTACGCAACCCCATTCGGCGGGAGGCCCAGGCTGTGCCGAGGGCTCAGGTTGGTCCGGGGCCGCCCGTCTCTCGCAGACGGTGTCCGCCACGGGCAGCTGTTGGAGCCAACGCCGCCTGTCCGCCTAAAAGAACCGTGCGCGAGGTGCCAGCCGGCTCTCACCTCTCATTGCCATCATCGAGCCGGACCGCACGTCGCGCCACCCTCGATCGCTTTTCAAGGCTTGGGGCTTTTTCAGCCCCGAGCCCGCACCCGCTTGCTCTTTGAAAACCAGCGAAAACCAGCACCCGCAAGGCCATGTTCAGGCGCGCGCCTCCTCCCTCTCCCGGGGGAGAGGGTTGGGGTGAGGGGTTGCGCCCTCTTGCGGATAAGGCGCAGCCCTCACCCTCGCTTCGCTCGACCTCTCCCCACGGGAGAGGTGATGACGGCGCACAGCCCCGGACTGGACACCCTCCCCCGTCACTCCGGGGCCGCGTCAGCGGAGCCCGGAGCCCATAACCGCCACGGCAGCCGAACAAGGCGGAATGCTCGCGCTTCATCCTGATCCGCTTGCGGTTATGAGTTCGGGGTCCGGCCCGGTGGCAGTCCCGGAATGACGCGCTCGGATGTCATCCCCGGCTGGAGTGAAGCGGAATGGAAGGGGATCCACCTCCGGACGCTACGCTCCCCCTGCGGCGTGCCGGGATGACAAACCGTTCTGAGCCGTTGACGGCGTCGTAACTTCGGATCATTCTACCATGGATCGCAAGGAGGCTTTCCGAACGATCTTAGGGAGAGTCTTCCCCGGCGTGGAAGACCGTTCATGAACTCGCCCAACCGGACCACACATATCCGCCTCACCTCGCACCCGGAGCCGAATGCGGCCACGGTTCGCCGCCCCATCAAATGGGGAGTGAGCGACCCTAAGGAGCGCGGGCCGGTCATCGGTTCCATCACCAATCCATCCGACCGCAATGTCATCGGGGCCCATGGCGGCTCCTATTCGCTCTACCGCGCGCTTGCCATCTCCGCCCGCGCCCTCAACCCGATGGCGCGGCCCGATCTGCACAACACGCACCCAACGGCCGAGATCGGCCCGCATCCGCAATGGTTCGAGCCCGGCCGGATCGTGTCGCTCGATCCGTGGGGCCATATGGTCGGGCAGATCTACCGGGATGACATCGCAAGCGACGTCGATATTAGGCCGACCATCGCCATCACCAAAGCGCGGTTGAACATGCCGGAAATCCTGTCCGCCATGGGGGCGAAGCGCCTCAAGGCGGATGGCGGCGTGTTGCGCGCTTCCGGCGACATTTCCGTCACCAAGGTCGCTGTCGATCCGGTGTGGTATCTGCCCGGCATCGCGGAGCGGTTCGGATGCGCCGAGGGCGAATTGCGCCGGACCCTGTTCGAGCAAACCGGCGGCATGTTCCCGGAACTCGTGACCCGGCCCGACATGAGCGTGTTTCTGCCGCCCATCGGCAACATCACGGTCTATGTCATCGGCGAGGTGGCCAAGCTCAGCCATCCGAAGACGCGGATCGCCTGCCGCGTGCACGACGAATGCAATGGCTCCGACGTGTTCGGCTCGGATATCTGCACCTGCCGCCCCTATCTCGTGCACGGCATCGAGGAATGCGTGCGCGAGGCGCAAAGTGGCGGTGTCGGAATCATCGCCTATAACCGGAAAGAGGGCCGCGCGCTCGGCGAGGTCACCAAGTTCCTCGTCTACAATGCCCGCAAGCGGCAGGAAGGCGGCGACAAGGCCTCGACGTATTTCGAGCGCACGGAATGCGTCGCGGGCGTTCAGGACGCGCGCTTCCAGCAGCTCATGCCCGACGTGTTGAACTGGCTCGGCATCCGTCGCATCGACCGGCTCATGTCCATGTCGAACATGAAATACGACGCCATTACCGCCTCAGGCATCGAAGTGGTGGAGCGGGTGCCGATCCCGGCAGAGCTGGTGCCGCCTGACGCGCAGGTGGAGCTGGAGGCCAAGAAAGCCGCCGGTTACTACACGCCGGAGGGAGCCCCCGATGCGTCCGACCTCGAAAAGATCAAAGGTCGCGATCTCGAGCGGTTTTAAACCGGTTTCGTCCTTGCCCGGATCGTGCATTTAACCTTCTCCGCAACCGGTTCTCTTAAGAGACAGGAGACAAGCCGGGACTTGTGGTATCGCTGTTCCATTGAAGAGCCTCGGAGTACGGCGTGACGGACCAGTTGAACCTTCCTTCGGACACCGAAGCAGCCCGAAGCCTCCTATCCGCCACGGCAGTGCGCGAGCGTTCCCACCAGATCCTCCGGCATGGCGTCGAGGGCCGCCTTCCGCATTTTGCGGTCCATCTCGACCGGCTCGAGGCTTGCGCGGACGAGGTCGTGGCGACCATCCGCGAAGCCTATCCGTCCCTCGACATTCCCTTCCATGCCCGCTGGCGTCATTTCTCCGTCGGCGGCTATGACCGCTGGGGCGCGGTGATGCATGGTGCTCCGTGGTCGAATGCGGGCGAAATGGCCCGTGCTGCCTTCGATCTCGCCATCGTCTCGGTTCTGCTCGATGCGGGGGCCGGTCCGCAATGGCGTTACGAGGAAGGCCGGACGGCCGAGACCTATGCCCGCTCGGAGGGACTGGCGGTCGCGAGCTTCGACATGTTCATCGGCGGCGCGTTCTCGAGCCGACCCGAGGACCCGTTCAGGGTCGATGCGGACGTGCTTTTAAGCCTGAGGCCGGAAGACCTGGCAGAAGGTTTCCAGGCCTCGGCGGACAACCCTCTCGTGGGCCTCGAAGGCCGCGCCGCCCTTCTCAACCGCCTCGGCCGGGCGGTCGCGACCAATCCCGATATTTTCGGCCAGCACGACGATCCGCGCCCCGGCGGGCTGTTCGACGTCATCGCCGCGACGGCCGATGGCGAGACGATCAAGGCCACCGCGATTCTCGAGGCATTGCTCACCTATCTCGGTTCGATCTGGCCGGGCCGCACCACGCTCGGCGGCGTCGATCTCGGCGACACCTGGCGGCATCCGCTGGTCGATGCGCCGGATGTCACGAAGGGCCTGATCCCCTTCCACAAGCTGTCCCAGTGGCTCTCCTACTCGCTGATCGAGCCGCTGGAATGGGCGGGCTACACGGTCGTGGATGTGGACGGCCTGACGGGCCTGCCCGAATACCGCAATGGCGGCCTGTTTCTCGATGCGGGTGTCCTGTCCTTGAAGGATCCCACAGAGGCAAGCCGCGCTCATCCGGTGGATTCCACCCTCGTCGTGGAATGGCGGGCCTTGACCGTGGCGCTTCTTGACCGCATTGCCGATCCGATCCGCGCGAAGCTCGGATTGAAGGCGGAGGATTTCCCCCTCGCCAAGGTGCTCGAAGGCGGCACCTGGGCGACGGGGCGCAGACTGGCCAAGGCGCGGCGCGGCGATGGATCCCCTCCTCTGACGATCATCAGCGACGGGACGGTGTTTTAAATGAACCAGCACAAGACGATTGAAGGGCGAAAAAGCATGCAGGGCGTTACCGTGGTCGACCATCCGCTGGTTCAGCACAAGCTGACTTTGATGCGGGAGAAAGAGCGCTCCACGAAGGGTTTCCGCCAGCTCCTCAACGAGATCGGCATGCTCCTCTGCTATGAGGTCACCCGCGACCTGCCGATGGAGCGCGTCAAGATCGAGACGCCGATGACCACGACGGAAGGCGCGCAGATCGCCGGCAAGAAGCTCGTTTTCGCCCCGATCCTGCGCGCGGGCGTTGGCTTCCTCGACGGCATGTTGACCCTCGTTCCGGCGGCGCGTGTGGCCCATATCGGCCTCTATCGCGACCCGGAATCGCTCCAGGCCGTGGAATACTATTTCAAGGCCCCGTCCGATCTCGCCGATCGCATGGTTCTCGTACTCGATCCCATGCTCGCCACAGCCAATTCGGCCGTGGCCGCCATCGACCGGCTGAAAGAGCGCGGAGCGAAGGATCTGCGTTTCGTCTGCCTGCTCGCCGCGCCGGAAGGCATCGAGAGAATGCGCAGCGCGCATCCCGACGTGCCGATCTGGACCGCCGCCATCGACGACCATCTCAACGATCACGGCTATATCGTGCCGGGCCTCGGCGATGCGGGCGACCGCATGTATGGAACGCGCTGAAGGCCTCTTCGGTTAAGTCCTCGCCCCTCGAACCCGCGGATCTTCTGCTGTGCGCTTCATCGTCGCCGATTGGGGAACGACCCACTTTCGCGGCTATCTGATCGAGAACGAGACCGTTCTCGATCGGGTCTCTTCGCCGGAGGGCGTCTCGGCCCTCAAGCCGGGGCAGCACCGCAAGGTGTTCATGCGCCAATGCGGACGCTGGCTCGATGCGGAGCCCAAGGCTCCCGTGCTCCTGGTCGGGATGGTCGGGAGCCGCGAGGGTTGGGTCGTCGCGCCCTACGCCTCCTGCCCGGCGGGCCCCGCCGAGATCGCCAAGGCCATGGTCCCCGTCGATCTCGATCACGGACGTCAAGGCTACATCATCCCCGGCCTGTTCTGCGAGCCCGCGCCGGGCGCGTCCGATGTGATGCGCGGCGAGGAAACGCTCGTTCTCGGCTCCGGCGTCGAGAATGGCTTGGTCTGTTCCCCCGGCACCCATCCCAAATGGATCGCCATGCGGGACGGGCGGATCGAACGCTTCGCCACTTACATGACCGGCGAGATGTACGCTCTCTTACGCGAGCATTCGATGATCGGCCGCCCGGCGACGGAACCCGAAGACCCGCGCGGGTTCGATCTCGGCTTGGAAGCCGCCAGCCGCAATAGCGGCGGGGCGGATGGCGAGCGAGTGGGCTTGCTTCATCTTCTCTTCGGCGCACGGGCCGCCGTCGTGTCCGGGCGGATGGAGACGGGTTTGCTTGCGCCCTATCTTTCGGGCCTCCTCACCGGCGATGAAATCAACGGGGCCCTGTCACAGTTCGGACGCCCTTCCCTGGTAACCATACTGGCAGATCAGCCGCGCGCGGATCTCTATCGTCATGCGCTCGCTCGCCATGGGATCGAAACCGCCGTCAAAGCCCCGCAAGAGGCCCTGATCGCCGGTCTGGCATGGATTGTCCGACACCACCCGGCCGGTTGAAGCCTCGCCAAAAGGGATCATAATCCGATCTGACCCGCGCCCGACAGTCAGCCTTCGTTCATATCCGATCCTCAAGATCCCGCCCTACTCACACCTCCACTTCCGGATGGACCATGTTCCCTAAGCCTCAAGTCGCTCTCGTCCCGAACACCTATGAGTATGAATCCTTCCCGCTCGTGAAGCCGACCGGCTTTCGCGAATACGACGCCCGCTGGCTGTTCGAAAAAGAGATCAACCTCATGGGCGTGCAGGCCCTGGGGATGGGCATTGGCACCCTCATTCATGAGATGGGCGTGCGGCCGGATCTGGTGACGGGACATGATTTCCGCGGCTATTCCTCGTCCATCAAGTACGCCCTGATCTCGGGCATGATGGCCGCCGGCCTGCGGGTCAAGGACATCGGCCTCGCGCTCTCGCCCATGGCCTATTTCGGCCAGTTCGAGCTCGATTGCCCGGCGGTCGCAATGGTCACCGCTTCCCACAATGACAATGGCTGGACCGGCGTGAAGATGGGCGCGAACCGCCCCCTCACCTTCGGCCCCGAAGAAATGGGACGGTTGAAGGACATCGTCATGAACGCGGCGTTCACGCTGCGTGAAGGCGGCTCGTATCAGTTCGTCGAAGACTTCCGGGACCGTTACATCACTGACCTCACCAACCGGCCGAAACTGAAGCGCAAGCTGAAGGTCGTGGCGGCCTGCGGCAACGGCACGGCAGGTGCGTTCGCGCCGCAGGTGCTCGAAATGATCGGCTGCGAGGTGATCCCGCTCGATACGAATCTCGACCACACCTTCCCGCGCTACAATCCAAACCCGGAAGACATGAAGATGCTTCATGCCATTGCGGACAAGGTGCGCGAGACGGGTGCCGATGTCGGTCTCGGCTTCGACGGTGACGGCGACCGCTGCGGTGTGGTCGACAACAACGGCGATGAAATCTTCGCCGACAAGATCGGTGTCATGCTGGCGCGCGATCTGTCGAAATTGCACCCGAACGCAACCTTCGTCGTCGACGTGAAATCGACCGGCGTGTTCGCGACCGACCCCGAGCTTCGGGCGCAAGGCGCGAAGACCGATTACTGGAAGACCGGCCATTCCTACATCAAGCGCCGCGTCAACGAACTCTCGGCCCTCGCGGGCTTTGAGAAGTCGGGCCACTTCTTCTTCAACAAGCCTGTCGGACGCGGCTATGACGACGGCGTTCTGACCGCCATTGCCGTGTGCGAGATGCTCGATCGCAACCCCGGCAAGTCCATGGCCGATCTCTATAGCGCCGTGCCGAAAACCTGGGGCTCGCCCACCATGGCGGCGAAATGCGCCGACGAGGTGAAGTACGAGGTCGTCGATCGCGTCGTAAAGCGCTTCACCGGATTGAAAGGCGAGAAGGTCGGCGGACACGCCATCACCGATCTCATTACCGTCAACGGTGTGCGCGTCGTGACGGACGACGGCACCTGGGGCCTGGTGCGGGCCTCCTCCAACAAGCCGGAGATCGTGGTCGTCGTCGAAAGCCCCGTTTCGGAAGCGCGCATGCGGGAGATGTTCAAGGCGGTCGATGCGGTTCTTCACGAAAACCCGGAAGTCGGCGCCTACAACCAGACGATCTGATCCTTTCACGTCCGGCAGGAACCATCCTGCCGGACTTTTTCTTTTCGCTTCACCGAGATTCCCCGATGCCCCACTCCCTGCTTGCCTTCCCCCATGAATCCTCGCTGCCGATCTGGCTGGTGAACGACGCCACCTGGCCCGGCATTCTCGAAAAGTTTCCCGAGATCACACGAGCTTTCGCGAAGGCGCAGGGCTTCGAAGCCAAGGTCGGAACTCACTGCCTCCTGCCGGATACGGACGGGAACATTCTGGGTGTCGCGTTCGGCCTCGACGGCAAGGATGCCAAGCGCATCGACCCCTTCCTGCCCGCAAAACTCGTGACCTTGCTCCCGGATGGCGTCTATCGGTTCGAGACGCAAGCGCCGAACCCGACCCTGGCGACGCTCGCCTGGATTCTCGGCGCCTATTCGTTCGATCGCTATCGCAAGCGCCCCACCAAATCCGTTCGCCTCGTGCCGCCGGAAGGCGTCAACGTGGACGAGGTTTCGCGCATCGCCGATGCAATCACGACGAGCCGCGATCTTATCAACACGCCCACCAGCGATCTTGGCCCCGATGGCATCGAGGCGGCCGCGCGTAAATTGGCGGAGAAGCACGGCGCGGCGTTCACCACCATCGTCGGCGACGATCTGCTGAAGCAAAATTTCCCGATGATTCATGCGGTCGGGCGCGCTTCGGCGACGCCTCCGCGTCTCATCGACTTCGCCTGGGGCAAGGAAGGCGCGCCGCGCGTCACCCTCGTCGGCAAGGGTGTCGCTTTCGACACGGGCGGCCTCGACATCAAGCCTGCCGCCTCCATGCTAATGATGCGCAAGGATATGGGCGGCTCGGCGGCGACACTGGCGCTCGCCGACATGATCATGGGCGCGAACCTGCCCGTGCGCCTGCGCGTGCTCATCCCTGCCGTCGAAAACTCGATCTCCGCCAACGCCTTCCGCCCCGGCGACATCTTGCAGAGCCGCAAGGGCATCACGGTCGAGATCGGCAACACGGACGCCGAAGGCCGGCTGATCCTCGGCGATGCGTTGGCGCTCGCGGATGAAGAGAATCCCGACCTGATCGTCGATTTCGCGACCCTGACGGGTGCTGCCCGCGTGGCGCTCGGCCCCGAGCTTCCGGCGTTCTTCACGGATGACGACGCACTCGCCTTGGAAATCTCGCGTTTTGGCGACAAGGAAAACGATCCCGTCTGGCGCATGCCGCTCTGGCAATCCTATGCCGCCCAGCTCGATTCCAAATTCGCCGACATCAACAACACGGGCGGCCCGATGGCCGGCTCGGTCACGGCAGCACTGTTCCTGAGCCGCTTCGTGACGGCAGCGAAGGCCCATGTCCACTTCGACATCTTCGCATGGAATAACGCCACCAAGCCCGGCCGTCCGGAAGGCGCGGAAGTGCAGGCGGCGCGGCTGATGTATGCGCTCATCAAAGATCGATACGCTTCCTAAAGCATAGCCGCAGACAGGGATTGCGCCGTTCGTTTTGTGGTCGAATACTACGGCTCCGAAACGAACGGTGCGGCCATGCCTGTCGAGTTACGCGCTTCCCAATCCCTCAAGCTCTGGCACGACGTGCATCTCGACCTCGTGCATCAGGGCGGCGATCTCTCCTCGCGCCAGATCGCCATTCTGCTGACGATCTATCTTGAGCCGCCGCCGCACACTGTGCGCGGCCTCGCCAGGAAGCTGAACGTCACCAAGCCCGTCATCACCCGGGCCCTCGACACCATGGGCAAGCTCGATCTCGTCACCCGCCGCCGGGATGAACTGGATCGTCGCAATGTCATCATTCAGCGCACGGTCGCTGGCGCGTTGGCTGTCGAGCGGCTAGGAGATATCATCACCGCCCGCGCCAAGGAGCTGCCCCTATGAACTTCGACCGCCGTATCACGCCCTTCCGTGCCGATCTGGCCGACGAGCGCTTACGCGGGCAGGTCGAGGCGGAGCGCTTCGCGACCGGCACGAAGAAGCGCGTCGTCGCATCCTTCGCCTCTCTTCACCGCCACCCGTCCCGCGAAGCGCCCGTCGACACCCAGGCGATTCGGGGGGAAAGCGTAACCGTCTACGACGAACATGAAGGCTGGGCCTGGGTTCAACTGCACGAGGACGGCTATGTCGGCTATCTACAGAGCGCAGCGCTGGGGGAGCCGGGGCCGGAGCCGACGCACAAGGTCGGCACGCTCCGGACCTTCATCTATCCCGGCCCGAACCTGAAACTGCCGAATGAGGGCATTTTCACTCTCAACTCGATGCTCGCGATCACCGGCATTGAGGGCGAGTACGCGCGCCTAGCCACCGGCGGTTATGTTTTTGCTGCGCACCTGACCGGCCTCGATTCATTCGAGACGGATTATGTCAGCGTGGCCGAACGGCTTGAGCACACTCCCTATCTTTGGGGCGGCAAGACCAGCGTCGGGCTCGACTGTTCCGGCCTCGCGCAGACGTGTCTGACCGCTGCTGGCATCAAGGCTCCGCGCGACAGCGACATGCAGGAACAACGGCTCGGAAGCTCGGTCGAGGTGAAGCCCGATCTCAGCGGCTTGCAGCGCGGAGACCTCGTGTTCTGGAAGGGCCATGTCGGCTTGATGATGGACGAAACCCGCCTCATCCATGCGACCGGCCACACCATGACCGTCTATGTCGAACCCCTCGCCGTCGCGGAAAAGCGCATCCGCGAAACGAGCTACGGCGCGATCAGCGCGATCAAGCGGCTGCGATAGAGCCGGCCACCGGCGTCGCATCCATTATGGCCGGGCTTGTCCCGGCCATTCACGTCTTTCACGCTGCGCGGAACGAAGGCGTGGACGCCCACGACAAGCGCGGGCATGACGTTGAGTTTCTAATAACCCCGAGCCCGATCCACCACATTCTGGAACGGTTCTCCAGCCTCATGCCGGCGGATCTGCTGCGCGATGTAGCGCGCCGTCATTTCGGCATCACTCGTCGCCGAATTGTGCGGGGTGACACTCACGCGCGGATGCGTCCAGAGCTTCGACTCCTGCGGCAGCGGCTCGACTTCGAACACGTCGAGGGTTGCAGCCTTCAACGTGCCATCATCGAGACAGGCGAGAATATCAGCCTCCACCTGCGATCCGCCCCGCCCGGCATTGATGAGAATGGGTCCACCGAGGCGTCCGTCACGCGCGATTTTCTTGAACAAGTCGCGATTGAGGATGCCGCGCGTCTCTCGGGTGAGCGGCAGGAGACTGACGAGAATGTCCGTGCGCGCGAGGAACCGCTCAAGCCCAGCCTCGCCGGAGAAGATTTCAAAACCCTCAATGGCTTTCGGCGTGCGGCTCCAGCCCGCAACATCGAAGCCCATGACCTTGAGCTTGCGCGCAGCATCTTGGCCTAACGCGCCAAAGCCCATCACGCCGACGCGCACTTGGGCGGCAATCGGCGGTGCGCGGTCGGGCTCCCAACGTTTCGCGCGCTGGTCCGCATCGAACCGGCGCTGATCGCGCAGATGCATGAGGCTGTGCATCACCACATATTCGCTCATTCGGTGCGTGAGATCGTCCTGCGACACGCGCACGATCGGCACATCAGGCAGGCCGGGATAACCCATCAGATGATCGACACCCGCGCCAAGCGAAAAGATCGCTTCGAGCGCCGGCAGATCGGAAAGGCTGCCGGGCTTCGGCCCCCAGGTCGCAACGTAGCGAACGCTTGCTCTGTCGAAATCCTCACCCAGAACGACAATGTCGAGACCGGGGAGATGCATCTTGAAACGCTCGACCCAGGCTGCCGGATCCCAAGTCAGCGCAACGAGCAGGGTCACGAGGTCGCTCCAATGCGTTCGAGGATCAACGGTCCGGATTTGGCAGCACCCTCTCCAACCGCATAAGCGGCGCGAACAGCGCGGGCGGCGGCCTCGGCCGCAGCCTCGGTGCGGGCGTGCACGATAGCGAGCGGACGATTAGCGTCAACGGTCGCGCCAATGCCGGCGAGCTCGGTCAAGCCGACCGCGTGATCAATCGGGTCCTGCGGCCGGGTGCGGCCGCCACCCAACGCCACGACTGCGACGCCAACATCACGGGTCGCGATTTTTTGCACGATGCCGGAACGCTCCGCGTGAATGGAACGGATGACTGGCGCGGCTTCGAGATGCTTTTCCGGACGTTCCAAGAGATCGCCAGGGCCACCGAGCGCGACGACCATGCGTTGGAAAATCTCAGCGGCTTTACCCGAAGCGATGGCCTCCTCGATCTTCTTACGCGCTTCGACGATGTCGCTCGCAAGCTTGCCAAGCACGAGCATCTCGGCACTGAGTTCCACCGTCACACGATGGAAACGCTCTTCACGGCGACGACCCGTCAGGTAGTCGGCGGTGTAGGCAACCTCGACCGCATTGCCGGCGGCAGAAGCGAGTGGCTCGTTCATGTCGGTGAGCAGCGCGCTCGTGGGCAATCCGGCGCGGTTCGCGACCAGCACGAGGCTCTCCGCCAACGCGCGCGCATCGGCGGCATTGTCCATGAAGGCACCCGAGCCGAACTTCACGTCCATCACGAGCCCCTGTAGCCCGGCGGCGAGTTTTTTAGACAGGATCGACGCAGTGATAAGATCGATCGATTCCACCGTCGCGGTCACATCGCGGATGGCGTAGAGGCGCTTATCCGCCGGCGCGAGATCCGCCGTCTGGCCAATGATGGCGCAGCCGATGTCGTGCGTCACAAGCCGGAATGTGTCGATATCGGGCTGGGACACATAGCCCGGAATGGAATCGAGCTTGTCGAGCGTTCCACCCGTATGGCCGAGGCCGCGTCCGGAGATCATCGGCACATAGCCGCCACATGCGGCAACAGCCGGCGCGAGCGCGAGGCTCACCGTATCGCCGACCCCACCGCTCGAATGCTTGTCGAGGACCGGGCCGGGCAGGTCCCACTTCAACACTTCGCCCGAGCGCACCATCGCCTGCGTCAACGCCACGCGCTCGGCGACAGACAGCCCACGGAAGAACACCGCCATGGCGAAGGACGCCGCTTGTCCTTCTGATACGCGCCCGGTCGTCAGGCCTTCGATGAAATCCTGAATCAGTTCGGCTTCGAGCGCACCGCCGTCACGTTTGCGGCGAATGATTTCCTGCGGAAGAAGAGTCATGTCAGTAGGTCCCGGCGGTGGCTGTGTTGGCCCGCCCTTCGATGGCCGCGATCAGCGCGTCGTAGAGGCTGCTCGCGCCAATGCGGAAAGTCTTCGGTGTCGCCCAGTCGGTACCCATGATGCGGTCCGCGAGGTCGAGATAAATTGCAGCTTCCCCAACGGTAAAGATGCCGCCGGACGGCTTCAACCCGACGGGACGACCGGAAAGCTTGATGGCGTTTAGCATGATTTCCGCAGCTTCCGGTGTGGCGGAAACCGGCGTCTTGCCCGTCGAGGTCTTGATGAAATCGGCACCCGCCTCGATGGCGATACGGCTCGCGGTCGAGATGAGCGACGGATCGACGAGTTCGCCCGTTTCCAGAATGACTTTCAACACGCCCCCTTGGTCGACGACATCACGCACCGCCTCGACCATCTCGGACGCGACGCGCAGATCACCGCGACGCACGGCCTGGTAAGGCAGCACGAGGTCGATCTCGTTCGCGCCGTCGGCAAGCGCTTCATGCGTGTCGTCCACAACGCGGCCGACATCCTCACCGCCAGCGGGAAAATTGACGACGGTCGCGATCCGCACGGAAGAGCCTCGCAAGGCGTCGCGCGAGCGCCCGACATATTGCGGCCACACGCAGACGGCAGCGACCGGCCCATGCCGGGTCTGCGCCTTGGTGCAAAGCGTATCGATAGCGTGATCGGTGCAGTTATCGTTAAGGTCTGTCAGATCGAGACTGCGCAGAGCGCGCAGAGCGATTTCGACATCAGACATCAGGGCAACTCCGCGACGAATGAGCGAACGAGTCGCTTGAACTTCTCCGAAGCCTCGGCGGCCGTATCCTTCGTCTCCTGATGCGAGGGCGAGGCCCCCTCGATCCCGGCGGCGAGATTGGTGACGAGGGAGATCGCCGCGACCTTGAGGCCATAATAGCGCGCCAGGATGACCTCGGGCACTGTAGACATGCCGACAAGATCGCCGCCGAGAATTTGCGTCATGCGGATTTCAGCCGGCGTCTCGAAGCTCGGCCCCGAGAGCCACGCATAGACGCCTTCGGGCAGATCGATGCCGGCCTTCCTCGCAGCCGCTTGTAGCGTCCTCCGCAGGCCTTCGTCATAAGCGCCCGTGAGCGAGACGAAGCGTCCTTCCGTGTGATCCCGCAAGAGCGGGTTGGCGCCGGACAGGTTGAGGTGGTCGTTGATGGCGACGAGGCTTCCGGGACGAATTCCGGCGCGCACGGAACCCGCGGCATTGGTCAGAACCAACGTCGGAACGCCAAGCTCCCGCACTAGCGCCACGGGCAGGCGCATCGCACCCGCATCCCCCGTCTCGTAGTAATGCGCGCGGCCTTGGAAGAGCAGCACACGCTTGCCTTCGAGCATGCCCGCGACGAGACGGCCCGCGTGACCGGAGACGCCGCTCTTGGGGAAATGCGGAATATCCGCATAAGGCAGGCTGACTACGTTGGTAACGTCATCGACCAAGGTGCCGAGCCCGGTGCCCAGCACGAAAGCAGCGTCGAACCGGCCATCAAATCCATGGGTCCGCACAAACTCGGCTGCTTCCTGAACGTTCTGTTGCATCATCATCTCTTGGAGCACGATTGGATCATGCTCTTCCTTCTTTTTTATGTCGCGGGTTCTATTGAGAAGCCCTATCGGGCACCGAGGTTGTGCGGCCCGAACGAGAAGGGCAGCAACTCGTCGAGCGTGAAGCTTTTCCGGATTCCCTCCGGCCCCGCCACGTGGATCGCCGTATCGGGCGCGGCGAATTCACGGATACGCTGGCGGCAACCGCCGCAGGGCGTCACGAGGCTGTCGCCCTCGCCCATCACGACGATCGCAGCGATGCGGCTTTCACCGGAGGCCACCATCGCAGAAATAGCGCCGCCTTCCGCACAACTGCCAACGGGATAGGCCGCGTTTTCGACATTGCAGCCCGCAAAGATCTTGCCGTCCGGCGTCATGATGGCGGCGCCGACCTTGAACCGGGAATAGGGCGCATAAGCCTTCGCCTGTACCGCCCGGGCTGCATGGAACAGCGTGTCGAGAGGCGCCATGTCACCGCTCCTTCACGTAAGGAACGCCGGCCGCACGCGGCGGGATCGCCTTGCCGATCACGCCGGCAAGGAGGATGACGGTCAAGAGGTACGGCAAGGCCTGGATCGCCTGTACCGGCACCTCGCCTATACCCGGCAGCGAAATACCCTGCAGACGGATGGCGGCTGCGTCCAACACGCCGAAGAGGAAGCAGGTGCCCAAAGCGGGCCACGCGCGCCATTTGGCGAAAATCAGAGCCGCAAGCGCAATGAAGCCCTTGCCCGCTGTCATGTTGGGAAGAAAACCTGCCGACTGGCCGACCGAGAGATAGGCGCCGCCAAGGCCACAAAGGGCACCGCAGATCATCACAGCCACGTAGCGCAACCCAGTGACCGAGATACCAGCCGTATCCACAGCGGCCGGGTTCTCGCCGACGGCACGAAGGCGAAGGCCGAAGCGGGTCTTGCCGAGCACGAACCACGTCACCGGGACGGCCAGCAGCGCGAAAATGACCGGCGCGGAATGGCCGAGAAACACATCTCCAAATCGCGCCGCACCCTCGAGCGGCGGCGTGCGGCCGCCCTGCGCGTACCACGCATTTCCGACGATGGCGGTCAGGCCTGCGGCGAGCATGTTGATGGCTACGCCCGACACGATCTGGTTGCCGCGCTGGCTGATGGATGCAAAGCCGTGAATGAGCGCGAAAGCGACAGACGCACCGATGCCCGCGATGAGCCCAATCCAGGCCGAGCCGAAAGCATGTGCGGCCGCCGCCGCCGCAAAGGCAGCGACCAGCATTTTGCCCTCAAGGCCGATATCGACGACGCCGGAGCGCTCGGACCAGAGGCCAGCGAGACAGGCAGCGAGAAGCGGTATCGACAATCGCAGCGAGGAATCGAAGACAGTGACGAAGAAGCCGAGATCCATGATGATTTAAGCCCTCGCCTGTCTCATCGCCGGCATCAGCGCGCGCGCGACGAGGCGGCGGAACAACCCTTCGAGAGCGCCCGCGAAGAGAATGATGATGCCGCCGATGACGACCACCATGTCGCGGGTGATCGCGGGCTGCTCGAAGGCCAGCTCCGCGCCGCCTTGATAGAGGATGCCGAACAGGAGCGACGCGAGAATGATGCCCAGCGGATGCGCCCGCCCCATCAACGCGACCGCAATGCCGACGAAGCCGTAGCCGGACGTGAATTCGAGCAGAAGGCGATGCTGGTACCCCATCAGCTCATTGACGGCGAGGCCGCCGGCGAGCGCGCCCGACAGAACCATCGCGATGACCGTAATGCGCGCGGGCGAAATGCCCGCATAGACGGCCGCCGTCGGATTAAAGCCGACGGTGCGGATCGCGTAGCCGAGACGCGAGCGATAGATCAGGAGCCAGATGGCGTAGGCTGCGGCCAGCGCCAGCACGAAGGTCAGGTTGAGTTGCGACGGCGCGATCTCGACGCCGAATGCGGCGAAGACTTCATGCATGAACGGGATCTGCGACTGCGCCGGGAACGCCTTCGTCTCCGGATTCATGTTGGTCGGCTCACGCAGGACGTTGACCAGCAGATAGACGATCAACACGCTCGCGAGCCAATTGAACATGATCGTGGTGATCACGATGTGACTGCCACGCTTGGCCTGCAAGTAGCCCGGAATCGCGCCCCACAGCGCGCCGAAAGCGGCCGCGCCGAGAATGCCGACCGGTATGAGCAGGAAGCCCGGCAGGAAGCTCAGATTAAGAAGAACGAGCGCGGCTCCAAGACCGCCCAATGTCGCCTGCCCCTCGGCGCCGATATTGAACAGGCCCGCATGATAAGCCACCGCCACCGCAAGGCCAGTGAAGATGAAATTGGTGGTGTAGAACAGCGTGAAGCCGAGCCCTTCGCCCGTACCCACACTGCCCTCCAGCAAAAGACGCGTCGCGGTGAGGGGGTTCTCGCCGATGCCGACCACGACCATGCCGGCCACGAAAAACGCGGCCACCACGGAGACGGCAGGCACGAGGACCGTATCGGCCCATTTGGGAAGATCGATGGGAGCGCTCACGACTGATGATCCGGCAAGAACATGTGGCCCTCTTCGTCGAGAGGAAAGAAAGGATTCCAGGCCACTTCCCACAGGTGGCCATCCGGATCGGCGAAATAGCCTGAATAGCCACCCCAGAAGACGTCCTGCAGCGGCTTGAGGAGACGTCCGCCCGCGGCCAGCGCCAGGGCAAAAACCTCATCGGCCTCGGCTTTCGAACGCGCATTGTAGGCGAGCGTCACGGCGGAGAAGCCTGTCGGCTTGTCCTCGACATGCGCGTCTTCGGCGAGGTCCGCGCGTCCGAAGAGCCCGAGGGCCAAGCCGTTCGCCTGGAAGAAAGTGACACTGGGCTGACTGGCGGCCGAGGCCTTCCAGCCCCAGGCCTCATAAAAGGCCGTCGCCCTGGCGACATCCGCAACGCCGAGCGTCACAAGGGTCAAACGCGGTTGCATCACGCTGCCTGCTCCGTGACTCCGGCCATGAGAAGGCCGAGATCCTGCTCGTTTGTCTCGTTCGCCTTGCGCTCGCCGGTGATCTGGCCGCCGCACATGGTGAGAATGCGATCCGAGAGATTCATGATCTCGTCGAGTTCGACCGATACAAGAAGAATTCCGACACCCGCGTCGCGCAGCGCAATGAGGCGGCGGTGGATGAACTCGATCGCGCCGATATCGACGCCGCGCGTCGGCTGACCGACGAGAAGCACCTTCGGATTGCGCTCTATTTCGCGCGCCAGAACGATCTTCTGCTGATTGCCGCCGGAGAATTTCGAGGATTTCAAACGCGGCGCGCGCGGGCGCACATCGTAAGCTTCCATCTTCGCCGTAAGATCCGCGATCATGCGGTCATGGTCGAGGAACGGCCCCGCCCCTAGGCGCGGATCGTCAGTGAAGCCAAGCACCGCGCTCTCGAAGGCTGGAAACGCCGACACGAGCCCCATGCGCAGACGGTCTTCAGGAACATGCAGCAAGCCGAGCTTACGCATGCCGTGCGGATTGTGCTGATCGAAGCGGACTTCGCACCCCTCGAATTTGATCGTGCCGAGAACCGGCTGGCGCATACCCGCGAGCGCCTCGAGCAATTCGCTCTGGCCGTTGCCGGCGACACCGGCGATGCCGACGATCTCGCCGGCGCACACGTTCAGCGAAGCATTCGCGACCCTGAGCACGCCCCGGCTGTCGATGACGGACAGGTTTTGGACCTCCAGAAGCGGCGCGCCGGGCTCGCGCTCGGCCTTCTCGACCCGCAGAAGCACCCGGCGACCGACCATCAGCTCCGCAAGCTCCGGCGGCGACGTGTGCTTGGTCTCGACGGTAGCGACCATCTCGCCACGGCGCATGACCGAAACGCGATCCGTCACCGCCATGATCTCGCGCAGCTTGTGAGTGATGAGAACAACCGTCTTGCCTTGCGCCCTCAATGCCCGAAGCAATTCGAACAACGCATCGGCTTCGGCGGGCGTCAGCACCGCGGTTGGCTCGTCCAGGATGAGAATATCGGCCCCGCGATAGAGGGCCTTCAGAATTTCGACGCGCTGCTGGAGACCAACGGATAGATCGCCGACGATGGCGTCGGGGGCGATCTCAAGACCGTAATCACTCGACAGGCGCGCAAGTTCGGCGCGCACCTTCGCCTCGCCGCCGCGAAGCATGACGCCGCCCTCTGCGCCGAGCATCACATTCTCGACGACGGTCAGGGTCTCCACCAGCATGAAGTGCTGGTGGACCATGCCGATGCCGACAGAGATGGCATCGTTGGGGGAGCGGATCGAAACCGGCTTACCATTGACGCGGATTTCGCCGGAATCGGCTTCATAGAAACCGTAGAGGATCGACATCAGCGTCGACTTGCCTGCGCCGTTTTCACCGACGATCCCGTGGATCGTTCCGCGCTCGACCGTGAGGTTCACGTCCTTGTTGGCGTGAACCTCACCGAAGCGCTTGTTGATGGCGTGCAGTTGAATGGCGGGAAGCATGAGCAAACTCACACATCATCCCCGGGCGGACACGGCCTGCCCCAGCGGACGAAAATGGATTCAGCGATCGAACGCCAGAACCGGCGCCGATCGCGTTTGAATCCCGACCTGCCGCGCCTGACGCGCGGCAGGAGGAACGAAAACCCTAGCGGCTTATTGCACCGGGCACTTCGAATCGGACATGTAGTCATGCACCTTGATGGCGCCGGACTTGATGCCTTCGGCGGCCTTGTCGGCGGCTGCCTTCATCTCAGGCGTGATGAGCGCCTTGTTGTTGTCGTCGAGCGCCCACGCCACGCCATCTTCCTTGAGGCCGAGCACGGAGACGCCAGCCTTGAAGGTGCCCTTCTTGGCCTGATCGAACGCATTGTAGGTCGCGATATCGACGCGCTTCACCATCGAGGTGAGCACCTTGCCGGGGTGCATGCCGTTCTGGTTCGAATCGACGCCGATGCTGAACTTGCCCGCATCCGCCGCCGCGCGCATGACGCCTACGCCCGTGCCGCCAGCCGCATGATAAACGACGTCAGCGCCGCGATCGATCTGGCTCTTGGCGAGCTCGCCGCCCTTCACCGGGTCGGTCCAGGCCGCGCCGGTAGTGCCGGTCATGTTCTGGAACACTTCAGCATTCGCCTTGGCGAATTTCGCGCCCTGGACGTAACCGCAGGCGAATTTGCGGATCAGGGGAATGTCCATGCCGCCGACGAAGCCGACCTTGCCTGTCTTCGAGGCCTGCACAGCCAGGAGGCCGACGAGGAACGAACCTTCGTGCTCCTTGAAGACGACCGACTGGACGTTCGGCTTCTCGACGACGGCGTCGATGATGGCGAACTTGGTCTTGGGGAACTCTTCGGCGACCTTCTTCAGCGCAGTCTCCTGGCTGAAGCCGACGGCCACGATCGGCGAGAAGCCATCGCGAGCGAAGCGGCGGAGCGCCTGCTCACGCTGCGCGTCGTTCTGCGGCTCGAAGTCGCGGTAGTCGGTCCCCGTTTCCTTCTTGTACTTCTCAGCGCCGGTGTGGACGCCCTCGTTGAAGGATTTGTCGAACTTTCCGCCGAGATCGTAGACGATCGCCGGCTTGAACGCATCCTGCGCGAAAGCCGCTGTGGCGGAAAAGGCGAGGCCTGCAAGCGCAAGGCCGAATTTAGTCGCTGTCATTGGCATTGTTCCCCTGTTTGGCGCCGGCTTGTTACCCGGTTGCGCCCAGACGATGGCACGGGAAGGGTCATGACGCCAAGCACCCTGTCAAGCCGTTGATGTTATTTCCTCCGTGGAATGGTTGATAGACCCGGCCATGACGCTAAGGTCACATGATGCCGCTGATGCCCGACGAGATCGACCGCTATGCCCGCCACCTCGTTCTTCGCGACGTGGGAGGTCCAGGCCAATTGAAATTAAAGGCCTCCCGCGTCCTTGTGATCGGCGCCGGGGGCCTGGGCACTCCGCTGATTCAGTATCTCGCAGCGTCAGGTCTCGGAACCATCGGGATCGTGGACGATGACGTGGTTTCGCTCGACAATCTGCAGCGCCAGGTCATCCACGGAACGCCGGACGTCGGCCGTACCAAGGTGGAAAGCGCGGCGGGGGCCGTCGCACGGCTCAATCCTCACGTTACGGTAGAGCCTCATCATCTGAGACTGACTGCGGAGAATGCGCGGGACCTGATCCGCCGCTACGATCTCGTTGCAGATGGGTCGGACAATTTCGAGACCCGATATGCCGTCTCGGACGCCTGTTTCCTCGAGAGAAAGCCTCTCGTTACGGCAGCCCTCGGACAATTCGATGGATCTCTGACAACGATTCGAGCCCATGAGACGGGCCCGCACGGCAAGCCGAATCCGACCTATCGCTGTCTCTTCCCCTCTCCGCCTCCGCCCGGCGCGATTCCGACCTGTGCGGAAGCCGGAGTGCTCGGCGCGCTCGCCGGCGTCATGGGAAGCCTGATGGCGATGGAAGTGATCAGGGAGATTGTCGGCTTCGGCGAAAGCCTCGTCGGTCGATTGCTGATGGTCGACGCGCGCTCGATGCGCTTCGACACCATCCGCTACGGCTGGGATGAGAATAATCCGCTGAATGGGAGCGGCGTTACGCCCCCCTCATCCTGAGAGGCGAGGCGTCTCGAAGGACGCAGGCGGCGCATCCAGTAAGCTGCTGGAAACGCTTCGCCCTTCGAGACGGATTGCGATGCAACCCTCCTCAGCGTGAGGCTGAGTTGATTACCCGCGCAACACCGCGCCGGTCTTCTTGGCCACCTCGCCGACGATCTTCGCCGAAACCGCTTCGATCTCGACATCGGTCAGGGTCTTCTCGGTCGGCTGGAGGGTGACCGCGATCGCGACGGACTTCTTGTCGGGATCGATGCCGGTGCCCTCGTAGATGTCGAACACCTCGACGCCGACGATGAGCTGACGCTCGGCTCCTTGAGCCGCCTTGATGATGTCTCCTGCCGCCACGTTGCGTCCGACCACGAAGGCGTAGTCGCGGGTGATGGGCTGGAAGTCCGACAGAACCAGCTTCGGCTTCATCTTGGTCGGCTTGGTCTTCGGCGGCGGCAGCGCATCAAGGGTCAGCTCGAAAGCGACGAGCGGGCCCTTCAGGTCGAGCGCCTTCAAGACCTTGGGATGAACCTCGCCGAACGCGCCGATCACATTCTTGGGGCCGAACTGCAAGGTGCCCGAGCGGCCGGGGTGGAACCAGGCCGGAGCGCCAGGCACGACCTGCAAGCCGCCGGCCGGGATGCCCAGCGTGCCCAGAAGCGACAGAATGTCTGCCTTGGCGTCGAAGGCATCGACGGTGACGGCGCCGCCATCCCAATGACGTCCCACGCCCTCAGCGCGGGCCGTGCCGCGACGCACGCCTGCGGCCTTGATGGTCTGGCCCTCCGGCTCGTCCGAGGCGAAGCATTGGCCGACCTCGAACAACGCGACGTCGCCATAGCCGCGATCCGCATTGCGTTGGGCTGCCTTCAGCAGGCCGGGCAACAGGCTCGGGCGCATATCGGAGAGATCGGCAGCGATCGGGTTCGCCAGCGCCAGGCGCGCATCGCCGCCGCCGAACAGCTCCGCCTCGCTCTTGGCGATGAAGGACCAGGTGACGGCTTCCACCAACCCACGCGTCGCAAGCACGCGACGGGCGAGACGGGTACGCTTCTGGATCAACGTCAGGATCGGCTTGGCAACCGCCGCCTCAAGGCGCGGCAGGGGTTTCGGCAGGATGCGGTCAACGCCCGCGATGCGGATGACTTCTTCGACGAGATCCGCCTTGCCTTCGATATCCGAACGCCAGGACGGCGGCACGACGTTCACGCGCTCACCCGAGCCCGAGACCACGAAGCCGAGCTTTTCCAGAATCGGCTTCGATTCGGCAGGCGGAACATCGAGGCCAGACAGGCGCGAAACCTCCGCCCAGGGAAATTCGATGACGCGCTTTGTCTCCGGCACCTTGCCGGCGACAACTGCTTCACTTGCCTCGCCGCCGCAAAGGTCGATGACCATGCGGGTGGCAAAATCGAGTCCCGGCAAGGTATAGGCCGGGTCGATGCCGCGCTCGAAGCGGTAGCGCGCATCGGTGATGATGCCGAGTTTGCGGCCCGACTGCGCGATGTTGAGCGGGTCCCAGAGGGCCGATTCGATCAGCACGTCGGTGGTGCTCTCATCGCACCCCGAATGCTCGCCGCCCATGATGCCGGCAATGGACTCAACTCCGCTCTCGTCGGCGATGACGACATTGCCGTGATCGAGCTTATAGGTGCGTCCGTCGAGGGCCAGAATCTCCTCGCCGTCTTTCGCCCGGCGAATTGTGAGGTTGCCCTTCACTTTTTTGGCGTCGAAGACATGGAGCGGACGGCCGCGATCGAAGGTCACGTAGTTGGTGATGTCCACGAGCGCATTGATCGGGCGCAGGCCGATAGAGAGAAGTCGGCGCTGCATCCAATCCGGCGACGGGCCGTTCTTGACGCCGCGCACGAGGCGAAGCGCGAAAGTCGGGCAGAGCTTCTCGTCGCCCGGCGCGAAATCGAGCTTTACGGAAACCGGGCAGGCACCCTTCGCCGCGACGGACGGGACGGTCTCGCCCTTCAGCGTGCCAAGGCCCGCCGCCGCGAGATCACGGGCGATGCCGTGGATCGAGGTGCAATCGGGACGGTTCGGCGTCAGGTTTATCTCGATCACCGGATCGTCGAGGCCGGCATAGGCCGCGTAAGCGACGCCCACCGGCGCATCAGCCGGGAGGTCGATGATGCCGTCGTGATCGTCGGAGATTTCGAGTTCCGCCGCCGAGCACAGCATGCCCCGGCTCTCAACGCCGCGAATGGTGCCGATGCCGAGCGTGATATTCTTGCCCGGAATGTAGGTACCAGGCGGCGCGAAGACGCTCTTCATGCCGGTGCGGGCGTTCGGCGCGCCGCAGACGACCTGGATCGGCGCCCCCTCGCCCGTATCCACGACACAGACGCGAAGTCTATCGGCGTTGGGGTGCTGCTCGGCGGAAACGACGTAGGCGATCTTGTAAGCGCCAAGCGCCTTCGCCTTGTCCTCCACGCCCTCGACCTCGAGGCCGATGCGGGTGAGCGTCTCCACGATCTCATCGAGGGACGCCGTGGTGTCGAGGTGGTCTTTCAACCAGGAGAGGGTGAATTTCATAACTTTACTCTCCTTTACGAGGTCAGGCCGCTAACGAGCGACGGAATATCCAGCGGGCGGAAGCCGTAATGGTTCAGCCAGCGGACATCAGCCTCGAAGAAGGGGCGCAGGTCCGGCATGCCGTATTTCAGCATGGCGATGCGGTCGATCCCCATGCCCCAGGCGAAGCCCTGGTACTGGTCGGGATCGAGGCCGCAGTTGCGCAGAACGTTCGGATGAACCATGCCGCAGCCGAGAATCTCGAGCCAATCCTCGCCCTCGCCGAAGCGGATCTCGCCGCCCTTGCGGGAGCACTGGATGTCGACTTCGGCGGACGGCTCGGTGAAGGGGAAGAAGGACGGGCGGAAGCGCATCTTCACCTGCTCGACCTCGAAGAACGCCTTGCAGAACTCTTCCAGAATCCACTTCATATGCGCGATGTTCGCCTCGGTATCGATCACGAGGCCTTCCACCTGGTGGAACATCGGCGTGTGGGTCTGGTCCGAATCGTGACGATAGGTCCGGCCCGGGCAGATGACCCGAATCGGCGGCTTCTGAGACATCATGGTGCGAACCTGCACCGGGGAGGTGTGGGTCCGCAGCACCTTGCGCTCACCCTTCTCGTCGGGGGCGAGGAAGAAGGTGTCGTGCATCTCGCGGGCGGGATGGCCCTCGGGGAAGTTCAGCGCCGTGAAGTTGAGGTAGTCCGTCTCGATATCCGGCCCTTCGGCGACCGAGAATCCCATATCGGCGAAAATCGCGGTCAGCTCTTCGATGACCTGGCTGATCGGGTGGATGCGCCCGCGGGTCTCAGGCCCCTCCTGCACCGGCAGGGTGACGTCGACGCGCTCGGCGGCGAGACGGACGTCGAGGGCCGCCTCGGCGAGGGTTTCCTTCTTGGTGGCGATCGCCGTCTGAACCTTGTCGCGCAATCCGTTGATGAGCGGCCCCCGCTCCTTGCGCTCCTCAGGCGACATGGCGCCAAGCGTCTTCAGGAGTTCGGAGACGGAGCCCTTCTTGCCGAGCGCGGCCACGCGCACGGTTTCAAGAGCCGCTTCATCGCCGGCGGCTTCGACCTGGGTGATCAGGTCATGTTCGAGATGGTTGAGGTCGGTCATCGGTCCCGTGCCAGAATGCGTGCGCTTGAGTGAGACGCGGCGCGGGAACCGTCAAGCCTACCGAGCCGCAAAAAATCAAACGACAGCGTAGCTACGCCGTCGGTGCGAATGGTCTCGGAGGCGAAGCATGATCCGGAAAAGTGGAATCCGGTTTTCCGGAAGGATCATGCGGTATCAAGATAGAGCCGGCGCGACGGAAAAAGATCCGCCGCGCCGAAGCCAGGTTATCCTTAGGCGGCCTGCGCGGGCAGGGAAGCCTTGGCGCGCTCCACGTAAGCGGCGAAAGCAGCCGGCTCGTGGATGGCCATTTCGGACAGAACCTTGCGATCGATCTCGATCCCAGCCTTGCCGAGACCATCGATAAATCGGGAATAGGTCAGGCCGTGCAGACGGACAGCGGCGTTGAGGCGCTGGATCCAGAGAGCGCGGAAAACGCGCTTCTTGTTCTTACGGTCGCGATAAGCATATTGCATGCTCTTCTCGACCGCCTGCTTGGCGATGCGGATGGTATTCTTGCGGCGGCCATAAAAGCCCTTGGCGGCTTTCAGAACCTTCTTGTGCTTGGCGTGGGCGGTAACGCCCCGTTTGACGCGGGCCATGGAAAAATTCCTTCAAAATCCGGGATGTCAGGGAAGAATGTCTCAGCCGTTGGGCAGGAAGAACTTCTTCACGTTGTACGCGTCGCTTTCGAACATGACGTTCGTGCCGCGCAGATTGCGGATCTGCTTCTTGGTCCGCTTGATCATCCCGTGACGCTTGCCGGCCTGGGCGTAAACGACCTTACCGGTGCCGGTGATTTTGAAGCGCTTTTTGGCGCCCGACTTCGTCTTCAGCTTGGGCATTTTGCTCTCCTTTGGACGGGCTTCAAAAACGCTGAACGCCTTGAAAACCCTTATATTGCTGCATTGAGCAAAACAAACCGCCACGGCAGCCCTTACAGCCGGGCGGTTCGATGAAGGGCGGCTTATGGCAGAAGGCCACCCAAAAAGCAATGGCCGCCTCGCATGAGACGGCCATCGCGAAACTTTCTTGAACCCTCTTAGCGGGGCGCCAGAACCATCACGACCTGACGGCCCTCGAAGTTCGGCTCCATCTCGACCTTGGCGATCTCGCCCACGTCCGACTTGACCCTATCGAGAACCTTGAGACCAAGATCCTGGTGGGCCATCTCACGGCCTCGGAAGCGCAGCGTGATCTTGACCTTGTTGCCTTCCTCGAAGAAGCCCTTCATCGCCTTCATCTTGACGTCGTAGTCATGATCGTCGATGCCCGGGCGCAGCTTGATTTCCTTGACCTCGACGGTCTTCTGCTTCTTGCGCGCCTCGGCGGCCTTCTTCTGTTCGAGAAAGCGGTACTTGCCGTAGTCGAGAATCTTACAGACCGGGGGAGCCGAATTCGGGGCGATTTCGACGAGGTCGAGGCCCGCATCCTCAGCGAGACGCAGGGCATCGAAAAAGGCCATAACGCCTTTGTTCTGTCCGGTATCGTCGATCAGCTGCACTTCGCGGACGCCGCGAATGTCTCGATTGGCGCGCGGTCCGTCCTTTTGCGGCACCGGCATAGGTCTCATTGGTCGGCGAATGGCTCGTATCTCCTGTTTTAGGGCTCAGTCGGGGCCGGAGACTCTTTCGAATCTCAGATGACGCCTACTCAACTTTGCCACGAACGAACTGACATTTCGCGCAAATCCGCCGGAAGTCAACTTGTTCTGCGCGTGAAATGACCTTCCAGCAGGGCAGAATAGACGTCGAGGGTGCTCGATACCATGTTCTCAAGTGAGAAGTGTCTCTGCACATGCATCCGGGCACGGGTCCCGAGAGCGTCACGGGCGCTGGCTCCCAGCGACAACGCCGCCCCCACCGCCTCGGCCAGCGCATCCGCGTCGCCCGGAGCGATCCGCCAACCCGTGCGCTCATGCGGCAAAACGGCAGGCGGCGACAGAACGGTTTCCGGAACCGCGCCGAGATCTGACACGACCACCGGCGTTCCCATGGCCTGCGCCTCCACGGCGGAGCGGCCGAATGCCTCGGGCTCGGTTGAGGGAACTGTCACGACGGAGGCCGCGAGGAAAGCCGCCGGCATGTCTGTGCAATGGCCGACCCGGCGGACGATGCCTTGCAATTTGCGCGACTCAATTAGGTTGTCCAATTCGCGAACGTAGGAATCGCGCCCCTGCGGATCGCCCGCCAGGATATAAGCTACGTCCGTCACGCCCGCATCGCGCAGCTTGGCCGCCGCCTCGATCAAGACCTTCTGGCCTTTCCAACCCGTGAGCCGGGCGGCAAGGAGCACCACGCGCTCATGGGGTGCGACATTCCAGGACTTTCGCAAGACTTCCACCCGTTCCGGCGCGACGGCCGGGGGTGAGAAGGACAGAAAATCGGTTCCGCGATGGATGACTCGAACGCGATCATTGGCGAGCGGATAGAGCGAGCGGATCAGATCGCCGGTGTAGTGCGAATTGGCGATCACCGCATCGCCACGCGCCATGACCGAGTTATAAAGCACCTTCACCGAGGAGCGGCCGGCATAGCTGCCGTGATAGGTTGTAACGAAGGGGATGTTGAGCGACCGCGCTGCCCCCAAGGCGACCCAGGCCGGAGCGCGGGAGCGGGCATGAATCAGGGACACCCTCTCCTTCTGGCAGAGCTTGGCGAGCCGCCGCACGTTCAGGAACATCGAGACAGGGTTCTTCGTCGCGGCCTGGAACGGAAGCCAGATGCCGCCCTTGGCCTGAAGTTCGCCAACAAGACGCCCCCCCTCGGTCGCGACAAGTGCCCGCGCGCCGGAATGGGCGAGGCCTTCCGCGATATCCACGGTGGTGCGCTCCGCGCCGCCGGCTTCAAGTTCAGGAATGATCTGGAGGATGGTCCGACCCGCCAGCGGATGAAGATGGGAAGGCGGAAAGGCCGCCCCTCCGACAGGTCGCGTTGAAAAACTCACTGAGGTAAGAGCCTTCTGAATAGAATCATTGGTAAGCGTTGCTTTAAAGCAGTTGAGGATCAGTTAACCATGCCGCAAACCATCACGGTCGGCCAGGGGGCCGAAGCACGTCAGATCGCGGTTCTGGCCCGAGAAGGCAAGGGAAAGCCGGTTGTCTGGCTTGGCGGCTTCAAATCCGACATGCGCTCCACCAAGGCGGAAGCGCTCGATGCCTGGGCCGAGAAGGCCGGACGGCCCTTTCTGCGCTTTGATTATAGCGGTCACGGCGAATCGGGGGGAGCCTTCGAGGAAGGCACCATCTCGCGCTGGCTCGAAGATACGTTTGGCGTGCTCGACCGGTTCGTGGAAACGCGACCGATTCTCGTCGGCTCATCCATGGGGGGCTGGATTTCTCTGCTGGCGGCGCGCCGTCTGATGGAAAGCCGCCCTACTTGCGCACCCGCCGGACTCGTCCTCATCGCGCCGGCCACGGATTTCACGGAACGGCTGATGTGGGACCGCTTTCCGGACGACATCAAGCGCGCGGTTCTGGAGACGGGAGTGTATCACCGCCCCTCACCGTATTCCCCCGATCCCTACCCCATCACGAGGGGGCTGATCGAAGACGGGCGCAAACATCTGCTCTTCGGGGGCCCGATCCAGACCGGCTGCCCGGTCCATATCCTCCAAGGGATGAAGGACCCCGACGTGCCCTGGAATCATGCACTCCAACTCGTGGAGCATCTGCCGGGAGACAGCGTCTCCCTCACTCTCATCAAGGATGGAGACCACCGCCTGTCCCGGCAGGAGGATTTGGAGCGCTTGATCGGGGCCGTTGAGGCGATCTAGCCACTGGCTTTAATGCACGCTCACGGTCTGGAGATCGTGGGCCCAGGCATTGGCAACAGCGGCGCCGCGGGTGTCCGTCAGGACAATGGGTTCGCCGCTGGCGGACAGAAGAGCGAAGAGCTGCAAACCCGGCTGGATCTTCGGGGCCTGCGGAAAAAACTTGGCCACGTCGTCCGACCGCATGGGCTTCACATAGGCCATCCGGCCTTCGCCCAAAGCGGCCAATTCAGCCATGTTCAGGGACTGATCGGTGTGAGTCTTGGTCGTGTCGTTCATGGTCTTCTCCTCACGCGGATGCCGTCACGCCTTGGCCTTGTCCGGAGCCACGATGTCGATCTTGCGAATGATCCGCTCCGGCTCTGGCCGAGCCAAATCGATCGACAAAAGGCCGTTGGACAGGTCAGCGCCCAGAACCTCCATGCCGTCGACAAGGAGGAAAGCACGCTGAAACTGACGGGCTGCGATGCCGCGATGCAGGAAGTGTCTTGTCTTGTCGTCGGATTGCCGACCGCGGATGACGAGCTGATTCTCCTCCAGGGTCACTTCCAGCTGCTCCCGGGTAAACCCGGCAACGGCCAAGGTGATCCGAAGGCGCTCGGGATCCTGCGCGGTACGAGCCAGACGCTCGATATTATAAGGTGGGTATCCATCGCCTGCGGCTTTTGCGACCCGGTCGAGCGCCTGCTCGATCTCATCGAAGCCTAACAGAAACGGATGCCCGAAGGGCGACTGACGCGACATATTCGAAGCCCAAGGTTAGAGGCACTTCGGTTGATTGTGAGCCCGCTCATGCGGCACTCAAGCGACCATGACAGGTTCGCTTCCAGCAATATGGAGACGGTGTTCTAACCTATCAAGATCTTGATTGGGCCACACTCGTCGTTCCGGGTGCGGCTCGCAAATCCGACCCCGGAATGACGAGGATTGCGTGAATAGCCCCTCAAACCCTGCCGCGCCACCAGGCGATCTGCTCTGCGACCTGAACGGGAGAGGTTCCGCCGAAGCTCGTGCGCGAACGGACAGAGTTTTCGACGCCCAGGACCTCGTAAATCCCCTGATGGATGCGCGGCTCGACGGCCTGCATGACGTCGAGAGGCAGTTCTTCGAGGGTCGAACCCCGCTTCTCCGCCTCGGAAACGATGCGCCCGGTGATGTGGTGCGCATCGCGGAACGGGATGTTGAGGCTGCGAACAAGCCAATCGGCGAGATCGGTCGCGGTCGAGAAGCCGGCTCCGGCGACGGCCGCCATGCGCTCCGGCACGGGTTCGAGATCCTGGATCATGCCCGTCATGGCGGCGAGGACGATCTCGATGGTATCGGCGGCGTCGAAGAGCTGCTCCTTGTCTTCCTGCATATCCTTGGAATAGGTCAGCGGAAGGCCCTTCATCATCGTGAGCAGCGTGATCAGGGAGCCAAAGATGCGGCCGGATTTGCCGCGCACTAGCTCGGCGGCATCCGGGTTGCGCTTCTGCGGCATCATGCTCGACCCGGTGGTCCAGCGATCCGGCAGGCGGACGAAGCCGAACGGCGCCGACATCCAGATGATGATCTCCTCCGCCAACCGGGACAGATGCACGACGCAGATCGAGGCGGCCGAGACGAACTCGATGAGGCTGTCGCGGTCGGACACGGAATCGAGCGAATTGCGTGTCGGCCCATCGAAGCCCATGGCCTTGGCCGTCATATGCCTGTCGATGGGGAATGAAGTCCCGGCGAGCGCGCCTGCGCCAAGCGGGCATTCGTTCAGGCGCTTGCGGGAATCGCGGATGCGGCTGCGGTCACGGCCGAACATTTCCACATAGGCCATCAGATGATGACCGAATGTCACAGGCTGTGCGCTTTGCAGATGGGTGAAGCCCGGCATGACGGTGGCGGCATGCGGCGCGGCCTTGTCGAGAAGCGCCTTGATGAGGTTCGTCAACTGCAGGTCGGTCCGGTCATGGGCGTCGCGCACCCAGAGGCGGGCATCCACTGCCACCTGGTCGTTGCGGCTGCGGGCCGTGTGCAGCCGGGCCGCCGGATCGCCGACGACCTCGCGCAGGCGGCTTTCCACATTCATGTGGATGTCTTCGAGAGCCTTGGAGAAGGTGAATGTTCCGGATTCAATCTCCCCGAGCACCCGTTGCAACCCCTGATGGATCGCGTCACGGTCGCTTTCCGCGATGATGCCCTGCTTCGCCAACATATTGCTATGGGCGAGCGAGCCCTGGATGTCCTGGGAAGCCAGGCGCTTGTCGAAATCGATGGAAGCGTTGATCGCCTCCATGAGCGCACTCGGGGATGACGAGAACCGCCCCCCCCACATGGTGTTGGCACCGGCTTTCTTGGTTTCTTCAGACACGTTGTTACATCCAGCGTTTAAGACCTATGAGCCTTTGCCATAGGTTAGCCCTCAAGGCCAAGTCGCATCGGGAGGCGCATCGGGGTTTGCATGCCCATTAAACATGGTGTGCAATGTTTGCCAGTTTAAAACCAGTTGATAGACTCGACATAGCCTGTTTGATTTGCATTCATACCTGCGCACAACAGGCGCACCTAGCGCTGTAAGGGAATGGCCAATGAAGCAACTTCCGAAATTCATCATGTCTGCCGCCATGGTTACCGCCATGGCGACCTCGTTCTCCGCCGTTCAGGCGGCCACCCCGCCGGATACCCTGGTCCAGGCGTGGCAGATCGACGACATCACATCCCTCGATCCGGCGGAGATCTTCGAGTTCAGCAACTCCGAAATCGCGGGCAATACCTATGAGCGCCTGATCAATTACGATCCCAAGGACGTCTCGAAGATCTACGGCGAGGTTGCCGAGTCCTGGACCGTCTCGCCCGACGGCAAGACTTTCACTTTCAAGATCCGCCAGGGCAAGAAGTTCGCCTCCGGCAACCCGCTGACGGCTGAGGACGTGGTGTTCTCGTTCCAGCGCGCGGTGCTTCTCGACAAGTCCCCGGCCTTCATCATCGGTCAGTTCGGCCTGACGAAGGACAACGTGAAGGACAAGATCAAGCAGACCGGTCCTTTCGAGGTCACGATGGAGCTTGACAAGCCTTACGCTCCGACCTTCGTTCTCTATTGCATGACCTCGACCGTCGCTTCCGTCGTCGACAAGAAGCTGGCTTTGCAGAACGAAAAGGACGGCGATTTCGGCTACAACTGGCTGAAGACGCACTATGCCGGTTCCGGCCCGTTCGCGATCCGCGACTGGAAGGCGAACGAAGTCGTCGTTCTCGAGCGCAATCCGAACTCCGAGAAGAAGACCGGTCTCGCCCGTGTGATCTACCGTCACATCAAGGAGACCGCGACGCAGCGCCTCCTGCTCGAAAAGGGTGATGTGGACATCGCGCGCAACCTGAATCCGGAAGAACTGGCCGCAGTCGCCAAGAACCCGGAGATCAAGGTCGAGAACGGCCCGAAGGGTACGGTTTATTATCTCGGGCTGAACCAGAAGAACCCGAATCTCTCCAAGCCGGAGGTCCGCGAGGCGCTGAAGTGGCTCGTGGATTACTCGGCGATCGCCGACACGATCATGAAGAACAAGGGTGAGGTTCACCAGGCGTTCCTGCCGAAGGGCTTCCTTGGCGCGATCAACGACAACCCCTACAAGCTCGACGTCGCCAAGGCGAAGGAGCTTCTCGCCAAGGCTGGCCTGAAGGACGGCTTCTCGGTCACGATGGATACCCGCTCGACCCCGGAAATCACCGGCATCGCGCAGGCGATCCAGACCACCTTCGCCCAGGCTGGCGTGAAGGTTGAGATCATCCCCGGCGACAGCAAGCAGACGCTCACCAAGTACCGCGCACGCCAGCACGATATCTATATCGGCAACTGGGGCGCCGACTATCAGGACCCGAACACCAACGCGGACACCTTCGCGGCGAACGACGACAACTCGGACAACGCCAAGGCCAAGCCGCTTGCTTGGCGCAACGCCTGGGATCCGGGCCCGCTGACGGCCAAGACCCGCGCCGCCGTTCTGGAGCGCGATGCCGGCAAGCGCGCGGAAATGTATCGCGAGTTGCAGAAGGATGTTCTCAAGGATGGTCCTTACGTCACCTTCCTGCAGCAGATCGAGGTTATCGCGTCGCGCAAGAACGTCGAAGGTGTGGTGATCGGGCCGTCCTTTGACATGAACAGCGTCGTGCAAGCCAAGAAGAACTGATTCTTCAATGGCTGTCGCAACTCTGACGCAGAGCGGAGGGCATCATGCCCTCCGCTTCTTCCTTTTAAGGACCACACAATTTATCGCTGTGCTGGCGACGACTCTTCTTGGGTTGGTTGCCGTCACGTTCTTTATCGGCCGCATCGTCCCGATCGATCCCGTCATCGCCATCGTCGGCGACCGGGCTCCCGCGCATGTTTATGCGCGTGTCCGTCAGGAACTCGGCCTCGATCTTCCGATGATCCAGCAATTCTGGATCTATCTGAAAAAGGCCATCTCCGGCGACTTCGGCAATTCGGTGCTCACCACCAATCCGGTGATGACCGATATCATCAACGTTTTTCCCGCCACGCTCGAACTGGCAACGCTGGGCACGATCATTGGTGCTCTAATCGGCATTCCGCTCGGCGTTCTCGCAGCCGTGAAGCGCGGATCGCTGATCGACCAATTCGTACGCGTCCTCGGCCTCATCGGCTATTCGGTGCCGATCTTCTGGCTCGGCCTGATGGCGTTGCTTCTGTTCTACGCCAAGCTCGGCTGGGTCGAAGGTCCGGGTCGTTTGGACGTGACCTATTCCTACATGTACACGCCGGTCACCGGCATCGTGCTCATCGACACCCTGATGCAGGGACAGATGGACGCGTTCTGGAACGCCGTGTCGCATGTCATGCTGCCCGCATGTCTGCTCGGTTATTTTTCGCTCGCCTATATCAGCCGCATGACGCGCTCGTTCATGCTCAACGAACTGGCGCAGGAATATGTGATCGCAGCGCGTGTGAAAGGCTTGTCCGAGTTTCGCGTCATCTGGCGTCACGCCCTGAGGAACGCCTCCGTGCCCCTGATCACCGTGATCGCGCTGTCCTACGCGAACCTACTCGAAGGATCGGTTCTGACCGAGACGATCTTCGCCTGGCCGGGACTTGGACAATACATCACCAACTCGCTGCAAAACGCGGACATGAACGCGGTGCTCGGCGGAACGCTCGTCATCGGCGCCGCCTTCGTCATTCTCAATCTGGTGTCCGATTTGCTCTATCGCCTGCTTGATCCGAGGACTCGCTGATGACCGGCGCTGCTCCCCTTGTCCAACCCACCGGCCTTCGGGCCTGGCTGCTTTCACCCGAGCCGGCATCCCGCTGGCAGGCCCGCCTCGGCCGCCTCTATCTCGGCTGGCGTACCTTCACGAAAAATCCGCTTGCCGTGTTCGGACTCGGCATCGTTTTGTTGCTGCTGCTCGTTGCTCTGTTCGCGGGCTTTCTCGCCCCCTACTCGCCGGTTGCCGGCGGCGATCTGCGGACGCTGCGCTTGCTGCCGCCGAGCGCGGAACATTGGTTCGGAACCGACGATCAGGCCCGCGACATCTACTCGCGCGTCATCTACGGATCGCGCATCACCTTGTGGGTCGTTCTGCTCGTGTCCGTCATCGCCACACCGATCGGCCTTCTGGTCGGAACGGTCGCGGGCTATGTCGGCGGCTGGGTCGATACGGTGTTGATGCGTCTCACCGACATCTTCCTCGCCTTCCCTCGCCTCGTCCTCGCACTCGCCTTCGTTGCGGCCCTCGGCCCGGGCATCGAGAACGCCATCATCGCCATCGCGATCACATCGTGGCCGCCCTATGCGCGCATCGCGCGGGCTGAGACGCTGATGATCCGCAATAGCGATTTCATCGCCGCGGTGAAGCTGCAGGGCGCTTCGACACCCCGGATCATCATGGGGCACGTCGTGCCGTTGTGTATCTCTTCGCTGATCGTGCGCGTGACGCTCGATATGGCGGGAATCATCCTCACCGCCGCCGGCCTCGGCTTCCTCGGTCTTGGCGCACAGCCGCCGATGCCCGAATGGGGCGCGATGGTCGCCACCGGCCGCAACTATCTCATCGATCAATGGTGGGTCGCCGCCATGCCGGGCTTGGCCATCTTCGTCGTCAGCCTCGGATTCAATCTCTTGGGCGACGGTCTGCGTGACGTCCTCGATCCGAAGGCCGCCAAATGACAAAGCCGCTTCTCGAAGTCGAGGACCTTCGCGTCCGCTTTCATCTGCGCACCGGCATCGTCGAAGCGGTGCGCGGCGTGTCGTTCCAGCTTGGCCGCGAGCGGCTCGGCATCGTCGGCGAATCCGGTTCAGGCAAATCGCAGACCGGCCGTGCCATTCTCGGCCTGACGCCTCCTCCGGGCGAAGTCACGGCCGGGAAACTGACCTTCGACGGCATCGACCTTCTCACCGCCTCGAAACGCACGCTACGCACCTTGCGGGGCGGACGCATCAGCATGGTGATGCAGGATCCGAAATACTCCCTGAACCCGGTCATGACCATCGGCGAGCAGATCATCGAAGCCTATCAGGCTCATGCCAAGGCAAGCCGCGCCGAGGCGCGCGACAAGGCCCTTGCCATGCTTGAAGCGGTGAAGATGCGCGATCCCGGCCGCGTTTTCGCGCTCTACCCGCACGAAGTCTCGGGCGGCATGGGGCAGCGCGCGATGATCGCCATGATGCTGGTGACCGACCCCGACCTCCTGATCGCCGACGAGCCCACTTCGGCACTCGACGTGACGGTACAGATGGAGGTCCTGCGCATTCTCGACGAGCTCGTTGCCGAGCGCGGCATGAGCCTCATTTTCGTCTCGCACGATTTGAAGCTGGTTTCCTCCTTCTGCGACCGCGTTCTCGTGATGTATGCGGGCCGCGTCGTCGAGGAACTGGAGGCCAAGCACCTGCGGCAGGCGAAACACGCCTACACGCAAGGGCTCATGCAATGCTTGCCGACTTTGGCAAACGACATTCGTCCGCTTCCCGTCCTGAACCGCGATCCTTCCTGGGCGCAGTGACAGATCCCATGCTCGATATTCAAAACCTTCAAGTCGTTTTCGGAACCGGCCGCCTCCGGGTCGATGCGGTCAAGAACGTCAGCTTTCAGGTTGAAAGAGGCGCGTCCTACGGACTCGTAGGCGAGTCCGGCTCCGGAAAATCGACGGTGCTTCGGGCCATCTGTGGGCTTGCGCCGATTTCCGATGGGCGCGTGTCCGTCGAGGGCAAGGAAGTGACGACGCCGCGCGATCAAGCCTTTTATCGCACGGTGCAGATGGTCTTCCAGGACCCTTACGCGTCGCTGCACCCGCGCCACACCGTCGACCGCACATTGTCGGAACCGCTCGCGATCCATGGCGAGAAGGATGCGGAAGCGCGTATCGTCCAAGCGCTGCGCGAGGTGGGTCTCGGCCCCTCCTTCCGTTTCCGGTACCCGCACCAGCTATCGGGCGGCCAGCGCCAGCGCATCGCGATCGCTCGTGCGCTGATCCTGCGTCCGAAGGTTCTGTTGCTTGACGAGCCAACCTCGGCGCTTGACGCCTCTGTGCAGGCGGAGGTCTTGAACCTTCTCGACGAACTGCGCCAAAAGATGGGGCTGACTTACATTCTGGTGAGCCACGATCTCGCGGTCGTCGCACATCTGTGCGAGCGCCTTCTGGTGATGCGCCATGGCGAGGGCGTCGAAGAGACCACCGCTGCTGCCCTTCGCAGCGGCAAGGCCTCGGACAGCTATACGCGTTCGCTGATCCAGGCGAGCAGCGGATTTTCCAGAGACGGGCAAAAGACTTCTCCCGCTCTGGCAGTCTAGTTCATCTTTCTCATTTTCAATCTGTCTGGTGTGACATGTCTCGCTCTTCCTTGATGCCCGTGTTCGACGGCCATAACGATGTTCTGCTCCGCCTTATCCGCGGAAAGGCCGAGCCGGAACGCGACTTTCTCGAGGGCGACAATCTCGGTCACCTCGATTTGCCGCGCATGAAGAAGGGCGGGTTCGTCGGCGGCTTCTTCGCCGTCTATGTGTCCTCGGATAGCGGCGGAATCGACATCGACGCCATGATGACGCACACGCAATACGATGTGCCGTTGCCGCCTGCACTCGAACTTGGGCACAGTCAGCAGGTGACGCTCCACATGGCAGCCCAGCTGATCCGGATCGAGCGCGCTTCCAAGGGCGCCGTGAAGATCTGCCGGACGGCGGCCGATATCCGGGAGTGCATCGATAACGGCACCCTCGCGACGATCTTGCACATCGAAGGCGCGGAGGGAATCGACCCGGATCTGCACATGCTCGATGTGCTCTACGAAACCGGCCTGCGTTCCATCGGCCCGGTCTGGAGCCGCCCCAACATCTTCGGTCATGGTGTCCCGTTCCGTTATCCCTCGACGCCGGATACTGGTCCAGGCCTGACGGATCTCGGGCGGAACCTCGTGCGCGCTTGCAATCGCCTCAAGGTGATGATCGACCTCTCCCATCTCAACGAGAAGGGTTTTTGGGATGTTGCGAAGCTCACCGACGCGCCGCTCGTCGCAACGCATTCCAACGCTTATGCGATCAGCCCGCATTCGCGCAATTTGACCGACAAGCAACTCGCCGCCATTCGCGAGAGCCGTGGCATGGTCGGCGTCAATTTCGCAACGTCCTTCATCCGCCCCGATGGCCAGCGTAATGACGACACGCCGCTGCAGGAGATGATCCGTCACATGGACCATCTGATCGAGCATGTGGGGGTGGATGGCGTCGGTTTCGGCTCCGACTTCGACGGCGCGACAATTCCCAACGAAATCGGCGATGTTGCCGGCCTGCCGCGCCTCGTCGAAGCGATGCGCAAGCACGGCTATGACGAAGCGACCCTGCGCAAGCTCTGCTTTGAGAACTGGGTCAATGTGCTGGAACGGACCTGGGGCCACTGAGCGCGGAACCAACACCAAATTGAGAAAGGGCGATGCGGAAAACCCCATCGCCCTTTTTCATGTCTTTTGCGGACTCGGAACCGCTTTGGAACCACCGCCCTCACCCTGAGGAGCCATTCCTTCTGGAATGGCTCCTCAGGGTGAGGCCAGCCGCTCTCTCAAGCGGTTCTTATTGCTCAGCCTTCGACGTCAGCGCAAAAATACTCGCGATGCCACCGACTCCCAACATTAACATCAGGCTCACCGCGTTGATCGCCGGCGTCGCGCCTTCGCGCATCTGACCGTACATGGTGATCGGCAGCGGCGGATCGGAGCCAACGAGCATCAGGGTCGTGTTGAAATTCTCGAACGACATGAGAAGCGCAACCAGACCCGCACCGAACAAAGCCGGCTTTAGGAAGGGGAGCGTGACGGTGCGCAACACGCGCGCGCGGCTGGCGCCGAGATCGAGTGCGGCTTCCTCAAGCGACCGGTCGAACTTCCGCAACCGCGCGGCAATGATGAGCGTCGCGATGGTGAGGATGAAGGATAGCTGACCGAGGATCACCAGAGGCAGCCCGGGGCGCAGCATGTCGATGTCGGCGTTCAGCGCATCCTCGAGCCCGTTCGCGACACGCGAGAAGAAGGCCAGGATTGAGATGCCGAGGACGACGCCCGGGATGACGAGCGGCCACAGCATCATCATCGCCAGCACGGTCTTGCCGCGAAACTCGGCCCGCTCCAGCACCCACGCATTCACCGTGCCGATGAGTACGGCAAGAAAGGCCACGGGCAACGCGATCTTGAAGCTGTTGCCGATGCTGGTGAGCCAGATCGGATCCTTCAGCACGCCGGGCTTGCCGAAGACGGAGCCCGTGCCGACAAACCATTCCAGCGTGAAGCCCTTCCATGGCGGAGACGGGAACGGGCTGGCGTTGAAGGCGAAGATCGCTACGACCAAAAGCGGCGCGAACAGGAAGATGTAGAACGCCGCGATGTAGAGTTTCCAGACAATGGACGGACGGTTCATGGTTCAAGCCTGCCGCAAAGTCGTGCCCAAGCTTTGCCGGGTGAGGCGCAAGCCCGCCCAGACAATGGCGGAAGAGAGCAAGAGGAGAAGGATGCCGAAAGCCGCGCCCTGGGGCCAGTTGAAGCGCGTGATGAACTGAGCGTAGATCTGCTCGGTGAACCACAACCCGTTCTTGCCACCCAGGAGCACCGGCGTCGCGAAATTGCCGACGGTGAGCATGAACACGATGATCGAGCCCGCGACGATGCCAGGCATCGCATGCGGAATGACGATCCTGCGCAACACGGTCCAGCGGCTTCCGCCGAGATCGAAGCCTGCCTCGACGACGGACGGCTCAAGGCTCTCAAGCGCGTTCGCCAGCGGCACGATCATGAACAGCAGGCCGCCATAGACCAGACCGAGGATCACCGCGCCATCGTTGTAGAGCAGCTCCACCGGCTGGCTTGCGAGGCCCGTCATGCGCAGGAGGTAGGAGATGATGCCGGTCTCGCGCAACAGCATCATCCACCCGAGCGTGCGCACGAGTTCGGACACCCAGAACGGGAGAAGGCAGAGAAGCAGAAGCATCGCCTTTACGCGCCCTTGCGCCACGCGCGCGATGTACATCGCGATCGGGAAGGCGAGCACGAGCGTGATCACTGTCACCATGATCGACATGATCGCCGTGCGCGCGAACGTGCGCCAATAGAGCGGCTCGGTGAAGAACTCGAGATAGTTCCCGAAGCCAAACTCATAGACGCGCGGTGCAACGCGCTGGCTGAAGGAGAGGATCAGGATCTCCACATGCGGCAGGATGATGAGCAATCCAAGCCACAGGATGGCCGGAGCCATCAGGAGAAACAGGGTGAGACGGTGCGCCGGTTTCATGCGGCAAAGACCTTCATCGCATCCGCGGTCCAGCCGAGATGGACCGCTTCGCCCACCTCGATGCCGGCCAGCGGACCAGCCTGCGGAAGCACGGCGCGAACCGGCTGATCGAAGCCGGGCGTCTCGATGAGCAGGCTGGACGCCGCCCCATCGAACAGGACCGCCGAAACGCGGCCTTCGAAACGGTTGGGAAGACTGCTGAGAGCCGCCGCATCCTGCGCCAACGCGACCGCCTCGGGCCGCACGAAGGACAGAGCAGCCCCTTGCGATACACCTCCGCGTCCGTGAAGCATGCCGCCGGTCGACAGGCGGACGGTCACGGCGCCGTTGGAGGCCGATGCGACATCGCCCTGCCAGCGATTCGTCTCGCCGACGAAGCTCGCAACGAACGGGGTCGCCGGGTTGTGATAGAGCTCACGCGGGCTGCCGACCTGCTCGAATCGGCCCTGGTTCATCACGGCGATCCGGTCCGACATCACGAGAGCTTCGGACTGATCGTGCGTGATGTAGGCGAAAGTGGTGTTGAACTGACCTTGCAACTGCTTCAGCTCGATCTTCATGTGCTCGCGCAGCTTGAGGTCAAGCGCGCCGAGCGGCTCGTCGAGCAGGACGAGGGTCGGTTCGAGAACCAGGCAGCGGGCAATCGCCACGCGCTGGCGCTGACCGCCGGAAAGAGCGGTCACGCGGCGCTCGCCGAAACCCTTCAAACCGACGCGCTCCAGCATGCGGGTGGCGCGCTCATCGGCCTCCGCGCGGCCGACACCACGGCAGGTGAGACCGTAAGCGATGTTCTCGCCGACGCTCATCATGGGAAACAGTGCGAGGCTCTGGAAAACCATGTTGACCGGCCGCCGATTGGCTGGAACGCCGATCATCGACTTGTCGCGAATGCGAATGTCGCCGGATGTCGGGTTCTCGAAGCCGGCGATCATGCGCATCAAGGTGGTCTTGCCGCAGCCGGAAGGTCCGAGAATCGAGAAGAATTCGCCGCGAGCGACGCTGAAGGTCACGTTGTTGACGGCCGCATGCGTGCCGAACTGCTTGGTGACGTTAACGAGATCGAGATCGGTGGATTGTGACATGGAAGGTGCAAACACAAAAAAGTCGCCCCCCGGACGAGCCGGGGGACGATGATCAATCAAGGGGTTAAGATTACGAACCGGCCTTCAGACGGTCGAGAACCTTGCCTTCGATTTCTTCGATGCCGGCGGGCACGGCCGGGTACCACTTGATGTTGTCGATCGCTGCCTTCGGGAAGCTCTCGGCGAACTGATCCTTCAGCTTACCCTGCATGAGCTTGTCAGCGCCGTTCGAAGCCGTGAAGTTGCCGGCGGAAGCGGCGATCTTCGCAGCGATCTCAGGACGCATGTTGAAGTTGATCCACTTGTAAGCGGCATCGTCGTTGCGGCCCTTGGAAGGGATCGCGAACGTGTCGACCCAGCCCAGCGCGCCCGACTTCGGCGCAACGAACTTGATGTCGGCGTTCTCGGAGCTGAGCTTCCAGCCACCCGTATCCCACGCCATGGCGGCGACGACTTCACCGGAGCGAAGCGCGTTGAGGAGCTGGTCCTTGCCGTCCCAGAAGAACTTCACGTTCTTCTTGCACTCGGCGAGCTTGGCGCCGACCTTGTCCATCATCGCGGCGTAAGCCTTGGCGTCCTTGTACGACGCGAAGGGATCCATGCCGTTGGCGAAAGCGAACGCGATCAGCGCGGGACGCTTGGCGCGGAAGCTCGACTTGCCGGCGATGGCGGCGTCGCAAAGATCGTTATAGTCGGCGACCTTCGGAGCAGCCTTCGTGTTCACGATCAGGCCGTCCGTGCCCCAGATGTGGGGAACGCCATAGACCTTGCCGTCAAGCGTGGTGTTCTTCTTGGTCGCTTCAAGCATCGAAGCGATGAAGAGGTCCGACTTGAGCTTCGAGAGATCGATCGGCTTGTAGATGCCGAATTCCTGCTGCGGGCCGGCGATGCGGTCCTGGCTCGGCTGAACGAGATCAAAGCCCGCGCCCTGCGTGGCGCGCAGCTTCGAGATCATCTCTTCGTTGTTCGAGAGCGTGACCTCGACTTCGATGCCGGTTTCCTTCGTGAACTGCGCCACGATATCTGCCGGAGCGTAATCCGCCCAGGTGAGCAGTCGCAGTTTTTCGGCGGCGTTCGCCGAGCCGGCGACCATGAGAGCAGCAAAAGCCGTAGCCAGCTTCAGGCTGGCGCGCTTGGTCAACATTTTAATCCTCCAATGTGGTCCGGGTTTGGCCCGTGTTCCCCAGTTGCAAAACTATATGACACTCGGACGACACGCCACCTATTTAAGCACGTTATACAGTGTTTGTAAGCCGGCTTAGTTAACTGGCAGGCTAGCTGACAGAAGCCTGCCGCACCGTTATCAAGAGGCACGTCCCTGGAGCCTCTCTCGATGCGCACGTTCTATCCCGAGATCGAACCTTACGACCATGGCATGCTCGATGTCGGCGATGGACACCATGTGTATTGGGAATTGTGCGGTAACCCGAACGGCAAGCCCGTTGTCTTCCTGCACGGCGGACCGGGTGGGGGTTGCTCGCCGACCCAGCGTCGGCTTTTCAACCCTGAGAAGTATCGCATCCTTCTTTTCGACCAGCGCGGTTGCGGGCACTCGACACCCTATGCGAGCCTGGAGGCCAACACCACCTGGCACCTGGTGGCGGATATTGAACGACTCCGCGCGATGATCGGCGTCGACAAATGGATGGTCTTCGGCGGGTCTTGGGGTAGCACGCTGGCACTCGCCTATGCAGAAACGCATCCTGAGCGCGTCAGCGAACTCGTGGTTCGGGGCATCTTCACGTTACGTCGTGCGGAACTGCTCTGGTACTATCAGGAGGGTGCATCCTGGATGTTCCCTGACAAGTGGGAGCGTTATCTCGCGCCGATCCCGGTCGAGGAGCGCGGCGACATGATGGCGGCGTACCGTAAACGCCTGACCCATCCGGATCCGGCCGTTCAGCGGGAGGCCGCCAAAGCCTGGAGCCTTTGGGAAGGCGAGACGATCACCCTGCTCCCGAGCCAGGATTACAGCACCCAATTCGGCGAGGAGCACTACGCCCTCGCCTTCGCCCGGATCGAAAACCACTACTTCGTCAATGAGGGTTTCTTCGAGGAAGGGCAGCTCATTCGTAACGCCGATCGGCTTAAGAACATCCCCGGCGTGATCATCCAGGGCCGGTACGACGTCGCGACGCCGCCGAAGACGGCCTGGGACCTGCACAAGGCCTGGCCCGAAGCGAAGTTCATCATGGTGCCGGACGCAGGCCACGCCGTGTCGGAGCCCGGCATCCTGCACCATCTCATTGAGACGACGGACGCTTTCGCGAAGGGTTGAGGCTCAAGAGCCAATGCGTCACCCGAGGCGCGCCAGCGGAAGCCGGATCATCCTCGGAAGACGGCGCCATATTCAAGCGAGCGCTTACTTGGCGGTCCAACCGCCATCCACGGACAGGTTCGCGCCAGTGATCTGGCTGGCCGCATCCGAGCACAGGAAGACCGCCAGCGCCGCCACCTGATCGACCGTTACGAATTGCTTGGTCGGCTGCGCCTCGAGCAGGACGTCGTTGATGACCTGCTCCTTGGTCAGCCCGCGCGCTTTCATGGTGTCGGGGATCTGCTTCTCGACCAAAGGCGTCCAGACATAGCCGGGGCTGATGCAGTTGACCGTGATCCCGTGGGTCGCCACTTCGAGCGCTGCCGTCTTGGTAAGACCGGCGATGCCGTGTTTGGCGGCGACATAGGCCGATTTGAACGGCGAGGCCACGAGGGAATGGGCGGAAGCCGTGTTGATAATGCGCCCCCACTTGCGCGCCTTCATACCCGGCAGCGCCGTGCGGATCGTATGAAAGGCCGAGGAGAGATTGATCGCGAGGATCTGGTTCCACTTCTCGACCGGGAAATCCTCGATCGGCGAGACGAACTGGATGCCTGCATTGTTCACGAGGACATCGACCCCGCCGAAGGTCGTCTCGGCCAGGCGGATCATGTCGGCGATTTCGTCAGGCTTCGACATGTCGGCCGGGGAATAGATCGCGCGCACACCGAATTCCGCTTCGATGCCGGCACGCTCTTTCTCAATCTCGTCGGCAGGGCCGAAGCCGTTGATCAGGACGGACGCGCCCTCCTTGGCGAAAGCGCGGGCGATGGCCAGGCCGATACCGCTCGTGGAGCCGGTAACGACAGCGGTCTTGGACTTCAACATCCTCATCTCCTTCAGATGCGCCTGGGATGCAGGCTCCAATCGAGGTCACGACATAACATGAAGGGGCGAGGCGGGAAGAGTCTACCCGAAGCGCCATTAACATGCGTGAACACCAGCTATGGCTCTCGGGCATGTTTTTGATGCATGGCCTTGATCCAAGCCTTTCCGTTGAACGATCCATCCCGATATGAGATGGGGCTCTTGCGGGATTTAGGTACAGTCAACGAGCATATGGTGCAGACAGCGAGAATTCTCCCCTGTGGCGACAGCGCCCTATCCGTCGAGTTCGGGGACGCCATCGACCCGGATCTCAACGGCAAGGTTCTCGCGCTCGAGGATATTCTGCGGGCGAACCCTCCGGCGGGCCTTTTGGAGACGGTGCCGACCTACCGGTCGCTCACCGTCCAATTCGACCCGACCCTGACGGATTACGACGCCCTTGTCGCGTTTCTGGCCGAGCAGACGAAAAACCTCGCCCCCCGCAACACCGTCGGCAAACGCTGGCACGTGCCGGTGGTCTATGGCGGGGCCTATGGCGCCGACCTTGAGGAGGTGGCAGAGCGTCACAATCTCACGCCTCAGGAGTTGATCGACCTCCATTCCGCCGCGATCTACCGCGTCTACATGATCGGGTTTCTTCCCGGCTTCGCCTATCTGGGCGGGCTAGATCCCCGACTTGCAACCCCGCGCCGGACGCAGCCTCGAGCGAAAATTCCGAGCGGCTCGATCATCATCGGCGGCGCGCAGGCGGCTGTCGGATCGATCGAGGGGCCGAGCGGATGGCACCTGCTCGGCCGCACCCCCGTGCGCAGCTATGCTCCCGAACGGGACCCGGCCTTTCTCCTCGCCGCGGGCGACGAGATCGTATTTCAACCCATCGACGCCTCGAAGTGGGATTCTCTCGAACGCGCCGCGATGGCGGGCGAACCGGTCGCCGAACAGGTGACGCCATGACGGAACTCGTGGTGAAAACCTGCGGCCCGATGACGACCCTGCAGGATCGCGGGCGGTTGGGCTATCAGCGTTTCGGCGTCTCGCCATCCGGTGCGATGGATCGGCGCTCGCTTGCAATCGCAAATGCGCTCGTGGGCAATTCGCCCGAGACGGCTGCCATTGAGTTCATGAATCTGGGTGGGACCTTGACCGCGTCGGGCGGAGATCTTCGCATCGCGCTGGCGGGAGCAGGCTGCACCCTGAGTATCGAGGGAGCACTCGTCCCACCCCACACGACAGCGATTCTAAAGGACGGGCAGATCGCGCAGATCGGCCATGCGCGAACCGGTACCTTCGCCTATCTCGCGGTCGCAGGCGGCTTCGCCATCGCGCCCCAACTCGGCAGCCTGTCGTTTCATCTCCGTTCAAAGCTCGGAGGGCATAACGGCGGTCCGCTCCAGGCCGGAGACCACCTCCCCTGCCGATCCGAGGCGCAGGAGGGCGCGTTGACTCATTTTCCGGGCGACGCGCCGCAACCCCCTGACGCGATCCGCGTGATGCTTGGGCCCCAGGACGATTATTTCACGGAAGAAGCCATTCGTTTGTTCCTAGAAAGCCAGTTCACCGTCAGCGCCCAGGCAGACCGGATGGGCTTCCAGCTCTCAGGCCCGACGCTCGAACATTCGAAGGGCTTCAACATCGTCTCCGACGGGATCGTGGACGGCCATATTCAGGTGCCGGGCAACGGCCAGCCCATCGTCCTGATGCGCGACCGCCAGACGACCGGCGGCTACCCGAAGATCGCCACCGTCATCAGCGCCGATCTCGACCATTTCGCGCAAGCACGTCCCGGATCGATACTCCGCTTCCGCGCCGTCTCACGCGGGGAAGCGGTCGCGGCGGCGCGCGAGGCCAAGGCCTGGATCGCCGCCCTGCCTGAGGCTCTCGTGCCTCTGCGCTTCAGCCTGACGACGGAACACCTGTTGAGCACCAACCTGATCGGCGGCACCGTCAACGCCCTGTCTCCAAAGATCGGCGAAGGGTGAGGCCTCAAGCAGCATTGAGGGCCGCAAGCGCCTCGCGATGCAAAGCCGGCGTTGCAGCGGCAACCACGCGCCCGTCGCTGTTCAGGCCGAGCGCCTGACCCGACCAATCGGTAATGACGCCCCCGGCGCCCTGGATGACCGGCACAAGCGACAAATAATCGTAAGGCTGCAACCCCACTTCGGCCATGACATCGATATGGCCGCTCGCGAGCAGCGCATAGGCGTAGCAATCGCCCCCGAACCGCCGCAGCGCCACGCGCTTGCTGATGGATTCGAAACAATCCCGATCCTGGCCGGTGAAAATATCCGGTGTGGTCGCGTAGAGGATAGACTCGGCGAGGCTTGTTCGCCCGCTCGTGCTGCAGGGCTGGCCATTATATCGCGTGACGTCGCCCGGCCGTCCGACCCACCGCTCGCGCAGCGCCGGATGGTCGACGATTCCGACCTTCGGGACTCCGCCCTCCAGAAAAGCGATCAGCGTGCCGAAGGTCGGCATGCCGGTGATGAAGCTCTTGGTGCCGTCGATGGGATCGATCACCCAAACCCGTTCCGCGTCGGCCTTGTCCAACCCGTGTTCCTCGCCGAAGAGCCCGTGATCGGGAAAGCGTTCGCGAATCCGCTCCCGAATCGCCGCCTCGATCTCGCGGTCGGCGATGGTGACCGGTGAGGCATCGGCCTTGGATTCGATCACGAGCTTCTGGCGAAAATATCGAAGCGCAACAGGAGCCGCCAAATCGGCAAGCTTCTCGGCAAATGCCGTTATCTCCAGGAAATTGCCCGTGTCATAAAATTGCATGAAAGTTCCCCGAATAAAGGTGGTGGACAAGGTAACGTGTATTTGTAAGTCTGCTAACTAATTACACAAGCACAACATGTGCAGAGGGGACTGGCTATGAAAGTGTGGAATGTTCTCGCGTTGAGTCTGTTGCTTTCCGGAACGGCACATGCCGGCACGGTAACTGCCTATACGGCACTTGAGGAAGATGAGATCGCCGAATATACGGCGGCCGCCAAGAAGGCGCTGCCGGATGTCGACCTCAAGGTTCTCCGACTTTCCACGGGAGATCTTGGCGCTCGCATCCTTGCCGAAGCATCCAACCCGCAACACGATGTGATTTGGGGCTGGGCCGTCACCAATACGATGGACCCACGCATTCTCAACCTGCTCGAGCCCTACAAGGCCAAGGGTGCCGAGAAACTGGCCGCGCCCTATCACGCCGCCGACGACAAATGGTTCGCCGCGACCGGCTACATGGCAGCCTTCTGCGTCAACAACGAGCGCGCGAAGGCGAAGGGCCTGCCGATGCCGAAAGACTGGGAGGATCTGCTCGATCCCAAGTTCAAGGGTGAGGTCGTGATGCCCAACCCGGTGTCATCGGGCACGGGCTACCTCCAGATCGTCGGCATCCTGCAGCAGATGGGCGAGGAAAAAGGCTGGAAGTTCCTGAAGGACCTCGACGCCAACGTCGCCCAATACATCAAGTCCGGCTCCCGTCCCTGCAAGGCGGCTCGCGCCGGCGAGTTCGCGGTCGGCACTTCGCTCGCCTTCGCGGGCGTCCAGTCTGTCGTGGAAGGCTTCCCCGTCACCATGGTCATTCCGGCCAAGGGCGCGGGTTACGAGCTTGAGGCATCCGCCCTCATGAAGAGCTCGAAGAACAAGGCCGACGCACAGAAGTTCCTCGACTGGACCCTCTCGCCCGAAACCGCTTCGATCTACGGCAAGTACAAGGAAATCGTGACGACCGCCGGCTACAAGCCGTCTGACGCCTCGATCAAGGCTGGGTTGCCTGCGGACGTGACGAAGGCTCTGTTGCCGATCGACTTCGCGAAGTCGGCGAAGGAGCGCGACGCCATTCTGGAGCGCTGGCAGAAGGAAATCGGTCGCTGACCGAAGACAGCCCTATGCAACTTCACCTTCAGAATATCACGAAGGAGTTCGGACACGTCGTCGCCCTCGACGACGTGTCTTTCTCCGCCTCGGCCCCCGAGTTCATCTGTCTTCTCGGCCCTTCCGGCTGCGGCAAGACCACCCTGCTCCGCCTGATTGCCGGTCTCTCGACGCCCGACAAGGGACAGCTTTTGCTCGGTGACGAGGACCTGACGCGCATTCCGGCGCGCCAGCGGGGCTTTGGCATCGTCTTTCAGGCCTACTCGCTGTTTCCCAACATGACCGTCGCCCAGAATATCGGCTACGGGCTCAAGATCCGCGGCAAACCTGCCGCCGAGATCAAGGAAAGGGTCGGCCAGCTTCTCGACTTGATCCGCCTGCCTCATCTGGCGGACCGCTATCCCTATCAGCTCTCCGGCGGACAACAGCAGCGCGTCGCACTTGCGCGAGCCGTCGCCGTCGATCCGAAGCTCCTCTTGTTGGACGAGCCGCTTTCCGCACTCGATGCGAAAGTGCGAAACGAGCTGCGCGCGGAAATCCGCGAGCTGCAGCAGCGGCTCGGCATTCTCACGATCATGGTCACGCACGATCAGGAAGAGGCCCTTCTTCTGGCCGACCGCGTGGTGTGCATGAAGGACGGCCGCATTGCGCAAGTCGGCACACCGAGCGAGCTTTACGCGACGCCGGCGAACCGTTTCGTCGCCGACTTCATGGGCGTCAGCAATCTCATGGAGCAAAGCGTCGTCCGGCAATGGGCAGGCCATCTTCTCAATGGCCATGCGCCTCCTGCCGATTACATCGCGTGCATCCGCCCGGAAGACATCGCCCTCCGCCCCGGTGCGACCGGCGCGCGGGTGAGGGAAGTCCACTTCCTCGGCAACCTCTCCCGCATCAGGCTCGAATGGCCTGGCGGGATGCTCGTCGCGGAAGAAGCGGGCAGAACCAGCCTTGTACCGGGTGCCGAAGTCGGCATCGAGATCGCGCCCCATCGCTGCGCCTGGGTGGCGCCGCAATGAGCGCGACCGCTGCGCCAGCACGGCGCGAATTCGACACGGATAAGCTGTTCCTCGGCTTCTGCCTCATCGTGCCGCTTGCGGCGCTGGCGATCTTCTTCGCCTATCCGCTGCTCACCGTCGTGATGCGCAGTCTCACCGAATCCGACGGTGGCATCGGACTAGGGAACTACGTTCGCATTCTCCACGCGCCGAGCTTCTGGCGCGCGACGTTCAACAGCCTGGTCATGTCACTCTCGACCACCGCAGCAGTGCTTATCTGCGGACTCGTCGTGGCCTACGCGGTGCATCGTTGCCGGGTTCCAGGGCGCGCGCTTCTCATCGGCGCGGTCTCGTTGCCATTGCTCGCACCGTCGCTGGTGCAAGGGCTTGGCCTCATCTTCCTGCTCGGCCGCAACGGCATCATCACCAAGACTACGGGCCTCGACATCAACATCTATGGCTTCTGGGGTCTTCTGATCGCCAACGGGCTCTACGCGCTTCCGCAGGCGGTGCTCATCATCGGCGCTGCTTTACGCGCCGCCGATGCGCGTATCTATGAGGCGGCAGAGATTCTCGGCACCTCGGGTTTCCGGAAGTTCATCGACATCACCGTACCGAACATCAAGTTCGGCCTGTTGAGTGCCGGCTTCATCGTCTTCACCGTCACGATCACCGATTTCGGCAATGCGGCGACGATCGGCGGCGACTACGCCATTCTGGCGACCGAGATCTACAATCAGGTCGTCGGCCAGATGAACTTCAACATGGGCGCCGTCGTCGGCATTTTGCTGCTGCTGCCAACCGTGCTGTCGTTCTATCTGGAGCGTGTCGCATCGCAGCGTCAGTTCGGATCGGTGAGCGACTCGGCCGTTCCGCTTGTTCCGGTCTTCACTCCGAAGCGGGACGTGCCGATGGCTTTCGCCGCGTGGCTCGTGGCGCTCCTGCCCATCGTCACAGTCGCCATCGTCGTGTTCGGCAGCTTTGTATGGCTCTGGCCTTATCGCTTCGATCTCACGCTCCGGCATTACGCGGTGAAGGTCGCAGGCGGCTACGATCCGCTCTGGACGACGGTTCAGATCTCGGTTGTGGCGGGCGTGATCGGTTCTTTCATGCTCTTCGCGCTCGGCTTCAGCCTGCAACGGTTGCCGCGTCACGTCGTGAAGCCGATCTACTTCATCTGCCTCCTGCCCGCAGCCGTGCCGGGGCTGGTGCTCGGCCTCGCCTATATCTTCGCCTTCAACGTTCCCAGCCTTCCGGTCTATGCGCTCTACGGCACGGCGACACTGCTCGCGATCTGCAACGTGACGCATTATTGGACGCAAGGGTTCCTGACGACGATGACGGGATTGCGGCAGGTGCCGCCGACGCTCGAGGAAACGGCATCGTGCCTGGGAGCGGGGCTGCCGCGTCTCGTGCGCGACGTCATCGTCCCGTCTATGGCGCCGACCCTGGTCTCCGTGTTCTTCTTCATGTTCATGCGCTCGATGGTGACGCTCTCGGCCGTCATCTTCCTCGTCACTGCGTCGGTCAGCGTGGCGTCGGTGTCGATCATGCGACTTGATGAGGCGGGCTTCACGTCGCAGGCAGCGGCTTACGCGACCTGCACCATGGGCATCGTGGTTGCTGCTTCCGCGCTCATGCGCGTGAGCCTGTGGGTTCTCAGTCGCAAGAAGTGAGCCGATCCGAAAAATAAAAAAGCCGAGGGGCGATGCCGCCCTCGGCTTTTTTCTTGGCCAGCGGAAAGCGAGATTATCGCGCCGCCTTCGCCTCGCGACGGCGCTCGTGGAGCACCCATTCGGTATAGCCATTCGGCTGCACGCGACCCTTGAAGATCAAGTCGGCAGCGGCCTTGAAGGCAGGACCGTCGAAACCCGGCGCCATCGGGCGATAAAGCGGATCGCTCGCATTCTGCCGATCCACCACTTCCGCCATCCGCCGAAGCGTCTTCGTCACCTGCTCCTCCGTCACGACGCCGTGGCGCAGCCAATTGGCGACGTGCTGGCTGGAAATGCGCAAGGTCGCGCGGTCTTCCATCAGGCCGACATCGTGAATGTCCGGCACCTTCGAGCAGCCGACGCCCTGATCGACCCAGCGCACCACGTAGCCCAGAATGCCCTGGCAGTTATTGTCGAGTTCCTGCTGCACCGCGTCCGGGGCCCAGTTGGATTGCGAGACCGGGATCGTAAGAATGTCGGAGAGCTTCGCGGGCGCACGCTTCGTCAACTCCACTTGCCGCGCCCACACATCGACCTGATGGTAGTGCAGCGCGTGCAGTGTCGCCGCCGTCGGCGATGGCACCCAGGCGGTGTTCGCGCCGGCCTGCGGATGGCCGATCTTCTGCGCCATCATGTCCGCCATCTTGTCGGGCGCGGCCCACATGCCCTTGCCGATCTGCGCCTTGCCGGGCAGGCCGCAGGCGAGGCCAACATCGACGTTGTTGTCCTCATAGGCCTTGATCCAGGCCGTCGACCTCATGTCGTTCTTGCGCACCATGGGTCCTGCTTCCATCGACGTGTGGATCTCGTCGCCCGTGCGGTCAAGGAAGCCTGTGTTGATGAACACGATCCGGTCCGCCGCCGCACGGATGCAGGCTTTCAGATTGATCGTGGTGCGCCGCTCCTCGTCCATGATGCCCATCTTGAGCGTGTTGCGCGGCAGGGAGAGCATGTCCTCGACGCGCGCGAACAAGTCGTTGGCGAAGGCGACCTCATCGGGTCCGTGCATCTTCGGTTTCACGATGTAAACGGAACCGGCGCGGCTGTTGCGCCGGTCGCCCCTGCCGCTCAAATCGTGCATCGCGATCAGCGATGTCACGGCGGCGTCGAGGATGGTTTCTGGGATTTCTTTCCCTTCCCCATCCAGCACCGCATCGGTGAACATGTGGTGGCCGACATTGCGCACAAGCATGAGGCTGCGCCCATGCAGACGCACGTCGCCGCCCTTCGCGCCGCGATAGACCCGATCCGGATTGAGGCGGCGCTCAATGATGCGGCCGCCTTTGTCGAACCGCTCCACGAGATCGCCCTTCATCAGGCCAAGCCAGGTGCGATAGACGAGAACCTTGTCCTCTGCATCGACAGCCGCGACGCTGTCCTCCAGGTCCATGATGGTCGAGATGGCAGATTCGATGACGACGTCGGCGACCCCCGCCGGATCGTCCGATCCGATCGGGCTCGCGCGGTCGATCTTGATTTCGAGATGCAAACCGTTGTGTCGCAGCAGAATGGCCGAAGGATTTGCTGCCTCGCCCTGATAGCCGACAAGCTGAGCCGGATCGGCAAGGCCGGTCTGGCTGCCGTCCTGAAGCTTGACCTTCAAGGCTCCGCCTTCGACCGCGTATCCGCCGACGTTCTTGTGGCTGCCTTGCGCCAGCGGGGCGGCCTGATCGAGAAAATCGCGCGCCTTAGCGACAACCAGCGCGCCGCGGAGCTTGTTGTAGCCGCCAGCGCGGGTCGCGCCGCCGTCTTCGGGAATCACATCGGTGCCATAGAGGGCGTCATAAAGGCTGCCCCAACGCGCATTGGCGGCGTTGAGGGCGTAGCGGGCATTCGAGACGGGCACAACGAGCTGCGGCCCAGCGATCCGGGCGATCTCGTCATCGACGTTTTGAGTCGCGACAGCGAAGGTCTCCGGCTCCGGGCTGATGTAGCCGATCTCTTTCAGGAAGCGCTCATACTCGCCGAGGTCGACAGGCTTTCCAGCGCGCGCGCGGTGATAGCCGTCGATTTTGCTCTGCAAATCGTCGCGCACGGCGAGCAGGTCCCGGTCGCGGGGCGCGAACTCCTTTACCAGGGCGGCAAGCCCGTTCCAGAAAGTCTCAGCCGAGATCCCGGTGTCTTTCAGGGCTTCCTGTTGAATGAAATCATGGAGAACCGGCGCGATCTGGAGGCCGCTCGTCTGGACGCGTGTCATCGTTTCCGCTTTCGTGGATTCTGATCCTGGACGCTACTTTAATGCCACAACGCAAAAAAAGAAGATGAACGCCCTTCGTTCATGCGTCGAAAGTGTGCGTGATTCGTCTGGCGGCGGTGAGAATTGCCGGTGGTGGCTTGGGAGGCAAGAGTCACTTGAGAGACAAGACTCATACGCCAGGGGCGGAAGACCCGACGGCTACACCCAAGGCGTTCTGGCGCGACAGAACATCGAGGATCATCGATGCCGCGCGGTCCGTGCTCTCTTCGGGCGTAAGCCCAGCGGTATCGAGAACGAGATTGCTGAATGCGCGGGCATGGTATCCCTCCCGATACATCTCAAAAATCCGTTCCCTCTCCTCTTGAGAAAGAATCCGCTCGCCTCGATTCGCCAAGGCAACCTCGGCAGGCGGAGCCAATGTCAGAACCAGATAGTGAGCGCCTCGATCGTCGGCCGCCGCTCTCAGTTGTTCATAGCTCAGCTGGTCGAGCGGATAGGCGACGACGAGATATGTCGCGTCGGTGCCCGTAATAAAAGCCTTTATCCGCTGTAGTGCAGCGGAAATGCGGATCAAAAGAGGGGCGTCTTCCGGAGCGTCGTGATCATCGCCATCGATGAAGACGGCATCGGGGAGAAGCCGAGACAGGGCATAGCCGACAGTAGACTTGCCGCTATTGATCGGACCGTTGATATGGATGACCGTCAACATGGGAATATCCCTCTGCCGCTATCTGGTCGCCATCAAACATTGAAGATCTTCTGGCGCATGGACGGCCCATTGCGAATTACGCCATCTCGCGCAACAAAAAAGCCGCCTGAGCGGCGGCTGTTTTTGCAAAGTCAATTTTCGAAGAAAAAATTTGGTGGAGCCAGGCGGAATCGAACCGCCGACCTCTTGAATGCCATTCAAGCGCTCTCCCAACTGAGCTATGGCCCCACTCTGGTCCGCGGTGTTTGGGGCACCGCGGAAAGGGTCGCCGCCGAAGCAGCGGCGTCTCTATAGTCGGGTCTGACGTGAGGTTCAAGCCTCTTCGTCGTCTTCGATGTCACTATCGATCAAATCCGACACGTCATCGTCACCTTCCTCTTCATCTTCAAGGAAAGTGTCGTCTTCGCCGACGTCCTCGACGACGTCGATATCGTCGTCCGAGGGCAGATCCTTATCGGCTTCTTCAGCCTCGACCTCGTCGAGCGAGACCAGTTCCGGGCCCGCTGATTCGAGCTCGGTCTCATCTTCATCGGCGACGGCGCGCGCTGCCACGGGAGCCGCGACGCGGCTCATCGCGACCGCCTGGAAGACGGTGCCGCATTTCGGGCAGGTCGCGGGATCCTTGTTGAGGTCGTAGAATTTTGCGCCGCAGCTCATGCACTGGCGCTTCAAGCCGAGTTCCGGTTTGGCCACGGTGATTGCCCTACAAAATGGGTGGTTGGGAACGCTCCGTTAGTCGTTGGGGGCGTCCCTTGTCAAATGGGAAATTGCGGGAGCCTCCCGGACTTGCGCGAGCTTCGGGATGACGGCACCGAAGCCCCGTGTTAGGAGCCGCCTCTTGAGAAGGCGGAGGGAAGGTACAATGTCGCACGCGCATGGCTTGGCATCACCGGTCACGAGCAGGCCAGGAACGGCCCTGAAAGGACGTTTGCGCGTCCCGGGCGACAAGTCAATTTCGCACCGCTCGATGATCTTTGGCCTGCTCTCGATTGGCGAGACGCGCGTGGAGGGGCTTCTTGAGGGCGACGACGTGTTGCGCACCGCAGAGGCCTGCCGGGCCCTCGGGGCCACGATTACCCGCGAGGGACCGGGCCGCTGGCGGATTGTCGGCGTCGGCATCGGCGGGTTGACCGAGCCGTCGGACGCCCTCGATTTCGGCAACGCGGGCACCGGCTCGCGGCTGATGATGGGCGTCGCCGGCAGCCATCCCATCACGACGACCTTCGACGGCGACGCTTCGCTCCGCAAGCGCCCCATGCGCCGCATCCTCGATCCGCTGGTCAAGATGGGTGTCACCGTCGTCAGCGAGGCGGAAGGCGGACGGGTTCCACTGACCCTGCGCGGCCCGCGCGAGACGATCCCGATCACCTATGAGACCCCGGCGGCCTCCGCCCAGATCAAATCGGCCATTCTGCTTGCCGGTCTGAACTCTCCCGGTCTGACAACCGTGATCGAGCGCGAGGCTACCCGCGACCATACAGAGCGGATGCTTCGCCATTTTGGCGCAAAGGTAGAGGTGAAGCCGCACGGAGAGGATGGCCGCGCCATCACTCTTCAAGGCCAGCCCGAGCTTCGCGGTTCGACCGTCGTCGTGCCGACTGACCCCTCCTCCGCCGCCTTCCCGCTGGTGGCGGCGCTGATCACGCCCGGTTCCGACATCATTCTCGAAGGCGTGATGATGAACCCGCTGCGCACGGGCCTGATTACGACGCTTCTGGAAATGGGCGCTTCCATTGAACGGCTGAACGAGCGCGATGAGGGCGGCGAGACCGTGGCCGACCTGCGCGTCCGGTCGAGCCGGCTCACCGGCGTGACGGTTCCGGCCGCCCGCGCCCCGGCCATGATCGACGAGTACCCGATCCTCGCGGTCGCGGCGTCCTTTGCCGAAGGGGTGACCCGGATGCAGGGGCTCCACGAACTCCGCGTCAAGGAATCGGATCGTCTCGCCGCCGTCGCGGCCGGTCTGGCCGAAGCCGGCGTGCAATATGAAATCGAGGGCGACGACCTGATCGTCCACGGCTCGAATGGAAAAGTCCGGGGCGGCGGCAAGCCGGTCGCGACGCATCTCGACCACCGCATCGCCATGGCTTTCCTGGTGATGGGCCTGGCAACCCAAGAGCCGATGACGGTCGATGACGGGGCGATGATCGCCACGAGCTTCCCGACCTTCATTCCGCTTATGCGGGAACTTGGTGCGACGATCCAGGACTGAGGAGCCCCGCATGATCATCGCGATCGACGGTCCCGCCGCATCGGGCAAGGGAACTCTCGGCAAGCGCCTTTCCGAGCATTTCGGCTTCGCGCATCTCGATACGGGACTTCTGTACCGGGCGGTCGCGCGGGTGATGCTGGACCGTGGCTCGCTCCTGACCGACCGAGAGGCCGCGGCCCTCGTGGCGCAGAATCTCGACGTCACCCATCTCGACGATCCCCGCCTGCGCGGCGCGGAAATGGGCGAAGCGGCCTCGATGATCTCCGCTTATCAACCGGTCCGGGATGCGCTTCTGGCCTTCCAGCGCCAGTTCGGTAGCCAGGAACCGGGGGCCGTGCTCGACGGGCGGGATATCGGCACCGTGGTGTGCCCCCAAGCGGAAGTGAAGCTATTTATCACGGCGACCCCCGAAGAACGGGCGAGGCGCCGCCACCTGGAGCTTCTGAAGCGAGGCGAGCAAGCCGCTTACGAGACGATCCTCGACGATATTCGCCGCCGGGACGAGCGCGACATGAGCCGCTCCACTGCGCCGCTGAAGGCGGCCGAGGACGCCATGACCCTCGATACGACCCATCTCGATGCCGACGCCGCCTTCCGCGCTGCGTTGGAACTCGTGGAAACCCAGCGCGCCTGAAATCTTGACCTTGCGTCATATTGAGAAGCTGGCACACTCTCCAGAACCAGTCCGGCTCCCCGAGAGGAGACAACGATGGTTCGTGACGGCTTTGCCCGTGCCGCCGCAGGGCTTGCCCTGGTCTTCGCCCTTCTGACCCATCCTGGTCTCGCGCGGGCGCAGACGGAGGTCGATCTCGCCCTCGTGCTGGCTGTCGATATTTCCTTCTCCATGGATACGGAAGAGCAGGCCCTTCAGCGGGAGGGGTTTGCCCAAGCCTTCCGGTCGAAGCAAGTCCATGACGCGATCCGTGGCGGGATGCTGGGCAAGATCGCGGTTACCTATGTGGAATGGGCTGGCTCGTCGGATCAGAAGGTCATCGTCCCCTGGACCATCCTCGACAACTCTGAAAGCCTCATGGCGTTCGCCGAAAGGATCGCCTCGACTCCGCTGCGGCGGGCGCAGCGGACCTCTATTTCCGGCGCTCTTGATTTTGGGGTGAAACTGTTCGCGGAAAGCAACGTCACGCCGACGCGCCGCGTCATCGACGTGTCCGGCGATGGGCCCAACAATCAGGGCCGCATCGTGACCGAGGCCAGGAAAGAAGCCGTCGCTAAGGGCATCACCGTGAACGGCCTGCCTATCATGATGCGCAGGCCCGGCTACCTCGACATCCAGGACCTTGATCTTTATTACAAGGATTGCGTCATTGGAGGCCAAGGGGCGTTCATGGTTCCCGTTCGCGAGCGCGACCAGTTCGTCCAGGCGATCAAGACCAAGGTGCTTCTCGAGGTCGCCAATCTCACGCCCCCTCGAACGCTGATTCATCGAACTCAAAATACACCGACCGCCAATTGTCTCGCCGGGGAGATGCAATGGCGCGATCGGGGAAACAATTGACTTAAAGACCGATCATGGAAAAATTGACATTGGCGCTCGTCGCGCACGACGCCAAGAAGGACGACATGGCCCATTTCGCGGCCACGCACGAAGCTATCCTTCGCCCTTTCACCCTCTTTGCCACAGGCACGACCGGCGGGCGGATCATGGAGCGTTGTCCGACGCTCTCCATCACACGGCTGAAGAGCGGACCCTTGGGCGGCGACCAGCAGATCGGCGCGATGATCGCGGAGGGCAAGATCGACGCCCTGTTTTTCTTCGTCGACCCCCTGTCGCCTCACCCGCACGACGTGGACGTGAAGGCGCTGATGCGCCTCGCACTGGTCTACAACATCCCCATGGCTCTCAACCTTGCTACAGCGGAGCGGTTGATCGCGAGCTTCAAGGACTAGCGACGTCCCCGATACCGTTTGGACGGACCTCCATCCCTCATCCTGAGGAGCCATTCCGTGAGGAATGGAGTCGCGAAGGAGGCGCGCACTGAAACACCCTTCGAGACGCCGCTTCGCGGCTCCTCAGGGTGAGACTTCGAAAAACTGCTTTTAGGCGTGAGGAGTGAGTTCCTTAGGAACTCTCAAGTCCCGCGCGGCTTGGCGCGCCGCGTCGGCGGCGCGGTTAGCGGGTCTTCCGGCCAGGGATGTTTGGGGTATTGCCCGCGCATGTCCGCCCTGACCGCCGCCCATGATCCGCGCCAAAACCCCGGCAGGTCGCGGGTGATCTGAATCGGGCGCTGGGCCGGCGACAAAAGGTGCAAAATCAAGGGCACGCGCCCGGCGGCAATGGTCGGATGCTTGTCGAGGCCGAACAGCTCCTGCACACGGACCGCGAGGACCGGCCCCTCCTCCGCTCCATAATCGACCGGGATCTGCGAGCCGGTCGGCACCTCGATATGGGTCGGCGCTTCCGCATCGAGCCGCCGCTGGAGGTTCCAGGGCAGAAGGCTTCGCAGAGCCTCGCTCAGGAGGTCGGCCCCGATCTCATTCAAGCTCGTCTTGCCGACGAGGTGCGGTGCAAGCCATTCCTCCGCCGTCGCGACGAGCGCCTCATCGGACAGATCCGGCCATTCATCGCCTTCGGCCTTGCGGAGGAACATCACCCGCTCGCGCCATTGCGCCAACGCCTTCGAGAACGGCAACGCATCGATGCCGAGCGACATGAGCCCGGCAGCAAGCGCGCGAGCGGCCTCTTCCGTCATAGGCACCGGCAGCGGGCGTTCGTTGAGGGACAGAGCCCCGTAACGACGCACGCCACGGGCGCGAAGCGCGCGCGCCTGCCGATCGAACGTGACCTCTTCCCGCTGCTCGATCTTGTCGCCGACGAAGGCCTCGATTTCCTCCGGAGCAATCGGAACGGCAGCGAGAATGCGCGCGGAGGCCGCGCCTCCCGAGATCTCTGCAACGGCGAGATACGGCTCCTTCGCGAGCCGGTCATGCGCTTCAAGAACAGCGCCCCGCCCGTTGGCCATGAGGTATTCACCCGGCTTGCCCCGCGCTTTGGCGAGGCGGTCGGGATAGGCAAGCGTCAGGAGTGCGCCGATGGAATGCGGCTCGCCCTTAGGCGACGAGGCGCTTGCCTTCGCCCACCCCTCCGCCATGCGGCGCATGTCCTCGGCGCGCTTGGAGCGGTCGCGACGGAAGCGTTCGACGCGCTCGGACAGATCCACCACATCCCCGCCGAGGCCGCGCTCGACGAGGACGGCGGCAAGGTCCGCCGCATCGCGCGCTTGCCCGCTCTCGCCCGCGATCAGCACCATGCGGCCGAGGCGCGGCGGCAAGGGGAGATTACGCAGGCGTCGGCCCGTCTCCGTGATCCGTCCGTCATCGTCGACTGCCAGCAACTGCTGCAACAGCGCCCTCGCCTCTTTCACGGCGGGTTTCGGCGGCGGATCGAGGAAGGCGAGATTCGCCGGATCGGTGACGCCCCAGGCGGCGCAATCGAGCAGGAGCGGCGCCAGATCAGCCGACAGGATTTCCGGGCGGGAGAAGGCTTCAAGTGCCCCCGTCGCCGCCTCTTCCCACAAACGGTAACTGACGCCCGGCTCCGTTCGTCCGGCGCGGCCCCGGCGTTGATCGGCGGCGGCCCGGGAGACCCGCACGGTTTCAAGCCGGGTCAGGCCGATATTCGGCTCGAAGACTGGAACACGAGCGAGGCCTGAATCGATGACGACGCGCACGCCCTCGATAGTCAGGGAGGTTTCGGCAATCGAGGTGGCAAGCACCACCTTGCGCCGTCCGGGCTTTGCGGGACTGACGGCGAGATCCTGCTCGCCCCGCTCCAGTGCGCCGTAAAGCGGCGCGATGTCGATGGTGGGATCGGTCACGCGCTCGCGCAGAAATGTTTCGACCCGGCGGATTTCGCCCTGCCCCGGCAGAAAGACGAGGATCGAGCCGGTCTCCGCCCGCAGCGCGCGGATGACAGCATCCGCGACCTGTTCGTCGATGCGCCGGTTGGGATCGCGCCCGAGATAGCGCGTCTCGACCGGATAGGCGCGGCCCTCCGATTCGATGACGGGAGCGCTGCCAAGAAGCTTCGCTACCCGCGCGCCGTCGAGCGTCGCCGACATGACGAGGAGCCGAAGGTCCTCGCGAAGGCCGCCTTGCGCATCGAGGGCGAGCGCGAGGCCGAGATCGGCATCGAGCGAGCGTTCGTGAAACTCGTCGAAGAGGACAGCGGCAACGCCTTCAAGCGACGGATCGTCGAGGATCATGCGGGCGAACACGCCCTCGGTGACCACCTCGATCCGCGTCTTGCGGCTGATCTTGGATCCCAGGCGCACCCGGAGGCCCACGGTTTCGCCGACGGCCTCGCCCAAGGTCCGCGCCATGCGGTCCGCCGCCGCGCGGGCGGCAAGGCGGCGGGGTTCGAGCAGGATCAGCTTCTTGCCCTGCACCCACGGCTCGTCGAGCAGCACGAGAGGGACGCGCGTGGTCTTACCTGCACCGGGCGGCGCGACAAGCACGGCATTGGCGCGCGCGCGCAGGCTCTCCGTCAGATCGGCAAGGACGGCATCGATCGGCAGAGAGGTGTCAAAGACGCGCATGCCGCCTGATGGCTCATACGACGCTCGAGGGCAAGCCACCGCTTCGATGTCGCTTGAGAATTGAACCGGCCTCACCTCTCTCCCGTCATTCCGGGCGCCGGAGGCGCGCCCGGAACCTATAAGCGTTGACGGATCCGAAAAAGAAACTCAGATCGCGGACACTCTTGATAGGTCGGCGGCTATGGGTTCCGGGCTCCGCTCACGCGGCCCCGGAGTGACGGAGCGATCATGGCCGCCGAAGGGCTTCTTAAACCGCAAACCCGTGCTGCCGGAGTTCCGCCGCCAGATCCACCGGCTCGATGAAATGGATCGCGTGCATGCCGACCGCTTTCGCGCCTTCCACATTGGCCTTCGAGTCGTCGATGAAGATGCAGTCCCCAGCCTCGAGCCCATAGCGGCTGAGCAGCAGCTGGTAGATCGCCGGCTCGGGCTTGAGCAGGCGCTCGTCGCCGGAAACGATGATGCCGTCGAAGCCTTCCAGGAACGGATAGCGCTTCTTCGACAGGTCGAGCTTCGGAGCGGAGAAATTCGTGATGCAGTAATTCGGCACGCCGGCTTCGCGCAGGCGGCCAAGCACGGCGACATTCTCCTCGAATACGCCCGACACCGTCTCTTCCCAACGGTCATGAAAGGCGCGGATCGACGTCTCGTGGTCAGGAAAATCCTTCACGAGAAGGGCGACAGCCTCCTCCCAATCGCGGCCGCGATCCTGTTCGAGGTTCCACTGGTTGGTGCAAACCGTGGACAGGAACCACTCCATCTCCGCCTCGTCGTTAAAGACCTTGCGATAGAGATTGCGCGGGTCCCAGCGCAGCAGGACATTACCGATATCGAACACGACGGTGGTGGGCTTCTGAGCAGTCACGTTTTCCCTCATTCGTTATGAGCAGAAAGAGGGTCTAGCGTTTTTGAGGCGGCTAATCTACCGCAAGCTCCCAATGTCATGGGAAGGCCCGATGGAACAGGTCACGCTTCTGCAATACGTCCTGGTCGCGGTTTGTGCCCTGTCGGCGGGAACGCTCGGCGGTATCGCGGGCTACGGCACGGGGCTCCTCATGCCCCTGGTTCTCACGCCCATCGTCGGCGCCGAGGTGGTCGTGCCGATCATCGGCGTCTCGTCAATTCTGACCAATGCCAGCCGCGTCGCTGCCTTTCGCAAGGAGATCGACTATCGCCGCGCATGGCTCATCGGGGCGTTGGCCCTGCCGACCTGCATGCTGGGGGCCTACGGCTACACATTCCTGTCCGGCAAGGGCGCAGCCTTGGTCATCGGAACCTTTCTCATTCTCATGGTTCCGATCCGGTTGATTCTGAAACGCCTGCGGACCCGCCTTGCAGGGAGCGGCCTGGCGGCGGCGGGAGCCGGTTACGGGCTCCTTGTCGGAGGCACCGCCGGTTCCGGGGTCGTGCTTCTCTCGATTCTGATGGCGGCCGGCTTGAACGGCCGCGCCGTCGTCGCGACCGACGCCATCATCTCCCTCGGTCTCGGCGTTGCGAAGACCGGCGCGTTCCATGCTTTTGGCGCTTTGCCACCTTCAGCGTGGATCATGGCGCTGATCGTGGGGCTCTCGGCCACGCCCGGCGCGTTCATCGCCAAGCGCCTGACGCAGGCTCTGCCGATTCACATCCACAACGCCATTCTCGACGCCGCCATCATCTGCGGCGGCGTCATCCTGATCACCCACGGAATGCGCTAATCAGCCCCCGATATTGTAGGCTGCCAGCGCCGCCATGTTGACGATGTCCGCATCCGTCGCGCCGAGCGAGACGATCTGAACCGGCCGGTCGAGGCCGACGACGAGCGGTCCCAGCACCATCGCACCGCCGAGTTCCTGCAGCATCTTCGTCGAGATCGAGGCTGAGTGGAACGCGGGCATGACGAGCACATTCGCGGGTCCCTTCAGCCGGCTGAACGGATATTGCGCCATCAGGTCCCGGTTGAGAGCCACATCCGCCGACATTTCCCCGTCGTATTCGAAATCGAGGCGCATTCCGTCGAGAATCTGGACCGCTTCCTGGATCTTCTCGGCCCGCTCCGCGCGCGGATGACCAAAGGTCGAGAAGGATAAAAGCGCCACACGCGGTTCATAGCCGAGGCGGCGCGCGACGCCCGCGGATTCGATGGCGATTTCCGCCAGTTCCTGCGCGGTCGGCATCTCGTGAATCGCCGTGTCGGCCACGAGAACCGTATGGCCGCGTGCGAGGCAGAGGGAGACGCCGATCACACGGTGACCGGGCTTGGCGTCGATCACGCGCCGGATATCGGAGAGCGCGGTCGAGTAGTTGCGGGTGGCCCCTGTCACCATGGCGTCCGCATCGCCGAGCGCCACCATGGAGGCCGCGAAATGATTGCGGTCCTGGTTGATCAGGCGCTGGCAGTCGCGGAACAGGAACCCCTTGCGCTGCAGCCGCTCATAGAGGAACTGCGCATAGGTGCTGTTGCGGTGGGACAGGCGCGCATTGTGAATCTCGATGCCGTCGCGGCCTTCGAGATCGATGCCCGCATGGGCGGCGGTCTCAAAGACCCGGTCTTCGCGTCCAACCAGGATTGCCTTGCCCAGCCCCTGATTGACGAAAGAGATCGCGGCGCGGATCACTCGCTCCTCTTCGCCCTCCGCGAACACGACCCGCTTCGGGAACTTGCGCACGCGCTCGAAAATGCGGTTCAGGGTTCCGGCGACCGGATCGCGGCGCGCCGAAAGCTGTGCCTTGTAGGCCCGCATGTCGACGATCGGGCGGCGAGCGACGCCCGTATCCATGGCGGCCTGCGCCACAGCCTGCGGGATCGTGTGGATCAAACGCGGATCGAACGGCACGGGGATGATGTATTCGCGCCCGAAGCGCGGACGGGTCCCCTGATAGGCGGCAGCGACCTCGTCCGGCACATCCTCGCGGGCGAGCTCGGCAAGTGCCTGGGCGGCTGCGATCTTCATTTCCATGTTGATCGTCGTCGCCTGCACGTCGAGCGCGCCGCGGAAGATGTAAGGAAAGCCTAAGACGTTGTTGACCTGGTTTGGATAATCGGACCGGCCTGTCGCGATGATGACGTCATCGCGGATCTGGGCAACCTCCTCCGGTGTGATTTCCGGGTCCGGATTGGCCATGGCGAAGATGATTGGGTTGGGCGCCATCGAACGGATCATGTCATCCGTGAAAGCGCCCTTCGCGGACAATCCAAAAACCGCATCGGCCCCCTTGAAGGCGTCAGCCAAAGTGCGGGCCGTCGTCTCGGCGGCGTGCGCCGATTTCCACTGGTTCATGCCCTCGGTGCGCCCGCGATAGACCACGCCCTTGGTATCGCAGAGGATCACGTTGTCGGGGGCAAAACCCATCGCCTTGAGCAACTCGGTGCAGGCGATGCCGGCGGCACCCGCCCCGTTCACCACGAGCTTCGTCTTCGCCATGTCGCGGCCAGTCAGATGCAGCGCGTTGATGAGCCCCGCCGCCGCAATGATGGCCGTGCCGTGCTGATCGTCATGGAAGACGGGAATGTCCATCAACTCCCGCAGACGCTCTTCGATGATGAAGCATTCCGGGGCCTTGATGTCCTCCAGATTGATGCCGCCGAAGGAGGGGCCGAGATAGCGCACGCAGTTGATGAAAGCGTCGGGATCTTCCGTATCGACCTCGAGATCGATCGAATCCACATCCGCGAAACGCTTGAAGAGCACGGACTTGCCCTCCATCACCGGCTTGGAGGCCAGCGCGCCGAGATTACCCAGGCCGAGAATGGCCGTGCCGTTCGAGATCACCGCCACCATGTTCGCGCGGGTGGTGTAGTCGAAGGCGAGCGACGGGTTTTCCGCAATCGCCTTCACAGGCACCGCAACGCCCGGCGAATAGGCCAGCGACAAGTCCCGCTGGGTCGCCATGGGCTTGGTGGGGACCACTTCCAATTTGCCGGGACGGCCCTGTGCATGGAATTGCAGCGCCTCCTGGTCGGTGAAGGTCGGACGGCTGCGGCGTGTCGGAGGCTGATCGGTCATGAAACTCGTCTGGCGTTATGGAGGAGCGTTTCCCAAGGGGCTGCGACCTTAAGACATGGAGACCGCTTCCCTCAAGACTTGTCCACACCCTTTCAGCGAAAGCGATGACATGGGTGAAAGGCCAAGCAGGCTTTGCTAGAGATGGGGTGATGTCATCCCAAGCCCAATACCAGCCGCCCGCCCCCCCTGAGCCGACCGAGACCGCCGCGCCAAAACCTGCGCCGGACAGCCGCGTCACGCCCATGATGGCGCAGTATGTCGAGATCAAAGCGGCCAATCCGGACAGCCTTCTGTTTTACCGGATGGGCGATTTCTACGAGTTGTTCTTCAACGACGCGGAGATCGCGAGCCGGGCGCTCGGCATCGTCCTGACGAAACGAGGCAAGCACCAGGGCGAGGACATCCCCATGTGCGGCGTGCCCGTGGAACGGGCGGACGATTACCTCCAGCGCCTGATCGGCCTCGGCCACCGAGTCGCTGTCTGCGAACAGACGGAGGACCCGGCGGAGGCGAAGAAGCGCGGTGCGAAATCGGTGGTGCGCCGCGACGTGGTGCGCCTCGTCACCCCCGGCACGATTACGGAAGATCGCCTGCTCGATCCCGGCCGGGCCAATTACTTTCTCGCCATCGCCCGCCGCCGCGTCTCGGACACGCAATGGGGCTACGGGCTTGCGGCGGTCGATATTTCCACCGGGCATTTTGCCCTGAGCGAAGCGGATAGCACCAGCCTCGCGGCCGAGATCGCCCGCTTCGAGCCGCGTGAAATCCTGGTTCCGGACGTCATTCATGACGATCCGGAGCTTGCCGCCTTTTGGCGCGAGACGCGGGCCTCGATCACGCCGCTCTCCCGCGAGGGGCTCGACCCGGCCTCCGCCGAGCGGCGGCTTAAAGATTATTTCGGGGTCGCCACGCTCGACGCCTTCGGCTCCTTCAGCCGGGCGGAAATCACGGCGGCTGGCAGCGCGCTTTTCTATATCGAGAAGACCCAGATCGGCAGCCGCCCTGTCCTCAATCCGCCGGCGCGCGAGAACGCGGGCGCGGCGCTCGCCATCGACGCGGCCACCCGCGCCAATCTCGAATTGACCCGCACCCTGTCGGGCGAGCGGGCGGGGAGCCTGCTTGCGACCATCGACAGCACCGTGACGCCCGGCGGCGCGCGGTTGCTCGCCGAGCGGTTGGCGGGTCCCCTCACCGACGCCCAAATGATCCACGATCGGCAGGATGCGGTTGAGGCTCTCGTTGAGAACGGTGACTTGCACGACCGCGTGAGGCGCATTCTCAAGCGCTCTCCCGATCTTGCCCGCGCCCTGTCCCGGCTCGGGCTCGGACGCGGGGGGCCGCGCGATCTGGCTTGCGTCCGCGATGGCCTGTTCGCGGCGCGGGACCTCGGCCTTGAGCTTGCCAAGACGCACGATCTGCCACGGGAGTTGTCCGCCGCCGCGCAGCGCCTGCAGTCGCTTCGCACCGACGTCGCCGACAAGCTGGCGGCGGCTTTGGCCGAGGAATTACCACTCCTGAAACGCGATGGCGGCTTCATTCGCACCGGTTTCGAGCCCAATCTCGACGAATTGCGGGAGCTGCAACAGGATTCCCGCCGTTTCATTGCGGCACTCCAGGCGCGTTACGCCAACGATACCGGCTGCCGAACCTTGCGGGTGAAGCACAACCACATGATCGGCTACTTCGTGGAGGTGCCGCAGAATGTGGGCGAGGATCTGCTCAAGGAACCGTGGAAGGACACCTTCGTCCACCGCCAGACCATGGCGGGCGCGATGCGCTTCTCCACCATGGAACTGGGCGAACTCGAATCGAAGATCGCCTCCGCCTCCGACCGGGCGCTCCGGATCGAGCTGGGGCTTTTCGAAACCATGGCGCAGGAATTGCTCGACCTCTCCAGCAATGTCGCGGCCGCCGCCGAAGCCATCGCGGTAGTGGACGTGACTGCCGCCCTGGCGGATCTCGCCGTGCGCCTCGACTGGAAGCGGCCGGTCACCGACACGGGCCTCGCTTTCAGCATCAAGGGTGGTCGCCACCCTGTCGTCGAGGCGGCACTCAAGCGCGAAGGCACCGCTTTCATCGCCAACGATTCCGACCTGTCGGGGAAAGAAGCCGGGCATATTCTGCTGATCACCGGCCCGAACATGGGCGGTAAATCGACCTACTTACGCCAGAACGCGCTGATCGTCGTGCTGGCGCAAATGGGATCCTTTGTCCCGGCGAAGGAAGCCCATATCGGCATCGTCGACCGCCTCTTCTCTCGCGTCGGCGCGGCCGACGATCTCGCGCGCGGGCGCTCGACCTTCATGGTCGAAATGGTCGAGACCGCTGCCATCCTCAACCAGGCAACGTCCCGCTCCCTCGTCATCCTCGACGAGATCGGACGTGGCACGGCGACCTTCGACGGCCTGTCCATCGCCTGGGCCGCCATCGAGCATCTGCATGAGGCCAATCGCTGCCGGGCCCTGTTCGCCACCCATTTCCACGAGCTGACGGCCCTTGCCGACCGCCTGCCGCGCATCGCCAATGCGACCTTGAAGGTGACCGAGTGGAACAACGAGGTCGTATTCCTGCACGAAGTCGTGCCAGGGGCCGCCGATCGCTCCTATGGTCTGCAGGTCGCGCGGCTTGCGGGTCTGCCCCACGCCGTCGTCGAGCGGGCCAAGGCGATCCTGAGCGAGCTTGAAAAATCGGATCGGGAAAGCCCCAAGCGAGCGCTCGTGGACGATCTGCCCCTGTTCGCGGTTCCTGTAAGGGCAGAGCCCGTTCGACAGGCAAAGCCGGATCTTCTGCGGGAGGCCCTCGCCACCATCGACCCCGATCAGATGACCCCGCGCGAGGCGCTGGATGCGCTCTATCGCCTGAAGGCGCAGGGCTGACGGATCACTGCGCCAGGAGAAAAATGCCGCCTGCCGCCAGGGTCCCGCTCCAGAGAACGTCGAGGTTGATCCAGCCGCGCCGCAGAAATGCGAGCCCCCGGCTATAGACGATCAGACTGACGGCCCCGATCGTCGCGAGCATCGCGCCCGTGTGCACGGCAAGCGCTGCAATCGAAATCGGGATCGAGGTGCTCGCGCCCAGTTCCCCGGCGGCGCCGGACGAGACGCATATCGAGAGCATCGCCGGGACGAGCATGAGGCCGGCTCCGTGCGCGCCGGCCATCATGCACGACCATAACGCCAGACCGATCAGGCCGGTTTGCATCCCGATGCGGAGGCGTCCGCGATGGCCGAGGACAGCATGTCCCACGGCCCAGATCACGAGGCATATTCCGGCCCCGCGCGTGAGGAGTGTCACATCGAGAACCGCTCCGAACGCCACCGCGGCCACGAGAACGACGCCGACCGCCGCGGCATGGCCGAGAGCGATCGGAGCAAGCGCCAGAAGCACGATGCCGCGGCTTTGCCGGTGAAGGCCCAACGCGACAGCGAACAGCCATCCCATGGCGGGATTCAGTCCATGAAACGCGCCGAGGCCCGCGAGCGTCAGCCAGGGCCAGAGAGTGGATGACATCGTGTTCATTCCCATTCGCTTGATGGGTGCCGGACACCCATCAAGGATAGCAATAGGAGTCGGATGAGCAGTCGCCGCCTTCGAGTCTGATCTGGTGCGGCCGGTGCCCCTTCGGCCAGTCGATAAAGAAATCCTCATCGAGCGAGAGGCCGCCCTCCGGATCCGCGTTCAGCTTCACCATCCAGCCCTCGAATCCCCGATGATAGAGTTGCGGGTCGATCGCGCCGTAGAGCGAATTGGTGAAATAAACCCGCCTGCCATCCCGACTGATTTCGACCATCTGCGGCCCGCCCGTCAGGTGCCCATTGGTGGCTTTGGGATGAGTGGCGCGGGACACCACCCCGCCGATCCGCACCTTGCCGGTGAGTTTCGGATTGAAGGGATCGGAGACGTCGTATTGCTGGAGATCGCCCGTGCCCCAGCAGGAGACATAGAGAAATCGGTCGTCCAGCGAGAGGTCGATATCCGTGACAAAGGGTGGAACAGCCGCGAAACCTTTGAGGATATCGGGCAGATCGTCCGGGTTCGCAGGCTCGGCGGGGATGGTGATGATCTTCCTGACGGCCCAATGATCGCCCTCGCGATACCAGGTCCAGATGGAGGAGGAGAGATCCTTGAGGCTGATGACGCAATTGACGAATCCGTAGGCTTTGGTCGGATCGTGCGCCGGCCTCAGCTCGAAGACGAGCTGATGCTCCTCGCCGAAATCGATCTCTTGCAGATGCTTGCGCTTCAAGAGGTCCCAGAAATGCATGCGCCGGCCATACCGCGAGCCGAGGAGGATCTCCGGAACCAGACCGTTCTCAAAGGTGTCGGGCGTTCCCCATTCGCTTGTCACCAGTGTGTCGTAGCCAAGATGCCACCAGCCGTCATAGGCGAGGCGCTGCGAACCTCTATCGACCTCCCAGCGCCCGAGCGGCTCGAAGGTCTCGTGGTCCATGACGAAAATGCCTCCGGGCGCCTTGCCCTCCACGTTACCCAGTGCGGTGACGTAGATGCCCTCGGGCCCGCAATGAACCGTATGAGGCCTCGTATAGCCCGTCCTTTCTGCGATCACCTCGGGCTCAATCACCTTGACGATCTTCGGATGGCGCGGGTCGGGCTTGGTGTCGAGAATATGAATGCGCGACGAGCGTAAGCCCGGCACGACAAGATAGCGCCGCTCCACATGCGGATGAGGCATGTTGGGACAGAGGCACGACGAGCAAGCGTTCCACCCGAAATGGTGCAGCTCGTCGCCCACATTGGGCATTGCGACGGTCCCGACAATCTGCGCATAGGACGAGGAAGTCGGATCCAGGTCGACGACTGCAATGCCATCGGGCTGCCGCTGGTCCGGGTCGACCATGGCCACATAGGCCAGGGTCTCGGGCGGAGCCTTTTCGGCCAGACGGGGCGATGGATAGAAACTCGGATCTGGTTGCCAACGCATCACGACACTCTCCCTTGTCGCCCCCGGGGCTGACGGCAAGTGTCTCGTCCAATGTGTCTTGTCTTGGTCTTGTTGCGAGGCCGGCATCATACCTCATCCGCCGGCCCCTGTCCTCCCGCAGCAAGCGGATCGATCGCTTTTAGGGCGAAGACCTGGCCGCGCTTTGCGCAGCGCCTGCGGATAAAAGCAACACTATCGCATTACATTCCGCCGCGCTAAAATCCGACCTTTGCTGCGGAGGTCGAGCCTGATGGTCATGCGCGTTCCAACGGTCGCCTTCGAGGGAATCGAAGCGCGGGCGGTCGATGTGCAGGTCCAGATCTCGCCCGGTACGGTTGCCTTCATGATCGTCGGCCTGCCCGATAAGGCGGTGGCCGAATCCCGGGAGCGGGTTCGCTCGGCTTTGATCGCCTCCGGTTTGGCTCTCCCTGCGAAACGCATCACCGTCAACCTCGCGCCGGCAGACCTTCCGAAGGAAGGAAGCCACTACGATCTGCCCATCGCGCTGGGCGTCATGGCCGCCATCGGCGCAATCCCGGGCGACGCCCTCAATGGTTTCACCGTCCTGGGGGAACTGGCGCTCGATGGCTCGATCACCTCGGTGGCGGGCGTCCTCCCGGCGGCCATGGCGGCCTTCGACCGTCAGCACGGACTGATCTGCCCTGAGGCCTGCGGTCCCGAAGCCGCCTGGGCCTCGAGCGACATCGAGATTCTCGCTCCGCGCTCGCTCGTGCAGCTTGCCAATCATTTCAAGGGCACGCAGGTCATGGCCCGACCTGAACCGGCGATCATGCCGCTTTCCGGCTCCCTGCCTGACTTGCGAGACATCAAGGGCCAGGAAAGCGCCAAGAGAACCCTGGAAATCGCCGCCGCAGGCGCGCACAACCTCTTGATGAACGGCCCCCCGGGGGCCGGCAAGTCCATGCTGGCTCAGCGCCTTCCCTCGATTCTGCCGCCGCTTTCGCCGCGCGAATTGCTCGAGGTGTCGATGATCCAGTCCGTGGCTGGACTTCTGGCAAATGGCGCTCTGTCCGACCGCCGTCCCTTCAGGGCCCCTCACCACTCCGCCTCGATGGCGGCGCTTGTGGGAGGAGGTTTGAATGCGCGCCCTGGTGAGGCATCGCTCGCCCATCACGGCGTTCTCTTCCTCGATGAGCTACCGGAATTCCAGCCTCAGGTCCTCGATTCCTTGAGGCAACCGCTGGAGGCGGGGGAAATTCTCATCGCCCGTGCGAATCATCGCGTCACCTACCCGGCCCGGTTTCAGCTCGTGGCCGCCATGAATCCTTGCCGGTGCGGGCAGGCGACAGAGCCGGGCTACGTCTGCCGTCGCCAGCCCAATGAGCGTTGCGTCGCGCAATATCAGGCCCGGCTATCCGGCCCTCTCCTCGACCGCGTCGATCTCGTCATCGAGGTGCCGGCGGTCACGGCAGCCGATCTGATCCTGCCGCGGCCGCTTGAGGGTTCGGCGGAGGTCGCCGCGCGGGTCGCTCAGGCGCGGCGGATCCAGGCCAACCGTTATGCCGCGCTCAATCTCGACGGCATCTCCACCAACGCGGCCTGCCCGGCACCGCTCCTGGAGGAGGTGGCGCAACCTGATTCGGACGGGTTGGCGCTGATTCGCGATGCGGCGAACGCCATGCGGCTCTCGGCGCGAGGTTTCCACCGCGTTCTGAAGGTGGCCCGTACCCTTGCCGACCTGGATGGGGAAGAACGGATTAGGCGCATCCACTTAGCAGAAGCTTTATCCTACCGCGCTCATGGAGATCGGCGCCCCGCAGCGGCCTAGACTGGGAAATAGATTACGAAAAATCTTGATAAGCCGGCTTTTCACCTCGATATTTCTTGTCACAAAACCGTTCGAAATGAGCTTTATGTCACGACGCAAGGCGGCTGGCCCGAAATCCAGCCCGATACCAAGACTTGGACCGCGTCCCAACGAGGCTTTGATGATTCCCACACCATCGACGAGCGCGGCCGCAAAGTCGGCGGCTGCCGTCGCGCCTTTCACCAACCCGCTCATTTCGCCCAAGGGCATGACCAAGTTCATACCCGGTCTCTCCAAGACGGTTCGGCATCACGGCAACCTCGATCCGGTCCTGGGTCGCATCGGCTCCCTCGAAGTGCGCCTGGCGACCACCACCAAGGAGATCCGACGCGCCCAGAAGCTGCGCTTCAAGGTCTTCTATAAGGAGATGTCGGCGGCTCCCAACGGTGCGTCCCTCCTTTCCCGTCGCGACGTGGATGAATACGACGCGCTTTGCGATCACCTCCTCGTCCTCGACCATGACGTGAAGGCCAAGCCTTTCCGCCAGCCGAAGCCCAAGGTGGTCGGCACCTATCGACTGCTGCGCCAGGAAGTGGCGGATCGTCATTCGGGTTTCTACACGTCGGGCGAATACGACATCGCTCCGCTGATCGAGGCCCATCCCAACCTGCGGTTCCTGGAGCTGGGCCGCTCCTGCGTGCTCCAGCCCTACCGCAACAAGCGTACGGTCGAGCTGCTCTGGCACGGGATCTGGGCCTATGTGCTCCACCACCGCATCGATGTGATGATCGGTTGCGCCAGCCTGGAAGGCACCGACCCGCAAAAGCTCGCCCTGCCTTTGAGCTTCCTGCACCACTACGCCGCTGCACCCGCTGAATGGGGGGCAGGCGCGCTTTCCGAGCGGTTCACCTCCATGGACCTTCTGGCAAAGGAGGCCGTCGATCCGAAGGAGGCGCTCCGTGCGCTGCCGCCCTTGATCAAGGGTTACCTGCGCCTCGGAGCCACGTTTGGTCGCGGCGCGGTCATCGACCATCAGTTCGGAACCACGGACGTGCTCGTGATCCTGCCGGTCTCGGCCATCAATCCACGCTACATCGACCATTTCGGCTCGACGGCAAACCGTCACGCGGCCTAAGCGTATTCCCCGGCCGGGGACGCGTTCCGGAGGAATTTCCCTTCCACCGCGCGGGCCCATTCTGCGCGCACCTCCGGATCAGCCTCATCGTCCAGGCGTCTCTCGGCCTGATCGGCCACCATCTCCGACGGAAGGAGTCGTGCCGTCGCCCAGACGGCCATGGCGCGCACCAAAGGCGAGGAATCATCGAGAAGGCGCACAGCCTCTTCGGCCAAGCCCGGATCGCCGGAATTGCCGATAGCGATGAGCACATTGCGGATGAAGCGATCCCGCCCCGTGCGCTTGATCGGGGTCCCCGCGAAAGTGATGCGGAACGTCGGATCGTCGAGGCGGGCGAGTTCGGCCAGCGGCAATGCCGTAAGATCGTCACGCTGCATCAACCGCGCTTCACGTCCCGCTTTCGCGAACTTGTTCCAGGGGCAGACGGCAAGGCAATCGTCGCAACCGAAGATCCTGTTGCCAATGCCCTCTCGCAGATCCGACGGAATGTGTCCCTTATGCTCGATCGTCAGGTACGAGATGCAGCGGCGCGCATCGAGCTGGTAGGGGGCCGGAAACGCGTTCGTCGGACAGATATCGAGGCAGCGGCGGCAGGAGCCGCAATGATCGCGCTCCGGTGCGTCGGCCGGCAGTTCCGCCGTGGTGAAGATCGCGCCCAGGAACAGCCAATTGCCGAACTCGCGCGACACGATGACGGTGTGTTTGCCCTGCCAGCCGAGCCCGGCCGCTTCGGCGAGGGCCTTTTCCATCACCGGCGCGGTATCGACGAACACCTTCACGTCCGACCCGCCCCTGGCGGCGAGGAAGCCCGCGACCTCTTTCAGCTTGCCCTTGATGACGTCGTGATAATCCCGGTTGCGGGCATAGACGGAGATCGAAGCCCGATCCTTCACAGCGAGCGTCGCCAGCGGATCGCCCGTCGGGCCGTAATTGAGGCCGAGCAGGAGGATGCTGCGCACCTCGGGCCAGAGGGTTCGGGGATCGGCGCGGCGCTCGGCGGTTTCGGCCATCCATTCCATGGAACCGTGATGGCCTTGGCCCAGCCAGTATTTCAACCGCTCAGGCGCGAGCGGGATCGCGTCGGGCTTGGCGACCCGGACGACGTCGAAGCCCAGCCCTTTGGCGCGGGTCACGAACGCGCTCTTCAGCGCCTCGCCGTTCAAAAATCCAGATTGTCGTAGTGGTCCGCCGGAGCCATGCCCGGCACCCGGTCCGCCAGGAGCGCGCGAAAGGACGGCCGGGATTTGATCCTGGCGTACCAATGCCTCGCTGTTTCGTCCTCGTCCCATGGCACGTCGCCGAGATAATCCACTACCGACAGATGGGCCGCCGCCGCCAGATCCGCATAGGTCATCTGGTCGCCCGCGAGCCAGTTCCGCTTCGCAATCAGGAAGCCGATATATTTCAGGTGATATCGCACATTGGCCCGCGCGGCGCGAATCGCCCCCATATCCGGCGGACCGCCCCCGATGTCGGAGGGCATGAAGCGCTTGTAGATCTTTTCGGTCGCCAGATAATCCGACACTTCCTGATGGAATTTCACCAGGAACCAGTCGAGCAGGCGACGCACCTCGACCCGTTGCGCCAGGTCCTGAGGCAGGAAGCGGCGGTCCCCCAGGCTCTCGTCCCGGGTCTCGTCGAGATATTCCGCAAGAATCCGGGCACCCGGAACAGCAAGCCCCTCATCGTCGATGAACAGGGGCAGATTGCCTGCCGGATCGAGCTCCAGGAAGGGAAGGCGGCGCTCCCACGGCTTTTCTTCGACGAAGTCCGGCTCAAGGCCCAACTCGGCCAAAACCAAGCGCGCGAACCGCGAATGCGGGCAAAAAGGATACGAATGAAGGATGGCCATGAGCGTGTCTGACGCGAAACAGGCGGCGAGAATAAGGCCGGGTTTCGTTAAGGGTCGGTAAGGATTTTTGGTGAATCTGATTGCGTGAGTGCAAGGCGGTTGCGCGCGACGCGCAAGTCACCTTGACAGGCTGGCGGAACGCCCTCCATCTGGCCCGGATTTTGGGATTTTGACGATGTCGCAAATTATCGAGGCGCTTTTTCTCGGCCTGATCGAAGGCCTGACCGAGTTCCTGCCGGTCTCCTCGACGGGCCATCTCCTCCTCGTCGGCCATTTCCTAGGTTTCGAATCGACCGGCAAGACCTTCGAGGTCCTGATCCAGCTCGGCGCGATCCTGGCGATCCTGTCGGTCTATTTTCACCGGCTCTTGGACATCGCCAAAGCCCTCCCCTACGATCCGGGCGCGCGACGTTTCGTCATCGGCGTCCTTCTCGCCTTCCTGCCCGCGGCGATCATCGGCGCGGCTCTGCACGGCTTTATCAAGGACGTGCTCTTCAATCCCTGGATTGTCTGCATGACGCTGATCGCGGGCGGCTTCGTGCTCCTGTTGATCGATGCCCTTCCGCTTCAGCCGACGAAGCACGACGCGACCCGTTTCCCGCTGCCGATGTATCTCAAGATCGGTTTCATGCAGTGCCTTGCCATGGTGCCCGGCGTGTCTCGCTCCGGCGCGACGATCGTGGGGGCCATGCTGCTCGGCGCTGACAAGCGCGCAGCGGCGGAGTTTTCGTTCTTCCTCGCCATGCCGACCATGACCGGGGCCTTCGCCTACGATCTTCTGAAGAACTACAAAAATCTGTCAGCCAACGACGGCCTCCTCATCGTTATCGGCTTCATCGCCGCTTTCGTATCGGCCTTGCTCGTCGTGAAAACCTTCCTCGACTACATCTCCCGCCACGGCTTCGCGCTGTTCGCGTGGTGGCGCATCATCGTCGGCGCGGCGGGCCTCGCGGGGCTGATCGTCTTCGGGTGAGCCCTCAAAGGGTTTTGGCCGGATAGCGGCAAAGATCGTTGATGAGGCAGCGCGCGCATTCCGGAACGCGAGCCTTGCAGATATAGCGCCCGTGCAGGATCAGCCAGTGATGGGCGTGGAGCTTGAATTCATCCGGCACCAGCTTTTCCAGCGGCCCCTGCGTCTCCAGCGGCGTCTTGGTGTTGACGAACGGAATGCGGTTGGCGACGCGGAAGATATGCGTATCGACGGCAATGTGCGGGATCCGGAACGCGATGTTCATGACGACGCTCGCGGTCTTCCGTCCGACACCGGGCAAGGTGGTGAGCGCCTCCATCGAGCGCGGCACTTCGCCGCCGAACTCCTCCACCAGACGCTTTGACATGGCGATGACGTTCTTCGCCTTGGTGTTGAAATAGTTGAGCGTCTTGACCCGCTCGCGCACGCCCTCCTCGCCGAGCGCCAGCATCTTTTCCGGTGTATCGGCGATGGGAAAGAGGGCGCGTGTCGCCTTGTTCACGCCCACATCGGTCGATTGCGCGGAGAGCAGCACGGCGACGAGCAACGTATAGGAATTGACATATTCAAGCTCGCCCTCGGGGTGGGGATTGGCGGCCTCGAACCGGCGAAAGATTTCCAGAACGGTCGCCTTGTCCACTGGCTTTGGCTGTCGCGCAGGCTTGGGCGATAGAGAGGCAGTGATTTGCGGCTTTGCCTTGCGGCGGGATGACGGCTTCAGATCGGACATGATTGCGTTATAATTCCGGCATGGTCAGCGGCAAAGCGACATTCGACGACATGGAGCAGTTCGAGATGGACCAGCCGGTCTTCTCGGCGGTGATCCGGCCGCATCGTTCGCTCGGGCCCATGGGCTTCAGAATCGTCATGATTCTCTTGTGCCTGACCTCCATCGTCGCGAGCCTGCCTTTTATCATTCTCGGCTCCTGGCCGGTGGTCGGTTTCTTCGGCCTTGATTTCCTCGGGCTCTACATCGCGTTTCGCATCAACTACCGGCATGGCCAATCCTTCGAATTGCTCGAATTGACCCCGGTGCGGCTGCTTCTGCGCAAGATCAGCCATCGCGGCGAGGTGCGGGAGTGGCGCTTCAACCCACTCTGGACCCGCCTCGATCGCGAGGTCGATGATGAGTTCGGCGTGCAGGAATTGACTCTTCAATCCCGCGGCGAACAGGTGGTGATCGCCCATGACCTTTCCCCGCCCGAGCGGGAAAGCCTGGCCGAGGCCTTCGGACGTGCCCTGTCCAACGTGAAGCGCGGCTATTGAGACCCCGCCCTCCCCACAAGGAGGAGGAAAAGGCGCGCCGGTGATTTTCTGGGGCTGATGGATCCCCTTCCCTCGCCTACGGCTCGTCGGGGATGACAGCCACCACAGGAAACGGGTGTGCTCCGTTCTCGATGGGGTTAAAATCGGCCCCAAAAGGATCACGCCCATGCTCGATACCTTGCGCGACATCACCATCGAACCCGGCGCACTCGCGATGCGGGATGAGCCGAACGCGGATTATGAGCGCGTGCGGCGCATCATCGCCTACATCTCCGAGCGCTGGCGCGAGCAGCCCTCCCTTGAGGCCATTGCCGACCATGTCGGCCTCTCGACGACCCATGTGCATCACCTCTTCAGGCGCTGGGCGGGGTTGTCGCCAAAGGCTTTCCTCCAGGCCATCACCCTCGACAACGCCAAGGCGCTGCTCGCCTCATCGGCGAGCGTGCTCGACGCCACCTACGAGGTCGGGCTGTCGGGACCGGCGCGGCTGCACGATCTTTTCGTGACCCATGAGGCCATGACGCCCGGCGACTACAAGACCGGCGGCGTGGGCCTGACCATGCGATTCGGCTTTCACCCCTCCCCCTTCGGCGAGGCGGTGTTGATCGCAACCGAGCGCGGGCTCGCGGGCCTCGGCTTCGTGGACGATGGCGACCGGGCGGCGGCGCTGGCGGACATGACCCGCCGCTGGCCCAGGGCCGAGTATATCGAGGACACGAAGGCGACCGCGCCGCTGGCCCGGCGTATTTTCAACCCGGCCCAGTGGCAGGAGGAACAGCCCCTGCGGGTCGTGCTGATCGGGACGGATTTCGAGGTCCGGGTCTGGGAGACGCTTTTGCGCATTCCGCGCGACCGCGCCACGACCTATTCGGACATCGCGCGCCATATCGGCAAACCCTCCGCAGCCCGCGCGGTCGGAGCGGCGGTGGGGAAAAACCCGGTTTCGTTCGTGGTGCCCTGCCACCGGGTGCTCGGGCGCTCTGGCGCTTTGACCGGCTATCATTGGGGTTTGACTCGCAAGCAGGCGATTCTGGGCTGGGAAGCCGGGGCGATGAGCAAGAATTGACGCCCGAACGTTTTTTTTACGACCGGCGAGGCGCCATCTGCCTCGCCGAGACAGGCGCCAGACCAAAATAGCCTCTTTTCAGCCGTTCCCGCTCGTGGCAGGAAACGCCCCCAGGGGCGGCCGCCGACGGATTGAGACGCACAAGGTCTCATCATTGTCTTGCGGCGTTTCAAACCCCTTCTTATATCAGCGCCAGAGCAGGGAACGCCTCCTCAAGAAGCGGGCCTTGCCATTTCGTCAACATAAGCCATGGGCCGTGCCGCTTCGGGGCGCGGCGGTCTGCTTGAAAGTGAGGGATCCCGCCATGGGTAAGGTTATTGGTATCGACCTCGGCACCACCAACTCCTGCGTCGCCGTTATGGAAGGCACGCAGCCCAAAGTTATCGAGAACGCGGAAGGCGCGCGGACGACTCCGTCCATCGTGGCCTTCACGGACGAAGGCGAGCGCCTCGTCGGCCAGCCGGCCAAGCGCCAGGCGGTCACGAATCCCGAGCGCACCTTCTTTGCCATCAAACGCCTGATCGGGCGCACCTTCGACGACCCCATGACCAAGAAGGACATGGGCCTCGTCCCCTACCACATCATCAAGGGCGCGAACGGCGATGCGTGGGTCGAGGCTGACGGCAAGCAGTATTCGCCGTCGCAGATCTCCGCCTTCACCCTGCAGAAGATGAAGGAAACCGCCGAGGCCTATCTCGGCCAGACGGTGACCCAGGCGGTCATCACGGTTCCGGCCTATTTCAACGACGCCCAGCGTCAGGCTACCAAGGACGCCGGCAAAATCGCCGGTCTCGAGGTGCTGCGCATCATCAACGAGCCCACGGCGGCAGCGCTCGCCTACGGCCTCGAGAAGAAGCAGCACGGCACGATTGCGGTCTACGACCTCGGCGGCGGCACCTTCGACGTCTCGATCCTCGAGATCGGCGACGGCGTATTCGAAGTGAAGTCCACCAACGGCGATACCTTCCTCGGCGGTGAAGACTTCGACATGCGTCTCGTCGAGTACCTCGCGGCCGAGTTCAAGAAGGAACAGGGCATCGACCTGACCAAGGACAAGCTCGCTCTCCAACGCCTGAAAGAGGCGGCGGAAAAGGCCAAGATCGAGCTGTCCTCGGCGCAGCAGACCGAAATCAACCTGCCCTATATCACGGCGGATGCATCCGGTCCGAAGCACCTCGCGCTCAAGCTTTCGCGCGCCAAGTTCGAGTCGCTCGTCGACGACCTGGTGCAGAAGACCATCGAGCCCTGCCGCAAGGCGTTGAAGGATGCCGGCCTCTCCGCCGGTGAGATCGACGAAGTGGTTCTCGTCGGCGGCATGACCCGCATGCCGAAGATCCAGGAAGTCGTGAAGGCGTTCTTCGGCAAGGAGCCCCATAAAGGCGTGAACCCGGACGAAGTGGTCGCCATCGGCGCCGCGGTCCAGGCTGGCGTGCTCCAGGGCGACGTCAAGGACGTGCTGCTTCTCGATGTGACCCCGCTCTCGCTCGGCATCGAGACGCTCGGCGGCGTGTTTACCCGCCTCATCGAGCGCAACACGACGATCCCGACCAAGAAGAGCCAGGTATTCTCGACTGCGGAAGACAACCAGAACGCGGTCACCATCCGCGTCTTCCAGGGCGAGCGCGAAATGGCGGCGGACAACAAGATGCTCGGCCAGTTCGACCTGATGGGCATTCCGCCGGCCCCGCGCGGCATGCCGCAGATCGAGGTGACCTTCGACATCGACGCCAACGGCATCGTCAACGTCACTGCGAAGGACAAGGCGACGGCCAAGGAGCAGCAGATCCGCATCCAGGCCTCGGGCGGCCTCTCGGAAGGTGACATCGACAAGATGGTGAAGGACGCCGAGGCACACGCCACCGAGGACAAGAAGCGCCGCGAGCTGGTCGAGGCCAAGAACCAGGGCGAAAGCCTTGTTCACACGACCGAGAAGTCGCTCAAGGATTACGGCGACAAGGTCTCGGAGGCCGACAAGCAGGGCATCGAGACAGCCATCGACGCGCTGAAGCAGGCTCTCGCCGGCGAGGATGCCGAGACGGTCAAGGCCCGCACCACGGACCTGATGCAGGCTTCCATGAAGCTTGGAGAAGCCATGTACCAGGCTTCGCAAGCGGCTGGCGACGGCGGCGAGCACGCCGGCGAAGAGCCCAAGAAGGACGACGTCATCGACGCCGACTTCCAGGAAGTCAGCGACGACGACAAGAAGAAACGGGCATAAACACGCCCCTGCCATTCCCGGCCGGAGGCGGCGCAAGCCGCCGAAGGGGAAGGGGTCCATCAGCCATAGCCGCTCATGGGTCCCCTTCCCTCGCTTCGCTCGCCGGGGATGACACGCACCGGGCAGAGGGGCGAAGACGAGATGTCTAAACGCGACTACTACGAGGTCCTCGGGGTTACCAAGACCGCGACCGAAGTTGAGATGAAATCCGCCTTCCGGAAGCTCGCGATGCAGTTCCACCCGGACCGCAACCCGGGGGATCACGAGGCGGAGGTCAAGTTCAAGGAAATCAACGAGGCGTATCAGACGCTCTCGGACGGCCAGAAGCGCGCAGCCTATGACCGCTACGGCCATGCGGCCTTCGCCAATGGTGGCGCTGGCGCGGGCGGCCCCGGCTTCGGCAATGACTTCTCCGACTTCATGTCGGACATCTTCGAGAATTTCTTCGGCGAGGGACGTGGTGGACGCGGCGGCGGCGGACACGGCGCGAGCGGCCGCGAACGCGGCGCGGATATGCGCTATAACCTCGAAATCAGCCTCGATGAGGCTTTCAACGGCAAGACGGCCGAACTCAAGATTCCGACCTCGATCACCTGCGAATCCTGCTCGGGCAGCGGCGCGAAGGCGGGGTCCAAGCCCAAGACCTGCCCCACCTGCGGCGGCGCGGGTCGGGTGCGGGCGACGCAAGGTTTCTTCTCGATCGAGCGTACCTGCCCGAATTGCCACGGACGTGGCGAGACCATCGACGATCCTTGCGCCGATTGCGGCGGCGCGGGCCGGGTCACGCGCGAGCGCACGCTCTCGGTCAACATCCCGGCAGGCGTCGAGGACGGCACCCGCATCCGCCTTTCGGGCGAGGGCGAGGCGGGCCTGCGCGGCGGACCGGCGGGCGATCTCTACATTTTCCTGTCGCTCAAAACGCATCCGTTCTTCCAGCGCGACGGGGCCGACCTGTTCTGCCGCGTGCCGATTTCGATGGTCACGGCCGCGCTTGGCGGCGAGCTCAACGTGCCGACCTTGAGCGGTACGGAAGCCCAAGTGAAGGTCCCCGACGGCACCCAGTCCGGCAAGCAGTTCCGCCTCAGGGGCAAGGGCATGCCCGTGCTGCGGTCGCGGGATGTGGGCGACCTCTACATTCAGGTTGTTGTGGAAACCCCACAAAAACTCTCGAAGCGTCAGCGCGAGCTGCTGATGGAGTTCGACCAGGAGTGTTCCAAGGAAAATCACCCGGAAAGTTCGGGCTTTTTCTCGCGCTTCCGCGAATTTCTCGATGGGTTCAGTGGATCCGCTTAACTTGACGGTCGTTTTCCTAGAGTTCTAGAATCTGATCATGGCTCTCATGAACCGTGATCAGACTCTAACCTCTTGCTGCCGCATGATTTTATCAGGGAACCCGATTCCACTTTTCTGAATCATGTTCTAAACAACCGATGTGATCCGCCCGAGCGAGGGGTCCTCTCAGTGCTTCAGTCGTTTCAACGGCCTACGCCCCGGAAATTGCCCCTCCGCAAGGACCGCTTCGAGGACGAGGCCCGCTTCCTAAGATCCTGGCTGGAACGGCCGCTGGTCGTCGGCGCGGTCATGCCCTCCGGCAAGGCGCTTGCTCGGACCATGGCATCTTATGTGGATCCGCGCATTCCCGGCCCCGTGATCGAGCTCGGGCCCGGCACCGGACCGGTGACGGATGCCCTGATCCGGCGCGGCGTGGCTCAGGATCGACTGGTCCTCATCGAATACAGCCCCGAATTCTGCCAACTCCTGAAACGTCGCTTCCCGAAGGCGACCATCATCCAGGGCGACGCGTACGATCTTGAGGAGACGCTGGCAGGCGTCTTGAGCGAGCCCGCGGCGGCGACCGTGTCGAGCCTCCCGCTGTTCACCAAGCCCATGGACCAGCGCCTCGACCTCTTGGAAACCGCGCAAGGGATGATGCAAGCGGAAGCGCCGTTCATCCAGTTCACCTATGCGGTCGTGCCGCCGATCCCGTCGCGCTCGCAAGCCTACAAGACCCGCGCCTCCAACCGCATCTGGCGCAACCTCCCCCCGGCCCGCGTGTGGGTCTACAACAAGGCAACGACCCCATGAGCCCAACGATGCCCCTGTCGACGGATTCCATTCCGGTAGGGGACATTCGCGACCGGCTCATCATTGGGCTCGATGTGCCCTCCGTCGAGGAGGCGCGCGCCATCGTCCAGCGCATCGGCGACGCCGGGACTTTCTACAAGATCGGCTATCAGCTTGCCTATGCAGGCGGTTTCGCATTCGTGCAGGAGCTGATCGCTCAAGGCAAGAAGGTCTTTCTCGACCTCAAGCTCCACGACATCGGCAACACGGTCGAAGAAGGCGTGCGCTCCATCGCGCGGCTTGGGGCAACGCTTCTCACCGTCCATGCCTATCCGCAGACCATGCGCGCCGCCGTGGCGGGCAAGGCCGGATCGGACCTGAAAATTCTGGCCGTGACCGTGCTCACGTCTTACGACGATCAGGACCTGATCGAAGCAGGCTACGCACCCGTTCCGGCGGCGGACCTCGTCGCCAAGCGGGCAGCTCAGGCCCGCGACATCGGCATTGACGGCATCGTCTGCGCCGCGCCGGAAGCGGCGCGCGTGCGCGCCATCGTCGGCCCCGACCGGCTCATCGTGACGCCGGGCATCCGCCCTGCCGGGTCGGAAGCGGGCGATCAGAAACGCATCGTCACCCCGGGGGAGGCGCTGCGTCTCGGCTCATCCCATCTCGTCGTCGCCCGCCCTATCGTGAAGGCCGCCGATCCGCGCGCGGCCGCACAGGCAATCGTTGCGGAGATGGCCGCAGCCCTCGCCTAGGACCTCGTGATCGAGCCCGATACCACGGACAGCGAGATCCCATTCGAAAGCGGCATCGCGAAAAGGAAAGCCGGAGCGACCGCTCAAGGCCACTCCGGCTCACGCCTTATCGGCGGGATCAGTTCGCGAGGTTTTCGCGAACCATCAGCGGCTGTATGCCGAACACCGCCGGATCATCCGGATCGACCGTAACCCGCACAGCCTGAACCTGATCCGCGCCCATGACCTGAAGGCGCATGACGCCCGGGATGGGTTTGAACTCGGCATTTTGCATCGGCACGTATTCGAAGACATGCTCATCGCCCTCGATCACGAGGATCGGACGGTTCAGGATCTTCGCGGCGCGTTCGATTCCCTTGAGGGTGTTGACGAAGGCCGAAGCGACCGGCAGTCCACCCGTCTTCTGGCGGATGTCGTAGGGGTTCGCCTGGAAGCCGATGACCATGGCTTTCAGGCCGCGCTCGCTTGCCTTCTTCACGCTGTCGTCGAGCCAGGCGATGTTGGCCCTGTCGCGCTCGAAATATTCCAGCGCCGTTTTGGGATTGAGGGGTTCGAAATTGTTGTTCGAGCCGACGATGTGCAGCGTCACGAACATCACGCCGTTCTTCTCGAAGCGGGCGTTCTCGACGAAGGTCTTGTGCTCCGGCATCGCAAGCGCCTGGCTTTCCACCGGCATCGGCTTGCGGCCGAGCGACTGGTCCGGCTTCGGATAGAACATCGAGCGGATGACCGAGAGGCGTTCCAGCGGGTCGAACTTGCCCGCGGCGTCGCGGTGGCAATCGGTCCATTCATTGTCGCCCGGCGTGTAGACGAGCGGCCCCTCGAAGGTGGCGAATTGGTTGAACACCTTCTGGAAATTCTCGGTCGTGCAGAGTGACGAACCGGACTTGATATCGCCGATATGAATCGAGAACGCCGGGCCGATCTTGTTGATCGCGGCGATCAAGCGGTCGAATTTCTCGTAATCCTTCGGGATGTTGTAGGGCATGTCGCCGAGCGCAACGAATTCGAAGGCGTTCGGCCCCGCCGCGAGGGTCGGGGACGTGAGCGCGAGAAGGCCAAGACATGCCGCCTTGAGAGTCCTGATCATCGAAAAATCCTTTGTTGGGGCGAAAATTTCGATAAGTTGCGACCATCACAGCTGCATGACAGCGCAAGCCAATTCCTGGCTTTCGTTGATCGAGGAGAGTTTAGATGCCTAAGGCCTATGTCATCGCCCGCGTCACCGTCACGAACCCCGAAGCCTATGCGGAATATGCGAAAGGCGCGACGGAGGCGATCCGCAAGTACAACGGCCGGCCGTTGGCTCGCGGCGGCGCTTATGAGGCGCTCGAAGGTGAAGCGCGTCCGCGCAACGTGGTGATCGAGTTCGAATCGATGGACGCGGCCCGGACCTATTACAACTCTCCCGAATATCAGGCGGCCAAGGCCAAGCGCGATGGCGCTTGCATTGCCGAATTCGTTCTCGTCGAAGGCGCGGAATAATGGCGAAGGGGTACTGGATCGGCCGCGTCGATGTCACCAGCCCGGAAGCCTACCAGAACTACGTCAAGGCCAACGGACCCGCTTTCGCCAAGTTCGGCGCGCGCTTCCTGGTGCGCGGCGGCGCGTTCAAGGCAGTCGAGGGCGACGCGCGCTCCCGCAACGTCGTGATCGAGTTCCCCTCCTACGAGGCGGCTTTGGCCTGCTGGGATTCTCCCGAATACAAGGCGGCGAAGGCCGAGCGCGATGGCCACGCGGTGGCGGAAATCATCGTCATCGAGGGATATGACGGGCCACAGCCAGGTTAGTATCCGCGACGCTCCCCTTTCCTTAAGGCAGGGGGGCGTCCCAATCTTGCGCTTCTCAGCCGTGGCTCAAGCCATTATACCCTGACACCGAAAACGGGAGAACGGGCATGAGCGAAATGCGACTCGTCGTGGTTGGTGCGGCCGGACGCATGGGACGCATGCTCATCAAGGCAATCGCCGAAGCCGAGGGCTGCCGCCTTGTCGGCGCCATCGCGAAGAAAGGCTCCGACGCGCTCGGGCACGATGCGGGGCAGCTTGCCGGAACCGGCCTCCTCGATGTGAAGGTGACGGACGATCCTCTGCCCGTCTTCGCGAAGGCCGACGGCGTGCTCGATTTCACCACGCCCGCCGCGACGACCGCCTTTGCGGCGCTGGCAGCCCAAGCCCGCATCGTGCATGTAATCGGCACCACCGGCCTGCAGGATCAGGATTTCACCAAGCTTGAAGCGGCGGCCCGGCATGCGCGCATCGTCCAATCCGGCAACATGTCGCTCGGCGTGAACCTTTTGGCTGGCCTCGTGCGCAAGGTGGCGGCGACGTTGAGCGATGATTTCGACATCGAAATTCTCGAGATGCACCATCGCATGAAGGTGGATGCCCCCTCCGGCACCGCGCTTCTTCTCGGCGAGGCGGCGGCGCAGGGCCGCAAGATCTCGCTCAAGGACCGCTCGGTGCGCACGCGCGACGGGCACACCGGCGTGAGAAACCCCGGCGATATCGGCTTTGCGACCCTTCGCGGCGGCACGGTCGTGGGCGAACACACAGTGATGTTCGCAGGCCTCGGCGAGCGCCTGGAATTGTCCCACCGCGCGGAAGACCGCAGCATCTTCGCCCGTGGCGCGGTGAAGGCCGCGCTCTGGGCCTTCGACAAGAAACCGGGCTATTACGGCATGGACGACGTGCTCGGCCTGGAAAACCTCTGACTCATCAGACTACGCCATCCAACTGGAGACCTGACACGATGAAGCGCCTTCTCGTCCTTGCCCGCCATGGCCAGAGTGACTGGAATCTCAAGAACCTGTTCACCGGCTGGAAGGACCCGGGCCTGACCGACCTCGGCGTCGAAGAGGCGCGCGCGGCGGGCCGCCGCCTGAAGGCGCTCGGCATTCAGTTCGATGTGGCCTACACCTCTGATCTCTCCCGCGCCCAGCGCACCTGTCAGTTGATCCTTGACGAAATCGGTCAGCCGAACCTCACGACCATCAAGGAGCAGGCGCTGAACGAGCGCGATTACGGCGATCTGTCCGGCCTCAACAAGGACGATGCCCGCGCCAAATGGGGCGAGGATCAGGTCCATCTGTGGCGCCGCTCCTACGACGTGCCCCCTCCCGGCGGCGAGAGCCTGAAGGACACGGTTGCCCGCGTGCTGCCCTATTATGTCAGCGAGATCCTGCCCCGCGTGATGCGCGGCGAACGCGTTCTGGTGGCGGCCCACGGCAACTCGCTGCGTGCTCTCGTGATGGTGCTCGATCACCTGAACGCAGACACGATCCCGTCCATGGAACTCGCGACCGGCGTGCCGCTGGTCTATGAACTCAAGGACGATACCACCGTCGCCAGCAAGAAAGTGCTCGAAGCGTGAGCGACATTCGCTTTCTCGACGCGGAACAGGCCGAGCGCGAGCGCATGAACCTGGCCGAGACGCTCGCCGATTGCGTGGCGGGCGGAGCCTCGGTGGGCTTCATGTGGCCTTTCCCGGTCGAGGAGGCGGTCTCCTGGTGGGACGGCGTGATCGAAAACGTCGCCGCAGGCAAGACGCTTCTTTTCGGCGCGTATGCGGACGGGGTCCTGTCGGGCACCGTGCAAATCGGCCTCGATGGCCCCTGCAACCAACGCCACCGCGGCGACGTGAAGAAGCTTCTGGTCCACCGCCGCGCGCGCCGGAAAGGATTGGCGCAGCGATTGTTGGCGGCCCTGGAGGATGAGGCGCGGGCGCGCGGCCTGTCGCTCCTGACGCTCGACACCGTCACCGGCTCGGACGCCGAGCAGCTTTATGAAAAGTTGGGTTGGACGAAATCGGGCGTCATTCCCGATTTCGCCATGTGGCCGGATGGGCGGCTCTGCGCGACGACGGTTTTCTGGAAAAAGTTGGGATAAGGACCCCGACGCCCTCCCCTTGCGGGGAGAGTACGAGACCGTCTCTTGCCTTCCTTGCGAATTCAGTTCCGCCTTATCTGACTTCTCATCTCATCCTGAGGGGCCGCGAAGCGGCGTCTCGAAGCCAGCGCGCATCGGAAGCCTCGCCCTTCGAGGTGTTTCTCGGAACCCTCGGCCTATGCCTGCGCCGCCCGCTCGCTAGAATACCGGCCATGACCAGCGTCACCCTCGCTCCCGGCCTCATCTACTATCCCGATTATCTCGACCGCTCGGCGCAGGAGGCTCTGCTCCAGGCCCTGCGTGAGATCACCCGGGAGGCTCCGCTTTTCAGCCCGACGATGCCCCGCACCGGCAGGCCGTTCTCCGTGCGCATGACCAATTGCGGCCGGCTGGGCTGGGTGTCCGACATCGACGGCTATCGCTATCAGCCGACACATCCCGAAACCGGCAAGCCCTGGCCCGACATGCCGGAGCGCGTGCTCAAAGCCTGGGAAGAGTTGAGCGGTTATCCGCATCCGCCCGATGCCTGCCTCGTCAATTTCTACGAGCCCACGGCGCGGATGGGGTTGCATCAGGACAAGGACGAAATGGAATTCGACGCGCCCGTAGTCTCCCTGTCGCTCGGCGACACCGCCCTCTTTCGTTACGGCGGGCCGGAGCGCAACGATCCGACGCGCTCGATCAGACTACGCTCAGGCGACGCCATCGTGTTCGGCGGGCCGGCACGGCTGATTTATCATGGCATTGACCGGCTCATGACGGGCACATCGGACCTGCTGCCGCAGGGGGGACGCCTCAATCTCACCTTGCGCAAGGTGGAGAAGCCGCTTTAAGCCTTATGGAACAGATGTTTGGAGGGGACCTATGAAGGGTTTTGTTGCCGCAACGTTAGGTTTCATCCTGTCTTTTCACGCGGCACTCGCGGCCGAGCCGGTATTTCCGCCCGCTTCTCGGATCGGCATCGTGCCGCCTGAGGACATGATGCCCTCGAAGCGCTTTTCCGGGTTCGAAAACCAGGAGAGGGCGGCGGCCATCAGTTTCGTCGAGATGCCGGCCGAGGCCTACGGGCAGTTGGTGTCGGGCCTGACCAAGGAAGCCCTGAAACGGCAGGGCATGAGCGTGACCTTCCGCGAGAACCTGAAGCTCGGGTCCAAGACCGGCGTGCTGGTCGCGGGCACCGTGGTGGGGCCGGAAGCGGGCCGCAAATGGGTGCTGGCGTTGAAAGACGGCGATCTGACCGCTCTTCTCATCGCGCAGGTCCAGGGCGGTTCGGACGGCTATAGCGACGCGCAGATGCGCAGCGCCCTGAAGAGCGTGGCCTTACGGGGACCGGTGTCCCTCGACGAGCAGGTTTCCGCCCTGCCCTTCCGGGTCAACGACAAGGCGGGATTTCGCCCGGTGCGGGTCCTCTCGGGCAGTTCGGTGCTCTTTACCGAAGGCCCGCTCGACACGATCAAAGCCATGGAGCAGCCCATCGTGATCCTGGCCGCCTCCCTGAGCCCCCCGCCCCCGTCCGGCGAGCGGCGGGACCAGTTCGCGCAAGCGGCGCTGAACTCGAACCAGATTCTCAAGAACGTCACCTTCGAGCGCTCGGAATCCTTCCGCTTCAAGGGGCAGGAATGGCACGAGATCGTCGCCAAGGCCACGGATGCGGTTTCCGGGCAGCCGATGGTCGTGATGCAGACGATCCGGTTCGAGCCTGACCGCTATGTCCGCATGGTCGGCCTGGCGCGTATCGATCAGCGCGAGCAACTCCTGCCGCGATTCCGCAATGTGATCGACGGTGTGGATATGAGGCCTTAGAGCATCACGCGCAGAATTGGCTCTCGGTTCTTCGCAAAAATGATGTGAGAACAAAGAGATAGAGCGTCCATTTGCATGAAAGGCCATTTGGCTTGGATGATCCCGATTTGATGATTCATCCGGATCTTCTGACTGCCGTGATGCTTGTTTACGCGCCGAACGGGCTCGAATGTTCAGAGCCGAAGAGGGAGCAAGAAAGCGCAGAATATGGCGCCTATACACTTGAACTGAGCGGCTTGGCCTTGCGGTTCCGGGTCTCCAAGATCACGCCTACAAAAGTCGGGCAGTTCGTGACGTTATGGAAGCGGGTTGGAGATGGTCCGATCCAGCCCTTCGACGCATCCGATCCGGTCGATTTTTTTGTTATCAGCTGCCGCAAAGATCGGCGTTTGGGCCAGTTTGTCTTTCCCAAGTCTGTTTTGTGCGAACGGGACATCGTTGCGCGCAATGGCAAGGGCGGCAAGCGGGCTATCCGCATTTACCCGCCTTGGGACGGGCCGACGGGCCGACAGGCCCTGCAAACGCAGAACTGGCAGCTCAACTACTTTTTGGAAACACCGGAAGACCGGCCCTTGGACCACGCCAGAGCCCGGACGCTTTACGGCCTGCAGCCTGCCTCCGAATGATGGAATTGCGGCGTCCGACCTAATCTCTGCGCGGGAACGCCGGCAGCGACCAGCCGCGCAGGATAGCGAGCGCGCGCAAGGTAAAGCCCGCAGCGAACCCTGCCGCCGCGCTTGAAAAGGGATCCAGACCGAGCCTCTGGAGACCGACCATCACCGCCGCGCCAAGCGCCGCTGCCGTGACATAGATTTCCTGCCGCAGCACGAGCGGCGTCGTGCCGGCGAAAATATCGCGGATGATGCCCCCGAAGGTCGCGGTGGTGGTGCCGAGCACCACGGCGGAGAGGGCCGGTACTCCCGCCGTCAGGGCCTTGCCGGTGCCCATGACGGCGAAGAGCGCAAGACCCAGGGCGTCGGCCCATAACAGCACACGCCCGCGCCGTCCGCCCTCCATGGCGGCAACCCGCGTCGGGCCGAGCGCGAAAACGAATTCGGCCACCAGGAGACAAACGAGCACATCGGTCGGATCGCCGACCCAGAAGACCGGTTTAATGCCGATCAGCACGTCCCGCACGGTGCCGCCGCCGACGCCGGTCAGGGTCGCCAGTAGCGCGAAGCCGAACGGATCCATGCCTTTGCGGGCCGCCATCAATGCGCCGGATAGCGCGAAGACAGCGACGCCGATGGTCTCAAAAGGAAGGTTGCCGAGAAAGGTCACAGCTATGGTGTCCGGAAAGGGGAACATCCCTTTCCGACAAGATCATGCGCTGGAAGTCAACAAGGGCTCTGCCAACATAAGCTCGGCGGGAGCCTTTAAGACGCGGCTGAGTTATCCGCTTCTTGGGACCCGGCCCCGTTGGCCGTCGCCTTCGGGCCGCCCTTGGCGACGCCCACGAGGGCCGGACGCAGCACCCGGTCGCCGATGACGTAGCCCGATTGGACCACCTGAACGACCGTGCCGTTCGGAACGTCCGGGTTCGGAACCTCGAACATGGCCTGATGCACGTTGGGGTCGAATTTCTGGCCCTCCGGGTCGAGTTTCTTCACGCCGTGGCGCTCGAGGGCTTTCAGGAAATCGCGTTCGGTCAGATCGATGCCCTCGATCAGGCCCTTGAACGAGCCGTCAGCGGTGCTACGGGCGTCCTCGGGCACGCTCTCAATGGCGCGGCGGATGTTGTCGGCCACGTTCAGCATGTCGCGGGCGAAATTGGCGACGCCATAGGCGCGGGCATCGGCCGTCTCGCGCTCGGTGCGCCGGCGCAGGTTTTCCATTTCGGCCATGACGCGCAGGAGCTTGTCCTTCAGATCCGCCTTCTCGGCCTCGAGCGTGGCGATCGGATCAGGCGTAGCCTCTGTGACGGCCTCCTGAGCGGTCTCGGTCTGCGGGGTCGTGTTCGGGTCTTCCGTTTCGTTCGGCTTCATCATCGCTCAACTGAGATGGAAAAAGGTTCCGGGCACATATCATGTCCCCGCTCCCACAAATCAAGCACTGCGTCGCGGAGAGGGTTCCCTTTCCTCGCCCTGAAACACATCCAGGAGCGTGCGGCGAATGGTGGCCTGACGGCCCGAATGGGTCACCTTCGTTCCGGTCAAGTCCGTCACATAGAACACGTCGACGGCCTTTTCGCCGAAGGTGACGATGTGAGCCGAGGCGATGTTGAGGTTGAGTTTTCCAAGCGCAGTCGTGAGATCATAGAGCAGGCCTGGCCGGTCGAGCCCGGACACTTCGATGACCGTCTGGCGATTTGACAGGGTATTGTCGATGACGACTTCCGGCGGCACCTGGAACGCCTTCGCGCGCTCTTTTGCCGGACGTTTGCCATCAACAAGATCGGCGATCTTCACCTCGCCCTTCAACGCCCGCTCGATGGCGCTCGCGACACGCTCGGCGCGGCGCAGCTCGTCCTCATCCCGGTCGAAGGCACGCGACAAAACGATGGTGTCGAGGGCCATGCCGTCCGTGGTGGTGAAGATCTGCGCATCGACGATGTTGCCGCCCGCCGCTGCGCATGCGCCGGTGACGATCGCGAGCAGGCGCGGATGGTCGGGCGAGAGAACGGTGAACTCGGTGACGCCACGAAACTGATCCGTCTCGTACGCGGTCGTCACCGTGCGGCCGGCCTTGTCAGCCTCCTGCACGAAGCGGGCCTGCTTGGCGCGCCGCGCCTCGTCGGTCTTCAGCCAATAGGCGGGCGAGTGGCGCGCAATGTAAGCCTCGAACATATCCTGCCGCCAATCGGGCAATTCGGCGCGCAATTGCTCCTGTGCGAGACGCACTCGTTCGGACCGCGCGAGATCGGCCGTGCCACCGCCCAGCATCACCTCGGTCTCGTGGTAGAGATTGCGCAGAAGTTGCCCCTTCCATCCGGTCCAGACGCCCGGCCCGACGGCCCGGATATCAGCGATGGTGAGCACGAGGAGAAGCTTCAGCCGCTCCATGGTCTGCACCACATCGGCGAAGCTCTTGATCGTCGCCGGATCGGACAGATCACGGCTCTGCGCGGTGTTCGACATCAGCAGGTGGTGCTCGATCAACCAGGCGACCGCGTCGGTTTCCGCCGCACTCAATCCGAAGCGGGGACCGAGCTTGCGCGCGATGACAGCGCCTGCCACCGAGTGATCCTGCGGGCGGCCTTTCGCGATGTCGTGCAGGAAGACCGCCACATAGAGCGCGCGCCGGTTGCGGATCGACGCGAAGATCTGGTCGGCGAGCGGATGCTCGTTCTCGAGTTGCCCGCCCTCGATCTCCGTCAGCACGCCGATGGAGCGGATGAGGTGTTCGTCCACCGTGTAGTGATGATACATGTTGAACTGCATCATCGACACGATCCGCCCGAAATCCGGGATGAAGCGCCCGAGCACACCCGCTTCGTTCATCAAGCGCAACACCACTTCCGGCGCATTCTTCGAGGTGAGAATGTCGAGGAAGAGCTTGTTCGCTTCCGGGTCGTTGCGAAGATGCGGGCCAATGAGCGAGAGCGAGCGCGTCGCAAGCCGCTTCGCATCCGGGTGCACCGGCAGGTTGTGCCGATCGGCGAGCCAGAACAAACGGATCAGGTTAACCGGATCGTGCTCGAAGGCATGCTCCGTGCGCACATTGATGCGGTTGTTGTCGATGATGAAATCATCACCCACAAGCGCCCCGCCGCGCCGCCGGCGCAAACGCCCGAGCATGCGGTCGAGGACAGGACGGCGCTTCGCCTGACGCGCCTCCAGTTCCGCACAAACGATGGCGGTGAGATCGCCCACATCCTTCGCAATGCGAAAATACGCTTTCATGAAACGCTCGACCGCCGACAACCCGCCGCGCCCGGTAAAGCCGATGCGTTCGGCGATGACGCGCTGCATGTCGAAGGTCAGGCGCTCTTCCGCGCGGCCCGTGGCGAAGTGCAAATGGCAGCGCACGCGCCATAAGAATTCCTCGCAGCGCGCGAACAGCCTGAATTCCTCCGGCGTGAACAGCCCGGCCTTCACCAGCTCTTCCGGCTCGCGCACGCGGTAGACGTATTTCGAAATCCAGAACAGCGTATTGAGGTCGCGAAGGCCGCCCTTGCCATCCTTGACATTCGGTTCGACGAGATAACGCGACGCGCCCGCCTTGGCGACGCGGGCATCGCGCTCCTTCAGTTTCGCATCGACGAAATCGGGCGCGGAGGTCGCGATGATCTCGCGGTCGAAGCGCCCGACAAGCGTATTGTAAAGCTCGCGATCGCCGAACAGGAAACGCGATTCAAGAAGCGATGTGCGGATCGTCATGTCCGCCATGCCCTCACGGATGCAATCCTCCACCGAGCGGGTGGCATGGCCGACCTTCAGCTTCAAATCCCACAGCACATAGAGCATCGCCTCGACGACGCTCTCACTCCAGGCGGTCTGCTTGTAGGGCAGCAGAAACAGAAGATCGACGTCGGAGCCAGGAGCCAGCGTGCCGCGCCCATAACCGCCGGTCGCCACGACGGCAAGGCGCTCGCCCATGGAAGGATTGTCCGCCGGGTAGAGATGCCCGACCACTGCGTTGTGCACCGCTCGGACCAGCCCGTCCATCTGCGCCGACAGGGTCCGCGCGCAGGCCAGCCCGCTCTGCTTCTCCAACAGCACCTTCTCGGCCTCGGCCCTGCCCTCGTCGAGATAACGCTTCAGTTCCGGCACCAGCCTGGCGCGCAGAGCCGGCGCCTCATTGAGAGGCTCCTCGCCGAGGTTCTTCAGAATGGTCTCAAGACTATGGCTCGGCATGAATGACCCGGTTCGCGGCGAAATTCGTCATCACCCGCCTTGTCCGCTGATCCGATTGGCAGTGCTCGTCCAATCGAGATGGCCGGGACGAGGCCGCCGCCATGACGAAGAGATGTAATTCTCAAACGGCCTTTTAGCATTTCAGACGGCCTCGTCCCATCGTCCCGTAATGAGATCGCCCAAAAACACGATTTCATTCTGTATACCCCCCGCCCGTCTCCCAGGTTTTTCAGAACGGATTCAAACCGATGGCTGGCATAGGGGGCCGGTTCGAAGATCGGTCGGCTTTGCCCATTCAGGCGGCGCTCGTCCTGTCATCCGAATCCGTGGCCTCGGCATAAAACACAGCTCCGTTCTGTATAAAGTATGCGTTTGACATGGCAAACATGTGGTTCTATAAAAAGGACACGCGCCGATTTGAGCATGCAGCTTGCGGGCGCGAAACAAGTGCAGCTAAAGCGCCGGGCGCCTTGGGCCTCAACGGTCGAAGTCCCCATGCGCAAAACATGGGACTTTTGAAAATGAGCCTCTCGCGTCGCCTTTTCCTCGCCGCCTCCCTCGCCACGAGCCTTGCCTCCTTCGCCACCGCCGCCTCGGCGCAGGTCAAGGAGATCCGGATCGACTACGCCACCTACAACCCGGTCAGCCTCGTCTTGAAGGACAAGGGCTTCCTGGAGAAGGAACTGGCGAAGGACGGCATTTCCGTTCGCTGGGTGCAGTCGCTGGGCTCCAACAAGGCGCTTGAATTCCTGAATGCCGGCTCGCTCGATTTCGGCTCGACTGCCGGCGCCGCCGCCCTGATCGGCAAGATCAACGGCAACCCCATCAAGTCGATCTATGTCTATTCCCGCCCCGAATGGACGGCGCTTGTCACCCGCAAGGATACGGGCATCACGAAAGTCGAGGACCTGAAGGGCAAGCGCGTCGCGGTGACGCGCGGCACCGATCCGCACATCTTCCTCGTGCGTGCCTTGCAGGAAGCAAAGCTGACGGAAAAGGACGTGAAGCTCGTTCTGCTGCAGCACCCGGACGGACGCACGGCGCTGGAGCGCGGCGATGTCGATGCCTGGGCCGGTCTCGATCCGCTGATGGCGGCAGCCGAGGTGGAAAGCGGCGCGACGCTTTTCTATCGCAACGCGGGAGCGAATACCTGGGGCGTTTTGAATGTCAGCGAGGCCTTCGCCAAGGACAATCCGGCTCTCGTCTCCAAAGTGCTGAAAGCCTATGAGGAGGCCCGCGCTTATTCGCTCGCCAATCCGGCGGAGTTGAAGAAGACGCTCGTCGCCTACACCAAGCTGCCCGAACCGGTGATCGAGCGTCAGCTTGAGCGCACGGAACTGACGCATTCCACTATCGGACAGCCGCAGGTGGACACCATCCTCGCCGCGGGCCTCGCCTTGCAGCAGGCTGGCGTCATCACCCCCGACACGAATGTGAAGGCCGTGGTCGATGTACTTATCGACCGCAGCTTCGCCACCGCGTCGCGCTGACACGTTTCATCACGGGAGAGCGCCGTGACAGGCCACGCCACAAGCAATGCCTGGTCCTCCCTTAAGGGGGCTGCCGCTCTCGCGGCCCCTCCCCTTGCCGAGAAGCGGCGCACCTTCGACGGGCGCGTTCTTCTCGGCTTTTTCTTGCCCATCGCCGTCGCGGTTCTTTGGGAACTGGCCGTGCGTTTCGGCCTCGCGCAAGGGCGCCTCGTGCCGCCGCCAAGCCGCATCTTTACAACCCTTCTCGCACTTGCCGAAACCGGTGAACTCTGGACCCATGTGTGGGCGACGCTCTGGCGCGTTCTCGTCGGCTTCGTTCTCGGTGCGGCGGGGGGGATCGTGCTCGGCGGGCTCTCCGGTTCCGCCGAAACCATCCGCCGCCTGCTCGATCCGACCCTTCAAGCTTTGCGCGCCATTCCCTCGATCGCCTGGGTGCCGTTGTTCATTCTCTGGCTCGGCATATTCGAAGCGTCGAAGGTGGCGCTGATCGCCGTGGGCGTGTTCTTTCCCGTTTATCTCGGCATTGCGGGTGCAATCCTGTCGGTTGATCGCAAGCTCGTCGAAGTGGGTCAGGTGTTTCGTCTTTCGCGCTACAAGCTCGCCAAGCGCATCCTTCTGCCCGCTGTTCTGCCCGAAGCCTTGATCTCTTTGCGCTCGGGCCTGGGCCTCGGCTTCATGTTCGTGGTCGCAGCCGAATTCATGGGCGCATCCGAGGGTCTCGGCTACCTGCTCGTTGACGGGCAGCAGATGGGCAAGCCCGATCAAATCCTTGCCGCGATCATCGCCTTCGCGCTTCTCGGCAAACTCGCCGACAGCCTGCTGGTTTTTTCCACCAGGCCGCTCGTGCGCTGGCAGGATGTGGTGCGGGAGAGGTTGTGATGCTTGTATTCTCCTCCACACTGTCATTCCGGGGCCGCGCAGCGGAGCCCGCAACCCATAACCGCAATGGCTGGCAAGATAAGACCAACGGATCCCGCTCGTTCTTTTCTGAGCTGTCCGTGTTTATGGGTTCCGGGCTCGGCCTTTGGCCGCCCCGGAATGACAAGGCAGGGTTTCGCCGGCAAATAAGCGACGATGAGAGAGGCTTATAATGCTGTCCCTCGAACATCTCACCAAAATCTACGCCGACGGCACCCGCGCCCTCGCCGACATCAACCTATCCGTCCGCGAGAGTGAGATCGTCGCACTGATCGGCGGGTCGGGTTGCGGCAAGACCACGTTGTTGCGCCTGATCGCGGGTCTCGACAAGGCAAGCGCGGGCGCAATCCGGCTCGACGACGAGACCATCACCGAGCCCCATCCAGCCATCGGCATCGTGTTCCAGGAACCCCGCCTTTTGCCCTGGCTCTCGGTTGCAGACAACGTGGCGTTTGGGCTCGAAGCCTTGAGCACGCCTGAGCGAAAAGCTCGCGTCGAACACGCCCTCGAGAAGATCGGCTTGGCCGAACATGAGAGGCGCTGGCCGCGCGATTTGTCCGGAGGACAGCAGCAGCGAGTGGCGATTGCCCGCGCCTTCGTCGCGCATCCGAAAGTGCTCTTGCTCGACGAGCCGTTCTCCGCGCTCGACGCCTTCACCCGCGCGAGCCTTCACGAACATCTGCTGACGCTTTGGGAAGAGACGCGCCCTACCGTCGTTCTCGTCACGCACGACGTGCAGGAAGCGGTGACGCTCGCCGACCGGGCCATCGTCATGCAGCCGAAACCCGGACGCATCTTCGACGAGTTGCCACTTTCCCTGGCCCGGCCGCGTGACAAGACGGGCCTTCCGTTCGAAACTTCCGTCCGCCGTGTCTTGACGGCGCTGGACCATTCCCTCAACACGCCGCATCAGGAACAACCACGCGAGCGCGACCGTCAGGCCGCCGCTCTGTGGTGGTGAGAAGCAAGGATATCGACATGGACGTGACCGCTCTGCGCGCGCTGCAGGCGCCGCTAAAGGACCAATACCGCGCAGACCCCACTTCCGCGGTCATCACGCTGAAGGCCCAGGGCACGCTCGACGACCAGCACATCGCCTGCAAGGTCGAAACCGGCCGCGCGCTCGCCGTGGCGGGCCTGCATCCGGCGACCGGCGGCTCTGGCGCTGAACTATGCTCCGGCGACATGCTGCTCGAAGCGCTTGTGGCCTGTGCGGGTGTGACGCTCAAAGCCGTGGCCACCGCGCTCGAAATCGAGTTGCGTCACGGCGTGGTGAAGGCGGAGGGCGATCTCGATTTTCGTGGCACGCTCGGCGTCGACAAGACCGCGCCGGTCGGCTTCAGGGACATCCGCCTGTCGTTCGAGATCGATACGGATGCACCGCAAGAGAAGATCGATCAGCTTCTCAAGCTGACCGAGCGCTATTGTGTGGTGTTCCAGACGCTCAACAACAAGCCTGCGCTGAGCGCGACGCTGAACCGGCGGTAGGTCCCTTTGCGAGGGTCAGTTGCCCGCCACGAGGGTTTTCGGCGCGCCGCTGACCATGACTGCCGCGCCGTTGCGGATTTCCTGCACGGCGAGCGCACGGTCATTGGTGCCGTCGGCCCTGAAGCGGAATACGCCGTCGGCTCCGGCAAAGCCGGCGGGGTTGGTCAACACCCCTTCCGCAAAACGTTGCGATCCTTGCACCCGCGTCAGCGCCGCGGCCAACGTCACCGCATCGTAGGACAGAGTGGCAAGGCGGATCGGATCGGTGTTGAAGCGGGCGCGATAGCGGGTCGCGAACGCGTCAAAGCCGCGATTGTCAGGCGCCGAGAACCAGCTCCCCTGCAAGGCCGGCAGCGCGAAAACGCGCGGCTCGTTCCACACGCCGGTGCCGAGCGGCTTGACCTGCTGCGGATTGAAACCAACCCCCTGCAATGCCTGCGCCACCACGGGAAGGACATCGCCGTTCTCGGGCAGGAAGAGCGCATCGGCCTGGGCCGAAGGACCGCCGATGACGCGGGCGAGGCGCTGCACCGCGCCTTGCGGCTGTCCCGCCGGGTAGCGCTCGACCGCGACGATGCGCAGGCCCTGCCGCGCCGCCGCTTCCTGCAACTGCGCTTCCGCCACGCGGCCATAGGTCGTTTCAGGCACGAGGGCGGCAATCGAGCGGCGGCCTTGGGAGGCCGCAAACGACACGATGCGGTCGACCTCTGCTTGCACCAGGAAACTCAAGAGATAGATGCCGCGCGTGGCCACGCTGGCATCGGTGGAGAAGGCGATGATCGGCTTGCCGGTCTGGCGCGCCACCTGTCCCGCCGCCTGGACGGAGCCGGCGAAAAGCGGGCCGAGGATGAGTTCCGCGCCCTCAGTGACGGCCTGGCTCGCCGCATCGCGGGCGCCTTCCGGCGTGCCGCGATCATCCTTCACCAACAGGGTCAGCTCCCCGCCTTGCGATTCGCTCAACGCCAGATCGGCGGCATTGCGCAGGCTCTGCGCTGCCACAGCGGTCTGGCCCTGGCCGGATAGCGGCAGGATCAGCGCGACGCGCACCGGGCCGTTGCCGATGGTCATGCCGGAGCCCATCGGACCCGGCATCGGCGCGGGTCCGGCCGCATAGGCGGAAGACGGGCTTTCAGGCGCGCCCTCGGACGGGATGTCCGCCTCGAATTGCGGCTCCGCGGGGGCGGCAGCAGGAGCCTGTGCGACCCTGCGCGGCGGCCGCATGCTGCCGGAGCCAACGCAACCGGAAAGCACCAGAGAACCTGCCAGCAGGGCAACCCAGACCTTCAGCCTTTTGGCCGAAGCGAGAGGAAAGCGCGCCATCTCCCAACTCCCCATCGAAGCGGTTTTCGACGAAACCGCGCGATCATGGCAGAGAATGGTAAACATTGTTTCCAAGCCCCCCGCTTCCGCTGGGCAGGGCCTTCATGCGACACTAGAGTCCGTTCAAGGCTCCTTGAACCATGATCAGGCTCTAAATTTTAGATACCGCATGATCTTTTCGAAAACCCGGATTCCACTGTTCCGGATCATGCTCTAAGGCGGCAATGACACAGAGAATCGACAACCGGACCAAGCGACGCGAACCCGGCGCGCGGCCCAGCACTTTCACCGCCTTTGGCCTCGCCGCCGAAGCGGAGCCTCTTGCGCCCGGCCTGTACGTGGTCGCAACCCCCATCGGCAACCTGCGCGACGTGTCCTTCCGCGGCTTGAGCGTGCTGGCGGCGGCAGATGCGGTTCTGGCCGAGGACACCCGGGTCACCAAGACCCTGCTCGCCCATTACGGCATCACGACCCCGCTCGTGGCCTATCATGAGCATTCCAACGAGGCCGTGCGCGAGCGCATGGTCCACCGCATCCGCGAGGGCCAGGCGCTGGCGCTCGTGTCCGACGCGGGCACGCCGCTCGTTTCCGACCCCGGCTACAAGCTGGTGCAGGCAGCCATCGAAGAAGGGTTGCCGGTGACGCCCATTCCGGGGCCCTCGGCGGTGCTCACCGCGCTCGTGGTTTCCGGCCTGCCGACCGACCGTTTCTTCTTCGAAGGCTTCTTGCCGGCAAAGAGCGGCGCGCGCCGGGCGAGGCTTGCCGAGATCGCCTCGATTCCCGGAACGCTGATGCTGTTCGAGGGGCCGCACCGCCTGCCCGAAATGCTCGCCGACGCCGCTGCCGTCCTCGGCGAACGGCAGGCCGTGGTAGCGCGCGAACTGACCAAGATGTTCGAGACGATCCGGCGTGGCACCCTGCCCGAACTCGCGGCGCAATTCGCACAAGAAGGCCCGCCGAAGGGGGAGATCGTGGTGCTGATCGGCGAGGCGACAAAAGCCATGCATGCGGCGGAAGCGGACGCGGCTTTGGACGAAAAGCTCGAAGCGGCCTTGAAGCATCACTCGATCAAGGACGCGGCGGCCATCGTCGCCGACGAGTTGGATATGCCGAAACGCGAGGTCTATGCGCGCGCACTCGCTTTGGCGAAAAAGGACACATGACACGCGCCCTCGCGCGCCGCCGCGCGACGTTTCTGCGCGGGCACCGCGCCGAGCGGCTTGCGCTCATGTTTCTGTTGCTGAAGGGCTATCGCCCCCTCGCCCGTCGCTATGCGGCGGCGGGCGGCGAGATCGATCTCGTCGTCGTGCGCGGCGACACCATTGTCTTCGTCGAGGTGAAGGCACGCGGCACGATGGACGACGCCTTGTCCGCGATCACCGCCACCAAGCGCCGCCGCTTCTCCCGCGCCGCCCGGGCATGGCTCGCGCGCCATCCGTGGGCGGCGGCGAAGACGTGGCGCGCCGATGCGGTGTTCCTCGCGCCCCGGCGCTGGCCGCGCCATATTCCAGCGGCGTTCGAGCTGGAGATCGGGTGAAGACGTGGTGCCGTGGGGTCGTGCGCTTCTCGCTCGCCGCTGTCATCGCCGGGCTTATCCCGGTGATCCCGATGCGAAAGACACCTCTCCAATCGAGATGGCCGGGACAAGCCCGGCCATGACAACGAAGGGGAACCCAACCTCATTGAGCCCTGCGTTTTGCCTCCCCTCAAGCCGCCAGACGGCGTTGCTCCGCGACCGCCTGACGGATGTGGCGGGCCATTTCCTGCGCGATCTGCGAACCGCCGTTCTTTGGCAGGTAGAGGTTGACCGAGAAAGGCGGCAGGGGCGGCAAGCCGGATTCCTTGCCGAGCAGTTCCAGGCCGTTCGGCACGCTTGAGGCCATGACCGCCATCACGGCGGTATCCGCCACCGTCGTCGCCACCTGCGCGGAGGTGTTGGTAACCTCCGAGGCAGAGTGCCATTCGATGCCCGCCTTGTGCAGCACCTCGCGGATCGGCGCACGGAACGCGCAATCACTGCATCCGATTGAGACGGGCAGAGGCCGTTGCCGATAGGCTTCGCCGCCGCGCGCGCCGACCCAGACGAGGCGATCCCTGACGAGGTTTTCACCGTTAGGGCCGCATTCCAATTCCGTCGTCAGGGTGAGATCGAGCTTGCCGGCCTGAAGCTGTTCGATAAGATTGACACTCGACGTGCATTTGATCGTGATCTGAACCTTCGGATAGGCCTGCTTGAAGCCCTTCAGGAACGCCGGCAGATAGGTGGTCACGATGTCGCTTGGAATGCCGAAGGTCACCTCGCCCTCATAGACCGGCGTGGTCATTTCGGACCAGATCTCATCGTTAAGGGCAAGAAGGCGCTTCGCGCGCCCGAACAGGCGCTCGCCCGCATTGGTCAACCTCATGCTGCGCCGCTCGCGGCTGATGAGCTCCTCGCCAAACGTCTCTTCCAGCCGCTTGATCTGCTGGCTCACCGCCGCCTGCGTGAGGTTGAGGCTGCGCGTCGCGGCGGTCATGCCGCCCGCATCCACCACCGCCACGAAGGCGCGCAAAAGACCGACATCGAGATTGTGGGGCATGGCCGACCTCATAAGGGTTCGTGATGATCTACATAATGAACATTCGTTTTTCTTATGCAAGAGCAGGGCATATTGTTCCGTCATCGCCTCCGGAAAAGCCTCAACCGAGGTTGCGGGGCGAGCCCGTAAAGCGGGTCATTCGTCTTGGATTGTCGAGCATGCGTCACGACGCCGGGCCCTTTTTCGGCGAACGGTGATGCTTGTCCGAAAAACCCTGGCGGGACCCGGCCGGTTCGAGAAGAGGAGTGAGCCATGTCGATTCCCATGACACGAGAAGCCGCCGCGACTTTGTCAGTTGGTTCATCCGCCGTCGCGCGCCCCAATTTGCTGAGCCGCATTGTCTCCGCCATCGCGCGAGAAATTCGCATCCGTCGCGACATGCGCCTGCTCGCCTCGTTCGACGATGTCGCGCTTCACGATCTCGGCCTGGCGCGCGGCGGAATGGAGGATGCGGTCCGCAACGGCCGTCCGCGCACAAGCGAATTGGTGGTCTTCGACCAGCCGCTGAGGGATACGCCGAACCCACCCATCGTGCCGATGTCCTTCACTGAATGGCGCTGACTTCAATGCCTCGCGCTCACGGCGCGAACACGGTCACCGCGGCAGGCCGGATCGAGAAATGCGCGGGGGTCTGCGTGACGATCTCGCCATCCGCGTTGACCGACCTTTCCCGTCGCGCGCGGATCTCGAATTCCTGCGCCTTGATGGCGCGCACCTCATCCCACGCGCCATGCTCGCCATAGCGAAATGCGCGGGCCATCAGCGCGAGCTTCCACGCCCGGCGGAACTCGAGGCTGTAGAGATCGAGATGCCGGTCGTCGATGGCGGCATCCTTATCCACCGCGTTGCCGCCACCGTAATAGCGCCCGTTTCCGACCGCGATCTGCAAGGTCCGCACGCGCACGGAGGTTTCGCCGCTCACGATGGTGGCGAGAAAAGGGCGCGATCGCTTCGGAAAACAGGGATTCGCCGCTGCGGCTCTTGGCATTGACGATGAGGAGGGCGCAGCGTGGCATGCCTTTCAGATGTGGAAACTTGAGCTTATCTACAAGGGCTCACGCGCAGGGCTCATCTTTTCGTTCACGTGGGGTTGGCTTAGCTGTTGCCTTCCGCGAAAAACGGTCCAATAAATCCGCTCCCCAGGAGGCTGACGTATGACCCTCACCGTCGCGATCCAGATGGATCATATCAACAGCATCAAGATCGCTGGCGATACAGGCTTTGCACTGCTGCTCGAAGCGCAAAGACGAGGACATCGGATCCTGCACTACACGCCCGAGCGTCTTTCTCTGCGCGACGGCAAGGTGTTTGCGATGGTCGACCCCATCGAGGTGCGCGATGAGGAAGGCAACCACTTCACCCTCGGGTCGCAGGAGCGCGTGGATCTTTCGACCGTTGACGCGGTGCTCATGCGTCAGGACCCGCCCTTCGATCTCGCCTATATCACCGCCACGCATTTCCTGGAACGCATCCATCCGAAAACCCTGGTGGTGAACGATCCTGAGCATGTCCGCAATGCGCCGGAGAAGATCTTCGTCACGCATTTCCCGCATCTCATGCCGCCGACACTGATTTCTCGCGACAAGGCGGAAATCGAAGAGTTTCGCCGCGAACATGGCGATGTGGTGATGAAGCCGCTCTACGGGCACGGCGGTGCGAGCGTGTTCAAAGTCGCTCATGAGGATCCGAATTTCGGCTCGCTTTACGACCTCTTCTCCAACCTGTTCCGCGAGCCCTGGGTGACCCAGCGTTTCCTGCCGAAGATCACGGAAGGCGACAAGCGGATCATCCTCATTGACGGTGAGGCGGCCGGCGCAATCAACCGCGTTCCAGCGCCCAACGACATCCGCTCCAACATGGTGCGCGGCGGCGCGGCAAAGCCCACCGATCTCAGCCCGCGCGAGCGCGAAATTTGCGAAACCATCGGCCCGGACCTCAAACGCATGGGCCTCATTCTCGTGGGCATCGACGTGATCGACGGCAATCTCACCGAGATCAACGTGACGGCGCCCACCGGCATCCGCGCCATCAAACGCCTCGGCGGACCGGACCTGGCGGTAACGGTGTGGGATGTGATCGAGGGCAAAGTAAAGCGGGTGTAGTACCTCCCCGTCATTCCGGGGCCGCGTAGCGGAGCCCCGAACCCATAAACGCCAACGTTTCAGAAGCAGGCGAAACGCCGAGTGTACTCTTCTGCGAGGTTGCGTTTCTGGGTTCCGGGCTCGCCTTCGGCGCCCCGGAATGACAGCGGATGTATCTAAGCCGCCAATTCCGCGATCACTGCATTCAACACCGGAAAACCCTTCTTCGTCACGCGAAGGCGCGTGCCGTCGATGCGGATAAGGCCCTCCTCCTCCAAATTCCGCAGCCGCCGCTCGTTAAGCGCCTTTCCGGTAAACGCGGTGTAGCGACGCGGGTCGATGCCCTCTTTCAGGCGAAGGCCCATCAGCAGGAATTCATCGCCCTCAGCCTCCGAGGTCAGCACCTCCTCGTCGATCACCCCATGCCCGTCGCGCTCGACACGCTCGAGCCAGGTCTCGGGGTGCTTTTCGGTTGCGGTCGCAAGCCGCGCATTCCCGGTGACGAGACGGCCGTGGGCGCCGGGGCCGATGCCTGCATATTCGCCGTAGCGCCAATAAACGAGGTTGTGCCGCGATTCCGCGCCGGGCCGGGCGTGGTTCGAGATTTCATAGGCCGGAAGGCCGCGTAACTCGCACACTTCCTGCGTCACATCGTAGAGCGCTCGGCCCGTGTCGTCGTCCGGCACGGTCAGCTTGCCCGCCTTGTGCAGGCGTTCGAACCAGGTGCCGGGTTCGATGGTGAGCTGGTAGAGCGAGAGATGCTCGACTGCGTGGCTGATCGCCCGTTCCAGTTCCGCCCGCCACGCCTCCGGCGTCTGGTCGGGGCGAGCATAGATCAGGTCGAAGGAATAGCGCTCGAAAATGGAGGCAGCGACCTTCACCGCTGCCAGGGCCTCATCGACGGAATGCATGCGGCCCAGACGGCGTAGATCGGGATCGTTCAGCGCCTGCACGCCGAGCGAAACCCGGTTGACGCCAGCATGACGATAGCCGCGAAAGCGCTCCGCTTCGACACTGGTGGGGTTCGCCTCCAGCGTCACCTCCGCGCCCGGATCGACACTCCACGCCCCGCCGATGGCGTCGAGGATCTCAGCTACCGTCTCCGGTTTCATGAGCGAGGGCGTGCCGCCGCCAAAGAAGATGCTGGTGACCGTGCGCCCTGGAATGCGCGCCGCGTTATGCGCGATCTCCCGGCGGAAGGCCGCGAGGAACCGCTCCTGATCCACCGGCTGATGGCGGACATGGCTGTTGAAATCGCAATAGGGACACTTCGAGGCGCAGAAGGGCCAGTGCACATAAACACCAAAGCCCGCATCGCGCGTGGGATGATCGATCATGCGGCTGCTTATGGCAGTTTGCGGGTCCTACGTCACGCTCTCCCCTCGCCGCATCGGGAGAACGCGCCCCCCTCTGAACATCATCCGGGGATCGCTGTTCATCTTGTGAGGCGGCTCGCCCTAGCCTCCAGGGCCTCAGCGGCCTAACGTGAAAGCAGACGAGAGCAAGGAACCACCATGCGTCATTGGCGCGGCCCGTTCGACAGGCAGGGCTACCATCACGGCAATCTGAAGGAGGCGCTGATCGAAGCGGCGCAGCGCTTTATTGCCGAGCGGGGCCTCGGCGGGTTCACCCTCGCAGATGCGGCCAAGCTGGTTGGCGTGACGCCTGCGGCCCTTTACCGCCATTTCCGGGGCCGCGAGGCGCTGGTCGCGGAAGTGGCCTTTCGCGGCTTCAGTCAATTGACGGAACGCCTAGGCCACGCGCTGAAAAGCCAGGGCACGCCCCTGGAGCGTTTCACCCGCATGGGCGAGGCGTATCTTGCCTTCGCCGAGCAGGAGCCGGGCTTCTACGCCGCCATGTTCTCCGCCCAACCGGGCGACGGGGACACGAAGGACAAGCCCGGCGGCCACGCTTTCGACTTTCTCGTCCACGCCCTGTCGGACACCTTCCCCGAAGGATTCAAGGATGTGGATGTGCGCTTCATCGCCATCGAGGTCTGGGCGCTTTCGCACGGCATCGCGATGCTGGATGCGGCGGGTCAACTCCCGAAGGGGCCCGGCATGCCGAGCAAGTACGAGCTTTTGCGCGCGGGGGTGCTGGCCCTGGTCCACGGGGCTCTGCAAGGTACCCGCAAAAATCCCTGACGATTAAGGCCGTCGGCACCCTTGAAAGCGCCAAAATCGCACCGCATGTAAATGTTGTTAGCATTAACATGCGGGAACTGCGATGTCTGATTCAGCTTCCACTGCCTGGAATTCGGGTCCGTATTCGAGCCCCCACGGGGGCTGCCATGCGGGTCCTTGGGAAAGCGGCGCTCACCGGCGTTGCGGGGGGCGTCCTCCCCGGCGTGCGTTGGAGATCGTCGGGATCATCTTCGCCTTCATCTGGTTCTGGCCGGCTGCGCTGGCCTACCTGGTCTGGAAAGTCATGGGATATCCAAAATTCGATGAGGCGAAGGCCTTCCTTCGCGAAAACTTCGGTCGGCCGATGGATGATCTGTTCGCGTACCGTCGTCCGGCCGGAGGCTTTGGCAACGCCACCGGCAACGCCGCTTTCGAGGATTATCGCCGCAAGGAATTGCAGCGCCTCGAAGAGGAGCGCCGCCGTCTCGACGAGGAGGCTCGCGCCTTCACCGATTTCGTCGAGGAATTAAAGCGCGCCAAGGATCGCGACGAATTCGACGCCTTCATGGCAAAGCGCCGCGCCGAGAAGAACGGCCCGACGGACATCTGACGGCTTGGCGGAGCGCCTTCAAGGCGCTCCCCTGTTTTTTACGCCGCGCGCGTCGGCAGGCAGCCGGCGGCGAGGTTAAGGAATGCGCGCGCCCGGTGCGACAAGGCTTCGGGCGTGGGCTTCGTCCAGTCGATACCATGCTTTTCCTCGGACGAAATCTCGCCGAAGGTTTTGGTGAATCCGTCCGGCTGGAACAGGGGATCGTAGCCGAAGCCCTGGGTTCCTCTCGGCGGCCACACGACCTGGCCGAACACGCGACCCTCGAACAATTCCTCATGCCCGTCCGGCCAGGCGATGACGAGCGCCGAGGTGAAATGGGCCTTGCGGTTGCCATCCGCCGTCACGCCGCGCTTCCGCAATTCGTGTTCGACCCGCGCCATCGCCCCCGGAAAATCCTTGTTCGGGCCGGCCCAGTTCGCGGTGAAAAGCCCCGGCGCGCCATCGAGCGCATCGACGCAAAGTCCTGAATCGTCAGAAAGCGCCGGAAGGCCGGTGGCTTTCGCCGCCGCATGGGCCTTGATGGCCGCGTTCTCGGAGAACATGTAGCCGGTTTCGTCCGGCTCCGGCAGGCCGAGTTCGCCCGCCGAGACCGCCTCGATCCCGAACGGCGCAAGAAGCTCCTGCATCTCGCGCAGCTTGCCCGGATTGTGGGTGGCAATGACGACCTTGCCGGTCAGGGGACGATGCATTTTGGGATTTCCTCGACATCTCGGGCAGCAGAGTGCGAGCCGGGTTATTGTTACGAATGCCGCTTGAGGCAAGGTGCCTCGGAATCAAGGACGAGGCGTACCCTCATCCTGATGAGGGCCGAAAGGCCCGTCTCGAAGGCGGATCCAGCGCGCACTGAAAACGCCCCGTCCTTCGAGACGGATTGCTCCGCAATCCTCCTCAGGATGAGGCTGGGCGGGAGCGAGACAGCCTTACGCGACAGCCTTCTTCTGCAAATCGACGAGCTGCGCGACACCCGCCTTGGCGAGACGCAGCAGGGTCAAAAACTCGTCTTCCGAGAAGGGCTTGCCTTCCGCCGTGCCCTGCACCTCGACGATGCCGCCGGAGGCGGTGATGACGAAGTTGGAATCGGTCTCTGCAGCGGAATCCTCGGCGTAATCGAGGTCGAGCACCGGCTTGCCCTGATAAATGCCGCAAGAGACGGCGGCCACGGGCTCGCGGAGCGGGTTGATCGAGATGATCGAGCGGCTCTGCATCCAGGCGAAGCATTCGTGCAACGCCACCCAGGCCCCGGTGATGGAAGCGGTGCGGGTGCCCCCGTCAGCCTGGATCACGTCGCAATCGACCACAATCTGCCGCTCGCCGATGGCGGGCAGGTTGACCACGGCGCGAAGAGAACGGCCGATCAGGCGCTGGATTTCCTGGGTGCGGCCCGACGGCTTGCCGGAAGTCACCTCGCGGCGGGTGCGCTCGTGCGTCGCGCGGGGGAGCATGGCGTATTCAGCCGTAACCCAGCCCTTGCCGGTGCCGCGCAGCCACGGCGGGCCTTTTTCTTCCAGCGAGGCGGTGCAGAGCACGCGGGTATTGCCAAAGGTCACGAGGCAGGAGCCCTCCGCATAACGCGCGACGCCGCGCTCCAGGGTGACGGGGCGCAATTCGTCGGGGGCGCGGTTGGAAGGACGCATGGGAAACCTCTCCTCGGGGTCTGAAATTGTGAGAAGCGTCTTAGAAGCTGCGACAGGGCTAAGGCAAGCGCAGGCTTGCCTAAACGCCCTCGCGTCCGCACATAATGCTCACTTGCTTGGTGGAATCAGAAGGGCTTAAGAACCGTCGAATGCATATCCCAGGTTCCTTTTCCAGCCCCTCGGAGAGCCGCGCCGTCGCGGACCTGAACGAGCGCTCGCGTGAAATCTTCCGCCAGATCGTCGAGAGCTATCTGACAACCGGCGAGCCTGTGGGCTCGCGCAACCTGTCGCGCATCCTCACCCACCCCCTCTCTCCCGCCTCGATCCGCAACGTGATGTCCGACCTGGAGGCGGCCGGGCTGATCTTCGCGCCTCATACCAGCGCCGGGCGGCTGCCAACGGAGACGGGTCTGCGCTTCTTCGTCGATGCCATGATGGAGATCGGCGACGTGACCACAGAGGAGCGGGCCCGCATCGAAGCGCAGATGAAAGCCGCCGCTTCCGGCCACACCCTCGAGACGGCGCTGACCGAAGCCTCGACGCTTCTCTCTGGCGTCTCGCGCGGCGCGGGTGTCGTCGTCACGTCAAAATCATCCAATGTGCGGCTGAAGCATATCGAGTTCGTGCGGCTCGACACGACCCGCGCTCTCGTGGTGCTCGTCTCCGAGGACGGATCGGTCGAAAACCGTCTGCTCGACCTGCCGGCGGGATTGCCCGCAGGGGCCCTGGTGGAGGCTGGGAACTTCCTCAATGCCCGCATCCAGGGTCGCACGCTCGGCGATCTCCGGCAGGCGATCGAAATGCGGCGCGAGGAGATGGAGAAAGAGCTCGACACGCTCACCGCCAAGCTCGTCGAAGCGGGCCTTGCCACCACGGTGGGACCCGCGGAATCGCGCCAGCTCATCGTGCGCGGCCAGGCTAACCTGCTCGACGACCTGAAGGCGGCCGAAGACCTCGATCGCATACGCCTGCTTTTTGCCGATCTCGAAACGCAGACCGATGTCATCGACCTCTTGAGCCGCGCCGAGGGCGGAGAAGGGGTGCGTATCTTCATCGGCTCGGAGAATAAATTGTTCTCGCTCTCCGGCTCTTCGATGATCGCTGCCCCCTTCCGGGATGGTAGCCAGAAGATTGTCGGCGTGGTCGGCGTCATCGGCCCGACGCGGCTGAACTATGCCCGCATCGTACCGATGGTCGATTACACTGCTAAGGTGGTGTCACGTATCCTTGAACAAGGGCGATAGGATCGAAAGCCTGATCGACGCCTCATTGCCGTTGCCTGACATGGGAGCCGCCAAGTTCTTCGCACCAAGTTGCGGGGAGATGGGAAACTAACTTGGCCGGAAGCGTTAAACCTTCGGTCCATGAAAGGGACCAACGCTTCCATCGAGATCAGGAGGTTCCCTTGAAGACACTGACAATCCTTGCCGGCGCGGGTTTCATGATGCTCGGCACGATCGGCCTGGCGCAGGCTCAGGTCAGCGGTACGCCGAACTCGCCGTTCCCGTTGGCCGCTCCGAACGAAGTGCAGATCATCAACGGCATACCCTGCCGTACTATTCTGCAGTCTGAGACCAACCAGCGCATCCCGATTCAATGCGCCACCCCGTCCGGCATGGTCGGCATCGGCACAATAAGCTCGGAGCCGATGACGACGGGCAGCACGACTCCGTCCTCCGGGGCTCCCCTGTCCGGCACACCGAACTCCCCCTTCCCGTTGGCCGCATCTAACGAGGTCATGATCATCAACGGACTTGCGTGCCGCACCCTCCTTGTTCCGGAAACCCAGCAGCGGGTGCCCGTGGAATGCGTAAAGCGTTGATCGCCGGCCTGCCTCGACGATAAGCGCGGCAACATCAGGATCCTCGGCCCGACGCGATTGAACACTCGCGCCGGGCCGATGGTTGATGACACCACCAAGGTGGTATCTCGCTTTCTGGTAGCTCGGGTGTTGAAACGCCTCAATGACCCGTCCGGTCCGCGCCGCGGCTGGCCTCGAAAAGGAACCAGGTCCGGCGCTCGGTCTCATCGATCCACACCTCGATCATGCTGGCGGTCGCCACATCCTCGTGGTCATCGCAGATCTTGTGCGCCGCGCGCATATTGGCCGCGAAGGTCTTGTTGTCCTCGAGAAGCTCCCGCAGCATTTCCAGCGGCGGCACGAAATCGGCATCGTTATCGTCAATCCGCTGCAGCCGGGACACCTGACCGATGGAGCGGATGGTGGTTCCGCCGATCTTGCGGACGCGCTCCGCCATGGCGTCGGTCATGGCGAAAATCTGATCGGCTTGCTTGTCGAGGAGCAAATGATAGTCGCGGAAATGCGGCCCGCTCACATGCCAGTGGAAATTCTTGGTTTTCAGGTAAAGGGCGAAAGTATCGGCAACAAGCGTGTTAAGGGCCTTGGAGATAGCGGCAACGGCATCGGCTTTCAGGTCGGTCGGGGTCTCGAGGGCTGCCGCCTTCTTCTGCGGCTGGAGCATACGTACTTTCGACATCGTCCGGGTCCTTTTCTTGCTGAGATGGGCCGGGGCTCGAACCGCCCGGCTTGAACCGCCCCAACGGGGGGAAGCGCCTCGTCAACGCCTCAGCCCGAAAAGTGTTGCCCGTCCTTGCCTCTGGGGAAGGCTTTCACGCCGATTTTCCCGCTCGCGACAACGCCTTCGCTTGGCTTCCTGTGGCCGCGCTGCTATGTGCCCGGCATGAGCGCACATACTTTCGACCAGATCCGCAACTTTTCCATCGTGGCCCATATCGACCACGGGAAGTCGACCCTTGCCGACCGTCTGATCCAGACCACGGGGGCGCTGTCCGCCCGCGAGATGACGGAGCAGGTGCTCGACAACATGGATATCGAGCGGGAACGGGGCATCACCATCAAGGCCCAGACCGTGCGCCTGGAATACACGGCCGAGGATGGCAAGACCTATATCCTGAACCTGATGGACACCCCCGGCCACGTTGACTTCGCCTACGAGGTTTCGCGGTCGCTCGCTGCTTGCGAGGGGTCGCTGCTCGTCGTTGACGCCTCCCAAGGCGTGGAAGCGCAGACGCTCGCCAACGTCTATCAGGCCATCGACGCCGGCCACGAGATCGTGCCCGTCCTCAACAAAATCGACCTGCCTGCCGCCGATCCGGACCGGATCAAGGAGCAGATCGAGGAAGTGATCGGCATCGACGCGTCCGACGCCGTGCCGATCTCGGCCAAGACCGGCCTCAACATCGAGGGCGTGCTCGAAGCCATCGTCAAGAAGCTGCCGCCGCCGAAGGGCGACGAGAACGCCCCGCTGAAGGCCCTCCTGGTCGATAGCTGGTACGACGCCTATCTCGGTGTCGTCGTGCTCGTGCGCATCATCGACGGCGTGCTGAAGAAGGGCATGACCATCAAGATGATGGGCACCAACGCCGTCTATGGCGTCGACCGCATCGGCGTGTTCGCCCCCAAGATGCGCGACATGGCCCAGCTCGGCCCCGGCGAGGTGGGCTTCCTCACTGCGTCGATCAAGGAAGTGGCCGATACCCGCGTCGGCGACACCATCACCGAGGACCGCAAGCCCACCGCCTCCGCGCTTCCCGGCTTCAAGCCCGTGCAGCCGGTCGTGTTCTGTGGTCTGTTCCCCGTGGACGCCGCCGAGTTCGAGAACCTGCGCGCCGCCATGGGCAAACTGCGCCTCAACGATGCCAGCTTCTCCTACGAGATGGAGACCTCGGCCGCGCTCGGCTTCGGCTTCCGCTGTGGTTTCTTGGGCCTGCTCCACCTCGAAATCATTCAGGAGCGCCTGGAGCGCGAGTTCAACCTCGACCTCATCTCCACCGCGCCGAGCGTGGTCTATCATCTGAACCTACGCGACGGCTCGACCATCGAGCTACACAACCCCGCCGACATGCCGGACGTGATGAAGATCGAGACCATCGAGGAGCCGTGGATCCGCGCCACGATTCTCACGCCGGACGATTATCTCGGCTCCGTGCTCAAGCTCTGCCAGGAACGGCGCGGCATCCAGATCGACCTCAACTATGTCGGCAAGCGCGCCATGGTCATCTACGACCTGCCGCTCAACGAAGTGGTGTTCGATTTCTACGACCGCCTGAAGTCGATATCGAAGGGCTATGCCTCCTTCGACTACCACATCTCCGATTACCGCGAGGGCGACCTCGTGAAGATGTCGGTTCTCGTCAACGCGGAGCCTGTGGATGCCCTCTCCATGCTCGTCCACCGCGACCGCGCGGAAGGCCGTGGCCGCGCCATGTGCGAGAAGCTCAAAGAGCTGATCCCGCCGCACATGTTCCAGATTCCGGTCCAGGCAGCCATCGGCGGCAAGATCATCGCCCGCGAAACCATCCGCGCGCTGCGCAAGGACGTGACCGCCAAGTGCTACGGCGGCGACGCCTCCCGCAAGCGCAAGCTGCTCGATAAGCAGAAGGAAGGCAAGAAGCGGATGCGCCAGTTCGGCAAGGTCGACATCCCGCAGGAAGCTTTCATCGCCGCGCTTAAGATGGATAGCTGATCGTCAGGAGCGAGCGGTCGTCTCATTTGGGGCAGAGCGCGTCTCGCTTGCGCCGCGCTCGTACCAGCCCTGGCTCGCATTGACGATCTTCACCACCGAGAGCATCACCGGCACCTCGACCAGCACGCCGACAACAGTGGCGAGCGCCGCGCCCGAATTGAAGCCGAATAGGCTGATCGCGGCGGCGACCGCCAACTCGAAGAAGTTGCTCGCACCGATCAAGGCGGACGGGCCCGCGACGCAATGCTTCTCGCCAGCGATCCGGTTCAGGATGTAGGCGAGCCCCGCGTTGAAATAGACTTGGATGAGGATCGGCACCGCCAGCAGCGCGATCACCAGAGGCTGCGCCAGAATCTGCTCACCCTGAAATCCGAACAGCAGTACGAGAGTCGCGAGCAACGCGACGAGCGAGAGCGGTTGCAGCCGTGCAAGAAGCCGCGCGAGCGCGGCCTCCCCGCCTGTCGCGAGAACGCGCTTGCGCAACAACTGCGCAGCGATCACCGGAACGACGATGTAGAGCCCGACCGACAGCACGAGCGTGCCCCACGGCACGATGATGGCCGAGAGGCCGAGCAGGAGTCCGACGATGGGCGCGAAGGCGACGACCATGATCGTGTCGTTGAGCGCGACCTGCGAGAGGGTGAAATGCGGTTCGCCCTTCGTCAGGTTGCTCCACACAAACACCATGGCGGTGCAGGGCGCAGCCGCCAGGATGATGAGGCCGGCGATGTAGAAGTCGACCTGGTCGGCAGGCAGGTAGGGCTTGAACAGGTATCCGATGAAGAACCAGCCGAGCGCCGCCATGGAGAACGGTTTCACCGCCCAATTGATGAACAGCGTCACGCCGATACCGCGCCAATGTTCGCGCACCTGATGCAGCGCAGAGAAGTCAATCTTGACCAGCATCGGCACGATCATCAGCCAGATCAGGACCGCCATCGGCAGATTGACCTTCGCGACTTCCGCCGCTCCGATGATGTGGAAGACACCCGGAAACGCATGGCCGAGCACGATGCCCGCGACGATGCAGAGGGCGACCCAGAGGGTGAGATAACGCTCGAAAGTGGACATGTTGTTCTCTTTCTCCTCAGGCCGTCTCAGAACGGGTGGCTGTGGCGCCCTCGACTCGCCCGATGGCGCCAAGCCTGGTTCGCAAGGACACTGCGTCGCGGTCCGCCAAGGGCAGGCTCAGGAACAGAGAGATCCGGTTGCGGAGATATTTGAACGCCTGCACGAAGGCGCGCTCCTTTTCGAGGTCGCTACCCTCGACCGTCGCGGGGTCTTCGATGCCCCAATGGGCGGTCGCCGGATGGCCGGGCCAGACTGGACAGGATTCGCCGGCGGCGTTGTCGCAGACAGTGAAGATGAAATCCATCGGCGGCACGTCCGGCCCGGTGAACTCGTCCCAGTTCTTGGAACGGAAATCCGTCGCCGGGTAGCCCGCGGCGTCAAGGACCCGGAGCGCGAAGGGGTTGACCGTTCCCTTCGGCTGGCTGCCCGCCGAGAAGGCGCGAAACCGCCCTGCCCCATCCTTGCGCAGAATGCCTTCCGCCAGAATGGAGCGGGCGGTGTTTCCCGTGCAGAGAAATAGCACGTTGTAGATATGCTCGCTCATAAGCAGACTTCCTCGGTCGATGTGCAGCAGGGGGTGAGATCGGCGATCAACGGCGCGCAAATCTCCGGCCGCCCGCCACAGCAATCCTTGACGAGAAAGGCCGCCACATCGCGCATGCGCGCCAGATCGGCCCGATAGATCACCGATCGACTCTGCCGCTCCGACCGGATCAGCCCTGCCCGCGTCAGCACGGCCAGATGCGTCGACATGGTGTTGGCGGGCACCACGAAATGCCGGGCGATTTCACCCGAGGGCAGACCTTTCGGCTCATGAGCGACCAGCAGCCGGAACACATCGAGCCGGGTCGATTGCGCCAGGGCTGCGAGCACGAGAATGGCTTGTTCGTTTTCCATAATTCCAGAATTATCGAATTAATATGACAAGCGCAAGACAATCGGGTCATGGGAACGGTCAAGGAGCGTGGCTTTCGTTACCACCACGCTCCTGTCCCGAGCCGCGCTAGGACGCGACCTTCACCGGGATCTTGAGATAGCGAACCCCGTTCGCATCCGGGGGAGGCATGTGGCCGGCGCGGATATTGACCTGGATCGACGGCAGGAGAAGCGCCGGAGCGGGAAGCGTGGCATCGCGGGCATCGCGCATGGCGACGAACTGGTCTTCCGACACGCCGTCCTTCAGGTGCACGTTCTTCTCGACCTGCTCCGCGACGGTCGTCTCCCACGCGTATTCGCTGCGTCCGGGCGCCTTGTAGTCGTGACACATGAAAAGGCGCGTCTGGGGCGGCAGGGAGAGGATCTTCTTGATCGAGCGATAGAGGTTATGCGCGCTGCCGCCGGGAAAGTCGGCGCGGGCGGTGCCGTAATCGGGCATGAACATCGTGTCGCCGACAAAGACCGCGTCGGCGACCTTGTAGGCGATGTCGGCCGGGGTATGGCCGGGAACATGCAGCACCTCCACTTCCAATTTGCCGATTTGGAAGCGCTCGCCATCCTTGAACAGGTGGTCGAACTCGGTGCCGTCGCCGGACACGTCGGCGGCATCGAAGACGGGGCGGAAGATCTTCTGCACGTCGCGGATATGTTCGCCGATGCCGACCTTCGCGCCGGTCTTCAGCTTGATGTAGGGCGCGGCGGAAAGGTGATCCGCATGGGCGTGCGTTTCGAGCACCCATTCGATGTCGTAGCCCGCCTCGCGTGCCGCCGCCAGAATGGTCTCGGCCGACTTCATCGAAGCTTTGCCGGAACGGTGGTCGTAGTCGAGCACCGGATCAACCACGGCGGCCTTCCGGGTCGCCGGATCGGCGACCAGATAGCTGACCGTGTTGGTGGGTTCGTCGAAAAAGGCGCGGATGATGGGTTGGGCGTGAGAGGCCATGATGCCAGCTCCTGGAGAGAGAACATGGTTGACACATACATTAGAATTATCTAATTTAGCAACATCTAATAAATGGACGACGCCATGACCCTTCCTCAGCTCGACATCGCGGATTTCGAGGCAAACGCCGTTGAGGTCGCAAATGTTCTGCGCGCGCTCGGCAACGAGCGGCGGCTGATGATCCTGTGCAAGCTGGCGGAGAGCGGCGAGGCCACGGCAGGCACGCTCGTTGAAGCCTCGGGCTTGAGCCAGTCGGCGTTGTCGCAGCACCTCGCCAAGATGCGCGACGAGGGCATTCTGGCCTTCCGGCGGGAGAGGCAAACCCTCTGGTACCGCATTGCCGACCCGCGCATCGAAAGCCTCATGGCCGAACTTCATCGCCTCTATTGCCGGCGCTGATGGCGCTCCCCTCTCACAAGGAATTTCCCAATGTCACTTGCAACCATCTCTCCCCAAAAGGCCAAGGAACTCATCGCGAAAGGCGCTGTTCTCGTGGACATCCGCGAAGCGGACGAGTATGCCCGCGAGCGCATTCCGGGCGCGCGCCATCATGCGTTCTCCAAGCTGCAGGGGCCCATCGCCGCACCCGGCGCCGTGATCTTCCACTGCCGGTCGGGCAATCGCACAGCGACCCATGCGGAACGGCTGGCGGCGGCTGCAACCTGCGACGCCTACATTCTTGAAGGGGGCATCAACGCCTGGAAGAAGGCCGGACTGCCAGTCGCGCAGGATAAGACGCAACCGCTCGAGCTAATGCGCCAAGTGCAGATCGCTGCGGGCTCCCTCACCCTTCTCGGCGTTCTGCTCGGCGCCTATGTGCATCCCGGCTTCTACGCGTTGTCGGGCTTCGTCGGCGCAGGGCTGATTTTCGCGGGCGTCACCGGGTTCTGCGGCATGGCGCGTCTGCTCGCGTTCGCGCCCTGGAACCGGAAGGCTGCTGTTCCGGCGAAAGCATAAATAAAATGTCTATCCTCTTCACCAATGGCGCGGCGTTGGGGTCCGGCGCTCTTGTCGGGCTGGTGCTCGGGCTCGTGGGCGGCGGTGGCTCGATTCTCGCCGTTCCACTCCTGGTCTACGCGGTCGGCATTGCCTCGCCGCATGTGGCCATCGGAACGAGCGCCCTCGCGGTCTCGGCGAGCGCGTTCGGCAATCTGATGGCGCATTGGCGGGCGGGGAACGTAAGGTGGCGCTGCGCGCTCGTCTTCGCGAGCGCGGGTGTTGTCGGCGCGCTCGCGGGAGCGGGTGTCGCCAAGACCGTCGACGGGCAGCGTCTGCTCGCCCTGTTCGGCCTCTTGATGATCGTCGTCGGCTTCATGATGCTGCGACGGAAGAATGGCGCGGGCGATGCGTCCGTGCGCCTGACGCGGCAGAATGCGCGTACCATGCTTCCTGCCCTGCTGGGCACCGGGTTTGCCGTCGGCCTGCTTTCCGGATTCTTCGGTATCGGCGGCGGGTTTCTCGTGGTTCCCGGCCTGATGCTCGCGACCGGCATGACGCTGTCGCTTGCCATCGGCAGCTCGCTCGTTGCCGTCACCGCTTTCGGCGCCGCGACGGCTTCCAGCTATGCCCTCTCCGGCCTGGTTAATTGGGAGGTCGCGTCTCTCTTCATCGGTGGCGGTCTCATCGGCGGGCTCGGTGGTGTGGCGCTCGGCAAGCACCTCGCCCGACGCAAGCAGATCCTCGGCACGCTGTTTGCCGGTCTCGTCATCACGGTTGGGATCTATGTCGCCATCCGCGGCGTTGCAGCGCTCGTTTAGCGACCGCTTGAGAGCGCCATCTCGATTGGACGCGCGCGAGCGCTCTTAAGCCGTCGCCGCGCGCCGTCCGGCAGCGTCGATCACGATCTCCCCATCCTCTTTTCTGAATTCGCCCTGCTGCGGCACGGGCAGGATGTCGAGCACCACCTCCGACGGGCGGCAGAGTTTGACGCCGAACGGCGTCACCACGATGGGTCGCTCGATCAGGATCGGATGCTCCATCATCGCGTCGAGGAGCCGATCATCGGTGACATCAGGGGCGCCGAGCCCGAGATCCTCGAACGGCGTTCCCTTCTTGCGGACCACATCGCGAACGCTCACACCCATGCGCTTGATGAGCTGGCGCAGCAGAAGGCGCGTCGGTGGGGTTTTAAGATACTCGATGATATGCGGCTCGATCCCGGCATTGCGGATCAGCCCGATCACGTTGCGCGAGGTCCCGCATTGCGGGTTGTGATAGACGATCACATCCATAAAGACCTCCTTAGGCGGCTCATGCGGCGCTCAGGGGGAGCCGCATCGCGCACTCGATGCCCTTTCGCTGGTAGCTCATCTCGACAGCGCCTCCAAGTTCGTGGGTGATGCTGCGCTGGATAAGCCGCGTACCAAAACCCTGGCGCTCGGGCTGGAGAACGGCAGGGCCGCCGGACTCGTGCCAGAGGATTGCAAGCTGGCGGTCTCCGGCAGTCTCTTCTTTCACGATCCAGGAGACTTTGATGCTTCCCTGCGGGGTGGACAGTGCACCGTATTTGGCCGAGTTCGTCGCCAGTTCATGAAAGGCCATGCCAAGGCTCAGGGCCTGCTGCGGCTTGAGCTCGACAACGTCACCGAACGCGCTAATCCGCTGCCCATCGATCCCGCCATGAGGCTTGAGCTCCGCCGCGATGACCTCGCCCAGGGGGGCGCTCTCCCAGAGCGTGCGGGTCAGAATGTCGTGGGTCGCGGAAAGCGCCATTAGGCGGGCGAGGAAGGTGATTTGAAACTCTTCCGGCGAGTGGCTGCCGCGCAGCGTCTGGCTGGCGAGGGACTGGACAGTGGTCAGGGTATTCTTGACCCTGTGATTCAGTTCGTGCAGCAGAAGCACCTGACGCTCCTCGGCGCGTTTGCGTTCGGTGATGTCGACGCAGGCACCGATCATATAGAGTGGACGACCGTCAGCATCGCAGACCGCGCGGCTGCGCTCATAGAGCCACCGTATGGACCCGTCGGGAAGGATGGCGCGAAACTCGTAGGAAGCGACCTCCCCTGTCCGCACGGCTTTGCTGACGACGTGGACCATCGCATCTCGATCGTCCGGGTGGACGATGTCGAGGAACTCCTCCAGGGATCTCGGCGCGCTCCGATAATCGCGTTGAAACAGCTCGCCCGTCGCCGGATCCCACTCGACAACGTTGCTCTGCATGTCCCAACGCCACGTTCCCGTCTTGGAGGCGGCAAGAGCCGCATAGAGCTTTTCCTGAACGGCCTCGAGCCGTGCGAGGGCGCTTCGCATCGCGCCTACCGCCAGCACCATGAGAAGCGCCACGCCGACATAGAACACGACGGCAACAAAGCTTTCCAAGGATGGCGCGCCGAAGCTGAAGGTGTGTGGAATGAAGAAATACCAGGCCGATATTGCCCCCAAGACTATCGCCACCAGGCCCGGGATGATCCCGCCAATCAGCGCGGCCGCAAGCGCCGCCGGGAACATCGTAATGAAAGGCGTCGTCAGGCCGAGAAGCGGCGCCAAGGACATGCGAGCGACGGTCGCGATGACCACGCACATGATTGCGATCACAATAGCGATCGGCGAGTTGGCCGGCACAATTTTTGTCAAACGCGTCAGCATGGAGCCAGTGCGGTCGGGAGCAGATCGAGTGCCACTTCCATCCACCCTGGCGGCGTGCACGAGGCCTTGGCTGTGCGCGGAAGCCTGCGCCTCGACCGGGCCGCGGCCCATCGCTTCGTCGGGGGAGGCCGCCCCCGGTCGGAAACGCCACCAGGAACGCGAACCGTTCATATACTCGGCTTTCAGCACTCAGCGCCACCTTGCACGCGCAAACCGGACAACACTTGTCGCACAAGAGCGTCATAGGCCTCACGGGTCTCGACATTGTTCAGGGAAAATTCAAGCATCCAGTCGCGTGACAACGGCACGAGGACGATCTCGATGGTCATGGCGTGCGACGTGCCCGGCAGGTTTGCGTCGATCCAGGTTGCGCTCCAGCGGACAACCCCCGGCGCGGGCGAGGCGAGCGATACGGACTGGGCAGGACGACCGAAAATCCCCTCGTAATCCCGCTGCAGTAGAGCAGCGTCCCGACGCGCGAGATCGGATTGCGGCAAGCTCTGGAGGTCTCGCGCGGATCGCAAATTCATATCAAGCTCCGCGGTGGAAAACACCGCGTTCAAGCTGGTCTTCAGGTCATCAACCGCAACGCGCCACTCCCGCGGCAGCGCCAGCGAGAAACAAAGATTGGGCGTCACACGACTTGCTACATATGTCTCGCGCAGAACCGGATCGAACTTTGCCTGAGTGGCTTCTGGCATGGCTTCCGACGCGGGCAGCATGGCTGCAACTCCGCTGGAAGACGCCACGAAACACGCGGCGAGTGCTGCGACAAGACGCTTCGCGACGAGCATCATCGAATCTCCTTTCGTTTCGCGGCACAAGCTCCACCGTAATAGCAACGCTTTTGAGGCCATCTGGTTGCCTCCGGGAAGCTCGATGGCCTTGAGTTGCAGCGTCACAGCCCTACCTCGCCAACAGAATCGAACGATATGGCGAGAGGAGAAAAGTGATGCCGAAGACTCGAGGTGTCTCTTTGATCGCAGCCCTTCTGTTTGCAGCGGGACAAGCCTCGGCGGCGACCTGTCGCGATCCGGCCGGCTTCGAGAAATGGCTCGGCGACGTGCGCCAGGAGGCAGTCGCGCAAGGCATCTCGCCCGACGCGATTCGCGCGGCATTGTCCGGCGTGACTTTCGACCCAAGCGTCATCGGTAAGGATCGCGGTCAAGGCGTGTTCAAGCAGAGCTTCGAGCAGTTTGCGGGCCGAATGATCTCGCCTTACCGACTCAAGATGGGCGCGAGTCTGCTCAAGAAACACGCCGCCACGCTCGCGCGCGTCGAGCAGCGCTTCGGCGTGCCGGGCCCGGTACTGGTCGCGATCTGGGGATTAGAGAGCGATTTCGGCGCGGTGAAGGGCAACATGGCGACGATCCGCTCGGTCGCGACGCTCGCCTATGATTGCCGGCGCTCCGAAATGTTCCAGCGACATCTGTTCGACGCCATCCGCATCGTCGAGCGAGGCGATCTGACGCCCGTTGAGATGCGCGGCGCATGGGCCGGCGAACTCGGCCAGACGCAGTTTATGCCTTCGTCCTACGTGAAATACGCGGTCGATTTTGATGGCGACGGCAGGGCCGATCTGCTGCACAGCCCGGCCGACGTGCTCGCCTCGACCGCCAATTTCCTCGTCGGTCATGGTTGGCTCAGGGGTGCCGACTGGTCGCCGGGCGCACCGAATTTCGAGGTACTGCGGGAGTGGAACAAGTCGCAGGTCTATTCGCGAACAGTAGCCTATTTCGCCAAGCGGCTTGCCGGTGGCGACGTGTCGGATGCGAACCAGTAAGCGGGTGAGCGCCTTCGAGCGCCCACCCGGTTTTCTGTGTCAACCGCGCGCGCGAGCGCGGATCATGAAGTTGTCGTAAGCGTATTCGGCCACCTGGAACCACAGATATTCCTCGCCGCGGAACGCCTTGTAGCTGTCGTAGAGCTTCTTGAAGGCCGGGTTCGAGGCGGACAACTCGTCATAGATCTCGTTCGCCGACTTGTAGGCGGCCTCCATGATCTCCTGCGAGAAGGGCCGCAATTGGGCGCCCGCGCCGATCAGACGACGCAAGGCGGCGGGATTGCGAGCATCGTATTTGGCCTGCGTGTCCACGTTGGCGTATCCGGCAGCCGCCTGAATGACCGCCTGATAAGCCTTCGGCAATTCGTTCCACTTCTGCAGGTTGATAAAGAAGTGGATCGCCGGGCCGCCTTCCCAGAAGCCGGGATAGTAGTAGTAGGGAGCGACCTTGTTGAGACCGAGCCTCTCGTCATCGTATGGCGCAACCCACTCGGCGGCGTCGATGGTGCCGCGCTCGAGGGAGGGGTAGAGATCGCCGCCTGCGATCTGCTGCGGTACGACGCCGAGCTTCCCCATGATCTGTCCGGCAAGCCCCGCGATACGCATCTTCAGGCCGCTGAGATCCTGAACCGTCTTGATCTCTTTGCGGAACCAGCCGCCCATCTGCGCGCCGGTATTGCCGGCGGGCAGCGCGAAGAGGTTGTACTTGGCGTAGAACTCGTTGAGCAGTTCGTTGCCGTTGCCGTGATAGAGCCAGGCATTCGTCTGACGCGAGTTCATGCCGAAGGGCAGGTTGGTGCCGATAGCGAAAGTCGGGTCCTTGCCGATGTAGTAGTAGGAGCAGGAATGCGCCATCTCGACGGTGCCATTGCCGACCGCGTCGGCCGCCTGCGGCGTGCCGACGATCTCGCCCGCAGCGAAGGGCTGGATGATGAACTTGCCGTCGGTCGCCTCCGACACGTATTTCGCCAAAAGCTCGCCGCCGCCGAACAGGGTGTCGAGCGACTTCGGAAAACCTGAACTCAGACGCCAGCGGATCTCCGGCATGGACTGGGCAATGGCAGGCTGGGCAATGGCAGGCTTGGCAACGGCACCAGCCGTCACACCAACGGCGGCAGTCTTGAGAAATACGCGACGCTTCATAAAAACAACCCTTTCGCGATGACGCTTTCGCAAACCCCACGACGATGGAATGTTTCATGGGAGCGTCGCGAAGCGCACAACTTGATGCTCTTCTCATAACGACCCGGATAGAATGTGACAGGCAGAGAGCGGCAGGGGCTTCATGCGCTGAGTGCATGTGTTCGCAACCAATCGGCCCTGGAGGCGCTGAAATTGCAGAGCAGTCACGCGATCCCAACCGCGCGGGTATAGGCTTAAATGACCACCGTTACCTTTTCGGCCGCCCGCGTCAGGCCGGTATAGAGCCAGCGGCTGCGATGCTCCCGGAATGCGTAGGATTCATCGAAGAGCACGAGATCGTCCCATTGCGAGCCCTGGGCTTTGTGAACCGTCAGCGCATAGCCATAGGTAAATTCCTCGGACTCGCGGCGCAGCACGAATGGGATGTCCTCTTCCGCACCTTCGAAAAAGGCCTTGTGCACGACAACCTCGACCGCGCGACCGCGGGCGTCGTCCTCGGCCGTCACGTCCATGCGGATGAAGTCGTTGCGGATCCCGCGCAGAGTCTGGATGTTCCAGATGCTACCGTTGAGCAAACCCTTGGTCTTGTCGTTGCGCAGACACACAAGCTTCTCGCCCGCCGCCGGCATCGGGTCGCGATAGCCGTTCAATTCGCGCAGGCGCGTGTTGTAGAGACGGCGCGTCTTGTTGAGACCGACGAGCACCTGATCGGCCGCCATCACCGTCGCGGCATCGATCTCACGGCGGCGGATGACGCGGCTCTCGCCGTACGTGCCGGGCTCCAGCTTGCCGCCTTCGCGCACCTTCATCGACATATGGACGATGGGGTTGTCCTTGGCCTGACGATGGACCTCGGTCAGCATCATGTCAGGCTCCGCCTCGGTGAAGAAGCCGCCCCCTTTGACGGGGGGAAGCTGCGCCGGATCGCCGAGCACGAGAACAGGCTGGCCGAAGGAGAGAAGATCGCGCCCGAGTTCCTCATCGACCATGGAGCATTCGTCGATGACGATCAGAGCCGCCTTCGCGGCCTGGCTCTGACGATTGAGGACGAATTGCGGACCGCCCTCATCTGACTCCCGTGAGCGGTAGATCATCGAGTGAATGGTGGAGGCGTCCGAGCAGCCTTTCGCGCGCAGAACCGAAGCGGCCTTGCCCGTGAATGCGCCGAAGGCCACCTCCCCTTCCACGCCCTCCGCGATGTGCCGCGCGAGCGTCGTTTTGCCCGTGCCGGCATAGCCGAACAACCGGAAGACCTGACGGTCGCCACGGCGCAGCCAATCGGCGACTGTCTTCAAAGCGGCATCCTGCTGTGGTGACCAACTCATCCGGCTTTTGCCTCGCGACGCAGACTATAGATCAGGCCCGCGACGATGCAGGCGCTCCCCGCAAACACATAGGGATCAAGCGGCTCATGATAAAGCTGCCAGCCGACGAGGGCGATGAGCGGAATGCGCAGGAAGTCGAGCGGCACGACCATGCTCGCATCGCCATGCCGGTAAGCGTTGGTGAGGCAGTAATGGGAGAGCAGGCCGCCGGCGCAGATACCGATGAGCGGCAGGGTGTGGGACGGCTCGATCCTCAGCCAGAACGCGCCGCTGACGCCCGCGAGGTTCATGGGCAGCTGCATCAGGTTCATGAAGAAAATGATCGAGAAGGTGCTCTCGGTCCGGGTCAGGCGCTTCGTGATGATGGCGACGAGAGCGAAGGTGAAGGCGACCGCGAGCACCAAAAGGCTCGCCGGCTGCAACGTCCCGACCCCCGGCCGCAAAATGATGAGCACCCCGGCAAACCCGAGCACGACCGCGACGAGGCGGCCCCTGTTCATCCGCTCATGCAGCAGCGGGATCGCCAGCAGCGCGACCCAGGCGGGTGTGGTGAACTCCAGTGCGAAGACGGTGGCAAGCGGCAGCAGCGTGAGGCTGTAAGCCCAGGCATCGGTACTCGCGAAATGCAGGACGTTGCGGGCGAGATGCAACGTGAAGCGGCGCGGCTTCAGTCCCGATCGGAGTTCCGGCTTTATGAACGCGAAGGTGAGGAGGATGAGGACGCCCGCGGCATTGCGCACCGACAGGATCTCGAACACGGAGAAGGTCGGCGAGAGCGCGCGCACGGCGACAGCCGTTGCGGAGAAGGAGAGGAGCGCGCCGCTCATCCAGAGAACGACGGCAAGGATACTGCGATGGGGCACGGCTGATCGAGCGATGTGACGGGGCTTCATCGATAGCTCGCCGCGCCGGCCGCGTGAAGACTCCATCGATGCGTCGGACGCGGGCGACACCGGACTCTCACGCGCCTCAAATCGACACATCGCGCGCCAAATTCTGCCGCTACGTCATGTATTCGCGCATGTGATTCTTGACTCGTCGCGCGCCGCAAAAGGCGTTTGGCGACTCCCGACCGCGTTTTTTCGCCGCGCACCACAACTTTTTTTTCTGGCCTCGCGAGAGCACGTTTCAACGCATCCGCGCGAGGCCTCGTCGCGACGCGCGCGCTCGCCTCAACGACACTGCGCGCGCGTGGAGACAGCAGGCTTCGGAATTTCTTGCGATGATATAAGCATTTGTTTTTAAAAGATTTTTTATGACGGAAATTACTCTGATCTACAGCACGTGAGATGTTTGGGGCGTCGCCCAAGCAACGTACTCTCGACTCATATTTCGCGCGTTGCAGGGCGCATTGGAAGCGCAAGTTCAGACGTGAGAACGGGTCAAAGTATCCACAGAAAATGTGCTCGTTCTACTTTCTACACTTTCCGTTAATCGGAACCCGCTTGGTATAACGACGTTGCCTTGCAAGCGTGACGGTTGCACGCGAAGGCCCTTGAAGGAGGCGGCTATGCCGACAGACGATAAGTCAAACCCGCTGACGATGCTGTTCACGGGTGACACCGGTGCGACCAGCACCACCAAGAAGACGCGCGGCTCGACCGGCGGTAAGAAGGGCGCGAAAGCTAGCGCCAAGAAACCTGCTGCGAAGAAACCCGCTGCGAAGAAACCTGCTGCGAAGAAGGTCGCCGCGAAATCGGCGGCAAAGAGCGCTGCCAAGAAGACGGCTGCCAAGAGCGCTGCGAAGTCCGCTACCAAGCGTACGGCCGCCAAGAAGGCTGCTTCGAAGACCGTGAAGGCTGCGGCCAAGAAGACAGCTGCCAAGAAGACCGTGAAGGCTTCGGCGAAGAAGGCCACCGCGAAGAAGGTGGCTGCGAAGACCTCCGTTCGCTCGGCCGCGAAGAAGTCCGCAGCGAAGGCGGGAGCCAAGAAGACGACCGCCCGGAAGTCCTCGGTCAAGTCGACCGCCAGGAAGACCACCGCGAAGGCCGGCGCCAAGAAGGCCACCGCTAGGAAGACAGCTGCGAAGACCACTGCGAAGAAGACCGCCGCCAAGGCTGGCGCGCGTTCCGCTTCGAAGGTCTCGGCCCGTTCAGCCGCCAAGAAGGCTCCGGGTCGCTCGGCCAGCCGCACCGCGGTCAAGGCCTCCGCCAAGAGCTCGGCCTCGAAGCCCCGCGCCGCCAAGGCGACGAAGCGCGCCGCCGCCGCCTCCAGCCGCACCTCGGCAACCAAGAAGTCGAAGACGGTTGCTGCGAAGCGTTCGCCGGGTCCGCGCAAGGGCTCTTCGAAGAAGCGCTAAGACAAGCGTGCCTCTCGCGCCGGGATCGGGGTTCAAGCCTCGAGCGACCGGCGCTTCGGCATAAAAAATCGCCCGGCTCCGGCCGGGCGATTTTCGTTTGAGGCGCGCCTAGAACTCGATCATGTCTCCACGAAACATGACCAGCCTCTTCCGTTTTGATATCGCGTGATCCTTTGAGTGGCTTCCACCTTTGCTGATTGTGCTCTAGCGGCCCACGCTCATCGGATCGTCGTCGTCCCAATAGGGGCTCGCGTTGTAATAGCGATGGACGTGCTCCTCCCAATCGCGGTCATAGGATAGATCGTGCCCCTCGGCGCTGCGCCGGGGCGCGCCGCGCAGCTGTTCCTCGGACAGGTCGAGCTCGTAAGCATCGAGTTCGATTTTGTAAGTCAGGACCCCCCAGGGCAGCGTATAATACTCCTCGCCGAGCCCCATGAAGCCGCCAAAGCTCATGACGGCGTAAGCGACTTTTCCGGATCTTTTGTCGATCATCACGCGCTCGATCGTGCCGATCTTCTCGCCGTCGGGGCGGCGCACCGGCGTCCCCTCGACCTTGTCGCTGGCGATCAGAGCGTGAGCTGTGTGCAGGCCTCCACCCTGTGCCGTCGTCTCCATCATCATGCTCCCTTCGACTGTGAGATAATGAGGCAACGTCGAGGTGAAAAAGCCGGTTCCGGGGACGTCTCGCGCCGAGGCAAGACCCTGCCGCGCTACGCTTGAGTGAAGCTCTGCTATCGGAACCCGCCGGTCCGCGCTGACGTTGACCTGCGTTTCGCAAGGGGCAGCGTCGGCGGAGACGAGGATGACACACCGCATGCCCTTAAGCCTCAAGCCCATCGAGGAGCAGATCGTCGTCATTGCAGGCGCGTCGAGCGACGTCGGGATGGCCACGGCGCGTCTCCTCGCTTCGCGCGGGGTCAGGGGACTGGTCCTGACCGACAGCGATCCCGCAGCCCTGCGCAGGATCTCAGACGAGGTCTCTCGGGCCGGAAGCCGCGCCCTCGCTATCAGTGCCGATGTGAATCGGCGTGACGATCTTGAGCGCGTGGCGAAGCTCGCCATCGATGCCTTCGGTCGGTTTGACACCTGGATCGACGATCGCAACGCCATGATGGGTCTGGCGGTCGCGGTGCATCATCTTCGCAAGTGGGGTGGCGGCATCGTCGCAATCGGCAGGTCCGCGTCTGGCAAGGACCACATCGACCGCCTCCGCATGAGACTGCGGCGCGCGGGCGCGCCGGTTTCGATCACGCTCGTCACCGCCCCCTTTCTGTCAAGGCTTGCGACCAAACCGCAGCCGATACGCGACCCTCATCTCGCGGCCGGGGCGATCGTGTTCGCAACGGAGAACCCGCGTCGCGAGATAGACCTTGGCCGTCCGCCGCGCGGGCTCGGTCTCCTCCGCCGAGCGCAACGACATCCTTATGCGACGGGAGCCCTGCTGGCCGGGATCGGCGCGGCCCTCGCGGCTTTTCTGATGCCCAAGGTCGCGAACCGATCGCGGCCGCGCCCACGACGGACTGTTGAGCCCGAAAAAGCAGTCACGCGCCAAGCGGGCAACGGCGAGCACAAGACGACGCTCGGGCCGGGACATGTCTCTCAACGCGACGGCTCCGAACGTCGTCCACCGGCTCATTGACGTCGCCGGCAGGCTGGGTAGGGCAAGGCAAGGCGACAAGATGAGACATGCGAAGCCCGTTTCGCCATCCTGCAGCCCAGGCTAGCCTGGGCGCATGAACGCGATTCGATGCTTACCCCTTGCTCTTGCACTCGCCCTTCTCGTCGGCGGCTCGGCGTCTGCCCAGGACAAGGGCGCGCTCAATCCAAAGCCGCTTCCGCCTCTCGCGAACCCCGACGATCCGAAGACGCCCGCGAAGGAATTGTTCGGGCGACGCGATAAGCCAGCCGCGCTGCCGGCGAACTCGATCGGAGGCTACGCGAAAGGCTGCGTCGCAGGAGCGACCGCGATCCCCGTCGACGGCGACACCTGGCAGGTGATGCGTCTCTCTCGCAATCGCAACTGGGGACATCCGCAACTGATCGAGCTTTTGAAGAAACTGTCCGCGCGGGTGCCGCAAGTCAATGGATGGCCCGGACTGCTCGTCGGTGACATCTCCCAGCCGCGCGGCGGTCCGATGATCACCGGTCACGCCTCGCATCAGATCGGCCTCGACGCGGATGTCTGGTTGACGCCGATGCCCACGCGCCACCTCACCCGCACTGAGCGCGAAGAGATGTCAGCGACCGACATGGTGCGCGAGGATCTGCTCGATATCGATCCGAAAGTCTGGACGCCGCAGCACACGGCTCTCATCCGCACGGCCGCGAAGGAACCGGAGGTCGCGCGAATCTTTGTCAACCCGGCGATCAAGAAGGCGCTCTGCCGGGAAGCAGGCGACGACCGCTCATGGCTGACGAAGGTGCGGCCGATGTTCGGCCACAACTATCACTTCCATATCCGCATTGCCTGCCCGCAGGGCGACGGCGAGTGCGCGGACCAGGAGCCGCCCCCGTCAGGCGATGGCTGCGGCGCGGAGCTGGCCCAGTGGTTCACGCCGAAGATGCTGCATCCGAAACCCGGCAAGCCGCGCCCGCCGATGACCATGGCGCAGCTCCCGGCCGAATGCCGCCGCGTGCTCGCCTCGCCTTAATCCTTGGCGACCTTGTGGCCGCCTTCCGCGATGCGGTCGGTGAGTGCGAGGATGATGCCCGAGCCGACGAAGACCAGGTGGATCACCACGAGCCAGGTCAAATTGCGGTCTGAGATGTTGTCAAGGTTCATGAAGGCCTTCAGAACCTGTATCGCTGAAATCGCGACGATGGATGAGAGCAGTTTCAGCTTCAGCCCGGTGAAGTCGATCTTGCCCATCCAATCGGGCCAGTCCTTGTGGTCCGCCGCGTCGATCTTCGACACGAAATTTTCGTAGCCGGAAAAGATCACGATCACGATGAGCGAGCCCGTCAGCGTGAGATCGATGAGAGTCAGTACGCCGAGAATGACATCCGATTCTGTCGCCTGCGGCGCGTGCGCGATGAAATGGACGAGCTCCTGCATCGCTTTGAACAGCAGGAGCCCCAGCGAGAAGACCAGGCCGACGTAAAACGGCGCCAGGAGCCAGCGGCTCGCAAACAGAAAACGCTCCAGGACCCGTTCGATCATCATGCCCTCCCTTGTGACACCGGCGGGATGCCATGATAGCGGAGGGGGCGCAATATCTTAACTGGCCGCGACGCCGACCCCGATGGGGCAAGAGACGCCCGTGCCGCCGATCCCGCAATAGCCGTTCGGATTTTTGGCGAGATATTGCTGATGGTACCCTTCGGCGAAATAGAATGGCCCCACATCGAGGATTTCCGTCGTGACGCGGCCATAGCCCTGGTTCGAGAGCGCGCGATCATAAGCCTCCCGAGACGCCTCCGCGGCCTTCCTCTGCGCGTCGCTGAACACGTAGATGCCGGAGCGATATTGGGTGCCCATATCGTTGCCCTGGCGCATGCCCTGCGTCGGATCGTGGCTCTCCCAGAATACCTTCAGCAGGGCCTCATAAGAGATGCGCTTCGGATCGAACACCACGAGCACGACCTCATTGTGCCCGGTCAATCCGCTGCACACTTCCTCGTAGGTCGGGTTGGGCGTGATGCCGGCGGTGTAGCCTACCGCCGTAACCCAGACGCCCTCCCCCAATTGCCAGAACTTGCGCTCCGCTCCCCAGAAACAGCCAAGACCGAACACGGCCTTTTCCATTCCTTCCGGATAGGGCGGCTGCAGGGCGCGCCCGTTCACGAAGTGATGGCTCTCGGTGGGGATCGGCGACGCCCGGCCCGGCAGGGCCTCTGCCTGGGTCGGAAGATCGAGGCGCTTTTTGAGAATAGACATGAGGGACCTCTCGATGATCCGCCCAATGTAGGTGCTTTCCCTGGCGACCGGGAGAGTGCGAAGCGTCACCTTCCCGTGAAAGGATCAGCGGCCGGCCAGATAGCCGATGGGTTCCAGGGGCTTTTGGCCCAGCCAAAGTAGGAGCGCGCCCAAGACGAACCCTGTCACGGACGCCGGAAACTGAAGCACATGGACCAGAACCGGATCCCAGAGCCAAGGAATGGAGCGCTGCGCGACACGAGCCTGCAATCCCGGAACGCCATCGGGAAACACCGCATTCACCAGTCCGTTCAACGAAACAAATGATATATCGTTATTAACGATCGATCGTGTGCCGTCGATCACCAAACCGATGAACCCGGCTGCAACAAGCAGGAGGCCGAGACTACGCGCCAAAAACTTCAAGATGGAATACCTCTCCAAACAGAGGGGATTCTAGTTTGTTTTGACGTAAGGGAAAAGTCGGCAAAGTCCAACTTCACAGAAGTTCGATCTTGCCTTCTGCTGCCATTTAGCGATACACGAACCGCCTCCGCATGATCCGGCGGAGAAAAAGCCCTGCCTCTCGGCCTTACGCCGAAACAGGGTTATAGAGCCCGGCACGGGCTCGTGTAGGAGGGGTGGCCGAGTGGTTGAAGGCGCACGCCTGGAAAGTGTGTATACGGGAAACCGTATCGAGGGTTCGAATCCCTCTCCCTCCGCCACCGTCTAAATAGCTGATATTACAGATATTTTTATTGTCGCGGACTTATCGGGCCATTTCGTCGCGCCCTGACGCGCCAGGACTTACCGGTTTGCCCGGTTTCGAATGTTGTAGTCCGGTTGCGAGGTTCGGATCATTCATAGGGAAGGACCCACGACCCGCTGCAAAGCGCTGGTTTCAAGCTAACTCATCTCCGATCTAAGAGCCGGAGAAATTGCACCGAAGGTTTCATCTATTTTCCAAAACCTGGGGCACCAATCGGCAGCCGCGTCGAGCCCATTCCTAACACCGGCCATAGGCCGAGGGAGCCTGCAAACTGGACATTCGCCAGTCGTGGGTAATGTAGTGTGTCCTTGGCAGGCCTGTTCGTGATCCGAAGCATATGCCACGCGCGGCATGCGCGGGTTCCTAAATGGCTACCTTCGTCGCTGCACTCAACCACTCTTCCGGATCGGCGTGACGGCGTTGTGTCGACGCAGTTCAGCAACCTATGAAAAGGGGCCCGCGAAGCTCAGCAAGCGCGTACTCAACGAGTAGCGCAGCCATGAGCTTGATGCTCTATGGTTCCCCTTCCGTGAGTGCCGCAAGGCGATCGCCAAGGCTCAGCGACTGATTGGCCGGGGCGGCATCCGAGATCGCCAGCAGGGTATGTGTAATTCCAGCGCTGAGACGTTGTCAGGTGATGACCGCGCATGCCCGTTTAGCAAGGTCCAACGCTTCGGCGAATCCGCCGGGGTCGCGCGCAGGACGCGAAGCGCAGGTTAGGAGGTCTGGGGCGTCCTGCCGAAGCGCAAGTGACTGCGCAGCAGAACGTGCACCTTTGCCGGTGAGATAATGTCGTTCACACCATCTATAAAGCTCGACACACCCCGCGGGCCACAGTCTGCCGGATCCATATCTCGGCGAAAGCGAGCGCATCCTCCGACGGCGCACATCAATGAGCGGGCGGAGCATTTCTTCGCGATATCGAGCTCGCTTGGCTTGCGTGTGACGGCACCTTCGCATCGAGCCAATTGCTGGTCGCCCAGCAATTGTTTTCTTGCCCGGTGGGGATCCGGACTTCGTTTATGGCCAAGCAAACTGCTTTGGTAAGGCGAAGGCCCGACCGATCCTGCGGAAAAAGCTCGCAAGATCATCCAGGATCGGCACGGCTCCGAGGAGCAGCAAGGCGACCGCGAGCGGCAGGGTTGGTTGCGCCGAACCCGATCTGCTTGAAGCCAACGGCGCCGACAACACCGCCCGCGGATGCCCCTTACCCCAGTGGCGAATATCGACCAGGTTCGCCCAACTCTTTAACCACTCCAAGGATTTTACTTCCGACTGGTGTGCCGGAATAGCTCCTGGACCGAGGGATGGTTCAAGGTCGCTCACACCCGCTGGAGTTTCGAAACGATTGCGCGGGGTGCGCCCGAGTGTTTCAGACGAGAGCCTGGGCGTTGATGGATGCCGGCGAATGATCTGCTGGCGCCTTGTCCCAGGCTTCAGCAAATACACGCGCTGCATTCTCTCCCATGATCCTGCGGATATCGGCGTCCGTGTAGCCGCGACGCGCAAGAAGGTCCGGCAGCGTCTCGAACTTCTGCTGACTATCGAACCCCTCCGAATAGACCGTCTCCCACACATAGGGGCCGACCATTTCCGGATAGTTTCGCTTCGTCCCATTCTCCCACTTCACCTTTGTATGCGGAAAAAGGTCTGTGCCGATTCCCACATGGTCGATGCCGACGAGTTGCACCATGTAGTCAATGTGGTTGGCAAAATCCTCAACCGTCGGACGTGCCGATTTCGGCGAATGACAGAAGGGTGAATAGGGTGAGACGCCGACCATGCCACCGGTTGCGGCGGCTGCGCGAATCTGATCGTCCTTGATGTTCCGGGGATTCGGAGTCAACGCATAAGCGTTCGAATGAGTGAAGATAGCCGGTCCGTCATAGAGTTCCATCGCATCCATGGAGGTGCGATAGCCCACATGGGTCAGATCGAGCGCGATGCCGTTGTGCCGCAGCTCACGCACCGCCCGCTTGCCGATCAGGGTCAGACCGTGGTCGGTCGGTTCCAGGCAGCCGGAGCCGAGAGCATTGGCTTCGTTGTAGGTGAGCGCCGCGCAACGGAGCCCGAGGCGGGCGAGGCACATGATGAGCCGCGTTTCGCGCCCAATGTAGTCGAGGCCCTGCGATCCCAGGATCACCCCGACGCGGCCACTCTGCCGCGCAGTCTCGATGTCGGCCCCCGAGCGTACGTGAAGCGCACGATGGCTCATCTGATCGAACAGGCAAAGGCAATCGTAGAGTTCGACAAGCACCGGTTCGATATTCTCGACATGCGTGCCGATGCTGATGTGCAGCACATCGATCCCCGCGCGAAGCGGCCCGTCGGCATAATCTGCGGGGCGCCCGGCCGGTGCCCCAAGCGTTCCGAGCGACCCTCCAAGCATGTCGAAGACCAGAAAGTCCTTCAGGGTGCTCTTGGCCGCTTCGCGTCGTACTGCAGTCTTGGACATCAAATCTAGCTCCAATGAGTGGTGTTCTCACGCACGATAGGCGGAGAGGAAGGGATCGGTGTCACGGTTTTCCGGCGACGAGACCATGGGGCCGGCCCAACACTGAATCCGTCGGTTCTTAGTCGGATCGTTGATCGTCGAAGGTGGTTTCGAGTTTGCGGGGAAGAGTTGCGGCGATGGTCGATTCACCGCTCATCGTAGGCATGGCTACTGCTCCGCGGTGCCGCGCACTAGAACCACCCACGTTGCGAACGGTGTGACGAAGCCGCAACGACGAAGATGCATCTGAACGCCTTTCACAGTGTGAATATGAGTGCAACGCTCGATCGGCCGCTCGCGGTTTCGAGCCATCGTCGATGTCGAAGTTGAGGCTAGACCTCGGCGCAAAGTTCAGTCAATGATGAATGTTCATAAACAAAAGGAGCCTCGCGTGGAGGGCAAGCAAAATGTCCTCGCATTACTCGTCCGCAACGTTCCATTGCGTACAGCGCGCTCTTTGAGCCGCACGATCATGGACCTCGTAGCCGATGGCAAACTTGTGGCCGGGACGCGGATGCCTACGGTTCGCGACGTTGCCAATGCCATGGCGATGAGTGCGACGAGCGTGGCCATGGCCTGGCGCGAATTGGTGGACTGGCGCGTGCTCGAGACAAAGCGTCGGGGCGGCACGATTGTACTGGGGCCACCGCGCGCGCCACGAGCGGCGCGCTTCGATGCACTGACTTCGAAGGCCGCAACCGTACCACTCAATCTCGGCTATACACTCAGCGACCCCAAACTGATCCCGCCGCTCGGCCCGGCACTCGCCGCAGCAGCGGCCGATCCAGGAATCAACGACTACACGCCGGTGCCGATCAGTCCCGCACTGCGCGCGGTCGCGACTGACATGTGGCCGTTTCCACCCAAATTCCTGCTGGCGACGCATGGAGGCGTGTGCGCCATCGAGATGGCATTGAGAACAACCGTGCGCCCCGGCGACCGTGTGCTCGTCGAAGTGCCGTCGCTGCCGCGTGTGTTCGACATCCTGGAAGCAATCGGTGCGACGATCGTACCTTTGCCCAGAGTGAATGGCGGACCCGACCTCAACGTCCTTGCGCAGTCACTGCGCAGCCGTCCCGTCGCACTGGTTTACCAACCCTTCGGCCACAATCCGACCGGACTTTCGGTGACGGCCGACTGGGTCCATCAGGCCGCCTCCCTGCTGCGTGACGAGCATGTGGCAGTGTTCGAACTGGTTCTGTCGCCGCTGCTGCGTCGCAATCAAAGCCGAATTCGTTCAATCGGCCAACATCTTCCGCACTCGGTCGTCCACATCCAATCGTTCAACTTCTTCTTCGGTCACAATGTCCGGGTCGCTGTCGCCGGCGGCAGCGACTATTATATCGATCGTATGTGGCAGAGTTTCACCTTCTCCTCGCGATGGGTGAGTCGGGTTCTCCAGGATGCGGTAGCGTTTCAACTCACGGACCCAAGTGCAGGCGCGCATCTTCGACGCTTCATTGATACATGCTACTCTCGTCACGCCCTCTTCAGCGAGGCGCTCCGGGCAGTTGGATTCGAACTGCAGGAAACCGAGGGACCGATGATCTGGCTCCCCGTTCCGGACGAGAAACACGTTGCGGACGCCCTGCTCAAGGATGGCATCATGACCTACGGTGGAAGCAACTTCTCACCAGTGCTGCTCGCCCAGGACTTTCTGTCTTTGAACGGCACGCTCCTGGCGGAGGGACACGCGCGCATCGCCGACCTTCTTGCTCGCGCATGTGGCCGGTGAGCAAAGACAATTTCTGCCCAATGCTTCTATGATCGGATCGGTCGTGTCGATCGGAGGCCGCCGTGACGCGGCTGGGACGGGAGCGACGAACAACGCAATCGAATTCGAGAGTTCTCCAGCAGCGCATTCTCTTTGGCCGACGAACTGCGGTCAGGGAATTCAGATCATCGTATCACAATTGATTTCGCGGCTCGTTTTTGTTCATAATCATATTCTATTGACCGTTTTCGACGATCGCTCTTACGGTTTGAACGGCGGAGTTCTGTCCGCTAGAAAACAACGCCATGCTGAGATACCTCGCACGCCGCATCCTGCAGATTTTCCCCGTAGTTCTACTTGCGGTGATGATGAACTTTCTGCTCATCAATTTGGCACCCGGCGATCCGGCTGTCGTGATGGCCGGCGAACACGCACCAGTCGAATACATCGCAGAACTTCGTAAATCGTATGGTCTCGATGCACCGGTGCTCGAGAGGCTCGGCACATATCTCGTCAAACTTATGCACGGCGACCTCGGTTATTCGTTCGCGTATCGACGCCCTGTGCTTGAACTGCTGCTGGAGCGAGCGCAGGCGACGATGCTGCTCGTGCTCATCAGTCAGTTCTTCTCCATCCTGCTCGGCACGTGGCTCGGCGCGTACGCGGCCCGGCACCACAACCGGATTGCCGACAAACTCATCAGCTACGGCACAATCCTTCTCTACTGCATGCCTATTTTTTGGATCGGCATGATGCTGATCATGATCTTTGCGGTCAAGTTACAATGGCTTCCGAGTTCGGGGATGACCAGCTTCATGTCCTTTGGCCGTCCACGTTGGATCGACATCGCCATCCACATGATCCTACCGGCGACGTGCCTCTTCCTGCACACACTCCCGATCTACGCCAAATTGGCGCGCGCCAGCGTGCTCGAAGTCGCTCGGGAAGATTTCATCACCACAGCGCGTGCGATCGGATTCTCCGAACGGGTTGTCTATATGCGTCACGCCCTCCGCAACGCATTGTTGCCGACCGTAACCGTGGCCGGTCTCTCGTTGAGCGCCTTGCTGACCGGCGCATTGCTCGTGGAAACGGTGTTCGCTTGGCCGGGATTGGGGCGACTGATGTTCGAAGCGGTAAGCGCCCGCGACTATCCCGTTCTGATGGGCGGCTTTCTCTTCGCTACACTCCTCGTCATCATCGGCAACTTCATCGTTGACGTGATCTACACTTATCTCGATCCTCGGGTGATCTACTCATGAGATCATTGGCGCGTGAGACACCGCTGATCCTTGGCCTTGCACTTCTGGCATTCATGGTGGCAGTCGCGCTCCTGGCGCCGGCACTCTATCCGAGCAACCCGCTGTTTTCCAACGCGCCGCCCATGCAGCCGCCGGACTGGGCCTATCCGTTAGGCACCGACCATACCGGGCGCGATGTTGCCGCGATGCTTGCTTGGGGCACCCGAGTATCGCTGCTCTTTGCTTTCGGGGCCGCGGGCATCTCTCTTGTCTGCGGCACGGTGCTTGGCGCGATTTCCGGCTACTTCGGCGGCCTTGTTGACGACGTTCTATCTCGTCTGTTCGAGATGTTTAACATCGTGCCGCGCCTGTTCCTGATCATCCTCGTCGTCGCTGTCTTCGGATCCTATCTGTGGCTCACCGTGGCGATCGTCGGACTCACCATGTGGCCGTCCAACGCACGCATCATGCGTGCGCAAGTGCTCACCTTGAAGTCACGTGGTTACGCCCAGGCCGCCATCGTGTCCGGTGCAGGTCCCTTCACCGTGCTGTTTTCGCATGTCGTGCCCAACGGCATCGGACCGGTCATGGCGAACTCGATGCTTCAGATGGCTTATGCGGTGCTGACGGAGGCTGGTCTCGCGTTCCTGGGACTCAGCGACCCCAATATCGCGTCATGGGGACAAGTGCTCTATTGGGGCCAAGGCTTCATCGCCTCGGCGCCATGGATGATCATTTTCCCAGGCCTGGCCATCGCCATGTTGCTGATGTCGTTTCACCTCATCGGCGGGACGTTGCAGGAGCGGTTGGATCCGCGGCAGCAGGGAGCGATGGCCTGACATGTCACACCTCTTGGAAGTCGCAGGCCTCAGGATTGACTTTACAACCCGACGTGGATCGCTCGGCGCGGTCAACGACATATCGTTCACGCTCCGTGCTGGCGAGAGCCTCGGCCTCGTTGGAGAGTCGGGCTGCGGCAAGAGCACGACCGCTTATGCCCTGATGCGCCTGTTGCCCGGCAATGGTCGGATCACGGCCGGAAAGGTGCTGATAGACGGCAAGGATATCGTCGCCGCGAGTGAGGACGAGGTGCGCCGCATCCGCTGGCAGGACATCGCCATCGTGTTTCAGAACGCCATGACGGCGCTCAATCCGGTCCGACGCATCGGTGACCAGATGGTCGCCGCGCTCACGGAGCACCAACCCGTCAGCCGGGCCGAGGCGCTCGACCGGGCGCGAGCCATCTTTGAAAAGGTGGGCCTCTCTCCTTCACGGCTCATGAATTATCCGCACGAGTTCTCCGGCGGCATGAAGCAGCGCGCGGTCATCGCGCTGGCCCTCATGTGCCAGCCGCGGATCCTTCTGGCGGATGAGCCAACGACCGCCCTCGACGTCGTCGCGCAACGCCAGGTGCTTGAGCTCCTTGCCGGCCTCAAAGCAGAGTTCGGGTTGAGCCTGATCCTGATCTCGCACGACATATCGGCGGTGGCCGAGCTCTGCGACCGGGTCGCCGTCATGTATGCCGGGCAGATCGCTGAGGAAGGTCCGACGCGCGAGACCCTTCTCAACCCACGCCATCCCTATACGCGCGGGCTCGTCGCCTCCATCCCATCGATCTATGACGAGATCACCACGCTCAGTTCCATCGAAGGGGTGCCGCCCGACCTCGTGAACCCGCCATTGGCGTGCCGCTTCGCCCCACGCTGCCCTCACGCCCAGCCCATCTGCGCGCAGGTGCCGCCACCGATGGTCGAGGTTGCGCCGGGCCGCCGGTCGCGTTGCCACTTCGCTACACAATTCGACGTGTTGATTGCCGGGAAGGAGATCGCCAATGTCCCGACTTGAGGTGACACGGCTCGTCAAGACCTATCCGGTCAAGGTCGGCCTCTGGCGTCAAATCCGCAGCCGTCAGCCCAGCGTCCAGGCCGTCAGCAATGTCAATCTGACGATCGAACCGGGAGAGGTCGTAGGACTGGTGGGCGAGTCCGGATGTGGCAAGACCACTACCGGCAAGATGCTCGTGCGCCTGGAAAAGCCGACCGCCGGTTCTGTGCGCTTAGACGGCACCGACATCTTTCAACTCAAAGGCCGTGAGCTGCGTTCGTTTCGTCGCCGCATGCAAATGGTTTTTCAGGATCCCTACGACACTCTTAACCCTCGTCGGTCGATCCTGGAGACCTTGATGCAGCCACTGCGCTATCTTGGCCTCGAAGCGTCGGCGGCCGCGCAGCGCGAGCGAGCTCTCGAGGCGCTCGACCACGTAGAGCTCGGCGCACTCGGCGATTTCAGCAATCGATATCCGCATCAATTGTCCGGCGGGCAGCGCCAGCGCGTTGCCATCGGCCGCGCGCTTGTAGTCGAGCCTGACATCATTGTCGCGGACGAACCGGTCTCGATGCTCGATGTGTCGGTCCGCGCCAGTGTTCTAAAACTCCTGCAACGCCTCAACCGCGAACGTGGAATCGGCATCCTTCTGATCACGCACGACCTGGCAACCGCCAAGTTTCTATGCGACCGGGTCATCGTCATGTATCTCGGCAAGGTCGTTGAAGAGATGCCGTCCTCCGCGATGCCACGCGCGGTCCGACACCCCTATTCGAAGCTTCTGCTGGCCTCCGTGCCCGATCTCCGGTCAGAGCCGTCCGGCCCACGCGAGCATTTGGACGGGGCAGCACCAAGCGCCATCGACCCGCCGTCCGGCTGCCGCTTTCACCCACGCTGTCCGTTGGCCGTACCCCGATGCTCTACCGAGGAACCATCGCTTCGTCCGATGGGCGAGGGCTCTCACATGGCCGCATGCCATGTCCTGTAATGCAATGTCATGGAGTAAATGCAGATGAAAAGAAGGACTTTTCTCTCCGGGATGGCGCTGCTGCCCGGCACTCTGATGTCGGCCCCTGTCCCGGCTTGGGCGCAATCAGGCAAAAAGACGTTCAAGGGAACTCTCGTCGTCGCGGCCTCACTCGATCCGAAGAACTTCAACACCAACTACGACACCTTCGGCGGCGCCAATTACATCAACTTCAACATTATGTCGAAGCTGGTGAAATATGACCACGTGAAGAATGAGATTTTCCCGGACCTGGCCACATCCTGGGAGATCGCCCCGGATCTGAAGACATATACCTTCAAGCTTCGGCCCGGTGTGAAGTGGCATGACGGCAAGCCGTTCACCTCCGCCGACGTGAAATGGACCATCGAGGATATCGTCCGAGAGGGCGACAGGGCGGCGACCTACAAGTTCGTCTCCGATATCGAGAGGGTGGAGACGCCCGACGATCTCACTGCCGTTCTTCGCCTAGCCCGCCCGAACGGGATCATCATACAGAATTTCGCAAGCTATAACGGCTTCAATATTCTGCCGAAGCATCTCTACGAAGGATCGAGCGTCCGAGACAATCCGGCCAATCTGAAACCGGTCGGCACGGGACCGTTCAGGTTCGTCGAATATGTGGTGGGTAGCCACGTGCTGCTGGAACCCAACCCCAACTATTACGGCGAAGGCCCCTATCTGGAGCGCCTCGCTTTCCAGATCCTGCCAAATCTCTCGACCGCGCTTATGGCATTGGAGGCCGGCCAGGTCGGCTACGTCACCGCGTCACCTCCGTTCGCTGATGCCGCACGGCTGAAATCCGTGAAAGGGATCGCCATCGACTCGACCCCATCCACGATCGTGATGTGGTTCGGGTTCAATTTCGACAAGCCGATGTGGCGGGACATCAGATTGCGTCGAGCCGTCTCGATGGCCATCAATCGTGACGAGCTCGTCGGAAAACTTTATCTGAACCTCGTGAAGCCAGCCTGGGGTCATTTCACCTCCGCCGTGCCATGGGCCAACGATGCCACCGCACGCCAGCCGGAGTTCAATCTGGCGGAAGCCGAGAGACTGCTGGACGAGGCCGGTTACAAGAAGGGTGCCGACGGCATTCGCATGACCGTGCAAATGATCGTCTTCCCCACCAATATTTGGGGCAGCGTCGAGCAGGCGCAGATGGTCAAGCAGCAATTGAGCGCTGTCGGCATTCGCGTCGACGTGAAGGTGGTCGAGTTCGCTCTGCGTGTTGAGGAGATCAACAAACGCGGATTCGATTTCGTGCATGGCGGCGGCACGCGCGGACCGGACCCCTCGGAGATGATCGACTACTATGAGTCGAAGAGTTCACGGAACAACATGAAATACAGCAACCCCAAGGTTGATGAGTTGTTCATCGCCGGGCGAGCCAGCGTCGATCAAGGTGAACGCACGAAGATTTACTCCGAGATCCAAAAGATCCTTGCAGCCGATCAGCCGATGGTCCCGATGGTGGAATACAGCTATCTGCGGCCCTATCGGCAGGAATATCGCGGCTTCTCGTGGCATCCCGAAGCTGCGGGAAAAGCCAGTGAGCACATGTACAACCTCGTGCGCCTGGCCTGAGACCAGAGTGGCCGGCAGCCTCCGGCGCCGGCCTTTCAGGCGGCTTCCATCGTCATCAACACTCAGGAATTGAACCGGTGTCCGATCTTCACCTGACTCCTGCCGAGGCCGAACGCGCCGAGGAACTGCACGCCTCATCCTTCATTCTCGACGGTCTCGGCGGTGCGCTCGTCAATCCCGAGCCGCCCACCGACGGTGGCCGCTCCTATATGGAGCGGATCCGCGAGTCCAACATTCGCATCACCCACGTGACCCTTGTGGCGCATGCGAAGGAATTCGAAGATGCCCTCGAGCAGATGTTCCACTACTTCAACCTGTTTCAGGTCTTGCCTGATCAGGTGCTGCACGTGAAAAGCGTCGGCGACATCGAGCGGGCGATCGCCCAGAAGAAACTTGGAGTCATCTTCGGCTTTCAGACGCCGACGCCGATCGACAAGCATTTCTGGCGCTGGACCATCCTGCACCAGCTCGGCCTTCGTGTCTGCCAGCTCGCCTATATGGAACCGAACCTGATGGCCGACGGCTGTCTGGAACCCGCCAATCGCGGCCTGAGCTATTACGGCATCCAGGCGGTCAATGAGATGAACCGGCTAGGCATCGTCATCGACCTCTCTCATGTGGGAGAGCGCTCCTCGCTGGAGGCGATCGAGAAAAGCCGCAAGCCTTGCATCTTCAGCCACTCCAACGCAAAGGCCGTCACGCCTTCTGCACGCAACATCACTGACGAGATGATCAAGTCAGTGGCGGCCAAGGGCGGCGTCGTAGGGTTGAGCCCGCACGGGTTCATGTCCCACAAGACTGTCGGCGTCCAGCCAACGATCTCAGATTATCTCGATCATTTCGAGCATATCGCCAAGCTCGTTGGCACCGACCATATCGGCCTCGGGTCAGACGTGTTCGAGAAACCCAAGCTATCCTGGGAGACGACGACGAAGCTGTTCTACAACAGCCCGTGGGTACGCGAGACGGTGCTCAACCGCGACTACGCCAAGGTGCAGCATGTGCGGAATCTGACGCGCGGGCTGGTCAAACGCGGGTTCTCAGACAGCGACATCAAGAAGATCCTCGGCCAGAACTTCTTGCGCGTCTTCCAAGCTGTCTGGTGAGTTTCGAGATACTCGGAGGAATAAGAATGTCTACCTTCAATGTCGTCCTGTTCGATAGCGCTCAGGCGAAAGGTCAAAGAATCCTCAGGCTGGAAGGCGACAGCTTTGAGCAGGGCCGCCAACATGGTCGCGCGGTGCCTCATCTCTTCGCCAAAAATCTCGAATCGGTGCGCCGGGAGCTCGCCGGTCGAAAGGGGCAGGATATCGAACGCCTGTACCGTGAGGCAGCCGGGTTCGTTCGCGACCACCAGCCCGACACATGGCGGGAATACCAGGGCATGGCGGAGGGCAGCGGCCTGCCTTTCGAGGACATTCTCACGCTTAACATCAAGCTTGCACTGGTGCTCGGATTTCTGGATGTCGAATGCAGCCAATATGCGCGCGTGGTGACGCGAAAGGACGGCTCAAAGCGGACCCTGATCGCCAAGACACGGGATCTGAAGGGTGGCGCAACGGAGCATGTGGTTCTGCTCAGGCACTATCCGGACGGCTACGAGGCTCTTGAGATTCACAAGGCCGGCATGATCGGATATCCCGGCTCCATCATGACCAATCGCGGTTTTGCCCTCGGCACGAGCGGTATCTGGTCGAAGCGCACACCATTCGACGTCAACCGCCTCGGTGTCGCGGATACCGGAACAAACGGCCATTTTCTCTCGCGCGCAGTCCATACGCTCGATGACGTTGTCGAAGCGGCCCGCGCATATCCCCGCCTCACCGGCATCAACAATGTTGTTGCTACCTCAGGCGAGGTCGGCGCACTCGAGATTACAGCAAAGGACGCCAACCTGCTCGACCGCAACGACAGCATGGTGATCCGGACCAACCATTACTTCACGCCGGCTTTCAAGGATTTGTCGCCAACGCCCACTGAAAATACCTCCACCTATCACCGCCATCATCGCATTTCGGAATTGCTTCCAATGGCGGAAACGGCGGAGGATTTTTGGCGTATCGCCCAGGATCACGTCGGTTTTCCGCAAGACAGTGTCTGCCGGCACAATGATGGCGACCATAAGGGATCGTTCACGTCCTACGCCTCTGTTTTCGTACTGGAGGAGCGCAAGGCATATGTCGGATTCGGGCATCCCTGCGAAATAGCTTTCGCAGAAGCAGCTGACACTTGAGGCAATCACTAAGTGTATTGGAAGCAGCATTTAGGGTCGGAGAGAGTGCTGACCTTAATTCGCTCGGATACGAGGTGCGGCGGCTACGACGCGGTCCGGCGCTACAGGGCATACTGGAATCGTCACTGGCGTGCCAGCTCCTCAGGGTCAACACCTCCCCTTCATAGGTGTCGATGACATAGGCGAGCGGTATGCCCGGCTTCGATTTTCTGGCCCGCGGCGACTGCATAGCCGCAGCTTTTCAACGCGGCTTCGAGCGCTTGGCAGAAGGGCGAGACCGAACGCTGTCCTGAAGGTGCGTTTGATCGCTCTTGGCTCCTCCACCTAGAACCGTTTCACAAAACGAGCGACCACTCCTGCAAGCTTGGTGTTGAGCGCGTCTTCAGTTCGCCCGTGAACCACCGTCGGCAGCAGACGCTACCGGTACCGGTCACAGATTGGCTGCAACGTGTTCAGCGATCGAGAGCGATGCGGTCAGCCCGGGGCTCTCAATCCCGAAAAGATGAACGAGACCAGTCAGACCATGGTTGCTCGGACCATCGATCTGAAAATCGGCCACGGGTTCGCCAGGTCCCGTAAGTTTCGGGCGTATCCCCGCGTAATCAGGGATGAGCGCTTCGTCAGGCAGATCTGGCCAGTAGCGGCGAATGGAGACTTCGAAACTCTCGGCCCGCTTCGGATCGACGACATAATCCTCCTCATCGATCCACTCAACATCTGGTCCGAAACGCATGCGCCCGGCAAGATCAAGAGTCACGTGCGTCCCAAGTCCACCATCGACTGGGGCTGGATAGATCAAATGGGAAAAGGCTGGCTTATGTAAGCATCCGAAGTAGTTGCCCTTGACGAGAAATAGATTGGGAATCCGCTCCAAGGGATATCCCTCAGTTGCACGAGCAAGGGCGTTCGCACCCAAGCCCGCTGCGTTGACGACGGCATCAAACGGCAAGGTTGTTGGATCAGTGCCGCCAATAGTTACCTGCCACCCTGTACCGTCCGGTGCGATCCGCTCGACCGGCGCATAGAAGGCCACGACGCCCCCCTCCGCCTCCAGCTTGCCCTGCAGGGCAAGCATGAAAGCGTGGGAATCGATGATTCCGGTTTCCTCGGAGAGGATTGCTCCGGAGCACGCAAGGGCGGGTTCGAGCGCCTTCGCCTCCGGCGCGTCTAGAATGGACAGGCCTTCGACGTCGTTCGCCAAGCCCTGCTTATAGATGTTCTCGATCTTGCTCAGCTCAATATCATTCGTCGCAACGATCAGCTTTCCGCATTTGGCATACGGCACACCGTAGGCCTCGCAGAAAGCGTAAAGCATCCGCCGCCCGGCGGTGCAATGGATCGCGCGCAGCGATCCCGAGGGATAGTACATTCCGCCGTGAATCACCTCGCTATTGCGAGAGGAGATACCATTGCCGATACTACCTGTTGCTTCCGCCACGAAAACGGAGTGACCCCGCTGTGTCAGCGCCTGCGCGATAGCAAGGCCGACGACGCCGGCACCCACGACGAGCACATCCATGGATGAATTCTTTCACTTTATCGTAGTTACGCCGGGCTCAGCCGGCTGACCCCGCGAAATCGCAATCGTCGGTGAAAAGCGGCTGCGCTCCTGTGGTGGAGATACACCGAGAGCGCCCCCTCGAACGACAAAGCCCTCGTCCCTCAGCACCCCCGTTCGATCTCAACAATGAGTCTGACCTCAGATATCCACGGGCACGGCGCGATAACCCTCGGCGGTGCGGTCTATCAGCGCGACACCTGGAAACGGGAAATGGAAACCCTGAACAAGAATCCGTTCTGATGAGAGCATGTCGTAAACACGCCGCCGGGTCTCCACCGCCATCTCAGGATCGTAGTCGAACGCGGCCTGCCATTCCGGGTGACAAGCAAACAAGGCAGGAACGTTTGTTACGTCCGATTGAATGAAGACACTGTTCCCTTCCGATGTGATAAGATAGGAAGTATGCCCCGGCGAATGTCCAGGAGTCCCGACTGCGACGATGCCGGGCGCAATTTCATCATCCCAATCGTAGAGCGTAACCTGCCTCCGCAATCTATCGAAGATGCGTCGATTGTTGGCAAAAAGCCCCTTCATTCGATCCGTTGATGCGCGCCTCATCTCGTCATCGTTCATCCAGAACGACCATTCTCGGGAAGGCGCAAGGATTTCTGCGTTTGGAAATGCCCTTTCTCCGTCGGCCGTCAGCAATCCGTTCACGTGGTCGCCGTGAAAGTGCGATATGACAACCGTATCAATTGCATTCCGATCTATCCCCGCTGCAGCGAGATTCATCTGGAACTGCCCAGAAAGCCCCTTGCTTCTTTCCAGATTCGCTTCCCCGGTGCCTGTATCGATGACGACCAGTCTCGAGCCCAACTCGACCACAATTGGGGTGAATGTGATTGGCACAGTTTGAGAATCAAAACCGGCAACAGCTAATGCTTTGCTGACCTCCTCCTGCGTTGCATTCAGCACGAATGACGAGGTCAGCGGGACGTTGCTGCAGCCGTCAAAGATGGCTGTGATGTGATACGCGCCAAGACGATACCGATAGAATTTCGCCACGGGACTTTCGGTGCTCTCCTTGATCTGGGACACGGAGGACGCGGGTGCTGTGTCGGCCATAGGTCGCTCCTCTCACTCTACGAAACGGAATGTCTATTTGAATAGGGTTGCGTATAATTCCTGCCACTTTTTTTCGTTGGCCATAAACAGTTCCGGCGTGATGACGACCGCCTTGAAGCCCCCGGTCTCGGGCTTCAACCCGGGGATTTTAGCGGCCACTGATGGGCTCGCCGGAATGTAGCTCGCCTCGCTCAGTACTCCCTGTCCCTCGGACGAGAGCAGAAACTCGGTAAACAGACGCGCGGCCTTCGGGTGAGGCGCATTCTTAAGAATATAAGACGTGTCGAGAGTGCCCAGCGCTGGTGCGAACTTGAGCCATTTCACGGGAGCGCCTTGCGCCGCGCTTAGCTCGCTGTGGTGACTGAACGTGGCAAGAGCGATCGGATATTCCCCAGCTATCACCTGATCCAGAACGACGCGATTGTTGGCGGGCACGTTGACAATCGATTGCCCTGACAGCTTCTTCAGGAACTGCATTCCCGCATCCTCGCCCATTGCACTCAGAAGTGCGCCGATGAGGCCGACGGGACCACCTTGTCCTTGTACTCCCGGCCACGCAATCTTTCCGTTCCAGCGAGCGGCGAGAAGGTCCTGATACGAGGCGGGAATGTCCTTCTCCGCAACCACGCTTGTGTTAACAGCGGGAACAAGAAAACTCACCACTTGGGCGGTCCATAGACCCTGCGGATCTTTGTAGGCGTTAGGGTAGTCTCTGGCGGCATCGGCGACATAGCGATCAATGAGACCGGCGTTCAGCATCGCGCCGAGTCCGGATCCCCCATGAGACACGTCCGCCTTTGTCTGACCAGCTCTGCCCTCGTTGAGCATCTTGACGGTTAGATCTCCAACCGTACCCGCAACGATCTGCACCTTGATGCCGGGGAACCGCCGTTCGAATGCTGCTGCGACCGGGCGTGCGGCCTGATTCTGAATGAGCGAAGTGTACCAGACGACCTCGCCCTCCTTCGTCGCCTCATTCACGAGATTGGCATCAAAGGCATGCGCTGGCCCCGCAAGCGACGCTAGCGCCGTCGCGACGACCGCGAGCGATCGAAGATTTCCGACAAGGCTCATGATTGTCTCCCTTGCTATATCGACAACTGGCGAGTCTGAGTGCTCGCCCACTTCGAAAAAAGTGCCCCAGGATTTGACGAAAGCACCTTATTGCGGATCGTTTCGTCTTGTGTCCACGCGTCGAACAGATCGATGAGATGGCCAACGTTGCCATGCGACGGCCATAGACTGCCAAAAACAATGCGGTCAGGAATGGCTTCAGCCAGTGCGTCGTAGAAAGGCCTGACGTCTGCGTAATCACCCGGGCGTTTGCTGACCTGACTAGGAGAGAACTTCACCCAGAAGTCACCGTCCTTCAATAACCTCAGAAAGCTCTGAAAAGTCGCATGGCCGAGACCAAGCGCTACGTCAAACAACCCCATGTGGTCGAATACAATGGGAACGCCGTAGCTGAGAAAATCGCGGCTTGCCTCAACGATGTATTCGCACTTTGCAAAGACCTGAGCCTGAAGACCGGCCGCACGCATGCGCGGGGCAAAGACCTTAAAATCATTCAGATCCCGCATACCCACCGCTGGATGAGACGGGGGCCGACCATTGTTCATGAAGCGGAGGCCGACGATGCCGGCCTCCATCAGCGCCGACAGCTCGGAATCCGAAGTGGTGGTTGGAATGACCGCGATACCCTTGAGCCGTCCCTCGGCCCGCCTCAATCCGTCCAGCGTGACACTGTGATTGAGGCCGCTGCCGGAGCCGTGCACAATAAGCCCGTGTTCGAAACCTGCGGTGTCGAGCATGTCAATATATTGCTCGTAAGTTGCCAGAGGTGGGATGTGTCGACGCTCGGGGACCAATGAAAACTTGTTCCAGGGACCATACAGGTGGACATGATTATCCCAAGCGCCTGGGGGCAGCGGACGAAGTGGGGCAGATGTCGGAGGCGGCACTTCCTCACTTAAAGGATAATCGGTCAATTCCAAACTCCGAGAAAGAAACTATTGACCACCGGAAGGCCACTAAGCACACGGATATTCATCTATGCTGGGCTCCGCATGACACGCACGCAGCGAAGCAACCTAAGCGTCTCTAGATCGACCTATCAAACGACGAAAACAATCGGCTCGTTGATATTTCTGCAGTGTCGCAGCCAGCTATCGTCGCGCTATTGCTGTCGATCATTCATGCAGGATGGATGTCGTTCAGACTGCCTGGCCTTACGTCGCCACGCGAAGACTCACCATAGCCTCTGTCCAACGGTAAAGTTCATCCAACACCCTTTTGGCGGAGCCTGCATGGAGGTCTGTCGGCATGAACTTGCCCTCTTCATCGAGGTGCTGCTGGAACATGGGGATCGTGACGTTTTCGACGATCGGCACCATTTTGAGTGCGTTTAAGATTGGCTTGCACGACTGGACCGCGCGAAGTCCAGCCGATACACCGCCGTAACTTACAAAGCTCGCGGGCTTGTTTCCCCATTCATGATAAAGATAGTTTAGCGCATTGAGGAGGGATGGCGGCGGCCCGTGGTTGTATTCTGGCGTCACGAATACCAGTGCATCAGCCGCATCGACGCTTTCGCTCCAAGCGCGTGTATGGGTGTGGTGATAACTTCTTAGTCTCGGATGCTCTGGCTCGTCATAAACAGGCAACCCGAATTCGGCGAGGTCCACGAGCACGGACTGAAATTTGCCGTGCTTTGTTGAGACACCATGGAACCATTTGGCTATAGCCGGCCCCTTTCGGCCCGGACGGGTGCTGCAGACTAATACATGCAGACGGGGACGAGCCACAGGAGATCCTTTCGCTTGAACTGACGCCATAGAAGGCGAGACGCGTATAGAGCATGTGCTTTGCGCCGAGCTCGATCAAACGAGAAAATCGTGATCTCCGTTGAGAATCGGGGATTGGCAGAGGGCTTCGCCGGATTTGGCTTATCTGTTCCGCCGCAGACCCAATTCGTGAATCGCTCGGTTGATTGTTCGCACGTAACGGTCGGTCTGCGGGGGCACGCGCCCCGATCCCTCCCTGCTTCGCTCTGGAGGTCGATCGATTCTCACCGACCTCAAGCAACCATGAGGAATGCTCTTTTGACGATCGAGCAGGCCTGAACCACGGTATTGCTGCCGACAAGGTCCCCCGACCTGCGGCATCACGAATATCTCGAATAGGACTTTGATCGATGAATGGTGCAGAAGCGCTGGTAAGAACTCTCAGGAACGCCGATGTCGACGTTTGCTTCGCCAATCCCGGCACTTCCGAGATGCACTTCGTTGCGGCTCTCGACCGCGTGTCCGGAGTTCGGTGCGTCCTCTCCCTGTTCGAGGGCGGCGCAACGGGCGCGGCCGATGGTTACGCGCGGATGGCTGACAAACCGGCAGCGACGCTCACCCACCTGGGGACCGGCCTGACCAACAGCCTCGCCAACGTGCACAACGCCCGTAAAGCGCAGACTCCGATGATCAATATCGTCGGGGACCATGCAACCTATCATCTGCGACATGAGTCGCCATTGAAGTCGGATGTCGAAGGCCTGGCTCGCCCGATGTCCCATTGGCTGGGTCGGGCTGACACATCCGCCGAGGTCGGACCGAAGGCAGCAGAAGCGATCGCCGCAGCGAGCTTAAGCCCAGGGCAGATTGCGACGCTGATCCTGCCTGCGGATGCCTCTTGGAGTGAAGGCGGCGTGATCGGAACGATTGCACCCAAACAGGCACCAGCCAGTGTCTCGGGCGATACGGTTCGCGAAGTCGCGGCCTTGCTCCGGCAAGGCGGCGCCGTCATCCTTCTCGGCGGCAAGGCTCTGCGGGCGGATATGATTGAACTTGCGGCCGCTATCGGTAGCAAGACGCAAGCCAAGCTTCTGGCTCAGGGACGTGATCCCCGCATCGAGCGGGGGGCCGGCCGTGTACCGATCGCGCGTTTACCGACGCAAACCGATCAGGCTGTGGAGATGCTGAAGGGCGTGCGCACGATCGTGCTGGTTGGCTCCAAGCCGCCCGTGGCAAATTTTGCTCATCCGGGAAAGCCGAGCGCTTTCGCGCCCCAAACATGCCGGTTCATCGAGCTCGCCTCGGGCGCAAACGATATCGGAGGGGCACTCGCGGCACTTGCCGATGAGGTCGGCGCAAAGGCGAACAGCGATCTGCGGATTGCTCGCGTGAATATGGAGTTGCCGGACGGCGGTATCACACCGGAGAAAATCGCGCAGTCGCTCGCTGCATTGATGCCCGAAAATGCGATCTTGTGCGACGAAGCGGTGACAACAGGCCGCCCGATTTTCGGCACCACCCGCGCGGCCGCTCCGCATGACTATCTGTCGCTGACCGGGGGGGCGATCGGGATCGGATTTCCGATGGCCGCAGGTGCAGCGATCGCCTGCCCCGACCGCAAGGTCATCTTGCTTCAGGCGGACGGTAGTGGGCTCTACACAGTTCAGTCGCTCTGGACGCATGCGAGCGAGAACCTGGACATCCTCACAATCGTTTTCGCCAACAACTCTTATGCGATCCTCCGCAATGAACTGAAGAATGTGGGCATCGAGAATCCGGGTGAGAATGCAATCCGGATGCTGTCCTTCAACAACCCGCCGATCGGCTGGACTGCACTGAGCAAAAGCTTCGGCGTTCCCGCTGAACGAGTAACGACAATGGATGAATTCAACCGTGCCCTGCGAGCAGGGGTCGCGCAACGCGGCCCGTCGCTCATCGAGGTCGCACTCTCATAGGGAATGTAAGATGTATCCTAATGCAAATCTTTTCATCTCTGGCCGGTGGCGCCCCGCGCAAGGGGGCGAGGTGGGGCCGGTCTTCAATCCGGCCACGGAAGAGGAGATCGGGACCTTTGCCATCGCCAGCATCGGCGATCTCGAAGAAGCCGTGTCGGCCGCGTCGAGCTCTTTTGCCGGCTGGCGAGCGCTAGGGCCTCTTGAGCGCAGCGGAATTCTCCGCAAAGCATCCGCTCTCGTGCGCGAACGCGCCGGGGCAATCGCCACGATCATGACTGCTGAACAGGGGAAGCCGCTTGCGGAGGCGGAGCGCGAGGTTCTCAACAGCGCCGACATCGTCGAGTGGTTCGCCGAAGAGGGACGACGTACCTATGGTCGTGTCATACCGGCCCGCACGCCGAACGTCGTGCAGACAGTGTTCCGCGAACCGCTCGGTGTTGTGGCAGGCTTTTCGCCTTGGAACTTCCCCATAGCCCAGGCGGCCCGCAAGATCGGGGCCGCACTTTCCGCAGGATGTCCCATCATCTTGAAAGGACCGGAGGACACGCCTTCGTGCTGTGCCGAATTCGTGCGGGCATTTGCGGATGCGGGCGTCCCCGCGGGCGTCGTATCTTTGGTATTTGGCGTTCCGAATGACATCTCTGACTTTCTGATCGCTCATCCCGCCATCAGAAAGATATCGTTCACGGGTTCAACGGCGGTCGGAAAAATGCTCGCGGCCAAGGCCGGAGCCCAGATGAAGCGATGCACGATGGAACTCGGCGGACATGCGCCGGCTATCGTCTGCGACGACGCCGATTTCGATCGTGCGGTAAAAACCCTCGCCATGGCGAAGTTCCGCAATGCGGGACAGGTCTGCATCGCGCCGACGCGGTTTCTGGTGCAGAGGGGGGTCTACGATCGTTTCCTCGATGCTTTCATCGAAAGTGCGAAGTCAATTCGTGTCGGCGACGGCTCAAACGAGACGACAACGATGGGCCCGCTTGCTCATGGCCGGCGCATGGAGGCGATGGAGGAACTCGTTGCCGATGGGACCAGGACAGGCGGCGAGATCCACCTCGGCGGAAAACGGGTGGGCAACAAGGGGCATTTCTTCGCCCCGACGGTCATCAGCGGGCTCGGGAAGGAAGCACGGCTCATGAATGAGGAGCCCTTCGGACCGCTCGCCTTGTTCGCGCCCTTCACGGAAATCGAGGAGGTTATTGAAGAGGCTAATCGGTTGCCATATGGGCTGGCCACCTATGCTTTCACCGGCTCATCGAGCGCGGCACATAAGCTTTCGTCAGGGATAGAGACGGGAATGATGACCATCAACCACCACGGCATGTCGTTGCCGGAGTTGCCGCACGGTGGAGTCAAGGATTCAGGATACGGCTCCGAAGGAGGAGCCGAGGCGCTCGAGGGATACATGACATTCAAATTCGTCACACACGCAATGACCTGACCTTGGTCAGGAAATGCGGCGCCCGCAATGTCGCCGCATTTCTCTTTCAAGCCCCCGCGATGATCGGGTTCGATAATCTTCCGATTTCAGATATCTCCACCGAAATGCGGTCGCCTGGCTTCATCCAAAGCGGCGGCTGTCGCGCATGGCCGACGCCCGCGGGTGTGCCAGTCGCGATGACGTCTCCTGGCCGGAGCTGGATGATGGTTGAGAGATAGGCGATCGTTTTCGGGATCGAATGGATCAGCATGTCGAGCCCCGAATGCTGCACGCGTTCCCCATTAAGGAAAGTCGACAAACTGAGCGTGGACGGATCCGGAATCTCGTCCGCTGTCACCAGAAACGGACCGCTCGATCCGGATGCCTGAAAATTCTTGCCGGCCGAGATGCAGCGCTTTTGATAGTCGCGAACGCTACCATCCATAAAGCAGGTGTAGCCTGCAACATAAGACAGAGCTTCGCTCTCGAGGATGTGGCGGCCAGGCTTTCCGATCACCAGCGCCAACTCGCCCTCGAAATCGAACTGCTCTGACGCCTGTGGCGCTTCCAGCGGCATGTCGTGACCGACAATCGTGTCATCGACGCGAATGAAATATCCCGGCCAAGCCTTTTCAGTTTTCCCTGCCTCCGCAGCGTGGTCTCGATAGTTGGCGCCCACACAGAGCGTTTTTGAGGGCTCGGGAATAATGGGTAGGAACGTCACCTCGACAAGTGAAACGTCGGGTGTGGTCTCCCGCGCGATGGCGCCAAGCTCGGCGAGCCGATTGGCCTCGATGGCGCCACGGAGTGTCTCGATGCCGGGCAACCTGGCCGCCAACGTCACCAGCCCTTCACCGGAAAGTGCACCGAATGTCGCCGTGCCATTCTTGATGTAGCTTGCAAATTTCATGAGAGGGTCCGGTCTTTACTGGGTGCCGACAGATATTGCCGCCTGGCTTGCTCGTATTCGGCGGCGTTCGTGAGATGGCGCATGAGCTCGGAATGATTGGCAGCGAGGTACCCCCCACCCGGCCGCTGCGCCACCAATGCCTGATGCGCAGCGCCAATCGCGGCGGTCATGGGCTTGGTGCCGCTTGGAAAAGCGATGCGCACTCCCCGCGAGGCGAGATAGGTGTCATCATCAAAGTCGGGCCCTGGTTTGGGCATAACAAACGGAAGTGTAACAGCACCCGTGAGGTTCTCGAGTTCGGCCCGCGTTTTGACACCTTGGACGAAGATCGCATCAACGCCGGTCTCCTCGAAGGCGCGAACCCGCGCTATCGCTTCGTTGAGGCCTCCCTGGGCGAGCCCCAGATTGGTACGCCCGACGACGATGAAACTTGGATCATCCCGCCCCGAGAGCGCCGCACGCAGCTTGCCTTGTGCCTCGTCAATCGGGATAAGCCTGTTTTGCGTCGTGCCGAAAGCAGCCGGAAGCTCGGTATCCTCAATTGTAACCGCGCAGAGCCCGACAGTCTCCAATTCACGCACAAAGCGCCGCACATTGATGGCGTTGCCATAGCCGTGATCCCCATCCGCGATGAGGGGGAGGCTGCTCGCACGGGTCATACGGTGGACCTGATCGACGAACTCCGACATTGTCACGAGAGCGATGTCCGGGTCGCCGAGGACAGAGAGCGCCACATCTGAGCCAGGAATCATACCCGCTTCATAACCGAGGCTTTCGGCGATCCGCACCGACAGAGGGTCAAAGACGATGCCGGGGCGGATGCAGCCCTCGCCACCCAGAATACGCCTCATGGCATCGCGGCGTTTGCGAGTATCCATGCGCCCTACGCCGCAACCTGATTGCGTCGACCACGGCCGAATTCCGCGGCGTCGTCCCCCTCATCGACAGTGAGAGCCAGCGCGTTCTGGAAATCGAATTCAACCGACACCGAGGAGCCCTTCTCGAACACGTCGTGCGAACCGACATTTGCGTGAAGCAATTGTCCTCCGATATCGATTTCGTAGCGAATGAGATGACCAAGAAATCCGGCTGATTTTATCGTCCCTTGGATCTGATTGACGTTCTGGCCACCGTTCGGGGTTAACGAGAGGGCAATATTCTCAGGCCGGATCGAAACGACAATCGTCTCGCCGGCTTTCATGCTGCGTGTAAAACGACAGGCAATTTTGCGCCCGCTCGCAAGCGTGACCGACCCGAAGGCATCTTCTGGCACATCGGCATCGACCTTTGCCTGAATAACATTGGTCGACCCCATGAAACTCGCAACGAAGCCGTTTGCCGGGCGAAAATAGATATCCTGCGGGGTTCCCATCTGCACGATGAGACCTTTGTTCATCACCGCGATCAGATCGGACATTTCCAATGCCTCGGCTTGATCATGCGTGACATAGATCGTCGTTACCCCGAGGCGAGCCTGCAGGCTCTTGAGTTCCGCCCGCATCTCATCGCGCAGCAGAGCGTCGAGATTCGAAAGCGGTTCGTCAAGAAGAAGCAGACTGGGTGTTTTAACAATGGCTCGAGCGAGCGCCACGCGTTGCTGCTGTCCACCTGATAGCTGAGTGGCAGAGCGACTCTCAAAACCCATGAGATCGACTGATGCAAGAGCCTTCTCCACCATCTCCTTCACCTGCGTTGAGGTATACTTCTCGCGCCCCACACGGAGCGGAAAGGCAACATTCTCAAATACTGTCAGATGAGGCCAGATGGCGTAGGACTGAAAGACCATGCCGATGTTGCGTCGGTTGAGGGGAATGTGCTGGCCGGTGCCGGCGTCGAAAAAAGTGGTCGCTCCAAGGCGGATTGCACCAGTGTTGGGAGTTTCGAGGCCCGCGATGCAGCGCAACGTCGTTGTCTTGCCACATCCGGATGGCCCAAGAAGCGTGAAAAAGGTGCCATTCTTCAGTTCAAAATCGGCCTGTCGGACGCCGCCGGTCGTTCCTAAATAGATTTTAGATAGACCGCTGACCGTGAGTGATGGTTGGACATTCTTCATCAGGATTACTTTCCAGAAATCAGATCAGTGCGTCGACGGGTGATGATATACAAGGTAGCGGTGAATAGCGTCATCGCAGCGGTCCATACGACACCCATGGCAGCAACTTCGCCGCCAGCTCCGTTGACCCACTGATCGAACATCGCAACCGACATTGTTTTTGCGTTGTAGCCTGCCAACAAAACAGCAATCGAAAGTTCTTTTGCCGCGATGAGGAAAATGAAAAGCCATCCGGCGATGAGCGATGGTGAGATCAACGGAACAAGAATGCGCTTCAGGGTTGTGACCTTCGTGGCACCCGAAATGCTGGCGGCGTCTTCCAGTTCGCGATGAATCTGTATGATGCCTGCGTGTGAATAACGCATCCCATAGGGAAGATAGCGGATCACAAATGCAAAGCCGATCACCCACAATGTGCCGTAAACGGGAAGCGGGAAATTCAGCGCCATCTCGATCATCGCGACACCTAGAACGATGCCGGGGAAGACGAGCGGAACGCTGGTCAGCTGATCGAGCAACGCGCTGCCACGCCAGCGCCGGACGCTCATCCACGCCGCAATCGAGGTAATCGTCATCGCGACTGTCGCGGAGGCGACCGCAACAATGAGAGTGTTCAGAGCAAGCTCCAGGTAGTAGGCTTGGGCAAACACTGCGCGATAATGGTCGAGCGTAAGGTTCATCAACCCCGCCAGGTTCATCGGGCGGGCGAATGGCGTCAGCGAATTATAGAGAATCGCCGCAAGCGGCAAAATCAGAACGACGAAACCATTGAACAAGATCAGTGCGGCACCAATCCACCGACCTCGCCCGAGATCGAACGGTCGCGGACGGTAGCCCTTGCCGGTGATGGAGGCAAAGCGCTCCGCGTGCTTTGCCAGCTTGCCATAGTAGTGCAGGAGCACCGCAACCACCACCATCAGCACCACCGAGAATGCGCTGGCGTGGCCCATCTGCGGCGGAACGCGGGTCATCGACAGATAGATGTCCGTCGTAAGCAAGCTGATCTTGGACGGAGTACCGATAAGCACCGGAACATCGAACGCCTCAAGATTGCGAATGAAGACAAAAAGACCGAGGCCCAAAATGGCCGGAAGGGCGAGCCTGAGTGAAATGCGCGTCACAGTCGCGAAGACGGAAGCGCCTGCCATGCGCGCCGCCTCCTCCATATCAGCATTCGACCGACGAAACGTGGCTGAGAGGAGCAGGAACACGAGCGGCGACCACAAGAATCCTTCAATCAAAACCATCCCAGTAATCGAATAGACGTTGAAGAATGTCCCTGATGAATCAGCCAGCGCGCGATAGATGCTGTTCACCGGCCCTGCGCGGCCAAGAATATACAGCCAAGCGCTGACGTAGATGATGTAGGGTGTGCCGAGTGAAATAATTGCCGAAATGTAAGCGAGCGGCTTGAAAGGCACATTGGTGCGCTCGACCAGCCAGGCAACGAGGCCGCCATTGACAAGTGATAACACCATCGCCAGGGCGGCGAACGACACCGAATTCCACGCGCTTACATAAAGGTGCGGATCGTTGAATAGCATCGCGTAATTGGCGAGGGTAAATCCGAGATCCTCGCCCCGCAAACTTGTCCGGATCAGCACAATGACCGGCGGAATGACAATTGCTGCCAGAATGACACTGAGAACAATAGCCGGAAGCCTCTCAAGGATCCGCTCGCCTAGAGGCTTGCGATAAACAGGCAAAGGCGCAGCGAGATCAAGCGTACTCATCGGAACAACTCATTGTAGACGGTGACCCACTTCGGCAGTTCGGTCTCAACGATTTCCGGCGTCAGCACTTGCGCCTTGAAGTTGCCGCCCTCCGGCTTTTCGGCCGGGACCTTGGCGGATACCTTCGGGTGCGAGGGGATGTACCCCGCATCACGGATGACATGCTGCCCCTCTTCCGACAAACTGAAATCGATAAAGAGTTTGCCAGCGTTGGGGTTCGGTCCCTTGAGCAGCATCACGATATCGAGCGTAGCGGTGACGGGCTCAAGTTTCAGCCACTTTACCGGCGCGCCTTTGGCAGCGCTGATGTCCGAATGATTGTTGAATGTTGCGATTGCGAGAGGATATTCGCCAGCGATCACCTGATCGAGCACCACGCGCTGGTTGGAAGGCACATTGACGAGTTTTTGCGCAGCCAGCTTTTGAAGATAGGCTAGGCCTTTGTCCTGCCCCATGCTCTGCAATATCGTTCCGATAAAGCCTGCGGCGCCCCCTTGCGTCAGTTGGTTTGTCCAGGCGATCTTGCCGGTCCACTTCGGATCGAGCAAGTCCTGATAGCCCTTCGGCTCGTCCGTAGCCTTGACCAAGTCTGTGTTCACCGCGGCGACCAGGAAGTAGAGCGCGTCCGCCGTCCACATCCCATTGGGGTCTTTGAGCTCCGCCGGGTAGTCTTTCGCCGAGTCTGGAATATACTTCTCGACTGCATTGGCCTTGATCAAGGGCCAGACCGCTGAGCCACCGTGATGGACATCGCCTCGCACGCCCCCGGCACGGGCCTCCCCGAGCAGCTTCAGGAGGAGATCGGTCGCCGTTCCCGGCACGATTTGCACCTTGATGCCGGGGTATTTCTTTTCAAAGGCAGCGGCCATCGGGCGCGCAAGTTGGTTCTCGACGAAGGAAACATACCAGACGACTTGGCCCTCCTTCTTGGCTGCATCGATCATTCCTTGATCAGCGGCGCGCCCGACCCCAAAGGAAGCCATAAAGGCAACCACGCCGAGCGATAAGCCAAACAGCCGACTGCGCAGACCATTCATCAGTTCCTCCCGTTATCGCGCCCTTGTGGCGTCGTTATCGTTCACAGAATAAGCGGCGGGATCCCCGACGCTTAGATATTCAATGCCCCCGATAAATGGGCTTTCTCTTCTCCTGGAAGGCAATACGCCCTTCGATACGGTCCTTTGTGTCGCGCAACAGGCCCCACGTCATCCGTTCTTGCGTGATGGCGTCAGCAAGCGTCATGTTCAGTCCCCGCCGCACAAGCCCCTTGACGGCATTCACCGCGAGCGGAGCATTCGCCGCGATTTTTAGAGCAATCGCACGAGCTTCCGTCATCAGACCCTCTGCCGGAACGGCCCTGCTGATGAGACCAATCCTCAAGGCTTCCGTCGCATCAATCGTTTCTGCCGCGAGCAGCATGAGCATCGCGTCGCTCATGCCAATCGTACGCGGGAGACGTTGCGTGCCGCCAGCGCCCGGAATTGAACCGACCCGCACCTCCGGCAACGCGAATTTTGCGGTGTCCGCTGCAATGCGAATGTCGCACGCGAGCGCCATTTCCAGGCCGCCCCCCATGGCGAGACCATTGACCGCGCAGATGATCGGCTTATCCATGTCGATCGCGTCAATCCACCGAGGCTCGCGGGACCCGCCACCGAAACTAAGTTGCGCGTGACTCTCCTTCGGCGGCATCGTTTTCTTGAGGTCGGCACCGACACAGAAGGCCTTTTGTCCCTCACCGCTGATAATGACGACGCGGACGGCAGGATCAATCCGCACCTGATTGAGCGCGTCGGACAGCTCCTGCTGCGTCTCGGGATCGAGGGCATTCAGCGCCTCGGGCCGGCTTAGCAGGAGCGTTGCAATTCCGTCTTCGATTGAGAATTTGAGCGCCACGGCAGTCCTTACAGCGATAAAAGTATTGATGCGGCACGCGGCGTATGCCGCTGGTGTCCTTATCTTCGGGTTGACTTGGCCCGTCGGTCAAACGAGCTTTCCGAGCCCTTGTGTTGATGAAAAATCACGAAGACGGCAGTCGGCGCGCGCATCGTAAAAATGCACGAATCCGATCGGCAACGAGATCGGGCGTCAAAACCGGCATGACATGGCCGGACAAGAGCGTCTCGAAGACAGCGCCTTTTATCATGCCGGCATCGCACGCGACCCGCTCTGGCGGACGCGTGCCATCCTCCGAACCCGCAAGCACGAGCGCCCGACAGCATAATGCCTCAAGATCGGTGGTTAGATCGAGTTGCAAGAGCATTTGATAATAAGCGGCGTAACTCACCGGATCGTTGCCGATCGCCCGGCCTCGAAACGCCCTGAAGCGACCCGGATCGGTTCGAAACCGTGCTGGATAAGTAGCATCGAGCCGGGCCTCCACGCGGCCCCGCAAGCCGCCGCCACGAATGCTCTCGGCGATCGCGATTGTCGCCTCCTGTCGCTCTTGCGGGATCCCAGTCGCCGGCGACATGAGGGTCAAGTTCTCGACCCGAGAGGGGTAGCGAGCGGCGAAGCCCACCGCGACCGCGGCGCCGACCGCGACGCCCGCGATCGAAACGGGATCGTCGATGCCCAACGCGTCGAGCAACGATCTCAGATCTTCGATCAGTTCGTCGAAAGACAAGGTTCGGATTTTTTGCGAGAGGCCTGCTCCGCGCATATCGAACCGCAGAACACGAAAGTCGGGGAATCGATCGACCACCGCGTCCCAAGTCTCGAGCGTTCCCCCCATCTCATGCAGCAGGATGAGCGTGCGCTCGCCGGTGCCCGCCAATTCATATCGCAGGGACACACCGTTGACATCCGTCCAATCGATCACCGTTCACCCCTCACTCGCGGAATTCGGTGGCCTGAAAGGAAGGCCTTCTGCACAACTGCTCGTACCAAGTCGCCAATTCCTGCCGTTCGCTGCGCCAGTTCTCTGCAGAAAACCGGAAATCCGCGTACGACAGCGCACAGCCGATCGCGATGAAGCCGATATCGAGACGCCGTCCGTGCCACGACGGAGCGGCATTATTCCACGCGTCGGCGACGCGCTGCAATTTGCCTCGACAAATAGCCACATATTGTGGGCTCAACGGATGATCGGCCCGCCGCCGCTCGCCATACCAGCGCATGAAGTTCGCAAGCAGGCCGTCCGCCTCCGCTTGCCGCCGGGCCATTTCCAAGCGCGCGTCGGGATGGATCGGGACAAGCAGGGTAGCGACGTTCAGCTGTGAGAGATAGTCACAGATGACACCCGAATCGTAAAGACTCGTGCCGTCGTCGAGCACGAGCGTCGGTAGTTGCCCGAGCGGGTTGTGCGAACCGACCTCCTCGTCGGTCTGGAGAAACGACACAACCTTCGGCACGCGTTCGATGTCGTCAATCAAGCCGACCTCATGTGCACAGACCAGCACTTTCCGCACGAAGGGAGAGCGATCCGATGAATAAAGTTTCATGTCAATTACCAGCTCTCAGACTACTCAATTCGTTGACGCCGGCGCCTAATCTTGTCAATAGAATTTCAATAACAACACAATTGAGTTTTCGTCGAGGGAGATCGCCATGACTACACGTTTGCCGCCCTTAAATGCTTTACGCGCGCTTGAAGCGGCGGGGCGTTATGTGAGTTTCACTCGCGCGGCCGACGAGCTGCACGTCACACCTGGCGCGATCAGCCGGCAGATTCGTGGGCTCGAGGACATACTCGGCTTCTCCCTGTTCGAACGCCACCACCGCGAGGTGAAGTTGACAGCCGAAAGCCAAGTCTATGTGGAGGCGCTGACAGATGCGTTTAACCAGATGGAACGGGCGACCCGCCGCCTCGTCGACTCGCGCAAGCAAAATTACCTCCACATCCACACGGCGATCACCTTCACCATGAGATGGCTCGTTCCGAAGCTTGTCGCCTTCCACGCGCTCTATCCCAAGCGCGAAATCAGGATGTCGACGATGATGCCGGGAGCTGCGGATCTCAGCGCGCTGCCGACCGACGTTTCGATCCAGATCCGTAGCCCGGAGATTGTGGCGGCCGCCGCGCCGGCACTGATTGCGCACCCGCTTATGGACATTGATCTCGTTCCTGTCTGCAGTCCTCAACTGATGGCCGAATGCGAACTCGGCCGCGCCCCCTCGCGCTGGCAGACGGTGACGCGGCTAATTTCATCGGCACGCCCGAACGACTGGCAGACTTGGGTTGCTGCTTCCGGGGTCGATATCGACCCACAGATCGGAATGCGCGTCGAGAGTTCGAGCCTCGCCTACCAGGCGGCAATTGAGGGAATCGGCGTGGCACTCGCAATGAAGCGGCTGGTGCAGGAAGATCTCAAAGCAGGCCGCCTCGTAATTGCGCACCCGCTTATCTATCCGACCGGCACGTCCTTTTATCTCCTCTATTCTCAGGCTGCCTCGCAGATGCCGCAGGTCAAAGAATTTCGCGATTGGGTCGTCCAAGAAGCGAAGGACAAGGACTAAAGCGCAATGTCTTCGCGTCCGTCGTGAGCCTACTTCAACGAAGGCCCCAATATCCTCGTTTGACCCCTCCATCCCTCTCCCGCAATCGTCAGGCGTATTCTGCGACATCCAGCTATCCGGTTGGGTCGCAGTCGAGATGGGTGATTGCAGATGGCGCCACGAGACCATGACCGACTGCGGGCGGACCGATGACACCGGGCAGGAAACCTTTGTCCGGTGTCACGCTCGTCGAGACGACCGCTACGGATGCGCCCGAGGCGCTCGTCCATGCCGCAGGGCTGTGCGGTCGGATGGCGGCCGATCTCGGTGCGCGCGTTATACGCATTGAAGATCCAGGGTCAAAGCCGTCTTCAGCTGACCTCTTCTTGCACACAGGCAAGGAACGTCTGTCGACGCAGCCGCGCAACAGAGCGGCTCTCATCGCGGACTTCGCGAAAGAGGCCGATGCGTTAATTGTTGATCCCGCAAGCTTCGCGGCAATGCCGGAGCAATCGTGTAGCGCAATCGCCGTCATCCTCGCCATGTCTCGCGATGCTCCGGAACGCGGAAGCGAATTCACCGTCGAGGCACGGTCCGGCCTTCTCGATCTCGTAGGTGATCCAACGCGTGAACCATTGCGATTAGGAGGACATCAGATTGGATATTCCGGCGGCCTCGCAGCATATCTTGGCATGATCGCCGCCCTGTTGCGACGCAAAGCAGGTCTGCCCGGAGGCCCCGTCCACGTCGATCTCCTTGATGTTGCCGTCTGGCTCAACTGGAAGACCTTGAGCACGGCGTCCCGCACGGGGCGCGCACCCACGCGCGCTGGAGCCGCCGCTGAGTGGAGCGTCGTCGCCTGCTCCGATGGCTATGTCGCTCTCGTGTATCGCGTGCAGGAATGGGAGGCGTTGAAGACGGCAACCAACGATGTGCGCCTCAATGACGAGCGGTTTCAGACTGCCGCCGGGCGTCGGCTTCACCGTGGAGACCTCAACACCATCCTTGCCGACATTTTCTCAAGCAAGACGCGGTCCGAAATCCGCGCGATGGCGCTCTCAAAAAAGCTACCTCTGGGCCCGGTCTGGACACCTGATGAGCTGCGCGACAATCCGCACATGATCGCTCGCAACTTTTTGTATTTGGTCGAAACCGGCGAGGCCCCGGTCCCTATGCCAACTTTGCCAGTCAAATGGAACAAGCGGACTTTCGCTCCGGCGATTGCCAATTCTGCTATCCCCATCGCTTTGGACCCTGCCGAATGAGGCCCATGCATCAATGCCGTGTGCTCGATCTCGGTATCATCACGGCGGGCGCCGCGACCTCTGCCGTTCTTGCCGATCTCGGCGCCGAGGTCATAAAAATCGAGAGCCCATCCTATCAGGATCCGTTCCGGAAATGGTCGGGGGAAACCTTCGCGGGCGAGCATCCGGACCTGCCTCCTTTCTTTCGTATGACCAACCGAGGCAAGCTCAACGCGGGAATCGATCTGAAGCATCCTCATGGGCGCGAGGTCTTCCTACGGCTCGTAGCCAAGAGCGACATCGTCGTGGAGAATTTCAGCCGTGGTGTTCTGGAGAGACTCGGTCTCGACTACCAGACATTGAAGGCGGTCAATCCCGACATCATTCTTGCCTCTATTTCCAGCCAGGGCGAAGACGGGCCGGACAGGCCATACGTCTCTTTTGGGTCCACGTTGGAGGCGATGGCGGGACTTGCCGCAATCACCGGATACGCTGGCGGACCGCCTGTTGTTTCGGGCATTGAGCTGAATTTTCCCGATCAGGTCGTCGCCATATTCGCCTCCGCGATGATCACGACCGCTTGGTTCGCGAAGGAGAATGGCGCCGGGGGCGCGCATCTCGATATGTCGCAGAGGGAACTGACCAGCTTCCTCTGCGGCGAAGCCTTTCTGACGCGCGCACCGCTGCGACAAGGCAATGCGCAGGACGGCATTCCGCTGCAAGAATGCTTCCGTAGCAATGACGGCGTCTGGGTCGCGGTCACAGTCTACGAACGAAACATGCGCTCGCTCCGGAAGCTTACCGGCGGTGTCACAGCGGCTGAGATCGGGGCTTGGATCGCTTCGCATGATGGGGCGAGAATCGTCTCTGCACTTGAAGGTGAAGGAGTAGCTGCCGCAGCAGTCGCCGATGGAACAGATGTACTGGCGCAGTGGGACGTAAGCTGGTCCAGAGCCCTTAAGCGAGGTGCCGATGGCGATATTGTCAAAGGCTTCCTGTTCGAGGACGACAGCGCCCCAATGACAGTCGGACGGCCTGCGGTGCTTCTCGGGGCCGACACTCGCGATGTACTCATCCGAGTTGGCGGCTACAGCAACGCGGAGATCGACGCTCTGGTGACACTTGGCGCCGTCGCAAGCGAGTCGAACAATGAGGTCCCGGCTGCCCGCGATCCTCTCACCACTTCCGGACAAGAGAAATGATCATCCAGGGTCGAGATTACGAACACACGATGGCTATTCCGACCGACCCGAATGCGCTTTTCCGCTATCAGCCGACGGAGCTCGGCCCGGCAATACAGGCAATCCTGAGAGGCGAGCCATTTGATGCGGCCGAGTTCACGCTCGCCGGCTACATTATCCTGAAGGAGCGCGAGCAACCGAGATTTACCGCCATTCCGGCGTTTCCGGCGCGTTCCTTTTTCCATTCTTGTCTCTGGGTCCGGCGTGAATCGCCGCTTCACTCCTTCAAGGATCTCGTAGGCAAGCGGATAGGCCTGCGCGACTACACCTCGACGACTTCAGTGTGGTTCCGCGGGCACTTGAAGCGCACCGAAGGTGTCGATTGGGGAACGATTGCCTGGGTGGTCGGTCCCAATCGTCGATTCCCGCCACCGTCGGAGGCGGACATTACGCCGACGGACGGAGATCTTGAAGACAAGTTGCTCAACGACGAGATAGACGCCTTCTTCTCCATTCGAGTGCGCGACCAGAAAAAGCCTGACGCAGAGCGTCGCCTGCGGCCGCTCCTGGAAGATCCCCACGGCGTAGAGGCCAATTATTATCGCGCAAGCGGTCTCTATCCCTTGCTTCATGTCGTGGTTGTTTCTGATCGCATTGCCGAGGCGAATTACGGCGCGCCGAAAGCCATCTTCGACCTTTTTCAGGAAGCCAAGCGCACCGCCCTGAGGCGCAAGATCGGCAGCACCCTCCTCCCGTGGGGCGAGCCTCATTGGGAGCAATCAATGGCGCTATTCGACGGGGATCCTCTGCCCTACGGACTCACAGAGCGCAACCGTTGCAATATCCAGACACTGATCGAGTATCTGCACGACCAGAAGCTGATCCAACGCAAACCACATATCGATGAGCTGTTCTGGCCGAACAGTGCCGAATGGACATAGGGAGAGAGTAAGGCATGAACGAAAAGCCGCAGCCGCAATCCGGCACGAAACGACCGGTTTCGCCCCCCAGGATCCCCCTGCCGGTGGGCGCCTGGGACTGTCACGCCCATGTCTTCGGACCATTCGACAAATTTCCCGTCCTCGCCGAACGTCGGTATGATCCACCGCTGGCGCCAGCCGAAGATTATCTGGCAATGCTCGATACCGTCGGTTTCGAGAACGGGGTCATTGTCCATGCCTCCGCCAAGGGATTCGACATGAGCAACGTCGCGGACGCACTGGCGCGTAGAGCGGACCGGCTGATCGGTGTAGCGGTCGTCTCGCGCGATGCCGATGACGCGGAATTCGAGAAATTGCACCAGCAAGGCTTTCGTGCGGTGCGGTTCACCGAGAACGGTGGGCATGTCGGCCGCTCCCCGGGGACATTATATTTCGACGATCTCGACAAGATGGCCCCGAAACTGAGGGAACTGGGTTGGCATGCTCAAGTTTGGGGACGCTGCGATCTCATCATGGGCAATAGCGCGGCTTTGGCCAATTACGATATCCCCATCATGTTCGATCATCTTGGCTATGCCGAAACGGAGAAGGGCGTCGGCGACACCACGTTCCAATCTTTCCTCGAATGGCTGCCGGCCGGTGATTTCTGGGTCAAGACCACTCCCATACGCATCTCGAAAGCCGCGCCTGACTATCCGGAGGCCAAGCCCTTTTACGAGGCACTGCTCAAGGCTGTGCCGGATCGCATCGTTTTCGGCAGCGATTGGCCTTATCTCAGCCTCGACGAGAGCCCGCCCGATGTCGGCCATCTGATCGATCTGTTGGACGAATGGACAGGTGACGAAACGCTGCGCCAGAAAATCTTCGTCGACAACCCACTGGCGTTCTACCGGCGATAATCCCCCTTGCCAAATTGGGAGCGCCGGCCTGCGTGGGTCGGCGCTCCCAAAAATGGCGACTAGATCAGCCGCATTTTCGGTATCGTCACGCCACCACTGTCCTCGTAGACCACCTCGACCCTGCACCCGATCCAGTCACCTTCAGGCTCAGGACCGATGAGGTTCGAGATGACGATTGGCCCCTCGTCGAGCCGCACCGCGATGGTGTTATATGGCGGCGGAAAATCGTCGAAGTACTTACGATGGAAGATGGCCCAGGACAAGATTTCGCCGGTCCCTTTGATGGGCCGCCATTCATACGTCATCGACAGGCTATCCGGGCAGATCGGTGACGGGGGGTAGCGGAAACTGTCGCTTTCCGGACAGTATTGGAGGGCCCATTTCCTGTTGGAAATGCTCTCCCACATCGGCTTGTCATAATGACCGAGGACCCGGCTCGAACTTCCCACGACGATCTCCCTAGTGACCATAGATGATGGAGAGGGCTTTGCCGGCGACATCAGACGAATAATGCACGTAGCGACAGTCCGGCACCTGGCGCGCGCCGCACTCGCCTCGAATCTGCCGCACAGCTTCGACCTGATGGTTCCAGCCCTGCATGTAGCTCTCCGAGAGGTGACCGCCGGAGGTGTTGACGGGCAGCCCCCTTTCTAACGAAATCCCAGTGTCCGCAAAAAATTTCGCCGCCTCTCCATAGCCACAATAGCCGTATCCCTCGAGCGCAAGCGGAATGTGGACAGAGAAGCTGTCATAGATTTGCAGGCAGGACATATCCCGCGGACCGACGCCGGCCATATTGAACACCTGCTCGGCAACCTTTTTCTGTGCAGGCCGGTAGAAGTTGGTCAGGCGCGGAACGAGACTCGTCGCGTCACGGCTGAGATCGTGGCGGCCGATGCCGTGAATAACGGCTGGTTTCCGCTTTCCACGGCGGGCCCGCTCGGCGCTCATCATGATGAACGCAACGCCGCCGTCATTGATTAGGCAATAGTCGAGCAGATGCAGAGGCTCGGTTACGTAATGTGTCGAGAGGTATTCCTCAATAGTGACACGCTTCTGCATAATCGCGTTGGGATTGAGGCTTGAATGCAGACGTTGCGCGACCGCGACCTGACCCAAATCGGCCTCGGTGAAACCGGTATCATGCATGAACCGCCGCAGCATAATCGCATAGAGCGCCCCTTGAGAAGTGAACCCCCAAGGGGCGTGATAGATATAGGAGAGGAAGGCATTTCCACCCGCCGCGTTGGAGCCGCCATAGTTGACCGCCGCGGAGCGTTGATCGTTGCCATAGACGAGAGCAACGACCTCACACATGCCGGAGTGGATCGCCATTGCGGCGGCCTGAATGCCCATCATCGCATCCGCTTGGGCGCCCCAGTTCGGATCAATACCCAGAACTTCACACATCCGCTCGTGTGCAGTCGGCGGCCCGGAAACGATTCCATCGATCTCCGACTTATCGATTCCCGCGTCTTCGAGCGCGCGTTTAAACGCGAGGGCCGCATAGCCAAATGAATCATACGGTTTTGTTCCGCCGCGAACGGCGGCGTAGTCAGCGATCCAGTCGCTGTGACCAACACCAGAGATCGCAACCGCTCCGGACAGTGCATTGCTCAGTTGGGCTTCGCTCATGTGAAATTCTCGGAATAGGTCGACGACACACGTCGCCGAAACATACTGAACACTGTGATCGAGATCGGGCAGCGTCAAACGAGGTTTGTGGACTCGCGTGTTGAGGTAAACTCAAACCGGTGTTACAGGGCGCATCTCCCATGCAGCAGCCTTTGATGCGATCCTCTACTCAACGAGACCAGCGGTATAGCGGATCAACCGGCAACGTCTTTGCGGTGAAGTTTCGCATCGGTCCGAGCTTGCACCGTTTCGAAGTCGACGTCGGCGATCAATTCGATCACCTCGAAGCCGCGCGCAGTGACGTCGATCACGGCAAGGTTGGTGTAAATGCGCTTTACGACACCGGAAGCTGTCAGTGGGTATGAGCAGTGGCGCACCAACTTGCTCACGCCCTGTTTCGTCGTGTGCTCCATGGCAACCCAGATGCGCCTGGCGCCCACCGCAAGATCCATCGCGCCGCCGACAGCGGGCGCGGTATCGCTCGCCGACGTTGACCAATTGGCAAGGTCCCCGTTCTCCGCGACTTCCAATGCGCCGAGCACGCAAAGGTCGAGATGGCCGCCCCGGATCATTGTGAAACTCAGGGCATGGTCAAACAGGCTCGCCCCTGGAAGCAGCGTCACATTCTGCTTTCCGGCATTCACAAGCCAAGGGTCGGCCAAAGTCTCGTCGGGAGCCGGACCCATGCCCAGAATACCGTTTTCCGACTGAAAGAGCACTTCACGACCTTCCGGCACAAGGTCGCCTACCAGAGTTGGAATGCCGATGCCGAGATTGACATGCCAGCCCTCGGGGATATCGCGTGCGATCAGCCTTGCGATCGCCTTACGCCCATCAAGCCCCGGACCGGTCATACGATCTGCTGCAGATCTCATGATAGAATTTCCTTAATATGAAATCGCTTGGTAAGGCGGGGCATAAGGGATCTCGACGATCCGATCGACGAAGATGCTGGGTGTGACGACAGCGGTTGGCTCAATGGTGCCGAGATCATGCACTTTCTGCACCTGCACGACGGTCTTTTCGGCGGCGGTCGCCATGATGGGATTGAAATTCTGACCGGAGCCGCGAAAGATAAGATTGCCCCACCGGTCGGCTTCCCACGCCTCGATGAGCGCCAAGTCTCCCTTGAGTGGCAGTTCGAGCACGTATGACACGCCGCCGATATCACGCGTTTCCTTGCCCTCGGCGAGCAGCGTACCCACACCGGTCCGGGTATAGAACCCCCCAATGCCAGCGCCACCAGCACGAATGCGCTCCGCGAGCGTGCCTTGCGGCGTGATTTCGAGTTCGAGTTTTCCCGCAGCGTAAAGTTCGGAAAAGACTGCGGCAGTGCGCGGGTAAGAGCACACAATCTTGCGAACACGTCCAAGCTTCATAAGGCGCGGTAGCCCACTCGTGCCGATGCCAGCATTGTTGCAGACGATCGTCAGATCCTTGGCGCCGTGTTCGATAAGACCATCGATCAATGCCATGGGGTGACCGACTTGGCCAAAACCTCCCACCAGCACGGTCGAGCCATCCTTGACGTCGGCAAGTGCCTCGGCGGCAGTAGCAACCCGCTTGTCGATCATCGAACGGCTCCGGCCTTGGGTTTAAACATCGGCAGCGCATTTCCTTCTGCCGTCTCCACGAAGGCAACGCTCACTGGATCGCCGATCCTGAGCGCCACCGGATCGCATTCGATAAGATTGGTCATCATCGTGGGGCCCTCCGACAACGTGACATAAGCCATCACGTACGGCGGCTTGGCGCGGCGCATGATGCTGAACGAGTAGATGACCCCCTCACCCGACGCCTCGACCCATTTCGTGTCCATGCTGGTGCAGAAGGGGCAGTGCTCGCGGGGATACCAATGAGCCTTCTCGCACGCGTCACAACGCTTTATGAAAAATCGACCTTCCTTCGCGGCCTCCCAGAAGGTCTGCGTCTCCGACGTCGGTTGAGGCTCAATAAAAACACGTTCCGTCATGATCATTCTCGCTCCAGGATCAGCGTACCGGAGGCGTGGCGTACCCCGAGTTGTCCACCGATGCCGTTGGCGAGCGCCAGATCACAATTCCTGACCTGTACGGCGGGATGGGCTTCGCCGCGCACCTGGCGGACCGCTTCGATGATTTTGGTCATACCGCCCCGATTACCGGGGTGATTATTGCACAACCCGCCGCCGTCCGTATTGAAGGGAAGCTTTCCGACGCCCGAGATGAGATTACCGTCCATCACGAAGCGCCCCCCCTCCCCCTTGGCACAGAAACCGAGGTCTTCGAGCTGCATCAGCACTGTGATGGTGAAGCTGTCATAGAGTGAAACATATTTGATGTCCGCGGGGCTCACCCCCGCTTGTGCGAAAGCGGCTTTGCCGGACCAGAACGCACCGGATTGAGTAATCTCGAAATACCCCCCCTGCTGATGCTGCGGCCGTTCGCCAGCACCGATGACCTTGACGAGGGGGCGCTTCAGGCTCTTGGCTATTTCTGCTCGTGTCACGATGAGCGCGCCGCCACCATCCGTCACGACGCAACAATCCAGACGATGAAGGGGATCGGCGACCATCGGTGAATTGACCACATCCTCCACCGATACGAGGTCGCGCGAGAATGCGCGTTCGTTGTACTGCGCATGATGCGATGCGGCAACCTTGATCCAGGCAAGTTGCTCGCTGGTGGTGCCATAGAGATGCATATGTCGCATCGCGGTCATGCCGTAGACGTTCAGTATCTGGATACCAAAGGGCTGTTCCCACTGGAAATCGGGCTGGTTCGGGTCGTCTCGGCGAACAAGGCCGCCTTTGCCCCGCCCCTCGGCGCGCGGGCGTCCTGCGAGCGTGATGAGAGCAACGTCGCACTTCCCCGCGGCGATCGCTTGAGCCGCATGAGAGACATGCAGCAGATAGGATGATCCGCTCGTATTTGTTGTGTCGACGTGCCTCAGATTGAGGTTCATGTAGTCTGCGATGGATAAGGGTCCGGTTCCCGGAGCGTCCGGGCCGCAGAAAAAGCCATCGATGTCATCCTTGCTGAGACCTGCGTCGGCCAGCGCGCCGAGTGCCGCCTCGATCTGCAGCTGAGCGAGGGTTTTACCACCGGCATCCCGTGTCGGATGCTCATAAGCGCCAGCGATATAGGCCAATGCGGGATGCGCCATTGGGTTGTGAGCTCCCAAGAGTGAGAAACCTCGCCAAAAGCTCTCAGGCCTCAAGACAAGTCAAGGGATTTGCCGGACAGCTTGCTTGACTTCAGTTCACGCGAAGCAAGTGGGATGGTTTCTCATGCGTTCATGTGATTTTGTCGATTGACGCAGGCTTCATAACTCTCCTCTTTTCACTATGATAAATGGTGCAAGAATATAATGCCCTATGTTGAGGCCAACGGCACGAGCCTGCATTATGAGCTTGCGGGCCACGGCGGACAAATCCTTGTGCTCATTCATGAGTTGGGGGGATCGCTAAGGAGTTGGGACGAAATCGTCCCGGCCTTCGCCGCCAGCCATCGCGTCCTTCGTTACGATATGCGCGGGCATGGCTCATCCGAGAAAATCCGCGCCCCCTACAGCGCCAGGGATGCAGCAGCCGATCTGGCTGGTCTGCTTGACGCGTTTGGCATTGGTCGACCGGTGACGATCGCCGGCTGTGCTGTCGGTGCCTGCGTCGGGCTGCAATTCGCGGCGACCTACCCTGAGCGGATGCAATCGCTGATCGCGATGGCGCCGTCGACCGGAATAGGGGAACAGGCACGACCCTGGGTGCTCAAATGGGCGGACGAGATCGAACGGGACGGCATGCGCCGCTTCGTCGACGAGGAAATGGCGCCGAATGCCTATCCCCCGGTATTGCGCACCGATCAGGAACGGTTCGCGCGATTTCGCGGGCAGCAAATATCGAATGACCCCGCGAGCTTCGCGGCGACTTATCGCATGCTCGTCGATTGCGATATCGGCAATCACCTCAACGCCGTCACTTGTCCGACGCTTCTCGTCGCCGGTACGCATGACGTGCCGCGCTCTCCCGCTTTCGTCTCGACGCTCGTCGGGGCATTTCCGGATGCCCGTATGGTGGTAATTGACAGTGGGCATTTCATGATGGTCCAGACGCCGCACCTCGTGGTGGATGCGATCTCGGGATTTCTCATCGCGCAACAAGAAAGAGGCTAACCGGATGGATCTTCAAATGCGAGGCCGACGTGCTATCGTCTGCGCTTCAAGCCGGGGACTTGGCCTTGCTTGTGCCGAGGCCCTTTTGGGCGAAGGAGTGAATGTCGTTATCAACGGACGCAACGACGCCGTGCTGCAAGAATCCGCCGATCGACTTGCGCTGAGCTATCCCGGGAAGGTGAATGCGGTTGCTGGTGACATCACAACACCGGAGGGGCGTGCCGCACTTCTGGCAGCGTGTCCCGATGCAGACATCCTGGTCAACAACAATGCAGGCCCGGATCCGGCCCCCTTCGAGAAGATCAGCGACGCGACGTGGCTTGCAGGCATCGAGGCGAATATGCTAGCGCCGCTTTTTCTCGTCCGGGCTCTCCTGCCGGGTATGATCGAACGGCGTTATGGCCGCATCGTAAGTATCACCTCTGCCATGGTGACGACTCCCCGCCCGCGCATGACGCTTTCGGCGGGCGCCCGCGCCGGGTTGACGGCGGCGCTGAAGGGGCTTTCGCTCGATGTTGCTCGCTATAATGTTACGATAAACAACATATTGCCTGAACGCTTTGACACTGATCGACAGGAATTCATGGCGCAACAGGCGATGAAGCGGACAGGCTGCACTTATGAAGAAGCCCGACGCCAGCAGACGGAGAGCATCGCCGCCAAGCGCCTTGGACGGCCAGAGGAACTTGGTGCGCTCTGCGCTTTCCTTTGTAGCCCACTGTCCGGATACATGTCCGGGCAGAACCTCCACTTGGATGGTGGAAGCTATCCAGCTCTGGTCTGATCCTCATGGAGTTCAAGATGCGGTTGTTCTGGTCCCCTCGCTCGCCATTTGCACGCAAAGCCATGGTCGTTGCGCATGAGGTCGGTGTGGCAAACAGGATCGAGCAGGTCACGACTATCGTGACCGCGGAGACCTTCAACGCCGACTACGCATCGATCAACCCGACGGGCCTGCTGCCGGCGCTCGAGCTCGAGGATGGCCACGTCCTGTTCGATTCCGACGTGATCTGCGAATATCTCGACACGGTCTTCGGGGGCGAGCACCTCTTGCCCCGCCCGCTTGCTGCTCGCTTTCAAGTATTGAAGCGTCAATCACTCGGCAACGGGCTGATGGACCGCGCAGTTCGTTGGCTTGGCGAAAATTTCAGACCTCCGGCCCTCAAATCCGACGATGTCATTCGATCTTGCCGACAATCGATTCAGGCTATGCTCGACTCGCTGGAAATCGACGCCACGGCCGCCGGCGACAAACGCTTCGACATGGGAGATGCGACCGTCGCCTGCGCTTTGTCGTATCTTGATTTTCGGTTTGCCGCCGAAAGATGGCGCGACGGCCGGCCATGTCTCGCGACACGCTATGCCGCCCAGGCTCTTCGCCCTTCCCTTCGGGAGACGGAGTATATCGCCGCGAAGCCGTCGATCTGAGGCTGTGAGCTGAGCTCAATCCGGGTTTGATATGCTCGGTTGCGGCTTCCCGTCTACACCGGCTGCATGAGACGCGAGCCGGCTCGTCAGTCCGCATCTTCCGCCAAAGGCAAACGATGACTCTCCCACCACCCGTCCTAAAGCCCGCTTTCAATATCACCCGCGCCAGCCATGCTGTACTTCGGGTGCGCGATCTTGCGCACAGCCGCGCCTTCTATGTCGAGACGCTCGGCATGCTGGTCAGCAACGAAGATCCCGACACGCTTTACTTGCGCGGCGTCGAGGAAGCAGCTCACCACAGTCTCGTGTTGAAACGGTCGGTCCAGACCGGTTGCGAACGGCTCGGATTCCGTGTTTTCACCGAGGAGGATCTCGATCTTCTGAGCGCGCATTTCGTAGAACGGGGGCTTCCTCTCTCGTGGGTCGAAGCACCGTTCCAGAGCCGAACGCTCCACGTCACGGATGAAATAGGCGTGCCGCTCGAGTTCTGCGCCTCGATGAAGGTGATGGAGCGTGCCATCAATCGCTTCGACCAGCACACCGGTGCGTGCCCCTTGCGGCTCGATCATATGCAAGTCCTGACACCAGCCGTAGAGCGTGCCTGCGCGATCTACGGCAAAATGGGATTCCGCACGTCCGAGTACATCGCCGACGAGGGCACAGACGCGTTGCGGGCCGTCTTCATGCAGCGCAAGGGCAATCCGCACGATATCGTATTCATGCGCAATGATGGTCCACGCCTGCACCATGTCGCCTTCACCTGCCCAGAGGCGCACCATCTGTTACATCTGTGCGACCTGCTCGCCGCAGCGGGATTCGGCCGCTCCGTAGAATGGGGCCCTGGGCGGCATTTTGGCCCGGGCTATGCGCGGTTCGTCTATCTGCGGGATCCTGACGGTCACCGGGTAGAGTTTTTCAATAACCATTACCAGACCATCGATATCGAGGACGAACCGCTGCGGTGGGTCCCGCCGAGCAAAGGCGAAGCATCCCGTTGGGGGCGACTGTCGCCGCCAAGCTGGCGCGAGGAAGCGACGGCGTTCGTCTGATATCCGCGGCTTTATGCAAGAGTCTCAACCGAGAGCGCCAAAATCTCGGTTGACCCCGCTCCCCGGTCTTTCCAGCCTGCATTCATAGCCGCGTCCAGATTTTTCGACAGGGCGGATAACAAAGCGCCGGGAAGCCGGCCGACAGTTCAAGGGAAGAAACAATGCGCGTTCTGAAGAAACTTCGAATTCTGTCTATTGTCGCGACAAGCCTCGCGTCGCTTGGCGCCGGAAGCGCCCTCGCCGCGGATGCGGCCTTGATCGAGGCCGCCAGGAAGGAAGGCGTGGTCGTCTGGTACGCCTCCGTAGTCGTCAACCAACTTTCGCGGCCAATGATCGCTGCCTTCGAGAAGAAGTACCCCGGCATCAAGGTGCAGCTCGTCGACGGCCAAGCCACCGACCTCGTCGTAAAGCTCATCAATGAGGGCCGCGCAAACAACATTCAGGCGGATGTCAGCCACGGCGCCGCAAACATTCGCGCACCATTGGAGGCAGCAGGGCTCGTCGATACATACCTGCCTGACAGCGCGAAGGATTATGCCGGCGACCTCAAGGATCCGAACGGCACTTGGGTCGCGCAATCGATGCTGTATCTTCTCCCAGCCTATAACAGCGACATGGTGGCAGAGAAGGATGCGCCGAAATCCTTCGCGGACTTGCTTGACCCGAAGTGGAAGGGGAAGATGGCCTGGACCAATGCGATGGTGCAAGGCGGCGCGCCGGGTTTCATCGGTACGGTGCTCGGCAGCATGGGCGAAGAGAAAGGTATGGACTACCTGCGCAAGCTCGCGGCGCAAAAGGTCATCAACGTGCCGGCCAATCAGCGCGTGGTACTTGACCAGGCAGTCAGTGGAGAGTTCCCGATCGCTCTGTCGGTTTTCATCAACCACATCGCCATCAGCGCGCAGAAAGGGGCGCCGATCAAGCCAATCCTTGTCGACCCGGTTACGGGTATCATCGACACGACTTTCCTTATAAAGGGCGCCAAGCATCCGAATGCCGGCAAACTCCTCATTGACTTTATCGTCTCCAAGGAAGGCCAGGAGATCTTCCGTGAGGCTGACTACATCCCCGCGCACCCGCAGGTCTCGGCGAAGATAGCGACGTTGAAGCCCGAAGGTGGCAACTTCAAGGTTCGCATCCTCCCGGCAACTGGCGTGGAGGAGAATATGAAGAAGTGGACCGGCATTTGGAATGAGCTCTACAAGTAGAGCGGCCGCAGCCGGACTTATGAGAGTTCAAAGACTTTCTGTTCGGTGCGGTGCAGGCGCTCCGCACCACTTGCTGTGATGAGGTAATTGTCGCAGCTCGCCGCGAAGACGTTCGGAGTCATGATCGTGGGATGGATCGCCATATTCATCCCGGCCGCGACGATCATCGGCTCGTCGAAACGGACGAGCGGTCGCTCTACAAGATTGTAACCCTGACCGTGTGCGTAGATGCGCCTGTCGACGCCAAGACCCTGTTCGGTCATGTGACGAGAATGGGCCTCGTAAATGTCCCGACAAGCGATTCCGGGCCTGAAATTCTTGATCGTCTCCGTTTGCGCGATCCTTGTCTTCTCAAAAGCATCCATGAACTCGGCAGAGACCTTGCCGAAACAAATATGGCGGATAAGTTCGGTGTAGAATCCTCCGGGTCCGCTGTTCTCGATCAGCAGACATACAACATCGCCATCTCGAATGGTCCGACCCTGAAGCGGGTAGAAGCGCATCGGGGACGCGGTGCCTTGTGGCGCTGATCCAACCAGGAGAATGCCGGTCTCGGCTCCCAACAACCGGCCGTGATATTGCGCGAGCGCGCTGAGTTCGAAGTCGCGCATTCCCGGCCTTCCTTCGGCCAAGACCCTCGCGAAGATCTCGTCCTGCACCTCGGCCGCGCGGCGGATCAGCGTGATCTCCTCCGCACTTTTGATCACCATGAATCCGTCAACAGCATCGGTGACGTCAATGGTCTCGGGCATGCCGACCAGTCCCGCCTGGAGAGTCCTCACGAAAGCGTGGGGCATGCCATCAACATTGATGAGCCCAATGCGATGGCAACGACGCCTGTTGAGCGCCTCCACGACGAGCTCTGCCTCATAGGATTGTGTGTACTGGACCGACTGGAATTCGGCGGTAAACAGTAACTCGCCGACTCCGGGGCGCAGCGGGTCCGTGTCGTCCAGTTGACGTTTCGTGCCCATGTGACCGTGGTCGACGACTGTCATCGGCTCGCGGCTGTGAAAAATCACCGCTTGTCGATAATTGACGGGCTGGTCGGTAAACCAGCGTGTTGCACCGCCCAGATGATCATCGTTGCTAAACGCAACGATGGCATCGATGCGATTCTCCTTCATGTGGTTCCGGACAAGCGACCAGCGGCGCTCGAGTTCAGCGCGGGATACGCCCGCGATCCGGCGTTCATCATCGGTTGTCACGGGCGAGCCCCCCAGCGCGCGAGCCATGTCTCTATTACCGATGGATTGCAGACATGAAGCGGCAATTCACCACAGAGGATGCGCTCCACATTTTCGAGCAGCGCGTCGCCAAGCGCCACCGTCGTCTCGCTCGTGTGCCCGACGACATGCGGTGTCAAAATCGCATTAGGCAAGGCGCGGAGCGGGTGATCGGGGGCCAACGGCAGCGCCTCAAACACGTCCAGCGCTATTCGCATGTTTGGCCGCTCCTGCGCAACGCGGACGAGCGCCGCCTCATCGATGATTGCGCCCCGCGCCGTATTGACGAGGACGGCATCTTCCTTCATGCGCCGCAACCGGGTCTCGTCGATGAGCCCGCGGGTGGAATCATCAAGATTCGTGAGGATGACGACCACATCGCTTTGCGCCAACACTTCATCGAGGGGAAGAGACCGAACATAGGCCGGCACGCCCCGCGGATGGCGCATAAACGTCAATAGTTCGACCTGCCAGGGCGCGAGGAGCTGCGCGACTGTTTGGGCGATCCGTCCAAATCCAATGAGGCCGATGGTCTTGCGCCTCAACATACGGGCGCGCCGCTCAATATTGGCCGATGTCGGCTCACGGAGTTGGGCTTGTGATCGATCAAGATCGTAGAGCGACGCAAGAATGAGCATGACCGTCGCTTCGGCCATGCTGACATAACTTTCCACAACGTGACCGTTGGCGACGAGGATGCCCCGCCTTGTCGCCTCTGTCTCTGCGATGTTTTCAGTCCCCGTGACCATCGAGACGACAGCGCGAAGCCTTGGAGCCAAGTCCATTTCCTGAATTCGCACTGGCATATCGGGCATCGTGAGGATCACATCGGAGGCGGCAATGCCGGCGGAATCGGCCCGGAACGCATCCACTGATGGATACGTGACAATCTCGTGACCGCGCTCGGAAAGCAGGGTCTGCGCCATCCGTGTCATCTTCGCCGCTTTCGCCGACGCCAACACGTTGATCCTGAAGCTCTTCCTCATCCGTTCCGCCGTGTCGCGCCAAAGGCAGCCATCCGCCAGCACTCCCCTTGACGAACCCAGACCGACATAAAACTCATCTCGGCATCCGTCCGCCGGCCGTTGCGCTCGATAACAATGGCCTGTACGCCCGTCACCCAACCGACATCGGAGCTAACTGAAACGTTCGCCTCTTGACGGTCGACACGGCGATACGCATCCGGATCACGCCGGATCATGGCAAGATAGGCCTCTTTGTTGTCGGCCCGCCCGTTGGCATGGATATGCACCAGCTCGTCGGCAAGAATCTCGCTAAGGGCATCAGCATCGCCTGCCATCATGGCTTGGCGGCGCGCATCATCGGCTTCGAGGATAGCGCGTCGATCAGCGTCGGAAGTCAATGACTGCATGACTCTGCTCGCCTAGGCCCGTCACACCACAACGCAGATGGTCCCCTGCTTTTAAAAAGCGCTGGGGCTTGAATCCGGCGCCAACGCCAGAGGGGGTTCCAGTCATGATCACATCGCCTGGCATCAACGTCATGAACTGGCTGAGATAGGAAACCACAAACCGCACGTCGAAGATCATATCGGCCGTCGAGCTTGATTGGAGCCGCTCGCCGTTCACATCGCACCACAGATCAAGCTGCTGCGGATCCGGAACCTCATCGGACGTAACAAGCCACGGACCAATCGGACCAAACGAATCTGCGCTCTTGCCCTTCGTCCACTGACCGCCCCGATGGCTCTGAAAATGACGTTCCGAGACATCATTGGTGGTGCAATAGCCAGCGACGTAATCGAGAGCGCTCGCCTCTTCAATTAAAGTCGCTCGCTGGCCGATGACAACGCCGAGCTCGATTTCCCAGTCCGTCTTGACCGATCCGTATGGGACGATGATGGGGTCATCAGGTCCGTTTAGGCTGGTCGTGGCCTTGAGAAAGACGATTGGCTCCTCTGGAATCTTGGAACCCGTTTCTTCGGCATGCTTTCGGTAGTTGAGTCCAATACAGACAATCTTGCCGACCCCCGCAACGCAGGCGCCTAAGCGAGGGTCAATAACAACCGGCAGACCCGCCACATCAACTGCTCTTAGACGGGCAAGGCCCTCCGGACTGAGCTGTTCGGGGCCGATGTCGGAGACATGAGCCGAGAGATCGCGGATCTGTCCATCGTTATCCAAGATGCCAGGCTTTTCGGCGCCGGCCGGGCCATATCGCAGAAGCTTCAAGTCGGTCCCCTTTTTCTCTCGCGATCACACCCATCCTTCCAGGTTCCGTCAATAGATCAATGCGCGCAGTGGCGTGACAGCAGCTCAAGTGGCACCAGCTTCGGTCAACCTCCTCGGGGAGTGACAGATCATAGCCGCCGGTCTCTCACCGCAGATCAGCATGCGTTGACAAGGTGAATTGCCGCGATGTGTATTTGCAAGCATCTCGATTGAGCAACGATCATCGAATGACGCGATAAAGTCTTTTGACAACATGGGATTCCGAAGTGTGTCCTGATCCGCATCGGGCGTCTCTGAGGCTCCGAAGTTATCATGCGACGATGTCGGGCGTGGCGCATGGGCAAGGCGTCGCCGGTCGCCGAAAACCAGAAATGAGGATGAACAGATGGCGACCGGCCTGAGACGTGGACTTACCAATTACGGCGACCGCGAGTTCTCGGCTTATTTGCGTCGCTCCTTCGCAAAATCCATGGGCTACAGTGACGAATTACTGTCACGGCCGATCGTTGGCATTTGTCATACGCCGAGTGGCTTCAACAATTGCCACCGCCATTTCCCCGAAATGCTCGCAGCGGTCAAACGTGGCGTGCTGACAGCGGGAGGTCTCCCACTGGAGTTTCCGGTCGTCTCACTGGGTGAGGTTTTTCTCAATCCGACAAGTCTCAAATTTCGAAACCTGATGTCAATCGATGTCGAGGAGATGATCCGGGCACAGCCCATGGATTCCGTGGTGCTTATGGGAGGCTGCGACAAGACCGTTCCCGCCCAGATGATGGGCGCGATATCTGCGGGTCTTCCGGCTATCCAACTTGTTGGTGGGCCTATGATGACAGGGCGTTACGAAGGTCAGCGCCTCGGCGCTTGCACTGATTGCCGGCGATTCTGGGCGACCTTCCGCAGCGGGGGCATTTCAGAAAAAGAGATCAACGCCATTGAAGGGAACCTCGCCACCACGTCTGGCACATGTGCGGTGATGGGTACCGCAAGTACCATGGCTTGCGTCGCGGAAGCTCTCGGTCTGGCGTTGCCGGGTTCAGCGGCAATACCAGCGGTCCACGCCGATCGGCTACGGTGTGCGGAAGAGAGCGGACGGCTTGCGATGCAACTGATCGGCACAGAACTTACACCGGACCGCATCATCAACACGAAATCCGTCGAGAATGCCCTGCGGGTGGTCCTGGCATTGTCGGGATCGACGAACGCCATCATCCATCTCGCCGCGATTGCGAGGCGCGCGGGCGTCACCCTGTCGCTTGAGCGCCTGAATGAGCTGTCCGAAACCACACCCGTTCTCGTTAATCTGAAGCCCGTCGGCGAGAACTACATGGAAGATTTTCACGCGGCGGGCGGGCTCGAAGGTGTTCTGCGAGAGCTGAAAACGCTGCTTCATCTGGAATGCATGACTGTCACCGGCGAAACTCTTGGAGAGCGGCTGGAGCGACCGCTGTCGCAGACGATCGATCGATCGGTCATTCGGAGTTCAGACAATCCTATCGATCCTGTCGGGGGTCTGGTCGCGCTTTTTGGATCGCTGGCGCCTCGAGGCGCGATTCTGAAGCGCGCAGCAGCCGACCCGCGTCTTTTCGAGATTGAGGGACGAGCTGTAGTGTTCTCGTCGCTGGAGGATCTCGCGGCGCGTATTGACGACCCCGATCTTGACATTGCGCCGGACGACATCCTCGTGTTGCAGAACGCGGGACCCAAGAGTTCCGCCGCGATGCCCGAGGCCGGCTATCTCCCGATTCCCAAGAAACTCGCGACCCTCGGGGTCAAAGACATGGTTCGCATATCCGACGCTCGCATGAGTGGTACGGCATATGGCACCATCGTGTTGCACGTGACGCCGGAGGCCGCCACCGGCGGCCCTCTCGGCCTGGTTCGGAATGGCGATCGTATCCGTCTAAGTGTCTCGAACAGACGTCTTGACCTCCTGGTCGACGATGCAGAGCTCGCTGCGCGTGCCCGTAATTTGAAAAGTCCGATCAGCACAATGTGTCGCGGCTACTCACACCTGTACCAGACCCACGTTTTGCAAGCAGATGAAGGATGCGACTTCGATTTTCTAGGTCCGTTACCGGCGGATGATACAGTGTCGGTTCGCTGATCTGGCGATACGGCTTCCTAGGCTTTCTGGCCAAACAGGAAATTTCCAATCGGAACCTCGGTAATGGCATCCTTGACCGAGACGGAAAGGCGTTTCAGCAGGTCCGGCGTATAGTGGTCATAAATCGCCTGGTTCGACCGACCGAGGGCATGCTCGCCGCTGAAGCTGCCACCGTATTCGTGGACAACGACATCAAGCACCGTCTTTCGGACGCGATCCACATAGGAGGCCTCGGGCCTTCTGGGATACACCAGATTAAAATGTATTCCGCCATCGCCCACATGGCCGAAATCGCAAACCGCCAGATCCGGAAACTCCGCGTCGAGGATCGCGATGATCTGTGTGCGGAACCGATGCAGATCGGACCGACGAAGCGAGAGATCGAACGCGATGACATGACCCGACGCCTTCAGCCCCTCCGTCAGAGAGTGCCGGATCAGCCAGAGGTCTTCGGATCGTGCCACAAGAGCGTCGTTGACCAAGGGCTCGTCTCGGTCGAAGAGATCGGATAGGACACCCTCAAGAAAGGTCGACAAGTCGAGTTCGCCGGAGCGCGGCACCCAACTGCGCGTGAGCTCAAGGAGAATCGCGTAAGGCGGTATTTCCCCGCGAGCAAACGGGTTCTTCAGATGGCCGATGTGCGAAAATGTCCGCTCGAGCGCATTCCGCGAGATACCCTCGAAAGCGCTCAGATATTCACCACAAGTCTCCTCCAACGTCGCCAGAAGCGGTAATATCGCGTCGCCGTTACTTGGCACGATGAGGGCCGTCGCCCTTTGACGAGGCGCACGCTGGAGTTCCAGCACGGCTTTCGTGACAATCCCAAACGCGCCGCCCGTGCCGATAAAAAACTGCTTTAAATCGAGGCGAGAATTGTCTTTGCGCAAGCCGGTTGCGAGATCCAGCACTGTGCCCTGCGGATCCGCCAGCACGACCTCCACACCGAGGACCTGTCGCCGCATACCCCCATACCGGAGGAAACGTGCACCGCCCGTATTGGTAGCAACCATTCCGCCGATGGTCGGGTCGGCGCCCAGATCGACAGGAAAAAACATGCCGTAAGCGGACAGCTCGTCGTTAAGCGTGGAAAGGCGCACGCCGGAACCCACTTCAACGGTACGGTTCTCTTCATCGACAATGATCGGGGAGCGAAGCCGGTCGAGGCTCAGGACAACCTGCGCGCCGCTGGAATCCGGCGTGGAGCCGCCGACCAGACCGGTATTTCCGCCTTGGGGAACGAACGGAATTCCGTTGGACACCAGATAGGCGACGACATCCGACACTTGAGCTGTCGTCGCCGGCCGTACGACGAAAGCCGCCTTGCCTTCATCGTAGCGCGCACCGATCTCGTAGGCGCGTATCTCGCCGGTCTCAGAGACAATACCCTTGCTCCCGACGATCGCCGCGATGCCGTCGAGGTGATTCCGATCAAACATGCCGTTTCGCCTTTGAGCTTCACGAGATGGACCAATCGTTACGGTATTTCACGGGACGATATCGTATCGTGAAGCCCGATTGGGAGTGTCCTCCCGGGCAGAAAAGTAAGTAATCGGATCCCTGTCAAAGCATGAAAACAATCGCGTGATGAAGAAATTTTCACACCACAGATTGGCGCGCCCGTAAGATTTTTCCCAAAGGGAACCAGAGGGCCTCGTCGCAATGAGCCGACACCATATTTTGGACCACCAGAAGGGGGCTTTCCAGTTTTGATCGGGATGAGGGCCTGTTTCCTCTCCTCGATGGATCGAGCCCTTGTTCCCGATCGCGTCGTGTAGGGGTTCTTCACTATCTGACCGACTGGCATTTCTTACGTGCGGCGCCAACCGCCGAGGCCACAGGATGGCAGAGTGATACGAGACGCGTCCAGAAATCCACTCCGCTCATGTGCTAGCGTGACGAGTCTTCGGCCTTAACGGGCGATCTTCATTCCTGCCAGCATCGTTGGAATGAGCTCGGATACGGTCGGATGGATGGGCACTGCGCGTTGCAAGGCCTTGTAAGACAGGCCCGCATTCATCGTGTCGAGGATACCGTGGATCGCCTCATCACCTCCGGTGCCGAGGATGGCGGCGCCAAGGATCTTCTGCGTCTGCGCGTCGACGACGACCCTCATGAATCCCTGCGTCTCGCCCTTTTCGATGGCGCGTCCGACTCGGCTCATGGGGCGATGGCCGACGAGTAGCGACCGACCGCTTGCCCGAGCCTCGGCCTCTGTCACGCCGACGCGCCCGAGAGGTGGATCGATATAGAGAGCGTAGGCGGGGACGCGGTCGCTAACCTTACGCTTTTCGCCATCGAGAAGATTGGCGGCAACGATCTCGAAGTCGTTATACGCTGTGTGAGTGAAGGCGCCGCGGCCGTTGCAGTCACCGAGCGCCCAAATGCCGGGCACATTGGTGGCAAGACCATCGTCGACCTGAATGGTGCCGCGGGAATCGGTCGCAACGCCGGCTCGGTCGAGACCGAGGTCATCGGTGTTAGAGCGGCGGCCGACAGCGAGGAGCAGGTGCGAGCCGACGATCTCTGGCTCACCCGAGGTGCAGTCGACTCCGACGGCAACGCCCTTCGCATGGGATGCAACATGGATGCACTCGGCACCGACGCGTATTGTTATTCCCTCCCTTTCGAGGATCTCGCGGATTGCTTGCGAAACGTCCTCGTCCTCGCGAGCGATCAGTCGCGGTCCCTTCTCGACGACGGTGACCTCCGCGCCGAAACGCCGATACATTTGCGCGAATTCGAGCCCAATATAGCTGCCGCCGATGACGACCAGATGCTCGGGGACCCGGTCGAGCGCAAGAACCGAGGTGTTCGTGAGATAGGGCACCTGGTCAATGCCCGGCCAGTCCGGGACGACGGCGCGGCCGCCGACATTGATGAAGATGCGCGGCGCGCTCAGCCTCTCATCGCCGACGCTGACGGTATCCGGTCCGAGGAAGCGCGCATGGCCTTTGAAGACAGTGCAACCTTTCATACCGCGCACCCACCGCTCGACATTCGCGCGTGCATTCGCCGAGACGGCATCGGCCCGGGACTTCACGCGTGCCATATCAATGCGAAGCGGCATGTCGATCATGACACCGTAATCAGCCCCACGTCGGGCGAGATGGGCAGCGTAGGCGCTCGCGATGAGCGTCTTCGTCGGCATGCATCCGGTGTTGACACAGGTTCCGCCGAAGAGCTTTCGCTCGATAAGCGCCACGGACATCCCGGCGTCGGTGAGCCGGCCGGCAAGCGGCGGACCGGCCTGCCCGGCACCGATAATGATCGCGTCGAAGCGCCGGCTCATGGGAGCACCATCACGATCGCCAGGGCTGCGAGGATCGCGACCGCATCCTCAAGGAAAGCCGCCGGCTGGTCCTTGCCAAAGGCTGATGCAAGGTTCGCCCGGGCGGCCTGCCCACCCAGAGTTCCAATTACAGCGCCGACCGCGCCGGCCATCGCGCCGCCGGTCGGGGATCCGGAGGGTGAGCCTATCGCGGCTCCTGAGAGCGCACCCATCACAACGCGACCGCCAAACTGGACAGGAACCGTGCGGCTTGGCGTCGAGGGCAGTTGGTCTGTGACCAGTTCGCCAAGTGCGAGCAAGGTCAGTATCCAGGGTGTCCAAGAATAACCCAGAAGGGCAAGCGGGGTATCCCCGAGGCGCAGCCAACCGAGATGCGCGGCCCAACTGATCGCCGCCGGCGCCATCATCGCGCGCAACCCGGCGACAACTCCGATCAGAGTTGCGAGTATGAAGACGATCATCGTTGCCTCCCAGTGCCGAGCGTCCCCAGCCATCGCTGGATATAGGTCTCGATGAGAAGCGGAATAGGCCTCGACTGGCAGGTTTGCATGCCCGGTCCCTCACGCGCGGGTGCCGGCCTTACGTCTAGGGTGAGCGCATGTTCGCGAGATGTCGAGCACCCGAGTGCTCCCAAGCCGAAATTACGCTAGGAAGTCCTTCGGATTGCCACCTGCACGCGCACCAGATCTCGATTCCACGTTACCCCACAGTTCTTGAGTTGGTACCGGGTCAGATAGAGGAAAGCGCTTGCGCCCACATCCTCGAACGAAAGGGTCCGGGCCTCAGGGTCGATGAGGGTCGGATAGAAATAGGCGTGCGACTCCTCGCAGCATTTGTCCCAAAGCAACTGTGCTCCCAGAACAAGAGAAGGCTCTGACCAGGCGAAAAAATCCGATGATGTTGAGGCGAATATCCCCTCGACCCAACGTCCATCAGCAGCCCTCCGCCTGTCACCGAAGACAGCAATCATCGTGCCGCTTTCGCGGTGTTTGACGATCCCGCCAATCATGCGACCGATGACATTCGGAACCACGGGCGCACAGACATGGGCCTTGGGGTCCTCTCCCGATATTCGAAAAGGATCAATGAACTTGGTCGAGAAATCAGCCCCGTTCCAGGCGCGCCATGAAAATGGATCATCGAGATCCTTGGTTCTTATGACGCAGTTTCCTCGGCGTTGATCCCGATAGCCATCAGCAAAGATGAATGCGTAGAACCAGCCATCGTGCTCGATGATGTTGGACGGATTCGCATAGCCGACCCTGGCTTCGCGATCAGTTGGAAATCCATAGGGTAGAGTCGCCACTACAGGAGGTCGCCCTTTGTCCTCCTGATGAAAATTGCGCCCACCGTCGTGCGATACGAGCGCTGTCACGGTATTGAGCAAGCATGAGCTGTAGCGCCCGGCCGGGCATTGCCCGGACGTGCGCTCGCCCCGCAACTCCGTGTGGGCGAGCGCGTGAACCGTTTTTCCGTCGCGGGTATAGACACCGCCAATCCAGCTCAAATCGTCGAAATCGGCCAGCCGGGCCGACCGCTTTCCTTCATAAATCACCGGACAACGCGGCCGGACATCACCAAGGCTGGGGCCGACAAGAGCCCGATTGTCATTGTGACTGACAATCAGGTTCACCTCACCGTCCGCGTTGCGAAAGGCTCGTGCCGGAGCGTCCGGCACGTGACTTTTCACGCAAGCTTCGCGGGACCAGTCGAACACCGTTTCGACAGGTCCGGTTGGAACCACAAAAAGGGGTCGGCGCTCGGTCCTTTCGGCACGAGCACCGACCCACAGGCTACTTGCCGCCAGGAGGGAAACGGCAAGGAGCTTTAGCGATCCATTCATCAAGCCGGACACTAAGCCACTTTCTGAGCTGGTTCCTGGATCTTCTGCATGACGTCGATCATTTTCGTGTCGACACCGTTCTCAACGAGGAACTGCTGCATTTCACGATAGGTGTGGTGGTATGCGCGGTTGAATTTGTCGAACAGGGATTGATCCCAGTATTCCTCGATATTGAAGTCCTTGCCGGAGAATACATCGAAGCTGGGAATTTGGAACGTCTCGGCGAACTCAACCGTACGGCTGTCGTAGGTGAAATAGATCGAAGGTGTGCCGTTTGAAAGCGCCATCAAGTTGCCGTGCAGGCGATATCCCAGAACCAGATCTTTCTGCTGAACCAGATCCTCATAGTCGGCAACGACGTCGGAGTAGAAAAGCCGCTCGCGATGCAGCTTTTCCATCGTCTCGTCCATATACCACTCGGAAACCCATTTGTTGGCGCGCAATGCGGCGAAGGCCTCTTCCTTCTGCTCCTGCGTTCCAAAAACGATCTTCTTTTCCTCGACCTCGCCTTGCGCCATGAGAACCACATCGAAGCGCTGCGCCAGGGATTTGACGAGATCGCGGTGGAAGGTCAGGTAGCGCTTGATATCCTGTGCATAGGCCGGAGACACCTCACGGCGCATGGTGATGCCGGCATAACGCACCTTGTCGAGCGCAGGCAGCTGGATCGTCATGTTGGGGTTGTTGCGGCGGAATGCCGTCGGGCAACCCACGATACGCACGTTGCGGATGCCGATATCCCACAGAACTTGTGCCGAGTAAGCGCCACGAACACCGATCGACGTTGTTGAATCCGCCATCATGCGAAGGACCGTCTTGGTCTCTTCGGAGAGTTCGATCTTCCCTTTCACAGGAGCCTGGGCTCCGATGCCATAGGCAATGACCGGGATCTTGAGCCGTTTCAGGACATCGATCGTCTGGCTCCAGCGCATGTCCTTATGGACGTAGTTCGAACCGCGCAGGAACACATAATCATATTCCTCATTCAGCCGGTCGATATCGTCGAGATTCGGATTGGCGATGGGGAGAACCCCGAGTTTGTCGAAGTTCAGAAGCTTCAAGGACGAGTCGAAGACGAAGGCATCGCCGATATTGTGATAGTGATTGATGTGGTTCTGGACGTCCTTATACCGGTACCAACGAACGTTGTCGTGGTCGTAAACCTCACCGGAGGGAATCATAACTAGAACACGTGCCACTTCGTATCTCCTTCTTCGTTTATAGTTTAAGCTTGCGGGAGGATCGTCATGCCGATCGCGCCGATCGAGGGGCGGATGCCGCGTCGCGGTTCGCGGCAATGCTGTAATAAAGGTCGAGATGCTGCTTGGCGCATTCGCGGAAGTTGATCGGAATGCTGATTCCGGCCCGCAGGCGGTCCCATAGCGTCGTGTCGGTCAAGGCCTCGACCATGCGGTCGATCAGATCCTCCGATGAACCGACCCGGAAATGGAGCCCATCGACGCCATCGGTAATCTTCTCCGCCATGCCGCCGATATTGCTGCAGATCATCGGCCGTCCGTGGAAGAACGACTCCTGAATGACGATGGGCGAGTTCTCCCACCAGATCGAGGGAATGATCGTCCAGTCGATGGACCGCATCAGACGCGGCATCTCGTTATTTTGATAAGCTCCATAGAATCGTGCGCGCGGTCCGGCCTGTGCGACGAGGCTCTCGATCTTCTCCTGATACGCCTTGGGCTGACGATCGAGATTGCCCCCGAAGATCATCAGTTGGGCATCATCACCCCAAATCGCCTCCGGAATGCGGGCAACCGCGTCGAGCAGGACGTCGACGCCTTTGAATGACGTGATTTGTCCAAAATATCCGAACCGCGCCCGCCGCCCTTCAGGCGCCAACGGCCGCGGGGCTACCGGCGCAGCAATGTCGAGACCATTTTCAATGACAGTGAATTTGGAGCGGTCGAGCCCCCAATCGACGTAGCGGTCGACCAGAAACTGACTCGGCGAGACAAAGTGATCCGCGACCTGGAGAAGGCCGCGCACGAAATGTTCGCGGCGCAGGAATCGCGCAGGCGATATGTCGGGGAAGCAGGCGTTGCAATCGGCCGGAGAAGACTGGCGACAAAGGTTGGTGTTCTTTGTCTTCACCATCTGCCCGTGATGATGGCAAATCGCGAGGAATTCGTGAAATGTCACGACGATGACGGTATCCGGCAACGCGCGCCGAACGGCGTAGATGCATTCGAGCCCCAAACCGATGAAATGGTGGAAGTGGATGACATCCGGCTTGAGATCCAACACGACACGAAGAAAATCGCGCTCGATCTCCTCCGTGTTGTGATTGGAGAGGAAGAAATGATCGTAATCGTCCGCGTGATAAAGGATCTCGCCTTCCTTCTGGCGCAGACTGAGAAGTGCGGTTCCTTCGTGCCGCACGACGGGACGGCCCACACGAGCAATGAAGCGGGAGCTTACACCGTCTGTCTGGTTCAACCCCTTGTGGAGATTGTATGAGGCGATCTCCGCGCCACCGAGCGAGAAGCTCGGATGGCCGTGGGAAACCACGAGGATGCGCAACGGATCGTAAGTCATTCTCCCCCCCGCATATTGGCGACCAGGAGAGACCAACGTCGGTCGAAACTCCAACGATCGACATGTTGTGTGAGTCGTTGCCAGGGGAGATTGGACTCGCCGGGTCCGGCATCCGCGGCAATCATCTCCACTTCCGGCAACCACAGGGACGGCGTGCCCGCAAGCTTAAGCTTCAGGCAGAGATCGCGTCCCTTTTCCTTGGCGCTCAGGTAGGATTGGCTGAAGCCGCCAATATCCTGAAATGCGGATCTCGACATGATGCAGCACGCCGTCGAACCGGCCATCACCTCGATCGGTTCCGCGCCCCGGATCACATCGCATGGATAGCCGAGGAAGCGATCGACCAGTCTTCGTTCATGTTGATCGAGCACCGTGCCCGCAAAGCAAATCGAGTTGTCTTCGAAGACTACTGTCGGACTCACCAGGACTTTGGCACCGCGCATCCGGTAGGCGCGCTCCATCACGGATAGCCAGCCTTGCCGGCGCGGCAGCACGCCTGCGGAAAGGAAGACGAACGTCTCCAGGTTCGTGACATGCACGGCCGCCTCTAACGCGTCGCAGGGATCCTGAACGCCATCGGCCGCAACAAGGCGTATGCCGAGCCTGTAGAAACTCGCCAGTCGTTGAACCTCCACAGCAACTTTGCCGAAAAGCTCCGTCGGCACTGAAACGATGATGGGCACATCGTGCGTGTCGGGATCGAGAGCGAGAAAGGACAAGGCGACCAAAATCTCTTCCGCCTCGGAACCTCCGCCGACGATAAGACCTGTCCGTGCGGCGTTCTCGTCGTAGCCGAAATCCCTGAACTCGATGGCGCGAGGCTTCTGATGATCGAGAGATTGGATCATCGGACCGATATGCGTCTCGATTGCCATGGTCGTGACTGCCGAGCGAGGATCGAGGATCGCCATGACCCGATCGAGTGCCCGCCGCGACGATGATTTTACCGGCTTGAGGGGATAAAAGGCGGCAGTCTCGGTTCTCAGCGACAGCTCGAAATACACTGAGTCACTGCTTACGGAAGACAACCCTGGCACATACGCGAGGAAGCCATGATCGTTTCGCTGAGGATCCAGCCTTTGGGCAAAGGCACCATCTTGCTGGAACGCAGTCGTCACGTCCGGTCGGGAAAGTCTCGTCCAGGTCTCATCGATTGGCGCGGATTCTCTGCCGGCGTGAAGAATGACGGACTCCACTTGATGCTCAGGGTCGAGCATCCAACCGCTGACCAGAAGCCCCCCTCTCGGCAATTCGAGGACCATGTCCATGCCGATGCGAACCGGCTGCGTGAGAGTCGCGACCGTGTCACGCCCGTCAAAGCGCTCTCCTGCTCGCCGTAACGTCTTCAGCGTTTCGGAATTGGCGGCAGCGCGTGGAAGAACGTCCCGAATATGAGCTGGCACGTCGGTCGACGCCAGATGGACGCAACGATCATAGATGTCGAGCGCGTGCCATCCCCGGCTGCCCCGGAAGAACAGGCACTTCAAGCGCTGGGGGTCGACCAGCGTCTCACTCGTATTCAGGATTCCGACAAAACCGTAGCCACGTTCTCCCAGATCGTCGCGCTGAACTCGTGCACTCTTGAATTCACCCACGACAAGCCCGTCATGCGAGATGATGAAGCGCGATTGATCTGCCGGCAGTTCACTCGACCATCCCTGAAGGAAGATCTCGCCCGTGTCGACGACCCCCATAACCTCGACGAAGCCATCGTTGTGCGCCGCTGCGGTCAACATCGAGAGCGCGGCGGCAAAGCGCTTCGGATTGCTTTTTCCCGTCAGCAAGGATTGAGCCACCCCGTCGGCAACGTGAGGGAACTCCGGCCCCGCATCCGCCGACACGATATTCATGAACAACGCCAGAGGCAGAGCCCGGCGGACAAGGGTGTAGCGTGCCGGCTGTCCCTTGCGGCGCATCACGACGGAACGAACGCGAACCCGGCCCGCGACTTTGACGGGCACGACGGCAACGAAGCCGACGCTCGCCTCCGGCGGCGCATTGTTGCGCGCCCAGGTCAAGACCCGCGCCGTCATGGACATCGCCGGATCGCCATTAAGCAACACCGGAACGACCCCCGGCATGGCGTCCGCGACCCCGCTGATAAGCACGAGATCGTCGCCGACAGGAGCTGCGAGAACAGTCTCGCCATCGGTTGGAAGACCAAGCTCGTCTGTCAGCAGCGCAGTTGCTGCCAGAATTTCGCCTCGTGCAGGAGGAGGCAGTTCGTGTTGTATCGGGAGACGCGCAGCTATCGTCATGGGATTCTCTATCGCAGAGCCATTGCGAGGGTGAAGACTGCGCTGACGGCCGATATGCCAGTCAGCATGATGATGATCGCGACAGCGCGACGCATCGGTCGGTCGGCGACGTTGGCCAGATCTTTGATGCGGTCGTCAAAAGCTGCGATCATCTTATCGAACCGCATCAGGAAGACCTCCACGTCAGCGACGCGCTGCGCGAGCTCGCTTTGATTGGAGCGCACGACATCAAGCGCGGCGCCGATGCCATCTTCCTTGGAGGACATCTGCTCGACCTGCTCGGCGGTCCCGCGCATCGCTTCCGCAGCCTCCCGCAGGATGATCTGGGAGCGACGCTGCGCGGCGATCAGCACCTCGAGCTGTTCGAGGACCCGGTTCAGCGGGGCGCTGATGACCGCCTCCGCCGCCCGCTCGTCCTGGCTCGGCGCGGGGAGAACGATCTCTTCCCCGGTTGTGCGCGAATATGCCACGACTTCGATACCATCTGGCTCGCGCCCAACCGTCTCTGGCAACTCGACTTCGAAGGCGTAGGCTCCATCGCCGATGCCGTTGCGTCTAAGATCGATACGTGGGCGATCCGCCGTGCCGGAGGCAACCATGCGCCCCCGAAAGAGCACACGAACGAGCAGTCGCTCGTCTGAACGCCCGCGATCCCAGACCCAGCCATAAAGCCGACGGCTCTCGACGGCATCCAACCGTCCCTGGATCTGGCTGCCGGCCGCATTGTCAGCCGATGCAAGCGGTATCTTGGCTTCTGCAATGCTCATGGTTTCACGCGGCCCGCGCCGTTGCGTCGATGTTGCGATAAAGGTCGAGGTGCCGGTCGGCGACTTCTGTGATAGTGGGAGGCGGGTTGATCCCATCCACCAAAGTCTCCCAGATTCCGGGCGTTTCCATCGCCCGTTTCATCATGCGAGCCAGCGCGGCCGGATCGTCGGGGCGGACGTGAAGCCCGTTCACGCCGTCGCGCACGGCTTCGGCCATCCCGCCAATGTCGCTCACGATCACGGGTCGCCGGTGATGAAACGCTTCCTGGATGACAAGCGGTGCGTTCTCCCACCAGATCGAGGGAACGACGACCCAATCCACCGCCGCCATCAGGACAGGTATCTCGTCGCGCCGATAGGCGCCGAGACGCACGACATGTGGCTCGGTTTCACGAACCAGCGTGTCGATTTCTGCGACGAAGCTCTCCGCTTGGAACGGAGCACCGCCATGAAGGCGCAGCTCGAACCCTTCCGCTTTCTCCGCAATCAGATGCCGGCACGCCTTCAACAGGACCGATGCCCCCTTCCAGGGGTTGAGATTACCGAAATAGCCGAACACCGGACGCCTCCCGTCGCCGGATGGACGATGGGCGGCAGACGGCACCGCGGGTCGGCCATTGAAGACAATATCGATCTGCGACGCGGGCAGGCCCCATGCGATGAAGCGCTCTTTGATGAAGTCGCTCGGCGCAATGAAACGATCGACTTGCGTGAACAGGGTCTTGAGATAACGCTCGCGCAACAGGAAACGGTCCGCCGAAATGTCCGGGAAACACGCATTGCATCGGTTGGGCGACGCCTCATTGCACCGCTCCCGTCCCCGCGTGCGCATCATGAGGCCGTCATGGGCGCATATGGCATAATAGTCGTGCAGGGTCATGACGATGCGGGCATCGGGGACGACGCGGCGCACGATTGCGATGAACTCCACCCCAAGAAGAAGGATGTGGTGGATGTGGACGACGTCCGGTCGGAACTCTTCCAGCAATTTCTCAAGATGGGGGACGACACCATAAGTATCAGTTTGGCTGAGATAGAAATGGTCGAAATGACCGCCCCAGAGAACGACTTCGTCGGGCGCCTCAGTCACGGTCTGGAAGCTCGTGCCCGGACGCGGCTCACGATGGATACGGTTCGTCGCGGCAAGGAAGAGCGTCTCGATCCCCGGGCGCGACCGAAACTCGCGAAAGAGATCGTGAGAAAAAATCTCCGTCCCGCCGGGATGAAGATCAGGATGATTATGCGCGACGACGAGAATGCGCATGGTCAGGCAGCTTTCCCTGGCTTGGTCGCAATGATGATGTCTTGATAATGCGTGCTGTCGGTGCCGCGCCAATGGCCCAGATCCACCCGCTGGATGCGCAGTCCAGCCAAACGAAGTGCCTGCTCGATCAGGTTTTGATCGAAGCCTATCGCTGCAAGAGGCGCGGATGGATCGCCATACCAGGTTCCAGCCTCAGTCCCGGCCGTGAACTTCGGTCGGGCTCCGTCTCTCACGGGGTCTCCGTCGAGTATCAGAAATGCCGTCATGAAGAGACGTCCGCCGGGAGAGAGCAACCGCATGGCTTCGCGCGCATAGGCCGCTATTTCGTGGGCAGGAAGATGCGTCGCGACCGACACCATGACGATGAAATCGAAGCTCGCATCCGAGAACGGCAGAACGACCTCGTGACCAGCAAGCGCGCCGCCCGGATTATAGAGCTCATGCGCCAGATCGATCTGGCAGAACCGGAATCGTGGATAGACGGGCGTGACGTTCCGCACGCACCATGCAATCCCCTCGTTCACCGGGTCGACGCCTTCATAACATCCGGTCGTTCCGTCGAGATACTGGGTCAACGGAACCGCCATGCGGCCAATCCCGCACCCGATATCGAGCACACGATCCGAGGGTTTGAGGCCGCCAATACGAACGAAATGTCCGAGGTACTCAGCCCCGATGGCCTTGTAATCCCCGTCACCGACGAAGACGCTTTCAGGAGCGGGAGCCGGCAGGAAGCGATTGCGCTCGATTGCCTCCATCATCCATGCGAGCCTGCTTTCCTCAGCAGGCGAGAGCAACGCTTCATATGCATTGATCCTGTTGCCAACCTGCGCATTCATGCTGCTTTGCTCCTTGGTCTTCCGGGACGGGTGTAGGTATTCATGACGCTCGCGATCATGTCCCCCCAGCGGGAGGTGTGCAGGGCGCAGTTGTACTGCCAGGCGATTCCTTTCATGTATTCGGGATTGAGCGACATAGACTTGCGCTCGAGATGATAAAGCTCGACGTCCGGCACATATGAAATCTTGCGACCGGCCGCCGCAATTTTCAGACACAGATCGCTATCCTCGTAGTCGCCGATGACATAGTCATCTGAGAAGCCGCCGACCTTCTCGAACAGGGCGCGCGGCATCACCAGGCAGGCTCCGGTGACCGCTGGCACGAAGCGCTCTTCAGTCGCAGGAGCGTAATGCCGTGGCATGCCTTTGAAGTAATGATGGTTGAGCCAGCGCCCGCGATGATCACGTGCGAAATGCATGCCCGCATGTTGAAGAGATCCGTCTTCGAACAGCAGTTTCGGGCCAACCGCGCCAACGCGCCTGCGGTTGTCCAACCTTTCTGCAAGCTTCTCGATCCATCCGGGTGCGGTCGGGATGACATCGGAATTGACCAACGCCAGAATCTCTCCGCGCGACGCGGCTGCTCCGGCGTTGCAAGCACGCGCGTAGCCGCTGTTGCGGTCCATGATCGCAAGCGTCATGGGCAGGCCGTAAACCAGATGCAGGCCGGTCAGGAGATGGTCGACCTCGGTCGCCTGTTCGGGCGTGTCCAAGACATAGATGAGCTCGGCATGTTTTCTGAACCACGGATCCGTCGCGAATGCGGCAATCTGAAAGCGAAGGAAGTCGAGAACTTTGTAGAGAGGAATGACAACCGAGGCTTTCGGGCGCGCGATCAGCGTGCCGATCACGCGTACATGAGGCTGACCGATATGCGTCTGTGTTTTCGCGTGAAGATCGGCGATGACGGGAGCAAGAACTTCGGAAAGAAGTTTGTCGTTCACGTGCTGGGGCGGAACCGCGCGCAACGCGACGGCCCGGGCCTCGGCGGGGTCTGCCGGCTGCGGGGTCGGAACAAGCGGATGAAACGCACCGGACTTCAGCAGCAGGCGGAACCGCGGCTGGAGAATGGGGGCATCTCCGCCCACGGAAGGAGCAAGAGTGGCAAATCCCGTCCCGCTCACTCGCCCAGCGTTTGGTCCCTCGACGACGATGGGGTAGCGATGGAGTGCGCTCGTCAGATCGTGAATTGTACCGTCGGAGACGACCGCGGCGATGCCAGCGACGAGATTCAGAGGATCGCGGAGCCAGCCGGCCAGAAGCGTTCCCGCTGGCGTCGAGATCGCACAGGTGATCTCCGCCGCGAGACCCGAAGTGTTCGCGCCAACCCGTTGCGGCTTCAATGGGACGCTCAATTGCGCCTCCAGTGCGGCAGCTTTACCGAACGAAGCGTGGTCGGAAAGACCGATCAGCAGATGTTCGCGCAACCCGGGCGCGCGCTTTGTCTGCTCGCGGAGCCATCGCGTCAATGGAAGCGGTTGCGGCTCGGATTTCGCAAGCGATTGAACCTGGAGCCCTTCAGATCCGGCAAAAACCACAAAGGCTTCGCGCCCAGCAAGGTACTTGCCGGAGGTGAGAAGATGCACCATCTCTCGGCCCCCACCCAGAGGGCCGCGGCGCGGACGGCCGGGGAGACGCCTCAAACCATCCCTGCCGACGCAATAGATCGCATCGATCTCGCCAAAGCGAGGAGGCAACGCCGCTTGCAAGAGGACGATGTCGCCCACGGCGCGCGCGACGATCGTGGCGGCTTCGGATGTGGAAGCCGGTTGCCGCATCAAACCGAGCAGGCACTCTATGAACATCCCATCGCGCCGGAGACGAAAGAGACCGCTCCATACGTTCAGCAACGTCGAGATAAGCGTCTCGCAGGCCTGCTCATCGAGCCCCTGAACGAGATTGTCGGAACCAGCGACCGGAATGACCGTGTCGGGCTGAATGGCGAGACTGGTTTTCGAGCCCAGCGCACCCGTCGATAGGGTGATATGCAAGGGGCCGCTCTCGGGACAGCGCGTGGCCCATAGAAGGCGCGTGCCGCCGTCTGTGCGCGACAGGCGCAGAGACGCAGCCGGCGCCACCGAATGCCCCTGCGCGGCCGACAGCGCCGCGGAAGCGTGAACCGCCTGCGGGACATCCCATGAGACCAGGATCACTCCGCTGCCCAGAAGAACGGCCTGCGGCTCGTCCGCCTGACCCGGCGACAGTATTGTTGCGGTTGTTTCTAGCGGCGCCATACGTTCCACGAGCCTTCGAGGTTTGGCACCGCAGCTGCCCGCTGCGGTGCCTGTTCGCACTAATGAACCGTGAAGTAATCGCCGGGGTGGTGCTGAATGTCTGCGGCATTGACGTTGACGAGCGTGATCGTATCGCCATTGCCGAGATCGACGAGGGTGTTGGTGCCGATCTGGTACACACGGCTTGCGAGATCGTGCGCGGTTGCGATGTCCGTACCGTTGATCCCCTTCGCGATCTGAAGCAGATCCTCGCCGACTTTGAAGTCCATGACGATGTCGTTGCCGCTACCGCTGGAGAATACAAAGACGTCCCGTCCGGCGCCGCCGATCAAGATGTCGTCGCCTGCGCCGCCTTCGAGGATGTCGTTGCCCGAGCCGCCGCGGAGCACGTCGTCTCCAGCGCCGCCCTGAAGCACATCGTTGCCCGAGCCGCCATCGAGAATGTCGTCGCCGTCGCCGCCCTGAAGCAGGTCGTTGCCAGAGCCCCCGTCGAGCACATCGTTGCCGGCACCACCCTGCAGGATGTCGTCGCCATTGCCACCGCGTAGATAGTCGTCTCCGGCGCCACCCTGGAGGATGTCATCGCCATTGCCGCCAAAGAGGATGTCATCGCCCGCGCCGCCCTGCAGAAGATCGTTGCCAGCCCCACCGAAGAGGATGTCGTTACCCGCGCCTCCGAACAGGGCGTCGTCTCCGTTGCCGCCGAACAGAATGTCGTTGCCATCTTCGCCGAAGAGCGCGTCGTTGCCGCCCCCGCCGAAGATCAAATCGTCGCCCGCGTGTCCAAAGATCACGTCGGGGGAATTGGTGCCGTGCAAAATATCGTGGAAGGCACCACCCTCAAGAGTCGCCATATGTATCTCCTTGTTTGGGCCGGAGGGACGCCTGCCCGCCGGATCGCATCGATCGACCAGAGCGAACGAACGCACAACGAATAAATTCAGAGCATCACGGATAATGAATTCGTATTCGCTATTCGTCGCACCGCAACACTGCTGAATAGACGGAGGTTTGTAAAGAGCTATCTGCCTTAAAATATGCAAGACATATCAATAATATACTTAGATAGATTCATTATATTCAACAATTACTATAGATATATTTTAGAGTGAAAATATTTTTAAATTCGAAATAGTTAGCGCCTGCTATAGGCGCATGGCCATCAGAACGCAGGGGCCCCACCAAGTCGTCGCCGGGATGCGGTTCCATCATGCTTTGGCGTGAATCAATTCTTTCGACGCGCCGCCGGCCGTTTGCTAAAAGCAAACCCCGGCATGGCTGACGTCCATCGTTCCAATCCTGCACGGTCCGATCGAGCCGCGCCGGGCCATAACCGTTCATGATCGGTCAAGGACGACGGAGACAGGTCCTCTCGCGCGGCACATGCACGGCCGAGCCTCGCGCGTTTTTATTCCTCGCGGAAGGCGCGATTGAAGCTCTCCGTGATCGGAGCGAGAAGATAATCGATTGCACGGCGCGGCTTATTGAGAATCAGCACTTCAGCGGGCATTCCGGGATAGAGTTTGACAGCTGGATTTGCCGCGAGGCTCTCGGGGAGGATCGAGGCACGCGCGACGAAGAATGCGGTGTCGGTGCGTTCGTCAACCTGTTGATCCGCAGCGAGATAAGTCAGCGTCCCCGACAGCGGCAACGTGCTGCGATTATTGTAGGCGGTCAATCGCACTCGCACCGGCGCTCCGACGCGCACGGAGTCGACATCGCGCAGGCCCACTTTTGCCTCGACGATCAAAGGTTCGTGCTCCGGCACGATATCGAGAATCGCCTGCCCCGGCGCGATGACGCCACCCGGCGTCCTGGTGCGGATATTGGTGATGACGCCGGTTTGCGGCGAGGTCACCTCGACGCGACGCAACACGTCGGTCGCAGCATTCATGCGCTCGCTCGTGTCCGCCAATTCGAGCTGCGTCGCCTGGAGATCGGCGGCAACCTGTTGCTGGAAGTCGTTTTCAAGCGACAAGATCTCCAGTTCGGCCGCGGCCTTGGCTTGCTCGGCCTTCGCTTTACGGCCGACAAGTTCGGCACCGCGCCCCATCAACTCACTTTCGCGGGTCTGCAATTCCGTCAAACGCGGGCGAGGAGCATAACCCTTCTCGACCAGGCCCGCGACGGCGGCCAACTCACGGGCGAGCAGGTCGGATTGGCGGGTATTCGCCTCGGTCTGAGCCCGGATAGCGCCGAGCTCCGCCTCCTGCTGCTCGACAGTCTTATGCTGGATCTCGACCCTGCGGTCGAACATCTGGCGACGAGAGAAGAAAACCTTCCGTTCCGCGTTGATCACCTCCACAGCAATCGGACTGGGGGCGGGCGTTTCTGGAAATGCGATCTCCTTGAGATACGATTGCTCCGCGCGCAGACGCACAAGTCTTGTTTCGAGGCCTATTCGCTTAGCGCGCAATTGTTCAAGGTCAGCCTTTGCGCGTGTGTCGTCCAAGCGCAATAGCGGCTGCCCAGCTTGAACAACATCACCTTCCTGCGCCAGCAGCGTCTTCAGGATGCCGCCTTCCCAATGGCTAACGGTCTTGCGCTTGGAATCGACGACGACCGTCGCGGTCGCCACGGCGGCGCTGTCCAGATGCGCCGCAAAGGCCCAGCCGACGAATCCGCCGACGCCAACGATGATCGCAACCATTCCGGCAATGACAGGGGCCCGGAAAGATGGTCCGGTCCCTTCTTCGTCTTCAAAGCGTTCAACCCAATTTTTTTGGTCGGTTGAGGAATCCGTGGCAAGCGCTTTTCGGTTCTGGACCAGGATTTCAGTGCTTCCCATGACGCCCTCCCCCCCGAGTCGCTTGCGCCGCATTGTCCGGAACAGCTTTGGCGATCTTCTCGCTGCGCTCGTTCATGTCGACGACCGATGTGCGCGGGCCAAACTGGGCCACTCGCCCATCCTGTAGAACCAGAAGCTTGTCGACGACCTGCATGATAGACGGGCGGTGGGCGATCAGAATAACGATCGCTCCGTCCGCGCGCGCTGCATCGATAGCGCGAATGAGCGCTCTTTCACCCTCGGTATCCAGGTTTGCATTCGGCTCATCCAGCACGATGAGCCGTGGGCCGCCGTAGAGAGCTCGCGCGAGCGCGATCCGCTGACGCTGACCACCCGAGAGGAGAAAGCTGCCGTCACCGAGGCGCGTATCGTACCCCAAGGGGAAGCGCCCGATCATGTTATGCACATCGGCAAGGCGCGAGGCCTCGAGCACCAACCGAGGATCCGCACTCTGCATGCGTGCGATGTTCTCGCGTATCGATCCATCGAGAAGTGATATTGTTTGCGGCAGGTAGCCCACCATGTCGCCGAACGAGCCGCGCTCCCACAAAAAGACGTTATGTCCGTCGAGGTAGATGCCTCCTGTGGTCGGCTTCAGCACACCGACGAGAAGACGCGCTAGCGTCGATTTGCCGGCGGCCGAGGGCCCCACAATGCCAAGCACCTCGCCCGGCGACAGCGAGAATGAGACCCCCTTGAGAACCGGAACATCCGAACCCGGAGGCGCATAGACGAGACGATCGACCGTCAGCTCCCCCACGGTGCGCGGCGTCGGCCTCGTATCACGGCTGGGTGTTTCCCTTTCGAGCAAATCGCTAACGCGCTTCCAGGCAGCCAAAGCGAAGACCCATTGCCGCCAGCCATCGACCATCGAATCGAAAGGCAGGAGCAGACGTCCCATGATGATGCTGGAGGCGACCATTGAGCCGGGACTTACCTCCTGCTTGATGACGAGAGTGGCGCCCACCGACAGTACCGCGATCTGCATCATGTAGCGGCATGTGCGCGTGAATGACGACAGTGCGCGCCCACGACCCGTTGCCGTGTCAAGGAGATCGAGCGCGCGGATCTGGGCGCCGCGCCAGCGGCGAGCCAATGCCGGCAGCATACCCATCGCCTCGATGACCTCCGCGTGGCGCAGGTTGGCACTGATCTCGCCGATACCGTTGACTGTGGCCTCGTTCGCTTGCTTGAGGGCTCGCCGGGTGAGGAGATCCGAGATCAGGCTCAACACCACAAGGACAGTCGCCGAAACGAGCGCCACAAACCCATAGAGCGGATGCAATGCAAACAGCACCGCAAGAAAGATCGGACTCCAAATTGCCTCAAGCGGAACGCTGATCGCACTGCCGGAGATAAAGGATCGTATGTCGTTCAGATCGCGAATCGCCTGACCCGCACGCGCAGCACCATGCTGCACGGAGGCCGAAACCGCGGCCTGCAAAACCGGCAGGTTCAATTTCCGAAGCAGCATGCTTCCCATGACTTGAAAGGTCAGCGCCCGCACGAAATCGAGAATGCCGAAAAGCACAAGCCCTACGGTCGCTATGACGATCAGCATCGTCAGCGTATCGAGGCTCTGACTGTTAACGACTCGGTCATGCACTTGCAGCATGAAGAGAGGTACGGTGAGCTGCAAAAGGTTGATGACGGCACTCAAAACGCCTGCGTAAAGGAGGCCCATAATGAACGCCTTGCGGCCGCGATGAATCAGGTCCGCAGCATTTCCGGAGACGCCCGCCGTACTCATATGAACCGTCCCTGAGGCGTTAATTTAAGCCAAAAAATGAACTCTGGAGAGTAATCAATCACAGCAAACATGGGAATATTTCCAGTATCTCTGCCTCTCGACAAATTTCAATACTATCATATGATAAACTTACGGAATGTCACCCAGAATAGTGAATTCTATATAACTAAAACAAAGCAATACAACTTACAGGTTCAGGGGAAACGCCTCGGAAATAGTTCTAAATTCGAAACAATCACTAGAACCGCGGCAGGAAAGCATGGAACACAAAGTCAGCAAAGAGATGGGGTGTTATCTGGAAGTGCCATACGACAGCCTTTCCCACCTCCCCCCATTACCGCCCTCCTCGACGGCCGCCGTCCACACAAGGGATACAACGACCTCCACTGAGGACGCATTCGCCGTCTCGCACCTCGACCTGTTGCGCGTCGTCGAGCGAGTTCACCGCCGTTATCTCGACATCTTTCGACTTGACCTCGGGCGGCTCGGTGTTGACGACCTCAGCCCTTCCCAGGTCATGATGCTGTTCACGATCGGTGCCGACGAACTGACGGTTCGCGACCTCATCGATCGCGGCTACTATTTGGGATCGAACGCCTCATACAACCTCAAGCGGCTCGCCGAAACAGGCTACATCGATCGCAACGCATCCGAGCGAGACCGGCGCTCCGCGCGCATCCGTTTATCAGAAAAGGGGCGCAAGCTATGTGAAGCGGTTCGGAAGATGGATGTTTCCTATCACCGCTTGGTCGCCCGTAACGCTGAGGAAAGACACGAACTTGAAATCGCTTTCAAGACCCTGCAGCGTCTGGAGCAGGTCTGGACAGGCGCATTGCGATATGGAGGCACACAAATCGTCTGAGCTGAGGCTTCCCGCAGGTCGGCCTTCCGCTCCCTCACATCGTCAATCCTGCTTAACAAACGTGCCTCGGTAGCCTCACGCTACCCTGGAGCGCCATTCGTCAAGAGTACACAATATGGCCAGGTTTCTTGTTACCGGTGGCGCCGGATATGTCGGCAGCCACACGGTCCTCGCACTTGTCGAACGTGGCGACGAGGTCGTCGTTCTCGATGATCTATCCCAAGGCCATCGAGCCGCGGTGCCCCCGGGCGTCGAATTGATCGTCGAGGACATCGCCAATCGCGAGCGTCTTCATGAGGTTTTTGCAGCCTGGCGGTTCGACGGCGTTCTCCACTTTGCAGCGCGCTCTCTCGTGGGAGAGAGTATGCGCGAACCGCTCCTCTACATCGCTGAAAACGTTAGCAACACGCTCCGTGTGGCGGAGGCGGCCATCAAGTCAGGCTGCAACCGTTTCGTTCTCTCGTCGACTGCGGCATTGTTCGGCACACCCGATCGCATCCCGATCGATGAAGACTCGAAGCTCGCCCCCCTCTCGCCCTACGGCGAGTCGAAGCTCATGGCCGAGCGGGGGCTCGAATGGGCTCAACAAATTCACGGTCTCAACTGGGCCGCCCTTCGCTATTTCAATGCCGCTGGTGCCGATCCACAGGGGCGGCTTGGAGAGGATCATGATCCCGAGACCCATCTGATCCCATTGACGATCAACGCGGCTCTTGGCCGGGGTCCAGAGCTGACCGTCTTCGGCGACACCTACGATACGATTGATGGCACTGCCGTTCGCGACTACGTCCACGTCACCGACCTGGCGGATGCTCACCTGCGCATCCTCGATCGTCTCGCGGCAGGCTTGAGTGGCCGTTATAATGTCGGCAACGGCACGGGCTATTCAGTTCTTCAAGTGATCCAGGCTGTCGAACGCATATCCGGTCGCAAGGTCCCTTACCGGATCGGACCGCCTCGAGCCGGTGATCCGCCCGTTCTCGTCGCATCACATGCGCGTCTGCGGCACGACACCGGATGGACGCCCAAATACCCCATGCTCGACGATATCGTAAGGACCGCCTGGAATTGGCGTTCCGCGAATTTAGCGGGCTTCGCGGAGTCGGGCGGCACATCCGAAAAACGGTAACGCTCCTCGTCATGCTCAGCGAACAAAGCGACGCCGAGCATGACGCCAACGGGCAGTCACACAAGCCCCGAGGTGACAGCTATTATCGAGTCGCGTCAGAGTTGGCAGACGTGGCTGCGGGCATCACGAAGCCCCAGCACCGATGGCCGGCCCTTTGGCTGCCGGCGAAAAACGTCCGACGAGGTGATGTCTCTCACCAGGATATGTAATGCGCGCTTCCGTGACGAAGGCTCCGGCCTGCCAGGTCCGGCGCTCCAGCACCAGGCAGGCAGCGCCGGTCTGAATGTGAAGGCGCTTTGCGAGCACGCTGTCGGCGCTGACAGCACGGACGATATGCTCGGCATCCGTCCACGGCACCTGCCGGAGCAGCCATGTGCCCGGCGGATCACGAGTGAAGCGCTCCTCGCCCGCCTCGGGGACCGTCGCGAGGTTGATGAGGCGCTGTTCGTAGGCCTCCGGCACTTCATCCATCAGGTGAAGTGTGATGACGCTGAGCATCTCCGTTCCGACCGGCACTCCGGTGCGCTGCGCCGCAGCGGCATCGATGGGTTCGATCGTGCGGTGCAGGATCTTGAAACGATAGACGGTCCCGGCGCGCGCCGCTTCCTGCGCGAAATCCTGGATGTCCAGCACGGCCGTCTGGGTGCTCGGCTCCGCGACTACGGACCCGGCCCGCCTGCGGCGCGTGATCAGGCCGTTGGCCGCCAAGGTCGAAAGCACCTTGTTCACTGTCATCCGCGAGCAACCATACTCGGCCATCAACTCGTGCTCGGAGGGCACACGGTGCCCCGGAGGCCATTCGCCCGACATGATGCGAGCCTCGATCTCGTCACGGATGCGTTGATGCAGGTGTCTCATGCCGGATGAGTTTTCCATTCGTCAGGGCGTCCTCATGCCAGGATGCGAGCCATTGTGCGGGCATACCGGGCGCTGATCGCTTCGCGTTGGTTGTGCCGCCCCTTCGTTACCACAAACTCCCCCCCAATCATCACCTGATCGATCGCGGCCTTGCCGGCGACGAAGATGTAGGCATCAATCCAGCGATCATGAGACCTGGCAGCGAGATCAGGATGATTGGCGTCGAGCACGACGAGATCCGCCCGATGTCCGTGATCGATGGCTCCGATGCGCCGACCAAGGGCGCGAGCCCCCCCCGTCAGGGCTCCCTCATATAAGCTGCGCCCGGTTGAATCGCCCTCACGCCGCGCCAGAACGTTGCGGGCGCGATGCTTCAGGCGTTGGCTGTATTCGAATTGCTTGAGCTCGGCCGACGCACTGATCTGGACGTTAGAATCGGACCCGACGCCGAACCGGCCACCAGCCGACAGGAAATCAACGCCTTGGAAGATCCCATCGCCAAGATTGGCTTCCGTGATGGGGCATAATCCGGCGACGGCACCCGTGGCGGCAAGACGGCCCGTCTCGGACGAATCGAGATGGGTGGCGTGAATGAGGCACCACCGCTGATCGACGGGGACATGGTCGAGCAGCCAAGTGACCGGACGTTGGCCCGACCAAGCGACACAATCCTCGACCTCCTTCATTTGCTCAGCGACATGAATATGGATCGGCCCATCCGTCGCTATCGCCAGCACCTCGTTGAGGTCTTGGGGCGTTACAGCACGCAGGCTGTGCGGCGCGATCCCGACCACGGCGTCGTCGAGGGTCGCGGTGGCCTTGCGCGTTCCTTCTACGAGGCGGGTGTAGAGCTCGACATTGGAGATGAAACGCCGCTGCCCATCAGTGGGCGATGCGCCACCGAAGCCGCCCTGGGCGTAGAATACGGGCAGAAGCGTAAGCCCCATGCCGGTCTCGGCCGCCGCTGCGGCGATGCGCGCGGCGAGTTCCGCAGGATCCGCATAGAGCCGACCATCCCTGTCGTGATGCAGGTAATGAAACTCGGCAAGTGCAGTGAATCCGCCTTCGATCATCTCCATCATGGCGAATGCGGCAATGGCCTCGACATCGTCCGGCGTGAGGTTTTGCAGGAACAGGTACATCACCTGTCGCCAGGTCCAAAAACTGTCGCTGGCAGGCCCGCGCGTCTCGGCGAGACCCGCCATGCCGCGCTGGAAGGTGTGACTGTGCAGATTCGGCAGGCCCGGCAACGCGACCCCGGCGACATGCTCGCGGCCCTCGGGGCTCGCATGTGGTTGCACGGCGCGAATGACGCCCCCGTCGATGTCAATGGCCACGTCCTGCGCCCAGCCGCTCGGAAGCAGGGCATGATCGAGAATGAGCTTGCGCATCGCTGACACCATCGTTGTCGCCAATCAAATATGTCTAGACAATACCTGTTTGAGATGATTATGTATAGACATTAACAGAACATCACCGGAGCAGGAATGTGCGCTTCGACCGGATCTGGCTCAATGCGCGTCTCGCGACGCTCGCCCGCAACGCACCCGGTCTCGGGATCGTGGAGCACGGCGCCATAGCTGCCAAGAATGGCCGTATTGCCTTTGTCGGACCGGCAAAGGACCTGCCCACCGGCTGGGATGCCGCCGAGCGGACTGATTGCGACGGACGGTGGATCACGCCCGGCCTCATCGATTGCCATACCCATCTCGTGTTTGGCGGTGATCGGGCGCACGAATTCGAGCTGCGCCTTAAGGGTGCCAGTTACGAAGAGATCGCGCGGGCCGGAGGGGGCATCGTCTCAACTGTGAAGGCGACCCGCGCCGCCAGCGAGGACGATCTGCTTGCCAGCGCCCTGCCCCGCCTGGACCATCTGCTCGCCGAAGGCTGCACGACCGTCGAGATCAAATCCGGCTACGGCCTCGATCTGGACACCGAAGCGCGCATGCTGCGGGTCGCTCGGCGTCTTGCCGACAAGCGCCCGATTGGAATCACCACCACCTTCCTCGGCGCGCATGCCCTTCCGCCCGACACGAACGACAATAAGGACATCTACATCGATAGGGTTTGTCGGGAGATGTTGCCGGCCATCGCTCGCGAGAGCCTTGCCGATGCGGTGGATGCGTTCTGTGAAGGAATTGCGTTCTCTCCGGAACAGACCGCCCGGGTCTTTGCAGCTGCGAAAGCGCTCGGTCTTCGCGTCAAGCTACACGCCGATCAGCTCTCCAACCTGCACGGAGCGAAACTTGCTGCCGATTTCGGCGCGCTTTCCGCCGATCATCTTGAATACACGGATGAAGAGGGCGCGATGGCGATGGCGAAGGCGGGCACGGTTGCCGTGCTGCTGCCCGGCGCCTTCTACACGCTGCGCGAAACACAAATTCCGCCTGTCCCGGCGTTTCGGAAGCATGGCACCCCCATCGCGCTCGCGACCGATTGCAATCCCGGAACCTCGCCGCTGACCTCGCTCCTGCTCACCATGAATATGGGGGCGACTCTCTTTCGTCTGACAGTCGAGGAATGCTTGGCCGGCGTGACGCGCGAAGCCGCCCACGCCCTCGGCCTCATCGATGAGATCGGCACGCTTGAGCCCGGCAAGGCATGCGATCTGGCTATCTGGAGCATCGAGCGCCCCGCCGAGCTTGTTTACCGCCTCGGATTCAACCCGCTGCATACCCGCATTTGGAGAGGACAGTGACCGAAACTGTAACACTTATTCCCGGCTCGGTTTCGCTTGCCGATTGGCGCCGCGTCTATCTCGGAGCCGCCGTCTCCCTGGACGATCGGTGCCGCCCCAGGATCGACGCCGGGGCTAAGACCATCGAGGCCATCGTGGCCAAGGGCGAGCCGGTCTATGGTATCAATACAGGCTTCGGCAAGCTCGCGAGCGTGCGCATCGATGACGCCGATCTCGCAACGCTTCAACGCAATATCGTCCTCTCGCATGCGGCCGGTGTCGGTGATCCGCTCCCGGTCGCGGTCGTGCGGTTGGTGATGGCGCTCAAGCTTGCGAGCCTCGCGCAGGGTGCCTCCGGCGTGCGCTGGTCCACGGTTGAGCATCTTGCCACCTGCTTGGCGTTGGGCCTCGTGCCGGTCATTCCCGGCCAGGGCTCGGTTGGTGCTTCAGGCGATCTTGCCCCGTTATCGCACATGACAGCGGCCCTCATGGGCGTCGGCGAGTTCTTTGTGGATGGGGCGCGCGTTCCAGCAGAGGAAGCGCTCGCGAAGATCAGTCTCGCGCCTCTCTCCCTCGGGCCCAAGGAAGGCCTCGCGCTTCTCAACGGCACGCAAGTGTCGACCGCTCTGGCGCTGGCCGGTCTTTTTGAAACCGAACGCGTGTTCCGGGCTGCCCTCGTGACTGGCGCTCTGGCAACCGATGCCGCCAAGGGTTCGGACGGGCCGTTTGATGTGCGCATCCAAGAGCTCCGGCGTCATCGCGGACAAGCTGAGGTCGCCGCTTCCCTGCGCGCCCTGATGCAAGGAAGCGCCATCCGCGCCTCGCACCTCACCAACGACGAGCGCGTGCAGGACCCTTATTGTCTGCGCTGCCAGCCGCAAGTGATGGGCGCTGTGCTGGATCTGCTGCGTCAGGCCGGTCAAACGCTCGGCACGGAGGCGAACGGCGTCTCGGATAATCCGCTCGTCTTTTCCGACACCGGAGAGGTCATCTCCGGGGGTAACTTCCATGCAGAGCCGGTGGCATTCGCTGCCGACATGGTCGCCATGGCTGTGTGCGAAATCGGATCGCTCGCGGAACGGCGCGTCGCCATGCTTGTCGACCCTGCCCTTTCAGGCCTCCCGGCCTTCCTGACGCCGAAGCCCGGCCTGAATTCCGGATTCATGATCCCGCAAGTGACCGCAGCCGCACTCGTCTCCGAGAACAAGCAGCGCGCCTATCCGGCCAGTGTCGACTCGATTCCGACGTCGGCCAATCAGGAAGACCATGTCTCGATGGCGACCCACGGCGCGCGGCGGCTTCTCGGCATGGCGACCAACGCCGCGCATGTGATCGGCATCGAACTCCTCGCCGCCGTCCAGGGCTGCGACTTCCACGCGCCAATGCGATCGAGCGAGCCCCTCGAACGGGCACGCGCGCTTCTACGCGCCAAGGTGCCGCATCTGAACAACGACCGTCACATGGCCCCGGACATGGAACGTGCCACCGCGCTCGTCACCTCCGGCGCGCTCGCGGTTGCGGTCGGCGCCGATGTGCTCCCGCTCGTGGCGGAAGAGATTGCGCGATAAGGAGGCCACGGCATCATGACCGGTTCAGATGATCTGTCCTGGCTCGCGATTACGCGTGGAGACGAGCCACTTGTCGTGAGCCTTCCGCATACCGGCACGGAGATCCCGCCCGAATATGAACACGGGCTCGTCTCGTCGTGGCTCGCCCGCAAGGACGCGGATTGGTGGATCGAGCGGCTCTACGACTTCGCCGTTGATCTCAATGCGACCGTCATCCGGACGTCGATTTCCCGCACGGTCATCGACGTCAACCGGGATCCATCTGGAATCTCGCTCTACCCTGGGCAAGCGACGACGGAGCTATGCCCCACCACGACCTTCGACGGCGAACCTCTCTATGAACAGGGCACAGAGCCCAACGCGGAAAGCATCGCCGAGCGCCGTGCTCGCTTCTTCGATCCATACCATGCCGCGCTCCGGGCCGAAATCGCGCGCCTGCGTGGCCGGCACCCTCAGGTCGTCGTCTACGACTGCCACTCGATCCGCTCGGTGATCCCCCGTCTTTTCGACGACACGCTCCCCCATTTCAACATCGGCACCAATAGCGGCGCGAGTTGCGCCGCCACTTTAAGCGACGCGGTCGAGCAACTCTGTGTCGAAAGCGGCTTCAGCTACGTGACAAACGGGCGCTTCAAAGGCGGCCACATCACACGCAGCTTTGGCAGACCTGAGAACGGCGTCCACGCCATCCAGATGGAACTCGCTTGTCGCGGCTACATGAGGGAGCCGCTCGGCCCGGTGGCGGAAAGCCGGTGGCCGACTCCTTACGACGAGACTGATGCGCAACCCATGCGCGCCGCTCTGACCCGCATTCTCGAAGCCTGCCTGACCTTCACCACCACCAAAGCCTGACCGAGGACCAGCCCATGACCCGCATCGATAACGCTCGCGTCGTCCGCGCCGCGCACGGCACGGAGCTTTCAGCCAAGAGTTGGCTGACCGAGGCTCCCTTGCGCATGCTGATGAACAACCTGGATCCCGATGTCGCCGAGCGACCGAGCGAACTGGTCGTCTATGGCGGCATCGGCCGCGCAGCGCGCGATTGGGAAAGTTTCGACCGCATCGTCGCATCCCTGAAGACGTTGGAGAACGATGAGACGCTGTTGGTGCAGTCCGGCAAGCCGGTCGGCGTGTTCCGCACCCATGCCGATGCGCCCCGTGTGCTCATCGCCAACTCGAACCTCGTGCCGCATTGGGCAACCTGGGATCACTTCAACGAGCTCGATCGGAAGGGCTTGATGATGTACGGCCAGATGACGGCCGGTTCGTGGATCTATATCGGTACGCAGGGCATCGTGCAGGGCACCTACGAGACCTTCGTGGAGATGGGTCGCCGGCACTATGGCGGCGACCTTTCCGGCAGATGGATCCTGACGGCGGGCCTCGGCGGCATGGGCGGTGCGCAGCCGCTCGCAGCCACCATGGCCGGCGCCTCATGCCTCGCCATCGAATGCCAGCCGAGCCGCATCGAATTCCGCCTGCGCACCGGCTATGTGGACGTGCAGGCCAAGGACCTCGACGACGCACTGAGCATCATCGACCGCTCTTGCAAGGAGAAGAAGCCGATCTCCGTCGCATTGCTCGGCAACGCCGCCGAGATTCTGCCGGAGCTGGTGCGTCGGGGCGTGCGTCCCGATTGCGTCACCGATCAGACATCCGCCCATGACCCGGTCAACGGCTACCTGCCGAAGGGCTGGACGCTCGCCGAATGGGAGGCGAAGCGCGAAAGCAATCCCAAAGCCGTGACACAGGCCGCCAAGCATTCCATGGCGGAGCACGTCCGCGCCATGCTTGATTTCCATAAAGCGGGCGTGCCGACGGTCGATTACGGCAACAACATCCGCCAGATGGCGCTGGAGGAAGGTGTCGCGAACGCCTTCGATTTCCCCGGCTTCGTGCCGGCCTATATCCGCCCGCTCTTCTGCCGTGGAATCGGCCCGTTCCGCTGGGCGGCCTTGTCCGGCGATCCGGAAGACATCTACAGGACCGATGCCAAGGTGAAAGAGCTGTTGCCGGACAACAAGCACCTGCACAACTGGCTCGACATGGCGAAAGAGCGGATCAAATTCCAGGGCCTTCCGGCGCGCATCTGCTGGGTTGGCCTCGGCGACCGCCACCGCCTTGGCCTCGCCTTCAATGAAATGGTCGCCAAGGGCGAGTTGAAGGCCCCCCTCGTGATCGGCCGCGACCATCTGGATTCTGGCTCTGTCGCTTCGCCGAACCGCGAGACGGAAGCGATGAAGGACGGGTCGGACGCTGTGTCCGATTGGCCCCTTCTCAATGCGCTGCTCAACTGCGCATCAGGCGCGACCTGGGTGTCGCTGCACCATGGCGGCGGCGTCGGTATGGGCTTCTCGCAACATTCCGGCATGGTGATCGTTTGCGATGGGACGCCGGAAGCGGCGAGACGTATCGAGCGGGTGTTGTGGAACGACCCGGCCACCGGCGTCATGCGCCACGCTGATGCGGGCTACGACATCGCCATCGACTGCGCGAAGGAGCAAGGACTCAATCTGCCGAGCTTGGGTTAGGCGTCGATGATGCGCGTCATTCCCGCAAGCACCAATCGTCGCATGCCCTGGAAGAACGGTGGCGGCGAAACAGTCGAAATCGCCATATCGCCGACGGGTGCTGCTCTCGACGATTTCGACTGGCGCATCAGCATGGCGCGGGTCGAGACACCTGGTCCGTTCTCGATTTTTCCCGAGGTGGATCGTACTCTGGCGGTCCTCGACGGTGTGGGGATGACACTGCATTTTTCGACACGGGATGCTGTAAGCCTCACGCCTGCGTCGGCTCCCTTCGCCTTTCCGGCGGACGCGCATGTCGAAGCGGACCTACCCGCCGGGGCCATTACCGACCTGAACGTGATGACGCGACGCGGCCGCGTCCGTCATCGATTGCGCCGACTGGCGACGTCAGCCCGAACCGTGCTCACTTGCGACAGCGATGAGTTGCTGCTTCTTGTGCTGGGCTCAAGCGCTGTCGTCCGGGATGGCGCATCCGAGGCGCATTTGGCGAGTGGCGACGCAGTTCTGTCAGAGCAGCGGATGGGCGGAGCGTTCGAGATCATACCGCTGGGCTTGACGAGGTTTTTCGTGATCGAGCTGTGGCACCTGTATGATTGGGATGGGGCAGCTCAGGTCACGGCTCCCTGATGCTCTCGTCGAAGCCCCTCAGGAGGGGATACAGGAAGTAGGAGATAACGCTCCTGCGCCCGACCCCAATCTCGGCTTGAACGGCCATACCCGGGAGGAGTCGAAAGCCGTTTGGAATAGCCCGTAGATTGACGTCGTCGAGTGGTACCCGAGCCTTGTAGAAAAGATGGCCGCTCGTTCGGGTATCGATCTCTTTAGGGTCTGCGGGGAATGCGTCTCGACTGATCGTTCTAATGGCACCCGATGCGGTTCCGTGCTTCTGGAACGGGAAGGCGTCGAACTTGATCCGGGCAACCTGACCTGGAGTGATGTGGCCGATGTCCTTCGGCTCGATGAGCACCTCGGCTTCGAGCGCCACGTTCGCCGGAACGAGAACGAGAAGCGGCTCAGCCTGACGCATGACCGAGCCGGTTGAGCGCTGAGCAATCTCGAGTACGATTGCGTCCGCTGGCGCCGTCAGAGAGACGAGGCTCCGGCGTAGTTCGGCTTTCTTCAACTCCTCCGATGCCGCGTCTCGCCGCCCCCGCGATTCGACGAGGGATTCGAGGGTCGCGCGTGCGAAATCCTCGATGAACTCCTGGCGTTGTGACCGGGCCTTTTCGAGCTCGTGCCCCGCCTCCACCTGGGAACCCCGCAGGCGAACAATCGTCGCTTCGACATCGAGCCGTGTGTCACGAGCCTGCAAAAGGTTGAGCTTCGAGCCCGTCTGGTGCTCCATAAGAACCGTGCGCATCGCCTCGATGTCCTGGATGCCCTCAAGCCTCTGAAGCAGGATTTCCTCTTCCTTGCGGCTCTTGGCGAGGCTCGCCTCGGCTCGCGCGATTTCCTGAGCGAGATTGTTCAGCCGGCTGTCGCTGAAGGCCTTTCGCTGCAGCCCAAGTCTCGCCTCGACGATCTGCTCCGGGCTGGATGGGTTCGAGGGTGCGTAGGTACGACCGGAGAGCTCTGCCTCGAGCCGATTCACCATGGCGTCGGCAGCATCGAACTTCGTCTTCAATTGTTGAACATCAGCTTGCGTGAAGGTCGGATCCAGCACGGCGAGCACCTGCCCGGCCGCGACGGTTTGGCCGACGGTGACCTCGATGCTCCTGATGACCGCGTTTTCGAGCGGTTGAATGACGATGTTGGGCTCGGTCGTGATCAGCTTGCCCCTGGCGACTGCGATCTCGTCGATCTCGGTCAGACAGGCCCATGCGACAGCCACAGCGATCAAAGCCGTAATGAGATAGAGCGTGAGCCGCGCCACGCGGCGCGGAACCCGTTCCTCGACCTCGATCGCATCCGGCTGAAATTCCGAGATCAAAGCGAGCCGCTTCCGCGATACCGGGGGAAGGACCCGGACGGCAGGCTTCCTGTCTTCCGAGTTGTGGCGCGACGGAATCATGCGGCATGTCTCGTTTGCTGGTTCCACAAATGCCGATACGTCGTGCAGGATGTCAGAAGCTGGTCATGCCGCCCCATGGCGATCAGGCGTCCGCGATCGACGACGAGGATCGCGTTGGCATCCACCAGAGTGGAAAGCCGGTGGGACACGATCAAGACGGTTCGGCCCTCCGCGATCTTGCGCAGGTTCTGCCGTATGATCGCCTCGCTATCGGGGTCAAGTGCGCTCGTCGCCTCATCGAGGATCAGCAGGCGGGGATCCGTGATCAACGCCCGTGCGATGGCGAGGCGCTGCCGTTGGCCGCCCGACAGGTTCTCCGCATTCTCTTCCAGCATCGTGTCGAAACCACGCGGGAGCCGCTCGATGAACTCCTCGGCTCCCGCGGCCTTGGCGGCGAGCGCAATCTCCTCGAACGTTGCGGACGGCTTCGCCGCGGCAATGTTCTCTCTTACCGTCCCACGAAAAAGGAAGTTGTCCTGCAACACCACGCCGACGCATTTGCGAAGGTGGACAAGGTCGATCTCGCGAATGTCGTAACCATCGATGCGCACGATTCCCTTCTGGACCGGGTAGAGACGCTGGATCAGGCGTGTGATCGTCGTCTTTCCGGAGCCGCTACGCCCGACGATTCCCACGATGCTGCCCGCCTCCACTGTGAACGCGACGTCGTCCAGGGCCGGCGACCTCTCGGGTTGATACGAGAAGGACACATCTTCGAACTGGATCTCCCCCGTCAGAGGCGGGCAAAGGCCCCGCTGTTGTCCATCGGATTCGGGCGTCCGATTCATCACTTCGCCCAGCATGCGGACGGAGAGAGCAACCTCCTGATATTCATGCGCCATGGTCAAAATCTGGACGAGTGGCCCGGAGACGCGACCAGCCAGCATGTTGAACGCCACGAGCGCGCCCACCGTCATCTCGCGGTTGAAGACATCGAGCGCGCCGAGCGCGATGATCGCGACGCTCATGAGCTTCTCGAGCAAGCCCGTCACGCTCTGGGCGGCGGCTGAGATCCTCTCGACATCGTATCGCATCATCACGGCCTGGGCGGAAGAATTGTCCCAGGTGCGCCGGTGAAGCGGCTCCATGGCGAGCGTCTTGATGGTGCGCATGCCGTGCATCGCTTCGACGAGCAGGGCCTGCCGCTCTCCCTCGGCCTCGTATAAGGCGAGAAGCCTACGGCGGAACGGACCAATGAGCACCGCGATCGCTACCGCGACGCAACCCGTAAAGGCCAAAACGACGATCGTTAGCTTCACGCTGTAGAGGAGAAGGACGGGAACGAACACCAGGAGCGAGAGCCCATCGAGCATGGTCGTGAAGAGCCGGCCCGTCAGGAATTCTCGAATGCGGCCCGCCTGTTGCATGTGCTTGACGAGAACACCGGCAGGCATTCGCTCGAAATACCCGAGCGGTAGAGAAAGAAGATGCGCGAAGGTGCGCACCGCCACGCGCATGTCGATGCGGTTGCTGGCGTAGAGCAGGAGATAGCGCCGCAGGAACGTGAAGGCCGCGTCGAACGTGAGCGCCAGAACCACGCCGCCAGCGAGCACGTAAAGCGTGGCGTAGGACTCGTGCATCAGGACCTTGTCGATCACGAGCTGCGAGAAGATCGGCACGGCCAGGCCGAGAGTGTAAAGAACGAGGGCGGCTGCGATGACATCCCCGAAAAGGCGCCGCTGGCGAAGAAGTTCAGGTGCAAACCACAAAAATCCGAAGGGACGCTTCTGATCCCTGAGACGGCTGCGCGCGGGTTTGACCAGAATGACATCACCTTTCCAGGCTTGGCAGAATTCAGCCTGCGAAAGAATGAGCGGCTCCGGTCGAAATGCCTTGGGATCGAAAACCAGGATCTTGTCGCCTTCATCCGTCCTGTCCACCCCCCCAACAACGACCCAGTTCCCGTTGTCGAGCTGCGCAAGCGCCGGAAAGGCCCCGTCCAGGCCGAGCAAAGTTGCCCAGCTCATGGAAGCCTTGCGCGCGCGTAGCCCCGATTCCCGCGCCATCCGGAGAACGAGCTGACAGCGCACCGGCTCCTCGCCGACGGCATAGGCATGCGCAAGATGTTCCGCCGAGAGATCGGTGCCGTGATGCCGTGCGACGGCGACGAGGCAGTGCAGTCCAGTCGGAAGCTCCGAACCCATCCGGTCCTCTCCCCGGAATCAGGCGGAGAAATTCGGCGAGGAATTGCCGCCGCCGCCCGCGCGCGCTGTCGCGTCGCCATTTCCGTGAATACGCGCACCATCCGTCGAGGGAATGGGGGTCTGCTTGATGGCACCGGCCTCGATCAGTCCGTTCACGGCTTTCTGCATCAGCTCGACCGAGTTCGCGAACCCATCAACCGGCATCACGATCCGCTGCCGGAGCACCGGCTTCGGATTGCCCTTGGCGTCGCGCTCCGTCGGCGACAGGCTCATCAAATCGATGCGAACGATGGGACCCGTGACGGTGATTTCAGCGATTCCATCGGAATAGACTTCGTTTTGCATCGTTTTGCTCCTTGGGCTGTCGAAACGGCTGGCAGGTCGAGGCCGATTGCATTGGGACCGCGAAAACAACCGCCTGAGCGTTCGTGCTCGCGTAAAATGCTAGATGCGCGCGTGTTGCGGCCGTATGCGGACATTCCGCATACGGCCGCAACACGCCCGGCACCCGCTCAACCGCGCCTGCGGATTGATGGTTGCTCGACCCACTGATCTCAGCATCGGACGAGCAACCTCCATGGTTGTTACACTCAGGCCGCCGCCTGGGGATTGAAGAGGACGTCGACCCAGTAGTTGGTCTTTTGGAACGTACTGGTCGGGAACAGACTCGACGACCCATAGGCGTAGATCCCATTGCGGCTTGAGGCCGTGTCCGCGAGCGCCGTCAAAGGCCCGTTCACGACGTTCGCCGTGAAATAGTTGCTCGTCGCGGCGTAATGGCCATTGCTATGATAGGAGGCCACATAAGCGGTCCCCGGCGTGAGCGCGATCGGGCTGGAGAAGGTCGCAGTTTGCCACCCGCTCGCCGTCTCGTTCGTGAAGGTCACGGAGCCTAGAAGCGTCCCGCTCGCCGTCCACAGGCTGCCCAGGTGGGTCCCGGTGTCGCCTGTACCCTTGTAGAACTTGATGCCGGTGACCGTGCCTGCGACGGACGACTGGAACCTTAGCCCGAGTTCAACCGGGCTGGCGTCAGAATCAGACAGTATCGTGGGTGTCGCCGACGACGAGAACAGACTGACGGCGGTTCCTCCCGGCGCTGTGACGTTGAGGCTCACGTTCGCCGAGGATGTGCCACCCCTCCCATCGGAGATCGAGTAGTTGAACCCGGCCGCCCCGGTATAGCCGGTCGCAGGCGTGAAGGTGATGGCTGTACCTTGCGCATTCAACGCAACGGTTCCATTGGTCGCGCCGCTCACGCCCGTCACCGAGAGCGGATCTCCGTCCGGATCGGTGTCGTTCGCAAGCAATGCCGAAGTTGGGATGGTCAGAGCCGTATTCCGGGTCGCCGTGAAGCCGTTGTCGTTGTTCGCCACAGGCGGCCGGTTGCCCCCTCCTCCACCCGAGGTGCTGAACAACACGTCGACCCAGTAATTCGTGGCCAGGTAAGTGGTGGTCGGGAACAGGCTGGACGCTCCGTAGGAGTAGACCCCATTTCCGTCTGACGCAGCGCTCGATGGCGCCGTCAGCGGACCGTTCGTGGTCGCCGTCGTGAAGTAGCCCGAGGTTGCCGCATAGTGCCCATTGCTGTGATAGGAAACCACATAGTTGGTTCCTGGCGTCAGTGCGATGGGGCTGGAGAAAGTCGCGGTCTGCCAGCCGCTCGCGGTTTCGTTCGCGAACGTGACGGTACCGAGAAGCGTCCCAGTCGTCGTCCACAGATTGCCCTGGTGCGTCCCGGTATCGCCAGTGCCCTTGTAGAACCTGACGCCCGTGACGGTGCCGGCGACGGACGCCTGGAACTTCATCCCGAGTTCCACTGGGCTTGCGTCGAAATCGGACAGGATCGCGGGTGTCACCGACGACGAGAAGAGGCTGACGGCGCTTCCTCCCGGCGTCGTGACGTTGAGGCTCACATTAGCCGAGGCTGTGCCGCCGCGGCCGTCGCCGATGGTGTAGGTAAAGCCGGCCTGCCCGGTATACCCCGCCGATGGCGTGAATGTGATGGTGTTCAACCCGGCATTGAAGACGACCGTGCCATTACTCGCACCGCTGACGCCCGTGATGCTCAGTGGATCGCCATCCGGGTCGGTATCGTTGGCCAGGAGCAAGGCCGCAGCGAGCGTGAGAGGCGTGTTCTGGCTCGTCGTGAAACCACTATCGTTGTTCGCGACGGGAGACCGGTTGGTTGCACCGCCGGATGGGTTGAAGAGCACGTCGACCCAATAATTCGTGGCTTGGTAGGTGTTCGTCGGAAACAGGCTTGACGCCCCATAAGCAAAGACGCCGTTGGCACTCGCTGGCGCCGTCAACGGACCATTCGTGGTCGCCGTCGTGAAGTAATTCGAGGTCGATGAATAGCGACCGCCCTCCGTGTGGTACGAGGCCACGTAGATGGTGCCGGGCGTGATCGTCACGGGACTTGAGAATGTCGCCGTCTGCCATCCGCTCGCCGTCTCATTGCTGAAGGTAACAGTCGCGAGACGAGTACCTGTGCTCGACCAGAGCGACCCGGTGTGAACTCCGGTGTTCAGACTGCCTTTGTAGAAACGGATGCCACTGATCGTCCCCGCAACGGACGACTGAAACTTCATCCCGAGTTCGACCGCGCCGGTATCGTTATCTGACAGAACCGCAGGCGTTGCCGTGGGTGAGAACAAGCTGACATAAGTGGGGCTCGTGACCGTGACCGTGCGGCCGGCCCCCGGAACCTCCATATTGACGCTGTCATCCACGGCCCTGGTCTTGATCGTGAATGTGCCAGCGGTCGAAGGAACCCAGGTGTAGGTCCAGTTTTCACGGCCGGTCGCCCGGTGCCATGTCGCGCCGGAATCCGTCGACACCTCAACCACGGCGATGACGCCGCCTCCGGTATCGGATGCCGTTCCGGTGATCGTGACGGCCTGACCCGCAGGAAGAGACCCGCCCGCATTGGGAGACGTAATCGTCGAAACTGGCTTCGTGCTGTCGGTCGATTGCGTTGCTTGAACGAGCCCGGACTCCAGCGTGCCGGGCTGAATGCCCATGTCGGCAAGCAGATTGACCATGGCCTGCTTCACGCGAGGATCGACCGGTACAAATTCGTTGTCGTGATTGGCGTCGAGCCCCCACGCCCAGTAGACCGTTCCCGCGCCGAATACCAAGGCACCACTCGGCGCGCGATAGAGCGTCAAGTTATGGGTGGCGGTGCCGTTTCCAACTGTATTGCCATAGTCGAGCAGATATTGGGTGACTGGGAGCGTCGTCGAGGAAAGCGGAATAAGCCCGGCCGGGCGGAAGCCGTTGTCGGGGGATTCGTCCCATTCGTAGCCGAGATATCCGGCCGGCAATGTCGCCGTCTGACCCGGCTGAAGGCTGGCGATGCTCGTATTGCGCCAGAACCGCAGGTTGGCGTAATCGGAGCCAATCGTCATCGAGTCGCGCCGGTAAGAGTCGACCTGGTAAATCGTTCCGGTGAGCGCATTCTCCGGCCGGCCCCCGCCCTGCGCTGTCGATGACACGAAACGGGGATCCCGAAAGGTCCCGGTCCATTCGTTGCTCGGATCGATGTCACCGTTTGACCAGGTCTCCTTGTAGGAAACGAGCGTGCGATACGGTTGAGCGCCAGCGCTGAAACTTGGGGCCCACCTTGTCTTCCAATAAACCTCGTTGCCGCTCCAGAATGAGAGATTGACGCCGGCGTCGCGAGCCGCCTCCACATTGGCGCGCTGCTGTCCCGACCAATACTCGTCGTGCCCGACCGATAGGAACATCTTGTGGTTTGTGAGGAGGCTCCCGAGGCGATCTGTGTCCACGCCGGCCATGTACGACACGTCATAGCCGTTCTTCTCGAGCCATTGGATCGCCGGGTACTCAGCTCCGAAAATGTAGTCCTGCGGGCCGGACTGAAGGCCGCCGCCGCGGGTTGTGATCGGGCGGTTGTAGCTCACCGCGTAGGCGCGACCAACGCCCAGCGAGCCTGTTCCTGGGCCGTTGCCGCCGTAGAAATTGGCGCCACCCCAGGGGTTGTAAGCCTGCCATGTTGTGTCGGAGGTCTGGAAGATAACATCGCTGGTGCTGCTGTCATCGCGGACGATGAACGGAATATGGTTCGCACCGGTGACGCCATCCTGTCGAACGAGCTTGGCGACGTAGATGCCCGAAACTGCATCGGCTGGAATATCCCAGGAGGCAGAGACAGACCAATTGCCCGCATCAACCGCGCCGGTGGCGCTGTCGCGCAATGGCGTTGGCTGGGTTTGGAGGCCCGTATGCTGGATCGTGCCGACCTTTCTGGCTCCCATGCCGCCGTAGTAGCCGAGACGGTAAATATCGATCCGGTAGTTCGTCGAGTTGGTGTTGATCTTGAAGTCGACCCGCTGGCCCCGGTTGATACTGATATCGGTCGCGAAGCCCTCGATGTTCGAGCTGCCAGCGCCGTCGATGCCCCATTCGCTTTCCGGATTGCCGGGTTTTTGATTTTCGAGAACGATGGCATTTGAGGCGGCGGCCGCCGCCGCCGTCGGCACGAACGTCGCTGCACCCATTGTCGTCACGGGCCCCTGAAGGATGCCGGGTTGCGTGGTGACTTCACCCGTCCCGGCCTGCGGGATTTCTGGCCCGCCGCCCGGCAGCCATCGAACCGAGGCGTCACTCGTCGGTTCAGCGGTAGCAGTAACGGGCGCGCTCCCGAAGAACGAGGCCGAGGCCGTAGCCTGTCGAACCGGCAAGGGCCGGACGCTAGGCGTCTGCATGATTCCATCAGGAAAGCGAGCGTAAATCCTGGTATCGACCTGAAATGTATGCGCGGGAGGAGGATCGATCATCCGCCGTGCGGTCGAGGCGGGAGAAACCGGGTCGAGATGATGCCCAAGCGGCTCTGGCGTCCAGGCAAGCCGCGCCGATCCGGCGGTGCGACGGATACCAACGTCATCTGTCTGGAAGCCGCCTCGCGACGTTGCGCGGAGATTGAAATCGACCGATCCGTCTGACCGCGGGCCATCGGCAAGGCCCGGACTTGGTTCGTCGCCGAGTTGCGCGAGCTCGGAGCGCGTCGGATCCGCGCTGAATGCTGAAAATTTCTTCAAGGACCGAACATGATTTAATATGCCTTGGACAAATCGGTCGTCCGACACAAGCATCGCGGCCTCCTTACGGAGAGGTGATAAATATTTGGCAGACGGGTAGTGTCTCATATCGCGAACAGCATTGGAACGAGTTCAGCCGATTGCGGTCGAGCCCTTAGTGGGTATGCGTTGCCTTTGGTCCGCCTCGGTCAACGACTCACGTTACCCCTGCTTGAAATTGAACTCCCTCGATTTTGGAGCACCAGTCGTTGGCGATCTCGCAGTAGGCTGACAGCTCACGACGTCGGCGCGATTTTCTTCCTCCGACAGTCGACGCATCGGAAGGAAGCACGCAGGGCATTTGGATTACTTCCGAAGCTTGCCTTGAAGAGTTGTTAGAGCGCGATACGCTAGGATCGGTTTCTCGCCGGCTGAAAAAATCATTCCGGCCCGGTGAGCGACGCGACAAACGGGAGCTCTTTTACGATCGTCAAAACATTTGTGCCCAGGCATCTGTCGTGGACTGACCCTGAGCACAAAGCCAACCGAAACGACGCGAATTGAAGCTGCGATCTCTTAGACGCGCCAACAGTGTCCCGGACGTAGCCAACACGTTGCTCGCGACGACGAAGCGCGCTGGCAGCGCCTGTATCGGCGGCCTTGGCGGTGTTGCCATGATCGACGATTCGCCCGGATCCAGTCTTGGCCCCAGAGATCTCTGACGTGTCTGAATCACCTTACTGCCGCCGATGTCCAGTCTTTGGCCCTCGCCGGAGCAGGGTACGCGAGAGTGATGTCAGAGATGAACCGATCACTGGAAGGCCACGCCGCACTCCCGACATCAGCCGGCCTACTGTCCAGACTCGCGGCGGAACGCGTGCTCAAAGCAGGCATCAGCCTCGAGCCGCTCATGAAGAAGTCTGGCCTTCCCCTGACGTTAATGACCGATCCCGATATCCGTGTCGGCGCGCGCGGTCAGATCGATTTTATCAACCTCGTCGCGGAGGCTCTCAACGATACTTTGCTTGGGTTTCATATAGCGCAGGAGTTCGAGGCCCGTGAACTCGGTCTCTTTTACTATGTTCTCGCTTCATCCGCGACGCTCGGCGACGCTCTCGTTCGTGAGGAGCGCTATATCTCGGTGGTCAACGAGGGCATCCGGGTTAGATCTCGAAAAACGAACGCGCTTGTCATCGACTACGAATATGCCGGCGTCGAGCGACATCTCGATCGGCATCAGATGGAATTTTTGATAACCAGCACCGTTCGTGGCTGTCGACAATTCACCAAACTGGAGCTTGTTCCGACCTATGTCGGCTTCATTCATCGCCACGAAGGTGACGTGTCTGAAATGGAGCGCTTATTCGGCTGCCGGTTGGATTTCGAAGCCGCTCGAGATCGGATTTCTTTTGATCTGCAAGTGGCGGATCAACCTCTCGTCACCGCGGATCCCTATCTCAACAAGGCCTTGGTCAAGGTCCAGGAAGGCGTCATCCTTCAGCAGCATCGGATGGAGGATCCATTTCGAACGCGCGTTGAGAACGCCATAACCCCTCGTCTGCCACATGGCACCGTCAATATCGGAAGCATCGCGAGCGATCTCGGGTTGAGCCCGCGGACCCTGTCCAGGCGGCTGGCCGAGGAGGGCCTCACTTTCAGTGCTATTTTGGATAACCTCCGATCGGAATTGGCCGATCGCTATCTCCAAAACAAGGATCTTTCCGTTTCGCAAATTGCCTGGCTTCTGGGCTACACCGAAGTCAGCTCGTTTGCCCATGCCTTCCAGCGATGGACTGGAAAAACGCCATCGCAGGTTCGCCGCGGATTCCTGCGCTCCGCGAACCCTGACGCATGACATTCCATCACCAAGATGGCGCAGTGGCCTGCTCGGGCTGCGTCGGAATCGTCGTCGGACGCGCTTTCACGCTCCCAGATAGTCTTTGACATAACCGCAGATGCGCTCTGCAGCCATCCCATCGCCATAGGGTGAGACACCCAGTGCCATCGAGCGGTAAGCCTCCGGGTCATCAAGCAGACGAGAAACTTCCTTCACAATCCGATTGCGGTCCGATCCTACGAGCCGCGCAACCCCAAGATCGACGGCTTCGGGCCGTTCGGTTTCGCTCCTCATCACCAAGACAGGCTTCCCAAGTGCAGGTGCCTCTTCCTGCAGTCCACCGCTGTCCGTGAGAACAATATCAGATCGGGCGAGCACGCCAACGAGCTCAGGATAGTCCAGGGGCTGACAGATGCGCACTCTTGGCTGAGCACCCAGCATGTGCTCAGCCATCTGACGAACGTTCGGGTTCGGATGGACTGGATACACGAATTCGACATCCGGGTGGATAAGGCTCAGATCGATAATCGCTTGAAACATCTCGCGCATCGGCTCGCCCATATTTTCACGGCGATGCGCGGTGACCAAGATCAGTCGAGCCCTTTCGGCGGGTTCGAATGACATCGGAGGAGCGCGATCCCTCATCCAATAAAGTGCATCGATGCCTGTGTTTCCTGTGACGAAAATGTGATTGCTCGACGCTCCGTCACGGTGAAGGTTATCCCGAGCCTTCTCCGTCGGCGCGAAATGCAAGGTGCTCAACAGACCCGCGACTCGCCGATTGAACTCTTCAGGGAACGGCTGTTGAATTGTCGCGGTTCGCAATCCGGCCTCGACATGGCCGAATGGGATATTCTGATAAAAGCACGATATGGCCGCGACCATGACCGATGTCGTGTCGCCCTGCGCGAGCAACATGTCGGGCGCCAGTTCCGTTAGGCAAGGTCCCAAGCGGTCAAAGATTCTCGATGTCAATGAGGACAGGGTTTGTCCATCCGTCATGACGTCAAGATTTTTTTGCAACTTGACCCCGAATGCCGACAATGGCTGCTCAAGCAATTCGCGGTGCTGACCTGTAGCGACGACGATGGTTTCCGCCCACGGCGCCTCTTGCAGCTTGAGGATCACCGGCGCCATCTTGATCGCTTCAGGGCGTGTTCCAATGATGCATAGAATTCGCTTCTTTGAGGCCACTGTGCTCGTCCCTCAGCACCCGTCGCGAGTGCGCGTGGTCACTCCCACGCATGAAAATGACCACACCTCTTGATAATCCATGAGCGCCGCGCTGCGCAGTTCACCTCCTGGCTATGAACCGGACCAAGAGTGTATTTGGTCGGCGCATGAGAGGTACCTTCGATCACCGACCGGAAGAACGACAACCATGTGCCGTCGCTCCTGTCTCAAGCGCGCTAATCGACGAAGGGAATAAACCTCGTCGCGCGGACAATACGGCCTTAAGCTGTCAACCGCTGCGCTGCGGTCCGCAGATCGCCAATGGTGCTCACCGATTGAGCGCTGGCGGCCACGACGTGCTGACGGCGTTGCGCAACGCCGAGGAGACCGATCGTATCCACAACGACCTTGTTGAGGAACGCATTGGCTTCAAGGCGCTGGAACTGCCGATGGCCGACCAGGAAGACGACGATGTCCGCTTGGCGTCGCGCATCGTCGGGTCCTACGAGGCGAACATTAGATAGGTCCGCAAGCGCGGCCGGCAGCTCCCGCACATGCGGATCGCAGACGAGGATATCGAGGTTGGTGCTGCGAGCCAGGTCGTGCACGATTTCCAGCGCGGGCGACTCCCGAAGGTCGTCCACATCCGCCTTGTACGTCAATCCATAGCAGCTCACGATCGGGCGTTTGAAGCGTTTGGCCAGCGCGCGGATTGTTTCGACCACGGATTTGGGCTTTCGGTCGTTGACCTCGCGTGCGACGCGGATCATGCGGCTGAGATCCGGCGCGCTGTCGACGATAAACCACGGATCAACCGCGATGCAGTGCCCGCCAACGCCTGGTCCGGGCTGCAGAATCTTGACCCGTGGATGTCGATTGGCCAGTTCGATCGCCTGCCAGACATCTATCCCGAGATGGTCGCATATCATCGAAAGTTCGTTTGCGAACGCAATGTTGATGTCACGCGATGCGTTCTCGATGAGCTTGACGAACTCAGCCGTTCGGCAGTCGGTTACCAAAAGGTTTGATCTTACGAAGGTCTCATAGAGTGCGACACCAGACTGCGCACATGCATCTGTCACCCCGCCAATGATGCGATCATTGGAGACGAGTTCACGCAACATTTGGCCTGGCAAGATACGTTCAGGGCAATGGCAGACGAAGATGTCGAACTCGCCGCCGACATCCATGTAGCGTGGCACCCGCAGATCGGGACGAGCCGCAGCGATCCGCTCGCACAGACGCTCCGTCGTTCCCACGGGAGAGGTTGACTCTAGAATCACCGTACTTCCAGCACGGAGACATGGCGCAATCTCGTCACAGGCCGCATAGACATAGGAGAGATCGGGTTTTTGCCCCTCTATGAGGGGTGTGGGAACTGCGAGGATGAAGTAATCCGCCTCGACCGGCTCCGTCTGCACCTTGAGCCGACCGGTGCTGAGCGCCGCGGAGAGCAGCATTTGCAAGTCTGGCTCATGAAAATGCGGGTGGCCAGAATTGATCGAGGCCACTGCAGCGGCGTTGATGTCGAATCCGGTAACCTGATGCCCCTGACTTGCGAGCATGGCGGCCGTTGGCAGACCGATATATCCCAATCCTGCAACGCAGACTTCTGCCATAATGACCCTCTTCCTATTGGCGCTGGATACGTCTGCGAGCGCGTTTGCAGTCGAAGCCGCATCAACAGTTTGATCTGGACTGGCGAGTGATACCCCACCCGAGCCTAGTATCGAGCCACATGACAGCCGCCGGACATGGCTCGGCTACTCGGGTGAGACCCGATCGATAGACACGGCTGGCGTCTTTCTAAAGACGGTAGCCTCCGATCGGGTTTCGTAAACCTCTCATCAATGAAGCCCGAATGCACTTACTCGTTCGGGCTAGGCGCCCGACAACTCCTCTGAGTTAGAACCGCGCTCACTCGTTTGGAGTAGATCGACCGATGAAGAGGACAGCCCCCGTGCTCAGCACCGGGATACAGCCTCAATCAAAGCTCCAAGCGATGTGGTTTGGATATGTGTTTAGATTGACGATTCACGAGGCATGCTCGGAAGAGCAGCCCCCGCCCTTCAATCGCTAATGCGCGATATGAGGTTGAGGGACCAACGGCACCTTGTCACGGCGTGGCGCGGCCCCAAATCTCGCATCAGTCGACGCCGGATTGCAAACATCGCTAAACCGCATCGGGCAATGCCCAACGACGGCGTAATACGGAATATCTGGGGTGCATGCTCCATTACCCCTCGTATATTATTGAGCCACCCCAATCAAACCCATACACTGTTGGGCTGAGTTTTATAAGACCGAACAACCGAGTTGAATATACATCGCTCAAGTAGCGTTATCTTAACTTAAGCTTACGCTTGGCGGCCGCCCGTTACGGTCCGCTGTTCGATACTTGGAGATCCAACCGCCGCGAAGGCTTTCACTGTTGCAATGATAGACCTCTAGGAATCGCTATGGAACACGAACAAGCTTCACGTGGGACCTTCTATTCTGAGGTTGCGGCAAGGCCACCATCCCTTAAGGCCCTGCCGCTCTATGACGTCAACGACATTGGGCTGCCGCCCGCGCGGCGCGCCCGCATTCGCGTAACGCACCTGCACCAATCTCGGAGAGAAGCTGAGAGGGGTTTGCAGATCGCAGCGAAGCGTTGCTTTGACGTTGCGGTTGCCATCTGCCTGATTATCTTGCTTGCCCCCGGGCTCCTTATGATCGCAGCCGCAATCAAGTTGACTTCGCCAGGGGCTGTGCTCTTCCGGCAGCAACGCTATGGAGTCGGTAAGAAACAATTTGCGATCTTGAAATTTCGCACGATGAGCGTGGGCTCTTGCGACCCTGCTGGCGTGCAGCAAACCCGCCTGGGAGACGCGCGCGTAACGCCCGTCGGCCGCTTCTTACGCAAGACCAGTCTCGATGAACTGCCACAGCTTTTCAACGTCTTGCGGGGAGATATGTCACTGGTCGGTCCGCGGCCACACGTTCCCGGAATGCTGGCGGGTGGCATGCTCTACGAGGACCTCGTACCCGAGTACTTCGACCGCCTTCGGGTTCGGCCCGGTGTTACAGGCCTTGCGCAGGTCAACGGCTTGCGTGGCAGCACGGAGGACCCTGCTACTGCACGGGCCCGCATCAGCGATGATCTAACCTACATTGATCACTGGTCTTTAATGCTCGACTTTAAGATCCTCATCATGACAGCTCGAACGGAATTCCTCTCCGGAAGCGGCTTTTGACCTCCTACGGTGACGTATATTCCCAGCAGCCACACATCTGGGTTCGGCGTCCTGCGGAGGGCGCAGAATCGTCCCTTGGCTTTCAAGGTTATGGCATGCCGATTTTCAGTTGCAGAGGAGCCCGCGCGCTCTGGAGCAGACGCGCGCAGCGGCAGTTCCAAGGTCAGACGCGGATACGCGTTCCTGACAACGCCTTTGGGGGAGAGAGTCTGCGATGTTTGAAGATCTGAAGGCTATCCAAAGAGCGTTACAGTTGGAGAAGCTCGAGAGGTTCAAGCGACGTGTTTCCTTCGGGGACCTGATCACCGACCGCTGGGAAAACGCGCGTGAGTACGGATTTGGAGAAGGATCTTCCTGTTACGACAGCGTTCTCATCTTGGGTGAGGTGACGGTCGGTGAATACACCTGGATCGGGCCAAACGTTATCCTCGACGGATTGGGCGGCCTGATCATAGGAGATCACTGCTCAATCTCGTCTGGCGTTCAAATTTATTCGCATGACACCGTCCGACGGAGTGTCACATTGGGCCGCGAGCCCGTCGATCACTCGTCAACCGCGATTGGCAATGGCGTTTATATCGGTCCCAACAGCATTATCGGGAAGGGAGTTTCGATTGGAGATTCGGCCGTCATCGGAGCCATGTCATTCGTGAACAGCGACGTGCCTGCGGGCAAGAAGGTTTGGGGATGTCCAGCGCGGATCGTGGGAGATGTCGAGACTTGAGCGCGCCCTCGGATTTCCGCCCCGGATCGCGATGCGCTGTCGCAAACTGGCAACTGATCAAGATCGATGGAGGACGCCATGACGATAGTCACGGGCGACTTGCGGTGAGGACCGAGGTGACACGATGACGAGACTACACCGGTCTTTCGTGTTCTCCGGCCTCGAGAAATACTTGACCCTCGTGATCAATCTGGTGACGACCGCGATTATCGCGCGTCTTCTCACACCAGACGAGATCGGCGTTTTCGTCGTCGGTTCCGCGACTGTATTGGTGGCGGAAGTGCTACGTGACTTTGGGGCGAGCGTTTACCTCGTCCAGGAAAAAGACATCTCACCTGAGGGCGTGAGAACGACGTTCACGATCATGTTCGGGATATCGGTTCTTATCGCCGCGCTTCTCCACGCACTCGCAGGTCCTCTCGCCACCTTTTACGTTGAGCCAAGGCTCGATCCAGTCATCAGGATCGCCTCGGCCAGCATCGTCCTCGGAGCCTTTGCAAGTCCTCCCATGGCCCTTCTGCGGCGTGAATTGGCGTTCGGTAGTGTCGCGTTCCTGAACCTGACTGGCGTAGCCGCCAATGCGAGCGTCGCGCTCCTGATGATCGCACTTGGGTGGGGGTATCTCAGCCTTGCGATTGCCTCGGCGGCCTCATCCGCAGCCATCACCGCTGCAGCCATCCTGCATCGTCCGAATTTATGGATCTTCCGGCCCTGCCTCCTGCATGGACGCAAGATCCTGGCCTTCGGCGGGTATGCAAGCGCGACCGCGGTTTTGAATGTCTTCTTCCAAATGTTGCCGCAGATGTATCTTGGTCGCCTGATCGGCTTCGATGCCGTCGGAATTTATAACCGCGCAGTAATGCTGTACCAGTTGCCGGAGCGCGCGATCGTGAACGCGTTCCAACCCGTCTTATTGCCAGCCTTGGCCGCGGAGGCCCGTGCCGGCCGCGACCTCAAGAGGGCCTACCTGCACGGTCTTGCATTACTCACTGCCGTGCAGTGGCCCGCACTTCTGTGTCTAGCGGTTCTCGCAGAGCCGGTCGTGCACGTTCTTTTGGGGGCTCAATGGGGCGAGGCCGCTCCGCTCGTCAAGATAATGGCTCTTGCGTCGATCATCATGTTCCCCGCCCCGTTGACATACCCTATGCTCATCTCCCTCGGGCGCGTGCAGGATGGCCTGACTGCCAGTCTGATCTCGTTGCCGATCTCCGCCGCTCTCATCGTCGGCGCAGCACCCTTTGGTCTAAAGGCGATCGCCGCGACTATGTTCTTGAGTGCCCCGTTGCAGGTCTATGTCGCAATCGCGCTCATCCGGCGGCAAATGCCATTGCGCTGGATCGAGATCGGCCTCGCGGTTTATAAAAGCGCCTGTGTCGCTCTCTGCGCGGCGGCTCCCGCCAGCATCTGTCTGTTGATCGGAGAAGACGTACCACCCGTTGTCACCCTCGCCCTGGCAGCAGCCGGCGCCGGCGCCGGATGGGTATCAGGCCTTGCACTGACCAACCATCCTTTGACCGTCGAAATCCTTGGATTCGTCAACATCGCTTCATCGGCGATCAAGGCCCGCGCTCTGAAGCGGCGAAAAGTCTAATCAGACACCGGGTTGTGATGACGCCTCCAAAGAGGCTTCTTTCTCGCGCCGACAGAGCGGATACAACGTGAGGCTTCGCTCCGTTGAGAAAGCTGCCTTGATCCAGTTTTGAAGAGATGCGCGGAAGTCCGTCGCCAATGATCAAGCTCGCCTTGCGCGCGCTCTGTTCTGATCGTTATGACAGCGCCTCCATAAGCGCAGAAACGACCTGATCCTGCATGCCGTCCGTCATCTGATGAAAGAGCGGCAAAAGAATGCTGCCATTTTGAGCGCGCTCGGATTCGGGCAACGGGAATCGCAACGCCAGGTCCGCATATGCTGGCTCGCGATGCACGCACATGATTCCCCTCCGCGTGGCGACACCACGGTCAAGCATCTTCTGCATCACCTCAATCTGTCGCGCATCCTCCGGCAGACGCACGCAGTAACTCTGCCAGTTCGTTCTGGCCCAGATCGGCTCTTCGGGAGCAGCTACGCCGGGGACATCCGCGAGCATCGTCTCATAGGCAGCGGCGAGATTTCTCCTGCGCAAAATGATCTCGTCCAGCTTTTTGAGCTGCTCGCGCCCGACCGCACCTTGCACATCGGTGAGGCGATAGTTGAATCCGGTCACCGGATATTCTTCGACAACGACAATCTGGCTATTGTGACGGACCGAATCCGGAACGCTCATTCCGTGTTGCCGCCAAAGCCGGAAGAGGTGATCAAATTCAGCGTTCGACGTGGTTAAAACCCCGCCATCGCCGACCGTGAGTAGCTTCCGAGGATGGAGCGAAAAACAGGCAATATCGCCATGCGGCCGCCCGATCCTTCCCCATGAACCATCGATACGAATTTCCGAGCCAATGGCGCAGGCCGCATCCTCGATGACGACCAGTCCGTGAGCCCGGGCGATCGGCAAGATCCGCTCCATGTCGCAGGGCATACCCATCTGGTGAATGCACATCAACGCCTTAGTCCGCGCTGTGATGGCCGGGACGATCTGATCCGGGTCCATCGTAAAGGTTACCGGGTCGATATCGATGAACACGGGAACAGCGCCGCATTGGCGAACAGTGTTAGCGGAAGCGATGAAGGTGTGGCTTGCCAGAATCACTTCGTCGCCGGTGCCGACGCCAGCCGCCATGAGCGCCAGGTGCAACGCGACTGTGCAATTCGAAACGGCACAAGCATGCTCCGCGCCGACAGCCGCGGCGAATTCAGCCTCGAAGCTGGCGACCTGAGGCCCCTGTGTCAGCCATCCCGATAAGACGACCGCTGCGGCAGCATCCGCCTCCGCTTTCCCGACGAAAGGGGACATGATTGGTATCATCAGGCAGCTCCTCTTTGAGCGGAAATCAAGCTCTCGGCCCGCCACCAATCGACCAGCTCGTTCATTCCCTCTTCCACGGAGAAGGCGGCCTCGAAGCCGATCGCTTGCCGCGCCGCACTGGGGTCGCACAGGCGCCGCGGCACCGGATTGACCGCGCGCTCCGGCTCGTGGATCGGATCGATGCCGTCACGTTTCATGGCTATTGCGAGGAGACGGGCAAGTTCTAGCAGGGACGTTTCTCTTCCGCTCCCGACATTCAGCGCAACATCCGTCGCATTCGACGTCGCCGCGAGGATGTTCGCCCGCGCAACATCCTTAACGTGCACGAGGTCCATGGTCTGCTGACCGTCGCCGAAGATGATCGGCGAACGTTCCGCATCGAGCCGCTCCATCCAACGGATCATCACTTCGGTATAGCGACCATGGATATCCATTCGGGGACCAAAGACGTTGAAATACCTCAGCGCGACATAGTCGAGCCCATACATGTCGTTGAACGAGCGCAGAAGCCCCTCTCCGAAGGCCTTCGCGGCACCGTACAATGTCCGGTTGGCATATGAATTCTGGTGTTCCGTGGTGGGGAACTCGTCGGCGAGACCATAAACCGACGCCGACGAAGCCATGACCACCTTGCGCACTCGCGAGCGCACACATTGCTCGAGGAGATCGAAGGTCGAGTCGACCATCACCTCCATCGCCGCACGCGGCTCTGCCGCGCAATGGGTGATGCGAAGCGCCGCCTGATGAAAAACCGTATCCGTGCTCTCGATGAGACCGCTCATCAAGGCCCTGTCCCGAATATCTCCGACGATGAGCCGCACTGGACCATTCGCCATCGCGTGAGCGAGATTTTCCGGCCGACCGCGGACCATGTTGTCGACCACATTGATCTCGCGACAGTCGCAATCGATGAGCTGATCGACGATATGCGACCCGACGAAGCCAGCACCTCCTGTCACCAATACCCGCTTGCCCTTCAAGACGTCTTCAGAGGCAGCCATAGTCGTCTCCAATGTGGAATGAGGCATTGCGCGCAGCTACAACCAACCCTGCACGCCGACAATTCGAGGGATGTGACGGGGTGTCAGAGCGTCTCCGCATCGGACCGTTCCGCGACGCGGATCAGCGTGTCCGCCACGGTGTTCAATTGCCTCTCTGTCATCTCCGGAAAGATGGGGAGCGACAGGAATTCGTTGGCAAGTTGCTCTGAAACCGGAAGCTCGCCGGATACCCTTACAATCTTCGAATATGCAGGTTGCTGGTGGACGGGACGGGGATAGTGAATGCCCGTCGCTATTCCCGCTTCCGCGAGGCGCTGTCGAATTTCGTCACGGTCCGCGATGCGCACGGCGTAGACATGGTAGACGTGATCAGCACCACACGGTTCCGGAAGGCGCAGCCCGCTTCCGCTCAGGAGGTTGTCGTATCGCGCCGCGACCTGCCGCCTCGCGGTTGTCCAAGAAGGAAGACGCTTCAGCTTCACTCCCAAAGCCGCGGCTTGTATGGTGTCCATGCGATAATTGTAGCCGGGCCGCACGTGATTGTACTTCCCCTGCTGGCCCCAATCCCGAAGACAGCGCACGGTCGCGGCCGCCTCAGGATCGTCGGTCACCAATGCCCCACCCTCACCGCAGGCACCCAGATTTTTGCCGGGGTAGAAGCTGAAGCAACCCATGGCTCCGAAGGTCCCTGCACTCCGCCCGTTCCGTTCGGCGCCATGGGCTTGCGCGGCGTCTTCGATGACCATGATGCCATGGCGGTTAGCGATCTCGCACAGGGACTCCATATCGGAGAGGCGACCGTGCAGATGGACTGGTATCACCGCCCGCGTCCGTGGAGTGATCGCGGATTCAAGCGCCGCGGGATCCATCGTGAAGGTCTCGGGATCGGCATCCACGAGGACTGGCGTTGCGCCGGCATAAAGGATGGCTGCGACGGTGGCGACGAATGTCATCGAAACGGTAATGACTTCGTCCCCAGGGCCGATTCCCGCCGCCAGGAGAGCGAGGTGGAGCGCCGATGTCCCGCTGTTGAGGGCCACCGCCTCCCGCGCGCCGCAGAACTCCGCGAAATCCTGTTCGAAGCGGTGGACGGGATCCCCGAGCACGTAATCTCCGCTACGCAGTACATCAAGCACCGCCTGCTCAAGGGGCTCCTGAACGGAGCGGTATTGGGCTTTGAGATCGATCAGCGGAATCATGACGCGTGCCTCATGTCGGCGAGTTCAACGGGATGGCCACGCTGCCGGAGCGATTGCGAAGCTCCTTCCAGCATGGTGACGACGCGAAGTCCGCTTGCGCCGCTGGTCAACGGGGTCGTCCGGCTGTCGATGCATTGCACAAAGTGCTCGACTTCGCTGAGAAGCGCTTCCTTTACGGGGAGTTGCGGCGTCCACACGTCGCCCATGCGGTAACTAAGCAGCATGCGGTACACATCCTCACGCTGGTCCGGATCATCCGCCTCGTTGCCGTGGTAAACTCCTCGGTCGTAGACTTTCACCTTCTCGCTCGGTTCGACATCGTCATAAACGATCATCCGACGGCTACCGCCGATCAGAGTCCGGCGAATCTTGACCGGCGCGAGCCAGTTCACATTGAGATGGGCCGTCGCGCCCCCATCGAGATAAAAAGTGATGTGCGCCATATTTTCGGGGCTGCCCTTGATATGCCCGGCACCGGTTGCGGAAACCGCGAGCGGGCGCACGCCCAGGGCGAAATCCATGATCGCGAGATCATGGACAGCCAGGTCCCAAATAACGTTTACGTCTCTTTGAAAAAGGCCGAGATTGATCCGAGTGGAGTCGTAGTAATAGCAGTCGCCGATGACGCCCGTGACAACGAGATCCCTGATCTTCTGGACCGCACCGGTATAAACGAAGGTGTGATCGACCATCAGGACAAGGCCGCGCTTTTCCGCTTCCTCGATTAGAATGGACGCCTCACGTGATGTTGCGGCCATCGGCTTCTCGACGAGCACGTGCTTGCCAGCCTTGAGAGCCGCGAAAGCCAATTCAAAATGAATTCTGGTTGGCGTCGCGACGACCACCGCATCGACCCGAGGATCGGACACGAGTGTCCGCCAGTCCTCCTCGATGCGCGCCGAACCGTAGCGCGAGGCGGCCCGAGCGCGTGCCGCGGCGGACTGATCGGCGATCGATGCAACAACGCACCCATCCGCTTCCATCACGCAACGGGCGAGATTGGGACCCCAATAACCATAGCCGATAATGCCGATACCGATCATCGCATTTTCCTCAAGAATTCTCGGCCATGTCTGCAAGGCGCTGTCCGGCGCCCCGGTCCAAACCGTTGCGGCTGTCCCCCAGGACACGCGCCGGAACGCCTGCCACGATGGCGTAATCGGGAACGTCGCGTGTCACGACCGCGCCGCAGCCGACCATCGCGCCTTCACCAATCACAACTCCACAACGGATTGTGGCGTTCGATCCAATCGAGGCCCGGCGACGCACGGTCGTCAGCACAAGACGCCAATCATGCTCAGTCATGAGCGCACCAGACTCGTTCACCGCGCGAGGGTAGATGTCATTCGTGAACATGACTCCATGAGCGACAAACACCTCGTCCTCGATGGTCACCCCCTCGCAGATGAAGGAATGAGAGGAGATCTTGCATCTCTCTCCAATCACGCTGCCCTTCTGGATCTCGACGAAGGGACCGATTTTTGTGCCATCTCCGATCGTGCAACCGTAGAGATTGACAAGGTCCGGATGGGTAACGGCGACACTTCCACTCATCTTGACGTCGACTATGGGCATCGGTTCAACCGCGAAAATTTCGTACGATGCAAAACTAGCTCGCCAGTGCCCGGGCGACGCATGCTAATGCGGCTTACTCCCTTCGGAAGCTTCAGATTTCCGGCGGTTTTCGCTTGGTCGGCGGTTCCCAAGTGAGTTGGGAGTTCACGCACGCATCGCTATTCTGCGGGCTTTGCCGTGTCGCTGCAGGCGGCATCGCGGCAGTTGAACGGAGTCGGTTGGCATATCTTCGAGCTGTTGAGCGTTCCCGAAATTTACCGTCGGGACCGGACAATCTCCACCGTAGAGATCACTCCGGCAGCGATCGCCGATTGGTGGACGGCGATAATGTGACGTGCCGGCCAAGGCCGATGGCTCAGAACGGATCGCTCATCAAATGAGCTGACCTCATAAAGCCGCCGCTCACGCGGATGGTAATAGAAAAACCGATAGCCATAGCTCGCAATTTTCTCGTACCAGGGCAGAGAGGGTAGCCCCAGCAGGAGGATCAGGATGTCGGCGTTACCCCCGGCTAGAACGGTCTCGGCGCCTTCGAACACTTGTGGCTCGAAGCCGGAAACGTTCACCTTGAGGACAGAGATGTGCGTGACATCAGACCGTTTGAGTTCGCCGGACAACGTACGGACGGCAACGACCTCGCCGCCCTCCGAAGGGACATCGCTCAATCTGCCCATCCAGGTGCGCTCGGTAGCCTCAAAGGTCGATTCCCCATCGGCGTTTGACAGCGCCAACTGATGGATCTTCACTCGCTCGACAACTCTATTTCTCTCGACGTTTCGCCGCAGTGTCGCGACATTGGCCGCACTCGGCTCGAAGGCGTGCACGATCGCGGACGGCAAGGTTGCAGCAAACACAGCAAATTGTCCGATTGCTGCTCCAACATCCACGACGACCCAGTCGGGACGTGAAACGTGGCTCAGAAATGAAAACTCGGGATCAATCAAATCGCCGAACATGACCAGTGCAGGCGGGAATTGACTTGGGTATTCGAACTCGAGAACAGAACCCGATCGGAGCGAAATTTCAGACCTCGGTGGGCTCCTCAGACGAAGCGTTATCATCCTGGCAGCTCCGCGTAGCGTATCCGCAACGCCGACTGTGCGAATCCCCCATCGCAATTTATGTGCAGCCGACTGGAATCTTGCAGACGTGGCTTCAAATCGGTGTTGTGGATTCATGAATGACATCCTCTGCGGCGCCTCTCTGCATCGCGAATGTAGCATCGGGCGATGAGATATGACCCAACCGTCTCAATGAAGATAATGGCAGCGGGCTGGAGGGCCACGCCCCAGGGATGAAGAATGAAGAGCCCGAGCGCACACCAGAGCGAGTACAGCACCAACGCAATGTCAGCGGCCCTGATCTTTCCGGCTTTTCCCGTGGCCCAAATGACAAGCAACAGCACCAGCGTCGCAAGCAGAACGAATCTGTCGAGAGACAACCACGCTGGGCCGACCTGGATGATCCAGGGGATGATAAGGGCGATGATAAATAGGGAGGCTGGCCAAGGCAGTATTTTGCGCCGCAGTCGCTCGGAAATCAGCCCATCCAGAGGGCCTGCAACGATTTCGTTCTTTCTCGATCCAAGCCCGCGCCGACCTGTCCCTACAACCTGCGTCGGTGTATTCGCGAGCCGGGCTGAACGGCTGCCTATCCATTTGACGCGAGGCTGCATACTATGGCCTGTCTCCGGCCGCCGTACCGCTACTCGAGCCGAAGGGCGGCGACGGGTAAACGAGCTCTCGAACCGTCAACATCACGAATCCCGCGTTCGTGGTGAGGTACCGTCGCCACATTCGGCCTGGTTCTTGCAGAAGGCGGAACGCCCATTCCATACCAATCCGCTGCCAATGGATGGGCGCACGCTTTGTAACGCCGGCCAAAACGTCGAATGACCCGCCTACTCCGTGCAGAATCGGCACATCAAGGACATCCTTGAATGAGCCCAGAAAAATTTCCTTCTTGGGAGAGCCCATTCCAAGGAACAGCATATCCGCGCCGGAATTGCGGATGTCCGCAGCAATTCTCGCGCCGTCACCGTCGGAAAAATAGCCGTCGTTGCGGCCTGCGATCTTCAGGCCGGGGAACCGCTCCTGCAAGCGCGCTTCGAGCAATTGGAGGACATCCGGCCGGGCGCCAAGCAAGTAGACGGAGCGCCCTTCGCGATGCGCGAGCCCGAGCAATTGTTCGAAAATGTCAATTCCAGCCACTCGTTCAGGGAGCCTACGCCGAAGGAGCTTGCTCGCCCATACGACGGACTGACCATCGGCGAGGAGCAGGTCGCACTCGAGGAGCGAGGCGCGCAACGCCGGGTCCTTGCGCAGCTTGACCACCTTGGCCGCGTTGAGCACACCGAGAAGAAGCGTGCTGCGTCTTGCGAGGGCGTCGCGACACCGCGCAACCACATCATCCATCCGCAACGGGTCGAGATAGAGGCCGAAGAGAAGCCGTCGACTGCTCTGCGGCTGCGGACGGGGTTGAAGGCGAGCCACAGGCGCGCAGTGTGCGGCGCGCAAATTTTCCACGACATTGCTTGCGAGCCAAGCGTAGAGGAGCCACCCGAGTTCATAGGGGCGGCACTCATAGTCGACCCGGGTCGGCGGAAAGAGCGTTTCGAGACCGGGCATCCGCAGGCCGGATTTCAGCGCGGTCGTAACCGCGCTGATTGAGCGATTCGCCTTGCGTGGTTCCCAGCGGCCGACCTTACGCCAAATCACGTTGTTCCGTTCGCAGACGAGATCGGCACCCACCTCGGGATGTGTGTCGAGCCATTCAAGCCCCTTGACGATCGCCCGCCGGTGATCCGCTCCACCCGCTTCCCAGAGGTCCAGGAGCGCCATCGGCGCCATCGCGTGCTGGTGGACGCTGTAGACGGGATAGCCCTCTACGGTCCCGCCGTGGCGCGTGTCGTAGTGCCACCACCATTGCCCCGCCGGCCCCTGACAGGCACAGATGTGCGCGGCGCACGCATCTGCCGCGGCCAAAGCCGCCGTGTCCCCCAGCGCAACCGAGAACCGAGCCAGCGCTTGGATCGGATAGACCTGATCGGCAAAGCAACCCACATGCGCCCGAAACCGGCCGCTGGCGCTTGCCGGCAGCATATGCGGGAAAAGTCCGCTCGCGGCCTGCGCCGCCTTGAGCCGGTTCGCCGCCAGCGCACTGAGCGCGTCCGTATCCGCGAGATGCCGCGCCGCAAGCGCCGCTGTCAGCACCCAGGCGCATTCCACGGTCGAGATCGGCCTGTTTGTCGCAAGCACCGAGCGCAGCCGCTCCAAGAGATCCGCCGCATGGACCGCCGCGACCTCCGCTGCGGCCCAGGCCGCGAGCGCGATAGCGCCAAGATCGTCGCTCTGCGCGGCCTGTTGCGCAGCGATCCGCGCGAGCGTAGCGGCCGTGGCACCGTCGAGGATCTGCCGCTGCCCATCTTCGCTGACCTGCGCCACACCGAGCGCGACTATGGCGGCATACCGGAGATTGTCGCCCTCCGGCCGCACCGTCCGTCCCAAAGGGCCGTCAATCGCGCGGACGGTCTGGGCGAAGCCGCCGCCGACCGACATCTGCGGCAAGCCTCGCTGGGCCAGCGCGATCAGGTCCTCGATCCGATCTCGTACATCCGGCACATCCACCGACCGCACCCGGTCGGAAAGGCGATGCACCGCCTGCGCGAGCATCGGCGCCGAGGGGATGTTTCGGTCGGGCACGGCAAACTTCGGATCATCCATGTGGCAGTCAGCCCTTTGCTTCGACACCAGACGCCGATGATGCCGCAATCCGCGCCGACACCGATTTGCAATTGCGACTTACCCCTATCGATCCGCCGCAAAACCAAACGGGAAAATGGTCAAAATCCGCCTCGCAGCCTAAAACGCTATGATGCACAGGAGGATACAATCTGACGCACAGCCACAAGGAATTTCAGCATTCCCTCCCCGCAGCGGCCTTTGCATCCCATGACGCGAGATCAAGGTCCGTCGGACCTATCGTATCCGCCTCCAGCTGGATGCTGCATGTTCCGGTAGCTGCGGCGTGAGGATCGGAGCGACGTGGATATGATCAGCCAAGCAGCCCCTCAGATCGCACGCCGCTTCCGCCAGGTCCGGAAAATCTGGCGGTCGGAAGGACAGCGCGGGATCAGCGACCGGGCAAGGACGGTTCTTGCTTCCTGGATCAAGCCTAAAGCCGAGATGTGGCCCGTCCGCCCTGAGGATGTCATTGCGGCGGACCTGACGCGCCCCCTTCACGCCTCGAGTGGGAGGGCGAAGCCCGGTGAGCCGATCGTCATCAATTGGGTGATGCTTCCCGCCGCCGCGGGATCAGGGGGACACACGACGATCTTTCGCATCATCGGACATCTGGAAAAGAACGGCTACGTCAACCGCGTCTATTTCTACGACCCCTATCGGGGCGACCATCAATATTATGAGGGGATCATACGCCATTACTATGGATTCGCTGGCCCAGTGGCCAATGTGGACGACACGATGGAGGACGCGCATGCGGTGGTGGCCACCAGCTGGCCGACCGCCTATCCGGTCTTCAATGCAGCCTGCATGGGTAAACGCTTTTACTTCGTTCAAGATTTCGAACCTCACTTCCACGCCGTCAGCGCCGCCAGTATCCTGGCCGAGAATACTTATCGCATGGGCTTCCATGCCATCACGGCGGGCCGGTGGCTGGCGGAAAAGCTCCATACGGAATTCGGGATGGCGGCCGACTATTTTGAATTCGGCTGCGACACGTCGCGCTATTGCCGTTTGCCCGATTCCAAGCGCAAGGGCATCGCTTATTATGCCCGAAGCGGCGCTCCCCGTCGCGGCTTCGAGCTTGGTATCATGGCTCTTGAAATCCTGGCCAAGCGACGCCCCGAAATCGAACTCCATCTATACGGCGACAAGATAGGGCATCTCCCGTTCGAGTTCATCGACCATGGTCTCGTCACGCCGGACCAGTTGAACACGGTATACAACCGGTGTTTCGCAGGTTTGAGCCTGTCCCTGACGAACGTTTCGTTGGTGCCTCACGAAATGCTTGCAGCCGGGTGTATTCCGGTCGTCAACGACGCCAATCACAACCGCATTGTCTTGGACAATCCCTTTGTCCGCTATGCGCCACCGACCCCTCATGCCCTCGCAATGGAGCTGGAAGCGCTCGTTACTGATCCAGGTTTCGAGTCGCTATCCGAGACGGCGGCAACGAGCGTACGCTCCGCGACATGGGATGCTGCCGGAGCGAGCGTCGATGCAGCTTTCAGGAAAGCTGTCCAGGCATAGCAAAAAGATATGAATGTCCGGGAAGGTCAACAACATGCCTGATCTGCTGAGCCGATTGTCCTTAGTTGGGACGGGGGGGCGAGTCCGCCCGGTTCAACAGATGAATCGTGTTCCGTCCGTAACCATCGTCATTCCCGTTTACAACTATGGCCGGTATCTGCGGCAATGCGTTGAGAGCGCAACCCGTCAACAGCCAGGTATCGACCTTGAGATCATTATCGTGGATGACAAGTCGACCGACGATAGTTTGGATATCGCCAACGCGATTGCGTGTGGGGATTCTCGCGTCAAGATCATTCGGCACCTCACCAACAAGGGCGCCATCACGACATACAATGACGGCCTGCAAGCCGCCACGGGCGAGTTCGTCGCATTGCTGTCGGCAGATGACCTCCTGACACCGGGTGCCCTGACAAGGGCCGCGACGCTTCTGGTCGCCGAGAGTTCGGTCGGGATGGTCTACGGCAACGCCATCAGATTCGGGTCCGAGCTACCCACTGCAAGAACGAGCGGGACTGAGTGGATTATCTGGTCGGGAGTGGATTGGCTTCGGGCGCGCTGCCGTTCGGGGTACAACGTAATCTCCTCTCCCGAGGTCGTGATGCGAACCTCGACTCTCCGCGCAATCGGCGGCTATCGATTGGACTTGCCGCATGCCGGCGATTTCGAGATGTGGCTTCGGGCCGCTGCTGTATCCGACATCGGCTTCCTGATCGGTGTTGATCAAGCTTACTATCGAGATCATGCCGTTAATATGAACAAGCAAGTCTTTAAGTCCGGTACGGCGCACGGCAAGCTCATTGATTTGAGGCAGCGGTGGCAATCGTTCGAAGCCGTTTTTTCTGGCGCAGGGCACGACCTGCCAGAAAGAGACCAGCTTTTCCAGACCGCACGCCGTACGGTGGCGCGTCATGCGTTGGATTACGCAAATTACGCTTACGCGCGCGGCTTTCGCGACTTTCCCGTTGATGAATATGAACGATTTGCTCATGAGGTCGATGCGGGCGTGCGAGACACCAAATCGGGGCGAGCGCTTGCTCGTCGAAAACGGCTTGGAATGACTTCGTTACCGCTGCATCCGTTATGGGCTCCTTCGGCTGCCGCCTTAAGGCTCTCGGAACTAGCGCGCCGCTGGCGTCGTCGGAAGGTGGGGGTTTAAGCGAAATGGGCACTGCGGCGCTTCGCCGGGTTTGAACACCGTGATTGTTGTCGCTGTCTCTTAGTTAGGCCACTGTGCGGAGACCGCGGCGCCATTGTGGGCGTTCGCACTCGACACATTCCCCAGAGCTTCGCACCCCGCCTTCGAAGCCTGTAGACCGGCCGTGTCTATTCGGCTTCAGACTACGCAGTCCGAGTGACGATCCCTACTAAGGTCGCTTGCGCCGCTTGATTTCTCGGTCGATGACCATGGCGATAGCCGCGCCGAGAATGGCGCCCGATGCTTTAACGATGCCATCGGGGAGACGCCCGTGCCGGCCTGGGACAATGTTTTGAGCGGCCTCAAGCAACCCCGCTATCCCGATCACCAGCAGGACGATGCGAAGGCGCTGTTTGGGATACCCGAGATAGAACGCTCCCCCAATCATTGCGAAGGCCGCGAGCCGCTCCAAGTCGGCGGGGGCATCGGTGACTGGTCGGAACTGGATCGGCAAAAGACTGAAGGCCGCGACGGCTAACACAAGCAGCCACGCAACCGACCGAAAAAACATTCTGATTGCCATGTCGAGGATCTCATCCGGTTGCGGCACGCTTGGCATGTTTCATAGCGCGCTATTCATCGCCGGAAACCGAACAAATGAGAGAAGCGCGCTGCAATGCCGGAGTTACGATGCCCGGCCAGCAACCCGCTGGAGCAACATGATGTAACGGTAGGTTTAAATTCGATTATACTCACGATCCATCAGTAAGTTTAGTCTAAAGACCATATTTGCCCCAGCAAATCATAATCAAAATGCCAAATGCCTGCCATCATATGGCCACTTTCCCACCTATCACGCTGCAAAACCTCTCTATTCCAGCCAAATTGGGCTGAAATGTCAAAAAACTGTCCAACAATCACAAGATTTAGCTTTGCAGTACAGTGTATTCGGCTTTGGCGCACCAAGGAATAGTTTTCTTGGCACGCTCATTGGTTGGTTGGGTCGACATCAAGTTCTAACTAAGGTTGCGCATCGGTTAGAAGTCGCTTTTGTTTGCTCAACATAAACTCAAATATCATTTAATAACCTACAACAAGGGGCGATTTAGTATGGTCAGTGCTACACCTACCGTTTCCGGCTTCCCCAATGCTTCGAATACGGGTGTTCCTGCTGGAGTTATTCTGACGCCGTCGGGCGGCATCACGGTCACGCAGGCCGGAACCGTCATCGAGGGTCTCAACATCAAGGGCCAGGTGAACATCCAGGCCGCGAACGTGACGCTGAAGAACTGCATCATCACGTCTTCCGGCTATGCTCCGGTCAACATCAAGTCGGGCCTCACCGGCGTGGTCGTGCAGGATTGCGAAATCAACGGCACGGGCAGCAACAACGACGGCTCCACCGGCATCGCCGGCCAGGGAACATTCCTGCGCAACAACATCTACAATGTCGAAAACGGCATCAACGTGCAGGGCAACGACACCCGGATCGAGGGCAATTACATCCACGATCTCAACGCGTCAGGCGCACCGCACTACGACGGCGTCCAGATCGATGGCGGCGTGTCCAACGTGACGGTCACCCACAACACGGTCATCAACAACCAGCCGGGTGTCTCCGCGGTGATGATCGACAACTACTGGGGCGCGGCCTCGAACATCAAGGTCGATGGCAATTACCTCGCCGGCGGTGGATTCCCGATCTACTCCGACGGCCACTTCAACAGCTCGTCCATCTCGGGCGTCTCCTTCACCAACAACTACGTGGTCAAGGGCGGTTGGGGATATTATTACATCCAGAACAGCAGCCCCACCCTCTCCGGAAACATCGAGAGCGCAGACGGCTCGTTCCCCGGTCACAATCCCGCCCCCAACCCGACGCCGGATCCGACCCCCGTTCCGGATCCGACTCCCATTCCGGATCCCAAGCCCGATCCCAAGCCGACCGACAAGGTCATCGTGGGGACTTCGGGCAACGATGTGCTGAAGGGAACCTCGGGCAATGACGTGCTCAAGGGCAAGGGTGGCAATGACATCCTCACCGGCGGCGCAGGCAAGGATGCCTTCGTGTTCGATACGAAGCTGAACGGCAGGACCAATGTCGACAAGATCACCGACTTCACTGTCAAGGATGACATGATCCATCTGTCGAAGAGCATCTTCTCGACCCTTTCCACGGGCACCTTGAGCAAGGATGCCTTCTGGATTGGCGCCAAGGCGCACGATGCCTCCGACCGGATCATCTACAACAACAAGACTGGTGTGTTGTACTACGATCCGGACGGCACGGGTAAAGCGCCGGCGGTAGAGTTCGCGAAGCTCGACAAGTACCTCAAGATGACGGCAGACCACTTCTTCGTGATCTGATCGACGCCCGACCAAGAGCGGCCCCGGCAATTAGCCGGGGCCGTTTCGTTATCGGCGGCACTCAAGCGCGCGGTCTGACTGTATCTGGAGTTGCTTAGCCGCTGGATCGCTTCGACGCCAAGGCTACTTTTCTGTCAGCATGGCGAGTTCGCGCAGTGGCAGGTTCTCACAGGTCGGCGTGGCGACGGCGGCGAGGACGGGGCGATCAGGTGCGCTCAACCCAAGATAGCGATTCAGCTTCCTCCAATAGTAGTGTCCCCGCGTCCGCATGGTCGGCTGCTCGGCATATGTTTGACCCTCGAAGAAGTAGAAGAGCAGGTTGCCTGCGGCCACCTGAGCGACCAGTGCTTGATGCCAACCCTGCGGCGCTACCGGCGCGACTAGGACGTAACAAGCGTCGGCATTGCCCGCCACCCAGGTCAGGTCATTGTCGGGGTTATCCTGACTCACTTGGAACCCCTGGTGCTCAAGAAGGGCTGCGATTTCACGCGGGACCGCGCTTTCTTTGGCCACTGCAATATCGGTGTTGCCTGGGAGCTTGAGCGCCAAGCTCACAGCCAGCACGATGCAGAAGGCTCCACTAAATACGAGCCGGAAGTTCACGTCGCATCCCGATAAGACAAACGCCAACGGTTACCGCGAGAATGATCCAGCTGGCCACTGTCGAGCCCACGGGGCCATGGATCAGCTCGAAATGTTCACGATACAGCCCGATCAGGCTTATGCGCGTAACGTTGATGGCGACAACCGCCGCGCACGCAACAAGCACCCACACGATATCCCGCAGGGAACTTGGCCGGCCTAAAACTTTGCCGAGCGTGACCCAGCACAGGATCGCCAGGGAAATATTGGCCAGAGAGGAACAGGCCGGCGCGATCCAGAGATAACCCTCCCCGTCGGCGAACTGAATCGCGTTACCGACGCGGGGTGTTCCCAGGACCCATCCGACCAGTGCCGCATCGCCCTGCAGAATCAGATCGCTGAGCATCGCGAAGAGAAGCCGCCCCCAAAACATTGGGATTGTCAGCGCGAGGAGTATCCATGCTCCTCGATGGAGAAAGGTTGGGTTTACAGATGTCCGAAGAATGTAGATTGCCAGAACCGACATAGCCAACCAACTCAGCGGCGCAATGGGCGTCAGAAAGGCGATCAGCGCACAAGTAGTAACGACTCGATCCAGATGAGAGATCGACTGCGCGGGCGAGCGGAGCAGGAATGCTACGGCGATCGCCAAGGCACCCCAGACGATGACGCTGATATCAAAAGTGCTCAGCAGCGCTGCCGTGGCTCCGTTCTCCGTCACGGAGGCGATGACGCGCTCGCTGATGCCGTTGGCGAACCCTACCACGACCAGCCCGGCGAACAGCTCGTTGCGTGAGACAGACGAGCCGGTGGCGCGCCGCAAATTTGGTGTCCCCCCCTCTGCAGCGTTCGGCGCGGGGAAGGCCCCCGCTCTTGGAGGCCCAGGGTATGGGGGCTGCCCGTCTAAAGGCATTGCTCAGGTCATTCCGCAGGACTGCGGTTGCGGTACCGGCGAACCAATGCATATCCGCCGGCGATGAGAAGGAAGGGCAATCCAGCCCCCGCGATCGGGCCAGGTGCTCCCTTGGATCCCCCGTGGCTCCACCCGCCGCCGTGGCCCCAGCCGCCGCCATGTCCCCAGCCGTCATGCCCCCAGCCTGAACCAGGACGGTACGCGCGATCTGACGACCCCGCTGTAGCGGCAGTCGCGACCGTTAAGGCGCAAAGTGCTACCACTGCAGGAAGGATTTTTTGCCAGGAAAGCATGAAGACCTCCTACTAAGCAGACCACATTATTCGCACCCTCATTGTCTGCCCTTTGCGTGTCGCTGCAAAGGACCCGAAATAAGTACTGCGCCTATTCTTCCGAGATATGCAGCGTTGGCGCCGGGGATATGGTAAAGTTATGGAGCGATGCTCTCACACGAAAGAGCAACGGTGCGGGGCGTCCGGATGTCGAAAACTCACTTCCCGAGACGTCCCCAGGCACTACCTTCAAATGATCTGCACGGAATGAAGAGGATATATGCGACATGATCGAAATCCTCGCGCTGCGGTTGCGTCAGCAACGTCGGCAATACAGCCATCCTTCACTCTTGGGTGACGCTTGCTTAGCCGGAAGTGCGAGGCTTTCAATCGCCGCGTGCTCATTCATCGCTTGGCCGGTTGATGCTGGGACGGTTGGATCCGCGAGGACTGAGGAGAGCGCTTCGCTGCCTGGGTGGGTCGTCGAACTCGTCGCCGGAACATCTTCGCAATCGCGTCCGATTCCTCCTGGCTTCCCCAATGCTTCGAATACGGGTGTTCCTGCTGGAGTTATTCTGACGCCGTCGGGCGGCATCACGGTCACGGAGGTCGGAACCATCGTCGAGGGTCTCAATATCAAGGGCCAGGTGAACATCCAGGCCGCGAACGTGACGCTGAAGAACAGCATCATCACGTCTTCCGGCTATGCTCCGGTCAACATCAAGTCGGGCCTCATCGGCGTGGTCGTGCAGGATTGCGAAATCAACGGCACGGGCAGCAACAACGACGGCTCGAGCGGCATCGCCGGCCAGGGAACATTCCTGCGCAACAACATCTACAATGTCGAAAACGGCATCAACGTGCAGGGCAACGACACCCGGATCGAGGGCAACTACATCCACGATCTCAACGCGTCAGGCGCACCGCACTACGATGGTATCCAGATCGACGGCGGCCAGTCCAACGTGACGGTCACCCACAACACGGTCATCAACAATCAGCCGGGTGTCTCCGCGGTGATGATCGACAACTACTGGGGCGCGGCCTCGAACATCAAGGTCGACGGCAATTACCTCGCCGGCGGTGGATTCCCGATCTACTCCGACGGCCACTTCAACAGCTCGCCCATCTCGGGCGTCTCCTTCACCAACAACTACGTGGTCAAGGGCGGCTGGGGATATTACTACGTCAAGAACAGCAACCCCACCATCTCCGGAAACATCGAGAGCGCAGACGGCAAGATGCCCTAGGCGCTTAATCCCGATATCTGCTGGTTGGATGGGTCCGGTTTTGCGAAGATTCGCGGACCCAACGGAGGCTTGATGTCGCCACGAAAATGCGGAAGAGTACGCTGTTCACCATCGGGAAAGCACATTGGCGCATCAGAAAAGTCGACGACCTCCGCAGGTCGTGTTCTAGCGGTGCGAGGGCTAATCCAGTTCCGACCGAGATGGTGACGCGACCAGTACAACTGTCCGAAGAGTCCTGGACACACGAGCGATGGTGGGATTGCTTCAGCAACTTAGACAGCACGCCTTTGTCAGACGGGCCAGCCAAAGACTTGGCGAACCATCCAGCCAGCGCGCAGAGCACGAAGGTAAAACAAGGCGATGATTCCGGCGGCCCTCTCCTTGGGTGTCCGCAGGCGATTGCTCAAGATTAACTTGCGCAGGTCAAGCATAGGTGACGCGAGCACTAAGCCTGCACGTACAGCCCAGCGAACGCGTGGAAAGGGCAGCCCCGCCTGCAACTCGAAGCTCTCACAGACCACCCGCCGCCACTTCTTCCTCAATTCATTCATATTTGCGCGAGTCGGATGGGTCACCAGTACGCTGGAATCATAAATCAAATAGAATTTCCGCTTCCGCGCGCGGTGGCACCAATCCACGTCCTCCGACACGCCGGGGCGGAAGTCCCCCACGTCCTGGAAAACATGGCGCCAGGTGAGCAGATTGGCCGAGACCGAGAAGCCCTTTTTTTCGACATAGTATTTCTGGTTAAATGCGAACACCGCTTCGAAGGATTGCGCGCCATTTCGCGGCGGTGGCGTCTCGTCAAAAAGCTCAACCGCGCCACCAACGATATCGGAAGTATCCAACGCGGCCCGTCCCGCCGCGACCCAGCCCGCCTGTGGCACGCAGTCTGCATCCGTGAAGAACAGCATCGGCGCGGATGTCTCGCGGACGCCACGATTCCGAGCAGCCGCCGCACCCGGTAGGGTTTCGATGAAGAATCTGACAGACGGAAATAATTCACGGAGTGGCGTGAGATCCTGGTCGGAATTGTTGTCAACCACAACGATGTCAGCCTTGCCAATCTCTGGATCAGCGACGAGCGCCGTCAGACACCGATGTAATCGATCACGGTCATTGTAGTGCGGGATGATCACCGCGATGTCGGCGGACCTTTTTTGGTTCACAGCCGTACCGCTTGGTTTGGCCTGCAAATGTGCAGAACCTCTAGCGGATTGAGCCGCAGCTCCGTTGCAGCGACATGGTCGACGTCAAAGGCGCTATAATGCTCGACAAGGAATCCGGCTGCCTCAAGTCGCGCTGTGTAATCGGCCTCCGTATAGATCCGAACATGGTCGCGCTGACCATAGAGGCGTATCTTTTCGTCCTCGGGTTCGGAACCGTCGCCCTCGATGCTCTCCTTGAGTTTAAGCGACAGTGGAACCTGCAGGATGGCTATGCCTCGGGGCGAGAGCACGCGACGGATCTCACGCATTGCCGATATGTCATCGACAATATGTTCGAGCACATGGTTGCACACAAAGACATCGATTGACCCGCTTTCCAGTGGGATATCTAGAAGGTCCATCCGACGAACCGAATTCAAATGGCGGTAGCGCTGCGGCTCAATATCCCCGGCAACGTAACGCGCTCCCGCCTTGCGCGCGATATATTTGGTCAGCCCCTTCTCAGGCGCGATATGCGTGACCGTGCGAGCCGAGCCCTCTCCGTTGAAGACGTGCCGTTCAAGATAGAATTTGACCAGGCGATCCCGATCGCTGGCGTGGCACACCGGGCAACAATCGTCGACCTTGTACATTCCCCCAACGACCTGGAGGCGCTCCAGCAGAGCGTAGCCGTAGCCTTGCGGGAGAAACCTGCGCACATGGGCTTCGCACACGTAGCATTTATGAGAAAATCCGAAATACAGAGCGCGGCGCGACAGCTCTATGATCGGATACGGAATGGACTTTGATACCACAGACTTCAACATCACATCATCCATCCTGGCTTGTCCTCAAGGCTTGTGGGGGGCCGTCCTTATGATTTCGGAGCGCGAGCCCAGACCGCTCGCTCAGCCCAAACTTCTTCCCAAGTCGCGGATCCGTTGCTCCGCCAGCTCGTCAGTCGATCGAAAAGCATACGCCCGAACACGCCAGCTTGAATGATCATCCGCGCCGTCAGCGCGGACAACGGTTTCCAATGCAGCTCTATCCAAAGAAGGCGGGCGGCCAGGATCATTGCGATGCGGGCTGGTCGACTCGGCGTAGAGGCCCCGCCATAATGCACAATGCAGGCTTCGGGAGTGAACAGGCGATCAAGACCTGCCGCACGCATCCGCCAACAGATATCGTCGTCCTCACAGAACATAAAGAACCGTTCATCAAACCCACCAAGTTTTCGCCACACATCGATGCGGACGAGAACAAAACAGAAGAATAGAATATCGACTGCCCGCTCCGTGTCCCGCTTCCATCTAGGATAAACCTCCGGGTTGAAGACGGGACTCCTGCTGAAGATCATTGATAGTCCGACGGCGCGATACAGGGTGCTTCGCAGCGTCACAAACGAGCTGACGGAGGTCGGATTCAACGATCCGTCACCGAACAAGGTGCGGCCACCCCACGCACCCGCTTCAGGCCGACGCTGCGCAAAAGACCAAAGCGCTTCGAGCGCTCCAGGCAATACGACGGTGTCAGGATTCAAAAAGAGAACATAGTCCCCCGTCGCCAGCTCGACACCGCGATTGTTCGCAGCGGCAAAGCCGATATTCCTCTCAAGCGGCACGACCTTAAGGATCGGGAACAGCGAGCTAAGTCTCTCAAAGGATCCGTCCTGTGAATCGTTATCCAGTATGATGATTTCAACGGTGAAGTTGATGAAATCTGCCGAAAGTATCGAGTTTACACATTCGATGGTCAGATCAACGGTCTTATAATTGATGATGACGATTGAGATTTTATTCATTTAGGAATCCCACCCTGCCAATCGAAACCTGATGGGTCGCGACCGGCCTGTTCGCTGTGAGCATTTTCTGAGCCACCGCCGGCATAATTTTGAGGTGACCTCCGCCGGAGCAGAACGATCAGTCGCTCGATCCGGCACACTGAACTCCGACGCCTCCGCGCTCGCAGCCCGCGTAATCGGCAACGACGAATGGTGGTGACGGGGTACGGCGAGCTTCAGATCGTCCATGGTTTCTGTGAGCTCTTGCCTCGGGATTGGCCAATGATGCCGCAAAGCGACCCGAGACCGATTTGCAATTGCGACTTACCCCTATCGAACGCCGGAAGTTGCCCATGGAAATGATCAAATCGCCTAGCCGCCTGATGACAATCCATACGTAACGAGTGCGTTCGCGCCGAGGTACGTTCCGTTCGCCACACCTGCTTACGCCAGGGAAGAAGGGCGGCCAGTATAACCAACAGATTCTATTGAGACGGAGCCCCCTCTGTGAACGCGGTCGCTCGTGGCCTCGATCGTTGGTTAATGGTGACTTTGACCACATCACCTGACAGAAGCGGCGTCGATTCCGATGCCACCGTTTCCTCTATCCTCCCCTGGACTCGTCTGACGACGGTAAAGGACAGACTTGGCTCCGCCGTATCTTCGTTTTGACGATCGTTCGCCATTGATGAGCCGCTGACGATCAGGACCTTTTTGAGAACGTCCTCCTTGATCTTCAGCCGATCAAGATTTGCCTGCGCCTCTTGTAAATCCGTTGAGATGTCCGTTTGCTGTTTATCGCGCAAGCTCAGCGAATTTCGCGTCGCTTCACTCAGATTCTGGCGAGCTCTCATCGCGGCGGTCACTTCATCGAGCCTGTTCGACTGCAGACTGGCAACGGCGCGCTCCAGCTCCGACCGCCGCGAAACCGTCGCTATGCCACGCTCGACCAGGGATTTCACACCCGCCAGTTCGTCTTCCACGAGCTTGATTCCTTTGTCGAGTGTCTCGGTCTTGGTTCCAAGAATCTCGATCTCCGAGGAAAACAGGCTTCGTAGTTCGGAGAGATTGTCCAGTTGTCGTTGCAGGCCGTTTTTGCGCGTCGAAAAAATAATCTGCTCCTGGGTCATAATTTCTGCCGAGACCTTATCGTCCGAGCTCCCCGTCAACTCGCGTGGAAAGTGTATTTCTTTCGCATCTGCGCTTTCGGCCTGCAGCCGCGCGATCCGACCGAGCGTCCGCAAGATATCGTTGTGAACTTCCTGCAACTCGCCGAGCATGCCGATTTCGCCCTTCGAGCCGCCCTCAGTGCTGGACCTGTATCTGCCACCGCTGAGCGCCAGCGCCTGAAGCACGGTCATACCCGGCTTGAACTGGTATCCTCCCGGCGTCGTCACGCTTCCCACCATGTAGATCGGCGGGTATTCAAGAATTTCCACCGTCGCATCGGGAGTATTGATCAGACCGGTCTTGGCCTTGAGTCGTTCGGCAATTTCAGTCGCGAGCTCGGCACTGTCCAACTCCGCAACATCCATCGACCCCACCAATGGCAGAGCAATGGTGCCCGCAGCAGAAACGACGTATTCGCCGCCGACCGGCTCCCACTTCTGATACTCTCCTTTTGAAGGAATCCATTGCACCACCGTGACGCGCAACTTCGTTTGCGGCGCAAGTGGATAGCGATCAGCATGTGCAAAGCCCGGAAGCGCGATGGCGAAAGCTACCCCCGCAAGCGTCAGCTTTGCATATTTCCACGCAACTTTATCTGAAGTCCACATCGTTACGGTCATCCGCCCAAATCAAACGGCCAATCAGCTTGTCGGCCGAACAATGCTGGCCCAGATGATGGACCATCCGCAAAGGAGCGACAACCTCATACCTTCGGGTTAATACTTCTGGAGCTCCCGGGTATAAGATTGTGCTCTATAACCACACGGAGATTTCCGGATATAAGAGCATAGGGTTCTCTTCAAAAGTGGACTGAGCAATGCGTGCCGCTGCATCCTTGTCGAAAATGCATTCGATGATGCCTTTCCTCATGGCGGATTGGTGATGTCTATCGAGAAACGGATAGGCATTTCGATCTGATACAGACGGGTAATTCTGAGTTCAGCGAGCTTGTAATGGGTAATATCGACCTCCGGTTCTACCGTTCGATTTTTCTTCGGCGCTTTCCCTATTTCATCGTGATCGCCCTTTTGGTTTCTGCGATCGGATTCGGAATCGCCTATGTCTTGCCGCCCGTCTACCGCGCGGACGCGAGGATCCTCGTGGAATCTCCACAAATCTCGGCGGATCTGGTCCGTTCAACAGTGCCTGCCGAGATGATCAAGCAGATCCAGGTCATCGAACTGCAGATGATGACGCGTACCAATCTGCTAGCACTCGCGGACCGGCTTGGCCTGTATCGTGAGCGGCCCAATCTCTCTGCCAATGACATCGTCGACGATATGCGCTCCAGAACCACGATCGATCCCGTTCGGTTTGAGACACCGCGTGGGGCAGATGGCGCTACCGCATTCTCCGTGTCCTTCAAGGCGCAAGATCCTGTCGTTTCGGCCAATGTCGTCAACGAGTTCGTCAAATTGATCTTGCAGAGAAATGTTCGCCTCCGCACAGATCAGGCCAGCGACACGTTGTCATTTCTTCAGCAGGAGACGGAGAAACTGAGCGGTAAGCTCAACGAACTGGAAGGCAAGATCCTCGCATTCAAAAATGAGAACAAGGATGCGTTGCCCGAGAACTTAGCGTTTCGCCGCACTCAGCAGATCAATTTGCAGGAGCGGCTTTTGCAACTTGAACGTGAGGAGGCCTCTCTTCGAGATGGACGCTCCAGGCTCGTGCAGATTTTCGCGAGCACTGGCCGCGTTTCGGGCACAACCTCGTTGACTCCCGCCGAGCAGGCGTTGGAGCAATTTCGCAGGATCCTCACCGAGCAGCGGGCTGTATTCTCCGATAGAAGTCCGAGCATCTTAGCTCTGCAGTCGCAAATCGCCGCGCTTGAGAAAGAGATCCAGTCTGAACCGAGTGGAGCCGACGCCTCGATAGGCAAAAGAAGGCCCCTGGAGATGGATATGCAGCTGATGGAAATGGACCGGCGACTAACGCTCATAGCCCAGGAGAAGACCGCACTTAAGCAAGATCTCGCGGAGTTAAACCAATCGATATCCGCAACACCCAGCAATGAAATGGGGTTGAACGCGCTAGAACGACAGCGGCAGAACATTCAGGCGCAATACAACATGGCGAGTGCTCGGCTGGCGGACGCGTCCACCGGGCAGCAGATCGAACTACGCTCAAAGGGAGAACGGTTGTCGGTCCTGGAGTTGGCGACACCGCCTCAGCGCGCCATCGGACCCAACCGCCTCGGGATCGCGTTCGGAAGCTCGGTCGCGGGGGTAGCGCTCGGACTCGGATTTATCGTGTTGTTGGAATTATTCAATAAAACCATTCGACGCCCGATTGAACTCGTCGAAATGCTGGATATTCAACCCTTGGCGACAATTCCTTACATCCGAACCAGAGGCGAGACGCATTCGAAAGGACTAGTTTTCCTTCCAGCGACGCTCCGCCGCACATTGAGAATTTAGGCGCAAACCATGGAACGCCCGCAAGCCGCAGTCGAGAAGTCCGAACGGGAGAAGGCTTTGTTCGTCTTTCCGGAAGTCGCCATGTCGTCTTCACCACGAGCATCAGGGGATGAAATGTGGACGAGGCTGCCGCAGGTCAACCTGGACAAAAAGCGCGTAGCCCAGAAGAGAATTGTGACTCTCGACAGGTCGGACAACGCCAATTTCACATTCGATATTCTGCGAACGAAGATCCTAAAGACGTTGCGCCAGAACAACTGGACCTCGGTCGCCATCACATCCCCGACGCAAGGCTGCGGCAAAACCCTCGTCGGCCTAAACCTCGCTTTCAGCTTCGCCAACCTCAAGGACTGTCGCACGGTTCTCGTCGACCTGGATCTTCGGCGACCTCAAGTGGGCGGCACCCTGGGAGTCGAGAAGATCTATTCAATGGAACGATTCCTGAAGGGAGCAAGCTCTATCGAGGAGACCTTCGTTCGCTATGGAGACAATCTCGCCATCGGAGCCAACGGCCAACCTGTCTCCTACGCTGCGGAACTGCTGCAAAGCCCCGATACGGCGCGGATCCTCTCAAGCCTGAAAGACCGCCTGAAGCCGGACATCTTGCTTTTCGATTTGCCCCCGATGCAGGTGAACGATGACGTGTTGGCGCTTCTTCCCAATGTCGATTGCGCGATTTTGGTGGTGGCTGCCGAAGCAAGCACTCTTGGCGAAGTGGATATCTGCGAGCGGAGTCTCTCTGCTGAGTCCAATTTTCTCGGGGTCGTCTTGAATAAATGTCATTTTGGGCCGGACGAGCACGGCTACTAACGATGGATGCGGGATACCGCGCTTGTCCAGATCTGCCATGGAAGCGCGCCCTGTCGAGGAGAGAGGATCCTGCAACCCCCATACTCCACCGTTCCGGCCGCGCTGTCATTCAGTCGACCGCGACAGATCGCGCCGACTGGTTATGACAAGTCCACGATCGTTCGAGGCAGAGTGTTCATGACATCGATGCCAGCCTCTGTAATCAGTAACTGATCTTCGATCATCAGAGCGCCGACGCCCTTGGCATAGAATGGCGTTTCAAATGCCAGCACCATGCCCGGCTCGATGACTTCTGTGTTCCCGGCCGAAATGAATGGCCATTCTTCGCTGCCAACGCTTGCACCCACGCCGTGTCCGAAATGGCCACGATGATACTCGGCGTAACCTGCTACACGCATCTCTTTGAGCGTAGCGGCATGAACCGCCCCGAATGTCGCGCCGGGCCGGATCGCGGCAAGGCCCGCCTCAAAGGCGTGAGCGAGCGCGTGGAAGATGTCGCCTGCGACCAGCGAGGGCTTTCCGAACGAATATGTACGGGCGCCATCTGACGAGTACCCGTTTATCAGACATCCCACGTCGGCCTTGATGATCATGCCATCCTCCACGATTCCCGCCGTGCTCCACGGATCCGTGCCGATTGCAATGAAGTCCCAAAGCCCTGTCAGGTCGCGAATGTCCGACGCATCAGCGGTCTCCTTCACGCCGGAGCGCCATGCTTCCGAGAGATCCCTTACTGAGGCCCCGATTCTCACTTCGGCGATCATCTGCTTCAGCCCGGCTTCGGCGAGCATGGAGGCCTGCCGCAAGTATGCGATCTCCGATGGTGACTTGATGGCACGAAGCCGGCGGACGACGTCGGAACCATCGGCCCATTCGATGTTGGGGAGTTTCGATTTCAGGATCTGAAAATCCGCCGCGGGAAGAAATTCCAGATCCGCGCCAATGCGCACGAATTCAAGGCCTTTCTCACGTAAGGCCGACTGTAGCAGATCGAGGACGCGGGCGACGTCGAAACGTTCAGGCCGAGGATAGATGAGCCCCTGCTCGCGATAGGCCGCCGTGACTCGTTCCGGCGTCAAAGCACCTGCCCCGAGCGATGAGAGGTCAACCATATCAACCCAGATACGATGCTCCCGCACATCGACATCCGGTGCGAACCGCCGCAGAGCAGGTGCGGAAAGGTCGGAAACAATCGCAACCATGGCTTCCGATGGATCGAACGACACCAGTGCGATTGCGCCGCCTGCCTTCCGCCACATCGTGGCGACGCCGCCTGAGGCTCCTATCGCATAGCTGAAGTTCTCCGGCTGGAAAAGAACGAGAGCATCGAGTCCCGCCTTCTGCATCAAGGAGCGCGCGTGTTCGCGGTTCAGGCCGGACATGAAGAGGTCCCCAGTCAGTATGAAGAGAGGCGAGATGATCTCGCCTCAGGCATAATGAGAGAGCCGGGTTCGGTCGAGCACCTCCTGAATCGCACCGTCTGCCATACGCACTGCGCGCGAGCACATGTGAGCGATCACATCGGGATCATGGCTAACCAGAATAAGGGTCATGCCGTGGGTGACCTTGAGATCGCTCAACAGATTCAGAATCTCAGCTTGCACCGAAACATCGAGCGCGGAGGTCGGCTCGTCCAACAGCAAAAGCTTCGGTCGCAGGAGAAGAGCGCGCGCGATGGCGACACGTTGGCGCTGACCACCCGATAATTCATGCGGATAGCGCCTCGCCATCGTCGGATCGAGACCGACTTGGCTCAAGACTTCTGCGACCCGCTCTTTCACCTGGCTCTCGCCGTTGACCTGCAACGGCTCCCCCAATGCCCGGCTAATGCGGTGACGCGGATGGAGCGACGCATACGGATCCTGGAAAACCATTTGGATATCGCGGCGCAATTGCCCCGTCATCCGCGCCCTTGGAACCAGTTCCGTCCCATGGACCGCGACCCGCCCTGTCCAATCGCGCTGCAGGCCCGCGATGACACGCAGGACCGTGGACTTGCCGCAGCCGGACGGACCGACGAGGCCGAAGCTTTCTCCCTGAAAAACCGAGAAAGTGGTGTCACGCACAGCGGCGACGGAGGCTCCGCTGCGATCGAAGGACACTGCGAGGCGCCGCACCTCAACGGCTGCGATCGGCGACTTCATGGCATTGTCCCCAAATCGCGGCGCAACACTGGCAGGCGCGTGCCGTACGTCGCTGCTGACGGGCGTGCAGCCCAAAGAGTTCGCGTATAGGGGTGGTCGGAATGGGAGAGCTCATGGCCGCGACGTTCATCCACAATTTTGCCGCGATAGAGCACGAGCACCCGGTCGGCGAAGCGGGTGACTTGCTGGAGATCATGACTGATCAGGAGAAGGCCAGCGCCCTGTTCTGCCGTCAGGCGCCCCATCAGATCGAGAATCTGATCACGCAGGTCACGGTCGAGCGCCGATGTCGGCTCGTCTGCAATCAGGAGCTTCGGCCGGTTGATCATCATGGCGGCGATCATAACCCGCTGACCCATGCCACCCGACAGTTCCCCAGGAAAACTCTCATAGATCCGGAGCGGACTGGGCAGGCCGACAGCAGACAGCATGTCGAGTGCGCGCTCCCGACGCTCTTTTCTGGTGAGGCGGGTGTGGAGACGGAGCGCCTCTTCGACTTGCCAGCCGATGCGGCGCGACGGATTGAGGGAGAAGCGAGGATCCTGAAGAACGAACCCCATTCCGCTTCCACGCAGCGCATTCCATCCCGCATGATCCAGGGAGAGGAGATCCGCCGGGCCGAAGCGTAGGTTCTTGGCCGCAACTTTCGCCGAAGGAGGAAGCAGGCCCATGACGGCGCGAGCCGCAGTGGATTTACCACTGCCGGATTCCCCGACTAGAGCCACACGCTCCGCCCCAACGACGAAAGAAATATCATCAAGCGCAGGCACCGAAGCAAAACCGCTTTCGTCACGAAAGCGCACATTCAAATCGCGAACTTCGAGGAACGGCTCAGTCATGACGGGGGTCCAGACGATCACGCAGGCCATCGGCCAGCAGATTGAACCCGAGACTTGTCAGCAGGATCGCCAGACCCGGGATCGCCGCGACCCACCATTGATCGAAGATCACTTGCGTTCCCTCCGCGACCATCGCTCCCCATTCCGCGGTCGGAGGTTTCACGCCCAGACCAAGAAACCCTAGCCCTGCGGCAGCCAGGATCATGCCGCCGAGATCGAGCGCGAGGCGGACGATCGCCGATGGCATCACCATGGGCAGGATATGGCCGAACAGGAGGCGCGGTCCGCGAATACCACCCATTTCAGCAGCAGCGAGATAGTCACTGCGGCGAATGGTGCCCGTCTCCGCGCGTGCCTGACGCGCATAAGCCGGCCAACTCGTGAGCGCCAGCGCGAGTGCGCCATTGATGAGACCCGGCCCCAGCACAGCTACAAATGCGAAGGCGAGGACAAGGCGCGGGAAAGACAACACGATGTCGGTCACCGCCATTAGCGCACGCTCAACGAAGCCGCCCCAATAACCAGCGGCTATGCCTATCGTCACGCCGAGCGGGGCCATGACGAGCGCAATGAGCCCCACGAGAAAGAGCGTCGTACGAGCGCCGTAGATGATCCGGGAAAGACTGTCGCGGCCAAATCCGTCAGTCCCCAGCCAATGAGCAGCAGAAGGGGCAGCAAGGCGGACCTGCATCTGTTGCGCATTGGGATCATAAGGGGCGACCAGCGGAGCAAGGAGCGCTGCGAAAACAACAAGCCCAACGATGACGCCGCCAACCTGCATCAGAGATGGATAGCGAAACGCGAATTTCGGCCCGCATGAAGTAACCGGCTGGACAGCATTGCTCATGGCTTGATCCTCGGGTCGAGGCGCGCGACCAGCAGGTCCGTAATCGAATTGATGGTGATGAAGCACAACCCAATAACGAGCGTGCCACCCAGGATGGCGGGAACGTCGCCAGCGAACATCGCCGTGGTGAGATAGCGGCCCAGCCCCGGCCATGCAAAGACGGTTTCCGTCAGCACGGCCCCTTCGAGCAAACTCACATATGCAAGCGCTATCACCGTGAGGATCGTACCCGCTACATTGGGCAGGACATGCGAGAAGACCACGCGCCAGTCGCTGGCCCCCTTGGCGCGAGCCGCGACAGTGTATTCCTGACCGACCTCATTGAGGATGGCGGTGCGCGTCAACCGCGCGATACCGGCAAGGGCGTGAAAGGCGAGCAGTGTGACCGGCAGGGCGAGATGATGAAGCGCATCCAAAAACGCGCCGTCCTGCCCCGATAGCCATGTATCGATGAGGACGAAGCCTGTTAACGGTGCGACCGTGTACTGAAAGGCAATGTCGAGGCGTCCAGGTCCTGGCGCCCAATGCAGCGCCGCATAGAACAGGAGTAGCATGAGAAGGCCTAGCCAGAAGATCGGCACCGAGTATCCGAACAGCGATATGAAACGAGCGATGCCATCAATCCAGCTGCCTGGGCGCAGGCCTGAAGCGACGCCGAGGCTAACACCCACAACGGCTCCAAGGAGAATGGCGAGAGTCGCAAGCTCAACGGTCGCGGGGACCGTTCGTGCAAGATCGCTACGCACCGGTTGTCCGGTTGAAGAAGAGCGCCCCAGGTCCCCCTGTGCGACCCGGCTGACATAAACCAGGAACTGTTCGGGAAGAGAGCGATCCAGCCCCAACTCCCGGCGCGCCTGTTCATAACTCGAGCGGCTGGCATGATCGCCGACGACTGCAAGGACTGGATCCACGGGCGACAGACGCGTGAGGGTGAATGTCACGAGCAAAAGGGCAAAAATTGTCAGCGCCAGGAATCCGAACCAGCGCAAGAAACGAGCGACAAAATGCATCCCCCGCCGCGGTAGGCGGCGGGGGGCAGCGGCATCGAGACGATCAGAAATGGTGGCAGACGACAATTATTTCTGAACCTCTTCGTAATAGACCTGATCGGCATTGAGGCCTTGGAAATAGCCCTTCACATTATCACGAAGCACGACAGGGTCACGCCCCTGGAACGTGAAGATGAAGGGCGAGTTGGTCTGAACCTCGCGCTGCAGTTCTTGATAGATCTGAATGCGCTTCGCCGGATCTTGCTCACGCACGGCTGCCTGCGTCTTGTCGCTCAGCTGGGGAATGACCCAGCCCGCCTGCCAAGCAGCATTCTTCGGTCCGTCGCCGCCACGATTGAGCGTGAATGCGCTCGCATTGGAATTCGGATCGAAATAGTCCGGAATCCAGTAGCGCCAGGTCGCTTCATCCTGACGCGCACGGCCCTTCGCATAGACCTCGCTCGCAACACCCGGCTGAATGTCGAGGGTAATGCCTGCCTTGCCGAAAGTTTCCTGCAAGGACTGGGCGATTTGCGTGAACGGCGCGGTGTTGAACACCGTGAACTTGATGGTGAGCCCCTTGTCCAGGCCAGCCTTGGCGAGAATAGCTTTCGCCTTCTCGATGTCGAGCTTGTAGGGGTTGTCGGTCAGCGCGCCCGGAAAACCTTCCGGTAGGAAGGATTGATGCACCTGTACGGATCCTTTCAGCAGATCCTTAGCGATGCCCTCATAATCGATGAGCCAGCGCGCGGCTTCCCACAGAGCGGGATTGGCGAGCGCCGGGTTTGCCGAGTTTGTCGTGTTGAACCGCAGATAATCCGTGCGCGCAGAGGCGATTTCCTCGACTTTGAGACCGGGCTTGCCCTTGAGCGCGCTCACTTGATCTGAACCGAGACCACGCGCGATATCCGCATCCCCCTGCTCGACCAGCAGGCGGCGTGCGGCCTGATCGGGAATGTTGCGAAACACGATCTGGTTGAGCTTCGGTGCGCCCAGCGGAGCCTTTGGGTTGGCCGCGAAGACCAGCGCTTCATGCGGCTGATAGACCGCAATCGAAAAGGTACCCGAGCCGGCGGAATGAGTCTTGAGCCATTCGTTTCCGAAATCGCCATTCTTGGCGTTGGTTGTAGCAACCTTCTCGTCGACGATGGAGGCGATCGGCGCTGTCAGAATGGCAAGTGCAAAGCCGGGGCCGACATCGGCCGGCCAAGTGAGCTTCACATGGCTCTCATCGACCTTTATCAGCAATCCATCCACGTTGGCGGAGGTCCAGCCGAGTTCGTTCAGGATGAACGCCGGTGATTTGTTGAGTTTCACCGCACGCGACAATGAGAAAATCACGTCCTCGGGACGGACCGGGTTGCCTGACGCAAAGGACGCTCCTGCGCGCAGCTTGAAAGTGAGACTCTTGCCGTCCGGAGCCGCGGCCCAGGACTCGGCCAGAGTCGGTTCGATCTTGTTCGGATCAGCCTTCGAGGGTCGCACAAGGCGCTGGTAGAGGTTGTTAAAGGACTGCACCGTCGTGAGTTCAAACCCCTCAGCCGGATCGAAGCTGACCGCATCGTCGATCGAGGTCGCGACCACGAGAGTATTGGGCGGCGTTGCGGCATCGACCGGACCGGACAGGGCGAATGCGGTCAGGAGGGTGGCCCCCAAGGCGGCGCTGCGCAGGCGATGATTAGACATCTGTTGTTTCTCCGAATGAGAACCCGAAACCCGTTACCAGGCATAAGGGCTCTCTTGGGCAAGGGCATAATGCGGCCTCACGCTACATTTTCCCATTAAATTTGCAAATTATTTTAATTTACATAAAAATTTGTATTAATTGGCTCGAGGCCCGAGCGGTCAGTATGGTCTATCCCGAATGTCCAATCGGAAGAGGAGACGCGACAGCAGGACCTCGAGGATCACAAAGGCTATGATCGGAAGGGCGATATCGAGACCGGAGAGATCGAGCTGTCTCCTGAGCAGAAGGAGCGGGAACAAAGCCTCCGGGATCTGATCGAGAGCAAAGGCCTGCGCATGGACCTTGAATCCAAGGCGCCGCTTGACGAAACTTGAGAACAGATCGCCTAGCATGGATCCCGTTGCCAACACGACGCCCGCGCGCCAACCGAGGTTGAGCACCGCTGCGACCGTTCCAGTGCAGACAATTGAAACGAACAGCCCACGAATGGTTTTCGAGACCCCAAGCAAGGGCTGGCCATCGCGCAAGATGACGCCGCAATCAAGCGGGGTATCGAAGCGGTTCCCGAATAGCTTCCGTGCAAAGATCGGGGTGCCGTTCGCAACACCAAGAAGGATCAGCAGGCGTATGATGAGGATTGGATCAATCATACGGCCACCCGCTGCGAAGTATCCCCATGACGCGCACTCTGTCGCTGCAGAAAACGGCACCCGCTTGCCGGGTTGCGCAAGATGAGGCACCCGTCGATGCCATTCATTCCATCACGTCGCTATGACAGCCACCTCTGAAGAGGTCTATCTCGCGCGAGAAGGATACAAACGACGCCGCACGCTCCTTTGATATCTGTCAAAATAGCTTTCCGGAGGAGACGCTAATCTCGGGCCAAATTTCGCCTCCTTGCCCGATTTTGGATGACGTCGCCGACGATCAACATTTCGCCCGAAGAAGAACATTGTCGAAATTGATCACCATCGACCTTTGCGGAGACGTGATGCTGGGACGGGGCATCGACCAAGTCTTGCCATACCCAAGCAATCCGCAATTGCAGGAAGCATATGCCACCTCGGCGCGAGACTACGTCGCACTTGCTGCGAGAGTAAATGGGCCAATCCCGGCACCTGTTGAGTTGTCTTATCCGTGGGGCTTCGCGCTCAAGGAGTGGAGGCACGCACCTCCGTCTGCCCGCCTTATCAATCTTGAAACGAGCATTACGCGCAGTGACACTTACGTCCCCAAGGGGATCAACTACCGTATGAGTCCTGAGAATGCCGCATGCCTTGTGAGCGCCGGCATCGATTGTTGCGCGCTCGCCAACAATCACGTCCTGGATTGGGGGATTTCGGGCCTACTTGAAACATTGCATGTGTTGCGACGACTGGGCGTGAAAACCGCAGGAGCCGGCCGGAACGCCATGGAGGCGAGCGCCCCGGCAATTATCGACGTCGCTGGCAGGGGGCGCGTGCTCGTCTTCTCCTTCGCGCATGGTACGAGTGGCACCCCGCGGAGCTGGGCCGCGACCGCCGAGCGTCCTGGCGTCAATCTCTTACCCGACCTTTCCGAAGGAACTGCTGCGCGAATTGCAGAACATATCGTTTCATCCAGCCAGGAAGGCGATATTGTGATCGCCTCCATTCATTGGGGTCCGAACTGGGGATACGAGATTCCCAATGAACGACGATCATTTGCGCACGCCTTGATCGAACTGGCGGGAGCGACGATCGTGCACGGCCATTCATCGCATCATCCGCTCGCGATCGAGATCCATCGGAACCGGCTGATCCTGTACGGATGTGGAGATTTCTTGAACGACTATGAGGGAATTTCCGGATTCGAAGAGTACCGGGGAGACCTGACCTTGATGTACCGCGCGAGCATCGACCCTGACGAGGAGACCTTGGCAGGCCTGCGTTTGGTACCGCTGCAGATTCGCAATTTCCGTCTGCATCGCGCATCCGACCAGGATACCAAATGGCTTCGAGATGTCCTGGCTCGTGAAAGTGATCGGTTCCGCACTCGCATCACATGCGATTCTGACAATACCTTGATGGTATTCCACGACGCGCCATGAGGATCGGCTATGAGGATCGCTTCTGTGGGTCGCTTCAACCCGTTCTCACCATGACGTGACGAACGGCCGTGTAGTCCTCCAGGGCATAGATGCTCATGTCCTTGCCGTAGCCGGACTGCTTGAGCCCGCCATGGGGCATCTCGTTCACGAGCATGAAGTGACAATTCACCCAGGTGCAGCCGTATTGGAGGCGCGAGGCCGTTCCCATCGCCTTCGCGACGTCGCGAGACCAGACGGAGGAGGCGAGGCCATAATCGGAATCATTCGCCCAGGACACCGCCTGCTCGACATCATCGAAGCGCGTGACGGACACGACCGGGCCGAAAACCTCGCGGCGAACGATCTCATCGTCTTGGCGCGCGCCGGCAATCACGGTCGGCTCATAGAAAAATCCCCCGCCACTGCCTTCCCTTCCACCAGCCGTGATCTCTACATGCTTCAAGTCTGCGGCGCGCTCGACGAAAGACGCTACTCGCGAGCGCTGGCGCGGTGAGATAAGCGGTCCGAGATCGTTCTCCTCATCATTCTCCCGGTCGAAGCGAAGGTCGGATACCGCCGAGGAGAGATCCGCAACGAAGCTGTCGTAGATCTTCGCTCCGGCATAGATGCGGCAAGCCGCGGTGCAATCTTGACCCGCGTTGTAGTAGCCGAAAATCTTGATCGCCTCGACAACCTCGGAAAGGTCCGCGTCATCGAACACGATGACCGGTGCCTTTCCGCCCAGTTCGAGGTGGGTGCGTTTGACCGATTTCGCTGCGGCCGTCAGAACCTTCTTGCCGGTCGCGACATCGCCGGTAAGCGAGATCATCGACACCTTGGGGTGCGAAATCAGCGTCTGCCCCACGGTCTCGCCGCGTCCGACAACGACATTGACGACGCCCTCGGGGAAGATGTCGGCGATGACTTTCGCGAGCTTCAACGTCGATAGAGGCGCCTGCTCGGACGGCTTGATCACGACCGCGTTGCCGCCAGCCAGAGCCGGAGCGAGTTTCCAGGCGGCCATCATCAGCGGATAGTTCCACGGCGCGATTGAGGCGACGACGCCGATCGCGTCACGCCGGATCATCGAGGTGTGCCCCGGCAGATACTCACCCGCCAACGCGCCCTGCATCGAGCGAACTGCTCCTGCGAAGAACCGAAAACAATCGACGATGGCGGGAATTTCGTCGCGCAGAACGAGATGTCTCGGCTTGCCGCAATTGAGCGCCTCAAGGGTCGCGAAGATCTCAGCCTCGGCCTCGATCCGATCGGCGAGCTTCAACAGGAGTGCCGAGCGCGTTCCCGGTGGAGTCCGGGACCAACCCGCGAATGCGGCATCCGCGGCGAAAACTGCAGCATCGACCTGCTCTGTCGACGCTTCGGGGAGCTTCATCACCGCTTCGCCGGTCCGGGGATTGAAGATCGTCTCCGCTTCCTCCGTTCCGGACTGGAAGCGCGTGCCAATGAGCATCTCGGTGTCGGTCATTATTGGGAGAGAGCCTGTATCCATGGTGTTCCTCCAATTTTCTTACACATGTCCCTCGTCACCCACCGCCTGATGCAGGCCCTTCCTCGCGAGTCAGATAATAGGCTGCGAGAATCGGCAGGAAGGTCAAGGCAATGACGATGACCGCAACGACGTTGGTGACCGGCCGTTGGCGAGGCCTGATCAACTCGTTCAGCATCCAGATCGGGAGTGTCGCCTGCTGACCGGCCGTAAAGGTGGTGACGATGACCTCGTCGAAAGACAACGCGAACGCGAGCATCGAACCGGCCAACAAAGCTGTCCCGAGATTGGGCAGAATCACAAAGCGGAATGTTTGAAAACTGTCGGCCCCGAGATCGTAGGATGCTTCAACGATCGAAGGCGAGAGCCGGCGCAATCTCGCGATCGCATTGTTGTGAACCACAACGACACAGAAGGTCGCGTGCCCCACGACGATCGTCCAGAACGAGAAGGGAATATCCAGCAGGTTGAAGGCGGACCGCAGGGCAATTCCGGTGATGATGCCCGGAAGCGCGATGGGAAGGATGATGAGGAGCGAGATGACCTCGCGCCCAAAGAAACGCGTTCGCGCCAGCGCGCCGGCGGCCATGGTTCCCAGCGTAAGCGCGATCACGGTCGCAATCGTGGCAACCCGGAGCGAGAGAACGAGTGCGTTCCAGACATCTGGCCGCGCAAAGGTCACGCCGAACCATTTCAACGTCAAGCCCGGTGGGGGAAATTGATAACTGCGCTCCTCGGTCGTGAACGCATAAAGGATCACGAAGGCGAGCGGCGCGTGCAGAAACAGAAGCCCGATTCCGGCGGCGATCTTCAATTTGAGGGAAGCTTTAGAACGCATCGAAAGCCCCCAGGCGCTTCGCCGCGAAAAGATAAAACCCCATGACGATGATCGGCACGACAGCAAAAGCCGCAGCGAGAGGAATATTTCCTGCGGTGCCTTGCAATACGTAGACCGTCTGCCCGAGAAGAAGCGTTGACGGGCCGATGATCTGCGGCAGGATATAGTCGCCTAGTGTCAGCGAGAAAGTGAAGATCGAACCGGCAGCAACGCCGGGGAGCGCCAGCGGCAGGGTCACTGTCCGAAAGGTCTGGCCCGGCGCGGCGCCGAGATCCGCGGAAGCCTCGATCAGACTGGCGGGCACCCGCTCTAACGCCGCCTGAATGGGCAGGATCATGAAGGGCAGCCAGAGATAGGCGAAGACGAGGGCCTGACCGAGATAGCTGACTGATAGCGATGGACCGCCCACGAACGGCATGCTTAAAAGCGCGTCGACCATTGGCGTTGCACCGAGCCTGTCAGCGCCCCATGCCACCGCCCCCTCCTTTGCGAGCAGGAGCTTCCAGGCATAAACCTTCACGAGGTAGCTCGACCAAAGCGGCATCACAATCGCAATGTAGAACGTCGCCTTCGTCCGCCCGCGCGCATACCGGGCGGCGTAGTAGGCGATTGGGAAGGCCAACACGGCTGAAGCGAATGTCACGAATGTCGCAATCGCGAGCGTGCGCAGAATGACATCGAGATTGGCCGGCCGCAGCAATTCCGCATAGGTCTTGAGCGTGAACTCTCGAACGATGGTTCCGGAAAATTCATCGATCGAGAAGAAGCTTTGAATCAGAAGAGCGATCAGACTCCCGACATAGACCACACCGAGCCAGAGCAGTGGCGGCACAAGCAGCAGGGTCACCAGAAGGCCCCGCTTAGCGAAGAGAACAGAGGAAAGGCGGCGCGACAGAGCCTCTCGCGCCATGGGGGGATCGAGGGCGACGCTGGTCACTTCTCATCCTCCATTACATGCAGGGACGCCGGAGACCAGGACAACCGGACCGCCTCCCCCGACAAAAGATTGCGGGCCTGCGTTGCCGGTACGAGGGCGGCAAGGCGGATGCTCGCGCATTCCGCAATCACACGCCGCATCGCGCCGTGATATTGAACCTCAATGCAAATTCCATCCACATGAACATGTCCGTCCCCTGGCGCGGCGCCGACAGACTGAACTGCTATTGCCTCAGGCCTCAGGCTCGCAAGTCGCGGCTGGCCGCCAAGGCGCGCCGTGATCGCGGGTTCCAGCACGTTCGAACCGCCGACGAACTGCGCGACGAACCGGTTGCGCGGCCGCTCATAGATCTCCTCCGGCGTCCCCACTTGGACGATGCGCCCAGCGTCGAACACAGCGACCCGGTCGCTCATGGAGAGCGCCTCGCCTTGATCGTGCGTCACGAAGATGAAAGTGAGTCCGAGCGCCCGCTGGAGCGTTTTCAGCTCGACCTGCATTTCCTCTCGGAGTTTCAGATCCAGGGCACCCAGCGGTTCATCAAGAAGCAGGACCTTCGGCCGATTGACCAGAGCGCGGGCTAACGCCACGCGCTGCCGTTGGCCACCTGAGAGTTGAGAAGGGCGACGCCCCTCGAATCCGACCAACTTGACAAGGCCCAGTGCCTCGCGCGCAAGCTTCTCCCGTTCGGAGCGAACCATGCCGCGAATACGCAGGCCATAGGCCACGTTGTCGAGAATGTTCAAATGCGGAAACAGCGCATAATCCTGGAAGACCGTGTTGACCGCGCGCTGAAATGGCGGGGACCCGGCCACAGGCTCGTCGAAGATACTGATCTCACCGGCGTTCGGCTGCTCGAAGCCAGCCACGAGGCGCAGGCAGGTGGTCTTTCCTGAGCCGGAAGGGCCGAGCATGGCGAAGAATTCGCCGGCTCGAACGTCGAGGTCGACCCCGTCCACTGCCTTCACCGAGCCAAAATGCCGGGTAACTCCCGAGAACCGGACTGCGGAGGTGTCTTCAGGAACCAGGCGACGAGCTGCCATTGCAGCTTGGGGGCGCGTATGTACGGACATGTCAGATGCTCCGGAGGACATCTTTTGCCTCCCATCCGATGAGGAGGCGCTCACTTGCGAGCAAGCGCCTCCGGGCGATGCTCATCGGCCGCCGAGAATCGCGATGTAGTCGGTCACCCAGCGATAATAGGGGACGCAGCCCTCGGCCTGCGTGGTGCATTTTGAAACTGGCGTGCGCCAGAACCTGATCTTGTCGAAATTGCCGAGGCCGTTCGTCTGGCAACCGTCATCACCGAGAAGAGCATTGCCCTTGCAGGCGGCGAGAACCGGCGGCACCGACCCGAACCAGGACGCGAGGTCGCCCTGAACCTTCGGGCTGAGCGAATGCTCAAGCCATTGGTAAGCGCAGTTCGGGTGTGGCGCATCCACGTGCATCATCGTGGTGTCCGCCCAGCCCGTGGCACCCTCCTCCGGAATGATGCTGGCGATGGACTTGTTCTGGCTCTTCAGAAGATTGACCTGGAAGGGCCATGACGAGGACGCAACCACGCCTTCGTTGGTGAAATCGTCGACCTGCACCATCGCGTCATGCCAATAGCGTTGGACGATGCCGCGCTGCTTGCGCAGAAGATCGAGCGCAGCCTTGTATTGCACTTCGGTCAGCTCATAGGGATCCTTAATGCCGAGCTGAGGCTGATGCTTCATGAGATAGAGCGCGGCATCGGCGATGTATATGGGTCCATCGAACGCCTGCACGCGGCCTTTATTGGGTTTGCCATCGGGGAGGTTCGTTTCCTCGAAGACGATGTTCCAGCTTTTCGGCGCTTCCTTGAACACGTTCGTGTTGTACATCAGCACGTTCGAGCCCCACTGATAAGGGACGCCGTAATGAACGTTATCGACGGTATGCCAAGGCGCCATTTGTAGACGCTCATCGATCGTCTTCCAGCTCGGGACGAGACTGATATTGACTGGCTGCACGCGCTTGCCTGAAATGAGCCTGAGGCTAGCATCACCGGAGGCGGTCACGAGATCGAACCCACCCTCGTTCATGAGGGCGACCATTTCGTCAGAGGTTCCGGCGGCTTTCACCCGTACTTTGCAGCCGCTCTTCTCCTCGAAGGCGGTGACCCAATCATACTGCTTGTCGGTCTCGCCGCGTTCGATATAGCCGGGCCACGCGATGATATCGACGAAGCCCTCGGATTTGCCGATCGATTTGACCTGCGCAACAGCCGGTGCGGCACCGAGCATTGCCGTGAGGCAAAACAGGGCACCTTTTAAGACGATGCGGTCCATGGATGCGATCTCCTCCCAATTGTCCCCGTGTTCGCGCCATCGGAGAGCCCGTGAAGCCGAGCCTTGTCCCCTTTTTTGAAAGAGTGGTCGAAATCGGGAGAGCGCGCCAATTCATTCGGGAGAATTCAGAGATCGGAATTTCCGATATGTCAGCCTCGTTGTCGGATCGAACGATAGGTCTGTACGACCGACAGAAACTGCGAGGCAATCGGCGACAGCCGGGACCCTCGTCTCCACACGACCCCAACCGATACTGCCGGGAGATCCTCCCGGATCCGGCGCGCTTCGATCTTGTCGCCTTCGAGAGACCATTGGCGATAGGTGAGGTCCGGCAGGACTGCCAATCCGGCGCCCGTGGCCACGAGACTTCGTACGGCCTCGACTGACCGTGTGCGAAACGCGATCGGCGGCCGGATGCTCAATTGTTGCCAGACCCGCTTCGGCGCCTCATCGATCTCATCAATGGCAAGCAGGATCTGCGGCTCCTCGGCAAGCTCCCGGAGACTGATCTCGGTGGCCTCCGCCAGATGATGCCCTAAGGGAAGCCAAAGCCGATATCGGGACGCCTCGACAAGTTCAGCCTCAAGCGAAACCAGAGTAGCCCGCGGCGGTAGCACCATGACCGCGATATCCAACTCGCCGCCAATCAGAAGATGCTCCAAATAGTCGCGCGCATCTTCGACCACGGCAACATCGAGGAAGGGAAAGGCTCGCCTGAAGCGGGCCAGGAGATCGGCAAGGATGTAGCCTGCCACCAGGGGTGTCACGCCGAGTTGAAGACGGCCCTCGCTGGGAGCCCCATTCTCGTGAAGGGCCCGTCTCGCATTGGAGACTTCGCCGAGGATCTTTTCGGCATGACGCAGGAACTGATAGCCCTTGAGGGTCAGGCTCATGCCGTGGGGAGAGCGCTCGACGAGCTTGAACCCGAGATCGTGCTCGAGTTCCTGAATGGCTTCAGTGATCGTCGATTGAGAAATCGAGAGTTGACGCGCAGCCCCCGACACAGAGCCCGTCTCGGCGATGGCCACGAAATAGCGGACCTGGCGAAGAGAGAAGGCCATTCTCTGTGAAATACCCTCTTGGATCAGACGACCCTAGTTCCCATCATCGTAGATAATATTATCACATTTGCATAATTGGCGATAGCCGAGCCCCCGGTCTGCGTTCCCGGCGGCCGCACCGCGGGAACCTTTGTCCTCGTTATCCTGAGCGCCGCGCCGCTTCGATTGCAGCCGTTCGCGCGCTCCACCATCGAAGCGGCAATCTTGTCGAGCACGGCATTGCAATTTTCATCACATTGATCTCGCGTGAGACGGGAGAATGACGTACACAATTGCATCCCCAATTTCGTGCAGGGCAGACATGAACACGGTCTTCGATCTCAGAGGAAAAACCGCAGTCGTCACCGGTGCCAATACGGGCATCGGGCAAGGGATTGCGCTTGCCCTCGCACAGGCCGGGGCAAATATCCTCGCAGTGGGCCGCTCGACGATGGCGGAGACGGAAGAGAAGATCGCATCGACTGGTACCGCGTTCCGCGCCATCGCGGCTGATCTCTCGACCCTCGCACCAATCGATAAGATCCTCGATGCCGCCGAGGATCTGGGCGGGCGCATCGACATTCTCGTGAATAACGCCGGCATCATCCGACGAGCAGACGCAATCGACTTCACTGAGGCCGACTGGGATGATGTGATGGATGTAAATCTCAAGACCACCTTCTTTCTCGCCCAGGCCTCCGCGAGGAGGATGCTGAAGGATGGTAAGGGCGGTAAGATCATCAACATTGCTTCGCTTTTGTCGTTTCAGGGCGGCATCCGCGTCCCGTCCTACACCGCGAGCAAGAGCGGTGTCGCGGGCCTGACCAAACTGCTCGCAAACGAATGGGCAGCGAAAGGCATCAACGTTAACGCCATCGCGCCCGGCTACATCGTAACCAACAACACCGAGGCGCTCAGGCAGGACGAGAAACGAAGCGCAGATATTCTCTCGCGCATTCCGGCCGGACGCTGGGGAAATGCGGAAGATATTGGCGGCGCTGCCGTGTTCTTAGCATCAGACGCCGCAACATATATTCACGGCGTCGTGCTTCCGGTCGATGGTGGCTGGCTCGCGCGTTAGGCCCGCGAAATTCGTTTGCCTGAACGGCTCGCACGGCAAGAGTTCAGGCGAGATGCGGACGGCTGGCGCGGTTCACTCTAACGCCGACTGACGGCCTGCCCTTCCGAGTCGAAGATGTGAAGGTCCGGAGGGAGTGCCACGCCGATCCTGTCCCCAACCAGAAAGCGCCCCTGGCCCGGCGAGGTCAGGGTGAAAGCTCCCCCGAGAGTCGTCTTTGCGTGCAGCACGGTCTCTGCCCCAAGCTGCTCCACGAGCGTGATCTCGAGAGCCATTGCCCCTGCTTCAACTTCTGTAATATCGACCTCATGAGGTCGAACGCCGAGCGTCACCGGTGAGCCGTGAGGAAGATCGAGCCCCCAAGCAGCGTGGTGCTTCCCTCCGATATCGAGACCGCTTCCCCGCTCTGTCCGCGCAATACTCGCGTCAATAAAATTCATTCGCGGGGAACCAATGAATCCAGCGACAAAACGATTTGCCGGCTTGTTGTAGAGCTCAAGGGGCGTACCGACCTGCTCGACGCGGCCATCGCGCAAGACCACGATGCGGTCGGCAAGGGTCATCGCCTCCGTCTGATCATGCGTTACATAGATCATCGTCGCGGCAAGGCGCTTGTGCAACGCCGCAAGCTCCGCGCGCATCACCACGCGCAACTCGGCGTCCAAGTTGGACAATGGTTCATCGAGCAGGAAAATCCCCGGGCGTCGCACGATAGCGCGACCGATCGCGACACGCTGCCGCTGCCCCCCGGACAATTGACCCGGCTTGCGATTGAGCAGCGGCTCGATCAGCAGCATGCGCGCCGCTTCCATGACGCGCGCCTCGATCTCCGTCTTCGGCATTCGGCTGTTTTCGAGGCCGAATGCCAGATTTTGACGCACGCTCATATGCGGATAGAGTGCGTATGACTGAAACACCATCGCCAAGCCGCGATCGGCAGCCGACACATCGTTGACCTGACGATCGTCGAGATGGATTTCCCCCGAGCTTGCGTCCTCAAGCCCCGCGATGATGCGGAGAAGTGTGGACTTCCCGCAACCGGAAGGCCCAACGAAAACCACGAATTCGCCATCCCGGACGTCGAGATCGACTCCGTGTAGAACCTTGACGGAGCCGAATTGCTTTGTGACTTGGCGTAGGGCGAGATGGCTCACGGCTTTGTCTTTCCGGATTGCTGCGTCATTTCAGACCCGTATTGGCGATACCGCTGGTGATGTAGCGCTGAAGGAACAAGAAAATCGCGGCAACAGGCAGGATGGATATAACCGTCATCGCCAGCACATAGTGCCATTGCACGTTCAACTCTCCAGAGAACGCATTGAGCCCGACCTGCAACGTGTATTGCTCCTTGCGCGAGAGCACGATCAGAGGCCAGAGGAAATCGTTCCAGCGCCACATGATCGAAAAGATTGCGAGCACGGCGAGTGCGGGCGCCGCCAGCGGAAGAACGATGCGCCAATAAATCTGCCACTCAGAGGCCTTGTCCATCCGCGCTGCGTCGATCAATTCGTCCGGGATCGTGAGCATGTATTGGCGCAGCAGAAATACACCGGTCGGCGTCGCAACCGTTGGCAGGATGACGCCCCAGAGCGTGTCGAACAGCTGCAGTTCGTTCACGACCAGGTAGAGCGGGACGACGATGACCGAGAGCGGCACCATCAACGTCGCGAGGATAATACCCAGAACGGCGGTTCTTCCTTTGAACTCATATTTGGAGAGCGCGAAGGCCGCCATTGAATTGACGATAAGCGTGATGATGGTTGCCATCACCGTCACGAAGATCGAATTCTGGAAATATCGCAGAAAGTTGAACTGCTGCAGCGGTTCGGTGTAGTTGCCGGTCGCAAGCCGAACCTCCCGTTCCGGGATCCGCTTATCGATTGGCACGCGAATGATCGTTTGCGGGTCGGCAGGGTCCACCAACTGCGCCGTCAGCCCAACTCTGCGCACTTGCGCGAGCACCCGCTCGCTTCCGTCATCCTGTTTTACCCGATAGAGCGGAAGAGGTTTCTCGTAACCGGATACGGCTGCCATGCGCGTGTCAAGAGGCAGGAATGTCGGCGGAAATTCCGAGAGATTTGCTGGTGTCTTGAACGATGAAAGCGCAAGCCAAAGGATAGGACCGAACATCAGGAACAGCCCAAGACCGAGCCAGACATAGGCGAGGACATCGGTCCAGTGCCACCCCTTGCCGCCACGGCGACGGAGGAGAAAGGTCGAGACCGCGCTCATCGGTTACCCTCCCGGTTGCGGCGATTGGAGGCCATAAGCTGCAGCAAGGTTAGCCCGACCAGAACCACCCCCATAAGGATCGAAGCTGCCGAGGCGAGGCCGAGATTGCGCAACACATGCGCAAAGCCCGTCTCGTAGATATATTGAGTAATGAACAATGTGCTCGTTCCAGGGCCACCACCCGTCAACACATATGCCTCGTCGAAGATCTGCACGGCACGGATCAGCGCGAGGGTGATGACGACGAGCAGATTGGGCCAGAGCAATGGCAGCGTTATGCGCCAGAAGGTGCGAAGGCGGCCTGTGCCATCCATCATCGCCGCCTCATAGAGATCGCGCGGAATGGCCTGAAGGCCCGCCAGCAAAATCAAGGCGTAAAATCCGAGATGGGCCCATACCGACACGAAGATAGCCCAGAACATGGCCCAGTTTCGTTCGGCGAGCCACAGCGTCCGGTCGAACCCATAGTCAACGAGAACCGCATTCAGAAGTCCGTCGCGTTGCAAAATCCATTTCCAGATCAAGCCGACGACCACTGGCGACAAGAGGACCGGAAAAAAGAAAACGGCGCGCCAGAAACCGCGGCTCCGCATCTCGCGGTTAAGAACCAGCGCCGTGCCAAGGGCCGCCAGAACCAGAACCGTGACCTGGACGAGAACGAAGAAGATCGTGTTGTGGATACTCTGCCAGAACGCATCTTCGCGACAGGTCGCAGGCTGTGTGTAGTCGCCACAAGCGAACAGCGTTCGATATTGCTCGAAGCCGACGACATGACGCTCTCCAAAGAAGATTGCCATGCCGCCGGTGAAGGAATAGGCGAGATTGATCGCAACGGGAATGAGAACGAACACGCCGAAGATCAACATGTTCGGAGCCAGGAACACGGCCCCCATGCCGCCAAGGCCGAACCGCCTTTGCACGAAGCTCATAGGTGCGTTCAACGCGCCCATGACCAGTCGAAGCGGAGCCGCCAGGACGATGGACAGGCTGGGCGCCTGTCCTCTGGTTTCACTCACGATGCTCATGATCGGAGATCCAGTTAGCGGGACGCCTCAGCGACCTTCTGCTTAATATCCTCCTCGATACGGACATAGGCATCGGCGAGTTGCGCTTCCCCGGAGACAACTTGACCGAGGCGACTGATCGCGGCCGCATAGATGGCACCCGACCACTTGTAGCTCTGCATCTTGAGCGCGAGCGGAGAGGCGCTCTGCGTCGCCTTCAGGAAGGTATCGAGAGACTTCTTCACGTTCGGATCCTTCGACTTGAAGTCGACGCCCTTGGCGGCCACACCTTGATGCGCCGGCAGGAAGAGCGTGCGCTCCGAGAACTCCCGTACCACAGGTTCGCTCGCCAGATACTCCATTACGCGGGCGACTTCCTTCGGGTGCTGCGAGTACTTGACCGCGACCAGCCCGGCGCCGCCCGGCATGCCGGTGCAGGCAGCGGGGCCACACGGCTCGGAACCGGCCGACCAATCGAATTTGTCGCCGATCTTCTGCGAGAATTGTGCCACCTGCCAGGAACCGGAGAAGTAGACGGCGACCTGTCCATTCACGAACTCATCGTTCGCGCCCTTGTAGGTCGTGCCGGCCACGCCGCCCCAGATCTCGCGGGGCATGGTGCCGTCCTTGTGCCAGTCGGCGATCCGCTGCGCCATGGCCTTGAAGCCCTCATCGACCAGGGCGGGCTTTCCATCAGGTCCAATCACCTTCGCGCCCATGGAAATGGCAGGCCCCATGAAACGGTGGCCGGAGCGGTCGAAGGCAAGAGCGATCGGAACTTTCTGGTTCTGCGCAACCTTGCGAGCTGCGGCCGCCCACTCGTCCCAGGTCGCCTTGTCGCCTGGAACCGGCACGCCCGCCTGCTCGAACAGGGTCGTGTTGACGAGCGGCCCCGTGATCGTGAGTTGGGTCATGAACCCGGGCAGTGCGTTGCTGCCATCATCGCGCATCCAGTCGAGCGTGCTGCTGAAGCTTTTCTCGAATGTCGCGGCGTCCTTCAAATGCGCACGCAAATCGAGCCAGTGCTTGGCCTGGGATTTCAGCTCCACGACCCGCACGATGTCGGGACCGCGCCCAGCCTCGAGCTGCACGGGAAGCTGGTCCTTGATCACGCCGAACGCGACGTTGTCGATAACGACCTTGATATCCGGGTTCTGCGTCTCGAAACGCTTCACGATATCCTGAAGAACCTCGCCTTCATTGCCGTCGGAGTACCACATGATGCGCACTTCGGTGGCGGCGAGAGATGCCGAGGCGCTGAGCGTCAAAGCCAAGGCGCCGAGCGTCAGTTTTTTAAAGCCTTTCATCACTTTCCTCCCATGATGAATTCTGGTTTCAAGCGGTCTTGAGCTGTGCCTGCCGCCATTGATTTTGGGAGGGAAGCGTCACACGCGCTCCCTCCGGAAAAGCCGTCAGTTCGCCGGACAAGGTCCAGCGTTTCGGATCCAGGATATCATTGCCGACCTCAATAGTCGCATCGGGACGGCACGAGACGGAGCCGAAATCGGGATCGTTCAGAACAAGTCGTCCGGCAGCGTGCTCGACAACGGAGAGCTCCGCGAAACGTTCGGCGAACGCTTTCAGGTTTCCCTCCGTCGCCATATCCGAGAGCCGCACGATCCACCGGCCGCGATGACCGGCAAGACGAATCTCGCACCCGGCGGTCGGTCCCGTCGTCACGCGCTCGACAGGACCGCTCGCGACCAGCAAGCAGAGGCCGTCGCCGGAGCGGACGATGACACGGTTGCCGTCATAAACGACCTCGTCCATCTCGACCTCGGGCAGCCAGGCATGGGTGAAGTCGGGCTGGGACGGGTGCGCTGCGAAATCGACCACCGCTAGGGAACGGTATTGCTGCACCCGCGGCACGGTTCCGCAGCCGCCCCAATAGGAAGGACGACCATAGCCGCTATGAATCACTTCTCCCGGATGGTTGATCCAGATTTGTGATTCCGGCCTGTCGCCGAGGCGCAGATGGAGCATCGTCTCCTGATAGCCCCACTCGCCCGCGCGGTAGGCGGCGATGCTGCCGAGAGCGTAGGCCTTGGTCTTGAAATGGTAGAGAGAGGCAATACCGTTCTCGCCCTGCCTGTAGCGCCACTCGTAAGCTTCATCACCCTTGTGATCGGCGATGGCTGCGAGGCAGGGATGGATCTCCAAACCCTTTTCGCTGAAGCACAGGGCGAGTTGCGGCAACGCGTGGAACCGTCGGCCGAGCCACCCCTTGCCAAACGCGAGATAGGCGATTCCCGACAGTTCAAGAGTGCGGCCGGGCCGGAGGGTATGCTCGTAGCTGCGCCCTTGCGAGGCGGTCATCAGCCCATGATGGCTCGACAAGGCCATGATCTCAAGAAGACGACGAATGGCAGCTCCCGAGCGCTCACGGATCGCGGCGTCGGGCGACAGTGCGTAGAGCGCGCACAATCCTTTGAGGTCAATCGGGAAGTACGGCGCGGAATTCCATTCGGCCATTTCACAGGCTTCGAAATGGGTCAGCCATTCAAGCAGGCGCTGGCGGCCGATCTCAGCCTGCTCGCGTCCCTGGCGGCCGGAGCGCGTGAAGGTCTTTTCCGGAAAGAGCGTGCCGGCCAAATGGCAAGCCGTGTGGAAAAGCAGCGCATGGTTCTCGCTGAAGTACCACATCACGTCGTTGCCGGGCTCGTCCATCCAGTAACGGAAGCGCAGGATCACATCGTCCATGCGCGCCCGTGTCTCGGGGGAAATTCGCTCAGGCCAGGCGATGCGGCACCAGAGCAGCGGGACGAGCAGGAAGTCCGCGCAATCATGGCAGTCGCCAACGATCGGAAGGCAGGACTCGATGATGCGATCCGTCTCGAGACCACCGCGGTCGAGCGCGAGACGCGCGAGAGCCGCGACCATGTCGCGCTCGCCCTTCTCCGCCACGTGATCAAGAACGATATGAGCACGAGCCTTCAAATCAGGCGTTGATCGGGGGGCGTCACCAAGATGGCAGATCTCGACGCCCAGGACTCGTGTCGCTGTGAATGCTCCGTCACTCAACGTGACGTCGAAGTGCCGGAAATCCGCGGGCAGGTCTTTTGCATCGGCGAGCGAAATGCGTTTTGCCCCGGCGGGCAGATGCCGCTTCAATTCGACATTGCCCTCGGTGGACATGAAGTCCCCGCGCACCTCGACATGGACATCGAGTGCATGACTTGCCGGCTCGTCGAAAACGATCGCAATTTCACCACTGTCGTAGAACGGCTTTTCGAAACGCATGCCCTCCAGCATTCGCTCGACGGCACCTGCACGGGCGCCATCGATCGAGGTCGGGAGCGCGACGGTCAGGCCTTCTCCTTCCGACAGTTCGAGGCTGAAATAGTAGCGAGCATCGCGCTCGCAGAGATCCGCGAACCAGACGCGCACTTCGTTCCGTCCGGCTTTCAGGGGCACGTCGATGGCCGCGCCCTCCTCGAAATTGCGCTGATAGCGCGTCAGCTCGGCAACGCGCACGCCGTTCACTTCAACGAACGCGCCGCCGCATGTGGCGAAACGAAAGCGGGCAACCTGATCCTGCGCGCTATCGAGCATGGTGCGCGCCCAGCACTCGACCCGCGTCGCGCGGAACCAGAACCCGGACAGATCCACGCGCGGGCTACCGAACGGAAACCAAACCCGCCTGGCCTCGAAGCCGGTCACGGGCTTCGGTGTCCGACCCCGATACGCCTCGATAAAATCCGTGCGGCAGGGATACTGATGCGGAATGAAGTTGCGGTCTTTCGTCAGGAAGAAGAACGCATCCATCTTCCCTTCCATCGTGCGGTCGGGAACGTCGTAGCGTTCCTCGTGCACGTTGCCTAGCTGCCAATGGCCAACGGCGTCGCCGGGCTTGAGAGAGATCGCCAGATGCATGTCGGTTTTCATGATGAAATGGCCTTCTCTAGCGCAGCGTCGCGACAGGAACCGGATCGACGTCGGTGTATTCCTGGTTTTCACCGGTCATGCCCCAGACAAAGGCATAAGGACCGGTCCCGGCGCCCATATGGATCGACCATGCCGGCGAAAGGACCGCATCACCGTCGGCGACGACCAGATGACGGGTCTCCTCGGGGCGACCCATCAGGTGAATCACACGATCTTCGGGAGCGAGGTCGAAATAGACATACGCTTCCATGCGCCGCTCATGGAGATGAGGAGGCATGGTGTTCCAGGCGCTGCCATGTGCGAGATCCGTGATCCCCATTAACAGGAGCGCGGACGGCGCCACCTCCGGATGAATGTACATGCGTAGCGAACGCTTGTTCGAGTTGCGGTCGCTACCGAGCTCGAGCAGTTTCGATTCATCGCGCGTGATAAGACGGTGGGGATAGTCGACCTGCGACGGTACGGAATTCACATAGAAACGCGCTGGATTGGCCGCATCGGCGCTCGACAGTTTCAGCCGCTGCGCGCCGCGTCCCACATAGAGGATGTCGCGGCTCGCGAGATCGAAGGATTTGCCATCAACCTCGATTCGACCGGGACCACCGAGATTCGCGATGCCCATTTCCCGATAGGACAAAAGATATGGCGTTCCAATCGGGGCCCCCTCGCCAAACTCCACGGTCTTCCTGACCGGGCGACAGCCGCCGATGATCATGCGATCAACATGCGTGTAGACGAGACGCATCTCGTCTACCGCGAAAAGCTGTTCGATCAGGAAGGTCGCGCGCAGCTCCTCCGTCGACAGGCGGGAGATCGTCTCCGGCCCGGAGCCGTAGCGAACCTCGATCATTGCGCAGCCTCCAATTGAACATCATCTGCATGGCGCACGGCCTCGGCCAGGAGCAGGATCGCGAGGGCTTGGCCGTAGGCGGTCGGTTGGATGGGAATATCGCGGTAGAATTGCAAATCGCGCCCCATGCGCGTGCCGTAGGATACATTCTGCACTGTGCCGCCCTGGTCGATGTTCGCGAGAACGAATTCGAGCGCCTTGAGGCCAGCGACGCGCGCATCCTCGCCAAGAATACCAAGGCGTGCGGCTTTCAAGAGCCCGTAGCCGAATCCCGCGGTCGCCGAAGTTTCGAGATAAGAACCCGGATCGTCGATCAGGGTATGCCACCCGCCGCTGGCATGCTGATGTTTCAGCAATGCCTCCGCCTGGCTCCTCAGACAGCCGAGCAGGAAATCCTTGACGCCGCCTTCGATGCCGCCGAGTTCGATGAAATCAAGCAGGCCGGCCGTGATCCACGCATTTCCCCGTGCCCAGCGAGCCCGCGCAAAATTATGCCGCCCCTCGAAGGTCCAACCGTGGAACCACAACCCGGTCTCGGTATCGGCCAGATAGTGGGCGTGCAGCAAGAATTGCCGGACGGCCTCTTCGACAAGCTCCGGTCGCCCCGCTCCGCGCCCGTAGCTTGCGAGGAAGAGCGCAACCATGAACAGCGTATCGTCCCACAACTCTCCTGGATTGATGCTGTCCGACACGATGTGCTGGAAGCCCTGCTCCTCCGTGCGCGGCAAGCTGTCCATCACGAGGCTCGCCCAATTCTCCAGGGCGGGCCGCCAGCGCTCGTCGCGAGTCCGGCCCCAGAGAATCGACAGGGCGAGCATCGGGGCCGTGGTGTTCACGTTGGGCAACGGCAATTTGCGCTGGAGTTGCCGCTCATACCAGGCCTCAACCAGGGCCCGATGGTGATCGGCCCCGGTGAATTCCCAATAACGCACAAGACCATAGAGCCCAACGCCCTGCGGCCATTCCCAGCCGTCGAAGCTGATGTAGTCGCCGGGACTACCGTCGAGATTCGGCTCGTGAAAAGTCCCGTCATGGCGCAAGGCGACCATGCCCTCGACCAGCCGATCGAGTTGACGGACGAGTCTTCCCCGCTCGAGCATTCGCGTTGCCTCCCCAGGCAATGTGTCTTCTTGTTGAGCAATATGTTTCCTCAATTGAAAAAGTTGCGCAACATGAAAATTTTTTGCAATCTTCCGGTATGACATCAGATTCTTCGAAGATCAGCCCATCCTCCCTCGGCCGCAGTCGTTTGCGCGATATCGCGCGAGCTTGCGATGTCTCGATCAGCACGGTGTCGCGTGCTCTGGCCGGGCAGAAAGGGGTTCGGGATGACGTGCGCCAACGCATCATCGAAGCGGCCAAAACGGCCCGCTATCCCATGGCGAACTCCTTCTCCGGCAATCGGATCGCTGTTTTCGCCAGCCCCGCCGCGATGACGGATTACAGCCGTTCGCAGTTTACCTGGCACGTGCTCGAAGGGTTGAAATCGGCTGCTGCCGCCTACGAAATCGAGATTTCCCTCATCCCCCTCGCCGATGGAGACGACCAATATTCGTCGCTGCATGACGTCTTGGCGGACCGGAATGTTCGTGGAGTGCTGCTCTTGACGGTGGATGACCCTCAGATTCTTGATCGCGTCCACGCCAGCGGCAAAGCTGCTGTCCTGATCAACAGCGACGATCCGTCGATGCGGATTTCAAGCGTCAGTCCGTGCAACCGCTCGGCCGCTCGGCTGGCCTGCGACTACCTCATCGGTCTAGGGCACAGCCGGATCGCTTTCGTGATGAAGCCCGGTCGCGTCACGATCCAACGACGCCTCGAGGGATGGGCAGACGCTCTTCATGAGCACCGCCTCCCTCATCCTCCGGAATACGTGATCAGGGTGGATGACTGGACCCCCGAATGCGCCGAGCGCGCCATCGGGGATCGCCTGGACCGGCGGGCCCTCGACGCGACCGCCCTCCTCTGCGCCGCTGATAGTCTCGCCCTCGGCGCGCTCTCGGCCCTGGCCTCTCGCAATATCTCATGCCCGGACGACATTTCGGTTCTCGGCATCGACGATCTTCCGATTTCGGATCTCTTGAAACCTCGTCTGACCACGATTCATATTCCGGCCCGCGAACTCGGGGAAACCGCCGTGGAGGCCCTCGTCGAGCTTGCCACGCAAGGGCAGCGGCTTGTACGGCGAACGGAGCTGGCCTGCCGACTCATCATTCGGGATTCGACCGCATCGGCGACTACAGAGGATCCTAAAGGACATCAGAATGTGGAGGCCATCCAGACGACCTCGCGAGGTCGCTGATCGTTGGCACGCCGCGCGCACATGCGTGAACCCCGACCATATGAACTTGCCGCTTCTGCAAGTTAGGCCTTCAGTGTATCGAAGACGATTGTTGATTTCAGACTCTTGGCTCGAAAGGCTCGACAATGGCGGATGCAATGTGGCCCCACCCCGTCCCTCCGATCTCTTCAGAGGAGAGAGACGCGCGCCTCGCACGCCTTCGCGCCAACATGGATGAGAGTGGCATCAAGGGCGTCCTCTTAGGATCGACCGAGAGCCTGCGCTATTTTACCGGCCTCGTTTGGAAGCCGAGCGAACGCCTTCTCGGAGCCCTGATCACGGACGAACGGCTCGTCTATATTGCCCCTCGATTCGAACGGTCCAAGGTCGAAACCTTACCGATCCTACCGGGCGACATCGCCACTTGGGAGGAGCATGAGAATCCATACGCGCTCGTCCGAGATCTTCTTGGCTCTCGGGGGCGCCTGGCGCTTGACGAGCAGTTGCCGCTCTTTGCCTACCATGGGTTTGTCGCGGCCCTCGGAGTAGATCGTCTCGCTGATGCAGGGCTGCTCGTCAGGCCCTTGCGGGCACGCAAGTCACCTGCGGAAATCGCGCTGATGGCGCGCGCCAAGGCGATCACGATCGAAGTCCATCGTCGGGCACACGCAATGCTGAAGCCCGGCATTCGTTCATCGGAAGTCGTCGCTTTCATCGATACCCAGCATCGCGCACTTGGAGCGCCCGGCGGATCCAATTTCTGCATTGCCTCCTTCGGTGACGCAACCTCGCTGCCGCACGGGGCCGACGGTGATCCGGCTCTCCAGCGCGGCGATCTTATTCTCGTCGACACAGGCTGCCGCCTCGACGGCTATCATTCGGATATTACGCGCACCTATATGCTTGACGAGCCGACGCGCGAGATCGAACGAATCTGGACCATTCAAAAGGAAGCACAGGAAGCGGCCTTCGCCGCAGCCCATCTCGGCGCGACCTGCGAAAGCGTGGATCGGGCAGCACGTTCAGTGATCGAAGCGCACGGTCTCGGGCCGGATTATCGCCTTCCAGGTCTCCCACACCGCACCGGCCACGGCATCGGCCTGGAAATTCACGAAGTTCCCAATCTGGTCCGTGGCGATGAAACGGAACTCGCCACCGGCATGTGTTTTTCGAACGAACCGATGATCGTTGTGCCGGGCCAGTTCGGCGTGAGACTTGAGGATCATTTCTACATGACCGATAGTGGCGCGCGCTGGTTCACCCAACCGCAAGCAAGCCTGATCGATCCCTTCTCTGACGTAGCCCCGCTGACTGAGTAAGCCGGAGTGCATAGCGGCTCTGGCGCGAGCGATATCGTAAGCTCCACAGCCCCCCGGAGCGACGGGCGTGTCCAATTCCTAGAAGCGTTGCGCGGAAAACAGCTTCAAGTTCACATTGCCCGGACGTCCGGCTATCGTCACTGCCACCATTTCCGCCGTGACCGCGGCCTGGGTCAGGCCGTAGTGCCCATGCCCGAACGCATAGATAACCCGTTCGTCCTTCCGCGCCCTCCCGATCACCGGCAATGAATCCGGTATCGAAGGGCGAAATCCCATCCAACGCCGTTGAGGCAAACCGGGATCGAGATGGGGTAGAAAGCGTCTGAGACGCCCCACGATCGCGTCGGTCCGGCGATGGTTCGGTTCCGCGTTGAGGCCTGCGAACTCAACGGCCCCCCCGACCCTATCGCCGCTATCGAGCGGTGTCGTCACAAAGCCTTCGCCCTCGAACATGATCGGCCGAGAGAGATTGAAGGCCCCGTTGGAGAATGTGGCATTGTATCCCCTCTCTGTATCAAGCGGAATCGCGTCACCCAAATCCTTCGCGAGCACTCGCGACCACGCGCCCGCAGCGATGATGACGCGATCTGACTGGAGTTCCTCAAGATTGCCCTCGGTCGAGAGATAAACCGCGTCATCGCGCAACCCGATTGCGATGACTTGCCCGGCGCAATATGTCGCTCCTCGATCAAGTGCGCGCGCCATCAACTCGGACGCAAGTGTTGCAGGATCGGAAACGTGACACGCGTCCGCGTATAGCACCCCAGCCGAAACACCTTGGAGCGCAGGCTCCAGCCGTTTGATGTCGTCGGCGCTTAAAGCATCCGCCGAAATTCCGAACGCACGTTGGCGAGCAAGAACCTTTTCGGAATCCTGAAATGCGTTGCGGCTTCGCCAAACCGACAGAATGCCGCGATCTCGCAGGTGGCGTTTGAGATCGAGTGCATCAAGACGTCGCTGCCACGCGGGCAAAGCCTCCGTGTTGATTGCGCGGATTGCAGCGATACTCGCCTCGATACGCTTGGGCGTCGAGGCCAGAAAGAAGCGGATCAGCCATGGTGCGAGGTGAGGCAAATAACCAGGCCTGACGGTGAGAGGCCCAAGCGGATCAGCCAACCATCGCGGGAGGTTCTTCCAAACCTTGGGCGAAGCCAGCGGCATGATGTCCGTGTGGGCGATCCACCCTGCATTGGCATCGGTGGCTCGCCCCGGTCGGCCGCCAGGATCGACGAGAGTGACCTGATGGCCTTCATCGATCAGCGCGTGCGCCGTCGCAATTCCGACGATACCAGCTCCGACAATCGTGATCCGCATGAGACATCCCGCTCCACAGTGTACTCAGACTCCGAGGTTACGATCGACGACCTGAAACCCGAGTGCGAACGGATCGCGATCATCGATCACGATCGTGTTGAACCCTGTGACACGTGCCCATCCCTCGATGGATGGAATGATCGCATCGCGGTTGCCGACCCTCGCGCGCCCTTCGATGCGCCCCACAAAGGTGGATCCGATGATACTCTCATGGACGAATTCATCGCCCTCCGTGAGCTCGCCTTTCGAGGCGAGATGCGCCATGCGTGCAGATGTACCTGTGCCGCAAGGCGAACGGTCAATTGCCTTATCGCCATAAAATACGGCGTTGCGGGCTGTTCCCTCCGGGGTCTGTGCCTTTCCGGTCCAGAGCACATGCGTCAGGCGATTGATCCCGGGATTCTCGGGATGCGCGATCTTGTGCCGCCTGTTGAAGTCCTCCCGGAGCTTGGGGCTCCAGCGCAGAACGTCGGACGGGTTGATCGCCGACAAGTCGGAATACAGATCCTGCGGTTCGACAATCGCGTAGAAATTTCCGCCATACGCCACATCGACCTTCAGCATGCCGAGGCCCTCGACCTCAACATCATAACCGGTCCCATAGAGAAAGGACGGGATATTGGTAATGCGCACCCGCTCGACGAAGGGGCCGTTCTGCTCATATCGCGCCTCGACGACCCCGGCGGGTGTATCGAGTCTCAGGACGCCGGGCGTCTTCGGGTGAATCAATCCATTCTCGAGGGCAATCGTGACGGTCCCGATCGTGCCATGGCCGCACATCGGCAAGCAGCCCGATGTTTCGATGAAGAGAATGCCGACGTCGCAATCCGCACGCGTCGGCGGATACAAAATAGATCCCGACATCATGTCGTGACCACGCGGTTCGAACATCAAGCCGGTCCGGATCCAGTCGTATTCCGCCAGAAAATGCTGGCGGCGATCAAACATCGTGTCGCCCTTCAGTTGCGGAATGCTGCCGCCAGAGACGACCCTGACCGGGTTCCCACAGGTGTGGCCATCGATGCAGAAGAAGGTATGACGCGCCATGAAGCCGCTCGTTTCTCTCGACCGATAATGTTTTGAGGACAACAGAAGGCGGCGCCCCCCGGGGCCGCCGCCTGAATGACTTACGCTGCCGACTTCAACCCGACATCCGGGAGCGCCGGGCGATTTTTGAGCGCCGCAGCCATCATCTTTTCAACAGCCGCGCGCTCATCGGGGCTGAGAGGAAGGCGCGGCGGCCGGGTCAGGTGCGAACCTCGACCCATGATGTGCTCGCACAACTTGATGCATTGCACCAGATCGGGGCGCGCATCCAGATGCAGCAGCGGCATGAACCAGTCGTAAAGCGACCGCGCTTCTTCATAACGCCCCGCCTTCGCGAGGCGGAACAGTGTCTCACCCTCACGCGGGAAGGCATTCGACATACCGGAAATCCAGCCCGCGGCACCCAACATCACGCTCTCGACGACGACATCGTCAAGACCGGCAAACAGGACAAAGCGGTCTCCGACCATGTTTCTCATGTCGGTGAAACGGCGCGTATCGCCGGAGGAGTCCTTGAAGCAGACGATCGTTTCACAATCGGCGAGAGAGACCAGGATCTCCGGCGTCACATCGTTCTTGTAGATCGGCGGATTGTTGTAAACCATGACCGGTAGGTCAGTGGCCTTTGCGACGCCGCGGAAATGCGCTGCCGTCTCATGGGGTTTTGAGGAATAGACCAGGGCTGGCATCACCATGACGCCATCGAGGCCGATCCGCTCCGCCTCCTTGGCCATCTCGGACGCAAACGCCGTCGTGAACTCCGCAACGCCCGCGACCACCGGGACCCGCCCCCGGGAGACATCCTTGGCCACCTCCATGACAGCAATCTTTTCAGAACGGGAGAGAGAGCAATTCTCCCCCACCGTCCCGCAGACGATAAGGCCCGATACGCCATCCTGGATCAGGCCGTCCATCACCTTGCGCGTCGCCTCGATATCGAGATCGAAGTTAGACTTGAACTGGGTCGTGACTGCCGGAAAGACGCCTTCCCAACTGATTTTCTTCGCCATTTCGCATCGCTCCCGCAAACAGGCTTGCATCTCAGAATGTAGATTGTATAAAATCTGCGATGTCAAGCATTCTGTTTTTTAAGATGCTATGGGAGAACGCCCCTTGCCTCTCGACGTTAAGCGATCTGATGGAACCCAAACCTTTGGCCGCCACTAAGCCAGCCAGGAAAACGCTTCGGCATAGGACCATGTCCGCCGCCGTCGCGGAGGCTTTGCGACAGCGGATCCTCGATGGAGAGTTCGCCGCCGGCTTTCAGTTGAGGCAGGACGCCCTCGCCGACGAGTTCGGCGTCAGCCGGATCCCTGTGCGCGAAGCCTTGATGCAGCTCGAAGCCGAGGGATTGGTAAAAATCCATCCTCACCGTGGAGCAATCGTCTCCGAGCTCTCGATCGGCGAGATAGACGAATTATTTGAACTCCGAACATTGCTTGAGCCGCGTCTCTTGAAGGCTTCGGCCCCCCGCCTGACCGAGGGAGACTATGTCAGGCTGAACGGCATTCTCGAGGAATATAGTTCGGAACTGCGAGCGAAACATGTCGGCCGGTGGGGAGAGCTGAATACGGAATTCCACATGCTGCTCTACCGCCACGCCGAGCGGCCACGTTCCATCGCGATCGTCGCGAACCTCCTCCAGGAATGCGATCGGCATACCCGACTCCAGCTATCCCTGACGGGGGGCATGGAGCGGGCCGAAGAGGAACATGCCGAAATTGTGAGGTTATGCGCACAAGGCAAAGTGAGCGCGGCCTGCGTGCTCCTCAAGCTGCATATCGACCATGTCGGCAAGTCGCTACAAGAGTTTCTACGAGATCGGCAGAAGGCCTGAGGCCGCGCACTGCGCTTCCATTCAACGAGAGATACATCCCATGTCAGGACACAAGTTAAACTTCATCGGCGGTGAATGGGTGGCGGGGGCAGATGCCTCGCCCGACATCAACCCCTCGAACACACATGACATGATCGGCGAATTTTCACGCGCCAGCGCAGCGGAGGCGGAGAGCGCCATCGCAGCGGCGTACGAGGCTTTCCCGGCTTGGTCGCGTTCCACGATTCAGCAGCGTCATGACATTCTCAAGAATATTGGCGACGAGATCATCGCCCGCAAGGAAGAACTCGGCCGCCTGCTCTCCCGAGAAGAAGGAAAGACGCTGCCCGAAGGCATCGGCGAAGTTGCGCGCGCGGGCCAGATCTTCCAGTTCTTCGCCGGCGAATGCCTGCGCATGGCTGGCGATAAACTTTCCTCTGTGCGCCCCAATGTGGATGTCGAAATTACCCGCGAACCAATCGGGGTTGTCGGGCTCATCACGCCTTGGAACTTCCCCATCGCGATCCCTGCCTGGAAAATTGCGCCCGCGCTGGCCTATGGCAACTGCGTCGTCTTCAAGCCCGCAGAACTGGTACCTGCCTCAGCCCATGCGCTCGCAGAGATCATCGTTCGCGCAGGTGTCCCGGCGGGCGTCTTCAACCTTGTCATGGGCCGAGGCTCCGTCGTCGGCGAAGCGATGCTTAAAAGCCCCCGCATCGCAGCCATTTCATTCACGGGATCCGTTGCGACAGGGCGCAAGGTCGCGCAAGCCTGCATAGGTTCGGATCCAATGAAGAAGATGCAACTCGAGATGGGAGGGAAGAATCCGCTCGTCGTGCTCGACGACGCCGACATCAAGATTGCTGTCGAATGCGCAGTGAACGGTGCATTCTTCTCCACAGGCCAGCGTTGCACCGCCTCGTCGCGACTGATCGTGACGGATGGCATTCATGATAAGTTCGTCGATGCCGTCATCGACCGCATGAAAGGTCTTGTCGTCGACGATGCACTCAAGCCCGGAACGCACATCGGCCCCGTCGTCGATCAAAATCAGCTCGACCAGGATCTGAGCTACGTTCGCCTGGGCAAGGATGAAGGCGCGACCCTGGCTTTTGGCGGCGAACTGCTCAACCGGGAAATGCCGGGCTTCTATCTCTCGCCCGCGTTGTTCACCGATGTCGACAACCGCATGCGTATTGCGCGCGAGGAGATTTTCGGGCCGGTCGCGACGGTGACGCGCGCCCGCGACTACGACGAGGCCCTTGCGATCGCCAACGATACCCCATTCGGCCTTTCGTCAGGCATCTGCACCACGAGCCTGAAACATGCGTCGCATTTCAAGCGCAACTCGGAGGCCGGCATGGTGATGGTGAACCTACCCACTGCCGGAGTGGACTACCATGTGCCATTTGGCGGCCGCAAAGGGTCGTCGTATGGGCCTCGTGAACAGGGACGGTATGCCGAGGAGTTCTACACCACGGTCAAAACCGCCTACACCTATAGCGGCACCTGACGGGACTGGCACAGGAGCGGGCGGATCGCCTCGGGGCCGCCCGCGCTTCCTCCAGTTGAAGCCTGGTCCGCAGATGTGAAAGCGGATTTCGTATTAAAATGTGCAGAAAATTGGAACTTCTAGGACCCTCGGCCTCATGATGCTGGTTTATTTTTCAGGGTCCGCACTCCGATAACTCACGACGACTTCATGCGCAGTCATATGAGACAGGCCAACCTCTTCGCACTCAACTCGATGCAGCGAGCCCCAAGGAGCGCACTGGGGCAGGTTGGATCGTCTTGCCATAAAGACCGCGATTGACCGGATCTGGCGACAGCGCATCCGTGATGCCGATGACGGTCTCCGCCGCCCCGAGGAGCAGCGCGCCATCGGGTGACATGGCATTCGACAATCGTTGCAACACGTCAGCCTTCGTCGGCAGATCGAAGTAGATCAGAACATTTCGGCAATAGACGATATCGAACGAACCGAGATGGCTGAAACTCTTGATGAGGTTGAGCGGCCGAAAATCCACCTTGGCGCGGATCTGCGGCGAGATCTGCCAATGATCCCCAACCTGAGTGAAATATTTCAGCAGCATCTGGATCGGGAGCCCGCGCTGCACCTCGAATTGATTGTAGAGACCAGCCTTAGCCTTCTCCAGCACCTCTGTTGAAATATCGGTCGCGACGATTTCGATCTGCCATCCCGCCACGCGCGGTGCGTTTTGATCGAGCAGCATCGCGAGCGAATAGGGTTCCTGCCCCGTCGATGCAGCGGCACACCAGACGCGCAGTCGGCGGGTGGACGCGCGTGCAGCGAGAAAACGAGGGAGCAGCACATCCCGGAAGAGATCGAAAGGCGCCTTGTCGCGAAAGAAAAACGTTTCATTCGTCGTCATTGCCTCGACGACCGCTGTTTCGAGGTCGCTGCGACGCCCCGTCTTGAGGTGTGTCGCCAGAAGCGAAAGATTGTCGATTGCGAACTGGCGGCAGACCGACCCAAGGCGGCTTTCCACGAGATATCGCTTCTCGGCCGTCAAGGAGAGGCCTGAGCGAGCCTTGAGAAAAGCGCACAGGAATTCAAAGTCGAGTTCTGTCATGGGTTCGACCCGGTGATGTAACCCTTGAGCGCGGGTCCAATGGCTTCGAGAGGAAGGATATCGTGCGCGAGGCCGGCCTTCGCGACTCCGCCCGGCATCCCCCAGACAGTGCTGGTGGCTTCGTCCTGAGCGAGGACAGTGGCGCCGGCACCGACGAGCGCGCGCGCGCCGTGCGTCCCGTCGGATCCCATGCCGGTCAGGACCACGCCAAGCGCTGCACTTCCGAACACGGACGCGGCATCGCGAAAGAGGACGTCGACGGCCGGTCGGCAAAAGTTAACCGGGGCACTGTCGTCAAGGCGGATAACCGGCTGCGCTGGACCCGGTGAAATCCCCATGTGACGTCCGCCGGGAGCGACAAAAATCGTTCCGGGAACGATCGGCTCCCCATCCCGCGGCTCGCAGGCGCGAACCCCGAGGAGGGCGCGCAGGTGATCGGCGAAAACCGTCGTGAACATCGGCGGCATATGCTGGACGATCAGGATCGGGATCCGTTGCAGCACCGGGCCGAGACCTGTCAAAACCTCTTCGATAGCCCTTGGCCCGCCAGTCGATGCGCCAATCAGAAGGTATTGCGGGCGAGTGAGGATCGGCTTTACCGCCGAACGAACGACAGACGCTCCGGCGCTCATCGTCGAACGCATGACCCGCCCTCGCGACCCGGCATGGGCGTTGAGCTTCTCAATGAGATCGCGGCGGAAATCCTCTGAAGTGCTCACCTGCCGACTTCCTTCGGGTTTCGCGAGATAGTCGACCGCGCCGAGGGACAGACATTTCAGGGATATTTCAGCATTGCGCTGAGTCAGAGTGGAGATGACGATAACCTTAATACCAGGCTGACGTTTGAGGAGCAGCGGCAGCGCCGCAACGCCGTCCATTTCGGGCATCTCAAGATCAAGAAGCACGATGTCGGGTTGGAATCTTTCCAGAGCATCCACCGCGATCCGGCCATTTGCGGCAGTTGTGACGACATCGAACTGCCCGGCTTCCGTCAACCAGCGTGCGATAAGGCCGCGAACAACGACGCTATCGTCGACGACCATCACACGCGTCCGCCGGCCTCCGGCAGGAGACGTTGAAGCAGCGGACTCAGTGATCATGAATCGGTCTCAAAGTTGAAATGAAGATGACGTGTGCTAGCAATACGATATGGCGGGCTACAAGAGACCGACTTCCTGAAATTTTGCCTCCAGAATGTCCTTGTCGAAGGGCTTCATGATGTACTCATTGGCGCCCGCTTGGAGCGCCCGGGAAATGTACGCTCCATCGTTTTCAGTCGTGCAGAACACGATTTTCGTATCGGCGCCGCCCGGCATTTGACGGAATCGCGTCAGGAACTCATATCCGTCCATGACGGGCATGTTCCAGTCGAGCAGAACCACATCGGGCATATCCGTCTGGCATAGCGACAACGCCCTCTCACCGTTTTCGGCTTCAGAAACACGAAATTTCATTTCTTCCAAAATTCGGCGCGAGACCTTTCGGATCACCGATGAATCGTCAACAACGAGGCAATGCTGCATAAACCCAAACTCCTCGGGCCGGGTTGAGAGGCCTTCTTGGTTTCGCCCGCGAGGACGACGACACCCCTAACATAGTCAGTAACCTGTCCTGAAGCTGGTGACATCGCCAAGACAGGTTGATGCCGGAGAAATTATGGTGATGTCGCAGGGCGAACCTGCGCATTCAGCAGCCTGGACGCCGGGCGGGACGCTATCGACCTCCCTATCCGAGACTTGCGGAGCGTCGGGCAATCTCGACGACTTGATCGGTTTATTGTTGGCAAGATTGCCACACCGTAACGGAAGGTGTGGGCGCGCGTGCGGAGCGGTCGGTTTGTCGTTGACGACGAAACGCCCGGGCGGCATTTTGAACTTGCCTACTGATTCGGAG
>NZ_JADQDO010000005.1 GCF_015694465.1 Microvirga alba
ACGCACGGCTGGCCTCCTCCGGGGGCTACGCACAGCTGGCCTCCTCCGGGGACTACGCACAGCTGGCCTCCTCCGGGCACTACGCACGGCTGGCCTCCTCCGGGGACTCCGCACGGCTGGCCTCCTCCGGGGACTACGCACGGCTGGCCTCCTCCGGGGACTACGCACAGCTGGCCTCCTCCGGGCACTACGCACGGCTGGCCTCCTCCGGGGGCTCCGCACAGCTGGCCTCCGAAGGCGAATATTCAGTCGTCGCCTCCTCCGGCGTCAATACCCGCGCCAAGGGCCGCGATGGGACATGGATCGCGCTAGCCGAGTTCAAAGATCGCAAGTGCATCGGGTTCGCCACGGGCTGCATCGGTGCGGACGGGCTGAAAGCTGACACTTGGTACGTCGCCAGGGGCGGCAAGCTCGTTGAGGATGGAGCCGCATCATGAGCCCAACGCTATTCATCATTTTCGTGGTGGCCATGGTCGCCACCTCTCCGATCCTTCTCCTATCGCTCGGCTACCTCGCCTACCGGTGGCTTGTCTCTCCCTTTGAGCAAGACCTCTCAGACGAGCCAATCGGAGACGCGTCCCTCTTGTATCGGGAGGACGTGTGATGACCCGCTCCCCTGACATTCGAGACATGGCCCTAGGCGGGCTGAAGAAGCGGATGACCGAGAAGCTCCGCAAGTGGGTCGAGGCGAAGAAAGCCAACCAGGAGAAGAAGCAATGACTGCGGCTATCGCAACTATTGGGCACAACAACCCGCCAGAGCCGACGCCCTTTGATCTCGCGGAATCCTCCATCCTTGGGCTCTTCGACGAAGCCAAGCATTGGCTTGATGGTGAGGGCGTCAATTCGGAAGCGGACGCGAACGGGGTGTCCAAGCTCCTCGATATGATCCGCAAAGCCAAGAAGGTTGCCGACGAGGCGCGGGCGGAAGAAAAACGCCCGCATGACGAAGCAGCGAAGGAGGTTCAGGAGAAGTACAAGCCCCTCCTGACCCGCTGCGATCTGGCGTCAGACGCCTGCAAGAAGGCGCTCGCCCCCTGGCTCGAAAAGCTAGAAGCCGAGAAACGCGCCAAGGCCGAAGCCGCCCGTAAGGAAGCCGACGAAAAGGCCCGCATCGCTCAGGAGGCCATTCGCGCCGCACAGGCCACCGATCTTGCCGCCCGCGAAGAGGCAGAGGCGCTCATCAAGGAAGCGAAGAGGGCCGAAGTCGCGGCAACCCGCGCGGAGAACGACAAGGCCCACGCGAAAGGCGGCGCTCGAGCCGTCACCCTGCGCACGACCTATCGGCCAACACTAACGAACGGCGTCGAGGCGGCGCGCCACTACTGGGCCGTTCGGCGCGAGGAATGCGAAGCGTTTTTCCTCTCCCTTGCTGAGAAAGACGTTCGCGCCGGCAAACACACAATCCCAGGCTTCGATGTGGTCGAAGAGAAGGCAGCAGTCTAATGGATCGCTCAGAGAACTTCAAAGAAATCGCGACCGCTCTCTCCAAGGCTCAAGCAGCCATGCACGGCGCGACGAAGGACCGGAAAAATCCAGCGTTTAAGTCTGAGTACGCGACCCTGGCTAGCGTGATCGAGGCCGCTCGCGGCCCTCTCACAGAGAATGGCATCGCCTTTCTACAATCGCCGGGGCTGCTCACGGCGGAAGGCCTGCCGATCACCACGACGCTTATGCACATTTCTGGCGAATGGGTATCCACAACCTTGCTCATGCCGGTTCAGAAGCGAGACCCGCAGGGCATTGGATCTGTCATCACATATGGCTGCCGGTACAGCCTCATGAGCTTGCTGGGCCTGCCGCCCGTTGACGACGATGGCGAAGCGGCGATGGACAGATCTCCTCCGAAAGCGCAGCCGAAAGTAGTACCGCCGCCGCGTTTTGATGACGACCCGTTCGGCCCATTGGCATCAGACGAGAGCAAGGCTGTCTACCTCCGCACCTGTCGCGAGATCATTGATGGCGGCTCAAAGCCATATGGCGAACTCGTTCAGTGGTGGAAGGACGAAGCCCAGAACCGGCGCACATTCGGCCTGACACAAGCCGAGACCGACGACCTCAAAAACGACCTGATGGCTAAGGCTCCGCAACAGAAGGAAGCAGCGGAATGAGCGGTTCAGTGAATAAGGTTATTCTGGTCGGCAATCTCGGTCGCGACCCTGAAGTTCGCCGCCTCAATTCGGGCGAGCCTGTGGTTAGCCTGCGCATCGCCACCTCCGAGACCTGGAAAGACAAGAATTCCGGCGAGCGTAAGGAAAAGACCGAGTGGCACTCGGTCGTGATCTTCAACGAGAACTTGGCCCGCGTGGCCGAGCAGTATCTCAAGAAGGGCTCGAAGGTTTACATTGAGGGCCAGCTCCAAACCCGCAAATGGCAGGACCAGAGCGGAGCCGAGAAGTACACCACCGAGATCGTGCTCCAGCGCTTCCGTGGTGAACTGACGATCCTTGATAGCCGTGGTTCGGCTTCTGACGACCACCAGCGGGGAGACGCGGCAGACCAGCGGCGAGCCGATGGCATCGGGTCAGGCGGCGGCCTGAACGATCTCGATGACGATATCCCGTTCTAGGAGCCTCGCAATGGATCGGGACAATCGCCCCCTCGCAGAACAATGGCACGACGCCGCTATGGCTCATGTTGATGCGGAAGCTGCGGCCTCGATGCTGGAAGAGACCAAATCCGCCGTGTTGGCTGAAATGGTTTCCGACGAATTGCGGTCAGACCCGAAAATGTCGGTCGCGAAGGCAGAGACGACAGTCAAAGCATCAAGGCGCTGGCGAGAGCATGTCGAAGGCATTGTGCGGGCTCGCAAAGCCGCCAATCGCGCCCGCGTCAGCCGGGACTATCTCAAGATGCGCTTCAGCCAATGGATTTCGGAAGACGCGAACCATCGCGCGGGAGCACGGGTATGAGTCGGTCCCGCAAAGAGTTCCCAAAGGCAGTGAAAGTCGCGACCTTCAAACGATGCGGTGGCCCTGACAATCCGCGCTGTGAAGAATGCGGCCAACCGCTTCGCCCGGGTCGCTTCCAGTTCGACCACATCAAGGCGGATGGCTTTGGCGGGGAGCCGGTCTCGGAGAACTGCAAGGTTCTCTGCTCAGGCTCGAGAGCTTCCTGCCACTCGGTCAAGACCGAGGAAGAAGACAAACCGCGCATGCGGAAGGCTGACGCCCAGCGGGACGCCCATCTTGGTACGACCCGGAAGAAGGCGAAAATACCTCAACCGCCGAAGGCCCCGAAGCCTCCCGGCAAGGCCCCTCTCCCGCCTCGGCAACTCTATGAGGCGGCTAGATGACTTCCGACACCACCGTCATCAACCACATCAAATCCAGACTCGGAACCATACCCATGACCGATCAAGTCTTATCCAAGAGCGAGAGAGTGGCGCTGGAAGGCATCGACGTCGAACGCGACCCAGACGACGGAGAGGTTACCGTCACATGGAAGCGCGGTGACGACACCATCTCCCTTGTCTGCCTTCCGGCTGGCGAGATGGTGAGGATCGTGTCTCCTTTTCGCGAAGCAGAGCCGCCAGTCCGCTCCCATGTTCTCGCCATCTCCCCCAACATCATCTCTTCCCTCTCCGGTGTCTCTGTACCGGAGGGATGGAAGGTTGTGCCGGTGGCTGCCGATTACGCGATGATTGAGCGCCGGTTCAATACAGCGAATTGGGAGGCCGAAGACTACACAAACGCCCAAGAGCAGTATGCGCTTTGGCTCGCCACTTCCCCCACCCCTCCAGAACAATGGCAGGACATCAGCACTGCTCCGAAGGATGGGACGCTGATCGATGTGTGGTGCGTCACGCCCGACGATATTGATTTCGTGCCGGAGCAGGGAGGCATTCGTTTGACGAACGTCTCTTGGCACGATGGCGACAAGGTGTTCCCGCACGTCGGATGGGTCCGCGTTGTTGATGACGGGGATTACGACCTAATCGACGGGCCTCCGAGTAGCCCGCTTGGCTTGCCGCGATGGGTGCCCACCCACTGGATGCCCCTACCGCCTCCCCCCTCTCACTCGCAGGGAGGGAAGCTGTGATGGCGGACGTGAAGCATACGCCGTCCCCTGCCCCACTAACCTACAAGGTTAGGGGTGACGGAAGCATATTCCTGACGGCTGGCGACCCTGTAAAGGGCGCACATCGCGCCTTCGACATCTATTGCGACGAACGGGACGCTGAGTTCATAACCCGCGCCTGCAATGCGCACTGCGGCATGCTGGAGGCGGCGAAGAAGGCCCTCAACTTCATCGAAAACACAGAGAGCGAATTAGGCGAGAAGCTTTCGAGCGGTGCCGCTCTTCGCGCAGCCATCACCAAAGCAGAGGCCCGCGCCATGATCGAAGCCGCGAAGGGAGGCGAGAAGTGAGCAAGACGATGCGCCCATACGACGTCAAAGACACCGATGAGTTCTTGCAGATGGAAAGTGACAACCATCCGCGCAAGCCCGGGAAATGGTCAATCCTGCACAGCGGCAGGCATATCAGCCTTATCGCCCCGTACGGCGAACGCTCCATCTCAATCCCCCGCGATCAATTCAACGCCATCGTGGATTGGTATCTCAAGCCGCAGACGGTCAGGGAGCCCCGCCCATGACTGAGAAGCGAGAGCAGATCGCGCGGGTTATTGCACCGCATCCGTTTGCGGCATGGCAGAGGCAATACGACTACTGCATCAAGGACGGCGATAGCGAGGATGAAGCTCGCGATTGCGCCGATCAATGGCACGGCAATGACATCAACGCGGCATATGAAAAGGCCGACGCCATCCTCGCCCTTCCAGCAGCCACAGGAGACATTGGAGAGCTGGTGGGCATGGCTCGCCGAGATGCCGTCCATCTTGAGTACGGTTATCTGAGAGTGAGCGCTGATGGGTCGGTTAATCTTATCGACCCAGCATTTGTTCTAAATCGCGATCCAGCTGGCGCAGCCCTCCGCACCCGCGCCGAAGCCGCAGAGGCCAAGGTGAAGGAGCAAGCCGAAGAGAACGAGCGCCTGAAAGAGCGCGTCAACAAGCTGATAGCGGATTACGATAGCCAAACGAAATTCGCCGACGTGGAGGCAGCCTCTTACTTTCGCGAGTTTATCCGCCGCGCCCGCGCCGCCATCCATGGAGGCGCGTGATGCTGCACTACCATGGCACGCCACTGACCCCGCGCGCCGAACTCCTGAAAATGGCGGGGAAACATTTTTGTGTGCCGTTCTCCGACCCACGGGATGCTGACATCTGCCAGCAGATCGGCCAGTCGATCATGTTCGATAACGGACAGTTTACGGCCTTTACGCAGGGCAAGTCTTTCGACGAGAACGCGTTCTATGCATGGGTCGAGCCGCGCCTCGGGCATCCGCATTGGGCGGTTGTCCCTGACGTGATCGATGGGGCCGTTGAGCAGCAACGTGACCTCGTCGCACAGTGGCCGTTCCCGCGCGCCCTAGGCGGCGTCGTTTGGCATATGGCGTTGCCGATAGATTACCTCTTAGAGCTCGCCGGAGAATGGCCCCGCATCTGCTTCGGCAGCTCTGGCCAGTATTGGCAGGTTGGTTCCCCATCTTGGGCGCGCCGGGCTGACGAGGCGTTCAACGCGCTCGCCCGTCGTCATCGTCATCTGCCGCACATCCACATGTTGCGCGGCTTGAACCTTGCCGGGGATCGCTGGCCATTCGCCTCAGCCGACAGCGTGAACGTAGCTCGCAACTTCAAGGATACCGGCACCTGCCCGGAGCGGATGGCACGCAACATCGACTCTCGCCAGTGCGGCGTGCGTTGGCAACCAATCCCCGTCTACAGCCAACTGGACCTGATCGCATGATTCCCCTTTCCCTGTTCCTCCTGACTATTCCGGCCGCCAACTTCCTTATCGGGAATGTCGGGACGAGTTGTCTGCCCGATGGGCCATGCCTAATCCCGGTCGGCTTCGGCTTGGTTGCGCCGAGCGGCGTGCTTCTCGTAGGGGCAGCGCTTGCCCTACGGGACTTGGTGCAGCAGCAACTTGGAGCCAAGTGGTCCCTAGTCGCCATTGCGGCGGGCGCGACACTGTCTGCGTCGTTCGCTCCAGCAACTCTTGTCGCCGCATCGACGGCAGCCTTCGTCTTGTCGGAACTAGCGGACTTCGCCGTCTACACGCCTCTCAGAAAGCGTGGATTCATCGCCGCCGTTGCAGCAAGCTCCTTAGTTGGCCTCGTCGTCGATAGCGCCCTGTTCCTCTGGCTGGCCTTTGGGTCGCTCGACTTCTTGGCCGGCCAAATGCTCGGGAAGGCATGGATGGCTATTGCCGCCATCGTCGTATTGCAGGTCGCCCGCGCCGCCTCACCCAAGGAAACAGGAGGCGGGAATGCGTGAGATAAAGCGCGCCCTCGCCGCCGTTGCAGATAGCGGGCTGGCTGACAAGGACATCGATTCCGCAGCGGTGTTCCTGCTCATCATCTTGCACGCCATGGCGGCTTCTCGGGCAAAAGGCGGTGAGCAATGAAGCTGACAGAGCAGGAAGCACGAGAGAACGCCAAGAAGCCCGCCGTCCGCGACACGCTAGAGGGTATCGCCAACGGGGCAATGATCGTTTCTCACAATGGGCGAAACGGATACCTCGAAGAATACAACGGCCACAAGTATCGCGACCCCGACAACGGCTCAAAGCTAATCGTCCCTGGGGTCATTACGCTCATTAAGGCCGGGTACCTTGACGAGTTTTGCGTCGTCACCCCCGCAGGCCGCAAAGCGCTGGAGGATCGGAAAGATGACTGACTCGCTCTGCCCGTTCTGTGGGGCCTATTCAAAACGATCCTGTGAGCTTGAAGAGGAGATGGGCCTCTGCCCGTGGGAAGAGAGTGAGCCTGATCCTGACCTTCTCCGCGATGACAGGAATGAGCGCGCCCGATTGCGCCGGGAGGACCCTGACCATGACTGATTATTCGCACCTCATAGAGAGGCTGGAGAAGGCAGAGGGGCATCCTGACGAGATGCGCCATCTGTTCAAGCAGATCCTCAAGGCGCTGGACATCGCGCCCTCCGATGCTGCCCGGATCCACGCGTTTTGCAAAGTCGGGGCGTTCCTCGACGCCGCCATGAGCTTGGTGGAGGCGAAGCTGCCGGGGTGCGCCGTCGAAATGGAGACGGTGAACGGCTGGACGTGGTGGCGCATCAACAGCCTGCACGAAGGGAAGAGCCAAGGGTTCATGTCTCCGAACGGGCTCCTCCTAGCCCTCCTCAGAGCCCTTCAGGAGCAAGAACATGGGTGATCGATCGATCCTTTTCAGCGGGCCGATGGTTCGCGCGCTTCTCGATGGGCGGAAGACGCAGACGCGGGGGATTCTGAAGCCGCAGCCCGCCGAATGGCAAGCAAAGGTCATCGACATCAGCAAGCCGTTCTTCTGCGAGGAGGAAGGCGGCTGGGGTCAGGTCGAGACGATCTGGAGCGGGCCACTCGTCCCCGGCATGTGCGAACCAGAGCGCGAGGAATGGCGACCGTTGAAGGGGCTCCGGTTCGCGGTTGGCGACCGGCTGTGGGTACGGGAGAACATCGCCCTGCCCCGCAACTGGGTGAAGTACGGCCCAGTCTACTATGCCGCTGACAAGCACTTCTTCATGAACCAGACGTTCGATGTCGAACGCCTGCGCCCCTCCATCCACATGCCCCGCTGGGCCTCTCGCCTGACACTCATCGTGACCGATGTCCGCGTGCAGCGGCTTCAGGACATCAGCGAGGAGGATGCGTTTGCGGAGGGCGCGCCGTGGGAAGATTGCTGGCCAACCTATCGGCAATCCTTCGAAGCCCTCTGGGAATCCATCAACGGCGCCGACGCCTGGGAAGCCAACCCCTGGGTCGCCGCCTACACCTTCACCGTCCACCGCTGCAACATCGACCAGATGGAGCCCTCCCCATGACCGAAGACAGACTGCGGGAAGAGATCAGGGCAGCCATATGCGCCGTGCACGTGACGGAATACCCACTCAGCACGTGCCTTGCCGATGTTGTCATTGACGGAATCGCAGACGCCATCCTTCCCCTCCTCACCGCAGCCAAGGAAGAGGCGGCGGTTGCTGGGCACCTTGAAGCAATCAAGACACTCGAAACAGCATTGAATAATGTCAAGCATTTGAGCTTCTCGTATCGTCTGCCGCCTCATGGCATGACGCACAGCAGGGCGTCCCATCTTGCCATAACCGCATTCAGGGGTGCCGCCGATAGACACGCTCGGCGGGCTATCGAAACGGCTCGCATTATCCGTTGCCTTCCCCTTCCACCCCTCCCCCTCACGGAAGGATAGCCCCATGTCAGTGCAGTATCCCGGCTTCCTTCGCAGCGGCCTCCAGAGCGCTCCGAACTTGCTCAGCCGTCCCCTTGCCCTCAAGGCAGGCGAGGCAAGCCTCCCGAGCAGCCCGGTGCTTCGCCGTGCCCCTAGCCTCCTTCGGCCAGTCAAACAGGAGAATCTCAGCCGCCAAGGCAACACGCGTCACCGCCCAAGCTTTGTCGGCCTTGAGCCAGAGCTTCACCGGAGGGGAAAACCATTGGTCCATCGGGCAGATTATAGAGCGGTGGAGGGGTAGAGGGATGGGAAAGCTGCTCACCATGGCCGAAGCGGCAGATGAACTACGCATCTGCGAGCGAACCTTGCGCGAACACGTGCGACAAGGTGACATAGCATATATCGCAATCGGGCGCGGCACTCATCGGCGGCGGCGAATGTTCGATCAAGACGATCTCACCGACTTCAAGGAACGGCAGCGGAGACGTGACAAGTGTCTGTCTACAAACACAAAAACTCACCGTACTACCATTACGACTTCCAATATAAAAGTAGTCGCCTTGCCGGTTCAACGGGCTGCACGAGCCGCCGCGAAGCCGAAAAGCTCTTCCGGGAGGAAATCCGGCCCGCGCGCCGCGCGGAAGTGGATCGGGCTACCCGAGAATCCCACCCCGACAAGCCCATGAGCTGGGGCGAGGCCCGTGACCGCTATTGGGAGGAAGTAGGGAAGCATCACGCTGGCGAGGGGGCGGAGAATACCCGCCGCGCGCTCGATTGGCTCGACAATGAGATTGGGCGAGATGCCCCCGTTCAGGATATCGGCAATGGCAAGGTTGCGGAGATTGTGGCCACACGGCGGGGCCAGGGCGTGGCCAATGCCACCGTGAACCGGTCGGCTACAGAGCCTTTGCGAAAGGTCTTAAACCGCGCCCGCGACATCTGGTCGCAGACGGTGCAGCCGATCCGCTGGAAAGATCACATGCTTGCCGAGCCGGTGGAACGGGTCCGAGAACTGACGCAGAAAGAAGAGCAAAGCCTTCTCGAAAATATCAGGCCCGACTATTTGTCGATTTTTCTGTTTTCCTTAGCGAGCGGCGTCCGCCTGGGCGGTTGCATCGCCCTGCGCTGGAAGGACGTCGATTGGGGGGAGCGCGAGGTTCATATTAGGGGCAAGGGCGGGGTTAACTACAAAATACCGCTGTCGCTGACGATGCGGGAAATCCTATGGCCGCTGCAGGGTCAGCACACCGAGAGCGTGTTCACCTACGTCGTGCAGCGGACACGGGGCAAGCGCGTGCGCGGCACCAGCCTGCCCATCACAGCCGCTGGACTCAAGACCGAGTGGCGGCGGGCGCGTGAAGCGGCGGGGCTGCCGAGCACGGGCGAGGATTGGGAACGCGGATATCGCTGGCATGACAACCGCCATACGCGCGCGACCCGCCTCCTCCGTCAGAACGGCAACCTGAAGATGGTTCAGCGCCTGCTGGGGCATCGTAAAATCGAGACGACAGTGAAATACGCGCACGTCACCATGGACGACCTGAGACAGGCGCTCGACGACGAGTCCCGAACAAACCCCCAAAGCGCAGAGGTTAAAACGGCCTAAGATGTTGGTAAATATGGTACAAATCGGGTCCGGAATACAATTCCCCCAGACTAGTGCGCTAACCGGGCTGCGCTACGCTCCGACTGAGGGGCCATATAGGCTGAGACGCTCCCGGACGCAATCTCTTAGAGCGAGAAAGTGACGATCTTATTCGCTGAGGTTCGGCTCTGCAGGCGTGCGCAACGACATAAGCACGCGGTCACATTCCAAAAGTTCGTCGAGGGCGGCTTGTAGCCTTTGGAAATCCATTCCCGACAAGGGAGCCTGATAGGCCGCTTTCGGCATTCCCGCTTCGCCGATCGGATGATTCTCGCCGTATTCTTCGTCGTCATCGGCCGTGTCATTGACGAAACCGGCAACATCGGGATGCGGCGCGGCGACGGCCTGCTCACCCCGGCCGATCGCCTGAACGAAGCGGACGCCTTCCTCTTTCAGGATGCGCTGCACGCCCTTGATCGTATAGCCTTCGCCGTAGAGGAGATGACGGATGCCCTTGAGCAGATCGACGTCATCGGGGCGATAATAGCGCCGCCCGCCGCCGCGCTTCAGCGGCTTGATATGCGCGAAGCGTGTCTCCCAGAACCGCAGAACGTGCTGGGGCAAGTCGAGATCCTCGGCGACCTCGCTGATAGTACGGAAGGCATCGGGGCTCTTGTCCATGGCGCCACTCGCCATCGCGCGATCAGTCGTCGTTCTCGGCGACTTCGCCGTTGATATGGGCCTTGAGGACGTTCGACGGTTTGAAAACCATGACCCGCCTGGGGTCGATAGGCACTTCAACGCCGGTCTTTGGATTCCGGCCCACGCGCTCGCCCTTGCTGCGCACCACGAAGGAACCGAAGGAGGAGAGCTTCACAGTCTCGCCGCCGGCGAGGCTGTCGCAAATCTCCGCCAGCACCCGCTCGACAAGATCAGCCGATTCGGTCCGCGACAGGCCGACCTTCTGGTAAACGGCCTCGCTTAAATCCGCTCTCGTTACAGTTTTTCCAGCCATAACGCTCCCCTGGCGCTCAGATCCGACTTTGCCTGCGCCCGATTGGTGACGCTATGCAGATGCCTCCCTATGGTCAACCTTAGAGGCGGCCAATCGGTCTAACACAAGAGTTGAATACCAGCCCCGGCTATCACCAACGGATCAGGGCACTGCCCCACGTGAAGCCGCCGCCGATCGCCTCGATCATCACCAGATCCCCTTGTTTGATTCGCCCGTCCTTGCGGGCGACATCCAGGGCCAGGGGAATCGACGCGGCCGAGGTGTTGCCGTGCCGGTCGACGGTGATCACCACCTTCTCCGGGGCGATCCCGAGCTTGTCGGCGCTGGCCGTAATGATGCGCTTGTTGGCCTGGTGCGGCACGAACCATTTCAGGTCCTCAGCCGTCGTGCCCGTGGCGTTGAAGGCGTCCTGGATCACGTCGGTCACCGAACCGACGGCGAAACGGAAGACCTCTTTGCCTTCCATTTTCAGGACGCCGGTCGTCTTGGTCGAACCGGGTCCGCCATCGACATAGAGCTTGTCGCGATAGCGGCCGTCGGAACGCAGATGCGAGGTCAGTACGCCCCGGTCGGCAGAGGTGCCCTCACCTTCCTGCGCTTCCAGGACGATCGCGCCCGCCCCGTCCCCGAAGAGGACACAGGTGGTGCGGTCCTTCCAGTCGAGGATGCGAGAGAACGTCTCCGCGCCGATCACGAGGGCCCGCTTGTGCGAGCCGGATTGAAGAAATTTGTCCGCGGTCGCGACGCCATAGACGAAGCCCGTGCACACCGCCTGAAGATCGAAAGCCGCGCCGTGGCTCATGCCGAGCCCAGCCTGAATCATGGTCGCGGTGGACGGGAACGTGAGGTCGGGCGTCGAGGTCGCGCAGATGACGAGATCGATGTCGGCCGGCGTCAGGCCCGCATCGGCGAGCGCGGCCTCAGCCGCCTTGATGCCAAGAACCGAAGTCGTCTCGCTTTCGTCCGCGATGTGGCGTTGCTCGATGCCGGTGCGCTGCACGATCCATTCGTGCGAGGTTTCCACCAGCTTCTCAAGGTCTCGGTTCGTGACCAGGCGTTTCGGCAGATAGGAGCCGACGCCGCGCACTACGGAACGGATACGTTTCAAGCTTTTTTGCCTTCCTCAGGCCGGTTGATCGATGGGATCATGCTCAAGCATGCTCCGGATCGTGTTCATGAGTTCGAAATGCGCCATGTCGTAGGCGACATCGATGGCGCTGGCGAAACCGAGGGCGTCGGTCCCGCCGTGGCTTTTCACCACCACGCCTTCGAGCCCCAGAAAGACGCCACCATTGACTTTGCGCGGGTCCATCTTGTCCTTCAGCGCATCGAAAGCCTGCTTCGCGAACAGGTAGCCGATCTTCGCCATCAAGGTCCGGCTCATGGCCGCGCGGAGATACTCGCCGATCTGCTTTGCCGTGCCCTCTGCCGTCTTGAGCGCGATATTGCCAGTGAAGCCCTCGGTGACGACCACATCGACCGTTCCCTTGCCGAGATCGTCGCCCTCGACGAAGCCCCGGTAGTCGAGGTGTGGCAGGTTCGCCTCCCTCAGGATGCGAGCCGCCTCCTTGACGGTCTCGATCCCCTTGATCTCCTCCGTTCCGACATTCAGGAGACCGACAGTCGGGCGATCGAGGTCGAACACGATGCGCGCCATGGCTGCACCCATGATGGCCATATCCACCAGGTGACCGGCATCCGCGCCGATGGTCGCACCGACATCGAGCACGATGCTCTCGCCGCGCAGGGTCGGCCACATGCAGGCGATGGCCGGACGCTCGATATGCGCCATGGTCTTGAGGCAGATCTTGGCGGTCGCCATCAACGCGCCGGTATTGCCGGCAGAGACGGCCGCATCGGCCTCCTTGTCCCGAACCGCCTGCACGGCCCGCCACATGGAGGAACGGCCCCGGCCCATGCGAATGGCCTGGCTCGGCTTCTCGTCCATGCTGATGGCGATGTCCGTGTGGCGGAGTTCGGTCACTTCCTTGAGCTTCGGATAGGCGTTCAGAAGAGAGGAAAGGACCGTCTCGTTGCCGAACATCAGGAAGCGGATGTCGGGATGGCGCTCCAGAGCCAAGGCCGCGCCCGGGATCACAACGGACGGGCCATGATCCCCACCCATCGCATCAAGCGAAATACGCACAGCCTCTGGCATAAGCGGTCGGTTCTTTCTTCTGGTTCTTCGACAGGTGCCGGAAAATAGCGGTTTGCGGTGCCGCCGCAACCGAATTCTCTATCTCAGGTCCCCACTTGCACGTTGGCGGCAAACCGATCACCGGTTCCACTCGGTCCGAAAGCGCACGATGCGGACGACCGGGTCATCTATAATACAGGCGCGCTCAATTACGACCAGGACGGGGCAGGCACGGCCAAGGCCGTTCAATTTGCCATTCTTCAGAAGAATCTAGCGCTGAAGCACACGGATTTTATTGTCATCTGATCGCTCAAACCGCCGTTGGACAGGCTCTGTCAGGGCCTGTCCAAGGAGAGCGGCCCTCAACCTTACTTATCCTTCAGCGCCCCCAAAGCGGCGAAGGGCGAGTCCTCCCGGTCCGCTGGGTCCTTATAGTCAAAGTCCACGCCCGGCTTGCGGGGATAAGGGTCGAGCCCAAGCGCCAGGAATTCGGCCGTTAGCGCGCCCAGGTCGATCTCGCCGTTGATGATCTCGTCCGGCGGCTCGTATTCGTGCATTTCGGTCGGCGGTTCGGGTGGCATGCCGGCGGATTCGGCGAAATCCACTTCGACCTCCTCTTCGACAACGGAGTCAAAGGGCTCGAGGCTGACGACGCAAATCTGGGTAATGCTCGCCTTCAACACGCCCGTGACATGGACGCCCTTGGCCGAATCCACCAGCTTGAAGTCGCAGGAAAGAGACTTAATGCCGGGAAGACCGAAATCCTTCGCGAGCGCGTCGCATTCGTCCGCCGTCGCCTCCACGTGAATCTGCGTTCCCTGCGGCGGCAGGTTCCTGACTTCAACCGGCCGTGACAGCGGCCCCACGGTTTCGGGTGTCATCGGTTCCCCTCCTCTGCAAAGTCTTCTGGCTTGGGAAAAACGGGGCCCGGCTCCAGCATGGTCGCCAGATCCGCTGCCTTAAGGCCGCGCTCCGCCGCAAGAGCATAACGCGCCAGACCGGTGGCAGGTGCCTCGGTACCACAGGCATTGCGGCCGAGTGCGACCGCAAGGGCCGCCTCGTCTGCCGCATCGAGCGGAGCATCATAGGCGTTGGCGCGGCCGTAGAAGGAAGCGGCGAGTTTCTTCATCCGCTTCGGCACGGTCGTATCGCCGATCCCCATTTCCCGGTGCGCTGCGTCCAGATCCTGGAAGAAAGCGTCCGTGAGGTCGCCGGCGATGTCCGCCGCGGGCGCCGGAAGTCCGCGCAGAGCGCGCAGGGCAATAATCACATGCAAGGACAGGGCCTCGAACCGGCCTTCCAAGGTGTCGGGGACGCCAAGCGCTGTATAAAGCCCCGGCGCGCGGGACGCGCTCGCGATCCGTGCATAGAGAATCGCAATCGTTGTCCGCCGCGGATTCTTGCGGAAGAGACTGAAGATCACCGCTCTGGTCCTTCCTGCCTTGTCAAAATCACAGCTCCGAGGTACGCCATCCGCATCCAATGGCGCAAGCTTATCCGCGCCGCATTCCTGGAAGAACCATATGATGCGTCGATATCAAACCTTGTTCGTGCGCTTGGCCACCGCGACCTTCATCGCCTCATCCGTCGCCGGTTGCCTGGGCGGCGAGGAATTCCACCGCGGATATCTCGTGGATGAGCGCGCCGTCAACCAGGTCAAAAAAGGCATGAGCGCCGACCAGGTCCTTCAGTCCCTCGGCACGCCTTCGACCGTATCCACCGTCGGCAACAAGAGCTGGTACTATATCAGCCAGACGTCCCAGCGCACCTTCCAGTTCCTCGGGGAACAGGTGGTGGATCAACGGGTTACGGCCGTTTATTTCGACAACGGCCTGAAAGTCGAGCGCGTCGCGCTCTACGGCCTGCAAGACGGCAAGGTGTTTGATTTCATCAGCCGCACGACCCCGGCCGGTGGCCAGGAATCCAGCTTCCTGACGCAGCTCTTCCGTGGCACGAACAACTTCAACCCGTTCGGCGTCTAAAGCGACCTACCCTATTCGAGACTGTGATGGCCGGGCTCTCGTCCCGGCCATTTTCTTTAGCAGATGGGCCGCCGCTGGAGGTTCGCGCAGGAAGCCTGCGACGATCCGCGCGGGCTCCAGCCACCGCGCTTGCGCGCTGTCAGCGACTTGTGGCTCTGGATTGCGCTTGGCGTAGGAGCCTGGCAGGCCCGCTAGGGAGCGCGTGCCGCATCCGAACGCTGCTTCAGATGCTGCAACATGGCGACAGCATCAGCAGGCATGGGCTGCTCCAACCGGCGATAGATGCGCCCGTCACGGGTGCGCTCCATCATGCCGAGATCGCAGAGTTCACGGCGCAGCAGCGCGTGATCGCCGAAACCGTGCATGGCCTGGAGCCGCGCGTTGACCTGCGCCTCGGAGAGTTCTTCCTTCGCCGGAAGGCGTGACCATAGCACCCATAGGGCAACCAGCCGCTCGCTGCGCTTGGCCGGCCAGCGCTGCAGGCATCCTTGGGCGTCGTAGCAACGGGCGAGACGCTCGATCTTTCGGAAATCGACCGGTTCCGTGTCCGTTGAGCGCGGATTGTTCAGCCGCTCGGAAGCGGTGATTTGCGCGCGAAGCTGCTGAAAATTGCGATGCCCGATGGCGCGGGCGAGCATGTTGAGCAGTTCGACATGTCCCGGCGTTGTATTGCGCTCGGCGAGCTGGGTCCGCAGGGAGCGCGCAACGGCGGAAATATCACTGGCGTGAAATGGTAAGGCTGTCCTCGACATGACCTGTCCCTCAATGTCGTGCCTATCCGACGCGGGATGACCGGTGATCGCCCTTCCGACGCGGCACGGGATGAGAGGTGTCCGTCGATAGCTGGAAAGCAGGTTTAGCGTGCCCGTAAGGGCGGCGATGCCTCGGTGACTGCGGACCGTTGAGTCTGGATAATACGGTCTTGCAGGACGATCAAGCATCCTCGACGAAACGGGCTGCCCGCCCCTCTCATTCATTACCAGCAATTTTGCCTGCAATTTGCAGAGAACGGTTCATTGCCTCAGTTCGGCAGGTGAAGTGCTCGCTCTGATTTGGCAATTTCCTGCCCGTCTTTCTTTGGGGCAGCAGAGCCACCAAAGCGTTTTCTCTGCCGCCTGAGGCGCTTCATCAATGCAATGGAAGCCTGCATCGTTCGTTCAAGTTGGCTAATGGCAATTTCTGTATTTTGCGACGGCGAGAAGTTATTGCGTTCCATCTTCATCGGCAAAACAGCTCTACTTTCAATTTTGAAAACATATTTTACATTGCGGAATGAACCTTCGCAGTTGGGCCGCATTATGGCAGGCAAAAAGCTCTGGCATATCCTGGCCCGCGGCCTCGGCTGCTTGAATCGGCAATGAAAAACCCCGCGACGAGCGTCGCGGGGTTTCGTGTCTTCGGCTCCGGCGCGTTTTACGAATGCGCGAGGATCGCCAGGAGCAGCAACGCGATGATGTTGGTGATCTTGATCGCAGGGTTCACGGCGGGGCCCGCCGTGTCCTTGTAGGGGTCGCCGACGGTGTCGCCGGTGACCGACGCCTTGTGGGCCTCCGATCCCTTGTGATGGGTCACGCCCGAGGCATCCGTGAAGCCGTCCTCAAAGGACTTCTTCGCGTTATCCCACGCGCCGCCGCCCGAGGTCATCGAGATGGCGACGAAGAGACCGGTGACGATGACGCCGAGCAGCATCGCGCCGACCGCCGAGAAAGCCTGCGACTTACCCGCGATCCAATAGACCACGAAATAGGTCACGATGGGCGCCAGCACCGGCAGGAGCGACGGAATGATCATTTCCTTGATCGCGGCGCGCGTCAGCATGTCCACCGCGCGGCCATAATCGGGACGGTCGGTCCCTGCCATGATACCCGGCTTCTCGCGGAATTGACGACGCACCTCCTCCACGACAGCGCCTGCCGCACGGCCCACCGCCGTCATGGCGATGCCGCTGAAGAGGAACGGGATCAGCCCACCGAAGAGAAGGCCGACGACGACGTATGGATTCGCGAGCGAGAAGTCCGGCTTCACGCCCTGGAAATACGGGTATTGCGCCGCATTCTGCGTGAAGAAGTTCAGGTCGGACGTGTAGGCCGCGAAGAGCACGAGAGCACCCAGGCCGGCAGAACCGATGGCGTAGCCCTTCGTCACCGCCTTCGTGGTGTTGCCGACCGCGTCCAGCGCGTCAGTGGACTTGCGGACCTCCTTCGGCAAACCGGCCATTTCGGCGATGCCGCCCGCATTGTCCGTCACCGGACCGAAGGCATCGAGCGCAACGATCATGCCCGCCAGAGCCAGCATCGCCGTCACCGCGATCGCGATGCCGAAGAGGCCCGCGAGTTTGAAGGACAGAATGATGCCCGCGATGATGACGATGGCCGGAAGCGCCGTGGACTCGAGCGACACCGCGAGGCCCTGAATCACGTTCGTGCCATGCCCGGTGACCGAAGCCTGGGCGATGGAGCGAACGGGCCGGAAGCCGACGCCGGTATAGTACTCGGTGATCACGACGATGAGCGCCGTGACCGCGAGCCCCGTCATCGCGCACCAGAACAGGGCTTGGCCCGTGAGCGTGGTCCCGGCGATGGGGCCGAAGCCGATCATGCCCCAGGTCACGGCCGCAATCGCGGCGGCGGAGAAGACGCCGGTTGCGATAAGGCCCTTGTAGAGCGCACCCATGATGGATTCGTTCTGACCGAGCTTCACGAAGAAGGTTCCGATGATCGAGGTCACGATGCAGGCCGCGCCAATGGCGAGGGGATAAAGCAGCATCGATTCCAGGATCGGCTGGCCAGCGAAGAAGATCGCCGCGAGGACCATCGTTGCCACGACCGTCACCGCATAGGTCTCGAACAGGTCAGCCGCCATGCCGGCGCAGTCGCCGACATTGTCGCCCACGTTGTCGGCGATGGTCGCCGGATTGCGCGGATCGTCCTCCGGAATTCCCGCCTCGACCTTGCCCACGAGATCGCCGCCCACGTCGGCGCCCTTGGTGAAGATGCCGCCGCCGAGACGCGCGAAGATGGAAATCAGTGAAGCGCCGAAGCCGAGCGCCACCAGGCTATCGATGACCTGCCGGTCGGAGAAGCCGAGGCCCGCGACCTTTGTAAGATAGCCGAAATACAGAGCGACCCCGAGAAGAGCGAGACCGGCAACGAGCATGCCCGTGACCGCGCCCGACTTGAAGGCCACGTCCAGACCGCCTCCGAGGGACTGGGTCGCGGCCTGAGCCGTGCGCACATTGGCGCGAACGGACACGTTCATGCCGATGAACCCGGCCATGCCCGAGAGAATGGCACCGATGGCGAAGCCGACGGCGACGCGAATGCCGAGGAAATAAGCAATGATGGCGAAGAGCACCACGCCGACGACTGCGATGGTGGTGTATTGCCGCCTGAGATAGGCCTTTGCGCCCTCGGCGATCGCACCCGCGATCTCCTGCATGCGCTGCGAGCCGGCATCGCGCTTCATCACGTCATTAATGGCCCAGAGGCCGTACGCAATCGAAAGAAGGCCGCCCAATATGATTAGGGTAAGTGCCATTGTGCCATCCTTGTTATGGGAAAGCAGAACGCCCCTCTCAAAGCCTATTTTTAGGCCTTGATGGCCCCTACCCCCAGCGAAGTCTATATTTGGTGCCAAAAAACCATGCACCCTGCAACGTGACTTCTGCCGGAGTCGGAGCAAGACTTTAGGCGGACACTTTCAGACGGACACGGCAACTTTCGCGCGGCGCTGCCAGGCCAAAAGCGCCAATGCGACCAAAATTGGTGGGAAAACAAGCCAATTGACGCTGTCCCACCCGCCTGCGTTCAACAATTTGCCTGATGAGAACGAAGCGATTGCGACCGAACCGAAGACGAGAAAATCGTTAGCCGCCTGAACTTTCGTGCGTTCTTCGGGGCGATAACAGTCCGTCACGAGGGCCGTCGCGCCGATAAAACCGAAGTTCCAGCCGATTCCTAAGAGAATCAGTGTCGTCCAGAAATGCGCGACACTCGTGCCCGAGAGCCCGATCACCGCAGATAGGCCAATCAAGCCGAGCCCGGTCGCCGTGACCGGGCCTTTGCCGAACCGTCCGATAAGACGGCCCGTGAAGAAGCTCGGGCCGAACATGGCCAGGATATGCCATTGGATGCCGAGCGCAGCGACGCCCACCGGGTGGCCGCATCCGATCATCGCCAGGGGCGCGGCCGTCATGAGGAAGCTCATGAGCCCGTAGGAGACGAGAGCCGCCACGACCGCAACGATGAAGCGGGGCTGGCTCATGATTTCGCGCAAGGGCCTGCCGCCGGATTTCGGAGCGGCGGCGCTGACGGGGACAGGCCGCAGGAAAGAGACGACCATCATGGAGAGAAGCGCAAGCGAGGCATGGCCCACGAAGGCTCCGGCGAACGGTGCCGTCACGATCATGTCCCTGGTCCAGATGACCGTTTGCGGGCCGATGACGCCCGCGATCAAGCCGCCAGTCATGACCCAGGAAATCGCCCGGGGCTTGAACGCATCGGACGCCGCATCGGTCGCGCCGAAGCGGTAGCTCTGGACGAAGGAGCCGTAGAGACCGGCAATGAGGGTTCCAAGGCAGAAGATCAGAAAATTCGCTGAAGCGATGCCGAAGGCGGCGATGCACCCGCCGAACACGCCGATCCCCGCCCCGACCATGTAGCCCGCACGCCGCCCGGCGCTGCGCATCAGCATGGCTGCCGGGATCGTGCCGAGGGCGAGGCCCAGGTTCAGAAGGCTTACGGGAAGGGTCGCGAGTTCCTTGTCGGTGGCGAGCGTTTGCCCAACCAACCCGCCAAGGGAGACAACGATCGCCGGGCTCGCGCCACCCAACGCCTGCGCGCAGGCCAGAACCAGAGCGTTGCGCTTGGCGAGAACATCGCCTGGAGCTTGGGCGGCACTAAAAGTGCGAGAATGAACCGACATCGTAGCGTCTTTCGAAATCCTTCATCCGAAAGACCGGCGTTTCATGTCCCGGAACGACATGGCCGATGACGGACAGGTTGATGCCGACGCTATCGGCCTCTTTTACGAACCTGTCGAGATTGCTTTCCGGAACGGTACAAAGAATTTCGTAGTCATCCCCACCGGTCAGCACCCGATCGATCAGGTCCGGCTGCGCCTCAACGGCCTTGCGCGCGGCGGGCGAAAGCGGAACCCGGTCGGCGGCGACGACACCCGACACACGGCTGACGCGGAGCATTTTGGCGAGATCGCCCGCGAGCCCATCGGAAACGTCCATGGCGGCGCGAGCATAGGTCCGTAGCGCCGGTGCGAGACGATGGCGCGGCTGCGGATTGAGGTAGCGGTCAGCGAGAAAGGCTCTCTCGTCCAAGGACAGGCTCTCCGCCCAGGCCGGGGACCGTCGAAGTAGAAGCCCCAATGCGCCGTCGCCGATGGTGCCCGTCACGCAGATCGCGTCCCCCACTTGCGCGGTTGAACGATGGACCATGCGCCCCGCCGGCACCTCGCCGAGAGCAGTGACGGAGAGGGTCAAGGCCCCCTTCGCCTTCACCGTATCACCGCCCAGAAGCGGACAGGAAAAATCGCGAGCGGCCCGTCCGAGACCAGCTGCGAACTCGGTCAGCCACGCCTCGGTCCAATCCGCGGGAAGCGCAAGGCTCAAAAGAAAGCCCGCCGGATCCGCGCCTTTCGCGGCAAGATCGGAGACATTCACGCCCAAGGCCTTTCGGGCGACCGCGCCCGGCGGGTCGCCGGGGAGGAAATGCACGGTCTCGACAAGCGCGTCGGTCGTTAGAACGAGATCATGACCGGGCGTCGGAGAAAGACAGGCCGCGTCGTCCTTGAGCCCCAGCCCGCCCGGCGCTGCCAGGGGCGCGAAAAACCGGGCAATCAGGCTGTCTTCGCCGGGACGCGCGTGGGAGGTCATGCCTCGCCCTACCTCTTGGTTTGAGCGGCCGCCTTTTTTTCCAGCTCGCCTACACGAACTTCGCGCGCGAGAGTATCGAGCACGGCGTTGACGAGGCCGGGTTCGTCCTCATCATAGAAGCCGTGGGTCACATCCACGTATTCGGTGATGACGACGCGGGCCGGGACATCCTTGCGGTACATCAGCTCGTAGCAGCCGGCGCGCAGGATGGCACGGAGGACGGCTTCGACGCGCGTCAGGGGCCAGCCATCGGCCAGCGCCTTGTCGATCTTGACGTCGATCTCGCGCTGGTTGCTCACCACGCCCGAGAGAATATTGCGAAAGAATGTATTGTCGGAGGGCTGGAACTCGATGCCTTCGACCTCACGGCCGATCCAGAAGGCCTCGAACTCGGCCAGCGCATCGACGACGGTCTTGCCGGACAGATCCATCTGGTAGAGGGCCTGGACGGCCGCAAGACGAGCAGCGGAGCGCTCTGCGGGCTTTGCCATGATCAGGCCTCCTCGAGATTGCGCTTGATGCGCAGCACAGCCAGGGCTGCGTCCACCGCGCCGCCGCCCTTATTCAATTCATTGACGCGGGCGCGGGTCCAAGCCTGTTCATCATTCTCGACCGTGAGAATGCCGTTGGCCAGCGGAATGCGCCGCGCCACGGACAAATCCATCAACGCCCGCGCGCTTTCACCTGCCACGATGTCGTAGTGTCCGGTCTCGCCGCGGATCACGCAACCGAGCGTGACGACGGCATCATAAGGCCTGCCCGCCTTTTCAGCGGCATCAAGTGCAATCGCGACGGTGGAGGGGATTTCGAGCGCGCCATCGACGGTCAGCACATCCGTCTTCGCCTGCGCCGCCTCGGCGACACCGCGCGCGCCGCGCAGGAGTTCATCGGCGATGTCATCATAGAAGCGGGCTTCCACGATCAGGATGCGGGCACCGGGAACAGGTGGACGGGCGGCGGCGGGCTTAGAGGAATGCGAAACCATGAGAAAACCGTTCTAGAATCCTATATCTCGGCCCCTCACCTTAAGGAGCAGCCTTCAGGCCGCGTCTCGAAGGAGGGTCCAGAGCGCGCTGGAGACGCCTCGTCCTTCTAGACGGACCGAACGGTCCTTCTCAGGATGAGGCTGTGCAAGCGCTTGAACTATGCACTCCGCACGGGGAAATTGTTGAGGGTCCCTACCCCGCCCGGCGCGGATCCGCAAGGCGTGCGGCATAGCGCGCCATCAAATCGACCTCGAGATTGAGCTTGTCGCCGAGCTGCCGCTCGCCCCACGTCGTGACGGCGAGCGTGTGGGGAATGATGAGAACGGAAAACACGTTGCCTTCGACCGAATTGACCGTGAGCGACGTGCCGTCGAGGCAGACGGAGCCCTTTTCCGCGATGAACGCAGCCAATTCCGGAGATGTCTTGATGTTGAAGCGCGCCGTCGGCCCCCAGGGATCGTCGGTTGCAGTAATCGCCTCGCGCGCGACAATGGTGGCGACACCGTCCACGTGACCCGTGACGATATGGCCGCCGAGTTCGTCGCCGATCTTGAGCGAGCGCTCCAGATTGATGCGCGTTCCCACCTTCCAGTCCGGTAGTGTGGTGCGCTCCAGCGTCTCGGCGGCGGCGTCCACGTCGAACCAGCAGCCACCTTCGCGGGGACCGACAGCCACCACCGTCAGGCACGGGCCGCCGCACGCGATGGAGGCGCCGAGCGCGATCGTCGCGGGATCGTAAGCGGCGTGAATTCGCAGGCGCTTCAAGGTGCCCTGCGCGCCCTCTTCCGACACCACCTCACCGACATCGGTGACGATCCCCGTGAACATCAAGGTTTCTCCCAGAACATGAAAAGGTCGGGACCGCTCTGGTCCTCGCCCATAAAGCTCAGCTCGTCCATTTTGTCCTGAAGGGCAAGGCCGAGAGCCGGCACGTCGCCCTCGCCTCTGGCGGATCGTCCGGTGATCAGCACGAGGTCGTCGATCAGATCGGCCTGCGCCAAGGCATCCGCCAAACCAGGGCCGCCCTCACAGAACACACGCGTCAATCCGCGCGTACCGAGCAGCCGCAGCGCCTCGGACAACGCGACGTGGCCAGCCGCGTCGGCAGAAACGCGCATAACATCCACGCCGCGTTCGACCAGAGCACGCTCTGCCTCAACGGGCGCATCCACCGTCGTGACGATCCAGGTCGGGATCTCCCGCGCGCCCGTCACGACCCGCGAGCTCAAGGGCGTGCGCAAATGGCTGTCGATGATGACGCGAACCGGCGAGCGTGCTTCGAGACCCGGCAGACGGACGGTCAGGAGCGGGTCGTCGGCCAAAATCGTGCCGATTCCGACCATGATCGCGTCCGCGTGGGCGCGCATTAGATGGACGCGAGCATTCGCGTCTTCGCCCGTGATCATGAGGCGCGCGCCCCGGCTGCTGCCTGCGAAGCCTTCGGTCGTGCGCGCCAGTTTCACGGTGATGGCGGGCCGTCCCTTCGTCACACGGGTGATATGACCACGATGGGCGCGAAGAGCATCCGGGGCGAGACATCCGACACTCACGTCGATGCCCGCTTCGCGCAGGCGGGTATGCCCCAGCCCCGCGACACGGTCGTCGGGATCTTCGAGAGCGGACACGACACGAGCGATGCCGGACGCGATCACCGCATCGATGCAGGGCGGAGATTTGCCGTGATGCGAGCAAGGCTCAAGGGACACGTAGAGCGTCGCGCCTCGCGCCCGTTCGCCTGCCGCGACCAAAGCCACTCGCTCCGCGTGAGGCCTGCCTCCAGGCTGGGTCGCCCCTTGCGCGATGATGATCGGCGTACCTCCGCTTTCATCGACAACCACGCAGCCGACAGAGGGATTGGGCCAGGTCAGGCCGAGATTCCGTTCGCCGAGGGTAACGGCAAGCCGCATGAAGCGCTCGTCTCGCCGGGCCTTTTCGGGGGACATGTCTTGTGGGCCGGAAGCACCCATCAGTCGGACTGCACGGGCTTGCGCTTGGCCTTGGAGGGAGCAGCCGACGCGGCCGCATCCTGCGCGAGTTCTCCGAGAATATCCTTGAAGTCCTTCGCCTCGCTGAAGTCCTTATAGACCGAGGCGAAGCGGACATAGGCCACGTCGTCGAGGCCCTTCAGCCCCTCCATGACGAGTTCGCCGACAGTCTCACTTGGCACTTCGGGCTCGCCCATGCTCTCCAACTGCCGCACGATGCCGTTGATCATCCGCTCGACCCGATCAGGGTCGACCGAGCGTTTGCGCAAAGCGACGGCCACCGATTGTTCGAGCTTGTCCCGGTCGAACGGTACGCGCCGGCCGGACCGCTTGAGGACGAACAATTCGCGCAACTGAACACGCTCGAAGGTCGTGAACCGGCCACCGCAATCCGGACAGACGCGGCGGCGGCGAATGGCCGACGCATCATCCGTCGGCCGCGAATCCTTCACCTGTGTATCCAGGCTCCCGCAATAGGGGCAGCGCATCAGAAATTCACCGATTTCGAGAGCTTCAGATTGTGCCAAACGGCGCATATCCAGAAACTCAGACCGCCCACAAAACCACTAGCGAAAAGGAGGCCAAGGAACCGCAGTTCCGCAGCCACAATCCCAGCCGGCATACGATCCCGTGCTTCAATGGCACGGCTCCAAAAGCCGATCGCTATCAACAAGCCGGGCACCAAAGCCAAGAGGCCGCCCGTCAGGGTAATAAAGATCGACGTTGGGCGAACATATCGGCGAAGCACCCAATAAGCTGGAGCGCCTAGAATGATGGCGCAACCAAGCGCAGTCGCGAAGGTCACAAAAAAGACCGCTCCCCACGCGCCGTAGAACGCGCTGTAAGCCATCGCCGCAGCAAGCGGTGCCATGAAGAAACCCATGGCAAGCCTACCAAGCCCTGGCTCGGGAAGCGGCCCCATCGCTGCCATCAGCCGTAGATCGGGAAGCGCTTGGTCAGCTCGTGAACGCGGGTCTTGACCGATTCCTCGACCGCCTTGTTGGCTTCCTCGCCGTGCTTGGCGAGACCATCGAGGGTCTCGACGATCAGTTCGCCGACCTTGCGGAACTCCGCGACACCAAAGCCGCGCGACGTGGCGGCCGGGGTGCCGAGACGGACGCCCGAGGTCACCATCGGCTTCTCGGGATCGAAGGGGACGCCGTTCTTGTTGCAGGTGATGTGCGCGCGGCCCAGCGCCAGCTCGGCGGCCTTGCCGGTGAGCTTCTTCGGACGGAGGTCAACCAGCATCAAGTGGTTGTCCGTGCCGCCCGCAACGATGGCGTAGCCGTTCGAGAGCATCGTGTCGGCAAGCGCCTTGGCGTTTTCGACGACCGAGCGGGCATAGACCTTGAAATCGGGACGCAGCGCCTCGCCGAAGGCGACAGCCTTCGCCGCGATGACGTGCATGAGCGGACCGCCCTGCAGACCGGGGAAGATCGCGGAATTGACCTTCTTGGCAATATCCTCGTCATTGGTGAGGATCATGCCGCCGCGCGGGCCGCGCAGGGTCTTGTGGGTCGTGGTGGTGACCACGTGGGCATGCGGGAACGGCGACGGATGCGCGCCGCCCGCGACCAGACCGGCGAAGTGGGCGATATCGACCATGAAGAACGCGCCGACCTCGTCCGCGATCTCACGGAAACGGGCGAAATCCCAGAAGCGCGAATAGGCCGAGCCGCCGGCGACGATCACCTTCGGCTTATGCTCGCGGGCAAGGCGCGCGACCTCGTCCATATCGATGATCTGGTCGCTCTCGCGGACCTTGTAGCTCACCACATTGAACCACTTGCCGGACATGTTAACCGGCGAACCATGGGTCAGGTGGCCGCCGCAGGCGAGGTCGAGGCCCATGAAGGTGTCGCCCGGCTTCATCAGCGCCATGAACACGGCCTGATTGGCCTGGCTGCCGGAATTCGGCTGAACATTGGCAAACTTGCAGTCGAACAGGCGCTTGGCGCGGTCGATGGCAAGCTCCTCCGCGATGTCGACGAACTGGCAACCGCCATAGTAGCGGCGGCCCGGATAGCCTTCCGCGTACTTGTTCGTCATGATCGAGCCCTGGGCTTCCAGGACGGCGCGGGAGACGATGTTCTCCGAAGCGATCAGCTCGATTTCGTCGCGCTGACGGCCAAGCTCAAGCTCGATGGCGCGGGCGATTTCGGGATCGCTATCGGCAAGGCTTGCCGAGAAAAAGCTATTGGAAAGTTGACCTTGCGCCGCTTTGCTCATGCTCATGTTAAACCCTTTGCCGCCTGCGCGGAGAATGGACCTTCGACTGCGTTCAGCGCTTTATCACGGCGACAACGAGCGCGCCAAGCCGCCCATTGTCGCCTGAAGCCGGCTATCCAAATCAAAATGGTCTGCAATGACTTGGATTTACAGGCCTCCCGGCTCGCCCCCCGAAGGCGAGCAAGACAAGCTAAGCCTTCTTCAGGAAGCAGGTCTTGAGAACGAGATCTTTGACCTTCTCGGCCCGGCACTCGATTTCTTCTTCATTGCCCGTAAGGCGGATGTTCTTGATGAGGGTTCCCCGCTTCAGGGTCACCGAAGAGCCCTTCACCTTCAGGTCCTTGATGAGGGTGACGGAGTCGCCGTCGCTGAGCGGCGTGCCGTTGCTGTCTCTGACGTCCATGACCGTTTCCTTAGCTATGTGACTGCGCGATGCGCCTCCTTAGCAGCCGTGCTGCCCGAAAACAAAACGGCCCGCCTTTCGGGCGGGCCGTCCTTTGGATCGATTGAGGGCGATCAATTCTGCAGGAACATTTCCTGATCCGGCTCGTTCGGGACGCGGCTCGCAACCGGGATCGCATTGCCGAGGCCATCCTTGTTGTAGATGTCGTCGCGGAACTGCACGAGGCCGTCCGGGGTCGCCCAGGCGGTAATGTAAACCCAGTAGATATTGACCGGAACGGCAAGGCGCGCGTCGGTGCGAGAACCGGCCTTGAAGGTGGCGTCGATCTGCTCGCGGCTCCAGCCGGGCGTGTCCTTCAAGAGCCACTCGATGTAGTCGCGCACATTCTGCAAGCGGATACAGCCCGAGGACACAAAGCGGAAATCGTCGCCGAAGATGCCCTTCGACGGGGTGTCATGCATGTAAACGCCATGCGGGTTCGGAATGTTGATCCGCACGAAGCCCATGGAATTGAGTTCGCCGCCCGAATCCTGACGGAAGCGGTAGCGGGTCGCTTCGTCGGAGAACCAGTTAACCTGGCTTGGGCTCAATTCCTGACCCGCGCCGTTGAAGATGCGGATCTTGTTGTCGGTCAGGTAGTTCGGCTCCTTCTGCATCTTGGGGATCAAATCCTTGCGGATGATCGAAGCCGGGACGGTCCAGAAGGGGTTGAAGTTGATCTCCACGACCTTGGAATTGAGCAGCGGCGACTGACGGTCGATCTTGCCGACGCCAGCCGCGTGGCGTGTGTGGACGACACCACCTTCGACCGTCTCGACGAGAGCGGCGGGGATGTTCGCGACCACATAGCGATTGCCGAGATTGCCGGAATAGGTCCGCAGGCGGACCACATTGATCTCAAGCTGGCGGATGCGGATCTCGACTGGCACGTTCATCGCGGCCACGGTCGCACTGGTCATCGTGCCGGTTGAGCTGAGCCCGTGGCGGGCCTGGAAGCGGCGTACGCCGGCTTCGACATATGAATCGTAAATCGGAGACTCGCCGGCCGCTGGGTCGAGATCGCCGCTGATGATCAGGCGCTGACGAAGTCCAACGACCGCGGCGCTCTTCGAGCCGACGCGCAGGCCGTCGGCGCCACGGACCGCCGGCCAGCCGCCGCGACCCGCGATATCGCGATAACGCTGGATCATCTCTTCGGTCGCGGCAAAGGCCTCATGAGAGAGCATCGGGGTCGAGGTGCGCTGCACCCGCGTGCGGGAAACCGCCTCGTAATTCTGCGACCACTCAGCCTGGCTCTGGGCAAATTGCTGGGCCAGGGCCGCAGCGGGCGTAAAAACGAGGGCGAGCGATCCTGTCAGGAGGGAACGACGAGACAACATGAGCGCAGGCTCTTCTTCAGGTTGAGTGAGGACAAACGGCAAAAGCACAGACGAATCCGTTCCGGACCCGCCTCGCTCCAGCCGAAAAATGCCGGGACACGATTAAGGAACAGTATCGAAAACCGCGAAACATCGAGGCCATTTTATGGCAAAAATGGCGCCTCGACCGCCATCGGCTTAGATAACTGCTCAGGTTTCATCTCTAGGCAGCAAGTGTTGTGCTGAGGAGACACATTTTGGTGATGTCAGGATGATTTTCCGCCGCTCGCCCTCATGTGATGGTTGCACATATTCCGATAAGCTTTTGCGAGATATTCGCTTTATTTCGCCTCTTCCTGCGCGGCCAACCATGATACGGCAAGGTAGACGGCGACGAGCGTCAGAAAGAAGACCATCGTCAGAACGCCGCTTGAAACCACGCTCGGAAAGAAGGCCGCGAGGATGAGATGGCTCATGACGGCCAGGAGCCACATGATTCCGCCCCAGGAACTCGCCATCCAAAGACCCACGGCGGCGATGAGATCGATCAGGGCAAAGTAGATGATGGTCGCCTGATAGCCGGTCGTCCGGGATTCGAAATGCCCTGCCGGCGTCCAGATACCGAGGATCACGGACCATGCGCTAAGCCCCTTCATGATCCATAGAATTGCGAGCACGCGCATGAACCAGACGAGGATGAAACTCCAGCGCATGACGCTCTGCGAGGTTGGACGTTCCTCGATTCGGTCGGAGGCGTAGTCCCGGGCGGGGTCGGCGACCTGCCTCTGGCTGGGGGTCTTGGCCATCAGGCAATCTCCAGTTCGTTCGCCCCAAGGTCGGCGAAATGATGTTCAATAGCAGCGGGAGCGACGGCCTCCAACGAGGCAGGCTGCCATCGCGGCTGGCCATCCTTGTCGATGAGGACTGCCCGCACACCTTCATAGAAGTCATGGTCCTCGACGATACGCGAGACCACGCGAAACTCTGTCCTCATCGCCTCCTCGAACTCAAGCGCACCGCCCCGGCGGACCTGTTCGAAGGCGATGTTCATGCTCGTCGGCGATTTTGTCCGCATGGTTGCGGCCGTCTTCGCCGCGAAATCCGACCCTTTCGCGGCGGCGTCATCAAGGCGCTGGAGAATGGCCAGGACGCTGCCGGCGGAAAAGCAGGAATCGATGACGCCCCTCTCCCCCTCCAAGGGGCCGGGCCCGGGATCGGCTGACACTAGCGCCAAGGCTTCCTCGACGGGCTCGCCGGCGATCAGCGCCTGGCGCAAGCCGTCGAAGCGATCGCCATCGACCGCATGGGTCGCAAGCCCGAGCATTATTGCGTCGGCCCGTTTGACCCGCTCCCCCGTGAGAGCCAGATACATGCCGGACTGTCCGGGAAGGCGCGGCAAGGCATAGGTCCCGCCGACATCGGGAAAGAAACCGATCCCGACTTCAGGCATCGCGAAAAGATAGCGCTCCCCCGCGACCCGATAGCCGCCATGGAGCGAAACCCCGACGCCCCCGCCCATGACGATGCCGTCGATGAGCGAAATGTAGGGTTTGGGATAGCGCTTGATGCGGATGTTGAGCTGATATTCCTCACGCCAGAAGGTCAGCGCCTCGTGCTTTTCGCCCGCGAGACCGAGTTCGTGGAGCCGCCTGATGTCCCCCCCGGCGCAGAAGGCTTTTTCCCCCGCTCCCTGGACGATAATCCGCGTGACGGCGGTGTCCGTGGCCCAGGCGTCGAGGGCCCGGCGCATCTCGCGCACCATGGTCAGCGTGAGGGCATTGAGGGCCCGCGGCCGGTTGAGCGTGATCAGCCCGGCCTCACCCTGGCGCTCGCAGACGATTTCGGCGTTCTCGTCCATACCCGTCTCCTCGATCCTCCAAGCGGCTTAGCCAAGCCCGACCGTCGCGGTCAATGTAACAGGCGATTGGGAGGGGTTTCACAAGACGCAAGTGTGCTCTGCGACCTCGAACCCTTTTTTAGAGCTGGTTAAATGTGCTAACCCTATCCGTATCCGCCGGTCGATCGTCGAAGCCGGCGTCGGATCAGGTCCCATGTCGAAGCTCTCCCCCTTTCCCCGCCCGGCCGTCGAGGCTGCCGCCTCTTCCTCGCTCGCGTTGTCCCACCGCCCCCGCCGCAACCGCAAGGCCGAGTGGTCGCGACGTCTCGTGCGGGAGAACGTGCTGACGGCGGATGACCTGATCTGGCCGATCTTCCTCATCGAGGGAACGAGCGGCCGCGAGGCCGTCGCCTCCATGCCGGGGGTCGAGCGTCTGACGATCAGCGAGGCGGTCAAGGCGGCCGAGCAAGCGGCGGCCTTACGCATCCCGGCCATCGCCCTGTTCCCGAACACCGATCCGTCCTTGCGCGACGAAACAGCGTCCGAGGCATTGAACGCCCGCAACCTCGTCTGCCGCGCCGTGCGCGAGATGAAACGTGCCGTGCCGGAGGTCGGGATCATCACCGACGTCGCCCTCGACCCCTATACCAGTCATGGCCATGACGGGGTGATGGAGGGAGACCGGATTCTGAACGACGAGACAGTCGCTCTCCTCACCCGGCAGGCAGTGCTGCAGGCCGAGGCTGGGGCCGACGTCATCGCCCCGTCCGACATGATGGACGGGCGCGTAGGCGCGATCCGCACTGCGCTCGACGAGGCGGGCTTCCAGGACGTGCAGATCATGGCCTATGCGGCCAAATACGCCTCCGCCTTCTACGGCCCGTTCCGCGACGCCATCGGTACGAACGCCACGCTGATCGGCGACAAGCGCACCTATCAGATGGACCCGGCCAACACGGACGAGGCCCTGCGGGAGGTCGCGCTCGATCTTGAGGAGGGCGCGGACATGATCATGGTGAAGCCGGGCCTGCCCTATCTCGATATCGTGCAGCGGGTGAAGGAGACCTTCGCCGTTCCCACCTTCGCGTATCAGGTCTCCGGCGAATACGCGATGATCCAGGCCGCCGCCGCCAATGGCTGGATCGATGGTGACAGGGCGATGTTGGAAAGCCTGCTCGCCTTCAAGCGGGCGGGCGCCGATGGCATCCTCACCTATTTCGCCCCCCGGGTCGCCGAGAAGCTGAAGGCGTAACCCCAACATTCGGGCTTTCGTGACCCGCTCCAACCTGTTCCGAGCATGGCGGTTCATCGCCATGCTTCTGGGTCTAGGCCTCCTGGCCGGTTGCGGGTTGTCCACAGATGCGCAGCAAACTCGGGTTTGTCGCTCCGCCCTGCCCGCTCTCAACCCCGGAGCGCGGATCACCGTTGAGCGCGTGCAGGAAGGCCCTGCTCCGCAGAGCCTGCACATTGCCTATGCAGCCGAATACCCGAATCGGCCGCCCCTGGACCGATTCGTCATCTGCCGGTTCGCCGCCGCAGGGCTCTCGCCCAACAAGGCCGAGCTGACTGGACTTGCGACCGAGGAAGGTCCGCTGTCGGGCGCGAGCCTCTACCTCTTGAAGCACTACTATATCGACACGCCGGAAGGGGTTGCGAACGATCCGGGTAGTCGGGCCGATGCAAGCGTCCTCGAAATCCCGGCGAGCGCCGCCTATTCCCTGCAGCAATTCCTGGTCAGCCTGCCGCGAACCGCCATCTATGCCCTTCTGGCTGTCGCCTATGCCCTTATCTTTGGACTGAGCGGACGCATCAACCTCGCCTTCGGCGAACTCGCAGCAGTCGGATCGGCGGCGACTGTCGCCGGGGCGGCAATCGTGCTGACCTCCGGCGGCACTTCTCCCACGCTCGGGCTCGCGGCGGGCCTGATGGCCGCCCTCTTCGCCGGCGCGATCCACAGCGCGGTCGGGGGGTATTTCACCATCGCCCGGATCAAGGCGGTGAGCACCCAGCCGAGTCTGATAGCAACGGTCGGCCTGTCGCTTTTCCTCATGGAATATCTGAGACTCGTCCAAAGTCCGGTCACAGTCTGGCTGCCGCCGATCTGGTCCACGCCCTGGCCGCTCGCGCGGGCGGGCGATTTTCTCGTCAGCCTGACTCCCATCACCGTGATCACGTCGGGCATCGGTCTCATCGCGGCCATCGGCCTGCTCTGGCTCATGCGGGCCACATCCTTCGGGCGGGCGTGGCGGGCCTATGCCGATGACGCCAAAGCCGCCGCGCTCTTCGGCGTCAACGGCCCTCGGCTCTTGATCAAGACCCTGGCGCTCGCAGGCGCGATGGCCGCCCTGTCGGGCATGCTGATCGTGGCGCAATATGGCGGATTGGGCTTCGCGGGCGGGTTCCAGTACGGCCTCAAGGCCCTCATCGCGGCAATCATAGGCGGAATCGGCTCAATCCCCGGCGCATTGCTCGGCGGGTTCGCGGTGGGATTGTTTGAAACAGTGTGGTCGGCGTATCTACCTATCGAAGCGCGCGACATGGCTCTCTATGCTGGGTTGATCGTTTTTCTGATCTTTCGTCCGGGCGGTCTGCTTGGGATGCGGGATCCAACACCACGGCCCGTCTAAGGGTCAGACCACCAACCGGAGGCAATCTTGGCAAATTACGCCATCACTATCGACGATATCAAACGCGCTGCGGCCATCATCCAGGGTCAGGTCCTGCGGACGCCCCTCGTCCCGGCTCCCCGGCTCTCGCAACTTACAGGCGCGACCGTCTATGTGAAGCATGAAAACATGCAGCCTACCGGGTCCTTCAAGGAGCGCGGGGCTGTCACGAAACTCGAGAGCCTGACCCCGGAGGAGCGCAAGCGCGGGGTCATCGCCATGTCGGCGGGCAATCACGCTCAGGCGGTGGCCTATCACGCGACACGGCTTGGCATTCCCTCGACCATCGTGATGCCGGAAACCGCCCCCCTGGTGAAGGCAGAGAACACCCGCGCCTATGGCGCTCGCGTCATTCTGTACGGAGAGACGCTTTACGAATCCGGTGACCGGGCGCGGCAGATCGCGGCCGAAGAGGGTCTCGTCTTCGTCCACCCCTACGACGACCCCAAGATCATGGCCGGTCAGGGAACCATCGGCCTCGAAATCCTGGCCGATGCGCCCGATCTCGATCAGATCATCGTCCCCATCGGCGGCGGCGGGTTGATTTCGGGTATCACGATTGCGGCCAAGGCGATCAAGCCCTCAATCGAGATCGTGGGTGTGGAAGCCGCGCTCTACCCGTCCTTCCAGAACGCCATTCGCCACGAGGATCGCCCCATCGGCGGCGCGACCCTGGCCGAGGGCATCGCGGTCAAGGCCGTGGGCCAGTTGCCCCTGCCTGTCGTGACCGACCTCGTCTCCGAGATCATCCTCGTCGAGGAACCGTTGATCGAGCGGGCCGTGAATGCATTCGCCACCCTGCAACGGACCATGGCCGAGGGCGCGGGCGCGGCGGGTCTCGCCGCCATGCTCGCCAAGCCTGAGCGCTTCGCGGGCAAGCGCGTCGGCGTGGTGCTTTGCGGCGGCAATATCGACGCACGGATCCTCGCCTCGGTGATGGTGCGTGAGCTGGAGCGGGATGACCGCATCACCTCCTTCCGCATCACCTCTCACGACCGCCCTGGCCTCCTCGGCCGCGTCGCGAGCCGTCTGGGCGAGCTTGGCGCGAATATTCTGGAAGTATCGCACGGGCGTCTTTTCCTGGACGTTCCGGCCAAGGGTGTTTCCATCGACATCACCATCGAAACTCGCGACAGAAAGCATACATTGGAGGTGTTCGAAGCCCTGGCGGCTGACGGACTGGCCCCGCAGCGCATCGACCAGCGGTGCCTGTCGGAAAGCGCCTATTGATGGAGAGGAAAATGGCCAACGGGCCAATCGTGCCGAGCATGAATTACCGGCCTGAGACCATAGATTGGCGTCTGACACGCGGCGTCATCAGCCGGCGCTTCTGGGCTTACATGATCGATCTCGTGGTCGTCGCCCTGTGGGTGTTCTTCGTATTCTTCGCACTTGCGGTGCTCGGGCCGTTCACGCTTGGGCTCACGTGGCTGCTGATGCTTATCGGCCTTCCGGTCGCCGCCTTTACTTTCGTGATCTACAACGCGGTAACGATTGGCGGGCGGTCGCAGGCGACCGTCGGTATGCGGATGACTGGTTTGCGGGTGGTCGATTCCGTCACCAGAGGCCGCCCCTCAGTCCTGGCGGCGGCGGTTCACGCGCTCCTCTTCTACGTGGCTGCGCCGACCTTTGTTCTTTGGGCCGGCGACATTCTCGTTGGCCTCGTTCGCGATGACCGGCGCTTTGCCCGCGACCTCTTGACCGGCCTCACGTTCATTCGCGCATGAGGCGGCCCTGCGGCATCCGGAGACCTTTCTTCCGGATGCATCCGGCACCAATGTTATCGTTGAGCGTTGAATTGACGCTCAAGGTTCCACCACAAGGCGATCCAGCGTGACGAGCCAGCCGCGTGATGCACCGCAGTTTTATCTGACGTCTCCTTCCACCTGCCCCTACCTGCCCGACCGGGAGGAGCGGAAGGTCTTCACGCATATCGTGGGCCGCCGCAGCCGGGAGCTGAACGAGATCCTGACCCAGGGCGGCTTCCGGCGTTCGCAAACCATCGCCTATCGTCCGGCCTGCGACGCCTGCCGCGCCTGCGTGTCCGTTCGCGTCCTCACCGACGAGTTTGAGCCCTCGGGCAACCTCAAGCGCGTTCTGAAGGCGAACAACGACTTGATCGGCGTGGCTATTTCGAACCGCCCGTCCTCCGAACAATACTCGCTCTTCCGCCGCTACCTCGACGCCCGTCACACCGATGGTGGCATGGCCGACATGACCGTGCTCGATTATTCGATGATGATCGAGGACAGCCACGTCGACACACAGGTCATCGAGTACCGCCGCCGCGGAATCGACAGCGGCATCACCGGAAAGGGCGCGGGCGATCTGATCGCCATGTGTCTCACCGATGTGATGAGCGACGGCCTGTCGATGGTCTATTCTTTTTACGAGCCGGACATGCACGACCGCAGCCTCGGCACCTTCATGATCCTCGATCACATCCGCCGCGCGCGGACGATGGGCTTGCCGTATCTCTATCTCGGCTACTGGGTCGAAGGCTCCAAGAAGATGGCCTACAAGGCCCGCTTCAAACCGCAGGAACGGCTTCTGGCGCAAGGCTGGGTTCGGACCGATTGATCGACCGAATCATATCGTTGTTTCGTTGCATTCACGGCGTTTCAAGCTAGAGTGGCCTAATCAAGCAAGGCCATTTTCCCATGAAAACGCATTACCTTCTCCTGTCCCTTTCGCTCGCATCTTTGGCAGGCTGCGCCACAGAATCGGCAACCGGAAATTTCACGGCCGGTCAGGAAGTCAGAGGCGAGGTGCTCGCACACTGGACCCAAGCCGCGTTCGAGAAAGAACTGGAACAGCGCGGCGCGTCTGAGCAGGCCCTGATGGCTCGGGTCATGGGGCCGGCCATCAGGGCCGGCAGGGTGGTTCAATATCGATGCGCCCAAGGCAAGGACGATGCTGTGATCGCCAATGCGATCCTTCCCACGGGGCTTCAAGTTCGACGCGGCGAGGTTGTTCGGATCCGGGTCGGAGACGCATCCAGTGCCATCGCCAACCAGGTTACAGGCAAGGAGACCTCACCGCGTCTTCAGCGCGGGTCCTTTGGGCGCCCCGGAAGCGCCGTTGAGCTCACTCCATGGGCCGGCTACATGAAGGAAGGGCCGATCGAGCCTTGGATCGAGCAGGAGTATTTCCGTGCCCCTCATTTCAGGTTCCTGATCAAGTGCACCGCCCCCGCCTGACAGCGGGACAATTGATCGCGTGACCTCACATCGGCGTGTTGGAACTGGTTTTCTTTCCCAAGGTTAAACCTGCATATTCGGTTGCCCGAATGCGTGATGCCTGCCGAAGGAGGCAGCCATGTCGATGCGGTCGGACTTGCGTGAACTGACGCCCCAGCAACGGAAAGTCATTGTCGCCAGCTTCCTTGGATGGACCCTCGACGCCTTCGATTTCTTCCTGCTCGTCTTTGTTTTGAAAGACATCGCACAGGAATTCTCGACCACGATCGAGAGCGTGACCATCGCCATTCTGCTGACCCTGGCCATGCGCCCGATCGGTGCGCTGCTGTTCGGGCTTGCAGCCGACCGCTGGGGACGACGGCCGACCCTGATGGCGAATATCCTGCTTTATTCAGGCGTCGAATTTGCCTCGGGTCTCGCGCCGAGCCTCATGGTTCTCATCATCCTGCGCGCCATCTACGGCATCGCCATGGGCGGTGAATGGGGGGTCGGCGCTTCGCTTGCGATGGAGTCGATTCCGCCGAAGATCCGGGGCCTGATCTCAGGCGTTCTTCAGGCCGGATACCCGACAGGCTACCTCATCGCCTCGCTCGTCTTCTTCCTGCTCTATTCCACCATCGGCTGGCGCGGCATGTTTTTCGTCGGCGCAGCCCCTGCTCTCCTCGTTCTCTACATCCGCAGCCATGTGGAGGAGTCGCCGGTCTTCCTCGCGCGGCAGTTGGAAGAAGCGCGACCGACCCTTTGGCAGGTAATGCGCGGCAACCTGCGCCTCGCAATCTGGGCGATCCTGCTGATGACCGCGTTCAACTTCTTCAGCCACGGCACACAGGACATCTATCCGACGTTCCTGCAAGTACAGCGCGGCTTCGACACGCACACTGTCGGCCTCATCGCGATCGTGTTCAACATCGGCGCGATCCTCGGAGGCCTCACCTTCGGACATTTGTCCGACAAGATCGGCCGTCGCATGGCAATCGTGATCGCGGCGCTTTGCGCCATCCCGATGATCTGGCCATGGGCCTATGGCTCCACCGCAGTCACCCTCGCCATCGGCGCGTTCCTGATCCAGTTCTTCGTGCAGGGAGCTTGGGGCGTCGTGCCGGTTCATCTCAACGAACTTTCGCCCGACGCGATCCGCGGCACGTTCCCCGGCGTGGTTTATCAGCTCGGGAACCTTCTCGCGTCGGCAAACGCGACCATGCAGGCCAGCATCGCCGTGCACAACAACGGCGACTACGCCTATGCGCTGGCGCTTGTCGCGGGAATCGTCGCCGTTGTCGTGGCCGTCTTTGCCGGGTTCGGCTTCGAGGCGAAGGGTGTCCATTTCGGACCGGCAAGCACGCGGGAAGCTGTGGCTTAGTTCATCAGGCGGGAGGCGAAATCAGCCGCCGCAGGCTGCCGCCCGGCTGACGAGGAAGGCCTTCTCGCGCTCATTACGGGTGAGCGCGGCAGCACGCTCGAATTGGACCTTGGCTTCGGCTAGCCGGCCCGCCCGGAACAGGAAATCTCCCTTCGCTGCCGGCATGGGAGCGTAGTTACGTAAGGCCGCTGCCTGATCGATTTCCCCAATTAGGGTCAGGCCAGCCTCCGGGCCGAAGGCCATGCTGTACGCCACAGCCCGATTGAGATCGACAACTGGCGACGGCATGACGTCCTTAAGGGTGTCGTAGAGCGCCGCGATCCTCGTCCAGTCTGTCTCGCCCGCCTTGCGGGCCCTTGCGTGACAAGCGGCAAGCGCGGCCTGCAGCGCATAAGCCCCGTTGGCGCCGCCCAGAGCCTCCGCGCGGTCCAACGCGGCGAGGCCGCGGCGGATCAGGAGTTGGTCCCAGCGGGTGCGGTTCTGCTCGGTCAGGGGAACGAGCGAGCCGTCCGGTGCCGTGCGAGCGGCTAAACGCGAGGCCTGGATTTCGATCAGCGCGAGGAGACCAAACGCCTCAGGCTCGTCGGGCGCGAGACCGGCGAGAATGCGGCCAAGGCGCTGGGCCTCGACGCACAGGGCCGGGCGGATCAGATCCTCGCCAGCGGTCGCCGAGTATCCCTCGTTGAAGATCAGGTAGATGACCTCCAGCACCGAGGCGAGGCGTTCCTTTCGTTCTTTGCCGCGAGGCACCTCGAAAGTCAGCCCGGCGTTGCGCAGTGTCTTCTTGGCTCGCACGATGCGCTGGGCGATAGTCGCTTCGTTGGAGAAGAAGGCGCGGGCAATCTCGTCGGTGGTCAGTCCCCCGATAAGGCGCAGGGTCAGGGCCGTGCGGGCCTCCGTGGGCAACACGGGATGACAGGCGATGAAGATGAGGCTGAGAAGCTCGTCGCCAACATCGTCGTCCATGGCCGCTTCGATGTCCACGAGACCGGTGTCGCGTTCACCCTCCAGGTCCCGGTTGATCTCGGCGTGCTTGCGCGCAAGCATCCTCTCCCGGCGGAGCCTGTCGATGGCCCGGCGCTTGGCCGCAGCCATCAGCCATGCGCCGGGGTTTTTGGGAACTCCGGTCTGGGGCCATTCGGACAGGGCGGTCACGAGGGCGTCCTGCGCCAGTTCCTCGGCAAGGTCGACGTCGCGCACCATCCGGGCCAAGCCTGCGATGAGCCTGGCTTGTTCGATCCGGAAGACTGCCTCGATCGCCTGATGGGTTTCGGTCGCCGCCACCTTTCCCGCGTAAGAAACGGAAAGAGGCAAGTCAAGGTGGGCGGCGACCGGAGAAGCCTAGCGGCTGGCCACCTTTTCGCGGTTCCGGTCATGCAGTTCGGAGACTTCCGGCGTCATGGCCTCTTCGAAGTCTGCCATCTCGTAGAGCGGCCGGATCTCGATCTCGCTCGGACCAGGCATCGGATTGGGGCAACGCTTCACCCACTCGACCGCCTCGGCCAGGTCCTTGACCTCCCATAGCCAGAAGCCGGCGACCAACTCACGGGTCTCGGCGAACGGCCCGTCGATGACGGTGCGGCCCGGGCCGTCGAAGGCCACTCGCTTGCCTTTCGCCGATGGCTTCAGCCCGTCGCCGGCCAGGAGGATTCCTGCACTGATCAACTCTTCATTGAACTTGCCCATGGCCTCGAAGAGCTCGGTCGAGGGCATGAGGCCCGCTTCGCTGTCCTTCGTCGCCTTCACCAGAACCATAACGCGCATTGTCTTGTCTCCTCTGATCGAGGGAGGCCCAACCGGCCACCCTGCTCACACGACGAATGAGCTTCGGTGGGATCGACATCCCGCCGAAACTTTTTTGCGCGAAAGGAAGTCTAGGTCAGCACACGCAACCGGAACAGGGCCACAGGAGCGAGGACGCAGGCAGACCCGAACGGATCGACGCTGGGGCCAAGCATGCTCGCAGGCCAAGCCACGTCGCCGCTCCGCCAAGAAGCCCTCACTCGAACTTGTTCGACCGCGGGAAGCCCTTGGGCGGCAGCCGTCCTGCCTCGGCGCGGTTGCCGATCCATTCGATGAGATCGGTCTTTTCCACAGTCCAGGTGCGCCCGGATGTGTCCTTCCAGGTGAGGCCATCGCTCAGGCTGAAGACCTTCGCGTCGGAAATGCCGCCATCTTTGTAGCGTTGCAGGCGCACACCCTTTCCGCGCGTCATCTCCGGCATCTGGGTCAGCGGGAAGACCAGAAGCTTCCGGTTCTCGCCGACAATGGCCACGTGATCTCCCGACGCTTCGGTGCAGATAACCGCCTTCGCGGGCGCATCGAGATTGAGGATCTGTTTGCCCTTGCGGGTATTGGCAATGACATCATCCGCCGGGATGATGAAACCGCGTCCGTCGGAACCGGCGACGAGCAGTTTCGTGCCCGCCTTGAAGGGGAACGCGGCGATGAAATCCTCGCCCTCCTCCAGATCCACCATGAGCCGGATCGGATCGCCGAAGCCGCGCCCGCCCGGAAGTTTGGAGGCGTCGAGGGTGAAGAAGCGCCCGTTCGTCGCCACGACGATGATCTTCGACGTGGTCTCGGCGAAGAACGCGGTTTTCAGCGTATCGTCGCCTTTGAACTGCACGCTGGACGTATCCGCCACATGGCCCTTCATGGCGCGGATCCAGCCCTTGTCCGACACGATGACCGTGATCGGCTCACGCTCGACCATGGCCTCCGCGAAATCGATGTCGGAGGTATCCGGCGCTTCAGCGAAGGTGGTGCGGCGTTTGCCCAAAGCCGTTTCCGGCCCGAAAGTCTTGCGGACTTCCTTGATCTCCCACGCGACCGTCTTCCACTGCACCTTGTCGGAGCCCAGCAGGTCTTCGATGGTGGCCTTCTCGTCCTGCAGGCTTTTTTGTTCGCGCTTCAGCTCCATCTCCTCGAGCTTGCGTAAGCTACGCAGGCGCGTGTCGAGGATGGCGTTGGCCTGAACCTCGGAGAGCTTGAAGAAGCGCATCAGCTCGGCCTTTGGTTCGTCTTCCTCGCGGATGATTTTGATCACCCGGTCGAGGTCGAGATAGACGATCAAGAGGCCGCCCAAGATTTCCAAGCGCTTGTCGATGGCGTTGAGGCGGAACTGCGAACGGCGCACCAGCACTTCGCGGCGATGGTCGAGCCATTCGCGCAAGCATTCCGCGAGGCCCAGCACCTTCGGCACCTTGCCGCCGGCGAGGACGTTCACGTTCATGGGAATGCGGCTTTCAAGCTCGGTAAGCTTGAACAGCGATTCCATGAGAATGATCGGGTCGACCGTCCGCGAGCGCGGCTCCAGCACGACGCGGATGTCTTCCGCCGATTCGTCGCGCACGTCGGCGAGAAGCGGCAGCTTCTTTTCCTGCAACAGCTCGGCGATCTTTTCGATCAGCCGCGACTTCGGCACCGAATAGGGAATCTCGGTGACGACGATGTTCCAGGAACCCCTGCCCGTGTCTTCCTTTTCCCAGCGCGCACGCACGCGGAAGGATCCGCGACCCGTCATGTAGGTCTCGGCGATGGAGGACGGCGTATCGACGATGATACCGCCGGTCGGGAGGTCAGGCCCCGGCACGAACTTGATCAGCTGATCGGAGGTCGTAGCCGGGTGGCTGATGAGGTGGAGCGCCGCATCGCACAGCTCGGCCGCGTTGTGCGGCGGGATCGAGGTCGCCATGCCGACCGCGATGCCCTGCGAACCATTGGCGAGCAGGTTCGGGAAGGCCGCCGGCAGAACCACAGGCTCTTCGTTCGCCTGATCGTAGGTCTCACGGAAATCGACCGAGTCCTCGTCGATACCGTCGAGCAGAAGCCGCGCGACTTCCGTGAGCCGAGCCTCGGTGTAACGCATGGCGGCGGCGTTATCGCCGTCGATATTGCCGAAATTCCCCTGCCCCTCCGCCAGCGGGTAGCGCTGCGCGAAATCCTGCGCCATGCGCACGAGGGCGTCATAGATCGATTGGTCGCCATGCGGGTGATATTGACCCATCACGTCGCCGACGATGCGCGCGCATTTTTTCGGCGCGGATTTCGGATCGAGCCGCAGAAGGCGCATGGCGTGCAGGATGCGGCGGTGGACCGGCTTCAGGCCGTCTCGCGCGTCCGGCAACGCCCGGTGCATGATGGTGGACAGGGCATAGGCAAGATAGCGCTCTTCCAGCGCGTCCTTGAGATTGATGTTTTCAATCTCCCCGCCGGAAGGCGGATTGACCGGCTTACCCATGAACGAAAATCCTCAAAACCGAATCAGTCATTGTCATTGAGCGCGAGAACATATCAGAAACGAATTTAAGCGTCTTCCGCCGTGGCCAAGGCGATGAGACGCACCCGCTCCGCCGGCATGGCCTGCCCTCGCGGCTCGAACACGTTCTGATGCAGGAAGAAATCGGTCAGCGCAAATCCGGCCTTCAGATCCGGCACGGACGGCCGGTTCGCTGTCGGCCGCCCGATCAGGAAGCCGGGAAGCTTGAGCAGCCGGTCCTTATAGGGCTCGCCCGCCGCCGCGCTGACGGCGCGGCCGCTTTTGGGGGAGACGTAAACGAGATCCTCCCGCTGTCCCGTGGCCGCGCAGGACGCCAGATCGAGCCCGAAGCCGAGATCGGCGAGGAAAGCGAGTTCGAACCGCACGAAAAGCCCAGGCGCGAGGTCGGGATCGTCGAGATGATCCACCAACAGGTCCACAGCCTCGTATAAGGACTGATGCGGATCGCGCTCGGCCAGCACACGCAAGAGGTGGGACAGGGTCGCAAGACCGTAAAGCGCGAAAGGCGCGGCCATCAGGCGCGAAGCGCGCAAATCGACGCCCTCCACCTGAAAGACGCCGAGATGCTCGTCGAGCCGCGCCCGCCACGTCACCTGGACGCTATTTCCCGGCTGGAGCACCGGCTGCTGGGTCTTGGACCGGCCGCCATGGACGAGGCCCAGATGGCGGCCGTGCTCGCGCGTCATCACCTCAAGGATGACGCTTGACTCGCCATGTTTGCGGGCACCCAGAACGATGCCTTCATCGGACCATTGCATCAAAATTTGCCTGGTGGGCGCTCGAAATCACTGTGGAATGTAGGCGTTGCGGAGGCGCTTTGCCATGGTTTATCAAGATGATCCGTCGAGTTTCGACACGCAATTGCCATGGTTGGACACGAGTTTCCCCGACGCGGATCCAAGTGACTCGGATTTGCCAAAACTTATAATTTCAAGACTGGGGTATTATGCGAATTCATTCCCTGTTGCTGACGACGACAGCGCTTTCCTTGATTGGCCTCGCGCCGATGGCCTCCGCCGACAGCGGATCGAGCGCGCCTTCCTCCTTCACGGTCGCTCAGGCGTCGCTGGATGACCTTCCGCGCAAACCGCGCCGGAACGGCGATCAGGGTTCCGAGGAGCAGAGACCTCAGCACCCCGGCCAAGGGGGACCACGGGGCCCGGGAGAGCGAGGACCGGGGCCGCAGGGTCCGGGCGAGCGCGGACCGCGTCCTCAGGCGCCGGAGGGCCAGATGGCCCCGCGCCAGCAGCGTCCCGAATTCCCGGCTGAAATGCCTCAGGGTCGTCCGCAACGGCCGGAACCGTCGCTCCACCAGCAGCCGCAGCGGCCCATGCCTTCCGCGCCCCCGAACGCTGCGCCGATGCAGCAACCGGAACGGCCGCGCCCACCCGTTGCAGCTCCGATCGAGAGGCCACAACCTCCCGCGATGGAGCGACCGCAAGCACCGCCCGCCCCAGCTGCGCCTTCGCCGGGGACGCCCGCGCGGCCTTTCGAGCCGCAACCGCTTCCGGGCGGCCCCCGCCCCATGCCAGGATCACCCGGTCAGCGCCCGCCCGCTCCTCCGGTCACGCAGGAAGCTCCGCGAACACCCCCTGCTGCTCAGACGGCTCCAGGGCAACCGACGCGGCCATTCCCCGGCGCTCAGCAGCCGATCGAAACCGCGCCTGGACGTCCGCCCATGCCGGGACAGCCGTATCAACCCGGCGGCCAACCACCGCAGCCTCAGCAACCGGACGTTCAACGACCGCCGCAGGGAGCATATCCCTCGCAGCCCGGTGAATATCAGCGTCCGCCGGCAGGCGGCCCGGCCCCCGGCGGACAAATGCCCCCGCAAGGCGCGTACCCCACGCGCCCCGGTGAATATCAGCGTCCACCGGCAGGTGGCCCGGCCCCCGGCGGACAAATGCCGCCGCAAGGCGCGCACCCCACGCGCCCCGGTGAATATCAGCGTCCACCGGCAGGTGGCGGGCAGATGCCGCCGCAGGGCGAATATCCTGTGCCTCCGGGGCAATATCGCCAACCACCGGCAGCAGGCGCCCCTATCCCGGGCGGCGTGATGCCAGGGATGTTCCCCGGTGGAAATCTCGACGATCTGCGCCGGCAGCGGCGCGAACGCGCCGAGGACGGAGGGCGTCGCGTCATCATCCAGGAGCCGGGCGACCGCACCATCATTCGCGATGGCAACCGTCTCATCATCCGCCATGACGAGACAGACCGGTTCCGCCGCAGCTATGGCGGCGCGGATTTTCGTGTGCAGCAGCGCGGAGCCAATCAGGTGACGATCATCCGCCAGCCCAATGGCGAGGAAATCCTCACAGAGCGGGACGCCGACGGCAATCTCATCCGCCGCATCCGGCGCGACTCTTACGGCCGCGAGGTGATCCTGATTCAGAACGAGATGCCGGGTCGTCCCCGCTTCCCCTATGGCTATCTGCCCCGCGACGTGATGGAACTGCCGCCGCCCGTCATCGCCATTCCGCGCGAGCGCTACATCGTCGATGTCGAGGGCGCGTCGCAGGATGATCTGTACGAGGCGTTCTCCGCGCCGCCCGTCATGCCGATCACACGGGCTTACAGCCTCGACGAAATCCGCCAGAGCCAGATGCTGCGTGAGCGTGTCCGGCGCGTCGATGTGGACACGGTCACCTTCGACTCAGGCTCGTGGGCGCTCTCGCCCGAACAATTCGGCGCCCTGACCGGCATCGCCACCGCGATCCAGCGCGTTTTGACGCAAAACCCGAACGAGATCTTCCTCATCGAGGGCTATACCGATGCGGTCGGCTCGGACGAGGACAACCTCAGCCTGTCGGATCGGCGCGCGGAGACGGTGGCGACCGTGCTGACCCAGCGCTTCGGCATCCCTGCGGAAAACCTGACGACGCAGGGCTACGGCGAGCAATATCTGAAGATCAACACGCAAGCTCCCGAACGCCGGAACCGTCGCGTGACGATCCGAAGGATCACGCCGCTTCTTCAGGGGCAGCAGCGGTAAAACGCGTCAACGTCATGGCCGGGACGCCAAAAGTGTCATTCCCGGCCGGAGGCGGCGAATGCCGCTCGAGGGAAAGGGAATCCATAGCGCCGCATCCGGTCGTGGATCCCCTTCCCGCGCTTCGCGCGCCGGGCATGTCACCGAGGAAAACTTACCCGCGCGGGAATTCCAGTCCCATTTCGCGATAGCGCTCGGGGTCGTCGCTCCAGTTTTCGCGCACCTTCACGAAGATGAAGAGGTGCACCGGGGCTTCGGCAATCTCGGTGATTTCCCTGCGCGCCGCCTGGCCGATGGCCTTGATGGTCTGACCGCCCTTGCCGAGCACGATTTTGCGCTGGCTGTCGCGCTCCACGAACACGGTCTGCTCGATACGGATGGAGCCATCCGGCCGCTGCTGCCACTGATCGGTCTCGACCGTGGACTGGTAAGGCAGTTCCTCGTGCAGGCGCTCGTAAATCTTCTCGCGGGTGATTTCGGCCGCGAGCATGCGCAACGGCGCGTCGGAAATCTGGTCTTCGGGATAGAGCCAGGGTCCCTCCGGCATCAAGCCGGCGAGTTGGCGCTTCAGGGTCTCGATGCCATCGCCTTTTAAGGCGGAGATCATGAAAGTGTGCGCGAACGGCACCTTCTCGTTCAGCTTCGCCGCCAGCTCAAGCAATCGCGAGCGCTCGATCAGGTCGATCTTGTTGAGGATCAGGATTTTAGGGCGCTTCAACTCGGGCAGCCTGTCAAGAATGGCCTCGGCCTCCTCGTCGATGCCCTTTCGCGCGTCGATCAGCAGAGCCACCGCGTCGGCATCGGCGGCGCCGCCCCAGGCGGACGTCACCATCGCCCGGTCGAGGCGGCGTTTCGGCTTGAAGATGCCCGGCGTGTCGACGAACACGATCTGCGCCTCGCCCTCGATGGCGATGCCGCGCACGAGCGCGCGCGTCGTCTGCACCTTGCGGGAGACGATGGAGACCTTGGAGCCGACGAGCGAATTGAGCAGCGTCGACTTGCCCGCGTTGGGCGCGCCGATCAATGCGACGAAGCCGGCCTTTGTTTTGGTTTGTTCAGGCAACGCCATTTTCTTCCTCCGTCCAGACGCCCTCACGCAAGAGAAGGCTTCGCGCGGCTGCCTGTTCCGCAATGCGCTTCGATGTGCCGTTTCCGAATTCGTTTTCCGTGCCCTTCACCTTCACCACGATCCGGAATCGCGGCGCGTGATCGGGCCCGGTCTGCTCGACCACGGCATAGGTCGGTGTCGGCAGCCCTCGCCCCTGCGCCCATTCCTGCAACGCGCTCTTCGGGTCGCGAAGCGCGCGACGGGGGGCATTCAGAAGCTCTTTGAAGGACCGGCCGATCAGGCCCTTGGCGGCCTCATAGCCACCGTCGAGGAAGACCGCCCCTATGATGGACTCGCAGACATCCGCCAGGATGGTCTGGTTCCGACGCTCCCCCGCATGGGCCTCACCGGCGCCGAGCTTCACGTAAGGTCCGACATCCCAAGCAATCGCGATCTCGGCGCAGGTTTCGCGGCGCACGAGTTCCGCCAGACGCCGGGATAGTTCGCCCTCCGGCGCGCCGGGAAACTCTCCGTAAAGCATGTCGGCGATGGCGAGGCCAAGGACCCGGTCACCCAGAAACTCAAGCCTCTGATAACTTTGACCGCCCGCGCCGGGGGCGCTGACATGGGTCAGCGCCTCATCGAGAAGCTCAGGTCTCGCAAAGCGATAGCCGAGCTTTTCCAGCAATTCATCCGGGTTGGGCTTGCGACGGGCCACGGGTTACTTGATCCGTTCGAACATGCGGTTCCAACGGATATGCTGCGGCCATTCCCAGGGACGCCACAGGGACGCGTCCTCGTCGATGGAGAAGAAGATGATCTCCGCCCTACCGACGAGATTTTCCGCGGGCACCTGGCCAACACTGGCCTCGTCTCGCGAATCCGACGAGTTATCGCGATTGTCGCCCATCATGAAATAATGACCGGGCTTGACCGTGTAGACATTGGTATTGTCCCAATAGCCCCGGTCGTTATCGCGCTCGATCACGTAGTGAGTGGTACCTTCCGGGAAGGTCTCCTTGTACTGGGGAACGGCGATGGTGCGGCCATAGAGATCGGTGGTCTTGTAGTCCTCAACCCGCTCGCGCTGAACCGGCTTGCCGTTAATCTGCAGGACGCCGCCGACCACCTGGATCTTGTCGCCGGGCAGGCCGACCACGCGCTTTATGTAATCCGTCGAATTGTCCTTGGGCAGCTTGAACACCGCAATGTCGCCACGCTTCGGCTCCGAACCGAGGATGCGGCCGGAGAACAGCGGCGGCCCAAAGGGGATCGAATAGCGCGAATACCCATAGGAGTATTTCGAGACGAACAGATAATCGCCGATCAACAGGGTCGGGATGAGGGAGCCCGAGGGAATATTGAAGGGCTGGAACAGGATTGTGCGGACGACGACGGCGATCAAAAGCGCCTGGAGGATGACCTTGATGGTCTCCCAGAGGCCGCTTTCCTCCTTCTTGACGTTATCGCCTTCGTATTTCTTGGCGTTTTCGTTCACGTAATCGATCCATGCTTGAGGAATATGATGGCCTGCCGCCGTCTCAAGTCGTCGTGGGGGGTCTAGCCCAAGGCGAGGCTGGCCGCAACGCGGCCTGGTTACTTTATGGGGAGGGCCTCGATGATAACGAAGGCCTGCGCCAGCGGCGGATCGTCCGTGAGGGAGACATGGATCACGGCTTCGTGACCCTGGGGCATCAAGGCTTGCAGTCGCTCCAGGGCCCCCCCGCTCAAGCGCATCGTGGGCTTGCCGCTCGGGAGATTGATCACCTCCATGTCGCGCCAGAACACCCCGTGGCTCAGGCCGGTGCCCAGGGCCTTCGAACACGCTTCCTTGGCGGCAAAGCGGCGGGCATAGGACGGGGCACGAGCGGCCCGGCGATCGCTTCGCGCGCGCTCGCCCTCGGTGAAGATGCGGTGGGTGAACCGGTCCCCAAAGCGTTCGATCGACCTTTCGATGCGGCGGATGTCACACAGGTCCGACCCGATGCCGATGATCATGACGCGTCCTCGCTCGGCGTTAGCGGCAGCACCTAGACGATCTGTGCCCGCCCCTCGTCCATGGCGGCCCGCATGGCGCGAACGGCCTCGTCGAGCCCCATGAAGATGGCCTCGCCAATCAGGAAATGGCCGATATTCAACTCGGCGATCTGCGGAATGGCAGCGACAGGACGAACCGAGTCGAGGGCAAGGCCGTGTCCGGCGTGGATTTCAAGGCCGATGCCGCCTCCGTGGGCGGCGGCGCGGCGCAGGCGCTCCAATTCGTGGTCGATGCGGGCCTGATCACCTTCAGCGACGGCCTCGCAATAGGTGCCCGTATGCAGCTCCACCACCGGCGCGCCGAGATCGCGCGCCGCTTCCATGACCTCCACCTCAGGCTCGACAAAAAGGGACACGCGGATGCCCGCCCCCTTCAGTTCCTGGATCGCCGGACGCAAATGGGCGTGTCCGCCGATGATGTCGAGTCCGCCCTCGGTCGTACGCTCCTCGCGCTTCTCCGGCACGAGGCAGGAGGCATGCGGGCGCAAGGCGGTCGCGAGCCCAATCATCTCCGATGTCGCCGCCATCTCGAAATTCAGCGGCACGAAGAGCTGCCGCTTGAGACGCTCCATATCCTGATCCCGGATATGCCGCCGGTCCTCGCGCAAGTGCGCCGTGATGCCGTCCGCGCCGGCCAAAACCGCCAGATGCGCGGCTCGGATCGGGTCCGGGTGCGGCCCGCCCCGCGCGTTACGCACGGTCGCGACGTGGTCGATATTGACGCCAAGGCGGAGAGGAAGAATGGCCATTCGGTGGCTCCTAGGACTGGGAAATGTCTACTAGCCCTGCAGCGGCAAGAGCAAGTGCCCATGAGCGAGAGCGGCTGTGCCGCTGGCCCTTCGAGGTTGAAGCGGAACCGCCGAACAGACGGACGATTCACTATTAAGTAATATCCATGTCACTTTATTCCATTCGGTAAGAATTCCGCGAAATCGGGAAATTGGGACATTTTTGATGGCGAAGTTTTCAAATATCGAGCTCGGAACATGGGCGTTTACAAATTCGGCGCGCTCGATCTCGGCAAATTTACTTTTCCCGTCGCTGTCTGATAACGGCCGATATCTCACCTATACCTCGATCGGCGGGACGGTCGGGATATACGGCCGGATTGAAAACGCCGATATTGTCCGCATGGACCTCCTCTCCGGTCAGAAGGTCCTGGCATCCCAAACCTCCTCTGGCGTGATCGGCAACGGACCCAGTACCGAATCCAAGCTGTCGGCCGATGGCCGCTACGCGGTCTATACGAGCAGCGCGAAGAATCTGGTCTCAGGCGACACCAACAGCCGCGTTGACGTGTTCCGGAAGGATTTCGTGACCGGGACCATCGTGCGGGCGTCGACGACTGCGAACGGCGTCCAGGCCGATAGCAACAGTCTCAACGCCAGCATCTCCGCCGACGGGCGCTATGTGGTCTTCACAAGCGCGGCGAGCAATCTCAGCACGGTGGACAAGGACGGCGTCACGGACGTATTCCGGAAGGATCTCGTCAGCGGCAAGCTCGATCTCGTGAGCCAGGCCAAGGGCCAGGGCGCCAACGGCAGCGCTATCAGCACGGCCATTTCGGACGATGGGCGCTATGTCGTCTTCAGCAGCAACGCGTCGAACCTTGTCGCGGGTGACAGGAACAACGCCTATGATGTGTTTCGCAAGGACATGACCACGGGAACCGTCGTCCGCGCCAGTACGGACTCGAACGGCCAGGAGTTCATCTCCGGACAAATCGGCCCCGACCTTGCCATTTCCGCGAACGGCCGATCCGTTATTTTCAAGAGGATCCTCGGTGATAGCGCCGAGCTTTACCAAAAGAACCTCGTGACGGGGCAACTCATCAAACTGGCCGCCACCGGCAACGCAGCCGCCTCGAACGATGGCCGCTTTGTCGCCACACTGCCCAAGGAAGTCGCTGTCGGCGCAAATGTCGCGCTGATCGTGACCGACAGATCGAGCGGCGCGGTGACGAGCTTCGACCTTGGAGCGCCGTACTCGAGCGGAAGCACCGTCGGCTTTATGGTCAAGGAGATCTCGAACGACGGTCGCTTCGTTTCTGTCGAGAAGGTGGACCCGGCCCGGGACACCCTCGGGAGCAAGCTCGTACTAATCGACACCCATGCACTGGGACTGAATGCGGCAGCCGGAATCGGGCGCGATCTCGTGCTCAACATCAAGGCGACTGACACCGCGAAAGTCAGCGTCGTCTGGGGCGATGGCGCGGCGACCACATCGGCGTTTCTTGGCGACGCACGCCTCGACCACGCCTACAAGGCCGATGGCGTCTACGCCGTGAGGATAACGGCGTCCGGCAAAGCTCCTGCTGCAACGCAGACCTACAATGTCATCATCGACACCAAGGTGGTCCCGGCCCCGGCCAAGCATGCCATCAATGGCACGCGCGGCGCTGATATTGTGCTCGCGTCCCAGGGCGATGACGTGATCGCTCTCGGGTCGGGCAACGATATTGCCCGCGCAGGAGACGGAGACGACAAGATATTCGGCGTCGCCGGCAATGACGTGCTGTATGGCCAGGCCGGAAACGACGAACTTCATGGCGGCCTTGGCAACGACATCCTGTCGGGTGGGCCGGGCCGCGACTCGTTCGTCTTCGACACCAAGCTCAACGCCAGCACGAATGTCGACACAATCACGGACTTCAAGCCCGGCGAAGACCGCATCGTCCTCGACAAATTGATCTTTGCGCGGTTCGCGAAAGCGGGCGCGCTGCCGTCCTCAGCGTTCTACGCCGGCAAGGCCGCGCATGATTCAAATGACCGGATCGTCTACGACAAGACCGCCGGCGCGCTTTACTATGACGTCGACGGCACCGGAAGCCAGGCGAAGATCCTGTTTGCCCAGGTGAAGAAGGGCCTCGCCCTCACCCACCACGACTTCCTTATCATCTGACGGGGTGGGCCGCGACAACCGGATCGCGAGGCGGCCCGCCCCAGCTTACGGACGGGGGGCGTGAACAGGCCAACCTAACGAAACTGGGACAGGAATGAGGCGACCTCATCGGCGAACTCTGTGGTCGCTTCGTCATGGATGGTGTGGCCGCAATCGAATTTGACCACTCTCGTAACCACGGGCCTGATCTGGGCCATGCGGTCGATCTCGGTCGTGCTGACGGCCCAGCTCTTGAGTCCATGCATCAAGAGGCAAGGGCACGTCGTCGCGCACCAATCCTCGCTCCAATCGCCCGTCACCGCCTTCAGGGAACGGGCGATCCAGGCAGGCGCGAACCTGAATTTCCAGCCGCTTTCGGTTTCATAAAGACTGTCGAGGAAGTGGCGGTCACCGCCGATGCTTCTCGATTCCATAAACGCGAGCACTTGGGACAGCGACGAAAAGCGTTCCGGCAGTCGAGAGCGAAAGCCGGAAGCGGGTCGATGCGGGCTCCCACGTCTTCGATGATGAGAGCTTTGACGAGATCAGCCCTGCGCGCGGCGAGTTGATAGGCATTCACGCCGCCGAGCGAATGCCCCAGCAGCACCACGGGTCTGCCCTTCGCGATGTGAAGAATGAATGCTTCCGCATCGCGACCATAATCGACGCGCCCACAAGTCTCCGGGTGGTCGCTCCAGCCATGTCCGCGCTGGTCGAGAGCCAACACCCGCCAGGAATGCGGCCGCATCGCTTCGGCCAGAGGCGCGAAGTTCCGGGCGCATCCGAAATGGCCATGGAGGGCGACGAGGATGGGGGCCTCATCCGACCCGCCGAAATCGACATAGGACGGACGAACCGAACCCGCTTGGAAAAAGCCTCGTACGCCTTCTGCGAGATCAAGGGGGGCAGCCATAGGGTTCAACCACTTACCGCACCACTGCAGCGGCAGCCCCAACCAAGGCTCCATCGCAAATTCGGTTTACGATTCTCATCGCACGGACATCCGATACGAAACGACGCGCCCGGTCCGCCAAAATCACGTAGAGGGCCTGATTGATCGCCAGAACGACGGCGATGATGATTGCAAGCTCAGCAAAGGCAAGCGGCGTCAGCACCTCGAGATCGATCACGGTGGGCAGCAGCGCCAGGAAGAAGGCCATGGGTTTCGGATTGCCGAGTGTCAGGGTCAGGCTCGCCGTGAAGAGTTCCCTGGGGGTCGCGTCCTCGCCCTCGTCCCTGGCCGCGACAACGACTGGCGTCGCCCACATCTTGTAGGCCAGATAAAGAAGGTAGGCCGCGCCGATATATTTGATCACGAGGAATGCGGTGGCGAAGGTTTTCGCAATCGCGGAAAGCCCAAGAGCGGCCCCGGTGAACCAACAAAGATCCCCGATCACATAGCCTGCAATGAATGCGGGAGCCCCCTTCGTGCCGCGCCCCAGGACGCGGGCCACGAGGGCCGCGATCCCCGGGCCCGGAGTGGCGACCATGATCGCATAGGCTGCGGTGAAGATTGCTAAAGATGTGAAATCCATCGGTTTCCCTTAAGCTGAATCGCCCGTATTCTTCGTCTATCGCGAGCATAAAGACACAATGTTGCCGCTTCCAGTGCCGAGCTTTGAGACGAGATTTCCCCCTGGAAGCCGCCTTGCTATTCATCGCATTGCGCCGGTTTGCATTTCCTCGACAAACCGACTATAGCCACCGCTTCGCGTTCGCTCCGGCCGGGGGCTGAACGGGCGGTATGGTTTCCATGCAGGGTCTTTTGAAGACCCGTCGTCCGGTGTCTCCGCCTTCGACAACCGCTCGGGCCTTGCAGGCTCGAAGGGCTTGGCGCCGATCGGACGCGCGAAACCGGCCAAGACACTCAAAAACAGTGCCAAGGCTTGAACTCAAACCTGAGAAAGGCCCACTATGCCTCTCTACGAGCATATCTTTTTGGCTCGCCAGGACGTCACGTCCCAGCAGGTCGAAGCGATGGTCGAGACCTACAAGTCCGTCATCGAGCAGAACGGTGGCAAGGTCGAGAAGACCGAAATGTGGGGCGTGAAGTCCCTCGCCTACCGCATCAAGAAGAACCGCAAGGCGCACTTCACCCTCTTCAACCTCGATGCTCCCGCTCCGGCGGTTGCCGAGATGGAGCGTCAGATGCGCATCAGCGAAGACATCCTGCGCTTCATGACCATCCGCGTCGAAGAACTCGAGTCGGAGCCGTCTGTGATGATGCAGAAGCGCGACCGTGACGAGCGCAAGGACCGTGAACGCCGCGAGCGTGACGGCGATGGCGTCGGTTTCGGGTCTAACGAAGGCGAGGAGGCTTAATCATGGCATTCGGTGCTGGTGGCGGCGGTGGTGGCCGTCGTCCTTTCTTCCGTCGGCGCAAGACCTGCCCGTTCTCGGGCCCCAACGCTCCGAAGATCGACTACAAGGACACGAAGCTCCTTTCGCGCTACATTTCCGAGCGCGGCAAGATCGTGCCCTCGCGCATCACGGCCGTGTCGGCCAAGAAGCAGCGTGAACTCGCCCAGGCGATCAAGCGCGCCCGCTTCATGGGCCTGCTGCCCTACGTGATCCGCTAAGAAAAACAAGCCAGCCGATCTGACGATTGGCTGGCTGAACGATCAGCCATCCTCATCCTGAGGAGCCGCCATCGGCGGCGTCTCGAAGGACGAGGATGGCGGTTCCAGTTCCCTCCGGACCCTCCTTCGAGACGGACCTGCGGTCCTCCTCAGGATTGAGGGATCGGGATGAACAAACGAAACGTCGCCCGACGGTGAAAATCCATCGGGTCAGTTGGGGCAGCGGCCCCTAACCCTGCGAAGAGCAGCGGGACAGCGAGACCATGAATTTTCTTGTTGCAGGCATAGGCGCGGGCCTCGTTTCGGCCCTTCTCACGGCGGTGATCGTCAAGGCGACGCTGCTGGCAGGCCTTTTGTATCTGCTCGCCCCCATTCCCGTCCTGATCGTCTCGCTCGGCTGGAACCATCGCTCCGGCCTCGTTGCCGCTGTGGTCGGGGGACTGGCGATTGCCGCGTTCCTGTCCCCGATGAGCGGACTCGGCTTTGTCATCATCACCGCCCTGCCCGCCTGGTGGCTGGCTTATCTCGCCCTCCTGGGACGCCAGGACGCGAACGGCGTCATCGAGTGGTATCCGCTTGGGCGATTGCTGGCCTGGATCGCGGCCACGGCGGCTCTGACCATCGTCGCGGCGTCGCTCATTTCCACGGGCGGCAATTTCGATGCCTTCCATCAATCCGCACGGAGAACGGCCGAGACTTTCGTCAACCTGCAATTCTCGTCGAGTGGCCCGAACAGCCTCGACCCGGAACTGCGCAGCGAACTGATCGACCTCATCGCGGTGCTGACGCCGTTCTTGTCGACTCAAGGATTCACGTTCGTTCTGGCGCTCTATCTCTGGGCGGCCGCCAAGATCGTATCGGCTTCGAAGCGTCTGCCGCGTCCCTGGCCGAATGTCTGCGAACTCATGATGCCGCGCACCATGAGCCTCGTCCTGGTCGCCGCCATCGTCCTGGCCAGTCTAGGCGGCTTCATCGGGATGCTCGGCCTTGCGCTGGCCGGAGCCCTCTTCATGGCGTTCGCCCTCCAGGGGCTCGCGGCGATCCACGACAGGACCCGGGGCAAGCCGGGACGCTTTGTCCTGCTGTTTGGCCTTTATGTGCTCATCTTCATGACCCAGGGCGTTCTCTTCCTCGTCCTGTCCCTGTTCGGCTTGGCCGACACGGTGTTCGGTCTCCGTAATCGCTTCGGATCAGGCAAGCCGGGCCCGAAGCAGCCTCCAACCCTTTCAATCTGATCACAAACGTCAAAGGAGAAAACCGATGGAAGTGATCCTTCTCGAGCGCGTCGCCAAGCTCGGCCAGATGGGCGAAACCGTTAAGGTTCGCAATGGTTACGCCCGCAATTTCCTGCTCCCCCGCGGCAAGGCGCTGCGCGCCACCAAGGCGAACAAGGAGCACTTCGAGAATCAGCGCGCCCAGCTTGAGGCCCGCAATCTCGAGCGCCGCAAGGACGCGGAAGCCGTCGGCGAGAAGCTGAACGGCAAGAGCTTCACCATCATCCGCCAGGCTGGCGAAACCGGCGTGCTCTACGGTTCGGTCTCGACCCGCGACCTCGCTGAGATCGTCACCAAGGACGGCTTCTCGGTCAGCCGCGATCAGGTCGTTCTCCACACCCCGATCAAGACCCTGGGCCTTCACTCGGTTCCGGTCACCCTCCACCCGGAGGTCGAGGTTGAGATCACGATCAACATCGCCCGCAGCCCTGAGGAAGCCGAGCGTCAGGCTCGCGGCGAGTCGGTCACGACCCGCGAAGAGACCAACCTCGCCGACCTCGGTCTCGAAGTCGGCGCGGCTCTCGCCGAAGCCGGCGACGTCGAGCTCTAAGCTGGACCGCTTGTTCTAGTTCTTGCTTCGTTCTAAATTAGCGCTCTCTGCCGATTCGGTGGGGAGCGCTTTTTCGTTGGGTTTGAGGGTGCATTGAAGAGTCAAGCCGGCTTTCCTTCGGAGCGCGGCATGGTGTGAGTATCGAGGACAACGAGGACAAGCTCGGCCGTTCTCGCACGAGTCCGCGCCTGTGGCCGGCGAGCAACCTTTGTCCCGCCGAATCTGGTTATGAGGTCCGTCCCTTTTCTCTCGTTTCCGGAGCGCCAGATGGCCACAGCCAATGCCCTGATCGCCCGTCTCGAAGCGGCCGAGCCGCAATTCCGCGCCGCCCCCAGCAATATCGACGCCGAACAGGCGCTTTTGGGCGCGATTCTCGTCAATAACGACGCCTACTACCGGGTCTCCGACTTCCTTGAGGCCGGTCATTTCTTCGAGGACCTGCACCGGCGCATCTACGAGGTGGCGACGAGCCTCATCAAGGCGGGCAAGGTCGCGACGCCGATCACCATGAAGACCTTCTTAGGCGATCAGGACCTCGGCGGCCTCACCGTCTCGCAGTACCTCGCCCGCCTCGCGGCGGAAGCGACCACCGTCATCAATGCCGAGGATTACGGCCGCACGGTCTATGACCTCGCCATTCGCCGCAACCTCATCGGCATCGGCGAGGAGTTGGTGAACGTCGCCTATGACGCGCCGGTCGAGACCTCGCCGCGCGACCAGATCGAAGAGGCCGAGCGCCGTCTCTACGAACTGGCTGAAACGGGCCGCTATGACGGCGGCTTCCAGCGTTTCTCGGACGCCCTGACCAACGCGATCGACATGGCCGCCGCCGCCTACAAGCGCGAGGGCCAGCTCTCCGGCGTTTCCAGCGGCCTCGTGGACCTCGACCGGTCGCTGGGCGGCCTTCAGGCCTCCGACCTTGTGATTCTCGCAGGCCGTCCGGCTATGGGTAAAACCTCGCTCGTCACCAACATCGCCTTCAACATCGCCAAGGCCTACAAGGCCGAGAAGCAGCAAGACGGCAGCATGAAGACCGTCAACGGCGGCATCGTCGGCTTCTTCTCGCTCGAAATGTCGGCCGAACAATTGGCGACCCGTATCATCGCCGAGCAATCGGGCGTGCCCTCCTACAAGATCCGCCGCGGCGACATGCGGGAGGACGATTTCTACAAGATCACCGAAGCCGCCCGCGAGATGCAGTCGATCCCGTTCTATATCGACCAGACCGGCGGCATCTCGATCGCGCAGCTCGCGGCGCGCGCGCGGCGCCTCAAGCGGCAGCGCGGCCTCGACATTCTGATCGTCGACTACCTGCAGCTCCTCTCCGGCTCGTCCAAGAAGGGCGAGAACCGCGTGCAGGAATTGACCGAGATCACCACCGGCCTGAAGGCGCTGGCCAAGGAGCTTGCGGTGCCCCTCATCGCCCTCTCCCAGCTCTCGCGTCAGGTGGAATCGCGCGATGACAAGCGGCCCCAGCTCTCCGACCTGCGTGAATCGGGCTCGATCGAGCAGGACGCCGACGTTGTCATGTTCGTTTATCGTGAAGAGTATTATTTGAAGAACAAGGAGCCGAAACCCGGCACCGAGGAATACTTCAAGTGGCAGGCGGAAATGGACCAGGTCCACGGCAAGGCGGAGGTCATCATCGGCAAGCAGCGTCACGGTCCCACCGGCACCGTCCAGCTCGCATTCCAGGCCGACATCACCCGCTTCACCGACCTCGCGGACGAAGACAAACTTCCTGAACGGATGGGCGATTGAACCACATCATGAAAGCCTCACAGGCCCGTTTCATTGCCGGTTCCGAAGCCGGCTCCCTTCTCCATATCGATCTTGGCGCGCTCGTCTCGAACTGGCGCCTCTTACGCGACCGTGCGGGCGGCGCGGAAGCCGCGGCTGTGGTCAAGGCGGATGCCTACGGCACCGGAATCGAGACAACAGTCCCCGCGCTTCATCGAGCCGGGTGCCGCACGTTCTTCGTTGCCCATTTGAGCGAAGCGATCCGCGCCCGCGCCGTGGCACCCGAGGCGACGATCTACATCCTCAACGGCCTGCCGCCGGGCACGGCTGACGTTTATGCGGAGTTCGACCTCCGCCCTGTTCTTGGTTCCCGTGAGGAGATCGACGAATGGGCCGCGTTCTGCCGCGCTGAAGGCCGGCGGCTCAAGGCGGCGGTTCATTTCGACACGGGCATGAACCGTCTCGGGCTCACGGTGCCCCAAGGCCTCGCGCTGAAGGGTGATCCGCGCCTTGCCGATTTCGAGCCGGCGCTGCTGATGAGCCATTTCGCCAGCGCCGAGGAGCGTGACAATCCGCTCAACCAACGCCAGATCGCGGCCTTCTCGGCCATCCGGGAAGCGTTCCCCGGCATTCCCGGCTCGCTTGCCAACTCGTCCGGCATCCTGAGAGAAGAGAAACCGCATTTCGATCTGGTGCGGCCGGGCTATGCGCTTTATGGCGGCAACCCGACACCTGACCGGAACAATCCCATGCGCCCCGTCGTCGGCCTGCAGAGCCGCATCATCCAGTTGCGGACGGTCGATGCTGGCGATGGGGTCGGCTACAACTGGCGCTGGACAGCGCAAACCAAGCGCCGCCTCGCCACCCTCTCGATCGGCTATGCGGACGGCTATCCGCGACCGTCGAGCGGAATCGGCGCGAGCGGCGAAATCAGCGAACGCGGAATGGCCATCGTCGCCGGACGGCCCTGCCCGTTTGCCGGAACGGTCTCGATGGACCTCATCATCGTCGATGTCACGGACGTACCGGAAAACGAGGTGAAGCGCGGCGATCTTGTGACGCTGATCGGCGGCGATTTGACCGTCGACGAGGTGGGCCGTCGTGCCGGCACCATCGGCTACGAGATCCTCACCAATCTTGGCCGCCGCTACGCCCGCACCCACCGCGAGACGGAGATCTGATGGCGAAGCGGCAAGCCTCCTTCGCCTGCCAGAGCTGCGGTGCAGTCTACAACCGCTGGAAGGGCAAGTGCGAAGCCTGCGGCGGATGGAATTCCATTGTCGAAGAAACCGGCTCCGCGAATCCGATGGTCGGCCCCGTCGCCACGCGGCCCTCGCGCGCCAAGGGACGGATCTTCCCGCTTGAGGGCCTCTCCGGCGAGGCCAAGGAAGCACCGCGCACGCCGTCAGGCATAGACGAACTCGACCGCGTGACCGGCGGTGGCTTCGTCCACGGCTCGGTAATTCTGCTCGGTGGCGATCCCGGCATCGGCAAATCGACGTTGCTGATGCAGGCCTCCGCCGCCTTGGCGAAACAAGGCCATCGCGTCGCCTACATCTCCGGCGAGGAGGCGGTCGCGCAGGTGCGCCTGCGCGCCGAGCGGCTGGGCCTGGGGCAGGCTCCAGTCGAACTCGCCTCCGAGACCAATGTCGAGGACATCGTCGCAACCCTGACCCAAGGCCGTCCGCCCGCACTCGCGATCATCGATTCGATCCAGACCATGTGGACTGAGACGGTGGAATCCGCCCCCGGCACCGTCACCCAGGTGCGCGGCAGCGCGCAGGCGCTGATCCGCTTCGCAAAGACCACCGGCACGGCAGTGATCCTCGTCGGACACGTCACCAAGGACGGCCAAATCGCCGGGCCCCGCGTGGTCGAGCACATGGTGGATGCGGTCGTGTCGTTCGAGGGCGATACCGGCCACCATTTCCGCATCTTGCGCGCGGTAAAAAACCGCTTCGGCCCCACCGACGAGATCGGCGTGTTCGAGATGTCGGATCAGGGCCTGCGCGAAGTCCCCAATCCCTCCGAGCTCTTCCTCGCCGGACGCGATCTTGCGACCCCCGGCACCGCCGTGTTCGCGGGAATGGAAGGCACGCGCCCGCTTCTGGTCGAAATCCAGGCGCTGGTCGCCCCGACCTCGCTCGGCAATCCCCGCCGCGCCGTGGTCGGCTGGGATCAGAACCGGCTTTCCATGGTGCTCGCCGTTCTGGAGGCCCATGGCGGCCTTCGGCTAGGCATGCACGACGTCTACCTGAACGTCGCGGGCGGTCTGCGCATCACCGAGCCCGCCGCCGATCTCGCCGCCGCCGCCGCCCTCGTCTCGTCCCTCTCGGGCGCGCCGCTGCCGCCCGATACGGTCTATTTCGGCGAAATGGGCCTCTCTGGAGCCATCCGCCCCGTCGCGCAGGAACAGGCGCGACTGAAGGAGGCGGCGAAGCTTGGCTTTGCCAACGCGGTTTCACCTGCGGCACGCAACGACAAAGCCAAAAAGGAGCGTCCGGCTCTCGGCACCTCGGCAATCGGCCATATCACGGACCTCGTGGCGGGCATCGCCGCTTCGCGTCCGCGAGGAAAACCAATGTTGAACCGCTCCGAAGGGTGACGAAAGCGCTTCTTGAGGTTATACAGCCGACGCCTTGAACCCGCGAACGCGGCTCCCACCCTATTATTATTGCGTTAGGCTTGGCCCATGCCCGTTTCAATCCTGGATCTCGTCGTTATCGGCGTCGTTCTGATATCGGCCCTCTTGGCTGCCGTGCGCGGATTCACGCGCGAGGTCCTGGCGATCGTGGCCTGGGTCGCGGCAGCGGCAGCGGCCTGGTATCTGCATCCGGCGGCCCTGCCGATCGCCCAGCAATACATTCATAGCAACACAGTAGCACTGATCGCGGCCATCGGCGCGATCTTTGTCGTCACGCTCATCATCGTCTCGATCATCACCGTTCAGATTTCCGACCTCATCCTTGATTCCCGCATCGGCGCACTCGACCGGACGCTCGGCCTGTTTTTTGGTGCGGCGCGCGGCTTCCTGATCTGCGTGATCGGCTGGGCCTTCATGGGCTGGCTTCTCCAGGGCAAGAACCCGGAATGGGCGACGACCTCCCGCACCCGGCCCGCCATGGAAAATGCACGCGACAGCATCATCGCCATGCTGCCGGACAATACCGAGGCGCTGCTCCAGAAACTCCGCAAGAAGGGCGCACCCGAGGGCGAACCGGCGGAACCCGCCGAGCCCGATCCGCAGCGTCCAACGACGCCGGGCGCTCCGGCCGCGCCGCAGCCTCCGCAACGGCGCAGCTGAGCCATTCGCTTCTCGCATTTGGGGAGCGACAGGAATAGGCATTGGCGGCCGGCGTTTGGCCGCTTACATAGGGGCTTCACGCCTTTGGTTTTGGCGTGCATCCAGGGAAATGATGATGTCTGCATGGTCTGAGACGCGGCAGGTCCAACCCAAGGCGGTAGACCTCGACCTCGACGGCGATACCTTGCGTGAGGAATGCGGCGTCTTCGGCATCTACGGACATCCGGATGCCGCCGCCATCACGGCGTTGGGCCTCCATGCCCTGCAGCATCGCGGCCAGGAGGCGGCGGGCATCGTCTCCTTCGACGGCCACGTCTTCCATCTCGAACGCAAGCTCGGCCTTGTCGGCGACGGCTTTTCGGACCGCGCCGTCATCGAGCGCCTTGAAGGCCATTCGGCCATCGGCCATGTGCGGTATTCGACCACCGGCGAGACGATCCTTCGCAACGTGCAGCCGCTCTTTGCCGAACTCGACGGCGGCGGTTTCGCGGTCGCCCACAACGGCAACCTCACCAACGGCCTGACGCTGCGCCGCAACCTCATCCGCGACGGCGCGATCTGTCAGTCCACGACGGACACCGAGGTCATCGTCCACCTCGTCGCCCGCAGCCGCCGCCAACCCTTCATCGACCGTTTCGTCGAGGCGATCCAGCAGATCGAAGGTGCCTATTCGCTCGTGGCGCTCACCAACAAGAAACTGCTCGGCGCGCGCGATCCGCTCGGCATCCGCCCCCTCGTGTTGGGTGAACTCGACGGGCGCTATATTCTCGCGTCGGAAACCTGCGCGCTTGACATCATTGGCGCGCGCTTCGTCCGCGACATCGAGAACGGCGAGGTCGTCGTGATCTCCGACGAGGGAATCGAATCCTTCCGCTTCGCTCCGAAGCAACCGGCCCGCCCCTGCATCTTCGAATACATCTATTTCGCGCGCCCCGATTCAGTCGTGAACGGCAGCAATGTCTATGAGGTCCGCAAAGGCATGGGCCGCGAACTGGCGCTCGAATCCCCCACAAATGCGGATGTCGTGATCCCAGTTCCGGATTCCGGCGTGCCCGCCGCGCTCGGTTTCGCACAGACCTCCGGCCTTCCTTACGAACTCGGCATCATCCGTAACCACTATGTGGGCCGCACCTTCATTCAGCCGACCCAGTCGGTGCGTGAGCTCGGCGTGCGCATGAAGCACTCCGCCAACCGCGCGGCCATCCAGGGCAAGCGCATCGTGCTCGTGGACGACAGCCTGGTGCGCGGCACCACCTCGGTGAAGATCGTGCGCATGATGCGCGAGGCCGGCGCGAAGGAAGTGCACTTCCGCATCGCCAGCCCGCCGATCACACATCCCGACTTCTATGGCATCGATACGCCGGAGAAGGAGAAGCTCCTGGCCGCAACCCACGACCTCGAGCAGATGCGCCAGTATATCGGCGCGGATTCGCTTGCGTTCCTCTCGGTCGACGGTGTTTACCGGGCCATGGGCGAGACGAGCCGCAATCCGGCGCAGCCGCAATTCACCGACCACTGCTTCACGGGCGACTATCCGACGCCTCTGACGGATCTGACCGTCGCCACGCCGCGCCGCCTTTCCCTTCTTGCCGAAGCCGACTGAGCATCCATGAACAAGCCTCTTTCGAACCGCGTCGCGGTCGTCACCGGCGCATCGCGCGGCATCGGCCGCGCTGCGGCGCTCGCTCTCGCGGAAGCGGGTGCGCACATCATCGCGCTCGCCCGCACGCAGGGCGCACTGGAATCCCTCGATGACGAGATCCGCGCCAAGGGCTCTTCGGCGACCCTCGTTCCGGTGAACCTGAAGGATCTCGACGCGCTCGACCGGCTCGGCGCTGCGATTTATGAGCGTTGGGGTAAGCTCGACATCGTTCTCGGTAATGCGGGCATCCTGGGCGAGCTCGCGCCGATCACCCATGTCGACCAGCCGGTCTGGGACGAGGTGATGGCGATTAACGTGACTGCCAATTACCGCCTGATCCGCTCCCTCGATCCGCTGTTGCGCGCCTCGGATGCGGGCCGCGCGATCTTCGTCACCTCGGGCGCGGCGAACAAGTGCAACGCCTATTGGGGTGTCTATTCCATCTCGAAGGCGGCGCTAAACGCACTCGTGCTCACCTATGCCGCCGAGACGGTGACGACGCCGATCAAGGCAATGTTGATCAACCCCGGCCCCTTGCGCACCTCCATGCGCCGCGCCGCGATGCCGGGTGAAGATCCGCTGACCTTGAAGACACCGGAAGATCTCGCCCCCCACATCCTGAAGCTCGCCCTGCCCTCATGGAGCGAGACCGGCAAGATCTACGATTTCACGCAAGATGGAAAGGTGCTGACGCCGCAGATGCCGGCATAAGCTGGGGACGTCGTCCCCGACGCCGCAGGGACGAGGCGAGCACCATAATGTCCCTTCACCATCATGGCCGGGCTCGTCCCGGCCATCTCGATTCATGAGGCTGCGCGCTTCAAAGCGAGATCGCCGGCAGAAGACCGATGATCACAAACTGAGCGGCTTTACCCCCGCCCCTTGTCGAACGGATTCTTGCCCATGCGCAGCAACATGCGGATCGGCACGCCGGGAAGTTCGAAGGACTCGCGCAGGCTGTTGACGAGGTAGCGGCTATAGCTCTTCGGCAGGGCGTCAAGCTGGTTACCGAAAAGCGCGAAGGTCGGCGGGCGGGATTTGATCTGCGTCATGTAGCGGATCTTGATGCGCCGCCCCGACACCGCCGGCGGAGGATTGGCTTCCAGCGCCTCGCTCAGCCATTGATTGATGCGCGCGGTCGATACGCGGCGGTTCCAGGTCTCGTAGACCTGCAGAATGGCCTTCATCAGCGGATCAATGCCGCTGCCTGCCAGACCCGAAAGCGGCACCACCGGAGCACCCTTCACCTGCGGCAGAAGACGGGTTGCCTTTTCCCGAAGATCCTTGAGGAGATTTGGCTGATCCGCGACCAGATCCCATTTGTTGAGGCCGATCACGAGGGCGCGACCTTCCTGCTCCACCAGATCGACGATGGAGAGATCCTGCTTTTCGAACGGAATGGTGGCGTCGAGGAGGATGACGACGACTTCGGCAAAGCGCACGGCGCGCAGGGCGTCGGCAACGGAGAGCTTTTCGAGCTTGTCCTCGACGCGGGCGCGCTTGCGCAGACCCGCCGTGTCGAACAGCTTGATCGCGCGGCCACGCCAATCCCAATCGATGGAAATGGAGTCGCGGGTGATGCCCGCCTCCGGGCCGGTCAGCAGGCGATCCTCGCCGACCATGCGGTTGATGAGCGTGGACTTGCCCGCGTTCGGCCGCCCGACGATGGCGACCTGAAGCGGCTTGTTCGGATCTTCCTCTTCTTCCTCCTCGCCCGGTTCGGGGAAGAAAGGCATCAGCGATTCGAAGAGATCCGCCATTCCTTCGCCATGCTCGGCGGAAAGCGGCACGGGATCGCCGAGACCGAGAGAGAACGCCTCATAGGCGCCAGCCATGCCGGCTCCCCCCTCCGCCTTGTTGGCGATGAGGATGACGGGCTTGCCGGAGCGGCGCACCATTTCGGCAAAGGGCCGGTCGGCCGGCAGAATGCCGACGCGGGCGTCGATCACGAAGAGGATGACATCGGCATCGCCGATGGCGGCCTCGGTCTGGGCGCGCATGCGGCCGAGAAGCGACTCTTCGGTCGCCTCTTCCAGACCCGCCGTGTCGATGATGCGGAACTCGAGGTCGCCGAGACGCGCGTCACCCTCGCGCCGGTCGCGGGTCACGCCCGGACGGTCATCAACGAGTGCAAGCTTCTTGCCGACGAGGCGGTTGAAAAGGGTCGATTTGCCGACATTCGGCCGCCCGACAATGGCGACGGTAGGCGTCATGTCATGCCTCTCTTTATTGGGTGACCTGAACCGGACCGCCTGCCACGAGTGCCGTGTAGACGGTAAGCCGCTGCTTCAGGCTGGGTGGAGTGTCGCGATCCGCCGCGATCTGATCGAACCAACGTCCCGCGTAATCCATATCGCCAGCCTTCAGACCGGACAGGCCCAAAAGCTCGCGCGCGGAGTGCCGCCACGCGTTGCCGGGAACCGCGAGGCGCTCAAGCGCCGGACGGATCGTGGCCGGATCGGCGCTGTCCAACCGCAGCCAGGCGGCGCGAAGACGCGCCAGATCCTGCCAGAGCGAACCCAGCTTGGCGTCGCTCGCCAGAGCGTCATAGGCCGAAGCGCCGTTTTCCGGGTTCTGGGTGCCAAGCTCGGCCGCCAGGCGGAACTTCGTCAACAGGGCGTATCCCGAGCTATCTTCCTTGGCCAGCGCCTCCAGAATCGCTTCGGACTCCTTGCTCTTGTCCTCGCGGGAGAACTTGAGGGCCTCTTCATAGCGAACGGCGGCGGCCTGGGCGCGGGTTTCCTGGGTATGTTCCCAGAAGCGCCAGCCCCCCACGGAGGCCACGACAAGAATGGCAACGCCAATGATGACGCCGTTGTAGCGCTTCCAGATCTGGGCCATCTGGTCGCGGCGATATTCCTCGTCGACCTCGCGGATGAACTCGTCGTTCGGAGCCATACTCATTTCGCGGCCGATGCCGCCTCCATTATCGAATTGGGTCGCCTAGCATAGACCCCCGCATAAGGCGAGGGGCTGATCGCGTCGCAGGTATTTTCTGCGCATCTCTTGCTGCCTCATCCCACACCCTCAACCTCAGGAGGGCGTCAGCCCGTCTCGAAGGGCGAGGCGTGTCCGTGCGGATTGGTCCCTCCCTTCGAGACGCAGCTTGGCTGCTCCTCAGGATGGGGAAGAACGCGGTCAGCCTCGGCCGGGCAAGACAGGCACGCCGATCAGCAGCGGATGGAGCCAGACGGCAAAGGCCACATATGCAGCGGTTCCGATGAGAACGGCCAGCAAATCGTTGCGAATCCCCGGCGGAGGAGGGGCCGGAACCGGCTCGCCTCGATATTTGACGCTGATCCGCGCCATGACCGCCCAGGCGAGAAACGAGCCGAACAGCAGGATGGAGCCGAGATCGCCATTGGCAAGAAGATGAGCGAAAGCCCAGGTCTTCACGCCAGCCAACATCGGATGCTTCAGCAGGGCCTTGATCCGCCCCGGCAGGTAAGCGGCGGGGAAGCAGACGAAAGCGATCCACACCAGGGGAAGCGCGAGATGCCGGGCCCAGACCGGAGGGTCCCAGACCGGGATATAGCCCGCCTGCCGATACTGGCCGTAGCCGATCACGATCAGGACGAGGCCGGAAAGCGCGAGCAGCGAAAAGAGCCCCTTGTAAGGTCCCTCCCCGATCTTCGCGATGAGCCCGGCCCTCCAGCCGCGCGCCATGGTAAAAAGATGTATGCCGAGGAAAACGATCAGGCCAACGACGAGCAACGTCACGACGATCTCCCAGGATGGGACTAAATTACAGGATGTGACTAAATTATAGGCATCGGACGACTGTCATATCGCCGGCCACGAGAGCGATCCTAATCGACTTTGATTAAAAGCCTACCGCGCAAGCATCTGAGGCGACTTTTCCTTGCTTTGGAACGCATTACGCGGACCGAAACTTTTAAAGACCCGGCACCTTGCGACATGAAAGCACCCCGGATACTCGCCTTAAGTCGAGTATGGTTGCGCTTATGCGGGCCTAGCGCGGGAACTTCGAGTTCGGTAGCTAGGCTATTCAGACAAAACGAATAAGACCGGTTAGGGGAAGAAACAGGTGGCAGCGCTCCTTCGGCTATCCCGCATCATCGACTCGGTTAACGTGCGCCTCGGCAAGACCGCAGCGTGGGCCATCGTCGTCGCGATCCTGGTGTCGGCGATCAACGCCATCATCCGGCGCGTTTTCGGCGTCTCATCGAATGCTTGGCTGGAGCTGCAATGGTATCTGTTCGGCGCGGTCTTCATGCTCTGTTCCGCCTGGACCCTTAAGTCGAACGAGCACATCCGCATCGACATCATCTCGAACCGGCTTTCCAAGCGCGGCCGCGACTGGATCGACATGTTCGGCAACGTCTTCTTCCTGCTGCCGTTCCTGGCAGTCATGACGTGGCTCGCCGTACCGTATTTCCTGCGCTCCTTCGCCTCGGGCGAAGTGTCCTCGAATGCGGGCGGGCTGCCGATCTGGCCGGCCAAGGCGCTGATCCTTCTGGGCTTCATCTCCCTGTCCTTCCAGTGGGTAAGCGAGGTGATCAAGCGCGTCGCGATCATGCGGGGCGACCTGGTGGATGAACATGCCGAGGTTCACAGCGCTGAGGCCGAGGCGGAGCGACTTCTCACTGAACTGGCCGACCCTGACGCCCCAGCGACCGGCGAACCTCCGGGCGATGGCATCCGCTGACCCTGTGCCCGCCCTGATCTGAATTCCCGGAGCTCCCTCCCATGGCTGTGCTGATTGCCCAGAACCTCGCGCCGATCATGTTCGCGGCGCTCGTCATCTTCCTCCTCCTCGGCTATCCGGTCGCCTTCTCGCTGGCGGCAAACGGGCTGTTGTTCTTCTTCGTCGCGGTCGAACTCGCGCCGCTCGCCCCGCAGACGATCACGCTTTCCTGGCCGCTCCTCCAGGCCCTGCCCGACCGAATCTACGGCACCATGTCGAACGAGGTGCTGCTAGCGATCCCATTCTTTACGTTCATGGGGTTGATCCTCGAACGCTCCGGCATGGCGGAGGATCTGCTAGACACCATCGGCCAGCTCTTCGGCCCTGTTCGCGGCGGTCTGGCTTACGCGGTCATCTTCGTGGGCGCGCTGCTCGCGGCCACCACCGGCGTCGTCGCGGCCTCCGTGATCTCCATGGGCCTGATCTCGCTGCCGATCATGCTGCGCTACGGCTATGACCGGCGTCTGGCCTCAGGCGTCATCGCCGCCTCCGGCACGCTCGCCCAGATCATCCCTCCCTCGCTCGTTCTCATCGTCATGGCCGACCAGCTCGGCCGTTCCGTCGGCGACATGTACGAGGGCGCGTTCCTGCCCGGCATCATTCTGGCGGGCCTCTATGCCGGCTATGTGCTGCTGATGACCTTCGTCAGCCCGAAATCGGCTCCCGGCCTGCCGCAGGAGGCGATCGGCTATCGCGAACCCAACGGCGCCCGCGGCGTCTGGCAGCTCGGCGTTCTGGTCGTCTTCTCCGGCCTCGTCGGCTATTACGTGCTGTCGCAGACGGCGACCAAGGCCGGTGCGGATTTCGTCATCCTCACGATCTGCGTCGCGACCGTGGTCGCGCTGATCTGCGCTCTGATGAACAAGATGCTCGGCGCGGAGCGCATCGCAATCTCCGCCGTGCTGACGGCAGCCCTCCTCGGCGTCTATGTCTATCTGCACCAGCAGGGCAAGGGTTCGCTGGCGCTGCTCATGGAAATGGTGGCCGCGGGTGCGATCTACGCGCTGGTCGTCGGCATCATTGAGCGCTTTACCGGCTTTCGCCTCATGTCGCGCATGGCGCGGCAGGTCACCTTCGTCATGGTGCCTCCGCTGCTGCTGATCTTCCTCGTGCTCGGTACCATCTTCATCGGGCTCGCCACGCCGACCGAAGGCGGCGCGATGGGCGCGCTCGGCTCCGTGATCCTTGCCGCAATCAAGCGCAAGCTCGACAACAACCCGAAGCGCTTCAACTTCGCCCTTGTCCGTCAAGCAACAGACGCGACCGCAAAGCTCTCCGCCTTCGTGCTCTTCATCCTCATCGGCGCGCGCGTGTTCTCGCTCACCTTCTACGGCGTCAACGGCCACGTCTGGGTCGAGCACCTGCTCACCTCGCTCCCAGGCGGTCAGATCGGCTTTCTGGTGTTCACCAACATACTGGTGTTCTTCCTGGCCTTCTTCCTCGACTTCTTCGAGCTCGCCTTCATCATCGTTCCGCTTTTGGGACCGGCGGCGGACAAGCTCGGCATCGACCTGATCTGGTTTGGCGTCATGCTGGGCGTGAACATGCAGACTTCGTTCATGCATCCGCCCTTCGGCTTTGCCCTGTTCTTCCTGCGTTCGGTTGCGCCGAAAGTGCCGTATATCGACCGCGTTACAGGCAAGCGCATGGAGCCGGTCACCACGGGACAGATCTACTGGGGCGCAGTCCCCTTCGTGATCATCCAGCTGATCATGGTCGCGATTGTCGTGCTCTTCCCGAAAATCGTGACGCACTACAAGGCGGCGGGCCCGCAGGTTGATCCCGCTGCGGTCCAGAAAAAGCTCGACGAATTGCTCGTGCCGGGTCTCGGTGGCGCGGGCGGCGGATTGCCGGGTCTCAACTTCGACGAACCACCGAAGATCCAGTAAAGCGAAAGCATGAATTCTCGGAGAGCCGGTGCTCGGCTATGGCTCTCTGATCCAAGGCTAAACAGGGGGGCGGCATAAAAACATCCGCCACGAGGAAAGGGCAGGTTCGCGAGAACCTGCCCTTTTTCATTGGAGATCGAGAGCGCGGGCTGGTGCTCAAGGCTGGCGAGGTTATGATGCCATCATGACCGCAGCGGAACCGATCACGATCGCAATCGGCGATGACACGAGCGTCTCCGGGCTCTGGCAAGCGCCGCCTGAAGCGCGAGCATGTGTCGTTCTTGCCCATGGTGCCGGCGCCGGCATGACGCACAAAGGCATGACCGCGCTAGCGGATGGGCTTGCGGCGCGCGGCATCGCAACACTGCGCTACCAGTTCCCGTATATTGAGCGCGGCTCACGGCGCCCCGACACTCCCCAAATCGCCCATGGGGCCGTGCGCGCGGCTGTCGCCGAAGCGGCGCGGCGGGCACCGGATCTACCGCTCTTAGCCGGAGGCAGATCGTTTGGCGGGCGTATGACGTCGCAAGCGCAGGCGCTCGCGCTGTTACCGGGTGTCCGAGGCATCTTATTCTTCGCCTTTCCGCTTCATCCCGCGGGAAAGCCCTCCGACGAGCGGGCAGAGCATTTATCGGCCATCGGGATTCCGATGCTGTTTCTGCAAGGGACGCGAGACGAGCTTGCAACGCGTGATCTGCTTGAGCCGGTCATTGCCAAGCTTGGCGCGCGGGCCACCCTCAAACTGCTCGATGACGCCGATCACTCCTTCCATGTTCCGGCCAAGACGGGCCGGAAGGATGTGGAGGTGATGGCAGATTTGCTCGATGCCGCAGCCGCCTGGATCGATGCAGTCCTGAAACAATCGTAGAGCCGGACCTTCCCGCGCATCGATCAGAGGTGAGCGAAAGCCTCTTCGTATTTTTCTGCGCTGAAACCCACGAGCAGGCGTCCCGCGACCTCGAGCACCGGCCGCTTGATCATCGACGGCTGGTCGAGCATCAGCACGACGGCCCTGCTCTCATCGAGCCCGGCCTTGTCGGCTTCCGGCAATTTGCGAAAGGTCGTTCCCGCGCAATTGAGCAGCGCCTCCCAACCGACACCACGTATCCAGCTTTCAATGCGAGGCCGATCGATGCCCACAACCTTGTAGTCATGGAAAGCATAGGCGACGCCGCGCTCATCGAGCCAGGCGCGCGCCTTCTTCATCGTGTCGCAATTCTTGATGCCGTAGAGGGTGATGGCTTGCTTCGACGCTTCCAACGATATCGCTCCGCTCGATCACAGGGACAAGTTTCTCATTCCCACGCGATTGTTCTCATCGATTGTAATGGTTTGATCTTTCGGGGCAAATTTTTCCTGTCGCTGAAATTTCCGTCGATCGAACCGTCAGATGAGTTTGGCTATTGATCTGAAATAGGAAGTTCGATGATCGAGGAGATTCCATATGGAAGACCGAGAGATTCGAGCGGCTCTGGATCGCCACTGGGCCGCCTCCGATGCAAACGACTTCGAGGTGGAACACCAGATTTATCGAGAGGACGCGGTGCTCGAATATCCCCAGTCGGGCGAGCGCATCCGCGGGCGGCGGAGGATTCAGTCATCTCGCGCCGCGCAGCCGAACCGGAAGCGTTTCACAGTGCGGCGGATCGTCGGCGCAGGCGACCTCTGGGTCACCGAATATGTCCTGACCTATGACGGGCGGCCGTCCTACACTGTGAGCATCATGGAGTTCCTCGATGGGAAGGTGGCCCACGAGACCCAGTATTTCAGCGATCCGTTCGATCCGGGGCCTTCGCGCGCACAATGGGTCGAGCAGATGCCCTGAAACCTGGCTGCCATGAGGAGGGTCACATGCCGGTCGCGCGCTCTGACCTACCGACGGATACAGTCTCTCTCGCCCGCTATCTCATTGGCAAGGTATTGGTGCGGGATTTGCCGGAAGGCGCTGCCAGCGGCCGAATTGTCGAGACCGAGGCGTATGTCGTCGGCGACGCCGCAGGGCACGCCTATCGGGGAATGACCCGGCGCAATCGCTCGCTTTTCCTCGAGCGTGGGCACGCCTATGTTTATCTCGCCTATGGCAGCTCATACATGCTGAATGTCTCAAGCGAGACGCCTGGGATCGGAGCCGGCGTCCTGCTGAGAGCGCTCGAGCCGCTCGAAGGCATCCCGATCATGCGGCGGAATCGTGGTATCGAGCGCTTGCGCGACCTGGCGCGAGGACCAGGAAAACTCACCGCGGCGTTGCAGGTTGATGGTCGACTCGACGGGCTCGATCTCTGCCGAGAAGGCCCTCTTTGGCTCGGACCCAGTGACCATGAACCCGGCGAAATCGGGCAGAGCATCAGGATCGGCATTTCGCGGGATGCGAACCGCCTCCTACGATTTTATCTTCGGGACAGCCCGTTCGTCAGCGGTCCAAGATCCCTCAATGAATAATCGTCGGAGTGCCCAATATGGCGCGAAAGGGGTCCCACCGCATCGCCGAGACAAAGGCGCCGAGCGGAGGCCGACAGACATGGCTCGGATCACGCTCTACCCCACGTGACTGGTGCTGGTGCTACAATTCTGAAAATGAAGCAGAGAACGGCGCTACCCCTCAAGCGCCCCAATCATCTCCACCCGCGTCGCATGCCGGCCGCCCTCGAACTGGGCCGTCAGGAACGCATCCACGATATCCAACGCCAGCCCTTCGCCCACCACGCGCACGCCAATCGACAGCATGTTGGCGTCGTTGTGCTGGCGGATCATACGAGCCGAGAATGTGTCGGCGCAGACGCCGCAACGGATGCCCTTTACCTTGTTCGCCGCCATCATGATGCCCTGGCCGGTGCCGCATAGGATGATGCCGAACCGGCAATCACCGGAGGCGACGAGCCGCGCCGCAGCTTCGCCATGCTTAGGGTAGTGTGTGCTCTCCGGCGTCGTCGGCCCGATGTCGACCACCACCCAGCCATGCGCCGCGATATGAGCGGCTATGGCCTGTCGGAGCTGGATCGCGGCGTGGTCGCTGGAGAGGACGATGCGGTTGCTGGCTGGCATGGAGATGTCGTCTCGTTTCCCGAAGCAATTTGGCGGCTTGTCCAAGTTGGATCAGCTCACCCTTACTCCCACTCAATCGTGCCCGGGGGCTTCGACGTGATGTCGTAGGTGACGCGGTTGATGCCCTTGACCTCGTTGATGATGCGGGTCGCGACCTGGCCCAGGAACTTCATGTCGAAGGGGTAGAAATCCGCCGTCATGCCGTCGACCGAGGTCACGGCGCGTAGCGCGCAGACGTGATCGTAGGTGCGCCCGTCGCCCATGACGCCGACGGTCTTCACCGGAAGCAGGACAGCGAAGGCCTGCCAGATCTCGTCATAGAGGCCCGCATTGCGGATCTCTTCGAGATAGATCGTGTCGGCCTTCCGCAGAATGTCGAGCTTCTCGCGGGTGATCGTGCCGGGAACGCGGATGGCGAGGCCCGGCCCCGGGAACGGGTGGCGTCCGACGAAGGCCTGGGGCAGGCCCAGCTCGCGGCCGAGCGCCCTCACCTCGTCCTTGAACAATTCGCGCAACGGCTCCACGAGCTTCATGTTCATGCGCTCAGGCAAACCGCCCACATTGTGGTGGCTCTTGATGGTGACCGATGGGCCGCCCGTGAAGGACACGCTCTCGATCACGTCCGGATAGAGCGTCCCTTGCGCCAGGAACTCGGCCCCGCCGATCTTGTTGGCTTCCGCCTCGAACACGTCGATGAAGAGCTTGCCGATGGTCTTGCGCTTGACCTCCGGGTCCGACACGCCTTCCAGCGCGCCGACGAAGAGATCCTGCGCCTGCACGTGAACGAGCGGGATGTTGTAGGAATCGCGGAACAGGGTGACGACCCAATCGGCCTCGCCCGCCCGCAACAGGCCGTGATCGACAAAGACGCAGGTGAGCTGATCGCCGATGGCCTCGTGGATCAGCACCGCCGCGACGGCCGAGTCGACGCCGCCCGACAGCCCGCAGATCACGCGGCCCGAGCCGACCTGAGCGCGGATGCGCGCGATGGCCTCCTCGCGGAAGGCCTTCATGGTCCAGTCGCCCGTGCAGCCTGCGATCTCGCGCACGAAGTTGCGGATCAGCTGCGCGCCCTGAGGCGTGTGCACGACTTCCGGGTGGAACTGCACGCCATAGAACTTGCGGCCCTCGTCGGCCACGACCGCGAAAGGCGCGTTCTGCGAAACGGCGAGAACCTCGAACCCTTCCGGGAGCTTCGTGACCCGGTCGCCGTGGCTCATCCAGACCGGATATTTTTCGCCCTGCGTCCAAACGCCCTTGAACAGAGCGCTCGGTTTCAGAACCTCGACCTCGGCGCGGCCGAATTCCGAATGGTGCCCGCCCTCGACCTGCCCGCCAAGCTGCGCCGCCATGGTCTGCTGACCGTAGCAGATGCCGAACACCGGCACGTTGCCGTCGAACAGATCCTGCGGCGCGCGGGGCGACGTATCGATCGTCACCGATTCCGGTCCGCCCGACAGGATCACGCCCTTCGGCTTCATCTCGCGGAAGGCTTCCGCCGCCTTCTGGAACGGGACAACCTCCGAATAGACACCCTCCTCACGCACGCGCCGCGCGATGAGCTGGGTCACTTGGGAGCCGAAATCGACGATGAGGATTTTATCGTGGGTCTGGGTCATGGGCTTTCGGGTAAGCGTTCGGGCCGCCCGGCGCAACCCGGGGCGACTTCATGCCTGGCGTGAAAAGAATTCTTGGGGCTCTCCTTATCCCTTGTCGGGCCCGCGCGCCAAGGGTTTAGCGACGCGCAGGCCCGGTGATCACAATGATGCGGGGGAAACCGCCGCTCATCGCCGTCATTCCCTCAAGGAGACGATCAATCTCTCGACGCTCTTCAGCATCTCCGGCCAAGCCTCGACCGGAACATCGCCGACCTGGATGCGCAGCGCGGAACCTGCCCCAATCCGCCCCCAGATCATGCAAGCCGGATTTCCCTGATCCACCGGGACGGCGCGTTGATCGCACAGGGCGATAATGGGCGATCCAAAGAGCATGGGGCGTGTGGAGACCAGATCGTAGGGACCCGACCGGTCGATCCTTCGATATGTCCCGTTTGCGACCGGCGAGCCTTGCCCAGCATCGAGCGTCGCGAGATCAGCCGCCCTCAGGACGACCGACCGAATACCGGCCAGCGGCGCGAGCTCGGCTTTCAGCGCCGCCGTTTCCGCCAGCCCCCCGTGATGGAGTGTGAGGGCATTCACCGCGAATGCGGGCTCATCCGGCTTCTGGCAATAACGCCGCAGGAACCTGATCCCATCTTGAGCCGGCGCCGCCCGTGCCAGGCCGTTGATCTCCGGCTGCAGCAGTGCCGACACGCGATAACCGACCCCGCCGATGGACACGCGCAAGACATCGGCGGGTGTGCAGTCGGGTGGACGAGGATAGACGGCGAACAGCAGCGCCAGAGCGAAGATGAGCGCGATAGCCGCGCACCAGCGCCGCTTCAAGGCTGATCCCGAGGGCCGCGCCGAATATTGATAAGGGGGTATGCCGTCCATGATTGCTCTCCTGATGAAAATGAGGAGAGCAGAAGCGCGAAGACCCTACCCACCTCGGGAAGGGTCCGCAGAATGATCACACCGTCGTCAGCGCAGCATCAATCCCGCACACCCTTTCAGGCGTGTTGCAAAATTGGCGGCATACATGGTCGAACGGTTGGTCATGATTTTCCCTTAGCAGGAAAAGATGCAGGAAAAAAGAGAGCTATGCGACAGGGTTACGCGATGAGAAAGCTCCCTCTCCCGTCGGGAGAGGGTTGGGGTGAGGGGTTGCGCCTTCTCCGGGCAAGGCGCAACCCCTCACCCTCGCTTCGCTCGACCTCTCCCCACGGGAGAGGTGAAGAGGTGCCGTAATACGAACCTATCCCTTGACGAGAACGGAGACGAAAAAGCCGTCCGTTCCGGTTTTGAGAGGCGTCATCTGCAGGCCGGATTTCGTGAAGCGAACGAGATCGGTCAGCCGTCCGAGACCGGCGCGAGCCAGCGCCTCGCTCGCGGGTAACGCCGAGAACCCTTTCGAGCGAGAGAGAAAGCCCTCGACCGCATCGTCATTCTCCTCCGGCAGGATCGAGCAGGTGATGTAGACGATGCGGCCGCCCGGCTTCACGAGCGCAGCAGCGCGGTCGAGCACCGTCGCCTGTTCCTTCACGCGAACTTCCAGGCTGCCGGGGCGTAGCCGCCATTTCGCATCGGGATTGCGCCGCCATGTGCCGACGCCCGTACAGGGTGCATCGACGAGGACGCAATCGATCTTGCCGTTGAGATCCGACACAGCATCCGCCCCACCACGCGGGGTGCGGACCTGGACGTTGCGCACACCCGCCCGCGTCAGCCGGTCGTGGATTGGCGCAAGACGGCGGGCATCCGAGTCCGTCGCGTAGAGCTGGCCGTGGTTCTCCATCATCGCCGCGAGCGCCAGGGTCTTGCCGCCGCCACCTGCGCAGAGATCGACCACCTGTTCGTTTGGCTTCACGTTGGAGATAAGAGCCGCAAGCTGCGAGCCTTCGTCCTGAATCTCGATCCAGCCCTTGATGAATTCCGGCTCCGACTGCACAGCGGGGCCGCGGCCGTCCTCGCCGGGCATGATCCGCAAGCCGAGGAGCGAGAGCGGCGTTTCGACAGCGCCCAGATGCGGCAGGGCGTTGTGGGCCTCCTCGCGAGAGGAGACTTTCAACGTGTTCACGCGAAGATCGAGCGGCGCGCGGGTGGTCAGCGCCTGCAATTCAGGCACGACGTCTTCCCCGAAGAGGCGTGTGAGCGAGGCTTCGATCCATTCCGGAAAATCGCCCGCGACAGGGGCCGGTGCGCCGTCTAGGGTCGCTACCTCGAGCTTTTCCCGCTCCGTCGCGGTCAGGGGTTCGGGTGCGAAACGCTCGCCGGAGCAAAGCGCCGCAATTGCATTGACCGTCAGGCCGCGCTGCAATCGCAACATGCCAAGCACGACGGCGCGCGGCGTGTTCTCGCCCATGATCGACGCGGCAGAGGCTTTCCGGCGTAAGCCGTCATAGACGAGGCTGGCGATGGCCGCGCGGTCCTTGGAGCCGGCGAAGCGGTGCGACAGCCCCCAATCCTTGAGAGCGTCGGTCGCCGGGCGGCGGCGCGTTTCGATGTCACCGAGGACTTCGATGGCGGCCGAGATGCGGGCTGCTGGTGTCATAGGAAAACAAAACTCCGGTAGGGAGAAAAATTGCCACAATATTGCTAAGCTTCAACCGCAATCCGACTCGAATGAAAACGAGCGGGTGCATGTCGCACACTGCCTTTTTTGGAGCTTTCGTCCATGTTGAATAGCCTTGCCCGCCTCGTTGCCGTTGGCCTTACCCTCACGATCGCCGCCTGCGCCGCCACCGCAACGCCGGACCTCACGCCGCCACCGCGTAAAGCCGTCGACGCCAAGACGCAGCTCGAGAGCGGCAAGCGCATGTAAGCGCGAAGGCGGGGCCCAGGCCCACCCCGCCTTTTTTTCTTGGGGCTAGACCCCGACCTCGGCGAAGAAGATCCGCGCCGCGAAGAGAACCCACATGAGCAACAGGATCAGCGCGCTAATCAGAAAGACCTGGAAGCGCCGTGTGACCCGGTTCGACGTGGTGTAGATATAAGCGTGAACGACGCGGGCCGCGACATAGGTCCAAGCCATGACCACGAAGGCGAGATCGGCCTTGCGCGTGATCAGCGCCAGAATCACCAGCGCATAGAACAGAACCGGCATCTCGAACTGGTTGCCGAAGGCGTTCGCGATCTGTTGCGTCTGTTTCGGCCAGTTGCGCTCGCCGAGCGCAATGTCCTTGATCCTCACCTCCCCTTCCCGGATGCGGGCTATGCGCGAGCGCCCCATCCAGAACATGAGGAAAAACGTCAGCGCGACCTGGACGAAGACCGGCGCGAGGATTGCAGGAATGCTCATTTTCGATCCTTAAGCCGGCTCATTCTTGACGGACGCCACAGCACTAGACGCGTGACGCCCGGGCTTTCTTTGCCCGAAGGCGATCCGACATCAGTACCATCAGAGCCACGAGAACAAGGCAATAGGCGACGGTGACGGCCACCGATTTGGCCAGTGTAAATCCGCTCGCCATCGCGACAGCCTCGGCGGAGATCGTTCTCGGATCCATCGTCAGAAGCCGGCGAACCATCGCATTCTCAAGAAGATCGAACACCGCGACGGGGAGACAAATCGCAGCCAGAAGCAGCGCGTGAGCCCCCTTTCCGAGCTGAAACAGCCTCCAACGCCCCCCACTGAAGGCGGCCGTCAATCCGACGGCCGCCGCAGCGGCATTGAGGATCGGGAACGCCGTATCGAGGGGCTGCTGCACATCGAGATAATAGCGGCGCCCCTCATCGCCCAAGGCCATCAGAACCGTCTTGGCCTCCGCGAGCGTGTAGCCCGTGGGGCGCAGATCGAAGACCGGGACGCCGCCTGCGAGGCTCGCGAGATGGGGCAAGGTCACCGTCAGCATCACCGCGTAAACGACGAGCGCTGCGAGCACGATGCCCCAGGCAATCCCCTTCCCGGCCCTCACGCTCACCCGCCTCAGCTGCGGGTCGGATAGTTCGGACTTTCCCGCGTGATGGTCACGTCATGGACGTGGCTTTCGCGCAGGCCCGCATTGGTGATGCGGATGAACTGGGCCTTCTCACGGAATTCCGGCAGCGTCGCAGCACCCACATAGCCCATGGCGGCGCGAAGACCGCCGGTGAGCTGGTGCAGAACCGCCGAAGCCGGGCCCTTGTACGCCACCTGGCCCTCGACGCCTTCCGGCACGAGCTTGAGCGTATCGCGCACTTCCGCCTGGAAGTAGCGGTCCGCCGAACCGCGCGCCATGGCGCCGACCGAGCCCATACCGCGATAGGCTTTGTAGGAACGGCCCTGGTAGAGGAACACCTCGCCGGGGGTCTCGTCCGTGCCTGCGAGCAGCGAGCCGACCATGGCGCAGGACGCGCCTGCCGCAAGCGCCTTCGCGAGATCGCCCGACACTTTGATGCCGCCATCGGCGATGACCGGGATGCCGGCCTCGGATGCGGCTTCCACCGCCTCCATAATCGCGGTCAGCTGCGGCACGCCGACGCCCGCAACGATACGGGTGGTGCAGATCGAGCCGGGGCCGATGCCGACCTTGACCGCGTCCGCGCCAGCATCGATGAGCGCCTTTGCGCCTTCGCGGGTCGCCACGTTTCCGGCGATGACCTGAACCGCGTTCGAGAGCTTCTTCACCCGCGTCACGCTCTCGAGCACGCGCACCGAATGGCCGTGCGCGGTATCGACCACAATCACATCGCAGCCCGCATCGATGAGGCGCTCAGAGCGTTCATAACCCTGCTCGCCCGTCGTCGTGGCTGCAGCGACGAGAAGGCGCCCCTGCTCGTCCTTGGCGGCATTGGGGTGAGCGACCTGCTTTTCGATATCCTTGACCGTGATGAGGCCGATGCAGCGATAATGATCGTCGACGACCAGAAGCTTCTCGATGCGGAATTGATGGAGAAGACGTTTGGCTTCGTCCTGGGTCACGCCCTCGCGAACGGTGATGAGCCGATCCTTCGTCATCAGCTCGGAGACCGGCTGCGCCGTGTTGTTGGCGAAGCGCACGTCGCGATTGGTCAGGATGCCGACCAGCTTGCCCTTCGACCCGCTCGGCCCCCGCTCCACGACCGGGATTCCGGAAATGCCGTGGTGCTTCATGACCGCGAAGGCGTCCGCCAGCGTCTCGTCGGGGAAGATGGTGATGGGGTTCATCACCATGCCGGACTCATATTTCTTCACGAGGCGGACCTGCTCGGCCTGCACGTCGGCATCGAGATTGCGGTGAATCACGCCAATACCGCCGCTCTGCGCCATGGTGATCGCCATCTGGGCCTCGGTCACCGTGTCCATCGCGGAAGCAACGATCGGCATGTTGAGGCGGATCGAGCGGGTGAGCTGCGTGGCGACATTCACATCGCCGGGCAAAACCTCGGAGCGGCCAGGCCGGAGGAGAACGTCATCGAAGGTCAATCCCTCGATGAGCTTATCGGCGATAATGCGGGCCATAGCCAACTCCTAAGATAATTTGTGCGGGTGCGAAAAAGCAGCGACGAGTTGGCGAGGGTCCGTAGCACGAGCTTTCGATTTCGCAAAGGGCTCAAAGCCCCGCATCTTCATGGGGTCTGCCGTGCATCAAACCCCTATGCAACCGCACGCCTTCGGCTTAAGTGCGGGGGTTATGCGCCAGACCCGCCTCCTTCCCCTTATCATCGCCACCGCATTGTTCATGGAGAACACGGATTCGACGGTCATCGCGACCTCGTTGCCGATGATTGCGCAGGACCTCGGCGCAGAGCCCATCGCCCTCAAACTTGCTCTCACCTCCTATCTGGTGAGCCTGGCCATTTTCATTCCCATCTCCGGCTGGATGGCTGACCGCTTCGGCGCCAGGACGATCTTCCGCGCCTCGCTCGCCGTGTTCATGGCGGGGTCGCTGGCCTGCGCGGCCTCATGGTCCTTGGAAGGGTTCGTCCTCGCCCGTTTCGCCCAGGGCATGGGCGGCGCGATGATGGTGCCGGTGGGACGTCTGGTGCTGCTGAGAAGCGTCCCCCGGAACGAGGTGGTTCAGGCGCTGGCGACCCTGACCATTCCGGCCCTTATCGGCCCCATCGTCGGCCCCCCGCTCGGCGGTTTCATCACCACGTACTGGGATTGGCGCTGGATCTTCTTCATCAACATCCCGATCGGCATCCTCGGGATCGTGCTGTCCTCGATCTACATTCCGAATATCAAGGAAGACGACACGCCACCGCTCGACGTGGTGGGTTTCTTGCTCTCCGGCATCGGCCTGGCGCTGATGATGCTCGGCCTCGCCACGGGCGGCCGGCATATGATCCCGATCGAGGTGTCCATCGCGTTCACGGTTGTCGGTGCGATCAGCCTTCTCCTCTATATCCGGCACGCGCGTCGCACGCCCTATCCCGTGCTTCAGCTTCGCCTGCTGAAGATCCCGACATTCCGCGCGAGCGTCCTTGGCGGCTCGCTGTTTCGCGTCGGCATCGGCGCGATCCCATTCCTGCTGCCGCTCATGCTGCAGATCGGCTTCGGCCTGTCCCCCCTGGCCTCCGGATCGCTGACCTTCGTCGCCGCGGTCGGCGCGCTGTTCATGAAGACCATGGCCAAGCGCATCCTGGAGCAGACGGGCTTTCGCATGCTGCTCACAATCAACGCCTTCGTGGGTGCGGTTTTCATTGCCTTGAACGGGTTCTTCACGCCCGAGACATCGCATTGGCTGATCATGGCGATCCTGCTGGTCGGCGGCTGCTTCCGCTCACTCCAATTCACAAGCCTCAACGCCATCGGCTATGCGGAGGTGTCGAACCGGGACATGAGCTATGCCACGAGCCTGTCGAGCGTGGCGCAGCAACTCGCGCTCAGCGTGGGCGTCGCGCTTGGAGCCTTTGCGCTCGAAACCGCAGCTGCGGCACGGGGAAGTTCGACGATCACCGCAGCGGATTTCGGCCCGGCCTTCTGGACCGTCGCCGTCATCTCGGCCTTGTCGGGCTTCATGTTCTGGCGGCTCGCACCGACCGCCGGTGCCGAGATGTCCGGTCATCGCGCGGTCAAGCGCCAGAGACCGTCCACAGGCATGGGCGACGGGATGGAAGGTTGATCGAATGACGCTATGTTGAGGGCCTCATTACGAGGAGGCACCCATGGACCAGCGCATTATCGACCTCTACGACGACTTCACCCATGGCGGCATGAACCGCCGTAGCTTCCTCGACCGGCTCGCCGCCCTGGTCGGGAGCGCAGCGGGCGCAACCGCCCTCCTGCCGATCCTGCAGAACAACTATGCGCAGGCCCAGACCGTGTCGGACAACGACCCGAGGATCACCACCGAGATGGTCGATATCCCCGGCGTGCCCGGCCTCAAGGGCTATCTCGCCCGACCGAAGACCGGCGACAAGCTTCCCACCGTCATCGTCATTCATGAGAACCGGGGTCTCAACCCGCACATCAAGGACGTGACCCGCCGCATGGCGACGGAGGGCTTCATCGCGCTCGGTCTCGATTATCTCTCCCCCATGGGCGGCACACCCGAGGATGAGGACAAGGGCCGCGACATGATCGGCCTGTTGAAGCAACCCGACGTGACCGCCTACGGGAAAGCCGCCGTCGCGTATCTGAAAGGCCGCCCGGACGGCAATGGCAAGGTGGGCGCGGTCGGCTTCTGCTGGGGCGGCGGCGCGGTCAACACCCTCGCGGTCGCGGAACCGAACCTGTCGGCGGGCGTGGCCTATTATGGCGGACAGCCGAAGGCCGAGGATGTGCCGAAGATCCACGCCGCCATGCTTCTCCATTACGGCGGCCTTGACGAACGCATCAATGCGGGCATTCCCGCCTATGAGGCGGCATTGAAACAGGCGGGAAAAACTTACGAGATCTACGTCTATGACGGCGCGAACCACGCCTTCAACAACGACACCAACGCCGCCCGCTACGACAAATCCGCCGCTGATCTGGCCTGGAGCCGCACGGTTGCGTTCTTCAAGAAGTACTTGGCCTAATGAAGAAGTACTTGGGCTAATGCCCAACACCCGGTCGTCCCGGACGCCGCAGGCGATCCGGGATGACGGGAGACTTGGAGACCCCGGGGACCTGGACGCTCATCCCTTCAGGCGAGCGTTACACTGGGAATAATAGCCGCCGCCTTTCTGAATCCATTTCAGGCCACCATTGGCGGTCCCTTGTGACTCGCCGTTGGCCTTGTACTGGTCAAGGCAGGTGTGCATCCGCGCCTTCCCAGCGGATTCATTCGAGTATTTCGATGAGACCGCCGTCGGGAAGACAACATTGCCCTTGATGGCCGGCTGAGACACCGGCGGGTTGGCTTGCCGTGGAGGCGCCGTGACCGCTCCGGTCGCCGGCGGCGAAGCCGCTGCCGGAGCGCTCGCCACCGTTCCGCATTGCGCTTTGCGGAAATCGTTCCAGGTCATGGTCCCGAGCGTTCCGCCGGTTCGAGCAGCCTTATACTTGGCGCTGCATTCCTTCATGGTCAGCGCAGATGCTGGCGTCGCGTGGACGAGCGCCAGCCCAGCCGCGCCGACAAGGATAGCGGATAGGATAAGATGCCGTTGCATGGTCGAACCTTTCTTTAGTTCGCACTCGGCAAATCCTGAAGGGAGCCGCGCTGCAACGACGGCAATGGCAACATGTGTCGCGACCAGCAACGCTCTCGATGCCCTCTCAGCAAGCGAGTGCATAAACTATGTCGAAGGTGCCTGATATGTTCCATCGCGAGCCGGAGCGTCGTCCTGGAACGGCTCCACTTGCACCCTACGCCCGACCATGAAGGCGTCCGCCACCAGGCGGAACGGTGCGACATCGACCACCGACCGCCCCTCCGACAGCAGCAGGTCGAACCGCTTGTAGACCCCCTCATATTCGGAGGGCTTTTCATCCACCACCACCCGCCCGTCGATTTCGAGACGGCAACCGCCCTGCGACAGTTTGAGCTGCGATCCGGCTTGCGTCTCCACGTCGATGTTCCAGCTCTGCAGGCCGGTCTGACGCCAGTCGAACGCGGCCGTCAGTTCGGCATCGGGTTGGCCGGTCGATAGTTCGAGATCGGCCGCGATGGGTGCATCCCGATTGGCGGGAAATTTCAGGTCGGCCCGCTTGATGAAGACCGGCTGCGGCATGATGCGGGTGACGATGGAGAGCGCGTTGATGCCGGGATCGAAGATCCCGAAGCCGCCTGCCTGCCAGATCCATTGCTGGCCCGGATGCCAGCGCCGCACATCCTCTTTCCAGGTCACTCGCAAAAGCTTGACCGTCTGCCCGGCGAGCGCCTTCGCCGTCTCGTCCACGCCCTTGTTGTACTGCGCGTGCCAGGTGGTGAAAATCGTCTTGCCGACCTTTTCGGCGAGCTGCTTCAGGTCCTCGAGCTCGCTCAAGGTCGCCGCGGGCGGCTTTTCCAGAAGAACGCTCTTTCCGGCGAGCAGCGCCTCCCGCGCGATCTGGTGGCGCACCTGGGGCGGCGTGCAGATGGCGACGGCCTCGAGGTCCGGCACGCCGGAGAGCATCTCGCGATAGTCCTGGAACGTATATTTCGCGTCCTCGGGCGACAAACCGCGCTGGCTTGAGACGGCAAGCAACGTGAAATCCGGGTTGGCCCTGATGTTCGGCAGGTGTTGATCTTGGGCGATTTTGCCCAGGCCGATAATACCGATCGCGTGGGGTGCCATGGCTCAGGTCCTCGATCCCGCGGGGACTTGAGCGAGCGCCTGTCAGGCGGAAGGCGTCTCGTCCGCCGCACCACCTCTGAAACCTGTCGCCAGCACATAGAGTTCCGCCGAGTCCGATCGGCTGGCGGAGGGTTTCACGTGCCGCACCAGGGCAAAATCGCGCTTGAGGTCCGCCAGAAGCTGGCTCTCGGTACCGCCCTGGAAGACCTTGGCGACAAAGGCCCCGCCAGGAGCGAGAATCTCACGGGCGAAGTAGATCGCGGCCTCCGCAAGGCCCATGATCCTCAAGTGGTCGGTCTTCTTGTGACCGGTGGTGTTGGCGGCCATGTCAGACATCACGATGTCCGCAGGCCCGCCCAGCATCGCGATCAGCTTGCCCGGGGCACTCTCGTCCAGAAAGTCGAGTTCGATGAACTCGACGCCCGGCAGGGGGTCAATGGGCAACAGGTCGATGCCGACGACCTTGCCCTTCGCGCCGACCTTTTTCGCCGCGATCTGCGACCAGCCGCCGGGGGCCGCGCCAAGATCGACGACCCGCTGGCCGGACTTGAGGAGGTGAAATTTCTCGTCGATTTCAAGCAACTTGAAGGCCGCGCGCGAGCGATAGCCCTCGCGCTTGGCGCGGGCGACATATGGATCGTTGAGCTGGCGCTCAAGCCATTTCTGCGAGGACAAAGTGCGCTTATGCGCCGTCTTTACCCGTTGCTTGAGGTTGCGCGTGCCGGAGCCGGTCTTTGTGGTCACCGATGGCTCTCCTGCCACACACTGTCCTCTCTCATCATATTCATCAAAATTCCTTCGCGGAGCCCCCGATCGGCGATGCGCAGGCGGTCCGAGGGGAACGCCCGGCGGATCGCTTCGAGGATCGCGCAGCCTGCCAGAACCAGATCGGCGCGATCTTTGCCGATGCAGGGGTTTGCGGCCCTTTGATCGAAATTGCAATGCAGCAATTGCTGGATGACGGTCGAGATGTCGCCGCTGCGCATCCACATGCCATCGACCCGGCGGCGGTCGTAGCGCGGCAGGCGCAGATGAATCCCGCCGACCGTCGTGACGGTTCCGGAGGTTCCGAGGAGATGGAAATGTGGTCCCTCCCCGGCTCCGGCCGCGATGGCGGCAAAATCGATCAGCCGCTCGGAGACCTCCCCGACCATGTCCTCGAAACCCTCGCGGGTCACGTGAATGCCACCGTGGCGCTCGGCCAGCGTCACCACGCCGACAGGAAGAGAATCCCATGCCCGGATGCGATTGCAGGGATCTGCCAAGGCATGCGGCGCGGCACCGTCGAGCCAAGCGACCTCGGTCGAGCCCCCTCCGATGTCAAATACGATGACCGATTGCGCCTTCGGATCGACAAGCGAAGCGCAGCCGGTGACCGCAAGATAAGCCTCCGTCTGACGATCGACGACCTCGAGGTCCAGATCGAGATCGTTACGCACGCGCTCGATAAAGGACGGCCCGTTCTCGGCCAGACGACAGGCTTCGGTTGCCACGAGTCGAGCCCGCGCGACGCCTTTCGCCATCATCTTGTCCCGGCAGACCCGCAGCGCTTCGAGGGTGCGGTCGATCGCGTCGTCGCTCAGCTGATTGCCGTGCCCGAGGCCCTCTCCCAAGCGAACGATGCGCGAGAACGCATCCACGACGCGAAAGCCAACGGAGGCCGGTTCGGCGATGAGGAGCCGGCAATTGTTGGTGCCGAGATCGAGCGCCGCATAGCTTCGCGGCGCGTGATGCCGCAGGTTCCGCTTGGCCGTTTCGTGCACGCGCGCCGCAAGCATCGATGCGCCGGAATCGGCCCCGGAATGCGGGCTCGTCCGTCGTTCACCAGATGCGGCGATCGAATCGTACTTCACAGTCAAAACGAAATCCTTCGGCATCCCGCGTCAGGTGCCTGGTTGATGATAAGAGTAACAACCGCCCCATGGTCCTGCCAAGGGTTTGAAGGAAGTTTGTGGGTATGCCCTGTGGGCGATCAGAGTGTGAGGCCGCCGAGGCGCTCCGTCAGATACTCAAGAATATCCGCACCCACATTGGCGAAAGCCACGCGCAGGTGCCCGTCCTGACCCGGTCCGAAATAAGTCCCCGGGAGACACAAGACGCCACGCTCCGTCGCCAGTTTTTCTGCCACCGCCTGGGCTGTCTTTCCTGGGAACGGATGCCGCAGATACGCGAAATAGGCCCCGACCGATTCAATGCGCCATTCCGGCAAGGGCGCGAGCGCCGCGCGGAAGACTTTCGCGCGCCCGTTGATCTCGGCGCGATTCTCCTCGCGCCAGTCGCGCAGGCCATCGATGGCCCAGGGCAGCGCCGCTTGCGCGGTGCGTGGCGGACAGATCTGGATGCAATCCAGAATCTTGGCCACATGCTCGATCAGCCCGGCATCCGCCGTGATCGCGCCCATGCGATGACCCGGGATCGCGTAGGACTTGGAGAACGAGTAGAGCTGGACGACGGTGTCGCGCCATTTCTCGTTGGCGAACAAGCCGTGTGCCCGGTTCATGCCGCTCGGCAAAAAGTCCCGGTAAGTCTCGTCAATAACGAGATAAATTTTTCGCTTGCGGCACATCTCCGCGAAGCTTTCAATCACGTGCGCCGGATAAACCGCCCCGGTCGGGTTGTTCGGGGTCACGAGAACGATGGCCCGAACCTTGTCATCGATCAGCGCCTCGGCATCTTCGACGCGGGGCACGAAACCGGCCTCCGGGCGGCACGGCAGCGCGCGCGCCTCAATGCCCAACATGTCGAGGCTCATCTGATGGTTGAAATACCACGGCGTCGGCAGAAGCACCGCCTCGCCGCGATGCGCCAGCAACATCATCGCTGCGAAGAAGGCCAGATTGCACCCCGCGGTAACAGCCGTGTCTTCCGGCGCAATGCGGCCCTCATAGAGGCGGGACAGTTCGGTGGCGTAGGCCTGACGCAGGCCGGCATCGCCATTGATGGGGCCGTATTGCGAGCCGGCAGCCGAGCCGGCGGTGGCTGCCATGCGTTCAAGCAGGCCCGGATGGGGGGCGTTCCCCGGAACGGCCTGCGACAGATTGATGAGCGGCCCATATGCGCCGTCATAGCGCTTGGTCCAGCTCTGCGCTTCGGGAATTGGCGGGCTTCCGACATCAGCGACGAGGGGGTTGATGGGCGCCAAAAATCCGCTCGTCATGAAGGTCGCGTGCTCCGGAAAGTGAAAAGGATAGGAATCTCGGGGAATGAGAAGCTCTCCCGGAAAGTCCTATCCTTCAAGATCAAATCGCCGACGAATAACCGTCGCGATCAAGGCCGGTGCAATCCGGCTTAGTCCTTGGCGCGTTCCACGTAGGAACCGTCTTCGGTCATGATGACGACGCGGGTGCCAGCCTGGATATGGGGCGGCACCAGGGTGCGCACGCCGTTCGACAGAATGGCGGGCTTGTAGGACGACGACGCGGTCTGACCCTTCACGACCGGCTCGGTCTCGGTGATCTCGAGCACCACGCGTGCAGGCAGTTCGATAGCAATCGGTAGGCCATTGTGGACGCTCAGCATCACGGCCATGCCTTCCTGCAGGTAGGCCTTCAGGTCGCCGATGATGTCATCCTGAACCGCGACCTGCTCGTAGGTTTCCGGGTTCATGAAGTGGAAGCCTTCGCCGTCCTCGTAGAGGAAGGTGTATTCGCGGTCTTCCACGAAGGCGCGCTCAACCTGCTCGGTCGTACGGTAGCGCTCCGACACCTTCACGCCGTCGGAGATGCGGCGCATGTCGAGCTGGGTCACAGGCGTGCCCTTGCCGGGGTGGATGTTCTGGGCGGTGAGCACAACATAAAGCCTGCCGTCCATATCGACGACATTGCCTTTGCGCAGCGTAGAGGCGATGACCTTCACGAGAAGCCTTCCTTATGACACATGTAAGCGCGCCATGAGGGTCGGGCTCTCCTGCCCCTCCGGTGGCGCGAAAATCAATTTCGCTGCCGCACTAACCCATATTGGCGCAAATCGCCAGTCTGACCTGACGGAACCCCTTGAAACGGAAAGAAGCCATGCCCGCCCCCTCGCCCTGGTGGACGCCGCATGTCCATGCGGATCGCCGCCCGTTTCTCTTAAACCGCAACCGCATTCAGGCGGCCTTGCGCGGCTTTTTTGCCGAACGGGATTTCGTTGAGGTGGATACGGCCACGCTACAGACCTCCCCCGGCAACGAGGCCCATCTCCACGCCTTCGCCACTGAAGCCATCGCGCTCGATGGGTCGCGGGCGCCACTTTATCTCCACACCTCGCCGGAATTTGCCTGCAAGAAGCTGCTCGCGGCGGGCGAAACCCGCATCAGTTGCTTCGCCCATGTCTATCGCAACCGCGAGCGAGGCCCCCTGCACCACCCGGAATTCACGATGCTGGAATGGTACCGCGTCGGCGAAACCTATGAGACGCTCATGGGCGATTGCGCCAAGATCCTGGCGCTGGCGGCGGAGACGGCGAAGACGCGAGCCCTCACCTTCCGGGGCCGCACGACCGACCCATTCCTGGAGCCCGAGCGTCTCAGTGTCGCGGAGGCGTTTTCGCGCTTCGCGGGGATCGATCTTCTGGCCTCCATCGACCCCAGCGGCACGACGGATCGGGAGCGTCTCGCCGCAAGCCTTCGCCAAGCGGGTCTGCGTGTGGCCGAGGACGATACCTGGTCCGACCTCTTCAGCCGCGTCATCGTGGAACGGGTCGAGCCGAATCTGGGCCATGGCCGCGCCACGATCCTGGACGAATACCCTGTCGCGGAGGCCGCCTTGGCGCGTCCGACCATGCGGGATTCCCGCGTCGCTGAGCGGTTCGAGCTCTATGCCTGCGGCGTCGAACTCGCCAACGCCTTCGGCGAGCTGACCGACGCGGCGGAGCAGCGCCGCCGGTTCGAAGCGGAAATGGCGGAGAAGATGCGGGTTTACGGCGAAAGCTATCCGGTAGATGAGGACTTTCTGGCGGCTCTGGCGCACATGCCGGAGGCGAGCGGCATCGCGCTCGGCTTCGACCGCCTGGTCATGCTCGCGACCGGCGCATCGCGCATCGAGCAAGTGCTGTGGGCTCCCGTGCCGGAGATTTCCCGATGACCGTCGTCCGTCCGGTCCGTACACCGGCAGAGCTGGTCGATGCCGGTCATCTGTCGCCTGAACACCTCGGCGACATCGAGCGCGTGGCCGAGCGCTACGCCATCGCGATCACGCCCGCCATGGCCGCGTTGATGGATCGGAACGATCCCAACGACCCGATCGCCCGTCAATTCGTCCCCGATGCGGCGGAACTCGTCGTTACGCCCGACGAGCGCGACGACCCCATCGGCGATCTCACCCACAGCCCCGTCGAGGGCATCGTGCATCGCTATCCCGACCGAGTGCTCTTGAAGGCGGTCCATGTCTGCCCGGTCTATTGCCGCTTCTGCTTCCGTCGCGAGATGGTGGGTCCGCAGGGACTCGGCACGCTCTCAAGCGAGGCGATGGACAAGGCGTTCGCCTACATCGCCACCCATCCGGAAATCTGGGAGGTGATCCTCACCGGCGGCGACCCGTTGGTTCTCTCCCCGCGCCGCCTCTCCGAGATCATGGAACGGCTTGCCGCCATCGATCACGTGAAGATCGTCCGCTTCCATACCCGCGTTCCCGTGGTCGAGCCGGATCGCGTCAACGCGGAGCTGATCGCGGCCCTGAAAGCGAGCGGCAAGACCACCTATCTCGCGCTTCACGCCAACCATCCGCGCGAACTCACCGAGGCTGCCCGCGCGGCCTCTGCGCGGCTCGTCGATTCCGGCATCGTCATGCTCAGCCAAACGGTGCTCCTGCGCGGCATCAACGACGATCCCGAGACCCTCGCCGCCCTCATGCGCGCCTTCGTCGAAACGCGGATCAAGCCGTATTATCTGCACCATCCCGACCTCGCCCCAGGCACCAGCCATTTTCGCCTCTCCATCGCGGAGGGCCAGGCGCTCGTCGCCGCCTTGCGCGGACGCATCTCCGGCCTGTGCCAGCCGACCTACATCCTCGACATCCCCGGCGGACATGGGAAAGCGCCTCTCGGTTTGAGTGCTGTCACCGCGCGCGAGGACGGTGCATATTCGGTTTCGGACTACCGCGGACAGACGCACCGCTATCCGCCCGAGGAATGACCCGCGCCGCACGTGTGAGGCGCGGGACGCGGCAACCCTAAGCTTGCATTCCGAAACGTTATTCGATACCCAAAATGGAAATCTGCCGGACATCCCGTTGTCCGGCCGACTCTTCCGAACGGGGTTCCCATGCGCAAAAATGCGACCGCGGCTGCTCTTATCATTCTTGGTTCGACGGCTCTCGCCCCCAACGCCTGGGCGCTCGATCCGGTCAATGCGCCTGTGAAGGGCAAATTCGACATCAAGATCGTCGTCGATGCGACAGCGGCCGGTGCGATGAAGGCCGATCTGACGGCTTTCGACATGAAGAACCACCACGAGGTCACGGCGAGCGTCGAACTCGCGTTCGCCTATGCGGAAGCCAACGATACCGTGGCGGAGGGGTACAAGGATCCCACCGCCGCGTTCGATGCGAAAGCGAAGCCGCTGAGCGAAGCCGCAGCGAAGGCCGCGCCCGTCATGTCGCCTAACGCGAGCATGATGAAGGGCATGCAGCAATGCGTCGAACTTAAAGGCGACACCGAGATCCAGGCCTGCATGATGAAGCTCGCGAGCGGCCTGCAAGGCAAGCTTCAGCAAGACTGCAAGACCAATCCAGGCGCCTGCCAGGCCATCGATACATTGACCGATGCCAAATCGCAGGACGCGCTTACCGCGGAAAGCGCGAAGTTTAAGAAATCGATGCAGGATTATCGGGTTTACACGGCCAAGAGCTGCACGATTGACGCCTCCATCGATTATTTCCGGCACGAGCGGCGCAACAGCGAAGGTGGCGGCGCGTCCTATCTCGACCGCACCAGCAAGACCAACGGCCCCGTCCGCCCCATCGCGTCGGAAGGCCGGTTGCCCTGCGAAGTGAAGGCCGTCGTCGGTCCCGACAACACGGTCAGCTTCTCGTTTGCCCTCTTCGACGGGCTGAGCTTTCCGGCCAAGAACACGAACCCGGTCGCGGGCGACAAGCCGGTTCGGTTGCAGTGGGATGCAACGCTGCGCTTCCCCTATGTCGTCAAGAAGCAGACATCCTTCAGCGGCGAGCAGACGCTCTCCCCGTCGCCAAGATTGATCAAGGACGGTGGCTGGGAGACGAAGGAGAGGTCACGCGCCACGGTGGCCTGGACACTCAAGCTCGATTGAACCTCGTAGACGGGACACCAAGCTAGTCCGCGAAGCCCACCTTGATACGGCGATTCTGCCGTCCCTTGTTGTCGACCTTGAGGATCCTGACCGGTCGCGCCTCGCCCGTGGAACGCAGATGCGTCCCACCACATCCTTGGCGATCGAGCCCCACGATCTCGACGATGCGCACATTCCCATCCGCCTGTCGCGGCGGCGAGACCGCTTTGCTCCGAAACAGGCCCGGAACCGCATCGGCCTCATCCCAAGGCATTTGAAAAGTGCGGACGGTAAAATTCTGTCGGATGGCGTCATTGATGGGATCGTGAAGAGCCCGAAGGCGGTCCGCATCGCCGCCTGGAAGGTCGAAGTCGACGCGGAACGTACCATCAGCCGAGAGCTGAGCCCCGGTCAGCAGCGCCCCACCGAAATCCTGAAAGACGATGCTGTTCGCGATGTGCGCCAGCGTGTGAAGTTCGCACATCAATCGGCGAAACGCGGAATCGACCGTCACGCGGACAACGCCGGAGATCTCCCGGTCGCTATCGATATCGTGCCAAAGCCCCCGCTCATCGAAGTGGACAGCCCGTACCGAAGCCTCGCCATCTGCCCAAGCGATCGATGCCCTGTCCGGAAGTTGTCCACCGCCGCCCGGAAAGACGGGAGATCGCGTCAAAAGCACGCCCCCGGGGCGCGCATCGAGCACGCGGGTCTCAAGCTCGAAAAGGTCAGGCTCATCTTGGCACAAGAGGCGCATTCAGGTCTCCGCGTCGCGTGGGTATTGCAACCATCTCATCACGTCTCGCCCTAATCGAACCCGGGCTTGGCTCCGCGCCCCTTCTTGATGTCCGAGCGTCTGCCCTTCGTCTCCAGCCGCCGCTGCTTGGAGGCCAGGGTCGGTCGCGTTGCACGGCGCGGTTTCGGCACTTCGGTTGCCTGACGGATCAGGTCGAGGAGACGGTCCAGCGCATCCTGCCGGTTGCGCTCCTGGGTGCGAAAGCGCTGGGCCGTGATGACGATGATGCCGTCGTTGGTCAGGCGGCTTCCGGCGAGTTTCATCAGCCGGATGGCAACCGTGTCGGGCAACGAGCGCGAGCGCCGCGCATTGAACCGCAATTGAACGGCGGTGGCGACCTTATTGACGTTCTGGCCGCCGGGGCCGGAGCCCCGGATGAAGCTCTCCTCAAGCTCGGCCTCGTCGAGCGCGATGGTATCGGTCACCGGAATCATGAGAGCCTCGGACGGAAAGCGGAGGCAACCGCGCCGGAAGCAGCGCTTGTCGCCTTGGCGGAGAAAGTCTAAGCGCCTCTTCTAGCCGAGCCACGCCGGATTGAAAAATCGCAGCGTGGGTTCGACCCTCAAATCCGGTTTTTCCGCTCATGACCGCCGTCTTCGCCAGCCTCATCCCGACGTTTCTCATCATCGCGACCGGCTGGCTATGTCGGCTCACGGGGGTCGTCAGTGATACGCAGTGGAACGGGCTGGAGCGGGCGACCTATGTCATCTTCTTCCCGGCACTGATCATCGACACTCTGGCGCGGGCGGACCTGACATCGGTCCCGGTCCTCGGCGTGGGCGGAGCGCTAATCGGGGCCATTCTGTCGATGGCGCTTCTCGTGCTGGCGCTGCGGCCGATGCTCGAACGTCGCTTTGGCATCGACGGGCCGAGTTTCACATCGGTCTTTCAGGGCGCTACGCGCTGGAACACCTTCGTCGGGCTCTCGGTCGCGGGCAGCCTGTTCGGCCAGCGCGGAATCGCGCTGATCGCGGTGGCTATCGCCGCCATGGTGCCGCTTCTCAACCTCCTTGCCTTTTACGTCTTCATCCGTTTCGCGGGTCGCCCCCGGCAAAGCGCGGGACAGATCCTGCGCTCGTTTCTCGTCAATCCCTTCATCTGGTCCTGTGCGTTGGGGCTCGCACTAAACCTCCTCGCCCCGCCCTTGCCGAAACCGGTCGCAGGCTATGTCGAGTTGATGGGTCGGGCAGCCCTCGCCGCGGGCCTGCTCATCGTCGGAGCAGGTCTCGACATCCGCAAGCTCACCAAGCCGGGCGCACCGCATGTGATCGCGACGGGGCTGAAGCTGCTGTTCATGCCCTTTCTCGCCGTCACCCTCGCGCGGCTGATCGGCGTGACCGGCAACGACCTCGTCGTGACCATCATCGCCGCATCCGTTCCATCCGCGAGCGCGGCCTACGTGCTGGCGCGGCAGATGGGCGGGAACGCCTCCCTCATGGCCGAAATCCTCACCCTTCAAACACTGGTTGCACTGCTCTCGATGCCGCTGCTGATTGCCTCCCTCGGTGATTGTGCAACATTATTATGCAATTAGTAGTTACAAGATGAGCACTTGTTTTATTTATAATTGTGTTGCTATTTAGCGCGACCGAAGCCTAGCAGGTAGCGATCCGCACCATGTCACCCAAAGCCGCGTCACGGTCTATTAAAACCCTATCCGCCGAAAAGCGTGACACTGAGGCCAAGGCGGCTCAGCCGGTAAAATATGACGCCTCTCCGGTCGAGGTCGCCCAGTACATCGCCGAATTCACCGCCGAATTGTCGTATCTCGCCCGGAAGGGACGGCTTGACCTGCTGGCCTATCTTCTCGATATGGCGCGTCTGGAAGCTATCCGCACTGTTCAGGCTGAGGGTCGGAAGGCGTAGGCTCAGCGGCTTGCGAGGAGCGAAACCGCGTTCCCGCCATGGCGTTCGAGCCGCCCTGCAATTTCAAGTTCAAGCAAAGCCATCTGCACCACTCGGATCGGGAGGCCGGATTGGCGCACGAGATCATCGATGGCGATGGGCGAGGGGCCGAGCAGTCCGATCACGCTGACGTCAGCCTCTTGAGCGCCGGCCCGATCCTCGAACAATCCCGCATCCGGCGCGACAAGCCCGACCGGGGCGCGTGCAATATCCGGCAGGTCGAGTTCGTCCCATAGCTCCTCTGTCCCAACCAGATGGTGCGGCTCGCTGATTTCGGTCTCGACCTTGGGTCCTGCCGCAATCAACGGCTCCAGAACGCTCGTGACATGGTCGAGCCCGGCGCAGAGCGTCGCGCCGTCACGGATCAAGTCGTTCGTGCCTTCCGCACGCGGATCGAGCGGGGAGCCCGGCACCGCGAAGACCTCGCGACCCTGCTCGAGCGCGAAGCGGGCGGTGATGAGCGAGCCGGAACGGCGGGCCGCCTCCACCACCACGACACCGTAGGACAAGCCGGAGACGATTCGATTCCGGCGCGGGAAGTCGCGTCCGCGCGGCTCCCAGCCAAGGGGCATTTCGGAAATGATCGCCCCACCCTGCTCGATAATGGCGTGGAGAAGCCCCTCGTTCTCGGCCGGGTAGATCCGGTCATGCCCACCCGCCATCACGGCGATGGTGCCGGTCGCGAGCGTCGCCTTGTGCGCCCGCGTGTCGATGCCGCGCGCCAGGCCCGAGACCACGACGTAACCTGCCTCGCCGAGTTGCCTTGACAGGCGCTCGGCGAAGGTGAGCCCGGAGGCTGACGCGTTGCGCGAACCGACGATGGCGACAGAGGGTTTCGACAGGACCTCGCTGGAGCCGCGCACCGCGATCAAGGGCGGGGCCGTATCGACGGCTTGCAGCGTTTTCGGATAATCCGGCTCGCCCATGGCGATGAAACGGACGCCAAGCCGCGCTGCCGCCGCCATTTCCTTTTCGGCCTCCGCGCGGCTCGTAACTTTCAGCAGAAGACGGCCGCCACGGCGGGCGAGATCCGGCAACGCATCGAGGGCGGCCGACGCGCCGCCGAACTGGTTGATCAGGGCGCGAAAGGTGCGAGGCCCGACATTCTCTGAACGGATGAGGCGCAGCCAGTCCAGGCGCTGCTCATCAGTCAGGCGCACGCCGCTCATCCCTTTTGCCCGATCTTGCCCTCGGTGCCGGCCAGAAGGCGCTTGATGTTCTCGCTGTGCTTCCACCACAGGAGCACGACGAGGATCACAGCCGCTCCTGCCATCCTGGGCTCACCGAGGAACCACAACACCACTGGCGACAGGGCACTGGCGATGAGCGCGGACAGGGAGGAATAGCGGGTCGTGAAGGCAAGCCCGAGCCAGATCACCGCGAAGATCAGCGCGGCAAGCGGCTTCAGGCCGATGAGAATGCCGATGAAGGTGGCGACGCCCTTGCCGCCCTTGAAACTGAGCCAGACCGGAAAGAGATGGCCGAGAGAAGCGCCCAACGCTGCGACGGTCGCAAGATCCGCGCCCCAGCGTCCGGCGATGACGACGGCGGCGGTGCCCTTCAGGGCGTCACACACCAGGGTCGCGGCTGCGAGCCCTTTGCGCCCCGTGCGCAGCACGTTCGTCGCGCCGATATTGCCCGAGCCGACTTTGCGAATGTCCCCGAGGCCTGCCATTCGGGTGAAGATCACGCCGAAGGGGATGGAGCCGAGGAGGTAGCCGAAGACCAGGGCTACGAGGGTAGGCAGAAGAGTGGCGTCAGACATTCGATTCTCATGAAACCGTGCGGCGGTCGAAAACGATCCTGCCCGCAACCATCGTCACCGTCACCTGTCCTTCCAGACGGGCTTCGTCGAAAGGAGTATTCTTGGACAGCGAGCGAAGCTGGCGCTTGTCGAGTACGTAAGGCGTCTCCGGGTCGAATACGATAAGGTCGGCCGGCGCGCCGCGCCGCAGCCGTCCGCCCGGCAAACCAAGGATTTCTGCCGGTCGAGTGGACAAGGCACGCAGCAATTTCGGCAGCGAGATGCGCTCCGCCTGGACCAGCCGCAAAGCCGCCGAGAGCAGCGTTTCCAGCCCCACGGCCCCGTCCTCGGCCTCCGCAAATGGCAGCCGCTTGGTCTCTACATCCTGTGGATTGTGGTCGGAGACGATCACATCGATGATGCCGTCCACGAGCGCATCGATCATTGCCTGCCGGTCCTCCTCGTGCCGGAGCGGCGGCGAGAGCTTGAAGAAGGTGCGATAATGGCCGATGTCGTTCTCGTTGAGCGCCAGATTGTTGATCGAGACGCCGCAGGTGGCAGGAAGCCCCCTCGCCTTCGCTGCCTGGACGATCTCCGCCGAATCCGCGCATGAAATCATCGCCGCATGATAGCGCCCGCCGGTCAGGCGCACGAGGCGGATGTCGCGCTCCAGCATCAGCGTTTCAGCCTCGCGCGGGATGCCCGGCAATCCAAGCCGGGCTGCGAACTCGCCCTCGTTCATCACGCCCTGCCCGACGAGATCGGGGTCTTCCACGTGGTGGACGATCAGAGCATCGAAATCACGGGCATAGGTGAGCGCGCGACGCATCACCTGGGCGTTGGTGACCGAGCGCGCGCCGTCGGTGAAGGCAATCGCGCCAGCTTCCTGGAGCAGGCCGATTTCGGCCATTTCCTCACCTTTCAGCCCCTTGGTCAGGGCTGCCGCGGGGCGGACATTGACGATGGAGGTGTCGCGCGCCCGGCGCAGCACGAAGTCGATGATCGCCGGATCGTCGAGCACCGGATTCGTGTCCGGCATCGACACGATGGTGGTAACGCCGCCCGCCGCCGCCGCTTCGCCCGCGCTCTTCAAGGTCTCGCGATGCGCCGCCCCCGGCTCGCCGATGAAGGCACGCATGTCGATGAGGCCGGGGGAGAGCACTTGACCACCGCAATCGACGATTTCGGCATCAGCGGCCGCATTCACCTGCGGGCCGACATCTTCGATGACGCCGTCCCTAACCAGGAGGCCGCCCCGCTCCTCACGCCCGCTGGCGGGATCGATGAGGCGCGCGTTCTTGAACAGGATGGGACGGTCAGAGGTCATTATGCGCAACCTGGAATATCTTCAAATCGATGGAAAACGAGCTTTCCGTTCTCCCGTGCCAGCGCCACCATCTCGTCGGCTCCGGTCGAGGGGCCGCCGATCCGCAGGCAGGCATCGCATCTCGCCACAAGGCGGCGTGCGATGGGGTGGAAAATCTCATCAAAAATCGCATCACCGATCCGTTCGGAACCGGCGAATTCGATCAACGGTAACGCGTACCACTCGCCCAAGACAGGCAGGTGCCCGGCTCGGAAGAGGCGCAGGGCCATCTCCATCATGGCGTCCACATTGGCCTGAATCTTCGCCGGATCGTCGCTCGTGCCGGAGCGGTAAGGGCCGGCAATGAGGATTTGGAGCGGCGGAAGCGCGTCCATGATGATCCTATCGGTTCGGCAGATGGCTCGCGAGAGCCTCGAGCACCGCCATGCGTACGGCAACCCCCATCTCGACCTGTTCGCGGATCAGCGACTGCGCGCCGTCGGCGACATCGGATGAAATCTCGACGCCGCGATTCATCGGCCCCGGATGCATCACCAGCGCGTCGGGCTTCGCATAGCTGAGCTTCTCCTGATCGAGCCCGTAGAAGCGGAAATACTCTTTCACTGAAGGCACGAAGGAGCCATTCATGCGCTCACGCTGCAGGCGCAGCATCATGACGATATCGGCATCGCGCAGGCCGTCGCGCATGTTGGTGTGCATCTCGAAGCCCAGGCGCTCGATGCCGGGCGGCAGCAGGGTCGAGGGTGCGACGAGGCGCACATGCGCGCCCATGGCGGCGAGCAGGATCATGTTGGAGCGGGCGACCCGCGAATGCAGGATGTCGCCGCAGATCGCCACCGTCAGGCCCTCGATGCGGCCCTTGTTGCGGCGGATGGTGAGAGCATCGAGCAGCGCCTGGGTCGGGTGCTCATGCGCGCCGTCGCCGGCATTCACCACCGAGCAATCGACCTTCTGCGCCAGAAGATGCACGGCGCCCGCCGCGTGATGGCGCACGATGATGAGGTCGGGGTGCATGGCGTTGAGCGTCGCCGCCGTGTCGATCAGCGTCTCGCCCTTCTTCACCGAGGACGACGCCACCGACATATTCATCACGTCCGCGCCGAGACGCTTGCCCGCGATCTCGAATGAGGACTGCGTACGGGTCGACGGTTCGAAGAAAAGATTGATCTGTGTCCGACCCCGAAGAGTCGTCTTCTTCTTTTCAACCTGGCGACTGACCTCGACTTGATCATCAGCCAAATCGAGCAGCGCCTTGATATCCAAAGGCGAAAGCCCCTCGATCCCGAGCAGGTGACGGTGAGGAAATGCGGTGGAGCTTGTGTCTTTCATCTTAAAATGATGGCTATAGGCTCAGACGGCGGCAGCGGCAAGCGAAGTCTGATTTCTTGCGGCGTTCTTCAATCGAACAGCATCCGCCAAGTGTTGATCCCGAGTGTTGATCCTGAGCGTTGATCCCTTGACGGCATTCGCGTTCGGTTCGATGCAAGGGGAATGAAACGCCAAGCTCTCCTGATCGCGGGGCTCCTCGCCCTCTGCCTCTCCCCGGCAACGCACGCCGTCGCCAAGGACAAAGCACGTCTCACCGTGGTGATCGACACGGCCCAGGTCGGCACGCCGCCTGATGCGGCCGCCACCGCGAAGGAGCTCGCCTCCGTTCTCTCGACGCAAGCCGAGCGGACGCCGTCGCGCGAGGAGCTGGCCGTCGCGGACGCGAAACAATCCCTGTCGAGCTTTCTCAAAGGTATGGACGCCACTGCCGACAAGGACGGGTTGAAGAAGGCGCGCCGCCTGTTCAAGGAGGCGACGGCGGCGCTCGAAGAGGCTCTCGCTCCCGTGAAGGGCCGCTTCGAGCGGCCGCGCCCGTTCCGCGCGAGCGCGGAGGTGAAAACCTGCCAAATCAAGCTGCCCCCGAGTAGCTCCTTCCCCTCGACCCATGCGGGCACAGGAACGCTGTTTGCAGCCCTCCTCGCCCACATCGCCCCCGAGCGAAAGACAGAGCTCGAGGCGCGCGGGCTCGATTACGGCTGGAGCCGCGTCGTGTGCGGGTTCCACTATCCATCGGACATCGAAGCGGGACGGACAGGCGGCCGTCTCGCTGCGGCGGCGCTTCTGAACGATCCGGCCTTTGTGAAACGGCTCGACAACGTCGCCCCGGAATTGCGCGGCGCTCTGGGACTCTAGAAGTTATTTCAATGATTCGGCTCCGGGGGATCGCATCTGAATTGACGATGTCGCGCCGAGCGCGCCTTTGCGCCTAGATCACCAAGAAATCCGAGCTGGAGAGCGGCAGCCGCGCCGAGAGGATGGCAAAGACAACCGCCTTCTGCGCACCCGATCCATCCGCATCATAGGACAATCGCCCAGTCGCTGGGTCGTAGACGATATGCTGGTCCGCCTTTGTCGCCTCGGTTCCAGCAACGAAGGCCGACGGAGCCAACGCCCCCTTCACCGTCAAGGTGCTGAAGATCGAATTTGCCAGGTGGATCGTGTCTTCCCCAACGGTGAAGTCCGAGATTGTGTCTATGTTCTGAGGTGCGAAGGGATTGGCGGGCGTATCGAAAGGATCACGTCCAAGGGCAGAATCAAACACAAACGCATCTCTACCGGTGCCACCAACGAGGATGTCGTTGCCATTGCCACCGATCAGAACATCGTTGCCGCCCAAGCCGATCAACTTATCGTCCCCGTCGTTGCCTTGCAGGTAGTTGGAACCATTGCTTCCGGTAACAGTATTGTCGAGGTTGTTTCCGGATAGGTTGATGGCTTTGGTGGACGTAACGCTGAAGGCTTTAATATCAGACAGGCCAGATTCCGCACGCATAGCGTAGCTGACCTTCGCATAAATCAGGTTCGGCTTGTCGAAACCAGCCCCTGGCCCGGCCTTTGAAACGATCACGCGATCTGCCGAAGCATCCACGATGAACCTGTTTCCGCCTCCGTAGGCCTTCATGAAGTCGGCGCCACCCTTTCCGTCGATGAAGCTCCCACCAAGGCCGGAGGCAATCAAGACGTCTTTCTTGTCGCTGCCTTTATAGATCGCAGGAGCAATCTTACCAACGGATGCGTCGCCCACGAAAGACCCTGCCCCCTTTCCCCCACCGACGAGGCTGGAAAAAGTGGCATGGCCCTGCGCGATAAAGCCTGTTTGACCGCTCGAGATATGCACGATCTGGGTGACATTACCGTCGATGATGTCGCCAACGCTGGTGTAACGGAAGAAATTGCCGATGAAGTCGGTGTAGGTCCCCGCCGCGGTCTCGATGCGATAGAGGGTTGGGGTGCGAAGGACCGGGGTGCCATCAGTGGCGAACTTACCGAAATCGATCGTCCGCGTGTCGACGCGAAAACCTGCTCCAGCGGTAAAAGCTCCTACGTAGGATGTCATGGCACTTCCTGATGTCGCATCGTAGAGCAGTAGCTCGGGCCTATATTGTTTGCAACAGTATAAACTAACGACGCGCTTCGGCTGTGACGCGACAACAAGGGCAGGCGATCACCACGACGGGATCTGTGGCATAATCCGCCGGTCGGCGAACGCGGAGCCACCCCATGAACGTCTCCCAGGCCCATGACACAAACGACGTCTTCAACCAGACGCCGCCTTTCGTGGACATCAACCTCATCGCGAATGACCAGCCCTTGCTTGACGCGTTGCAGGCGAATGGGGTGGATCTCGACGAGGAAGGGCTTTCCGTCTTCGGGCAGCACTGGGGCTCTGCTGAGCGGTTCGATCTCGGGCGGCTCGCCAACGAAAACCCGCCGAAGCTGCGCACGCACGATGCGCGCGGCTACCGGCTCGACGTGGTCGAGTTTCATCCGGCCTATCATATTCTGATGCAGGCGAGCATGGAGGACGGGCTTCATGCCTCGACCTGGGACGATGCCGAGCCGGCCCACCTCGTCAGCCACGGCCACGCGGCGCGGGCGGCGCGGATCTACACCGTGTCCGGCGTCGAGAGCGGGCATGTCTGCCCCCTGACCATGACCCACGCCGCCGTCGCGGCGCTGGCGGAAGCTCCGAACCTCTTGAAGGAATGGCTGCCGAAGATCCGGACGCGGGAATACGACCCGCGCTTCATCCCATTCTGGGAGAAGAAGGCCGTCACCCTCGGCATGGGGATGACCGAGAAGCAGGGCGGCACCGATGTTCGCGCGAACACCACCCGCGCCGATCCGACGAGCGGCGAGGAATATGAGCTGACGGGCCACAAATGGTTCATGTCCGCGCCCATGTGCGACGCCTTCCTGGTTCTGGCGCAAGCCCCCGGAGGGCTGACCTGCCTCCTCGTTCCGCGCTTCCGGCCGGGTGGCAGCGTGAACGCGCTTCATCTTCAAAGGCTCAAGGACAAGCTCGGCAATCGTTCGAACGCCTCATCCGAGGTCGAGTTCGAGCGGGCCTTCGCGTGGCGAATTGGTGAGGAAGGGCGCGGGGTGCGCACCATTCTCAACATGGTGCAACTGACCCGCCTCGATTGCGCGGTGGCTTCCGCCGGGCTCGTGCGTATGGGCTTGGGGCTCGCCCATCACCACGCTCGGCACCGCAGCGTGTTTCAGAAAAAGCTCATCGACCAGCCCGCCATGCGCGCCGTCCTCGCCGATCTCGCCTTGGAGACCGAGGCCATGACGGCTTTGGCTTTGAGGCTGGCGCGCAGCTTCGACCTTGCGCAGGCGGACCAGCACGAGGCCGCCTATGCGCGGCTGATGACGCCCGCCGCCAAGTTCGGCATCTGCAAGGCCGCCCCACGCCTGCTCTACGAGGCCATGGAGAGCCTTGGCGGCAACGGCTATGTGGAGGAAAGCCTCTTGCCCAGGCTCTACCGGGAGGCTCCGGTCAACGCGATCTGGGAGGGGTCGGGCAATGTCATCGCCCTCGACATTCTGCGCGCCGAGAACCGCGAGCCGGAAGTGGCGGCCTCCGTTCTCGACCACCTCATGAGCGATATCGGGGCGCTTCCCGGCGCATCGGACGCGGCGCGGGACATCGTGCTCGCGCTCCAGTCGCCGGAGGCTGAAGCCAAGGCCCGGTTGATCGCCGACCGGCTGTTCACATTGGCCGCAACGGCAGCGCTTGCCCGATCGGCTCCAGCCGAGGTTGCGGAGGCCTATGCTCTCACCCGGCTGGCATCTCCTGCCCGGATGCCGGGCGCGAACGATCTCGGGTCCGCCACCAAACCCTTGCTGGACCGGGTCTTTACCGCCATATAACGACCCCGTCCTTCGAGTCGATTTGACTTGTCGGCAATCATTGACCACTTATCCCGCCTTTCGGCGGTCAGGGGCTGACCGCCGGTTTTTCTGTGACCATTGAGCATCCCTCGCGGCTGCTTTTAGGAAATCGCTCTATGAAAGTCCTCGTCGTCGAGTCGCCTGCCAAGGCCAAGACGATCAACAAGTATCTCGGCAAGGACTACGAGGTCCTGGCCTCCTTCGGGCATATCCGCGATCTGCCCGCCAAGGATGGCTCGGTCGACCCGGATGCCGATTTCCGCATGATCTGGACCCTTGAGGACCGGGGCTCGAAGCGAGTCTCCGATATCGCGAAGGCGATCAAGGGGGCCGAGAAGCTCATTCTCGCCACCGACCCGGATCGTGAAGGAGAAGCTATTTCCTGGCACGTTCTGGAGGCCCTGCGCGAGAAGAAGGTACTCAAGGACCTGCCCGTTGAGCGTGTAACCTTCAACGCCATCACCAAGGATGCTGTGCAGACGGCTCTGCGCAACCCGCGCGAGATCGACCAGGCACTGGTCGATGCTTATCTCGCCCGCCGTGCGCTGGATTACCTCGTCGGCTTCACTCTCTCGCCGGTGCTCTGGCGCAAACTGCCGGGTGCCCGCTCCGCAGGCCGCGTTCAGTCCGTGGCGCTTCGCCTCGTCTGCGACCGCGAACTCGAGATCGAGACCTTCAAGACGCAGGAATATTGGTCGATCCTGGCCACCCTTGCCACGAAGGAAGGCGCCGTGTTCGATGCCCGCCTCGTCGGCGCGGACGGCAAGAAGATCCAGCGCCTCGACATCGGCAACGGCGAACAGGCCGAAGCCTTCAAGCGCGATCTGGAACTGGCGACCTTCTCGGTGGCGAATATCGAATCGAAGCCCGCCAGGCGTCACCCCTACCCGCCCTTCACGACCTCGACCTTGCAGCAGGAGGCCTCGCGCAAGCTCGGCCTTGCTCCGGCGCAGACCATGCGCGTCGCGCAACGGCTTTATGAGGGTGTCGATATCGGCGGCGAGACGGTCGGTCTCATCACCTATATGCGTACCGACGGCGTCGACGTGGCTCCGGAGGCCGTGCAGGCGACCCGCCGCGTCATCGGCAAGGAATACGGCGAGAAGTACGTGCCGGGTGTGCCGCGCAAGTACACCACGAAGGCGAAGAACGCACAGGAAGCGCACGAGGCCATCCGCCCGACCGATATGAGTCGCCTGCCGAAATACGTGGCGAAATATCTCGAGCCGGAACAGGCGCGCCTTTACGATCTCATCTGGACCCGCATGATCGCGAGCCAGATGGAATCGGCTGAGCTTGAGCGCACCACCGCCGACATCTCGGCGCAGGTCGGCCCCCGCAAGCTCGATCTTCGCGCCACCGGCCAGGTGGTGAAGTTCGACGGCTTCCTCACGCTCTATAACGAGAGCAAGGACGACGAGACGGACGAGGATGAAGGCCGCCTGCCGCCCATGAAGGCGGGCGACGGCCTGGAACGCCGCCGTATCGCCGCCAATCAGCATTTCACCGAGCCGCCGCCGCGTTTCTCCGAGGCGAGCCTCGTGAAGCGCATGGAAGAACTCGGCATCGGGCGTCCTTCCACCTACGCCGCCGTGCTTCAGGTCTTACGCGACCGCGAATATGTGCGCATCGACAAGAAGCGCCTCGTCCCCGAGGACAAGGGCCGCATCGTCATCGCATTCCTGGAAAGCTTCTTCCGCCGCTACGTGGAATACGATTTCACGGCGGATCTCGAAGAGCAGCTCGACCGCATCTCGAACCACGAGATCGATTGGAAGCAGGTTCTGCGCGACTTCTGGCGCGACTTCAACGCCGCCATCGGCGAGACGAAGGAGCTGCGCACCACGGAGGTGCTGGACGCGCTCAACGAATTGCTCGGCCCGCACATCTTCCCCGATAAGGGCGACGGCTCGAACCCGCGCACCTGCCCGACATGCGGTTCAGGCCAGCTCTCGCTGAAGCTCGGCAAGTTCGGGGCGTTCATCGGTTGCTCGAATTATCCTGAGTGCAAATACACCCGCCAGCTTGCCGCCTCCGGCGTTTCGGGCGACGGCGAGGGTTCGTCGGAAAACGGCGGCACGCCGGGCGTGAAGGTTCTGGGAGACGACCCGGAAACCGGAATGCAGGTCACGCTTCGCGATGGCCGTTTCGGCCCCTTCGTCCAGCTCGGCGAAGGCGAGAAGCCGAAGCGTTCTTCCGTCCCGAAGGGCACGTCGCCGAGTTCGGTCGATCTGGAAAAGGCGCTCAAGCTCCTCTCGCTTCCGCGCACGGTCGCCATGCACCCGGAAACGGGCGAGCCGATCCTCGCCAATATCGGCCGCTACGGGCCGTATGTTCAGCATGGCAAGGTCTACGCCAATATCGGCAAGGACGATGACGTGCTGGAGATCGGCGCGAACCGGGCCATCGACCTCATCATCGCCAAGGAAAGCGGCGCGGGCGGCTTCCGGCGGGGTGCTGCCGACCCGGGCCGTCCAGTTGGTGACGATCCCGTATCCGGCAAGCCCATCGTGGTGAAAGCCGGACGCTTCGGGCCTTACGTGACCGACGGCGAGACAAACGCGACACTGCCGAAGACGGTCACGGCCGAAGCCGTGACGCTCGACGAGGCCATCAGCCTCCTCGCCGCACGGCGTGCAGCTGGGCCGAGCAAGAAGGCGCGCGGACGCAAGGCCCCGGTCAAGAAAGCGGCCGCGAAGGCTCCTGCGAAGAAGGCCGCGGCCAAGAAGGCTCCCGCGAAGAAAGCGGCGACAAAAACGGCGGCGAAGAAGAGCGCCGCGAAAAAGGTCGCGACGAAAAAGCCTCCGGCGAAGGCAAGCACGGCAGATTAATCTTCGCCGAACTCAAGTTTGAACCGACGCTCCGGGATCGCTCCGCGCGACCCCGGGCTCACGCGGCGATCAATCGCTCAAGGTCGTCCCAGGCGTAAATGATGTTTTCCGAACGCCACAGAGGGCCGGGGTCGACATACCGACCTATCGGCTTTCCTCCCAAGGCCTCGTAAAATTCAATGGCTGGCTTGTTTCCGACAACTACGCCGAGAGCTGCACTCTTGTAGCCGAAGCTGCGCAGGTCGCGTGCCAGCGCGGCGAGAAGGCGACGCCCTATGCCTTGGCGCTTGCAAGTGCGATCCACGTAGAGAAACCTAATCTCACCGCGCTCTCCAAAAGCCTCGGTGGAAGGTGAACCGGCGAAGCCAAAACCTGCCACACGGCCTTGTGTCTCGGCTAGGAGGACCGTCTGCCGGGCTTCCGGTGCAGCAAGGATCCCCCGCCAGCGCGAAAGCCGCGAAGCTTCATCGAGTGCCAGAAAGGCCGCTTCCGGGGCTAGATGCCGATAGGTCTCACGCCAGACATCGACATGCAGCCGCGCGATGGTTTGCGCGTCGCCCTGCTGCGCGCGGCGCAAGGTGACCTCCCTCATATCTCTCCCCTGTCTCTTCTCTCCCCTGCTTATGCGTGACGGTTGAATATTATGTCGAGAGACGCGAATTGCCCTCGAACCAAAGTCCCCGATGAAGAATAATGACAACCTATTCGAAGATGGTAAGGCCGCGCTCCTGAAACGGCGGCCGTTGAGGCAAAACCATGGATTGGCTTTTAACGAAGTTTGCCGAGTATGAAAGCAATCTCGCAATCCTGCTGCGCCTCGTCGTCGCGACATTTGCGGGAATGGCGATTGGCCTGAATCGCGACAGGCGCAACAAACCGATCGGCATGCGGACGCTGGGCCTCGTCTCGCTGAGCGCCGCGGCGGTCGTATTGTCCGGTACCGCCTTCGGCGAGTTGCAATTCCATCAAGATGCACTCAGCCGTGTCGTGCAGGGCATCTTGACCGGCGTCGGCTTCCTCGGCGCGGGCGTCATCATGCGCGGCAGGGACAATTTCGAGGTTCACGGCCTGACGACGGCATCCACGGTTTGGATCGCGGCGGCCCTCGGTGTGACGGCAGGGGTCGGGGCCTGGTTCATCACCTTCGCCGGCAGCCTGATCGCCTTGTCTCTGTTGAGCTTGGGCAAGCCCGTTGAACGCAACCTTATCCAGCTGCTCGGCGGCACAAGCGGCGAGGATTCAAACGGATCGACCGCTTCGAACTCAGAAAGTCAGCCAGAGGGCAAAAGCGGCGACCAGGGCAATCGTCAGCCATAAGGCGTTGGATGGAAGCGAGCGGCCGGCGGCAACGGGCGTGTATTCCGGTTCATTGAAAGCGAAGGCCTCACCGGCCACGCGGGCCGCGCGATTGAGGTGCAGGTTCCGTGCGGATCCGAGTGCTGTTCTTGACGTCAACGTCGAATCTCCCCTCCGTCATCCTCAAGCTTAGAACCCAAACGTGAACGATAGCCGAACGGTTCCGCTTCTATCCACGCAGGTTGCACCGCTCCAAATTGCAAGGTTCCAACCTCACGGAAACAATTCTACCCGCGCGAAATTTATGCTACAGAGTTCACCGTCAAGCTATCACACAGGAGATCATCGTGAAGGCGAGCTCACTCTTTTTGCGGACCGGCGCTCTCGCGGCCATCTTCGGCATGGGCCTGGGCATTTCGATGGGCATTACCCAGGACCATACGTTGCGTAGCGTCCACGCCCATATCAATCTTGTCGGCTGGGCCTCGATGTTCCTGTTCGGGCTCTACTATCACGTAGTGCCCGCTGCGGATTCGAAGCTGGCGAAAATCCACTACTACGTCGCTTTGCCGGGCTTTCTGGCCATGATGGCTGGCGTCGCCGGCCTCATGCTCGGCAACGGGTCCTTCGAGCCCCTCGCCATCGTCGGCTCGCTGGTGACCTTCGCTTCGATGCTGATCTTCGCGTGGAACGTTTTCTCCACGACGAAATCCTCAGCCGCCTCCAAACCGGCAGCCGTCGCCCCCGCACGCTGAGGATAGGGGCCAGCGACATTTCTCTTCGCTGGCTTTCTCGCCAGAAAAGAACCACAAGCCTGATGCGCCGTATGTGCCGTCAGGCTTGTTGCGTTATGGACACGTCGGCGTCCAACCGCCGTCGGAGCGATCAAGCAGCGTTGTGACCCGACGCCGCTCTTTTCGTTTCCGTTTCGTTCACGTATGACTTGCGGATGGGCTATAGTGCAAAGAAACGCGAATCATCTCGGACCAAGGTCCCAATGACTGATAATGACGATCTCTTCGGGGGCGACGAGGCTGCGCCTGTGAAACGGGCCGCGCCCGCCCCGGCCAAAGCCGCTGCCGCCAAGGCCGCCCGCCCCGTTCAACAAGGCACGCCGGGCGAAAATGGTTATGACGCCTCGTCCATCGAGGTGCTGGAAGGACTCGAGCCTGTCCGCCGTCGCCCTGGCATGTATATCGGCGGCACGGACGAGAAGGCTTTGCACCATCTCTTCGCCGAGGTGATCGACAACTCCATGGACGAGGCGGTAGCGGGCCACGCGACCTTCATCGAGGTGGAGCTGGAGGAAGGCGGCTGGCTCTCAGTGATGGACAACGGGCGCGGCATTCCGATCGACCCGCACCCGAAGTTCCCGAAGAAGTCGGCGCTCGAAGTCATCATGACCACGCTCCACGCGGGCGGTAAGTTCGATTCGAAGGTCTATGAAACCTCGGGCGGCCTGCACGGCGTCGGCGTTTCGGTGGTGAACGCGCTCTCCGAGACCCTTGAAGTCGAGGTGGCGCGCGGCCAGACCCTCTATCGCCAAATCTTTTCGCGGGGCATTCCGCAGACGAAGCTGGAGACCGTGGGCCGGGTGCTGAACAGGCGCGGCACCAAGGTGCGCTTCCTGCCCGACCATCAGATCTTCGGCAAGGACGCCCATTTCCTGCCCCGCCGTCTGTTCAAGATGGCGCGGTCCAAGGCCTACCTCTTCGGTGGCGTCGAGATCCGATGGAAATGCGCCCCGTCCCTGCTTGAGGGCGTCGACAGCGTTCCGGCCGAGGCGACCTTCCGCTTCCCGAACGGGCTGAAGGACTATCTCTCCCACGACATCGACGGGAAGGAGCTGGTCACGGACCAGATCTTCTCCGGCAAGATCACCAAGCCGGGCGGCCATGGCTCGCTCGAATGGGCCGTCGCCTGGATGGCGAACGAGGACGGTTTCTCCTCATCCTACTGCAACACCGTGCCCACGCCCGAGGGCGGCACGCACGAAAACGGCCTGCGCATCGCGCTTTTGCGCGGCTTGCGCGACCATGCGGAGCGCGTCGGCCAGCAGAAGCGCATCGCGCCCGCGACCACCGACGACGTGATGGCGACCTGCGCCTCGATGCTCTCCGTCTTCATCCGCGAGCCGGAATTCCAGGGCCAGACCAAGGACAAGCTTGCGACGCTGGAGGCGGGCCGCATCGTCGAGGCTGCCATCCGCGACGCCTTCGATCACTGGCTCGCTGCCTCGCCGCAACAGGCCAACAAGCTGCTCGACTGGGTCATCGACCGGGCCGAGGAGCGTTTGCGCCGCCGTCAGGAGAAGGAGGTCGCGCGCAAGACCGCGACCCGCAAGCTGCGCCTGCCCGGCAAGCTCGCGGATTGCTCCAACGCGGGCGCGGCGGGGTCCGAACTGTTCATCGTCGAGGGCGACTCGGCGGGCGGCTCGGCCAAGCAGGCGCGCGACCGCAAGAGCCAGGCGATCCTGCCCTTGCGCGGCAAAATCCTGAACGTGGCCTCCGCCGGTCGAGACAAACTGCATCAAAACCAGCAGCTTTCGGATCTGGTTCAGGCGCTGGGCTGCGGCATGGGCTCTCACTACCGCGATGCGGATCTGCGCTACGAGAAGGTCATCATCATGACCGACGCGGACGTGGACGGGGCCCACATCGCCTCGCTCCTCATCACTTTCTTCTACCGCCAGATGCCGCGCCTCATCGATGCCGGGCACCTCTACCTCGCGGTCCCCCCGCTCTACCGGCTCTCGCAGGGCTCGAAATCGGCTTATGCCCGGGACGACGCCGACCGCGAGCGGCTGTTGAAGACCACCTTCAAAGGCAGCGGGAAGGTCGAGATCGGACGCTTCAAGGGCCTCGGCGAGATGCTGCCCGCCCAGCTGAAGGAAACCACCATGGACCCGAAGAAGCGCCTGCTTCTGAAAGTCGTGGTCGAGGCGGACGAGCGGCCGGAGACCGGTGATGCGGTCGAGCGCCTGATGGGCAACAAACCCGAGGCCCGCTTCACCTTCATCCAGGAACGGGCGGCCTTCGCGGACGAGGCCCAGCTCGACATCTGACAAAAAAGAAGAGGCGCGGAACCGATCCTCCGCGCCTGTTCGAGCTGTGTGGGGTTAAAACCCTTTGGTTTCTTCGATATTTCAAAAATCCGAAAATATTTGAAATATTTTTCGGATCCCTTGGAACCTTCCCCATACCTCCTACGTTAATGAGCATCACCGGCTCATTCTGCCCCCACGGGCCGGTCCCTCAAAGGCTCCGCAAGGGGCCTTTTTTTTGTCCGCCGCATCCCGGGGAAGCGTGAACAGGCCGCAATTCTCACCTATGCCGAGCATCATGAGCCGCCCCACGAAACCGACTGTCACCCTCGCCGCCCTGACCTTCGTCGCGACGGCGAGTCTCGCTCTGCCCGCGACCGCCCAGGACAGCCGGTCCCCAAGTTGGTCCGAAGTGAAGTGCGCCCGCTACAAGAGAGCTTGGACCGACGCGCTCGCCGTGCGCGGGACGAAGGGGCTGGGACGGGAATTCCTCGACAATCACGAGACCTTCCTGGCATCCGGCTGCACGGACAGACCCGCAGTCTGTCCACAGACCGACGAAGAGTTCGCCCTCGCCAACATGATGGTCGTCGCCGCCATGAACGCGGGGACCGCGAGCACCTTCCCGCCCTTTTCCTGCCGGAAGGGAGGCTAGGCCCTATGAGCCTGCCTTCGGCTTCTCGACGATGTCGTAGGTGCAGGAGAAGGACGCCGCCGCAACGCGATAGGTGTCTGTCGGATTGGTCGGATCCTGAACGATGGCGTCGCCGGGCTTCGCGACCATCGCCTCGCCCCAGGGCGCCATGAAGCTGAACGGACCTTCCGATGCGCTGAGGGTCAAGTAGCGCATCGGCACGCCGGAAGGCCGATAGGCCCGCCACCCTTCTCCGTCCGCCTCGTTCTGGGCAGCGCCATACCGCTTGGCGAAAGACGCCGCCTTCACCAAGTAGATCTCGTGGCCTGTCTCGGGGCAGCGGTTGCGCACCACCATGTCGCCGCTCTCGGCAGGCTTGCTCTTGGTCTCGACGCCTTCCGAGCGAATGATGGTGACCACCACCTCGCCGGCGGCGGCGGGCTTCGCGTCCACCATCTTCGTCTTCTGCGCCATTCCGGCGCGGCCATTTTCCGCCGCCTTGGCGAAGAAGGCTTTGACGTCGAAATCCTGGGCGCCGGCGGGAACCGACAGCAGGGCTAATGCAAAGGAGAGGCAAAGAGAGTGTTTGAGACGCATGATATCCTCATTCAAGGCGGCGGTTGCTGCTTCAGCCGATGCTAAAGCTACACGGCTTCGCGAGCCTTGTGTCATTCTCTTATGGCTCCCGCGTGACGCCCCCTAGCGGCAGCTTCGCCTGCATGCGACAAAGCTCTGTTTTTAGAGCGTCCTTTTCGGCACGCCGTAAAAAGGTGTGACCTTGGCCAAACGTATCAAACCAGTCCCTTCCACACTCCCTTCCCGGGAGGACATTGTCGCCTTCATCGCCAAGACGCCGGGCAAGGTCGGCAAGCGCGAGATCGCGCAGGCCTTCGGCATCAAGGGCGGGGATCGCATCTGGCTCAAGCAGATGCTGAAGGGTCTGGAGATCGAGGGAATCGTCGATCGCCGGGGCAAGAACGTCCACAAGGCGGGCCAACTTCCTCCCGTGGTGCTGGCCGACATCAAGAAGCGCGACCGGGACGGCGAACTCATCGCCGAGCCGACCGAGTGGGATGCGGAGGAGCACGGCCCCGTCCCGACCATCGTCATCATGCCATCGCGCAAGCCGCGCCCCGGAATGCCGGTGGCGGGCGTCGGCGACCGCGCGCTCCTGCGCGTCGAGCCGCTGAAACCCGGCGACATCCATCGCTATTCCGGCCGCGTGACCAAGATCATCGCCAAGCAGCGTGCGCAGTTGCTCGGCATCTTCAAGGCGATCCCGGAAGGCGGCGGGCGACTGATCCCCGTCGACAAGAAATCCCGCGAGCGGGAACTTCTGATCCGGCCGGGTGACGAAGCGGGTGCTGAGGACGGCGACCTCGTCTCGACCTCCATCGTCAAGCATGGCCACTTCGCCCTGCCCCACGCCAAGGTCAAGGAGCGCCTCGGCTCGATCAAATCCGAGAAGGCGGTGAGCCTGATCGCGATCCACACACACAACATCCCGAACGTCTTTCCCGCCGCGGCGCTTAGCGAGGCGGAGCACGCCGAACACGCCTCGCTTTCCGGTCGCGAGGATTGGCGTCACGTGCCCCTCGTGACCATCGACCCGCCCGACGCCAAGGATCATGACGATGCGGTCCATGCAGTCCGCGACGAGGATGAGAACAATCTCGGCGGCTTCATCGTCACCGTGGCGATTGCCGACGTGGCGGCCTATGTCCGGCCTGGCTCCGCCCTCGACAGTGAAGCGCAGGAGCGCGGCAACTCGGTCTATTTCCCCGATCGTGTCGTGCCGATGCTGCCGGAGCGGATTTCCAATGATCTCTGTTCGCTACGCCCGCACCAGCCCCGCCCGGCGCTCGCCGTGCGCATGGTGATTGGCCCCGACGGGCGCAAGAAGAGCCACGCCTTCCACCGGGTCCTCATGCGCTCGGCGGCGAAGCTCTCCTATCAACAGGCGCAAGCCGCCATCGACGGGCACCCCGACGATACGACCGCGCCGATCCTCGACTCGATTCTCAAGCCGCTTTGGGCCGCTTTTGCGTGCGTGAAGAAGGCGCGCGACATCCGCGAGCCGCTCTTCCTCGATCTGCCGGAGCGCAAGATCGTGCTGAAACCCGACGGCACGGTGGACCGGGTCTATGTGCCCGAGCGGCTGGAAGCGCATAAGCTCATCGAGGAGTTCATGATCCTCGCCAACGTGGCGGCGGCGGAAGCCTTGGAGAAGGCCGATACGGACCTGATCTACCGGGTCCACGACGAGCCCTCGCTGGAAAAGATGCGGGCTTTGAGCGAGGTGCTCGCCTCCATCGGTCTCAAGATGCCGACGCAGGGGCCGATCAAGCCCGAGCTGTTCAACCGAATCCTGCGAAGCGTCGATGGATCGGAGCATCAGCTCTTCATCAACGAGGTCGTGCTCCGCTCGCAGTCGCAAGCCGAATATTCCGCTGAGAATTACGGCCATTTCGGCCTGAACCTAAAGCGCTACGCGCACTTCACCTCGCCCATCCGGCGCTATGCGGATCTCATCGTGCATCGCGCGCTCGTCGCCGCGTTCAAATTCGGCAAGGATGGGCTGCCGCCGCACACCACCCGCGCGGAGCTGATCGAGATCAGCGCGCGGATTTCCGCCGCCGAGCGGCGCGCCATGGCAGCTGAGCGGGAAACCAACGACCGCCTGATCGCCCATTTCCTCGCCGACCGCATCGGAGCCTCGTTCGACGGCCAGATCTCCGGCGTGACGAAGTCCGGATTGTTCATCAAGCTCGACGAAACGGGCGCGGACGGGTTCGTCCCGGCGGCGACCATCGGCAATGATTATTACCGCTTCGACGAAAGAACCCATTCCATGCGCGGCGAGCGCACGGGCGAAACCTATCGGCTCGGCGACCGGGTTCACGTAAAGCTCGTCGAGGCCGCCCCCGTCGCCGGCGCGCTGCGGTTCGAGCTGCTCTCGGAGGGCCGTTACAGCGGCAAGCCGCAAGGAGCCAAGGGGGCTAAAAAGGGGCGCGCGCCTAAGTCGTCTGGACAGAGCCGTCGCCCAACCCCAAAGGTGAAGGTCAAGCGCAAGAGCCGCGCGGGTTAAGGAAGTAAGATGTCCCCATCAACGGAGCCGACCCGGCAGGAGGCCGATATCCCTGCCGTCACGGCTATGAAGCGTGGTTTCCTCGGCCATTGCCCGGCTTGCGACAAGGGCCGCCTGTTCGGCCGCTTCCTGAAAGTCGCGCCGCAATGCGAGGTCTGCGGGACCGAATTTCACCATCACCGGGCGGATGACCTGCCGCCTTATATCGTCATCTTCATCGTCGGCCACCTCATCGGCTACGGCATCCTGATGACGGAAACCCGCATGGAGATGCCCATGTGGGCGCATCTGGCGATCTGGCCCGCGCTCACGCTGGGCCTGTGCCTCGCCCTCCTCCAGCCGGTCAAAGGCGCTGTCGTCGGCCTGCAATACGCACTAGGGATGCATGGTTTCGGCGCGGCGCGCGCGAAAAAGACGTCGTGAGGGAGAGATCGGTGGTGACGGAGACAGAGACATCGGAGCGGACGCCCCCTCGTGCCGCCGGCGCCCCGACCCTGCGTCCCGTTGACGCCGCAACGCTCATCATCATCGACCGCAAAGCGCGAAAGCCCAAGGTGCTCATGGGCAAGCGGCATGCCGGGCACAAATTCATGCCGGGCAAATTCGTGTTTCCGGGCGGCCGGATCGAAGCCGAGGACCGCGCCATGCCGGTCTCGGGCGCGCTTCATCCGCGCGCGGAACAGGCGCTCCTGGCGCGCGTGACGAAGCCCTCAATCCAGCGCTGCCGCGCCCTGGCTCTGGCCGCCATCCGCGAGACGTTCGAGGAAACCGGCCTTCTGCTCGGCACCAAGGATTACGGCAGTCCTGAAGGTACGCCGAAGGGCAGCTGGGCCTCCTTTCAGGAGCGGGGCGTATTTCCCGATCTCGAAGGGTTGCAGGTGATCGGCCGCGCCATCACCCCACCCCAGCGGGTCAAGCGCTTCGACACTCGCTTCTTCGCCATCGACCGCACGGCCATCGCGGACGAGATCGGCGGCATCGTGGGGCCTGATTCCGAGCTGGTGGAGCTGACCTGGGTGAGCTTCTCAGAGGCCCGCGACCTTGACCTGCACCACATCACCGACGCGATTCTGACCGATCTCGAAGCCCGAATCGCAAACGGCTTCATCCACGAATTGCCGGTGCCGTTCTATCATCAGACGCGCGGGCGGTTCGTGCGGGAACTGCTTTAGTTTTCACGAACGTCATCATCCGCAAGCCTCATCCTGAGGAGGCCGTCAGGCCGTCTCGAAGGACGAGGCGTGTCCAGAGCGCACTGGATCTCCTTCGAGACGCGGCTTTCGGCCGCTCCTCAGGATGAGGCGCGGAGGATCGGGCCGCGCGGCGAGAGAATGGGCCGCATCCCAGACAAAGACACTCTCGCAGTGGCCAACCCTTGACGGCCCGGGCATAATCGGGCAAGGGAACCGCAGGATTTTCGGCCGGGTTCGCCCGGCCTTTGTGTTTCGGCCAGGATAACCCTAAAGGCCGGCGCACGAACCAAGAGGTTTGAGACCATGGCCAAAGCCGCCACCATCAAAGTGAAGCTCGTCTCCACCGCCGACACGGGCTATTTCTACGTCACCAAGAAGAACTCGCGCACGATGACCGACAAGCTCGCGCTCAAGAAGTACGACCCGGTCGCGAAGAAGCACGTCGAGTTCAAGGAAGCCAAGATCAAGTAATCTTGGACGCTCCGAACTGAAACAAAAGGCGCCTTACGGCGCCTTTTTTATTGCCTGAAATAAAAATGGCCAGTTGGGGACGGTGTTGTGGAGGCAACGCTCCGTCCCCAAGCTGGCCGACCTACGAAGTCCCAGGAGATGCGGCGGACCTGAGCATCCGTAGGGCATTTCTGCTCCGCTTCAGCGGAGAAACGACAAAAGAGAACATATAGGAAACATCGACTAACGCAAGTGCCGATTTTCCTGAATTCGTTTGCGCCAAAGCCCAAGCTAAACAGGACTTCGACTAAAGACAAGGCTCTCTCGCTTGACAACCCGACTCAGGCGGCGTGGCGGAAAACGCTGGTGATCAGGGCCCGAAGGGTCAGAGCTTCGCGCCGTCCGCTTCGAGATAGGTTTTGACCGTCTCAAGGAACTTGGCAACCGAGATCGGCTTGGAGAGATAGGCCTCGCAGCCCCCTTCCCTGATCCGTTCCTCATCGCCCTTCATGGCGAAGGCAGTGATCGCGATGACGGGGATGGATTTCAGGTCCTCGTCGGCTTTCAGCCAGCGTGTCACTTCCAGACCGGAGACCTCCGGCAGCTGGATGTCCATCAGAATCAGGTCGGGCTTGTGGGCGCGCGCCAGCTCCATGGCTTCGATGCCATGCCCCGTTTTGAGCGTCGCATAGCCATGGGCCTCGAGAAGATCGTTGAAGAGCTTCATATTGAGCTCGTTATCCTCAACGATGAGCACGGTCTTTTTCATGATAGCCGTCCCCGGGGGCCACATACCGACTTCACCGGCCCGCTTGTTCGTCCGATGATAGACCTACATTCAAACTGATTGATGAACTACGAATCTCGCACATGACCTCAACTTATAGAAAAGTAACTCTTAACGAGGCCGAGAGTGTCGCGGTGGCCGCCTTCACCTACCTCACCGCCGACGAAGAGCGCCTGAGCCGGTTTCTCGCCCTGTCGGGCCTGAGCGCGGACTCGATCCGCTCGGCGGCCTCCGCGCCCGGTTTCTTCGCCGCGATTCTCGATTACGTGGCCTCCGACGAGCCTCTGCTGCTCGATCTGGCCAAGGAGCTGAACACCAAGCCGGAGCGCATCATGGAAGCCCGCTGGACGTTATCCCCATCGGAGTTCGAGTAGCCCCGCCGATGAGCGACGCCCCGTTCTGCCGCGACTGCCTGACCTTTGCCGCCAGTCCCCTGGCGGAACGGTGCACCGCGTGCGGGTCCCCTCGCCTGCTGCGGCACAGGGAGCGGGACAGCCTCGCCATCGCCCATGTGGATTGCGACGCCTTCTTCGCAGCGGTGGAAAAGCGGGACGACCCGAGCCTCGCGGACAAGCCGGTTATCGTCGGCGGCGGCAAGCGCGGCGTCGTTTCCACGTGCTGCTACGTGGCGCGGACCTATGGCGTGCGTTCCGCCATGCCCATGTTCCAGGCGCTGAAAGCCTGCCCGCATGCGGTGGTGATCAAGCCGAACATCGAGAAGTATCGGATCGCCGGGCGCGAGGTGCGCAACCTCATGCTGGAATTGACCCCGCTGGTGGAACCGGTCTCCATCGACGAGGCGTTTCTCGACCTGACCGGGACCGAGCGGCTTCACCACGGCAGCCCCGCCCTGACGCTCGCGAAATTCGCCCGCAAGGTCGAGAACGAGATCGGCATCAGCATTTCGGTCGGGCTCTCCTACAACAAGTTCCTGGCCAAGATCGCCTCGGACTTCCAGAAGCCGCGCGGCTTCTCGATCATCGGACGCGCGGAAGCGCCGGACTTCCTTGGCAACAAGCCGGTTTCAATCATTCCGGGCATTGGCGCGTCGGCACAAGCGCGGCTCGCCAAGGCGGGCGTGACGCAAATCGCGCATATCCGGGACATTCCGCTCAATACCCTGTTCGAGGCGCTGGGCCGCGACGCGCAAAGGCTGTCGCGGCTTGCCTGGGGCGAGGACAAGCGGGTGGTGACGCCGGAGCGGGAGACGAAAAGCGTCTCGGCCGAGACCACCTTCGACACCGACCTGCGCTCCTTCGAGGACCTGGAGCCCATCCTGTGGCGTCTGTCGGAAAAAGTCTCGCGCCGCCTCAAGACAGCGGGGCTTGCCGGGCGGAGCATCACCCTCAAGCTCAAGGATTCCGAGTTCCGCCTCCTGACCCGCAGCCGGTCGGGGTTGGCACCGACGCAGTTGGCCGCCCGCTTGTTCGATCCGGCCCGGCAGATGCTCAAGGCGGCCTGCGACGGCACGGCGTTCCGCCTCATCGGCGTCGGCGCGGCCGATCTCTGCGATGCAGCGGACGCGGACAAGGGAGATCTCGCCGATCAGAGCGTCGTCAAACAGGCCCACATGGAAGCGGCCATCGACAAGATCCGCGACAAATTCGGTGTCGCGGCGCTACAAAAGGGTCTCGCGCTGCGCAAACCTCAGCGCTGACAGGGCGTGACGGCCTGAACCTGGAGGCTCTGGAGATCGCCCTTCAGGGCGAAGTCGCCGTAATCCAGCTTCAACGCCCGGCTGATGCCGTTCTCGTAAAGCTCGAACGAAATCGTGTAGACCGGCACCCGGTCGCCCACGCCTTCGGTGAAATAGCTGATCGTCACCGGCCAGCGCGGCACGCTCGAAAGAGCATCCTGCTTGGTCGCATCTTCGAGATTGCCGCCCGCACCGGGCTCGATCCTGTGTCCGATCAGGCCCAGGGTCTCGTAGACCTTCTTGCCGTCATCCGACCCGTCATAGACCTTCACGGACAGGGTCGTCTGACCGGCGCGCCCCGCCTCGATCAGACGCTTGAGATGCTCGGTTGGAAAGATCGGCTGACCTCCCGCGGCGAAGGAGGCGTTGCGCGGTTGCTTGAACCGGACATCGAGCGAGCCGTCCGGCCGCAGCTTCGCGTCGCCATCGACACCGTCACCGGCAGCACCGGTCGACTTGAAGCGCATGGACAAGCCATCGCCGGCCTCAAAAGTCGCGGTGCGCGTGTCCAGGGTGCGCGAGCCCGTCTCGCTGCTGTCGAGCACGGTCACCTGACGATACTTCAGCGTATAGCCGTCACAGGCATTGCCGCCGAAATCCATGGCGATGCGCCCCCGCGCATTGTCGAGGCCGCGCGAGCCGCCCGAGCGCGTCAGGGACAGATCGTAGACCGCCCGGTGCGGCACGAGTTGCACCGCGGGTTTCGCCGTTTGGGCGAAGGCCGGGGCCAGCATGACCAGGGAAAGAGCCGACGCCGTCAAAAGGGAGCGCATGTGTCCTCCGATCCTTTGTAGGTAAAGATAGAAGTCTCCTGCGGACACGGCAATGTTCCGTCTTGCGTCTATTGGGCTCATCCGCCACAACGTTGCCGGATTATCGCAAGCCGAGGCTTCACATGAGCGCTGTTGACAAGAAACTTCAGGAACTGGGTATCACCCTGCCGACGCCGGCCGCCCCGGTGGCCAATTACGTGCCTTTCGTGCGCACGGGGAACCTGATCATCATTTCCGGCCAGCTCTGCCTCGGCCTCGACGGCAAGCTCGGCGACGCCCACAAGGGTAAGCTCGGTGCGGAAGTCTCGTCGGAAGCCGGCCAGCAGGCGGCGCGCCTTTGCGCTATCAACCTGATCGCGCAGCTGAAAGCGGCCGTCGGCGATCTCGACCGGGTCGTGCGCGTCGTCCGCCTCGGCGGCTTCATCAACGCGACCCCGACCTTCGCGACCCTCGCCCCCGTCATGAACGGCGCGTCGGACCTGATGGTCGAAGTGTTCGGCGACAAGGGCCGCCATGCCCGCTCCACGGTCGGCGTCGCGGAATTGCCGCTCGACGTCGCGGTCGAAGTCGAAGGCATGTTTGAAGTCCAATGAGCACCCCGAGCTGGCTCGTCGCGAAGCCCATCGCCCATCGCGGACTGCATGACAAGGCCAACGGCGTCATCGAGAACACCATCTCGGCCGCGGAAGCCGCCATCGAGCGTGGCTTCCCCATCGAGTGCGACGTTCAACTGACCGCCGATGGCGAGGCCATCGTCTTCCATGATTTCGAGCTGGATCGCCTGACCGGCGATCACGGTCTCGTGGTCGAGCGCAATCTTGCGAACCTCACCGGCATCGACATCAAGAACGCGGTCGGAGGGGACAAGATTCCCTCCCTCAAGCAGTTTCTCGACCGGATCGCCGGGCGGGTGCCGCTGATCATCGAGGTCAAGAGCAAGTTCAACGGCGATCTCCGTCTGACCAAGCGTGTCTGCGAGATCCTTGCCGATTACAACGGCCCGTTCGTGGTGAAGTCGTTCGATCCGGACATCGTCACCGCGCTGAAGACGCTCGCGCCTCATTTCACGCGCGGCATCATCGCGGAGCTGCATTACGCCTCGAAGACCGACGAGATTCTTTCACCGGAGCTGAAGTTCCGGCTCGCGAACCTGCTCCATCTCGGAGAGTCGCAGCCGCACTTCCTGTCCTGGCACGTCAAGGATCTTCCGTCCGCGCCGGCCTATCTCTGCAAGCTCCTGGGCCATATGCCGGTCATGACCTGGACCGTGCGCAACCCGGAAGACCGCGCCCGCGCCGAAACGCACGCGGACCAGATGATCTTCGAGGGGTTCATTCCCTAAGTTGCCCTTTGTCATGGCCGGGCTCGTCCCGGCCATCCCGATTGGAGAAGCGCCTCCGCAGCGGGATCATCGGAACAAGCCCGGTGATGACAAGAAGGCGACCGTGGGCCCTAACGATTGCGAGGATCTCGCCATGCGCCTATCTATGGGACGCAACGGCGAGATCCTTCTTTCAGCGTGACCTTCCAAGTCAAAATTGCCCAAGGCCTGAAGGCGGTTCCAGCCGCGTCCTGGGATGCTTGCGCCCTCCCCGGCAATGCCTCGCCGCGACCCGGCGACGACGATCCGCACAACCCCTTCGTCTCTCACGCCTTCCTGTCCGCGCTGGAGGATTCCGGTTGCGTTGGTTCGAAGACGGGCTGGGCGCCCCTGCATATGCTGGTGGAGGATGAGGCGGGAACGCTGGTCGGGGCGGCTCCCTGTTACCTGAAAAGCCACTCGTTGGGCGAATACGTGTTCGACCACGCCTGGGCCGACGCTTATGCGAGGGCGGGCGGTCGTTATTACCCGAAGCTCCAGGTCGCTGTGCCGTTCACGCCCGTGACGGGGCCGCGTCTTCTTGTTCCGGCGGGACCGCAAGCACAGGACATCCGGGGGCATCTGATTGCGGGCCTGCGGGCCGTGCGCGACCAGACGAACGCCTCCTCGATCCACGCGACGTTTCTTCAACAAACCGACATCGAGGCTTTCGCCTCGAACGGCTTTCTCCGCCGCGACGATCAGCAGTTCCATTGGTTCAACGAGGGATACAAGACCTTCGAGGATTTCTTGTCCGCGTTGGCTTCCCGCAAGCGCAAGGCCATCCGGCGCGAGCGGCGCGAGGCGCTCGCGCCTGGCATCACCATCGAATGGGTGACGGGCGCCGCGATCACCGAGGCCCATTGGGATGCGTTCTTCGCGTTCTACATGGATACGGGATCGCGCAAATGGGGCCGCCCCTATCTCAACCGCCGCTTCTTCTCCCTGATTGGGGAGCGGATGGCGGAGCGTGTTCTGCTGGTCCTGGCGAAGCGCGAGGGGCGCACTATCGCCGGCGCAATCAACTTCATCGGCGACCGGCGGCTTTACGGGCGCAATTGGGGATGCATCGAGGATCATCCCTTTCTGCATTTCGAGGTCTGCTATTATCAGGCCATCGAATTCGCGATCACCCAAGGCCTCGACCGGGTCGAAGCGGGCGCGCAAGGCGAACATAAGCTGGCGCGCGGCTACCGGCCCGTCATCACCACGTCCGCCCACGACATCGCCGATCCCGGCCTGAGGCGGGCCGTGAAAACCTATCTCGAGCAGGAGCGCCTGTACGTGTCGGAGGCCGTCGACGAATTATCGTCCGCGACCCCGTTCCGGCATCGAGAGGACGACTAGAATTTGCTCATGTCTTTAAGCATGAACAGACTCTAGCCTTTTGATATTACGATCTTATCGAAAAATCGGATTTCATTCCTCAGAGTCATGGCCTTGGCGTGGTCCTGCGCCCGCGAGCCGATGGTGCCCGCATTAGGAGACCCGAGTGTACATTCGACGTCACGCACCAGCCCCGCCTTCCGCGATGAGGCTATCGCGGTCCAACGATCCCGACCCTGCAAAATCGAAAAGGGTCATGGAGGCCATGCTTCAAATGACCGAGATCGACATCGCGAATTTAAAGCAGGCCCACAAGGGTTAGGCCGGCGCTTTAAAGCGCCGACCGGATTGTGCTGATGCCGTTGATCACGGCGCCGGTCGAGGTGCCGAGCGCATTCAGGGTCAGCTCGAACATCCAATAGCAGCCGACGATGATCAGCGGCACGAGGATCCAGCCGAGGATTTCCTCGAACCACACGCGGCGACGACGCCGGGCCCGGCGCTGTTCGCGCCAGGACGGCCTCGTCTTCGCGACGATGGCAGGGGAAGCCTCAAGCGGGCCTTCGTGGAGATCGGTCGTCATGCTTTAACCAGCGGAACCTTCGGGACAGTGCGGATACCTCCCCCGTTGTTACCACCGGAACCCTTCGGTTTCGATGACTTTTTCGGCTTTGTGGAAGACGCCGACCTCGCCCGCGGTTTCCGTTTCTTGGCCGCGACCGACACATCCTTCTCGGGCTTCGGTTTCACGGGCCCTTCGGGGTATTCGAAGCCGAGCGTCTGAAGCCCGATCTCATCCGTCTTGACCATCACCCGGACCGCGCCGCCATCCTTCAGGCGCCCGAACAGGACGTCATCCGCGAGCGGCGTCTTGATGGTCATCTGGATCAGACGGGCCATCGGGCGTGCGCCCATGGCTTCGTCATAACCGTGTTCGACCAGCCAATCGCGAGCTTCATCGGTCAGCTCAATGGTGACGTTGCGGTCGGCGAGTTGTACCTCGAGCTGCAGCACGAACTTGTCGACGACCTTCTGCACGACCTCCTTCGGCAGATGGCCGAACGAGATGATGGCGTCGAGACGGTTGCGGAATTCCGGCGAGAACAGCTTGTTCACCGCCTCCGTGTCGTCCCCTTCCCGCTTGGTGCGGGTGAAGCCATAGGCCGGGCGAGCCATGTCGGCCGCGCCGGCGTTGGTCGTCATGATGATGATGACGTTACGGAAATCGACCTGCTTGCCGTTGTGATCGGTCAATTTCCCGTGGTCCATGATCTGGAGCAGGATGTTGAACAGATCCGGATGCGCCTTCTCGATTTCGTCGAGCAGGAGCACGCAATGGGGATGCTGGTCGATGCCGTCGGTCAGAAGACCGCCCTGGTCGAAACCCACATACCCGGGAGGCGCGCCGATCAGGCGGCTGACCGTGTGGCGCTCCATGTACTCCGACATGTCGAAGCGCAGGAGCTCAACGCCCAGCGAGACGGCGAGCTGCTTGGCGACCTCGGTCTTGCCGACACCCGTCGGGCCCGCGAAAAGATACGAGCCGATGGGCTTTTCCGGGTCCCGCAGGCCCGCGCGGGCGAGCTTGATCGCCGAAGTCAGGGCGTCGATCGCCTTGTCCTGGCCGTAGACGACCCGCTTCAGCGTCTCTTGCAGATGCGCGAGCACCTCCGCGTCGTCCTTCGACACGGTCTTGGGCGGGATGCGGGCCATCGTTGCGATGGTCGCCTCGATTTCCTTCAGGCCGATGGTCTTCTTGCGCTTGTTCTCGGGCAGAAGCATCTGCGACGCGCCGGTCTCGTCGATCACGTCGATCGCCTTGTCCGGCAGCTTGCGGTCGTTGATGTAGCGCGCGGAAAGCTCCACCGCGGCCTTCACGGCCTCGTTGGTGTAGCGGAGCTTGTGGAACTCTTCGAAATAGGGCTTCAGGCCCTTCACGATTTCGATGGCGTCCGGCACCGACGGCTCGTTGACGTCGATCTTCTGGAACCGGCGCACGAGAGCGCGGTCCTTCTCGAAATATTGACGGTATTCCTTGTAGGTCGTGGAGCCGATGCAGCGGAGCGTCCCCTGCGCGAGTGCGGGCTTGAGAAGGTTCGATGCATCCATAGCGCCGCCGGACGTCGCGCCCGCGCCGATCACCGTATGGATCTCATCGATGAACATGATGGCGTTGGGATGCGCCTCGATTTCCTTCATCACCTGCTTCAGGCGCTCTTCGAAATCACCGCGATAGCGGGTGCCCGCGAGCAATGTGCCCATGTCGAGGGCGAAGACCGTCGCGTCCTTCAGCACCTCCGGCACCTCGCCGCGAATGATCTTGCGGGCGAGGCCCTCCGCGATGGCGGTCTTGCCGACACCGGGATCGCCGACGAGGAGCGGATTGTTCTTCTGGCGACGGCACAGAACCTGGATCGTGCGCTGCACCTCCGCCTCGCGGCCGATCAGCGGATCGATCTTTCCGTCCCTCGCCTTCTTGTTGAGATTGACGCAGTAAGCATCTAGCGCATCGCCCTTTTTCTTCGGGCGCACCTCGGCTTCTTCCTGCGCCGGACGCTCGTTCGGCTCCTCTTCCGCGCCACGCGGCGAGCGGCCTTCCGAGAGGCCCGGCCGCTTGGCGATGCCATGGCTGATGTAGTTGACCGCGTCGTAGCGGGTCATGTCCTGCTCCTGCAGGAAATAGGCCGCATGGCTTTCCCGCTCGGCAAAGATGGCGACGAGCACGTTCGCGCCCGTCACCTCGTCGCGGCCGGAGGATTGCACATGAATGACCGCGCGCTGGATCACCCGCTGGAAGCCTGCCGTCGGTTTCGAGTCCTGACGCCCATCGGCCACCAAATTCGCCAGCTCGCTATCCACGTACTCGACGAGGTTGCGGCGCAGGACATCGATGTCGACGTTGCAAGCCCGCATGACCGCCGCCGCGTCCTGATCGTCGAGCAGCGCCAACAGCAGATGCTCCAGAGTCGCATATTCGTGGCGGCGCTCGCCGGCGAGGGCGAGGGCTCGGTGGAGGGCTTGTTCAAGACTGCGAGAAAAGCTCGGCAACGGCTTGTCCTTTAAGAGACGGTTGTCTCGGCTAATTCTTTTCCATCACGCATTGCAGAGGATGTTGGTGCTTCCGGGCGAAATCCATCACCTGGGTCACCTTCGTCTCCGCGACTTCGTAGGTAAAAACTCCACATTCCCCCACGCCGTTCTGGTGCACATGCAGCATGATGCGGGTCGCGTCTTCGCGGTTCTTGTTGAAGAAGCGCTCCAGCACATGCACCACGAACTCCATGGGAGTGTAATCATCATTTAAAAGCAGAACACGATATAAGTTGGGCCGTTTCGTACGCGGTTTGGCTTTCGTGACGATTGCGGTGTTGGAACGACCGCCGTCATCACCGGGAGGCTCCGCCCCGGTCCCGGATACGAGAAAGTGCTCCGAGCGGGCCAACGTGCCCTTCGCTAACCGCAGCATGATAATTCGACCGAGCCTCTTCCTTGGTTCACGACCTGCGGCGCGGCAAACCTATCCCCCGCCCCAGAACATTCCAAATGTATAGTCGCAGCGTTCGGTTCGCTAGATCAACCAGATGGGTCGTCGCAGGCAGGGCCGACAGTGCGGCACCTTGGCCGCACGTGAAAATTCCCCATCGATCACTCGACCGTGAACGAAAACGCCCGGCGCGATGGCCGGGCGTTTTGATCGATCAGGCGAATTTAAACGCGTGTCAGGCCTTGGTCGCCTTGGCGAGAATGCCTTCGTAAGGCTTCAAAGCCTCCGTCGCGAGGGCCGAGTAGAGCACGCCCATCTTCGCCGATTGGCTGACGAGACTGTCATACGCGCCCTTCACATAGTCGGCCTGAACCTCGACGACTTTGTCTATCGTCCGCACGCCAAACAGCTTCTCGACGGCCGAGGAGCTCTGCTCGAATGACTTTCTTGCGAATTCAGCGGACTCGGCGGCAATGGCCTGAGCATTGTTCGAAACGGCTCCGAATGCGCGCATCGCGGCGTCCATATTGTTCTGACCGAACTTCTGAATCTCATCGAATGACTGAATCATCTTGAACCTCGGCTCCTTTAAGGCTTCTCTTGACGGAATTTCGCCAATCGAAGCGACAGGGGGATCATATGTGCACCGCAACAATTTTGTCAAGAATATTGTGCACTGCACAATATCTGACTATCAGAAGCAGCCGGTGTTAACCCCCCCGTAACCGCAAGCTCTTACCTTCAGAGACTGTGTCGCGCAGGCAACGCTTTCCTCCCAGGAGCGGTGGCGCGACGACCTGATGCCAGACGAGACAGGGACTGTTGCAGGATGAATTCGGTTTGCGTTGGACGTCGGAGGACACTCGCTATTGTTGGCGTCGCCGCGTCACTCGCCATCGCTCTCGCCACTCCCGCTGAAGCGGCGCGCCGCAAGACAAAGCATGCCGGCGGCGGCTACACCCCTCCCACGGCTTCCATGGTGGTCGACGTCAAGACGGGGCGCGTCCTCGAGTCGGAGAATGCGGACGCTCTGCGCCATCCCGCCTCGATCACCAAGGTCATGACGCTCTACCTGTTGTTCGAGCAACTCGAGCGCGGCAAGCTCACGCTCGACTCCTCGCTTAGGATTTCGGCCCACGCGGCCCGCCAATCGCCCTCGAAACTCGGCCTCCCACCGGGCAGCACCATCGAGGTCGAGGACGCGATCAAGGCGCTGGTCACGAAGTCGGCCAACGATATCGCCGTCGCGGTCGCCGAGAACCTGGCTGGCACGGAAGAAGATTTCGCCGAGCAGATGACGCGGAAAGCCCGCGCGCTCGGCATGACGAAGACGGTCTATCGCAACGCCTCCGGTCTTCCGAATCCCGGACAGGTGACAACGGCGCGCGATCTCGTCACCCTCGGCCGCGCGATCCAGGACCGGTTCCCGAAATACTACCCCTATTTCAGCACGCACGTTTTCAACTATGCCGGGGCGAGCCACCGCAACCACAACCGGCTTCTCGGCCGGGTGGAAGGTGTCGACGGCATCAAGACCGGCTTTATCGGCGCATCCGGCTTCAACGTCCTGACCAACGTCAAGAACGAGAACCGCCACATCGTCGCTGTCGTGCTCGGCGGGCGATCCGCCGCCAGCCGTGACAACACGATGGCAGCTCTCATTCAATCCAACCTGCCCCAGGCCTATGCGGGAATCCGCACTGCGCCGATGGTAGCCGAGAACAGCGCACCGACGCGCCCCGTTGTGGTGGCCGACGCCTCGCCGACACCGAGCGCGGCAACAGGCGCAAATGTGGAAGCGACGGCAGCGGTCGAGCCAGCGGCCGCCACCCCGCCGGCCGCCCCTGCCCGTAAGCCGCTCGACCTCAATTCGCTTCGTCCGGTCGTCGCCTCCGCGACCGGCGCAAGCTCGACCACGACGCCCTCCTCCGGACCGGCTGTCCGCTGGCAGAAAGGCGCGGAACCTCTGCCCTTGAACACCCAGGCCTACGCCGCGCTGCCGAGCGAGCCAGCTCCGAGCCAGCCCACGGCAGACCAGAAGGCGGCTTTGCAGGCCAAGATTGAAACGAAGACGGCCGAGGTTGCGCCTCCGCCGGTTCCCGCGGCTCCGATCAAAACGGCAGCTTTGAAGGTCGAGGCTCCGAAGGCCGAGATCGCGGAACCGAAGAGGCCGGTCATCACCGGTTGGGTGATCCAGCTCGGTGCGACCGATGACGAGAGCAAGGCAAAAGCCATGCTTGATTCCGCCCGCTCCCGTACGGGCAAGCTTCTGGCGAAGGCTTCGCCCTTCACGGAGAAAGTCGCCAAGGACGGCAGCACCCTCTACCGCGCCCGCTTTTCCGGCTTCTCCGAATCCGGGGATGCCGAGCAGGCCTGCAAGGCGCTGAAGAAGAGCGGCTTCGCCTGCTTCGCCTCGCGCGGCTGACGAATTTCCGCGACGGCGCGCGTTTTTGCGCCGTCGCGTCCCAGTAACCGGATCGCGCGTGGAGTATCAGCGATGTCGGCTCAACAGAATTTCTCTCGCCTGATTGACCCGGGCCGCGAGATACGCCGTCCCCCCCTGGTCGGGGTGGAGTTTCTTCATGAGCGTCCGATAAGCCTGTCGGATCTCGTCGACGCTCGCGCCCGGCTTAAGCCCCAGGATCTGGTAGGCTTCATCTTTCGACATCGCGCCCGTTTGCGCCTGAGTGCGCGTCCGCGTGTCACGATCTCCCTGAGCGTCTTCACGCCAGCCGGAAAACCGGCGGTCAAGATAAGCCTGTAGGAGCGGAAGACCCTCCGGGTCGAGCGAGCTGCATTCCTCATAGAGGCGGCGCAGGCTCGGCTGATCCAATCCCGACAGCCGGCGGCCAATAAAGGCCCCGGCGAGAACGGTGCCTTCGACCGCGCCGGTAGCGTGGTCGATTTCCATCTCGATCATTGCCGATCGGATACGCGAAAACCGGCTCGATGTGCCCCCTGCCGCTTTGCGCCATGGCAGGTTGAGGCCGCTCCAGCCGAGCGCCCAGGCGCCGAACGCGCCCAACATCAGCGCCATATCGATCCTGCCCCGCAAGCCCAGGGCCACGGCAGCGCCGAGCGCGAGCACGCCGCCGACGATCTTGACCGCCTTCGCGACCGCAGCCGTGTCGGAGCGAATGAAGACCTTGCTCAGCCACCAGAGAAGAGCGGCAGCGGCGATCCCGTAAAGAAGCATCATCGTCGTGTATCCCCTCCCGTCATGTGGGCGGAGATGCGTCGCTTGTAAATGCGTCTGAGGATGAAGATGGCCGGTTCCGCTCAACGAAACGAACCAAATGAATCTGTGCACGGGAGATGATCAATCCCGGCCTGCGCCCTGCGAAGTCTCTTCGACCCGCGCGGAGCGCACGGGCGGACCGTCTCAGACAGGAGACATAATCACCTAATGCAGCAGGCGCGTGGGATTCCGTCGATTTTCACGCTCCCAGCTTTGCACCACGACGCCGTTGACACCGGAATCGTGCAGCCGGTCGCTCAGGTCCACGAAATGCCGCTCGGTCGTTTCCAGTTCGATTCCGACCTGATCGTCCTCGGCCGGTTCAAGCTCGGGCTCGAGTTCTGAAGCCGCATATCGCTCGTACGCCGCTGACATCTCGGCATAGGCAAAGGCCACAGGAAGAGTCCGAAAGATGGTGGAGAATTCCTCGTCCAGAGCGCCGGTTTCCAAGTCTCGCATTTGGACGAGATAGCCGTCCGCATGCTCGCATACTTCATAACGCCAGTGTCGGCCTTCGGATGCTGTTAGAAGCATGACAACCTCCACTCAACTGAACTGCTAAGCCAATGCGAATCAGAGCTTTGCGGTTCCACGTCGGCGGTCACGAACGCGCTAGCGCCTGATCGTTCCTCTTTGACACACGATCAGGCATGAATCCTTGATTTCGCGTAATACGGTCGGAGAATCCTCTACCGCTGGAAGCCGTAATCGGCCCGCACGCGGCCGCCGACCTTGACCTTCGTGCCATTGCCGAGGTCCGTGAAGCCCTGATCGGCCCTTACAAAGTCTTGCTTTCCCGCCTGAGGCTTGGCCTTGAGCGGCTCCTTGCAGCCAGGCGGAAGCTGGACGCGCACGCCTGGCGGCACGTCGGGCATGCGGCACTCTTTCGCAACCGCGGAGCCTGTGCCGATCAGCAACAAGGCGAGGACGGGCAGAACTTTCATCAGAGGTCTCCTCAACCGTTCACGCATCACAGCAGCCCAAGCTCTGCCAGCTGGCGGCGCATTTCTTCAGGCATTTTAGCAAGATCGCCTGTCTTGAGGTCAATGTCGCGGGGCGCGTCCTTCGCGGCGAGATAGCGCCAGCCCTGGAAGGGGCGATAGGGGCGCGGCTCGACGGGAACGACCTTTGGGTCAAGCACCAGGTGACAGCGCCCGATTCCGTCCGCATCGGTGAAGGGACGAACGTCGAGAAGCGCCTGACGGGCGGCGAGCTGGCCCTTGATGACCCAATAGAGCGATCCGCCGTCGAGCAACTCCTCGACACGTTTGGGCACCATGCGCGTCGTATGCGTCTGCTCGAAATCGCGGCCGAGCCGACGATGGAGCATACGGTTTTCCTCGATCCATTCCTCGAGGTCCGTGATCGACTCGCAGCCGACGCAGAGTTTGAGCAGGTGAAGAGACATCCGAAAAATTTCAATCACGTGTTGATGCAGGACAAAATCAGGCGATGCGCCGCATGTCACGCATCTGTTTTCAAAACGATCAACCGCGCGCCCTCGGCAACCTGAGCGCCGGGCTCGGCAGCGATTTCCGCCACTTCCCCGTCCGAGGGTGCGACAAGCGGGTGCTCCATCTTCATGGCCTCGACGACGGCAAGCCTCTGGCCCTTCTCGACTTTGTCGCCGGGCTTGACGAAGACCGCAATCAATTTGCCGTGCATGGGGGCCTTGATGGTGCCGCCGCCATCCGCATGTTCGAGATCGACGTCGAAGGGGTCGTGCGGCGAAACGCGCGTCTGCCGGCCATGGCTGAGCACGATGACGCCGTCATCCGTCAGAACGAAGCGGCGCGGGTCCAAGGGCAGGTAGTCGTCGAGAAGATGAGACACGCCGTCGCCGAAGCGCACCGCGACATCGATCTCGGAATCGCCTGATACGGGCCGCGACCATTCCAGGGTCGCATCGGCGCGCTCACCATCGATGTTGAGTGAGAAACCCTGACGGCGCGGGCCCGCGAGTTGGAAGGCGTCGTGCTCGCCCCACGGCGACGGCACCGGCCCCTCGTAGATCGCAGCCTTGTAGTTCCGCTCCTCAAACTCATGCTCGATCAGCTTGAGCACGCCAAGCCGCACAGCTTCCGCATCCGTTTCGCGTTGGATCGCTCCGAGGCTGTCCATGTTGCGGTCGATGAACCCGGTATCGAACTGTCCCGCCCTGAATTCCTTCGCCTCGCACAGCTTCTTCAGGAACGCGATGTTCGTTTTCGGCCCGGCGACGATTGTGTCCCCAAGCGCCCCCGCGAGCCGGTCTAATGCCTCGTCGCGGGTCGCGCCGTGCGCAATCACCTTGGCGATCATGGGATCGTAATAGGGCGAGACATCATCACCCGCCTCGACGCCGGTATCGATGCGAATCCCGTCGCCTTCAGGGAATTCGAGCGCCCAGAGCTTTCCGGTCGACGGCAGAAACTGCCTCTCCGGATCTTCCGCATAGAGGCGCGCCTCGACCGCATGACCGTGAATGGCAAGATCATCTTGCGTGAACGGCAGCGTCTCGCCCGATGCGACACGGAATTGCAGCTCCACGAGATCGAGCCCGGTGATCGCCTCCGTCACGGGATGCTCGACCTGAAGCCGCGTGTTCATTTCCATGAAATAGAAACGGTCGGGACGAAGCCCTTCGCGGCCGTCGGCGATGAACTCGATCGTGCCGGCGCCCACATAGCCGACAGCGCGCGCCGCCTCGACGGCCGCCTTGCCCATGATCGCGCGCATTTCCGGTGTCATGCCGGGTGCCGGCGCTTCCTCGATCACCTTCTGATGGCGGCGCTGCAACGAGCAATCGCGCTCGAAGAGATGGACGACGTTGCCGTGCGAGTCCGCGAAAACCTGAATCTCGATATGGCGCGGCGAGAGGATGTATTTCTCGACCAGCACGCGCGGATCGCCGAAGGCGTTTTGCGCTTCGCGCTGCGCGCTCTCCAACGCGGCGTCGAAATCCGCCGCCTTGTCGACGCGCCGCATGCCCTTGCCACCACCGCCCGCCACCGCCTTGATGAGAACCGGATAGCCGACCTCATAAGCCTTCTGGCGCAGGAAATCCGGGTCCTGCTTCGAGCCGTGATAGCCGGGCACGACCGGCACATGGGCCTGCTGCACCAGCGCCTTCGCCGCATCCTTCAACCCCATCGCCTTGATGGCCGAGGCGGGAGGACCGACGAAAACGATACCGTTTTCCGCGCAAGCCTGGGCAAACTCTGCGCGTTCCGACAAGAAGCCGTAGCCCGGATGGATCGAAGCCGCGCGGGTGCGTTTGGCGACTTCGATGATGCGGTCGATCCGCAGATAACTCTCCCGCGCTGCCGGTGGGCCGATGAGATGGGCCTCGTCGGCCATTTGTACGAACAGCGCATCCGCATCCGCATCCGAATGGACGGCGATGGTGCGCATGCCCAGCCGCTTGGCGGTTCGGATGATGCGGCACGCGATTTCACCGCGATTGGCGATCAGGACACTCTCAAGCATGATCCATCCCTCCATCCGAAGCTCAAGGGCTCAGGTGTCGTTCAGCTAGAGCAAAACAAGGCGGCCTTGTCACGCCCCCTTCCCTTCCACCTTTCGGCGGCCGTGACGGCCAAGGTCTCCCCGTCTTTTCGGTCGTTCTGCGAAACTTGCCGAAAGAGCCGCGCCGCCTGGCCGAATATTTTCAAAAACGTCTCTTGCGGCGGCCTGCGCTTCCCGTTAGCTTCTTCTTGCAATTAATTCGCAACTGCAGAAAGAGCCATGGATCAGCCCGCCCCATCCTCCCTCACGCCCGAAGCCGGCTGGCGTCGCGGCCAGTTGATGCCGCCCTTGCCGGAGGTGAATCGGTCGATCGCGGTGCGGTCGGGCTCGACCTGGAAGCGCGCGGCAGCCTTTTTCGGCCCCGGTTATCTCGTCGCCGTGGGCTATATGGACCCGGGCAACTGGGCCACATCCATCGCGGGCGGTTCGAAATACGGCTACGCCCTGCTCTCCATGGTGCTGATCTCCAATTTCATGGCGGTCATCCTGCAGGCCCTCTGCGCGCGCCTTGCCGTCGCCTCGGGCCGCGACCTGGCGCAAGCCTGCCGCGACGCCTATCCGCGACCTGTCGCATGGGGGCTATGGGTGCTGGCCGAGCTGGCGATCTGCGCCACCGATCTCGCCGAGGTCATCGGCACGGCGATCGGCCTCAATCTGCTCTTCGGCATCCCGCTTGAGATCGGCGTCGTCATCACCGCGCTCGACGTGTTTCTTATTCTCTATCTGCAGAAGCTTGGATTCCGCTGGGTCGAGGCTTTCATCATCACCCTGCTCGGCGTCATCGCCATCTGCTTCGGCATTCAGATCGCGCTTGCAAGCCCGCAATGGGGCGGCGTCATTCGCGGCTTCGCACCGACGACCGAGCTCTTCTCCAATCCGGACATGCTCTATCTCGCGCTCGGTATCCTCGGCGCGACGGTCATGCCGCATAACCTCTACCTGCATTCGGGCATCGTACAGACGCGGGCCTATGGCGAGACCTTACCCGAGCGGCGGGAGGCGATGCGCTTCGCCACCCTCGACTCGACCATCGCGCTGACCTTTGCGTTGACGATCAACGCGTCGCTCTTGATCCTCGCCGCCGCCGCGTTCCATCACACTGGACGCACGGAAGTCGCAGAACTGGGCGATGCGCATTCCCTGCTGCAACCGCTGCTCGGCACAGCCATCGCGCCCATGCTGTTTGGGTTGTCGCTTCTGTGCTGCGGCCTGAACTCCACGGTCACAGCCACCATGGCGGGCCAGATCGTCATGGAGGGCTTCATCAACTTCAAGATCGCGCCCTGGCTGCGCCGCCTCGTCACACGCGGCCTCGCGATCATCCCGGCGGCAGCCGTCACCATCGCCTATGGCGAGAGCGGCTCTGGAAAGCTCCTGATCTTCAGCCAGGTGGTCCTGAGCCTGCAACTCCCCTTCGCTGTCGTTCCGCTGGTGACCCTGACCGCCTCCAAGGCGAAGATGGGCGAACTCGTGGCGCCGCGCTGGCTCACCGCCCTCGCAGGCGTGATCGCGGCGATCATCATTGGGCTGAATCTCAAGCTCTTGCTGGATTTCGTGGTGGGGTGAGTGGATACGCGGGCGTTTCCACAGTTCCCCTGATCATCCTTCGAGACGGTCGCTGCGCGACCTCCTCAGGATGAGGTGGGACGCTTCGGGCCGCGCCTGCAGCGAAGCAGCGGTCGGGGTTGCCCGATAAAAGTCCGCGTCACCCCAGCCGACCTCGATCCAGTCGAATTGCCGAAACCGCGTTGCGACAGCTGCCAAGGGCGCGAGCGGGATGGCGAGGCCCGCATGATAGCCATTGCCGACGAGGAGGACGTCGATGCCATCCTCACCGGCCGGAAACAGCGCCGGATCACCCGGCCGCGCAGTGAGAATGATTGCCGCGAGGAACCCGAAGAGCAGCACCAGGCTGCCCTTCAACACACCTCGCAGGGCTCGCCTCAAGCGTCCTTCAACCGGTTAAGCGCCTCTTCCATCTTCGCCTTGCGGGCTGAGGCGTCGTCGCGGCGCTCGCGCTGTTCCTCGACCACTTCTTCAGGAGCACGCTTGATGAAATCGGCATTGCCGAGTTTCGCGTCGATCTTGGCGATGTCGGAATCGAGCTTCTGGATTTCCTTCGCCAGACGCGCGCGCTCGGCCACGAGGTCGATGACGCCTTCAAGCGGCAGCGCCGCCATCTCGCCACGGATCAGGAGCTGGATCGAGCTCTTGGGGGCAGCGTCGACGATGCCGATATCCGACAAGCGGGCCATCCGCTTGACGATGTCGCCCCAACGCTCGGCGCGGGCCTTCACGTCGGCGGAAGGGTTGACCAGAACGAGCGGAATCTGCGCACCGGCCGGGACATTCGTCTCCGAACGGGCGGAACGGATCTCCGTGACGAGATCGACCACCCAGCCGATTTCGGCCTCGGCGGCAGGATCGATCAAACCGTCGAGTTGCGACCACGGCGCAAGCGCCAGGATCGTCTCCCGCTTCGGCCCCTCCTGCCCCTTCACCTCCCACAGCTCCTCCGTGAGGAACGGCATGAAGGGGTGCAACAGCTTGCAGATCTCATCGAGGATGAAGGCGATGGTGGCGCGGGTTTCTTCCTTGGCGGGTGAATCCGCGCCCTGGAGAACGGGCTTCGCCAGTTCCAGCGTCCAGTCGCAGAACACGTTCCAGACGAAGCGATAGGCGGCCAGCGCGGATTCGTTGAACTTGTAGGCCTCGATTCCCGCAGCCACCTCGCCGATGGCCTTGGCGCATTCACTGAGCGCCCATTTGTTGAGCGTCTCCTTGACCGCCTTCGGATCGAAGCCGTCAACGCGCTTGCAGCCGTTCATCTCGGCAAAGCGCGCCGCATTCCAGATCTTGGTCGCGAAGTTGCGGTAGCCCTCGACGCGCTGGACGCTGAGCTTGATGTCGCGTCCCTGCGCCGCCATGGCGGAGAGGGTCATACGCAGGGCGTCCGCGCCGTATTGGTCGATCACGTCAAGCGGGTCGATGACGTTGCCTTTCGACTTCGACATCTTCGCGCCCTTCTCGTCGCGGACGAGGGCGTGGATATAGACCGTGTCGAACGGCACTTCGTCCATGAAATGCAGGCCCATCATCATCATCCGGGCGACCCAGAAGAAGATGATGTCGAAGGCCGTGACGAGGGTGTTCGTCGGGTAGTAGCGATGCACTTCCGGCGTATCGTCCGGCCAGCCGAGCGTCGAGAACGGCCACAGGGCCGAGGAGAACCAGGTGTCGAGCACGTCCTCGTCGCGGGTCAGCGGCACGTCGCGCCCATGCTTGGCGCGCGCCTCGGCCTTGGCCTCATCCTCGCTGTAGGTGACATAGACATTGCCGTCAGCGTCGTACCACGCGGGGATCTGGTGGCCCCACCACAGCTGGCGCGACACGCACCACGGCTCGATGTTTTCCAGCCACTGGAAGTAGGTCTTCTCCCAGGTCTCGGGCACGAATTTGGTCTTGCCGTTCTTGACTGCGCCGAGCGCGCGCTCGGCCAGCGGCTTCACGTTCACGTACCACTGATCGGTCAGATAAGGCTCGATCACCACGTTCGAGCGGTCACCGTGGGGCACCATATGGGTGTGGGGCTCGATCTGGACGAGGATCTCGCGCTCTTCGAGCATGGCCACGATGCGCTTGCGCGCCTCGGCCCGGTCGAGGCCGTCGAGCGCGTGAACCGCCTTGAGGTCGTCCGACGACGGCAGGCCGTCGAGGAAAGAGTCATTGCCGTCTAGCTGAAGCTGGGCTTCCGTGCCGAAGATGTTGATGAGCGGCAGCTTGTGGCGCTTGCCGACCTCGAAATCGTTGAAGTCGTGGGCAGGCGTAATCTTCACCGCGCCGGTGCCCTTCTCCGGGTCGGAGTATTCATCCGCCACGATCGGGATGCGCCGGCCCACAAGCGGCAGAATCGCGTGCTTGCCGATGAGGTCCTTGTAGCGCTCATCCTCGGGATGAACCGCCACCGCCACGTCGCCGAGCATCGTCTCGGGACGAGTGGTCGCGACCGTGATGGAACGGTCCGGCATGCCCTCGATGGCGTAGCGGATATGCCAGAGGTTACCCTTCACCTCGACCTGCTCGACCTCGAGGTCGGAGATGGCGGTCTGGAATTTCGGGTCCCAGTTCACAAGGCGCTTGTCCTTGTACATCAGGCCCTGCTTGTAGAGATCGACGAACACCTTCAGGACCGCCTTCGACAGGCCCTCGTCCATGGTGAACCGCTCGCGCGACCAATCGCAGGACGCTCCGAGGCGCTGGAGCTGGGCCTTGATGCGTCCGCCGGACTCGCCCTTCCACTCCCAGACGCGGGCGACGAAGTCCTCGCGCCCGAGATCACGACGGTGGATCTGTTTCTCCGCCAGCTGGCGCTCGACCACCATCTGCGTGGCAATGCCCGCATGGTCCATGCCGGGCTGCCAGAGCACGTCGCGGCCGCGCATGCGCTCAAAGCGGCAGAGGATGTCCTGAACGGTGTTGTTGAGTGCGTGCCCCATATGGAGCGAGCCGGTGACGTTCGGCGGGGGAATGACGATCGTATAAGGCTGCGCGCCCTTCCGGTCCTCGCGACCGGCCTTGAAGGCCTCGGCCTCCTCCCAGCGGGTGGAAATGCGCGCTTCGACAGCAGCGGGATCGAACGTCTTGTCCATCATGGTGAATATACCGGCACGTTGGCGCGTCAGCGCGCGCAAAATATGACGGTTACAAACCGGACGGACGAGGCGAAGTCAACTGGAGCAGGGTCCGTTTCCGCGACCGGAGCATATCCGCCCGGATCTGATGCCGCCGCCGATCCCATCCAAGCACATCACCGGCCTACGCCGATGGTCTCAGCGACCTCTCCGCGCCACGCGCTCGATCTCGGCCTGAACGAGCCGCTCCACAAGCGGTGGGAGATTGTCGTCGAGCCATGATTTGAGCATGGGCCGAAGCATCTCCTTCACGAGATCCTCCATGGATTTCGGGCTGCTGGCGGGGAGGCTGGAGTCAAGCCGGTTGAACGCGTCCGATACCGAGGCGTTTGTTTCCTGCGAGAGAAGAACGTTATCGGCAGGTACCGATGGCGCCGGCCTGTCTGACGAGGTCTCCTTCAGGGGAGACAGCGGCGAAGGGACGAGCTTCTCGATCTTGTAGACCGGCTCAAAATCGGCCACCGGTGCCTCGAATGGCTCCGCCCGTTCGTCCTCGTCCTCGCCTTCGTCTCCATCATACGCGCCAAGACCGGGAGCCTTTGGCTCGGACGCGAAGGCGAGAGGCGATTGGCGTTCGGCGAGATCGAGCACGTTGCGCAGCGGCGACGGGCCGGGCGACGGCTCCGGGCTTTTTGCCCCCAGCATCGCATCCTGATCGTCCGCAATGATGCGTCTGATGGAAGCCAGGATTTCTTCCATCGATGGCTCGTGAATCTTGGGATTCGCTGAACTCATACGCCCCGCCGATCAAAGGTTTTTTAGAATCACATTCTTTCGAATGTCTTCAGTATTTCACGCTCTGACGGAGAGGCAAGCCAAGCGGGGCGGTCCAGCAGTGGACGGCCCCGGGATTATTTAGCGACCGTCCGGGGTGGTCAGGCCGCCCCACAGGTCCTTGACCTGATCGTAGTGAATCGTCGGGGTGTAATGGTTCACCGCGAGGCCCAAGTTCCGGGAGCTCAAACGTCCCATGGCCTGCACCACGGCGTAGGATGCGACCACCCGATCACGCTGAGCGGTGATGAGATTCACACGGGCGCTCAGCAGTTCCTGTTGAGCGTTGAGGACGTCGAGGGTCGTCCGCTGGCCGACGCGGGCCTCTTCGCGAACGCCGTTGAGGGCGGTTTCCGAAGCGTCCACCTGGGCCTGCGCGGCAATGATTTGCGCACGTGCGGCCTCAAGCTGGCCCCAGGACGAAACCACGGCCGCGCGAACCTGGTCGCGGATCGAGTCAGCCTCAAGCTGGCGCTGCCCGACGGTCTCCTTGGCCTGACGGGTCGAGGCATAAGCCGTTCCGCCGTCATAGATCGGCACCGTCAGTTGGGCGACCGCGGAAGCGGAAAAGAGCTTATCTCCGACAATCTGGCTGTCATAGCGCTGGGAGACAGTGCCTCGCAGCCCAAGCGACGGCGCGAGGGCCCCTTCCTCGATCTTAACCTGAAGTTCAGCCACATCCACCCCGTGCAAAGAGGCTTTGATGGCGGGATGTTCGTCGAGGGCGACCTTCAGGGCCGAATCGACGGTCTTTGGAAGAATTTTGTCCAGCGGACGCCCCGGGGCCAGCTGGCGCGGCTCAACACCGATGACCTGACGATATTGCGCGATGCTAGTTCGCAATGTCGCCTCGGCGGCGCTCGCCTGAGACCGGGCCAAGGCGAGGCGTGATTCGGCCTGAGCCACGTCGGTCCGCGTCACCTCGCCGACATTGAAACGGTCCCGGGTCTGCCGCAGTTGCTCGTCGATCACCTCGACGTTGTTACGCTGCAGGTCCAGAATGGCCGTGTCCCGCAGCACGTTCATGTAGGCGGATGCCGAGTTGAAAAGCGTATTCTGCTCGGTGTTGTTCAGGGTTTCACGGGAGCCGAGAACCGAGGACTCGGCCTGACGAACCGAGTTCGTGGTCCGGAAACCGTTGAAAAGCGACTGGTCGATCTGGATGCCCGCACCACGTCCAAACAAACTTTTGACGCTCTTCGAACCCGAATAATCTGCATAGGACGGGCCGGCATCGGCCGTTGCATTCACGCTCGGACGATAGCCGGACTTCGCGCGAGCCACGTTTTCATCAGTTGAACGGACATTGGCGCGCTGGGCGTTGAGACTCGGGTTATTGCCATATGCCTTGGCCAACGCGCCCTCCAGCGTTTCCGCGGAAGCGGCTGTTGCCCCAACCAAAACGGCGACCGACGTCATGACCCCGAAGAGCGCGTAGTATTTTTTAGAGATTTTTTCTTTGTTCACGCCCACCTACCCGCCGGTTCAAAACGGTCGACCCGCCGTCCGACTCTCAAATTTCTTAATCCAACTCGACTCGAAGCGAAACAATACCCATAGGGAATTGATCGGCAATCGTTTAGGCCAAGTTTGGCTGCGATTAATAGCGCAGTGGCGCAAAAAAGCGACACTATCACGCTACTAAAATATAAAGCTTGGCTTGTTTTGGAAAGCGGAGAGAACGGGGGCGGCTGCGTCGAAAAGACCGCGCTCGCCAAATGTGTCGCCGGAACGGACATAAAGCGTCGCTTTCGCAGCGCGTCCACGCCCCTGCACGCACACGAGCTTTCCGCCTTCCTGCAATTGGCGCAGAAGATGATCGGGCCGCACGTCCACAGCGCCGTTGATGAGGATCGCGTTGAAGGGCGCGTTCTCGGCGCAACCCTGATCGAGGGGGCCGACCTTCACGATCACCTGATCGGCATTCACCGAGGCCAGATTGGCCTTCGCGGCGGCAGCCAGCGCTTCATCCGATTCGAGCGCGGTCACTTGCGCGCCGAGCTTCGAGAGAACCGCCGATGAATAGCCGCGCCCGCCAGCTACATCGAGAACCTTGTCTCCGGCCTCGATCTCAAGCGCCTGAATGAGCCGCGCCTCGATCATAGGGGAGATCATGAAGCGGCGATCGGCGCCTTCGCTGACAGGAATATCCTGGTCGATATAGGCAAGCTCTTCGCGGCCGGGCAGAACGAACCGCTCTCGCGGAACGACACCCATGGCGTCGAGAAGAGCGATGTCGTTCACATCGAAAGTGCGCAGCTGGCTATCGACCATCATCCGGCGCGCTTGCGTGAAATCGACCATGAATTGCCTCAGAAAAAAGTTGGAGGCCTCGCCCGGAATCGAACCGGGGTGCAAGGATTTGCAGTCCTCTGCGTAACCACTCCGCCACGAGGCCATCCGGGGCGTGCCGCGAACGCGACGGGTGCTCCATAGCAGAGCGTCGCACCAAAGAGCAACAGCAGCTTTTCATGACGTGAGATTCAATGAAGGGACTTGCAACCGGCTGAACCCGTGGTATATGCCACCCCACCTCGGGCGGCGACGACTTCGGTCCACCGGCCCCCGTGAGAAACAAACCGCGTTTCTCGAATAAGGTATGGCATTATTCCGGCGTGGCGCAGCGGTAGCGCAGCGGACTGTTAATCCGTTGGTCGTAGGTTCGAATCCTACCGCCGGAGCCAACTTTCTCCTGAAAATCTCGATTTCCTTCGGATCGTGGAATTCCATATGGGCCGAAAGCATGGCTTTTTGCGCATGGGCTGCATTCAGACCACCGAATGGAGATAAAGCTTGGCTGCTCCAGTCCTCGTCTGGTTTCGCGACGATCATCGCCTTGCCGACAACCCTGCGCTCGCAGCGGCGGTCGCGAGCGGCGCTCCGATTCTCTGCTTCTTCATCTTCGACGAAATATCCGAAGGCTTTCGCCCGCTCGGAGGAGCTGCGCGATGGTGGCTCCACGGCTCGATCGAAGCCCTCGATGAATCGCTCAAGCGGCTCGGCTCAAAACTGATTCTGCTGCAAGGCGCGGCTGAATCGGTCATCGAGCGGATCGCCTCGGAGACCGGCGCGTCCGCGATTTTCTGGAATCGCCGCTACACGGCCGAGGAAATCGCCGTCGACAGCGCCATCAAGAAGAGCCTGACCGTGCGCGGCATCAAGGCGCACAGCTTCAACGGCAGGCTTCTCAACGAACCCTGGGAGATCACGAATCAATCGGGAAAGCCATTTCAGGTCTTCACGCCCTATTCCCGGGCGGTCGGACAAAGGCCGGTAGCCGCTCCCCTGCCCGCTCCGCAGAACCTCGAATCCGGAAACTGGCCCTCATCGATTCTCGACGAGGCCCTTTCGCTCGCCGAGCTTCATCTTGAGCCTGTCAGACCCGACTGGGCCGGCGGTTTCAGGAATCACTGGCAACGCGGCGAATCCGCGGCTCTGGAAAGGCTCGCCGATTTTCTCGACGGCGGTCTCAAGGGATACGCGGAGAATCGCGACATCCCGGGTGTGGAGGGGACGACCCGACTCTCGCCGCATCTGCGATTCGGGGAGATCGGGCCCCGCCAGATCTGGCACGCGATCGCCCATCGGCGTTCGCATGAGCCCGGCCTGGGCCGCGATGCCGAAAAGCTTTTGAGCGAAGTGGTGTGGCGCGAATTCGCCTATCAGCTTCTCTATCAATACCCCGATCTTTCACGGGCATCGCACAGCCGCCGATTCGCGCATTTTCCCTGGTCCGAGGACGAGAAGGCGTTTGAGGCGTGGCAAAAGGGGCTGACCGGCTACCCGATGGTCGATGCCGGCATGCGGCAGCTTTGGCGGACCGGCTGGATGCACAACCGGGTGCGGATGATCGTCGCCTCATTTCTGATCAAGCACCTGCTGATCGACTGGCGGCGCGGAGAGGCCTGGTTCTGGGACACGCTCGTCGATGCAGACCCGGCGAACAACGCCTTCGGCTGGCAATGGGTCGCCGGGTCCGGTCCCGATTCGGCCCCGTTTCACCGCATTTTCAATCCCGTTACTCAAGGCGAGAAATTCGACCCGCAAGGTAATTATGTGAAGGCCTTCGTTCCGGAACTGGCGAATCTGCCGTCCGCCTTCATTCACAAGCCATGGGAAGCGCCGCCCCTGGTTCTTCGGTCCGCCGGGATCACCTTGGGTCGTACCTATCCCCTGCCCATTGTCCCGCATGGGCCGGCTCGGGAGCGCGCCCTGGAAGCGTTTCGCCGCCTGCGCGACGAACAATTGCAACAATCTTCAGCCGAGCGGGACTGACGGAGCAGCTTGACCCGCCCGGCCGCTTGCCGTCACCTTCCGCCCCTCCGCTGTTGGCCGCTTGGCCTCGGCTCATATGCTCGGGATGACGATGACAGCCACAACGCTTCTGTTTCGCGATGACGCCTATGCCCGCTCCTGCCAGTCCACCGTCCTCGGCGTAACGCCGGAAGGCGGCGTCATTCTGGACCGCACGGTGTTCTACGCCCAAGGCGGCGGCCAGCCGGGCGATGTGGGCGCTCTTGTCCGCGCGAATGGCGTGCGGCTCGCGGTAACGAATGCCGTCTACGGTGCCGACCGCTCGCAGGTGGTTCATCTGGTCGGCGCGGAAAACACCGCGACCATCGCTGTTGGAGAAACCATCGGATTGGAGCTCGATTGGGAGCGCCGCTTCAAGCGCATGCGCGTCCATACGGCCCTGCACCTTCTCAGCGTCGTGCTGCCTTATCCCGTGACCGGCGGTTCCATCGGCGATGGCGACGGACGGCTCGATTTCGATATTCCCGATGCCGGTCTCGACAAGGCCGAGCTGATGGACAAGTTGAACGCGCTCATCGCCCAGGACGCACCGGTCACCGACCGCTGGATCACAGACGCGGAACTCGATGCGAATCCCGGCCTCGTGAAAACCATGTCCGTGCAGCCGCCGCGCGGCTCAGGCCGCGTTCGCCTTGTCGAGATCGCGGGCATCGACCTTCAACCCTGCGGTGGCACGCATGTGCAGCGCACGGGCGAAATCGGCACGGTCGCGATTACCGATATCGAGAAAAAGGGCAAACAGAACCGTCGCGTACGGATCTCGCTCGCCGATTGAACACCGAGCATATTCCGAACCGGTTCTGCACATCACCATCAATTCACCCGATAGCGAGTTTAGCGATGCCCCAACCCTTCGTTTCCACCGCGTGGCTGCAAGACCACCTGAACGATGCGAATGTCGTGATCGTCGACGGCTCCTGGTACTTGCCGACGCAAAATCGCGATCCGCAGGAGGAATTTCTCTCTGCGCACATTCCGGGCGCGATCCGCTTCGACATCGACACGGTGAAGGACACGTCCTCCACCCTGCCCCATATGCTGCCCACAGCGGAGGAATTTGCGGCGACTGTCGGCGCGATGGGCATTAGCGATGACGCGACCATCATCGTTTATGACGGCGTGGGCTTGTTCTCCGCCCCGCGCGTACTCTGGACCTTCCGCGTGTTCGGCGCGCGGGACGTGCGCATTCTCGACGGCGGCTTTCCCGCATGGAACGCTGAGGTACGGCCGATCGAGACGGGCCCCGAGAAGCCCCGCCCGGCCCGTACCTTCAAGGCGAAGCTCGACGCCTCCGCCGTCGTCGATTCGGTTGGTGTGCTGCAGGCCCTGCAATCGGGCTCGGCGCAGATCGTGGACGCCCGACCGGCTGAGCGCTTTCGCGGCGAGGCCCCCGAGCCGCGCCCTGGCCTGCGCGCCGGCCACATGCCCGGCAGCCTCAACCTTCCCTTCGCGCAAATCGTCGAGAACGGTCGCCTGAAGGACAAGGCGGACCTGGAGCAGGCGATCAAGGATTCGGGCGTCGATCCGGAGCGTCCGGTCATCACGAGCTGCGGCTCAGGCGTCTCGGCAGCAATCCTCGCGCTGGCTTTTGAAACCACCGGGCATCCGATCAAGGCCATCTATGACGGCTCCTGGTCGGAATGGGGCGCGCGGACGGACCTGCCCATCGCGACCGGGCCGGCTGAGAAAGCCTGAACCGCAACCGGAGACGAAGCCCACAAAGAAAAAAGGCCCCGAATTTTCCGGGGCCTTTTTGCATTCCGATTGGTCGCGATCAGTGCAGGATCTGACTGAGGAAGAGCCGGGTGCGCTCGTGCTGCGGGTTCTTGAAGAACTCGCCGGGCGTGTTCATTTCCACGATCTGCCCATAATCCATGAAGATCACCCGGTCCGCGACCTGACGGGCGAAGCCCATCTCGTGCGTCACGCACAGCATGGTCATGCCTTCTTCCGCGAGGCCGACCATCGTGTCGAGCACCTCTTTGACCATTTCCGGATCGAGCGCCGAGGTCGGCTCGTCGAACAACATGATCTTGGGGTTCATGCATAAGGAGCGGGCAATCGCCACGCGCTGCTGCTGGCCACCGGAGAGCTGGCCCGGATACTTGTTTGCCTGTTCGGGGATCTTGACCCGGGTCAGGTACTTCATCGCCACCTCTTCCGCCTCTTTCTTGGGCATCTTCTTCACCCAGATCGGGGCGAGCGTGCAGTTCTCGAGGATGGTGAGATGCGGGAACAGGTTGAAGTGCTGGAACACCATGCCGACATCGCGGCGCACCTCGTCGATACGCTTGAGGTCGTTGGTCAGTTCGGTGCCGTCCACGATGATGCGGCCCTTCTGGTGTTCTTCCAGACGGTTGATGCAGCGGATCATGGTCGATTTGCCGGAGCCCGAAGGCCCGCAAACCACGATGCGCTCACCGCGCCGGACATTGAGGTTGATGTCGCGCAGCACATGGAACTCGCCGTACCACTTGTGCACCCCGATCATCTGCACCGCGGCCTCGGCCTGCGGGTCGACGACTGCTGCGGAAATCTGTTGAGCTGCCATTGTCATTGCCATGGATGTTACCGTTTCTGACCAGTCGCCAAACGCCGCTCGACACCAAGCGAATATCGCGACATGCCAAAGCAGAAGATGAAGTAGAACAGGGCCGCGAAGGCGTAGCCCGTATAGCTGATCGTCGGCGCTGCCCAATTCGGATCGATGCGCGACGCCTCGATCGTCTTGACCAGGTCGAAGATGCCGACGACCGACACAAGCGACGTATCCTTGAACAATCCGATGAACGTATTCACGATTCCGGGAATCACAATCCGCAGCGCCTGCGGCAGAATAATGAAAACCATCATCTGCGGATAGTTGAGCCCTAAGGACATTGCACCTTCATACTGGCCCTTCGGCATGGCCTGCAGGCCACCGCGCACCACCTCGGCCATGTAGGCGGAGGCGAAGAAAGCGACGCCGATGAGCGGCCGCGCTAAACGATCCACCGTCATGTCGGCTGGCAGGAAGAGCGGCAGCATGGTGTTCGCCATGATCAGGACCGTGATCAGCGGCACGCCGCGAACGAACTCGATGAAGATGACGGAAGCGAGCCGCAGGATCGGCAGTTTCGAGCGCCGCCCCAGAGCCAGAAGAATGCCGAACGGAAGCGAGAAAACGATTCCGACAGTTGCCACCAGCAGAGTGACGAGGATGCCGCCCCAGAACGCGCTCGGCACCGGCCGCAGGCCCCAATCCACATTGACAAGGGCGAGCGTGATGCCGATGACCGCGACGATCCCTCCGCCAATGAGAACGGCGGAGCGCATCGACGTCTTGAGCGCATAGGCAGCGGCCGCAAGCACCGCCAGGAAAACTGCGCTGGCGACGGCGAACTTGATCCAGAATCCCAAACCCAGGCTAACATTGCCGCCCGTCAGCAGGATGTAGGAAAGCACCGGGAACAGCCAGAAGAAGTAGATCGCTCCCAGATCCCGGCGCGGTGCCTTGAGCCACAGGAGCCAACCCACGCCAAGGGCGAGCAGGGCGAAGAAAATATTGACCCTCCAGCGCTCCGCCGCCGGGTACGAGCCGTAAGTGAAGAAGTTGATCTTTTCGATCACAAAGGCCCAGCAGGCTCCGACCGGGTGTCCGGCCGTCTCGGCGCGGCAGGCGGCGCGATCCGTTCCCGTCCAAACTGCATTGACGAAGAGAAAATCGACGATCGGTGGGATGAGGATATATAGCAGATAAATGACCGCCAAGGTCAGCAGCGTGTTGACCGGGCCGGAGAACAGGTTCTCCCGCACCCAGGCAACAGGCCCGCGTGCGAGGTTTGGCGGAGGGAGCGCTTCGATGTTCTCGGAGCGCACGAAGCGAGACATATCAACGGCGGTGTTCATGTGGTGTCCTACCGTTCGACGATCGCCACGCGGCGGTTGTAGATATTCATGACGAACGAGGTCACGAGGCTGATGGTCAGGTAAACGCCCATGGTGATCGTCACGACTTCGATGGCCTGTCCGGTCTGATTGAGGACGGTGCCCATGAAGACCTGCACGAGATCGGGATAACCGATCGCGACAGCGAGCGACGAGTTCTTGGTCAGGTTGAGATATTGGCTCGTCAGCGGCGGGATGATGACGCGCATCGCCTGCGGAATCACCACGAGCCGGAGCGTCTGTCCGGGTTTGAGGCCAAGCGAGCCCGCAGCCTCCGTCTGCCCCTTGGAGACGGCGAGAATGCCTGCGCGGACCACTTCCGCGATGAACGCGGCCGTATAGGTCACAAGCCCAACGAGAAGCGCGACGAATTCAGGGAGAATCTGCATTCCGCCGCGAAGATTGAAGGTGCCCTTCACCGGCAGGTCGAAACTGACGGGATTGGCGTTCGCCAAGGCCAGAACCAGCCAGGCGGCAATCGGCAGCCCCAGCACGAGCCCGATCGTGGCGAGCCCGACGGGATATTGACGGCCTGTCGATTCCTGCTGCTTCTTCGCCCAGCGGCGGAACACGATGGTTCCGACGACGCCGATCGCGAAAGCTGCCCCGATGACCCACGCATCTGATGCATAAATCGGGCGCGGCATGAACAGGCCACGAGAGTTCAGGAAAAAGCCGGCGCCCATCACGTAGGAATCGCGCGGTTGCGGCAAGGGGCCGAGAACGGCGATGTACCAGAACAGCAACTGCAGCAGCAGCGGGATGTTGCGGAGGAGTTCGACGTAGACCATCGCCACCTTCGCCACCATCCAGTTAGTGGACAGGCGCGCAATGCCGACAGTGAAGCCGAGAAGCGTCGCGAACACGATGCCGATGGCGGAAACGAGAAGCGTATTCAGAAGGCCGACGACGAAAGCGTCGCCGTAGGTCGAGCCGGCGGCGCTGAACGTGATCAGCGTCTGGCTGATGTCGAAGCCGGCGGTGTTTTCGAGAAAGCCAAACCCCGAGGCGATCTTCGCGCGTCGGAGATTCTCGATGGCGTTCGATGCCGCCATGTAAAACAGGTACGCGACGACGCATACCAGAAGAACCTGGTAGAAAATTCCGCGTACCCTGGGATCGTACAGGAACGATTTTTTCGGCGGTGATGCCTGACTGATAGCGGTCTGCACTGAACCCATCCTCTGACGGCTTGTTGTTTTTGGGCCATTCACCTTTGTTGATGCCGGTGACGGCCTGCCCTGGGGTAGCAGCTTTTAAAAGGGGCGCCCGGATCGCTCCGGACGCCCGTCCCGAATGCGCTTAGCGGATCGGAATACCGTATTGCAGACCGCCCTTGGTCCATTGCGCGTTCAGGCCGCGCTTGATCTTCAGCTTGGAGCCTTCGCCGACGTTGCGCTCGAAGCTCTCGCCGTAATTGCCGACGTGCTTGATGATCCGGTAGGCCCAATCGTTGGTCAGGCCGACGGCCTCACCGAACTTGCCCTCGGAGCCCAGAAGACGCTTGATCTCGGGATTGTCCGAACCCTTCATCTGGTCAACATTGGCCTTCGTCACGCCGAGTTCTTCAGCGTTGAGCATGGCGTTGTGGGTCCAGCGGACGATGTCCCCCCACTGATTGTCACCATGGCGGACCGCAACGGCCAGCGGCTCCTTCGAGATGATCTCCGGCAGAACGATATGATCGTCCGGGTTCGAGGCGCGCAGGCGCTCGGCGTAGAGGCCGGAAGCGTCGGTGGTGAAGGCGTCGCAACGGCCGGCGTCATAGGCCTTGAACGTCTCGTCCGAAGTCGCGAAGGCCACGACTTCGTACTTCATGTTGTTGGCGCGGAAGTAGTCCGCGAGGTTCAGCTCGGTGGTGGTGCCCTGCTGGGTGCAGATCGAAGCGCCGTTCAGCTCCTTGGCCGAGGACACGCCGAGCTTCTTGCGGACCATGAAGCCCTGGCCGTCGAAGTAGTTGATGGCCGGGAAATCGAGGCCGAGCTGCGTGTCGCGCGACATCGTCACGGTCGAGTTGCGGGCCAGAACGTCCACTTCGCCCGACTGGAGCGCCGTGAAGCGATCCTTGGCGGCGAGCGGGATGAAGCGGATCTTGGTCGGGTCGTCGAAGATGGCCGCAGACATGGCGCGGCAGAACTCGACGTCGAGGCCGGTCCAATTGCCCTGAGCGTCCGGCAAGCCGAAGCCGGCGAGGCCGGTGTTCGAGCCGCAGGTCAGGTAGCCCTTCTGCTTTACGCTCGCGAGGGTCGCCTGAGCCGAGGCGCTGCCTGCAACGAGCAAGCTGGCCGTCAGGCCGAAGGCAATCGATACGATAGCCTTTTTCATGTGGTTATTCTCCCAATGTATAAACCCGGCTTGGCAGCCTTCTGGTGCTGCCCAAGCCGTGTTCCCTAGACCGTTCCTCGTCGCTTCGAACGAAACGACATTAACCCATCACATTCTATGATTGATCACTGGTCAAGTCTTGATGGAAGCCACCTTATGCCGGGGTTGACGTCGCGATCCCGGCGACGTCACATCGATTCCCCGTCATTATCCCCTTGAAACAATGTCCAAAACTCCTTCAAAGCCTGCCGATCTCGGTGACCGTACCCGCCTCGTCCATGCCGGGCGCGACCCATCCGAGCAGCACGGTTTCGTCAACACGCCGATCTATCGAGGCTCGACCGTTCTCTACCCGACGACCGACGATCTGTTGCATCGTCGGGGTCGTTATTCCTATGGAACGAAAGGAACTCCGACGACCGACGCCCTTGAGGCGGCTTGGACCGAGCTGACCCGTGCCGCTGGGACAGTTCTCGCGCCCTCGGGCCTGGCCGCCGTGACGCTTGCGCTCATGTCCTGCCTCAAGTCCGGTGACCATCTGCTGGTGCCGGATTCGGTCTATCGCCCTGCCCGCCAATTCTGCGACGGGATGCTCAAGAATTTTGGTGTGGAAACAACCTATTACGACCCGCTCGTCGGGGCCGGAATCGGGGCGTTGCTCAGGCCGAACACGAAAGCTGTCTTCACGGAAGCGCCCGGCTCCCAGTCCTTCGAGATGCAGGACATCCCGGCCATCGCTGAGGTCGCGCACCGGCATGGCGCGGTCGTCATCATGGATAACACCTGGGCGACCCCCCTCTTCTTCCCGCCCCATGAGCGCGGCGTCGACATCGCGATCGAGGCCGGCACGAAGTATCTCAGCGGCGGGTCCGATCTCCTGCTCGGCATGGTTTCGGCGAATGAGCGTTGCTTCCCGGCGCTTCGCGACACCTACGACGCTTTCGCCATGTGCCCCGGCCCGGAGGACGTGTTCCTCGGGCTGCGCGGCCTGCGCACCATGGCCCTGCGTCTGCGCGAGCACGAAAAGCAGGCCCTCGACATGGCGCATTGGTTTGCCGCCCGCCCGGAAGTGGCGGAAGTTCTCCACCCGGCGCTCGAAACCTATCCTGGCCACGACATCTGGAAGCGCGACTTCAAGGGCTCTTCGGGCCTTTTCTCGATCATTCTGAAGCCCTGCTCGGACCGCGCGCTCGCCGCCATGCTCGACGGCCTCGCGCTGTTCGGTATGGGCTTTTCATGGGGCGGCTTCGAGAGCCTCGTGATCCCCTTCGACTGCTCGACCTATCGCACGGCGACGCAGTGGAAGCCCGGCGGTCATGCGCTGCGCTTCCAGATCGGCCTGGAAGATCTCGACGATCTGAAGCGCGATCTCGATGCCGGCTTCGCGCGTCTGAAGGAAGCCGACGCCAAGGCGGCTTGATCATAGGAAAGTTTCGGCGGGAAAGCCTTCGGGCTTATCCCGCCGAAGCTTCGAGTTCCGCTTCGGCCTGAGTACTTTTCTTGTTCTTCTTCGCGTGTTTCGCAATCAGCATGAGATTGCGAATGTAGATGAAGACCGAGAATGCTTGGCCCAGGATGATGACGATGTCATGCCGGACGAAGCCATAAACGAGCGTCATGAGCCCGCCGCCGATGGACAGGAACCAAAATCCCACCGGGATCACGCTCTGTTCCGCCTTCTCGCTTGCGATCCATTGCACGATGAAACGCGCGCCGAAGACGAGCTGCGCCAGCACGCCGAACGCCGCCCAAATGTCGAAGCGGGCGACGAGCACGTCGTAGAAATACAGTCCGATATCGTGCGCCAGCCGTATCAGCATTAGAGGATCTCCTGCGCGACCGGCACGCGGCGGCGGCGGCGCAGCAGCCACCACACTCCCGCGAGGTCGAGAATGCCGACCCACAAGCGGTCGAACAGGCCGTAATTGGACCGTCCCGCATGGCGCGGGCGGTCGACGACATCCACGTGGGCTATTCTGTAACCCTCCCGCTTCACCAGCGCGGGCATGAAACGATGCAGGGCATCGAAGTAAGGCAGGCGCAAGTAAACGTCGCGGCGGAAGGCTTTCAGCCCGCAGCCGGTATCGCGCGTGCCGTCTTTGAGGATCCTCCCGCGCACGCCGTTGGCGATCCGGGATTGCCATCTCTTGTAAGTGCCCTTGCGTCCGAGACGCTGCCCGGCCGCGAGGGCGGTCATGGGATCGTCGAGGGCCGCCACCAATTGCGGAATGAACGCCGGATCGTTCTGCCCGTCGCCGTCGAGGGTCACGATGATCGACCCGCTCGCAGCCTGCACGCCGGAGCGCACCGCCGCGCTCTGCCCCGAGCTGGCATCGTGTTGCACCAGGCGAAGCCAGGGCCGGGTGGAGCGGGCGTTCAGAACCTGCTCGACCGTCGCATCCGTCGAGCCGTCATCCACGTAGATCACCTCGAACGGTCCCAAAGCGGCGCAGGCGCGCTCGATCTCCTCCACGAGGGGGAGAATGTTGAGAGCCTCGTTCTTGACGGGCACGACGACGCTGATGCGCGGGGCCGGGACGGGGACGTTCATCGATCAAGGGCCATCAGGCCACCTCTGCAAAGGGTGAGACAATCTCAGAAGCCGGAGGAATAGGCCCCGATATCGAGCCGTCGCCCGCTGTTGATATTGAAACCTGTGACGCGGGTCGAGAGCGTCGGGTGTTGCCCCAGACGATCATTCTCGGTCCGGAACGCATCCTCAAAACGTTTCTCGACGAAAACGAGACGGCAACCGTCCTGCTTCAGGAAATGCGATGCTTCCGGGCCGGTCTCGAGCATTTCGAGGTCCGTGCCGACAAGGAAGACGAGGCTGGGCTCGCGATAGCCGAGCGTCGCCACGCGCGGCTTCTCGCACGAGAGATTGCGCGCGACCTCCGCGAGCCGGGGCGACAATTTCAGCGAACGCAGATCGAGCTGCGTGAATCCGAAAACGCCCACCGCCAGAAGCGCCGAGGAGATCAAACCCGCCCAGACGCTTTTCAAAACCTGGTTCATCACGAACATCCGCCACGCGTAAAGCGCCGCCAGAGACGAGGCGATCAGGATGGGGAGGCCGCGATAAGGCAGCGTCCCGTCGAAAGACCATGCGGCGGCGGACAAACCGACGGTCAGGCCGATGGGGATGAAGGGGATCAGGACCGTCGAGACCTTCGCGCCGGGACGATACGGCCCGACGAAATGGCGCGAAATCGCCATGACGGTCAGAATCGCGATGGCCGGGTAGAGAGGCATCACATAATGCGGCAGCTTGGTCGGCACCGCCTCGAAGATCAGCCAGGAAGGGATGATCCAGGCAAGCGCGAACGCGACAGGCTCTTCCCGACGGTGCTTCCAGGCGAAGGGTATCGCGATGGCGGCAAGGATCGCGCCGGGCCAGAAGGTGGCGAAGAAGGCAAAAAGATAGAATCCGGGCGGCGCCCAATGCGCCTCCTGCCCTGAACCGACCTTGGCCAGCATGTCGCGGCCTACGGCCTCGGAGTAGAATGCCCCACCGCTCTTGATGGCGATCGCGATGAACCACGGCAACACGACCAGCAGGGTCCCTACCGCGCCGAGCCAGGGCCGCAGGGTCAGGAGCCAACGGGCCGAGCGCTCGCGATAGGACAGAATGGCGGCGGTCGTGCCGACGAACATCAGGACGAGCGGCCCCTTGATGAGAATGCCGGCGGCAACGCCGAGCCAGAAAATCAACAAAGTCCGCCGTGGAAGAACCCCGGCTCCACGGCTCAAGTAGGCCCGCGCCAAGCCACCCATGGCGGCGACAGAGCACGCGGCCAGCATCGCGTCGGTCTTGGCGAGGCGCGCCTCGACCATAAGAATGATCGAGGTCGCCATGAGAGCGGCGGTCAGGAAGGCCCCTCGCCGGTTTAAGAAAACCAGCGAGGCCCAATAGGTCAGGAGAACCGTCGCCAAAGCGCCGAGCAACGATGGAATCCGGTAGAGCGCGACAGTCGTATGGGCCGACGGCACGCCCAGGGCCTCGCCGAGCGCGACAGTGGCGCTCTGCATCCAATAGATGCCGACGGGCTTCTTGTGCCGCGCCTCGTCCTGAAACCGGATATCCACGAAATCGCGGGTTTCGAGCATCTGCTTCGAGGCCTGCGCGTAGCGCGGTTCGTCGCGATCCATGGGCTGCAGCGAGATGAAGCCCGGCAGGAAGCAGACGAGCGACAAAAGGATGAGGACGGCGCAAAGCCGCGCGTGGCTCCGCTCGATGACGCTCGCCAGTTGCGCCATTGAAAAATGGCGCAGCGATAGGCGCTGCTGGGCGACGAAACCGTCCATCAAGTGCTCCGAAGCGAAAAATGCCTTGTATCAAAAGAATTCCTGCAGGCCAAAAAGCCTGCGAAGGGCGCTGATGTCCCTCAAAGCAGCGGCGAAGTCAAATTGACGGAAGGTAGCGGCCAAGATTACTCGGAGGACGCGGGAAATCCGCTCGACGGGACTTGGGTCCGTCCTTTATAGGAGCACAGACCTATATGTTCAGACGGGAAGCCTGATGACGTTGCGTGCGCTTTTGCCCTTTGCTCTGATCCTTGCGGGCATCGTCAGGGCCGAGGCGGTTGTTCTCAACGACAGTGCCGCCGACGCGGCTGGTGGCATCGGCAACTACTACGACCGCAAGAATGTTTACGACAACGTGGTCGCGTTTGTCGGTCCGGGCGGAGCCCATTGCACGGGCAGCCTCATCAATTTCCGCACGATCCTGACGGCCGCTCATTGCGTCCAGAATGGACCGGGGAATTTCTACACGTCCTACCAGACGGGCGTCGGGTTTTCGCCCATCGCAACGGCCTACAACCCCAACAATCGTTATTTCAGCGGTGTTGCCGCACATGCCGGATACGATCCGGAACTGCTGCGAAACGACATCGCGCTCGTCTCCCTGGATGCGCCCGTCACGGGGATTGCTCCGGTGACGCTCGTCAGGGCCGGCGATCCGCTGCCCGCGGTCGGAACCATCATTCGGATGGTCGGATACGGGGCTTCGGGCACGGGCTCGAACCCGCCCTATCGCCAAACCGGCCCCTATGACGACAAGCGCCGCGTCGGCGAGACCCCATTCGCGGGATACCTGCCGGGCAGCGAAGCCGGCATGGCGGGCAACAACCAGAACTACCTCATGGGCCAGTTCCAGGATCCGGCGGCGCCCGACGACCCGGCCGGCCCGATTCCCCGCCTCCAGGCCGGAGCCGCTCCCGGTGACAGCGGCGGTCCGCTCTTCATCGTCACCAGCGCGGGGCTGGTTCAGATCGGCATTGCCGACTGGGTCATCAATGCAGATGAGCGGCCGCAATTCGGCTATGGCAGCGTGACCGGCTGGACTGCGGTGGCCGACTACCTGGATTGGATCGCCCGGTACAATCCTCTGCGCCAGGTTTCCGCTCGTGGCGGCAACTCCCTCTGGAGCAGTCCGGAGGCGTGGCAAGATCTGTATAACGGCGCCGGCGTGGTGCCCAACAACGCCAAAGGCCATTTCAGCGGTCTCGGCGCTGCCGGGCGCTATTATCAGGTTTCGCTCACCCAAGCCGGAACCATGACTGTCGACTTGGACCCGACCATCGACAGCCTCTGGATCGGAGGTGCGCAATCCGCGCTCGATCTGCCTTCGGGCCGGAGGTTGAGCGTCCTCCTCGGGACCGAGCTTTCCGCCGGGCGGCTCGGGGTCAACGGCACTCTGGAGACGGGCGTGCTCAGCCTCACCGGCGGCGTCCTCACGGGGTCCGGCCGCATCGTCGCCCCCTTCGGCGTGAGAAACAGCGCGGCCGTGGTCGCGCCCGGTTCGTCCGCCGCCCTCGGTATCCTTACCATTCAAGGCGACTATCTCCAGACCGAGGCCGGTATTCTCTCGGTGCGTGTCCAGGACGGCGCGGCGGACCAGCTTGCGGTGACCGGAAAGGCCTCGCTCGGGGGCACCCTGAAGATCGCGGGCAACCTCGATCCCCTCACCCAACAGACAAGCGCGAGCGTCGTGACCGCGGGGGCGATTGCGGGGCGCTTCGACACCGTGACGGACGACTTCGCGTTCTTCGACCTGTCGCTCGCCTACAGCGCCCGCGCCGTCACCGTGACGGTCTTCCGGAACAGGGCGACTTTTGCGGATGTCGGCACGTCGCCGGATCAGAAAGCGGTGGCCGTATCGGCGGAAGCCCTCGACGGCACGAATCCACTCTACCGCGCGATCCTGCTGCTTGATGAGAACTCAGTCCGCGCCGCCTTCGACAGCCTTTCGGGCGAGATCCACGCATCGACCCGCAGCATCTTGCTCGACACCAGCCGCTACGTGCGGGATTCGGTCACCGGCCGCCTGCGCCAGGCCTTCACGCCGATCGAGGGCCCGCTATCGGCCCTGAATGCCTCGCCGGGCGTCATCCAGACACCGAGCGGAACCAATGTCGCGCTTTGGGGCCAGGGCTTCGGCTCCTGGGGCAAGAACGAAGGCGGCGACGCGGCGAAAATCGACACGACGACAGGCGGCTTCTTCCTCGGCGCGGATACCCTGCTGGGCGCTTGGCGTGTCGGTCTGGCGGGCGGGTATAGCCAGACTTCCCTCGATGGGGACAAGCAGCGCTTCTCCGCGACGAGCGACAATTACCATGTCGCGGCCTATGGTGGCACCCAATGGGGATCGCTCGGCCTGCGCCTGGGTTCAGCTTTCACCTGGCACAATATCGGCGTCAGCCGTCAGGTCGCCTTCCCCGGATTTTCGGACGCCCTGAAAACCGACTATGACGGACGCACGACCCAGGTCTTTGGCGATGTCGGGTACGCCTTCTCCGTCGCGTCGGTCGCTCTGGAGCCGTTCGCCGCCCTCGCCTACGTGAACCTTCATACGGATGGATTTGCGGAAGCCGGACAAGCGGCGGCATTGCGAGGCTGGGGCGGCAACGCCAACACGGCCTTCTCCACATTGGGCTTGAGGGCCGCGAGCCGGTTCGCGCTTTCGGAAACGACGGCTCTCGCGCTCCGAGGGACGCTCGGCTGGCGCCATGCCTTCGGCGACGCAACTCCCGCTTCGCTGCTCGCCTTCCGCAACGGGATTCTTCCCTTCAGCATGACCGGCACGCCCATCGCGCGCGATGCCCTGATCGCGGAGGCGGCTCTCGACCTGAATATCGGAGCGAGCACCACGCTGGGCATAAGCTATTCCGGCCAACTTTCCGGCAAGACACAGGATCAAACCGTGAAGGGCGAGTTCAGCTGGAGGTTCTAGGATGCTGGACAGCGCGCCAGAAGTAAACTCAGTATATTTTAAAAGAGTTTCATGAAAATTGACGAGCTATTTCTTAGGTAAGATTTAGGAAAAAGCTCTATATGTTCGCTTTATAATTCAATATGAATTTTCAAAAAATTTCGCCAGAAAGAAAAAAGTTTCGCCAGAAAGAATAGACTGCCTAGAAGTGAAATGTAAGCTTTAATGCTTAAGAATCTGGAGGTCTCATGTGCCAAAAGTGTCAAATCTCTTCACGCCTCTCTCGCCGTCACTTCCTCGCTTTCGGTGCCGCGGCTGTTGCCGCGAGCCAGCGTTCAACACCGGCCTGGGCACAGGCGCCGAACGCCATCGGCCCTGACGAGGCATTGAAGCGGATCATAGACGGCAATGCCCGCTATGCCGCCAACACAGCCTCGAACAAGGATTTTTCGGCCGGGCGCGCCGCCCGTGCCACCGCGCAGTATCCCATCGCGAGCATTATCAGCTGCGCCGATTCCCGCGTCGCTCCCGAACTGGTTTTCGACCAGGGTCCAGGCGAACTGTTCGTCGTCCGCCTCGCCGGAAATTTCGTCAACAATGACGGCCTCGCCAGCATTGAATACGGGGTGAATTATCTAGGCGTCCCGCTGGTAATGGTGCTGGGTCACACCGGCTGCGGCGCGGTCGACGCGACCATCAAGGTACTCAAGGACAATGTCGAGCTACCTGGGCATATTCCGGCACTCGTCAACTCCATCAAGCCCGCTGTTGAGGCGGCCAAGAAGAAAAACCCGTCCGATCTTCTGGCCGAGGCGACGGCGGAGAACGTGCGCTACAACGTTCAACGTTTGAACGAGTCCGATCCCATCGTCAGCAAGCTCGTGAAGGACGGCAAGGTCAAGGTCGTCGGCGGCGTCTATGATATCGCGACAGGCAAGGTGAACCTGCTGTAATTACGTTCCCGCTTCACCTGAGTGAGCGCGCCCTTTTGGACGCGAGCGCCGTGTTTTCCGCTCTGATGCGGATGACGAGGACAAGTGCGTTCAAAGCCGAGAAAGCCAGCGCATACCAGGGCAGTCCGAAAACCAGTGGAAGCACCGCGATCTCGCCGATGACGACTGCATAATTGGGATGCGACAGGAAACGATAGGGCCCCGCGCGGACCAGCGCCTCGCCCGGCACGATGATAATGCGCGTCGTCCATCGTTTCCCGAGCGTCGCAAGCACCCAGGCGCGCAGGAACTGCAATCCGACGAAGACCGCAAGCCAGCCGAAATGAACCGTCTGGTCCCAGCCAAGCCACCAGAGACCGCCGAGCCAGGCCGCATGGAGCGCGACGATCAACGGGTAATGCTCAGGCGCGACCTCCATCCCACCTCTCGCGATCAGACGTTCCGTGTTGCGCCTGGCAAGCCACAACTCCGCCAGACGCTCGAGCGTCACCAAGACCAGAACGGCAAGAGCCAGATTCATGCGGCCCTCAACGAGACGCAGCTTGCGGTAAATCCCGGCCCGAGCGCCGTCAGCACCGAGCGGGGGGGCAACCCGGCCTGCATGGCCCGCTCGAGCACGAACAACACGGTCGGCGCGGACATGTTGCCGTATTCGGACAGCACGACCCGCTCGTGATCGAGAGAACCCTGATCGAGCGACAAAGCCCGCTCCAAAGCCGTGATCACCTTCTTGCCGCCGGGATGGCAGACGAAACGGTCGACGTCACGCATGCCCAATCCGGCGCGGTCGAGAATGCCCGAAACCGCGGGCCCCAGATGCTCCTCCGCGAAGGGCGGAATGGCGCGGGCGAAGACCACGCCGAAGCCCTCCGGATCGACGTTCCATCCCATGATGTCGAGGGTGTCCGGCCAAGTGTGCTCGCCCGCCGCCTCGATCTCGGCAATCCCCTCCCCGGCGCTGCGCAAAACGCAGGCGGCAGCTCCGTCCCCGAACAAGGCCGTCGCGACGATGTTGGCCTTGGTCAGTTCGTCGAGGCGGAACGCGAGCGTGCAAAGCTCGACCGTCACGAACAGAACCGTGCTTCCCGGCTGGGCCTTCGCAAGCTTCGCCGCGATGGAGAGGCCGCTCACGCCCCCGGCGCAGCCGAGCCCGAAGACCGGCACCCGATGAACGTCGTGCCGAAAGCCCATCTGCCCAAAGGCCCTCGCTTCGAGGCTCGGCGTGGCGATGCCCGTGGAAGAGACCGTCACGATGGCATCGACGTCGCCGGCTTTGAGTTCGGCCTGATCGAGCGCCCTCGTCGCCGCTTCCACGAAAAGCGCGAGAGCCCCTTCAAGGTAGGCCGCCGTCCGCTCCGGCCAGCCGTGGGGCTCGAAAAACCATTCCAGCGGGCGCACCGCCTGGCGCTTGTGAATGCCGGCCGTCTCAAACACTCGCGAAAGCCGGTCGAAATCCCTATAGCGATGCGAAAAGATGCTGCCGGCGGCGGCGACGACATCTCGCTGCAGGAGGACATGCGGCGGGACGGCGGTGGCGAGGGAAACGAGCTGAGCGGCGTGCGGCACAGGCTTTCCTTCCTCAAAATGATCGGCACATCCCGCGACCGAGGATCGCGTCGATCATACTGACATAGGAGCCCGTCGCCGGAGCGCCACTTTCGCGCTCAAACGGGATCTTTTAGTCCAGATTCAAGGAAGGGACTTCTAAGGGGCCGGCTGGCGCGAGCTGGTTCAGCTTGTCCAGCACGTCCTTTTCCGACACGGCGAGCGCGGACGTGGTCTTCTGCGGCTGACCGTTCAGATGCACGAACGCAGGCACCGCTGCCGTCAGGGACAGGACCGTTGCTTGCGCGATCAGGAAAGGCCGGAGCGCACGCATGAGGTTTCGGATCGGCACCACCTCCGCCGTCGTTCCGCGTGCGATCATGACCGCGTAGCCGAGCGGCGGCAGCAGGAAACTCGCCTGCAGGGTCAAGATCGTCAGCGCCGACACCCAAACGGCGTCGCCGACCCGCATGAGAAGGGCCGGCATGACAATCGGAATCACGACGAAAATGATTTCAAAGACGTCCAGCACGAAAGCCGACAACGCCAGGATGCCCAACACGACGAGAGTCGCGCCGAGTTCTCCCCCTGGCAGATCGGCGATGAGCTGTCCGAGCAGCCGGTCCGTGCCGAGGCAACGGACAACGAGCGTGAAGGTGGTTGCGGCGACCAGCAGAGCGAAAAGCGCCCCCGTGATAGCCAGAGCTTCCGCAAGCACGCCCATCAGAGCCTGTCGGTTCAGATAACCCGTAAGGAGCCCTCCGACGAGCAAGGTCACGGCTCCCATCGCGGCAGCCTCGACGGGATAGAAGAGCCCGACCGTCACTCCGCCCAGCAGCGCCACAATGAAAGCAATCGTTCCGATGGAGACGATCCGATCGATAGACGACGATGTGCCGATGGCGACGGACAGCTTCGTCCGCCCCCCCTTCCACGCGGCAACGGCAAGGCACAGCAGCACGAACAACACCGCAGGCCCCATCACCCCGCGGAAAATGTCCTGCGTGTTGATGATGCGCTCGCTCCGGCCCATCGTGTTCGAGGCAATCGTGTGAGCCGCCATCATCGCGTCTCCCAGGAGGATCAGCACCAGCGAAGGTGGAACGACGACGCCAAGCGTGCTCGCGACCGCGATGGTAGCAAGTCCGTCCGCGGGCTCGACACCGTGCTTCACGAGCTTCGGGCCCACCGTCCGCGACAGGACCGCGATGCTCGCGCCGACAGAGCCGTTCATCGGCGCGAGGAGAGCGCCCAGGCCGATAGAGGTCACTTGCGGCCCCGAGGGCGAACCGCGCATCAACCCCGTTCCGGTGCGAAACAGGATGTCGGCGAGCGGCAGCCGGTTGAGCAGCGCGCCCATCAGCACGAACAGCGGCAGCGCCTGCAGGAGATCGTTCTCGAAAAGATTGGTGAGCCGGGCCGGAAGCGCGGAGAGCAATCCGCCGGACCCGCTCCAGGCCGCGGCCAGAGCGCCGAGGCCGCTTGCGCCGATCAGCACGATGAAGGCCGGTAGACCGGTGAGGATCAGGGCCAGCCCGATCAGGGGCAGCAATGCCAAGCCGACCCATGCCATCTAAGCACCAGGATCCCGAGAGCAGAAGGAGACGATCCCCTGTATCATCATCAGGAGAGCCAGGAGCATCACTGCGGCCTTGATGAGAAAATAGCCCGGATTATTCGTCTCGGAGAAGGACTCGAGTGCAAGAAGCGACGACCATGCCAGAGGCCAGCCGGTGACGAGAACGAAACCGGCCCAAGGCATCAGCACGAAGACGATCGCCACTCTTTTGATCCGCAGCCTGGTATCCGGAGAATACCGCTTGGCGAAGGCATCGGCGGCGAGATGGGCGCGTGCGCGGGTTGCAGCGGTCACGGACACCGCGACGAAGATTGCGAACAGCCACTGCCCGAGGTCGTTCGCCTCTCGCGAATAGGCTTTGACGAAGTCTCTGAGAGGCCATTGGATAAAGAGGAGCGTCATGACCGGCAGCGCCAACCATCGCCCCAAGGAAACGACCGCACCGCTGACGCGGTCCATGCCGCCAGTGAACCTCGATAAATTCGATGCCATGGAAGGGATGCCAATTCGAAGAGTGATCGGGCCTGCATCCCTTCGGGATCAGCCTCTGGTTCAGTACTTCCGGAGGCTATCGATCACCTCGATGCGGCGTCAAGTTGTTCTCTGGTCGAAAACGGGGACCGTAACACAGCCGGGCAAAGGGGATTGCCGCCGCCCCCAGTCAGCGTCGAGGTCGCCGCCTCACCCTTTGCGTCCCAATTCATGGGAACAAATGACTGACGTCGGCGCTATTATGCCAGTGGTCGACAAGAGCTCGGCGAGGTTTTCGCAGAGAGTCGAAATTGAGGGGTCTCTGATTGAGGACGATGAAACCGGGCTTTGTCGTCGTTGGCGTGCTGACGGTGGGGGGATGCGGGTCCGTGGAGGCCCAACTTTCCTGCACGTCGCAATTCGCCGCCTATGTCGAAGCTTGGAGCTGCATCCGCGCGAGGCAGGCGGTTGGGTTTGGAGGCATGACCTATAATGACCTCGGCGCTCATTATATCGCCAAAGGCAATGCTCTCGCGGAGCAAGTCCAAGCCGGCCAGTTGACGGATCGGCAAGCTAAAAACATCCTCGACATGGAACTCGTCCATCGCAACGGGATCTCTCAGCAGAGGCTGGTCAATGGCCTCAGACCGGTACCGACCTTCAGCGGCTATTACGATTACTATTATTACTTTTACTAGGTTGCAGCCTCATCTCGCGCGGCCGACCCTCGGAGGCTGGCTTTCTTGGCAAGACGTTCGCTTCGGCCTGCGCGAAAATTCGTATCCTCGTATGTCGGATCGGCACGCGCCGATCCATCCTTGGTGCAGACACTGTGGGAGCCCCGAGATGAGAAAAGTTGTCGCCGCCGCCTTCGCGAGTTTGGACGGTGTCATGCAGGCACCGGGTGGCCCGTCGGAGGACCCGACGGGGGGCTTCACCCACGGCGGGTGGACGGTCGACTATTGGGACGAGCCGATGGGGCAGTTCATGGGCGAGATATTTTCGAGCCCATTCGATCTCCTGCTCGGACGCAAGACTTACGAAATCTTCGCTGCGCACTGGCCGTTCGTCGAGGGCGGCGATCCGACGGCGGAGATGTTCAACTCCGTGACCAAATACGTCGCCACCTCCTCTAAGGAGCCGCTCGCCTGGACGAATTCCGTTGCCTTGCGCGGAGATGTGGCGGCTGAGATAGCCCGGCTGAAACAGGAGGACGGGCCGAATCTCCTGACACAAGGCAGCAGCATCTTGTTGCAGACCCTGCTCGCGCACGATCTGATCGACGAATTCCGCATTTTGATATTCCCGCTCGTCCTCGGCCAAGGCAAGCGCCTATTTGGCCGGGGTACAAAACCGGGCGCGCTGAAGCTTGCCGGAACCACGGTGTCGACAACCGGTGCCATCATGAGCGTTTATGACCGTGCAGGCGCGATCAGCAAAGGATCGTTTGCGCTGGAGCATCCCTCGGAGGCCGAACTCGCGCGCCGGGAACGGATGAAACGCGAGGACTGAAATGCCTCGGGACACATCGAGGCATGCTCGAGCAATCCATGTGCTTCCCGCTCCACAAGGGAAGCAAGGGCAACAGCAGCCGGTGTACCGTCGGCCGAGGCGAAATCATCGCGCTCGTGGCAGAGCCCTTTGCCGGAAAATCCTGGCTCGCCTTCTACACGGCTCTGTGCATTGCCATGGCACTGGTTTGTCGGCCAGCGATGAGTGCGGGCGGATGGTCTGCACTCCTGCACTTAAGTGCCAACGGGCTCCGCAACACTGTCACGAACCACCAGTTCTGTCTTGAGGCGAATGCGCTCCGGTGTCGAGCGCCCCTGCAGCAGGTCGACAAGGGCTGTCGCAGCCGCTTGTCCCAACTCGCGACGCGGCTGATGAATGGTCGTCAGAGCGGGTTCTGCCACCGCTGCAAACTCGATGTCGTCAAAGCCGGCAACTGATATATCCTGCGGAACGCGCACGCCCGCCGAGTGCAGGGTGCGCATGAGGCCTATGGCCATTTCGTCGCTCGTGCAGAAGACCGCGGTGGGCCGCCTGGATCGGCCAAGAAGATCACGGCCAGCGTCGATACCGGACTTGATCGTATAATCTCCCTCGATCACGAGTTCGGGATCGAAAGCGAGCCCTTCCGCCCGAAGTCCGTCGCGATACCCACGGATACGCTCCTTTTCCAGAACGTTATCGGCAGGACCTGTGAGATAGGCGATAAGCCGATGCCCCCGCGACACCAGATATTGAGTCATGCGCCGTGATGCGGCCCGGTTATCGACCTCGATCTGCGGAATGTTCGCGCCGGGTATCGCCTCGCATAGAGCGACAAGCGGAATGTTGATGGCTGGTTCGCCCTGCGCATCACGGCTCTGGCCGAAGAGATGTCCGTTGAGCAGGATTGCGCCGTCGACCCGGCCGGCGGATGTAAAGGCGGCGAAGTGCGCCTCCTTCTCCGGCGACCCGTCCAGATCGCCGATGATCATGCCGTAACCGGCCTCGAACAGGGTTTCCTCGATGCCACTGAGGATCTTAGAGAAGAAAGTGTTCGCGAGGTTGGGCAGCACGACGAGGACCATGTAGGTCTTCTGCGAGCGCAGCGACCGGGCAGCGGGGTTGGGCACGTAACCGGTCTTTGCGATGGCTTCCAGCACCCTTGCCCGCGTGTCCTCGGAAACCACGTTGGGGCTGGCGAGGACGCGGCTGACCGTCGCCGTGGAGACGTCCGCGAGCCTCGCCACATCCTGAATGCGCGCCGCGCGGCCCGCACCTTCGCCGCTACCTGCCCTGAACTTGCGCCCGCCCGTACTCATCGATTTTGCCCCTCGTGCCGGCCTGTTTGACAGAAGCCAACATTGCGGTAAAGTGAATGTAAACGATTACATAATGCCTTGTCGATGGCCCCGTTCCAGGACAAGGCAGGTCCCGTCAAGAGGACGCAGAGGAAACCCGAGGAGGAGCGCTATGCCGAGAGCCATTTCCCCGAACTGACCCCCATCGCACCGCTTGGCCCTGCCCCAGGCGCTTCCCGATCCTTTTCCTGTTGGACCGGAGCAACCGATGGATTCAGTTCTGCGTGCGGAGACGATTTCCAGATCGTTCGGCCCCGTTGAAGTGCTGAGCGGGGTGTCGCTCGACCTCAAACCCGGCGAGGTGCACGCCGTCATCGGCGAAAATGGGGCCGGCAAGTCGACCTTGATGCGGATCCTGTCCGGCCACCTTCCGCCGACGAAGGGACGCCTGTTCTTCGACGGCAAGTCCGTACAATTCGCCAATCCCGTCGAGGCCGAAGCCCTGGGCATCGTTCTCGTTCACCAGGAGATCCTGCTCGCCGAGGATCTGACGGTCGCGCAGAACATCTTTCTGGGACGTGAGATCACGCGCGCCGGTTTTGTCGACGACAGGGCAATGCGGGACAGAACCCGGATCCTTCTTCGTCGCCTTGCCGCGGGCATCGCCCCCGATACTCCCGTCCGCCAACTCTCCATTGCCAAGCGCCAGTTGGTCCAGATCGCACGGGCTCTTCGTGCGACGAACCGCGTCGTCGTCTTCGATGAACCGACGGCGGTTCTCACGCCGGTCGAGGCCGAAAGCCTTTTTGCGATCATCCGCAGCCTGAAGGCGCAGGGTGTCGCCATCCTCTATATCTCCCACCGTCTCAGTGAAGTGAAAGCCATAGCCGACAGGGTGACTGTCCTGCGCGACGGGCGTCTCGTCACAACCCGTGACATCGAAGGGCTCGAGCCGCTTGAAATGGCGCGTCTCATGGTCGGGCGGGACATGTCGAAGCTCTATCCGGAAAAGCCTGTCATTTCATCCGACGGCGATATTCTGCGGGTCGAGAATTTCGCGGTTCCCGGCTTCGTCGAGAATGTGTCTTTCACATTGAAACGGGGCGAGATTCTCGGTTTTGGCGGCCTGATCGGTGCCGGGCGTACTGAGCTGTTCGAGGGGATGGTTGGTCTTCGGACCGGCGATGGCCGCATCATTCTCGATGACAAGCCCGTGCGCTTCCGCGACGCGGGCGAGGCCATGGCATCCGGCATCGTCTATTTGTCCGAGGACCGGAAAGGCAAAGGCCTCCTTCTGAAACAGAACCTTCGGGTCAATCTCACACTCGCGGCACTGGATAAATTCACGAGGGGCATGCTCATCGACGTGCCATCCGAGGACAAGGCGCTCGACACCGCGATCCGCGCCTTCGACATCCGCGCGCGGCAGCGCGATCTTCTTGCCGGACAGCTCTCGGGCGGCAACCAGCAGAAGCTGCTTCTTGCCAAGATGATGCTGGCCGATCCGCGTATCGTCATCATCGACGAACCGACGCGGGGCGTCGACATCGGCACGAAAGAGCAGATCTACCGCTTCATCACCACATTGGCCGAACAGGGGCGAAGCGTCGTCGTCATCTCATCCGAAATGCAGGAGCTGATCGGGTTGTGTCACCGGGTTCTCGTGATGCGCAATGGGCGCATCGCGGGAGAGGTTTCGGAGCGCGATCTATCCGAGGATTCAATCGTCTTTCTCGCCACGGGCGTCCACGAGGACAAGGCTGCCCAGATCGCCGCAGGTCACGCATGACTGATACCGCCCTCCGAACAAGCGTCAGAACGCGCCGCCTCAATCTGGACCTCAGGGCACTTTCGCCCTTCATCGCGCTCGTGGTTCTGGTCATTGCAGGCTCGCTCATCAATCCCGACTTTCTGACGACGGCGAACCTCCTCAACGTCGTCACGCGCTCGGCCTTCATCGCCATCATCGCGGTTGGGGCGACATTCGTGATTGCAAGCGGCGGCCTTGATCTGTCTGTAGGCTCCATGGCTGCGCTGGTCGCCGGCGTCATGATCCTGACCCTCAACAAGCTCGGAGGCGCCGACTTGAGCACGCTCGCGCTCGGCATGCTCGCCGCGTTGGCGCTGAGCGCGCTTTGCGGCCTCGCCAATGGCCTCATCGTCACCTTCGGGCGCATCGAACCCTTCATCGTGACCTTGGGCACGATGGGCATTTTCAGATCTCTCGTGATCTGGCTCGCCGCCGGCGGCACGATCACCATGCGCAATTCAGAGCTGCGGGAGCTTTATCGCCCGCTTTATTTCGGAAGCGCCTTCGGCATTCCCCTTCCTATCCTCGTTTTCCTTGCCGTCGCCGCCATCGGCGCGCTCATTCTCTACAAGACGTCCTTCGGGCGGCATGTGGTGGCTCTCGGATCGAATGAGGAAGTCGCTCGCTATTCCGGCGTTCCGATCTGGCGGGTCCGCACGCTCGTCTATGTCATTCAGGGCCTGTGCGTCGGCATCGCCATTCTCGTCTATGTGCCGCGCCTCGGCTCGGCGACGCCGACGACCGGCCTCCTCTGGGAACTGCAGGCAATCACCGCCGTCGTCATCGGCGGCACGGCCCTGAAGGGCGGTGTCGGACGCATCGGCGGCACGGTGGTCGGCGCCATCATTCTCGAACTCGTCGCCAACATCATGGTGCTCTCGAACTTCGTCTCCGAGTTTCTCGTGGGCGCGGTGCAGGGTGCCATCATCATTGTCGCCATGCTGGTGCAGCGCAGTCTGCACAAGGGGCGATGAATCCGGTGAGAGCCCCCCGGTACGACGATCAGGGCTCGGCCACTTCTCTGGGAGGACAACATGAGAAAAATGGCATGGACGTTCGCGGCGGCGACCCTTTCCGCGGGTCTCGCCAGCGGTGCATTTTCGCAGCAGAAGAATGTCACCATCGGCGTCTCGATCCCGGCCGCGACCCATGGCTGGACGGGCGGGGTCGTGTACCATGCGCAGGAGGCCGCAAAGCAGCTTGAGAAGACCTATCCCGGCCTGAAAGTGATCGTGAAGACCTCGCCTGACGGAGCGTCCCAGGCCAATGCGCTCGACGATCTGACCGCGCAGAAGATCGACGCTCTCGTCGTTCTGCCTTTCAATTCGGACGAGCTGACGAACCCGGTCCGCGAGGTGAAAAAAAGGGGCACCTTCATCACCGTCGTTGACCGCGGCCTGAAGGATTCCTCGATCCAGGACATCTATGTCGCCGGTAACAACCCTGAATTTGGACGCGTGGCCGGCAAGTTCATTACCGACACGCTCAAGGAGGGCAACGTCGTTGTCTTCCGCGGCATTCCGACCGTGATCGACGAGGAGCGCGTCTCGAACTTCGAGAAGGCTCTTCAGGGCTCGGGCGTGAAGGTGCTCGACAAGCAGTATGCCAACTGGAACCGCGACGACGCCTTCCGCGTGATGCAGGACTATCTCGCCAAACATCCGAAGATCGATGCGGTCTGGGCTTCCGATGACGACATGGCGCTGGGTGTGATGGAGGCCATTCGCCAAGGAAAGCGCGAAGACATCAAGTTCGTCCTCGGCGGCGCGGGCATGAAGGACATCGTGAAACGCGTCATGGATGGCGACAAGATGTTGCCGGCCAACGTCTCCTACCCGCCGGGCATGATCGCGACCGCCATGCAGGTGACGGCCGCGCAGTTCTTCACCAACGCACCCATGCGCGGCACCTACGTGCTCAATGCGGAGCTGATCACGAAGGATAACGCGAAGAATTTCTACTACCCGAACTCACCGTTCTGACCCTCCTCCGCCCGGGCGGAAGGCTTTCTCGTTCCGCCCGGTTTTTGCCCCCACTTACCTCCCCTTTCACAAAGGGGGAGGCCTTTCGGGAGAAACCGATGAAGACTATGAAGGGCCCCGGCCTCTTCCTCGCGCAGTTCGCGGGAGACGAAGCGCCGTTCAACTCGCTCGACTCGATCTGCCGGTGGGCCGCTTCTTACGGCTACAAGGGCGTGCAGATTCCAACCTGGGACGCGCGGCTTTTCGACCTCAGAAAAGCGGCGGAATCGGCAGCCTATTGCGATGAAATTCAAGGGATCGTGCGCAGCCACGGGCTCGCAATCACCGAACTTTCGACACATCTGCAGGGGCAGCTCGTCGCCGTTCACCCCGCTTTCAATGAGGCCTTCGACGGCTTCGCGGCTCCGAACGTTCGCGGCAATCCGGCCGCGCGGCAGGCCTGGGCCATAGAGCAGATGCTTTTGGCCGCGAAAGCTTCAAAGCGCCTTGGCCTCAATGCGCATGTGACATTCTCAGGTGCCCTCGCCTGGCCCTTCGTCTATCCGTGGCCGCAGCGCCCCAACGGCCTCATCGAAACGGCTTTCGAAGAACTGGGACGCCGCTGGACGCCGATCCTGGATGCTTTCGACGATGCGGGCTGCGATGTCTGCTACGAAATCCACCCGGGCGAAGACATCCACGACGGCGCGACATTCGAGCGTTTTCTCGATTCCGTCGATGGTCATGCCCGTGCCTGCATCAACTACGATCCGAGCCACTTCCTGCTGCAGCAGCTCGATTATCTGGCTTTCATCGACCTTTATCACGAGCGCATCAAGGCGTTTCACGCCAAGGACGCGGAGTTCAACCCAAGCGGCCGCGTCGGCGTCTATGGTGGGTACGAGAGCTGGATAAACCGCGCAGGGCGCTTCCGCTCGCTCGGCGACGGGCAGGTGGATTTCGGGGCGATCTTTTCGAAACTCGCTCAGTACGACTACGATTCATGGGCCGTGCTGGAATGGGAATGCTGCCTCAAGCATCCCGAGGACGGCGCGCGGGACGGCGCACAATTCATCGCGTCCCACATCATCCGCGTGACGGAGAAAGCCTTCGATGATTTCGCCTCGGGTGGAACCGATGAAGCAGCCAACCGCCGAATGCTGGGCCTCGATGCCCTGAAAAAGGCTGCGGAGTAGCATGCAATGACGATTACGGGATCTCAGGATCAGGCTATCAAGCGCCGTCTGCGGCTCGGCATGGTAGGGGGCGGGCGCGGCGCGTTCATCGGGGCTGTCCATCGCATCGCTGCGCGTCTTGACGACCGGTGGGAGCTTGTTGCGGGTGCGCTTTCGTCCGACCCGGAACGCGCCCGGCTCTCCGGGCAGGATCTGCTGCTCAAGCCGGATCGTATCTATGGCGATTTCAATGACATGGCGCGCAGGGAACGGCGGCTGAAGGAGGGCATCGATGCGGTTGCTATCGTCACCCCCAACCACGCCCACGCCGCCGCTGCACGAGCCTTTCTCAAAGCCGGGATCCATGTGATCTGCGACAAGCCTCTGACCACCACGCGGCGGGAAGCGGACCAGCTGGCAAAACTTGCCCGTGACTCCGGGCTCATCTTCGCGGTCACGCACAATTATACGGGCTATCCGTTGGTGCGACAGGCGCGCGCCATGGTCCAAGCCGGCGAACTCGGTGCGATCCGCGTCGTTCAGGTGGAGTACGCGCAGGATTGGCTTGCCACGCGCACGGAAGCGACCGGCAATAAACAGGCCGAGTGGCGCACCGATCCGGCCCGCTCGGGCCCTGCGGGTTCTGTCGGCGACATCGGCACGCACGCCTTCAACCTCGCCGAGTTCATCACTGGCGACGAGGTTCAGTCCCTCTCTGCGGACTTGCACACCTTCGTCGAGGGCCGCCGGCTCGACGATAATGCGCATATGATGCTGCGCTTCGCCTCCGGCGCGAAGGGTATGCTTTGGTGCAGCCAGGTTGCCACCGGCCTGGAAAACGGCCTGCGCATCCGCGTTTACGGCGAGAAGGCCGGGCTCGAATGGCATCAGGAGAATCCGAACGTTCTTCTCTTCTCGCCGCTGAACGAGCCCCCTCGCCTCATCCGCCGTAACGGTGCTGGCACGGGGGAAATCTCGCGTGCCGCGGGCCGGATACCCGCCGGGCACCCGGAGGGCTATCTGGAGGGGTTTGCGCAGATCTACTCCGATGTAGCAGAGCAGATCACCGCTCGCCTCGAGGGACGCCCAGCCCATCCTTTCTCGCTGCAGGCACCGAACATCGAGCACGGTGTGCGCGGCGTGCGCTTCATCGATGCGGCCGTGCGCTCGTCCCAACGGAAGGCCGCCTGGGTTCAGCTCTGAACACCGGAGCGCTGCACGGGGCTCGCGCCACACGAGCCCGCCGCAAAGGAATCGCAAGGTGATCCCGAGCGACAATTAGTAACGCCGGATCGCGGAAGCCTGCAGGGACAAGGACTTTCAGAACATGCGTCAGGCCGCGCCGATCCGATCCTTCACACCGTCTACACCACCGAGTTGCGGGAGCACGTTACGCCACTCCTTTAGTCAGCACTCCCGTAGTGCTGGCATCTACCCGGGATAAGAAAGAAGCCTAGTTAGAATGGCGGCTTGACTTATTTCAAAACCAATTACACCTTACGCGGACAAGATGTAATCGATTACAAAAATCGAGACAACGCTTCTGGGAGGAAGCCATGCGCCTGAAAACACGCGTTTCTGCGTATACTCTGTCTTGTGCCTTGATCTGGAGTTCTGGAGCGCTTGCGCAGCAGCAAAAAGCTGAGGTGCTCCACTGGTGGACCTCCGCAGGTGAGTCCGCAGCGGTCAAGGTTTTCGCCGATCAATTCACGAAAGCTGGAGGCACCTGGGTAGACAATGCCATCGCGGGTGGCGTGAATGCCCGTGCAGCCGGCATAAACCGCATGGTTGGCGGAAATCCGCCGACAATGTTGCAGTTCAACACCGGCAAGCAGTTCGACGAACTGGTGACCAACGATCTTCTGCGCGATGTCGACAAGCAGGCACAGGCCGGCAAATGGCGTGACATCATGCCGAAGTCGATCGTCGAGGCTTCCGTGCGAAATGGCAAATTTTATGCCGTTCCGGTGAACATTCACGGCCAAAACTGGCTGTTCTACAACACCAAGGTTTTTGCAGACGCGGGACTTGAGCCTCCAAAAACCTTCCCCGAGCTGATCGCAACCGGTGAGAAACTGAAGGCCAAGGGCATCATCCCGATCGCGCTCGGCGGCCAGCCGACTTGGGAGCACAATCTCTTTCGTGCCGTCCTGGTTGGAAATGGCGGGGCGGACCTCTTCCGCAAGTTCTATGGCTCGCGCGACCAGCAGGCTGTGAAGAGCCCGAAGTTCAAAGAAACAGTGGAACTGTTCGGAAAGCTGCGCGGCCTTGTCGATCCCGGCAGCCCTGGCCGCAATTGGAATGATGCCACCGCTCTTGTGATCACCAACAAGGCGGCCATGCACTTTAATGGCGATTGGGCGAAGGGCGAGTTCATTGCGGCCGGTCAGACAGCGGGCAAGGAGTATGGTTGCACCCTCGTCGGCGACGGTAGCTCCGGAAAGCTCGTGATCGGCGGTGACGTCTTCGTTTTCCCGGCAAGCAAGGACAAAGCCGCGCTCGCGGTTCAGGACAAGCTGATCGAAGTGCTACTCGACCCGGCAAGCCAGCTTGAATTCAACAAGAAAAAGGGCTCGATCCCGGTCCGTCTCGATGTCGACGTGTCGTCCATGGACGCCTGTGCGGAGAGGTCCCATGCCGTACTGCGCGATCCGTCGAACCAAGTGGAGGCGATGGAGCTCCTGAGCACGCCGAATTTCTCAGGCGCGATCCAGGACGCTGTCACCCAGTACTGGAACAACCCGAATATGTCGGCGGACGCCTTCGTCGAAAAGGTCATCGGCGCGATGCGCGACGCCAGCTGAAGAAGAGCCGGCCCGCCCACGGGCGGGCCTCCCTTCGCCAGGTCTGACTTTCTCGACAGGGTTTCCAGATGGATACCATCTCGATCCGCGCGCCGAGTATAAGTGCACCGAGGGCCACGGTCCGCCATCGTATTCGCACACGCCTTCCCGCGAGCCTTGCTCTTCTGCCGACGGCCCTCGTCGTTCTGGTGGTCTATATCGGCTGTCTGCTGTGGACCGTGCGGCTTTCGTTCACGAGTTCGGCGCTTCTGCCCAAGCTCGATTGGGTCGGCCTTGCTCAATATAGCCGCCTCTTTGCCAATGACCGTTTTCTCACATCCGCGGAGAACATCCTGATCTTTGGATGTCTCTTCATTTCCGGATGTCTGATCCTCGGCTTTCTTCTGGCGGTCTTCATTGATCAGAACGTGCGCGGGGAAAGTCTCTTCCGCACGGTCTTCCTTTATCCCTATGCCATGTCCTTCGTCGTCACCGGCGTCGCGTGGCAGTGGTTTCTCAATCCAGGTCTCGGCCTTCAAAAGCTCGTGCGGGACATGGGCTTTCCGAACTTCACGTTCGATTGGCTCGTCAATCAGGACATGGCCATCTATACCATCGTAATCGCAGGTATCTGGCATGGTGCAGGTCTCACCATGGCGATCCTGCTTGCAGGTTTGCGTGGCGTTGATGGCGACTTGTGGAAGGCCGCGCGGGTCGATGGCATTCCCACCTGGCGGGTTTACATCTCCGTCGTCCTGCCGCTGCTGCGCCCCATGATCGTCACCGCAACAGTCCTTCTCGCGACCGGCGTGGTGAAACTCTACGATCTGGTGGTCGCTATGACCCTCGGCGGGCCAGGTATCGCAACCGAGGTGCCTGCGAAATTCGTGATGGACCACTTGTTCGAGCGCAATAACATCGCCCTCGGCACGGCTGCCGCAACCATCATGCTCATTGCCGTCGTGTCCGTTCTGGCCCCTTGGGTTTATGCCCGCTACATCCGCTCGCAAGGGAGGCTGGGATGAACACGATCGAGCCTCAAGGCTGCCGTCCCCGTCGCCTCACTGTCGGCCGTGTCGGCGTCTATGCATTTCTCCTGACGGCGGCGCTCTTCATCCTTTTGCCGCTCTGGATCATGATCATGACATCGCTCAAGCCAATGGATGAGATCCGGCTCGGCAATATCGTGGCACTCCCGACGGCTCTGACCTTCGAGGCTTGGTCAAAGGCCTGGTCATCCGCTTGTACCGGTCTTGAATGCAATGGCATCAGCGTGGGCTTCTGGAACTCGGTCCGCATCCTGATCCCTTCGGTGGCTCTCTCGATCATCGTTGGGGCCATCAACGGCTATGCCTTGTCGTTCTGGCGCGTGAAGGGTGCCAACGTCATGTTCGGGGTCCTGTTGCTCGGCGCTTTCATTCCCTATCAGGTCTTCCTGTATCCGCTGGTGCGCATCTTCTCGATGACCGGTATCTACAACTCTCTTCTTTGTATCATTCTCGTGCATGTCATCTTCGGATTGCCGACGATGACGCTTCTGTTCCGCAACTACTATTTGGGCCTGCCTATCGAACTTTTCAAAGCCGCCCGCATCGACGGCGGAGGGTTCTGGAGCATTTTCTTCCGTGTCATTCTTCCCATGTCGACGCCGATGCTGGTGGTTGCGACCATCCTGCAAGTGACCGGCATCTGGAATGATTTCATCTTTGGCCTCACCTTCGCCGGTCGCCAGAATCTGCCGATGACCGTTCAACTCAATAACATCGTCCATTCAACGCAAGGTGAGCGTGCCTACAACGTCGACATGGCGGCGACCATGCTCGCGGCACTCGTTCCGCTCGTCGTCTACTTCGTGTCGGGACGCTGGTTCGTGCGCGGCATCGCTGCCGGCGCGGTGAAGGGATAAGGCATGTCTGCTGTTTCCGTGCGTGATGTTACTGTCGCATTCGAGGCGTTTCGCGTCTTCGACGGATTGTCTCTCGATATCAACGAGGGCGAGTTCATTGTTCTCCTCGGGCCGTCTGGCTGCGGGAAGTCGACCCTTCTCAATGCCGTCGCAGGCCTTCTGGACGTCTCCTCCGGGCAGATCTGGATCGGGGGCAAGAACGTGACTTGGGAGGAGCCGAAGGATCGCGGCATCGCCATGGTCTTTCAATCCTATGCGCTCTACCCGCGCATGAGCGTGCGCGAGAACATGTCCTTTGGCCTGCGCATGGCGAAAACGCCGAAGCCGGAGATTGAGAAGCGTGTCAATCAGGCGGCCGAGACTCTGCAGATCACGCACCTGCTCGATCGCCGTCCCGATCAGCTTTCGGGCGGTCAGCGCCAGCGTGTCGCTATCGGCAGGGCCCTCGTGCGCGATGCCTCCGTTTTTCTTTTCGACGAGCCGCTTTCAAACCTTGATGCCAAGCTGAGAAACGAGCTGCGGGTCGAGATCAAGCGGCTGCACGCCCGACTGGGCAAGACAACGATGGTTTATGTCACGCACGATCAGATCGAGGCGATGACGTTGGCGGATCGGATCGTCGTTCTGAAAGAACAGAAGGTTCAGCAAATCGGGAGCCCCGATGAAATCTATCGTTGCCCGTCGAACCTTTTTGTCGCCGGTTTCGTCGGGTCTCCGCAGATGAACTTCATCAAGGGAAGGTTGAAGGGCGGCGATAACGGACTGGAATTCGTTTCCGGCAAGCGTCGTCTGCCTCTGGTTGGTTATCAGTTCTCACAGAAACAGCGGGCCGATGGGGAGGTCGTCCTCGGCATCAGGCCGGAACACCTGACCGTCGCCGACGTGGGCACTTGGTCTGATTTCAAGATCGATGTCGTGGAACCTATGGGAGCTGACACCATCGTTTGGTGCAGCGACGCGGAAGGATCCCTGCAAGTGCGAACCAACGGATGCAAAGGATCCGCTCCGGGTCAGCACCTCGCTCTTGGCATCGATACCACGCAAGTTTCCCTGTTCGCCGCGAATACCGGCGAGCGTCTTTGAGACACGACACGTTCGATGTCCCATCGAACTGTGCAGTAAATCAACATCTTGAGGACCCCATGAGCGCCACTGACTCACTCTCAATTCAACTTTACACCTTGCGTTCTCTGGAGGACCTGGACCGCATTCTGGATACTGTGGCGCAAGCCGGTTATCGGAATGTGGAAACCGTAGGATCCCATCTCGATGACGCCGCCAATGTCGCCGCGAAGTTGAAGGCGCGAGGCCTAAAGGCGTCCTCAAGCCACGTGGGTCTTGCCGCCCTCCGGGAGAGGCCGGAGGCAATCGTTCAGGCATGCAAAACACTTGGCTTCAAAGACCTCTTCATGCCCGCGGTGCCGCCGGAGCAGCGCGACATGGATGCGGCAGGCTGGCGTGCGCTAGGACGAGAACTTGGCGAAATATCTCGCCGCTTCGAGGAAGAAGGAATCCGCCTCGGCTATCACAACCACCATTGGGAACTGAAGCCGAAGGACGGCGACAAGACCGCACTAGAACTCATCTTCGAAGAGGCTGATGGCAGCCCGCTCGCATGGCAGGTCGATGTGGCCTGGCTGGTTCGTGGCAATGCCGATCCCAAGGCGTGGATCGGTCGCTATCGGGACAGGATCACCGCCGCTCATGTGAAGGATATCGCGCCCCCCGGCCAGAACGAGGATCAGGACGGTTGGGCCGATGTCGGTTCGGGCGTCCTGAACTGGCGCGACCTGTGGAAATCCTGTCGCATGGCGGGGGCTGACTGGATGGTGGTCGAGCACGACAAGCCTGCGGACCCCGCGAAAACGACCCGCGCCAGCTTTGAATTCTTGCGCGCTATCGAGGACTGATCGTCATGAACACTCTCAACGTAGGCATCATCGGCTGCGGCAATATCTCCGGGATCTACCTTCAGAACATCCCGGCCTATAACGGCCTTTCCCTGCGGGCATGCGCCGACATGAAACCGGAAGCCGCGCAGGCGCAGGCGAGCCGACATGGAATTCAGGCCCTTTCCGTCGATGAACTCCTGGCGCGCGACGATATCGATCTCATCGTCAATCTGACGATACCCAGCGCGCATTTCGGCGTGTCGCTGGCTGCCCTGTCTGCAGGAAAACATGTGTTCTCGGAGAAGCCTCTTGCGGTCGACTTCGCGCAGGGCCGCAGGCTCGTCGATGAGGCCGAGGCGCGTGGTCTCCATCTCGGCTGCGCTCCGGACACTTTCCTGGGCGGCGGCGGACGGCTTGCCCGCAAGCTCGTGGACGACGGGACAGTCGGTCGGATTCTGTCGGGAACGGCCTTCCTCATGTCGCACGGCATGGAGCATTGGCATCCGGATCCGACCTTTTTCTTCAAACCGGGTGGTGGCCCGATCCTCGATATGGCGCCGTATTATCTGAGCACGCTCGTCAATCTCACCGGGCCGGTGAAGCGTGTCGTTGCCATGTCTTCGATCGGATTTGCCGAGCGCATCGTGACGTCTGACTCGCCTCGCAAGGGTGAGCGGATCACCGTTGAAACGCCGACGAGCGTGATGGCTCTTCTTGAATTCGTGTCGGGTGCCCAGGTGACATTCTGCATGAGTTGGGATGTCTGGAAACATGGGCATCCCGCGATAGAGCTTTATGGGTCAGAGGGTTCGCTGCGCGTGCCCGATCCCAATTTCTTCGGAGGCGCGGTGGAGTTCACGGATGCTGGCGGGGAATGGCAGGCCGCTGATTCCGGCGGGATGCCCCTTGGTGTTCCTAACTGGCGCTCCCCCAATTGGGCTCCCGATGCACCGCCTCGCGCCAATTATCGGGCCCTCGGTCTGGCGGATCTCGCGAGCAGTGTACTTCGCGGCACGCCGCATCGGTCCAGCGGGCGCCTCGGCCTCCACGTTCTTGAGGTCATGCATTCCATTCTGGAGAGCGCCGCGACAGGGCAGCCTATTGCGATCACGACAGCGCTCGATCGTCCCGCATCCCTCGCCGACGCCGATGCGGCGGCACTCTGGAATGGCCTTCCGCGGGAGGCATCCGCGGCATAGTTCGCGGACCTTTGCGGGAAAGCATCGAGGGGATTCGGGATGCGCGAAGCGCTGATCGTCTGGGGTGGCTGGAGCGGGCACGAACCGGACCGGTGTGCGGCCATCGTCGCCGGCATGCTTGAGGCCGAGGGCTTCAAGGTCCATCTGGAGACATCGGCCAAAGCCTTCGCGGATCCCGATCTCTCTCGCCTCAGCCTCATCGTTCCGATCTATACCATGTCGAAGATCGGGAAGGACGAGGCCGCAAATCTGTCGAAGGTCGTGCGCGAGGGCGTCGGTCTGTCCGGGTTTCACGGCGGGATGTGTGACGCCTTTCGGGAGGCCGTCGAGTATCAATTCATGTGTGGCGGCCAATGGGTCGCCCACCCTGGCAATATCATCGACTATCGCGTCAACATTACCCGACCGGACGATGCGATCATGGAAGGGCTCGGCGACTTCGACTACCACTCCGAGCAGTACTACATGCATGTCGACCCGTCGAACGAAGTGCTCGCGACAACAACATTCTCGGGTGAGCACGCGCCGTGGATCGAAGGTGTCGTCATGCCCGTTGTCTGGAAACGACGCCACGGGCTAGGGCGCGTTTTTTATAGCTCCCTGGGCCACGTTGCAAAGGAGTTCGACGTGCCTGAGATGAGGACGATTCTGCGGCGCGGCATGCTATGGGCTGCCCGTCGCGAGGCCTGATCGGCGTGTGAGGCGGCCATCTCCCAGTTCTAGGATCCCCTGCTCGGCCGAGAGCGGGCAACTCTTGAACCTGACAAGCCAGGATCTCCAGCGTGATACCAGGGGCGACTATCAAAGTGGCCCTATTCAACGCGCCAGGGACAGCTCGGATTGATGCAGAACCGCGTCGCTCAGATCCTCGACCTTCGAACAGCCCAAATGGCCGAGGGTCGTCCAGAACTCGCGCTGCAGAAGGTCGAGAGTCCGGCGCACCCCGTGCTCACCATCTGCCGCTAGCCCAAGGGCGATCAGACGTCCAAGCGCAACCGCATCCGCGCCTAACGCGAGCGCCGTGGCGATGTCGCTGCCACGGCGTACCCCCGAGTCGAAGATGATCGGGACTTCTCGTCCCGCCGCCCTGCGGATGGATGGCAAAACGTCCAGAGCAGCGGGAGTCCGGTCAACCGTGCGGCCGCCGTAGTTGGAAACATAGAGCCCAACGGCGCCGGCATCGAGCGCCGCGTGGGCATCCCGGGCGCTCGTGACGCCCTTGACGATGCAGGGTAGAGGCGCGCGAGCAATGGCACGCGCCGCCTGCTGCCAGTTCCAGCGTGGTTGCGTGAAGTCCAGCAATTCGACGAGTGGGGCCGGGTCGGATCGACCGGGTCCAAAATTGGCCGGGCCGTTTTCGCCGCGAATAGAAAAACGGTCCTCCATCATCCGCTCGCGCCATTGCCGGATGGGAGAATAGGTCGCGCAGATGTACCTGTAGCCCGCGGCCTTGGCCCGGTCCATGAGATCCAGGACGGCTCCTTCATCGCCGACGAAGGTCATCTGGAACACTGACGCCACAGAGGAAGCGGCAGCAATGTCCTCAAGCGGGTATGATGCGGCGACCGGCACCATTTGCTGGATGCCAGCCGCTTCCGCCGCACGTCCGATGGCCAGATGCCCCTCGGGATGAAACACCGCTTCCCCACCAAAAGGGGCGATGAAGGCAGGAAAACTCAGGTCAAATCCCAGAACCCTGGTCTGGGTATTGGGATTGTCGATGCCAGCAAAAAGTGGGGCTACAAACCGGTAACGGTCGAATGCCGCGACGTTGTCCTTGAGCGTCACCTCGTCGCCGGTGCCGCACCATAGGTAATTCCACTCGGCTTCCGACAGATGCCGTCGGGCGTCGTGATGGATACCGCGCAAAGTCGTGTACTTCTCGACGGTTGCATAACGATCATCAATCCGGCTGACCTTATCTGCCATATCTGCTTTCCTAAGGACCGTGCAGGATCGCGACAACGACGATCCTCAATGAAAGTGGTTCCAGGAGCGCGGCTGCAGGTAAGGATGCCGACAGCCAGCCCCCTTACGGAACCATCGCGAGCGCGTTACCGTGCTGCGGTGATGATCACTTCGATCAGACGGTTGGGGTCGCCCAAACTTGCAACACCAATGGTCGCCCGCGACGGAAGGTCGTCCTCGGGGATCCATTCGAGCCAGGCCTTGTTCATCTCCTCCTTCTGCGACATGTCGCTCAGGTAAATCCGCGCCGCGATGATCTTCGTCTTGTCGGAGCCGAGCTCGCTGAGGAACTTGTCGAGTTTGGAGCACACTTCCCGGGTCTGGTCCGCCATGCCCTGAGACAGGTCGTTGGCGGCATGCCCGCCGAAATAGAGCACGCCATTGTGCTCCACGGCGCCGTGCATGATCTTGTGCTTCCGATGGCGGATAATTTCAGTCATGAGGTATCCTCGCTTATGAACGAAACAGGGCCCGGCTCACGCAGAGGCGGGGGTGTAGGGAGAGATATCGATCTCCGGGCTTTCACCCGCGCAAATCTGGGACAGCAATCGTCCGGCATACGGCCCGATTGACAAGCCAGATGCTCCGAGAGCGTTGCCGATGATCAACCCCTCGATCCCCTCGGCACGGCCAAGGATGGGCTTGATGCTATCGCCGGCGGGGCGGAAACCGATGCGTGTTTCGATGATAGTCCCCGATGCGAGTCCGGGCGCAATCGCGAGCCCTGCATTGAGGACCTCGGCCTGACCGCCTGCTGTCACCCGGTAATCGAAGCCGGAATTGTCTTCACGGGTCGCGCCAATGACAACGCGGGAATCGTCGAAGGCAAGCATGTAGTGACTCGTCATCGGCAGCAGGACTGGCCAGGACCGCGTCTCGACGCCAGGCAGACGCAAATGAACGATCTGTCCCTTCTGAGGACGAACAGGATGCTCCAGTCCAAGAGGCCGGAGAATTTGCGAAGCCCAGGCACCAGCTGTCACAACGATCTCATCTGCTTCGATGATGCTGCCATCGCTGTCGAGGCACCGCACCCTTCCCTCCTGCACCTCGAGCGATACATGATCGCGGCGAAGAGTGGCTCCCATCGCCACGGCCGCACGCGCCATGGCTGATGCGAGAAGACTCCCGTTCACGCGAGCACCACCAGGAATGTAAACTCCATCGAGATCGTCGCGCAGCGGCGGGAACAGGCGTTTTGCATCGGCGGCGGATACCCGACGCACGTCACCTGCCTCGGGCGCAGTGGCGATGCGGGCATGAATCCTCTGCTCCGCCGCTTCCAACTCCTTACGATCCTCCGACACGACGAGCGCACCAACACGCCCGTAGCCGATCTCGACTTCTCCGCGCCGGGTCAGGCCTTCCACCAGGTCGCCGTAGTATCGGGCTCCGGCCGCATAGAGAGCATACCATTCAGGGTCGGTCGCCTTGGTGGCCCAGGGACAGACGATTCCTGCTCCTGCCAACGTGGCTTTGCCTTGGTGCCCCTCGTCAACGATCTCGACTTGGATGCCCCTCATGGCAAGGTGATAAGCGACACTGGATCCAAGGATTCCCGCGCCAATCACAACAACACGCATCTTCAAGCTCCGCAGTGGTAAACGCGCCGCGCGCTGGTTTTTGGAAGCAACGCACGGCCATGTGAGATCGGACGAGGCAAACGCTTCGGTTCTGCCCCGCCCGCTCGTGGTGATGGGATACGGCTATGGGACTGTTACACCCGAGAAGCGGCTGGTTCCGAAAACGGCCGGAACGAATCCGGAAACCGATTTGTTCACGGCCAGCAGCGCCGACGAACTGCCGAACAGGACGGCGGGCACTTCATCGTTGAACACAATCTGCGCCTGCTTGTAGAGATCCGAACGTTGCTTCTGGTCGGTTATCTGACCGGCGCGGGCGAGAAGATCATTGAATTTGTCGTTGCACCACGATCCGATGTTCGATGGGCTTGGTTTGCCCTGCGAATTGCAGGTGAAATAGTTGTTCGGAATCTGGCTTGGATCCGGGAAGTCCCAGATGCCGCCGAACATGCCGGTCTTCGCCTCACCTGACCGTGCGCGTTTGACGTACTCGCCCCATTCATAGCTCACGATTTCTGCTTTTACTCCGATCTTCGCCCAATCCGCCTGGATCAACTCGGCGGCACGGCGTCCATTGGGCATGTAGGGGCGCGTCACGGGAAGCGCCCAGATCTGTGTCTCCAATCCGTTGGGATAGCCGGCCTCGGCAAGCAGAGCCTTCGCTTTTTCGACGTTGTAGGGATGGCCCTTCAGATCGGAATTGTGACCCCACAGGGAGTCCGGGATCACAGCCCCCGTCACCGCTCCCATACCGTCGAAGACGACATCGACGAGGCTCTTCATATTGATCGCGTCTGCAAGTGCCTGGCGGACACGCTTGTCCTGAAAGGGTTTCTCTTTGAAGTTGAAGGCGAGGAATCCGGAAGATGCAACGGGCGTTTCCACGAGGTTGAGTTTGGCGCTGCTCTTGATGACTTCGCGGTCGGCAGGATTGGGCGAAATGGCAATGTGACACTCACCCGCCTGCGCGCGTTGCAGGCGAACGGAGGCGTCTGCGGAGATCGGCATGATAAGATCATCGACCTTCGGCGTCCGCGACGGATCCTTCACCTTCTCGCCCCAGGTGTCATGAAACGCCTTAAACCGCACCGTCGCATTCGTCTGATACACCGAGAGCTGAAAAGGGCCTGTCCCGATCGGCTGCCGATCGAGCAAGTCCGGAGTGCCGGCCTTGAGCAGTTGATCCGCATATTCGGCCGAGAGGATCACCAGCGACTGGTGAGACATGATGCCGGTGAAAGGGGCTAGCGGCTCCTTCAGCACGAATTGAACGGTATAGTCGTCGACTTTTTTGACCGAGGAGAGAACATCCGCGAGCTTGGTGTTGAACGTTATGTAGTTCCCGCCATTGACCTTGCTGTAAGGATGATCGGCATTCATCATGCGTTCGAAGCTGAAGACGACATCGTCCGCATTGAACTCACGCGATGGCTTGAACGTCTTATTCGACTGCCACTGCACCCCGCGCCGTAGCTTGAACGTGTAAGTCTTTCCATCGTCGGAAACGGACCAGCTTTCCGCAAGGCTCGGCTCGAGCTCGGAACCTCCGGCCTTGACCGATATGAGCTGATCATAGATCTGGCCTGTGACGGCGCTCGTGGTCGCGTTGCTCGACAGCTGCGGGTTGAAGGTCTCCGGACTTCCCTCAAGGCATACGACAAGGCTGCCGCTCAAAGCGGGCGACGCAGCCGATATCAAGATCGCCAACGCTCCCACGGAAATCGCTGATTTCATCACGCTCTGTCCCCTATGATTATAGCTGATGCCGACACGAAACTCCCGCCAAGGTTGCAATTTGACGGGGACGCCAACTGTTTTTTGAGAAAGGCAGGTCATTGATCGTAGCCGGCCCGTCCTGCCGTCTGGCTGCGGCTCTTGGAGGGATTAGAGGTTCCCAAAATATGATTGTCAAATTGCTTTTCTGCCGTCCATTATAACCAAAACTCATGACTCGGTCCGGTGCGGATGAGGGAGCCTCGATGAATATTAGGCAGATAGAAGCCTTTCATGCGTTCATGGAAACGGGCTCGGTCACGCATGCAGGAGAGAGATTGCGGATTTCGCAGCCCGCCGTCAGCAAGCTGTTGAAGGGCTTTGCCGAGAGCTGCGGCTTCAAACTTTTCGTGCGCAGCAACGGGCGCCTGATTCCAACGCTGGAAGCGCGGCTTGTGGCGGCGGAAGTGGAGCGGTTGATCGCCGGCACGGAACGCATCGAGCGCGTGGCAGCAGCCGTGCGGAATCGCGAATGGGGACAGGTCACAGTGGCGGCGCTCCCGGCTTTGGCCACACGCTACCTTCCGCAAGCTCTTTCACCCTTTCTTGCCGAACAGCCGGACCTGCATCTAACGCTTCAGAGCCGGGCCTCCCCGCGCATCGCGGAACTCGTCATGGGGCAACAGGTGGATATCGGCCTCAGTGTGCTTCCGTTCGACCATCCGGATGTCACGGCGGAGGCCGTTGTTCGGTTCGATCTCGTATGCTTCCTGCCGGCACAGCACCCGCTGGCAGGGAAGGCTTGCATCGGGGTGGAGGATTTGCGGAACGAGCCTTTCATCTCCCTGGAAAGAGATGACTGCTCATTGATGACGATTGATCGAGCGTTCCAGATGCGTGGCGTACAGAAGCGCAACCGGATCGAAGTGCCTATGTCGGAGACGGCCTGCAGCTTCGTGGCAAACGGAATCGGTGTCTCCATCCTCCCTCCCTTCGTCGGAGTGGACTATCCGCCGGACCGTTTGGTCCGTCGCCCGCTGCTGCCGAAGACATCCATGGATATCTGGCTTCTGACCTCCAGCCGGCGTCCGCTTTCCCTTGTGGCGCAGCAATTGGTCGACTTCATTCGCGCCGCATTGGCGCCATTTCACCAGTGATGACCTGACACATCTACGGACTCGATCCCGCTCCGGAGGATCGAAGATCACCAGGCTCGATCGGAGTGGCCAGGAGCACCTTGCCGAGCGATGGGTCCGCTCAGAGGCGGTGAGTAGCCGCAGACGCGCGAAACATAGTCCAGCCGGGCATCTGGGACGGACCAAGATGGAGCGTACCGTCCGGTATCTCGGCATCGTTTTCCGTCCTACGCAGACATTCAGCGCACTTCCGTGATGTGCCAACACCAGACATTGTGGTGAGACATTGTGGTGTCCCCTGCGGCTCCGATGATCGGCACAGGATTCCATGATCAGCGACTCATCTGGAGAATCAGAATCTCCAGGTGAAGTTGCCTTTCAGAGCATGGTCCTGTGCCCGCGACCCGATCTGGCCGCTGTACGACACACCGAGAACGATGTCTTTCGACACCTGCCAATCCAGACCAGCTTCCGCCACTAGGGCGTCACGGTCGATGGGTGTGCCCAAAACAGTGAAGGCAGAAGCTCCACTCGCAAACGCCATCAGGGCCGATGGTTTCACGTCGCCAAAGGCATGCCGCCACCCGAGCAGGCCGCGCAGAGTCAGCGGCACCTCATCGCTCAGGCGGGCTTCCGCTCGCACGCCCAGGGTGGTGGTGCCGAGATCATAGGTCTGGCCGTAGCCGATCAGGGCCGCGGCTCCGCCGTCCTCTCGAAAGCCATCGGTGCGCAGGCGCAGGATGGAGGCCCCTACTAACGGCTCGATCTGCACCCGCGCCAGGTCGAAGCGATAGCCCACTTCGCCGAAGGCCTGCGCGGTCGAGCCGCCACGGGAGGTCCTGACGGCATCGCTGAAGCCGGGGAACTGCACAATGCGCTGCGTGTCGATGTCATGCGCGGCGTAGGACGCGCCCAGCCGCAGGTTGATGGCGCCCCAAGCTGCCGAACCATACAGCGCCCCGAAGACGCTCTCGTTAGTTCCTGAGGATAGCCGGCCGTCGATATCGAAGGACGTGCGGGTGAAGCCGCCCGCTACGCCGACCCGGTATGCCGGACTGATCAAGGCATCAGCGCCGATAATGAAGCCGCCGGTCGAAGTGTCGAGCGATGCGGCATTACCGCTGGAGCGCACCTTGCCCCATGACCCGAAGCCCTCGCCCCACAGGGAGAAGCGGCGCGGATCGAGGGCCGGAAAAGAGATAGTGACGGGTTGAGCTTGTGCACCGGGCCGGTCCGCTGCATAGGCGCCGTTGACAGAAGCACCCTGGTCGTAGCCGAACGGCCGGCGCAGGTGGCCGAGGATGCTGCTCTGCACGATGCGTGCATCAGCCATGGCCGTGGCCGCCACACTCGCATGCGCCTCGCCGGAAAGCGCATCGAACGCCTGGCGAGCACCTGCAACACTCTGGCCCAGCACGGTGTCGAAGATCCGGTTGCCTTCACCCAAGGCCTCGATCGCATTGGCGGGGCGGAACTGATTGGTGGTGACCGCCACCCAGTTGAAGGCGATGGGCTGCGGCGGTGGCCCGACGATGGGCTGCGGCCCCTGCTCGGGGATGGGCGGCGGCGCTGGCTCGGTGACGCGCGCAAGCGTTAAGGTGACGTCATTATTGCCGTAGCCCAGCGTGGGCGTCAGGAAAGCCAAATTGGAGCTGACGGCCGCAAACCGACCCGAAACCCCACCTGTTGCCGATAGGATCGTGTATGTCGTTCGTGGCGAATAGATGCCTTGCTCGGCAAGAACCTGGACTGTTCCGCCCTGGAGCGTCGCCGTGCCGGATGCGTCGATCCGGTCGGCTTGACCAGCTGCGTTTGCCTCAACGTAGTAGATAGCGCCCGGTTGGAAGAGCACGTTTCCGGCGACACGCAGTGTACCGATCGAGTTGCCCGGAGCCGCGAAGCCTCCGTTCTGGACAATGAGCCCGCCGATGGTGCCGTTGCCACCCAACGTCGCGCCATTCTGGACGGTGACGGTCGAGCTCCCAAGCGAGCCATTCACCGCAAGGCGTCCGGCCTGAACCGAGGTGGGCCCGGTCAATGGGCTGTTTCCAGTGAGGTTCAGGCTGCCGGAGCTGGCCTTGGTGAACGGACCGCTGCCTGAAAGCGGAGCGGACATGGTCTGCGCATTACCATTGGTATCGACGGTAAAGCCGCTTGGACTGACGGTAATGGGGCGGTCGAGCGCGCCCGTATAATCGAACCGGAGGACACCGCCACCGAACGTGACAGGGCCGATCGCGAGCGCATTGGGAGCGCCGATGACCAGGGTTCCGCCATTCACCTGGGTTCCACCCGTGTAGGTGTTGGTGCCTGTCAGGGTCAGGGCGCCGGCACCGTCCTTTGTGAGCGATCCGGACCCACTGATGTTGCCGGAGAACGTGCCGTCCACGGGCTGGTTGAACACCAAAGCCGCATTGTTGAGAACCGGCCCCTTGAGGCTGGTCGTATTGGCCACAAGGGTGCCGCCCGAGATCGTCGTGCCGCCGGAATAGGCGTTGGCGCCGGAAAGCGTCAGAGTCCCCGCACCGAGCTTGGTTAGGCCACCTGCGCCACCAAGCGCTGCTGAAATGCCGATATTGTGGCCGTTGCTGTCAATGAAGGCACCACCGGTGCCGATCACCACATCCCCCGGAGCAAAGCCATAGCGATAGTCAGCCTTATCGGCGAGAAAATAGGTCTTGTCGGCGCTGGCGCGCAGGATACCGCCGTTGAGATTGAGCGTGACATCGCCAGTCCGCCCGTCGCCAAGCCCCTTCGCCATGACGCCGGTCGTCAGCACGCCTCGATTCCCGGCTGTACCACTGAGGGTCAATGTCCCTTGTGCCCCTGGAACCACTCCCATCCAGGTGGTGGGGGCACTGACAGCTCCGCCATTGGCAATAGTTACGGTGCCATTGCCATACCACCCAACGACGAGTGTCTGGCTGTTGGTCCATTGCGAGCCGGAGCCGCTCACGGTCACGGTGCCCGTCCCGCCGGCGTTGTCGCCGACCTGTCCGGTCGTGTTGCTGACGCTCCCTCCATTCAGGATATTCAGGAAACCAACACCGACAGCGCCTGTGCCGATGGTGATAGCGCCGGTGTTGGTCCATACCGAATTTGCGTCCTGCACCGACACCGTACCCGTGACGTTGTCGGAGCCGACACGGGCCGTGATGCCGCGGACCTGGCCGCCAGACTCAATGGTCAAGGTGCCGTCGAGCGTATTACCAACCATGAGGTTGTTTGGGATGTCCCAGGGCGAGGACTGGGTACCGGGTACCGTAACGGGCGCTCCTTGGACCACGGTATTGGGTGGTATAGCTTGAGCAGCTCCCATCAGGAGGGCCAGCACAGCTGTCGAGGCTGACACCAGCAAGGCCGCATGCGAGAATGGTGCGTTGGGCTCCAATGTCTGCATCGAGCCCTTTGGACCCGGCTCGATGAGAGTATGGGAAGACTGGCGCATGGTCCCTCCTGGTGGCGGCGCGGCACACGTCAGGCGGCCTGAAGTGTCGGGGCACCTTAAGATTAGCTTCCTCGCAGTCCACCAGATCGATGGCCACAGATAAGCTTTCCTGTCGGATGTGACCCAACGGCAACTATGTATTGGAGCAGTGCAGCTCGCGATTAGCCGGAGCGGCCCACGCCAGCGCCCACTCGTGCAGCTTCCAGGAGGAAGAGCTGAAAAAGCGTCTGGCTACCTATGTGCTACCTGGAGAAAACGACTCAAAGGGCAAATGCCGGTAACCCCGTTGTGTCGGTTCAGCAGTAAGATCGCAATCCGTCGGGCGGTAGAGTTACCGAACATTTTGCAACACTTCCGCTCGAGGTAGTCGACCGCAGGATTGCTAGATAAAGGCGGGGAGGCCCCCGCCTTCATCGGCTATCTCCGAATCTTGCATCCGCCAGGCGACGACGACCAGCCAGATCATCCACACCAGGCTCAGGACCCAGGCCAGCACGATTGCGACCGACTGCGTCGGCGAGAAGCCCTCGGAGCCGGCCACCCAGCCCTGCACCAGGTAGGTGAGGCCGGAGAGGCCCATCAGGTAGGCTATCGGCCGCGGGACCCAAGCCGTCTGCACCACAGCGGCCGCGAACAGGAGCAAAGCGAGACCCAGCGCGAAGTCCTGGTAGCTCCTCACTCCCCACTCGAGCCAGCGGATTGCCTCGGCGCTCGCAAAGCGCGCCGCCTTCTCGGCGTCCGGGGCGCTCGCCCACGCGTTCACGGCCTGCTTGAGGGCGACCCCGTCCACCGCCTGGAGGACGCCGTACAGCGCCAGCGTCGCTGCCGCCGAAGCGGCACCGAATCGACCCGCCCATCTCGCCGTTCCATCCTGGACGTCCAGGGCGAACAACAGGGCGAGCAGGCCCGCGAGCAGCATCGCCATGCTCGCGAACTGGCCGAGGTGCACGGCCGTCCAGATCCCGTTGGCGGCGTACTCAGCGAACACGACGGGATGGTTATTGGCGTCCCCACCGGCGTGAAACCGGGTGACCACGATGTACAGGAGCTGTCCCACGAGCAGCAGCCAGGCCGAAAGGCGCAGCGACGTACGCAAGCTGAATGTTCTATTGTTCACAACCATGTTCCTCGTTCGATTCATCGGACGACGTCGAAGCGCATCATCATCATCCCGGCCGCGTGGTGCTTCGGAAAGGCTCGTGGTGACCACTCCATAGAAGGCTCCCCGGTCGGAGCGGTCCCCATCAAGGATTCCGAGATCTCGGAGCAGATGGTCCGAGAACTCGTCGCGGTTGAGCCAAATCACATTCGGCTGTGAGGTGGCGGCGCCAAGGGAGCGCCAGCGCGAGCTCAACGGCCTGCCGCCGCGGACTTCTCGAGCGCGAGACCGAGACCATCGGAAAGGGAGCGCATCATCGCGCCCGCGGTGACGCCGCCGCCGGCGAACCGGAGAACAGGAATGCCGGGCAGCAGCGCGCGGCGGGAAGTCACGGTCAGCATGTGGGCTCCTTTCGGGCGAGCTATGAGAGCGGCGCCATCTATCCGCCGGAGACGGCGCGGCGCTTGAACATAGCTGCTGACTTCTGCCGTCGAATCTCGGGTGGCAGGCCTTGAAGGGAAACGGAGATTGCTGGCGGAACGCGTGAGGATCGTAGGGAGAGGCCGGATCGTGCTGTGGGAGGGCGCCAGCCTCTGGGCGTTCGACGTGCTGCCCGCGCGCGAGGGCCAGCTCCGCCCACCCGCCTGCACGCCCACCATGCCATCCAGATCACCTTCCGCGGGCGGCCGCTTTTGTATAGGGACCGAGGATGGGCGGATGGATGGCTCCGCTCAATCGTAAGCGCAGTCGGGCTCTTTCGTCGAACAGAGCGCGACAGTTCAGGCAGAAATTTCCGCAAGGAATGGCTGCTGCGGGTCAAAATGCGACCGTGAGAGGAACAGTGAAGGTCCGCGCGTGGCCGCTTTTCAGATGTTCGGGTGCTGATTACAACGTGTGTCGCGACAGACGTCCACTCGGACACCTTCGCCTGCCGTTACCCTCCGCGTTACCCGAACGCATTCAAGTCGGAGGACTACTCAAAAAATACGAAAAACCCTTGCCGGTTAAGGGTTTGAGATGGTGAGCGCGCTGGGACTCGAACCCAGGACCCTCTGATTAAAAGTCAGATGCTCTACCGGCTGAGCTACGCGCTCCCAGAGGTGAGCCCGAAATAGGGGCTCTCAGCGGCGCGGTCAATCGAAAATGCCTCTTGCCCCCGGTTTATCTCGTGCATGCCGAAGGAAGAGCCGGATCATCGCCTCGAGCATCCCGCCGCCGGCAGCTGCTAGCGACGGGAATGAAGGATCGCCCGTGGAACCAACGCGAACCGTTCCGCTTCTTTAGTTAGGTTCAAGCCGGCCGCATCATGGGCAGGTTTGCGGAACCTCTGACCGAGGGAGGCATTGCGATGCCCGATCCCCTTGAGACCCGGCCGCCCCGGTGGAGCGCCTGGACGCTACCGCTGTTCATCCCCTTCATCGCCCTGCTCTGGGTGCCGTTCTACAACACCGTCGAGCCGCGCCTGTGGGGCATCCCGTTCTTCTATTGGTATCAATTTGCCTGGGTATTCCTGACCTCGGGCCTGATCATTCTGGTGCACCGCAGGATCGGCTAGCACGACCCCGGTGGCGAGCCGCTTGTCCCTAGGAGACGGACATGAACTGGACCGCATTGATCATTTTCGTCCTGCTCTTCGGGTTCGTCACGGCCATCGGCTTCGTCGCCGCCAATTGGCGGCGCGGCGATCTCGACCAGTTGCATGAATGGGGGCTCGCTGGACGGCGCCTCGGCACGGTGGTCATCTGGTTTCTGCTCGGCGGCGACGTCTATACGGCCTACACCTTTATCGCCGTTCCGGCCCTTGTCTTCGGCGCGGGGGCCATCGGCTTCTTCGCGCTGCCTTACACCATCATGGTTTATCCGCTCGTTTTCCTCATCCTGCCGCGGATGTGGGCGGTGGCGCGCAAGCACAACTACATCACCGCCGCCGATTTCATTCAGGGACGACACGGCAACCGTTGGCTTGCGCTCGCAGTGGCGGTGACGGGCATCGTGGCGACCATGCCCTATATCGCGCTGCAACTGCTGGGCATCGAGGTGGTGATCGGCGCGATGGGCGTGCAGGCGCCCGGCTTCCTCGGCGATCTGCCGCTGATCATCGCCTTCGTGATTCTGGCCGCCTTCACCTATACCAGCGGGCTTAGGGCCCCGGCGATGATCGCCGTGGTCAAGGATACGCTGATCTACATCACGGTGATCGCGATGGTCGTCGTGATCCCAATAGAGATCGGCGGCTATGCCAAGTTGTTCGCGGCTGTTCCCGAGGCGAAACTCCTGCTCACGCCGCCGAAGGAAGGCAATCTCGGCCAATACTCGGCCTACGCGACGCTGGCGCTGGGCTCGGCCTTCGCGCTCTTTCTCTATCCGCACACGATGACGGCGATCCTGAGTTCGAGCGGCCGCGAAGTGATCCGTCGCAACGCGGCGTACCTGCCCGCCTATTCGTTTCTGCTCGGGCTTCTGGCGCTCACCGGTTTCATGGCCTTGGCGGTCAATGTCGACAAGCTGCCGGAATTCGTTCCGCAATTTGCCCGCTACGGATCGAACTTCGCCGTACCGGCGCTGATTCTCCACTCCTTCCCGGATTGGTTCGTGGGCATCGCGTTCGCGGCCATCGCCATCGGCGGATTGGTGCCCGCCGCCATCATGTCGATTGCGGCTTCGAACCTCTTCACGCGCAACATCTACGTGCCGTTCATCAACCCCGACCGGACGCCGAAGCAGGAGTCGCAGAACGCCAAGATCGTGTCGCTGATCGTGAAATTCGGCGCACTCATCTTCATCATCTTCCTACCCCTGCAATATGCCATTCAGCTCCAGCTCCTTGGCGGCATCTGGATCAGTCAGACCATCCCTGCCGTGATCGTCAGCCTCTATTCCGCCTGGTTGAACCCCTGGGCGCTCCTGATCGGCTGGGCTGTCGGCATCGTCACCGGAACCTGGATGGCGGCGTCGCAAGGTTTCCAATCGGCCGTGGTGCCCTTCTCCCTCGATGGGCTCACGATCCCCGGTTACGCGGCTCTCTATGCGCTCGGTCTGAACTTCGCGGTGTCGATCGTCCTCTCGCTGGTTCTGAACCCGATTCGCGCCACCCGCGGCACCGACCAGACCGTGGCGGCCGACTACCACATGTAACATCCCCCCTGCGCGGCGCGTCCTTTATGTCGCGATTGTCGGCGCGCTGATCCTGTGTCTATCCTCCGCCAGCGTCCCCATCCCTTGAGTTGTCCCGATGACCGATCCTCGCCTGCCGTATCTGGCCGAATTCGAGCGCAAGATTTTGTGGCTCTCCAGTTGGACGATCCACAACGCCAATCACCTGCGCCCCAACAAGGACGGGTTGAAGATCGGCGGGCACCAGGCATCCTCGGCGTCGCTCTCCACCATCATGACGGCGCTCTACCTCGCCGTGCTGAAGCCGGAAGACCGGGTTGCGGTGAAGCCCCATGCGAGCCCGATCTTCCACGCGATCCAGTATCTTCTGGGTCATCAAACGCGCGAGAAGCTTGAGAATTTCCGGGGCTACAAGGGCGCGCAATCCTATCCCTCCCGCACCAAGGACATCGACGATGTGGATTTCTCCACCGGCTCGGTCGGCCTCGGCGTGGCGCAGACGCTCTTTGCCAGCCTCGTGCAGGATTACGTGAAGGAGCACGGCTGGGCGAAGGACAAGCCTGAAGGCCGCATGATCTCCCTCGTCGGGGACGCGGAGATGGACGAGGGCAATATCTTCGAGGCCCTGCTGGAAGGCTGGAAGCAGGGTATCCGGAACACCTGGTGGATCATCGACTATAACCGCCAGAGCCTCGATGCGGTGGTGCGCGAGGGGCTCTATGCCCGCTTCGAATCGATCTTCCGCTCCTTCGGCTGGGATGTCGTGGTGCTGAAGCACGGTTCGCTGATGCAGGAGGCTTTCCGCGAGCCCGGCGGCGAGCGCTTGCGCGACTGGATCGATTCCTGCCCCAACCAACTCTATTCCGCCCTCACCTTTCAGGGCGGCGCCGCGTGGCGCAAGCGGCTCCTCGACGATCTCGGCGACCAGGGCCCCGTGACGCGGCTCATCGAGAAGCGGTCGGACGAGGAACTGGCGCGGCTCATGGCTAATCTCGGTGGGCATGATCTGCCGAGTCTGGTTGAGGCGTTCGAGTCCATCGACCACGACCGGCCGACGGTGTTCATCGCCTACACCATCAAGGGCATGGGCCTCCCGCTCGCGGGTCACAAGGACAACCATGCGGGCCTGCTCACCCCAACGCAGATGGAAGGCTATCGCGCCTCCGCGAAAGTGCGGCCGGGCCATGAATGGGACAAGTTCGAAGGCCTGAGCCTGCCGGAAGCGGATTTGCAGAAGTTCCTGAAATCCGTGCCTTTCAACGCGCGCGGCAAACGCCGCTTTGATGCACCCGCCATTCCGGTGCCGAGCGCACTCACGACGCCCGCGCAGCCGAGCATGTCCACCCAGCAGGGTTTCGGCCTCATCCTCAACGAGTTGGCGCGCTCATCTGAGCCCCTGGCCGACCGCATCGTCACCACCGCGCCCGATGTGACGGTGTCCACCAATCTCGGAGCCTGGGTGAACCGGCGCGGCCTCTTCGCGCGGCAGGAAATGAAGGACCTGTTCAAGTCCGAACGCATTCCCTCGACCTTCACCTGGGATTTCAGCCCCAAGGGTCAGCATATCGAGCTCGGCATCGCCGAGATGAATCTGTTCATCCTGCTCTCGGCGCTGGGCCTGTCGCATTCGCTTTTCGGTGAGCGGATCATTCCCATCGGCACGCTCTACGATCCCTTCATCGCGCGCGGTCTCGATGCGTTGAACTATGCTTGCTATCAGGACGCTCGCTTCATCATCGCGGCAACGCCGTCTGGCGTGACGCTCGCGCCGGAAGGCGGCGCACATCAATCCATCGGGACGCCGCTGATCGGCCTCGCGCAGGATGGGTTGGCCTCGTTCGAGCCCGCTTTCGTGGACGAACTGTCCGTCGTCATGCGCTGGGCCTTCGATTATCTCCAGCGCAATGGCGAGGGTGAGCCGAGCGAGCGCACCTGGTTGCGCGACGAGACCGGCGGCTCGGTCTATCTTCGCATGTCCACCCGCACCATCGACCAGCCGCAACGCGCGATGACGCCGGAACTCGCCGCCGACATCGTCGACGGGGCCTATTGGATGCGCAAACCCGGCCCGAATGCTCAGGTCGTTGTCGCCTATACCGGCACCGTCGCGCCGGAGGCCATCGAAGCGGTGGGGCTCATGGCCGAGGACCGACGCGACATCGGCCTCCTCGCCATCACCTCGGCCGACCGGCTCAATGCGGGTTGGACGGCGGCGCAGCGCGCCCGCGAACGCGGCCTTGTCCATGCCCGCTCCCATATCGAGCGCCTGCTCGGCGAGCTTCCGCCCCATTGTGGACTCGTGACGGTGATCGATGGTCACCCGGCAACGCTGGCCTGGCTCGGCTCCGTCATGGGCCACCGCACCCGCTCGCTTGGCGTGGAGCACTTTGGCCAGACCGGCACCGTGCAGGACCTCTACCGCCATTTCGGCATCGACGCGCAAGGCATCATCGCAGCAGCGGAGATGATCGCGCCGGGTCGGCCGATCCGGTACCTGAAGGCGGTGGGATAGTAGGGGTCGGGGCGCGTCGATCGCGATGATTGCGGTGTTACAGGCGGCCGGTTCACCACGGGTCGACCGCCCGATTCCGTTAAATAATAAAGAAGTTTGCCGCAGTCATTTTGAGATTCCTGGTCAGGATTGCCAGCTCCACTGCGGCGCCCGCACCCGATCCATCGGCATCGTAGGATAGGATACCCGTTTTGTTGTCGTAGTAGATGTAGTCGTTCTTGTCCTTGGCATGATTGCCGATGATGAAGAACGCCTTGTTCAACATGACTGGCTTGATTTCCGTGCCCGTGCCGAGCTTCTTGAATATCGCATTATCGAGCCAGATCGTGTCCTCCTTGACGTTGAAGTCAACGATCTTGTCGAGGTTCGTCTTCTTGTTCGGCTTGGTATCGAAGATGAAGATGTCCCTGCCCGAGCCACCGATCAGCGTGTCGTTGCCGAGTCCTCCTCGAAGGATGTCGTCCCCCGCTCCTGTGCGTGCGATATCATCCCCGCCTCCGAGAGCAACAGCGTCGGAACCCGGAGAGCCGAGAACGATGTCATGCCCGGCCGTCCCCGACAGGTTTTGCTGCACCTCACCCGTGTTGGCAGTGCTGGCGACAATCGCGGTTCGTTGCTGGGTGGTCGTGGACGAGCAGAGGGCCTTGAGCGTAACGTGATAGGTCCCGTCAGCCCCATAGCCGTGCATCAAGGTCGTCGCGCCCCTCCCTGCGGTCTCAGTGACGCGTGAGCCGTCTCCCCAATCGACGAATACTTTCGAAGCACCCATCGTGCCGATGTCCATAACCAAATCTCGGTCTTCCTTAGCCGCCTGCATAGTCGTGTAGCGCACGATATCGACGACGTGGTCGGCCGGCCGATCGCCGTAAAAAGTGCTCTCGAAATCCTGATAAAGAACGAAACGTCCATCGTTGGAGATTGCGGTGACCAAGGGTTTGCTATCCGTTTCAAAAGCACCGGCCGCCATGGTCGGAACGGTAACGAATTTCCCGGTTGCCTTCGCTGTAATGACGATCGAATACTCACCGCCACTCGTTTCGATCATGGCGGCCGAATAGGCGCCTCCGAGAGAAAGGATCGATCCATCGGCGGATTTAACAGACCCTCCCGTGTGATCGGGAGCATGAGTTTCATGCGCAGTGGTCAGGGCTCCGGTGGCGAAATTTTTGCTTACCAAGCCCTTATCGGTTTTGAATATTACGGTCTGGCCATCCGGCGATATTCTCGGCTGCCACTCGTGTTTATCTTTGCGCGGAGAGCCTGTGGTCACTCTCTCGAACCGAAAATTGTTCAGATCGAAACGTAGAGCCTCAGTTCCGAGGACATAATCATCCGGCATGACCGCATCTGCGGTCACAGCCGCGAAGCGAAAGCTGCGATTTAGATCAAAATCGCCGTCTGTTAACTTGATTTCGTAATATCGAGGCGTGGCGCCTAAGGAAACCTTTGTGAAGGCACTCATATTAGCCCTCTCCCTATTGGCAATATAACAACATATCTTATTCTTTCGTCAAACTTTCCATTCTTGATTGAAAAATGTCTTACGTGGGGCTTAGATTCTCCGCGATGAGAAAATCGACAGAAACAATCTCAGCGTCCGCCATTGGAATTTTTCGCGCTCTTCCTGGGCGCTGGCGTGAGCATTTGAAAATCCTCATGAACAGCGCAGGACATGCCCCCGGATGGGTGCAGTATCTTCGCGCAAAGCGGCTTGCGACCGGTGCAAAGCGACTGGACCTCATCTCCACTCAGCTGGCTGAGATGATGGCGTGGGGCGGCATTGAACGCTTATCAGGGGCGCACTGTCTTGAGTTTGGCTCTGGTCATCTCCTATCTGAAGCTCTCGTCTATCACCTTGCCGGAGCTCGGGAAGTCGTTGCAGTGGACTATTTCCCGATCCTGCAGCCAGCAGAGGTATCGGTTGCTTGCCGAGGTGTTGACCCAGAAAAGATTGTTGCGACACTCGGCAGATACGACACTCCCGACAACGTTCAAGCGCGTCTCATGGGCCTACTGCGGCGCAGGGATTGGTCTTTGGAAGGGCTTGCTGAACTCGGGATTAGCTACATTGCACCCTTTGATGCGGCGCGGGGCCCTCTCGATCGGGCTTTCGACGTAATCACGTCGACCTCTGTGCTTGAGCACGTACCAGTTAGTGCGGCTAACCCGATATTTTCAAACCTATTTGCTATGTTAAGACCTGATGGAACTATGATCCACCGTATCCATGTCGAAGATCATCGAGATTTTCACAGGGAGCCGTTTGCGTTCTTAGCTGCGAATACAGACTGGACTGAAGCGGACTGTGATCGTCGCGGCAACCGCCTCCGGCCATCTGATTGGCAGCGCATCGCGGATGAATTAGAACTAGCCTTCGTCACTATGAAGGTTTTACCCGGTGATCCTTCAAAGCTGCCCTCAGCTATCGACCCTTCGCTAAGCGCGTATGACGTTAAAGATCTAAGCGCTGCGGGTGTCATCCTCGGAGTGCGAAGACAGACCGTCAACTCATAGATTTGTCTTCTATCTAGATCATCATGCCGTCCGTTAACTTGATTTCATAATATCGAGGCGAGGTGCCTAAGTAAATTTTTCCAAAGGCACTCTCTTGCTCAGTCTCTCGCCTTAGGCGCTTGCCGCCACGGCTCCAGCCCCCGCCTCGACCTTGCCGTCGTGCTCTCCCTTCGCCCAGCCTTCCTTAACCTCGCCGATGTGATCCTCAAGCCGGCCCTCCGCGATGGCCTTGCGCAGGCCCGCCATCAATTCCTGGTAATAGGCCAGGTTGTTCCAGGTCAGCAGCATCATGCCCAAAATCTCGTTCGAGCGGACGAGGTGGTGGAGATAGGCGCGCGAATAGGTGTTCGACGCGGCGCATTTCGATTCCGCATCGAGGGGCCGCGTATCTTCCGCGAATCTCGCGTTGCGGAGATTCATGCGGCCGAAGCGGGTGAAGACCAGTCCGTGGCGTCCCGCGCGGGTCGGCATGACGCAATCGAACATATCGACTCCGCGCCGGACCGATTCCACGATGTCGTCCGGCGTTCCGACGCCCATGAGGTAGCGTGGTTTGGTGTTCGGCATGTACGGCTCGACGGTCTCGATCATCCGCAGCATCACATCCTGCGGCTCGCCGACCGCAAGACCGCCGATGGCGTAGCCCTTCAGGTCGAGGTTCGCCAGTTCCTTCGCGCTCTCGATCCGCAGACGCTCCACCTCCCCGCCCTGCACGATGCCGAACATGGCCCGGCCCGGCTGCTCGCCGAAAGCAACGCGACAGCGCTCCGCCCAGCGCAAGGACAGGCGCATGGCCTTTTCCGCCACCGCCTCGGTGCAGGGCAGCTTCACGCATTCGTCAAGCTGCATCTGGATGTCGGAGCCGAGCAGCCCCTGAATCTCTATGGAGCGCTCCGGCGTCATCACATGGGTCGAGCCGTCGATATGCGACTGGAAGGTGACGCCGCTCTCATCGATCTTGCGCAGCGCCGACAGGGACATGACCTGGAAACCGCCGGAATCGGTGAGGATCGGATAGGGCCAGTTCATGAATTTGTGCAGCCCGCCGAGCCGCGCGACCCGCTCCGCTGACGGCCGCAGCATGAGGTGATAGGTGTTGCCGAGCACCACGTCCGCGCCGAGAGCCTTCACCTGATCCGGATACATTGCCTTCACGGTCGCCGCCGTACCGACCGGCATGAAGGCCGGTGTGCGAATGACGCCGCGCGGCATACGGATCTCGCCGGTCCGGGCCGCGCCATCGGTCTTGGTGACGGTGAAGGTGAATTGATCGGTGGTCATTGGTGATCCTGCAAAAACTCCGCCGTCTTATCCCCGATCATGGGCATGAGGGGAAGCGGCGGACGAGCCTGATCGAGCGCTAAAGCAATCGGTCAGGAAAACACTCATTTAACGGCTGAACAAAGCGGTTACGCATGAATAATTGGCGGTGGAACCGCCCCGGGGAATCGTCTGTCAAAAGATCGTGGCAATAAAATACGTAAACTATTAATAATTCACAGCTACATACGCTCCATCGACTATCGTCGCCAGAATTGCGCTCCATATCGGACACGTTATGAAACGACATAACTCGTAGAAACTGCAAAAGATGGGTTATGGTATTTAATTATATATCATCAACGACAATACGCGAGGCCTCGACAAGGATCGTTTACTGCTCCCTGCCCCAAGGAACATTGAAGGGTTCCATTTCATGAGCGGATATCAATTGGTGCAGATCGTGAGCCCCGTCATCGGCACCATATTTACGATCTTCTTATTGGCTTTGTGGTCGTACCATCGCAATTTTACATATGTTTTGCACCTCGCGGGCGGAGCTACCTTTTATACGCTAGCGACGAGCTCACCTATATTCATCGCACCAGAAGGCATCGGACGGAATACGTTTCTTTCCACGGCACTATATTTATGCTGCGTCACACTGCTGACCGAAGGATGCCTAAAGAGAAAAAACAATAATCTGAATTATCTTCAGACGGCGATCATATTAACGGCAACGCTGATCGCGGCTTTTTATTATCGTTATTTCGACAACAGCCTAATCACACGCATCTACATCGTGAGCTTCGGATGCGGATCGCTTTTCGCGGTCGCGGCCCATCGCATCCGCCCATCGCGCTACGATCATCCTGTCGATAAGGTCATCTTCTGGCTCTTTCTGGTGCTGAGCATTCAGCTCATCCTGCGGCCGCTGCTGACCATCAAGCCAGGGGAAGTCGATTCCAACCTGATGGCTTTCAGCGATGCGCCGTTCTGGCTCGCTCTTCGTTTCTCGCTCATCGTCAGCGCCGTGCTCATCGGGTTGGCGCTGCTTTCCGCCGTCGCCGTCGACATCACCAACGACCTTAAAAAGCAGAGCACCACGGACGCCCTGACCGGGGCCTACAATCGACGCGGCTTCGACGAGACAGCCTCTGCCGTGATTTCGAGCGGCAGGTTTCATCCCATCTGCCTAATCGTTTGCGATATCGATCATTTCAAGCGCATCAACGACGATTACGGCCATCCAGCGGGCGATCGCGTCATCAAAATGCTCTCGGAGCTTCTGACCGCGCATGTTCGGCGGAACGATATTGTCGGGCGGATCGGCGGCGAAGAATTCGCCGTGCTTCTCGCCGAATGTGCGCCGAGCGGCGCAACTGGTTTTTCGGAGCACGTTCGCGCGCTGTTCGAAGCCTCGGGTACTGAGGGAATTCACGGAATGTCAGCCACCACGGCGAGTTTCGGCGTCGCGGACCATCGGCCGGGCGAAACCCTGCAGCAGCTCATGAGCCGAGCCGACAGACAGCTTTATGCGGCGAAGAATAGCGGACGCAACCGCGTTTGCTCGGACCGCGACAACGTCGATAGCCTTGCCCCGGCGTGAAAGACGCTACGACCGGAACAGCAGAGAGCCATCGCCGTAGGAATAGAACCGATAGCCGTTCCCAATCGCGTATTCATAGCCCGCGCGCATGCGCTCCAGCCCCGCAAAGGCCGAGACCAGCATGAACAGAGTCGACCGCGGCAGATGGAAATTGGTCATCAGCACATCCACCGCCTTGAAGCGATAGCCCGGCGTGATGAAAATGGCAGTGTCTCCGGAGAACGGCGCGATGGTGCCGTCCTCGCGCGCCGCGCTTTCCAGCAACCGGAGCGAGGTCGTGCCGACGGCAACGATGCGCCCTCCCCGCGCCTTGGCCTCGTTGAGCGCCCGCGCGGTTTCCTCGGTGATCGAACCCCATTCCGCGTGCATCCGGTGCTCGGCTGTGTCGTCCGCCTTTACGGGCAAGAACGTGCCCGCGCCCACATGCAGCGTCACGAAATGGCGGGCTATGCCGCGCTCGTCGAGGCGGCGGAACAGGTCGTCGGTGAAATGTAAACCGGCCGTGGGTGCAGCGACCGCGCCCTCGTCACGCGCATAGACCGTCTGATAATCGGCCCGATCCTTGTCATCGGTGGCGCGTTTTCCCGCGATGTAAGGGGGCAGCGGCAGCTCGCCGAGCCGGGCGATGGCCTCATCAAGAGCGGGGCCTGAGAACGCAAAGCGAAGCGTGACCTCGCCAGCCTCGCCCTTTTCCTCCACTTCGGCATCGAGATGCACCAATTCGCATACATTGCTCTCGGACGAATCCCCGAAACGGATTCGGTCGCCGATATGAAGCTTCTTTGCCGGGCGGGCGAAGGCGCGCCAGCGATCCGCGCCCTCCCGTTTGTGCAGCATGATCTCGACCCGCGCCGCCGTTTCCTCACGCACGCGCAGGCCGTAAAGCCGCGAGGGAATGACCTTGGTGTTGTTGAGCACCAGCACGTCGCCGGGCTCCAGCAGGTCGGGTAGATCGCGGACGACGCGATCCTCGAACGACGTCGCCTCGGGCCGCACCACGAGCAGCCGCGCGGCGTCGCGCGGCTCCGCGGGGCGGAGCGCGATCCGGTCTTCGGGAAGATCAAAATCGAAAAGATCGACGCGCATGAGACAGAAACTTCGAAGAGGCAGGAGCGGCTGAGCGCCAAATGCGTCGCCTCCCCTTTGGGGGGAGGGTTAGGGTGGGGGTGGCGGCACAGACCTGAATGAGCAAAGCCCCCACACCCCCACTCCAACTCCTCCCCACAAGGGGGAGGAGAGTATACAGCGCCAGATGCCTTAAGCGGCGTCCGCCGCGACCTTCATGGAGACGATCCGGTCCGGCTCGCGCACAGGCTCGCCGCGCTTGATCTTGTCCACGTTCTCCATGCCTTCGGTCACCTTGCCCCAGACGGTGTATTGCTTGTCGAGGAATCGGGCGTCGTCGAAGACGATAAAGAACTGCGAGTTCGCGGAATGCGGATAGTTCGTCCGCGCCATGGAGCAGATGCCGCGCACATGCGGCTCGGCGTTGAACTCGGCCTGGAGGTCGGGCAAATCCGAACCGCCGGTGCCGGTGCCTTGCGGGCAGCCGGTCTGGGCCATGAAACCGTCGATGACGCGGTGGAAGGCGATGCCGTCATAAAAGCCCTGGCGGGCAAGCGTCTTGATGCGCTCGACGTGCTTGGGCGCGAGGTCGGGGCGCAGCTCAATGACTACGCGGCCCTTGGTGGTTTCGAGAATAAGGGTGTTTTCCGGGTCTGCCATGAAATTCTCCTAGGATGGCTCTTGAAAGAGTGACGTCAGATTTGGCCTGCCCGCTCACATAGGCCGGGTATCGACGAAACGGAAGATGAAGGGACGTCCGGCAATCGCTGCGCCGAGGCTCTCGGTCACGGGAAGCGGCGTGCATTGTTCGAAAGCCTGACGGACGGAGCGCGTGAACGCTTCGCGCAGCTCCGGTTGGGTTCCGGGATTGTAGTAACGGATTTTTGGCTGACCCAGAACCTCGCCGCTGCGCTTGAAGCTGATCTGCAGCGTGATTTCCTGCCCCGAAAACCCGCTTCCCGAAGGCGGTCGCCAACACGCCTGAATGGCGTCGAAGACCTCGCTCAGGCGGTTGACGCGCTCGACGCGCGTTGAATCGGCCCGCGGCCTCACCACGCCGCTCGGTGTTTCCGGCCGCTCCTGCGCGGCCAGAGGCACCGCTCCGGGCATAGTGAGAAGAAGCGCGGCGGAAACCCGCCACGCTCGGATCAGGGGGCCAGACCGCATTACTTCGCGTCGGCGGCCACTTGCATCTTCACGATCTTGTCGGGATTCGTGACCATGCCGTTGTTGGCCGCATTGCCCTTCTTGATCTTGTCGACCGCGTCCATACCGGACACGACTTCGCCGAAGAGGGTGTACTGGCCGGTGAGCGGGCCGCAGCCGTCATAGCAGATGAAGAACTGGCTGTTGGCCGAATCCGGGCTCTGCGACCGGGCCATGCCGACGGAGCCGCGCTTGTAGGGGGTCTGCGTGAACTCGGCGGGGATATTGGGCAGGTCGGACTTGCCCGTGCCGGTGCCGGTCGGATCGCCGGTCTGAGCCATGAAGCCGTCGATCACCCGGTGGAACACTACGCCGTCATAGAAGCCGCGCTTCGCCAGAGCCTTGATCTGCGCCACATGCTTGGGCGCGAGGTCCGGGCGTAGGCGGATGGTGACGCGGCCATCCTTGGTGTCGAGGAAGATCGTGTTCTGGGGGTCTGCGGCCTGCTGGGCGGCGGCGGGAACGAGGCTGGCGAGCACGAGCGCACCGGCTGCGAGCAAACGCTTCATAAGAAAGTCTCCTTTGGGGATTGGGCGGCGTCACTGCCGCTTGAATTTGTCTTTCAACCGCTTTGCGACAAGGTCCGGCACGAAGGCCGAGACGTCGCCGCCCATGGCCGCGATCTGGCGCACGAGCGTGGCGGTGATGGGGCGAACCGGCGGCGAGGCGGCGAAGAAGACCGTCTGAACCTCCGGCGCCATGGTGGCGTTCATGGAAGCCATCTGGATCTCGTAGTCGAAATCCGTGCCGTCCCGTAGCCCCCGGACGATTAGCGACGCGCCATGGCGCCTCGCGGCATCGACCGCCAGATCGTTGAAGGTCACGACCTCCAATGCGGTGCCCTGAGCCTTCAGGATCGGCTCGCACACCGCCCGAAGCAGCTCGGCCCTCTCGTCGGCCGAAAAAATCGGTGTTTTCGAGGAATGAACGCCGATCGCGATCACGATCCTGTCGGCCGCGCGGCAGGCCTGACGCACCACATCGATGTGGCCGTTGGTGACGGGGTCGAAGCTGCCGGTATAGAGCGCGGTGCGGGTCATAAGGCTATGGCGTAGCTTGAGAACGTCGCGGGAGCAAGCCGTGCGGCGGCGCACGGCAGGTGGAAGGAGCCCGTGGGAGAACATTCTCGGCGTTCCGCCAGGAGGTTTTGATGATCCTGCGTCTCTTCATCGTCGCATTGACCGCCGCCGTCGTCCTGAGCCCAGCCGCATGGGCGAGCTATTCCTTGGCCGCGCTTTGAGCAGCGACGTCTCCTTTACCGGCACGACAGCACGAACCCGACGCCTCGCCGGGTCCTGAATGACGCGCCGACGCGCAAGCGGCTTGTAAGCTTGCCGGCCCACGTTACGATATACGATATGTCGTTTCATGTGATGGCTGATATGCGCCTTTCCGTTTTTCGTTGCCTTTCTGTCATCGCTTTCCTCGCAATGAGTGGCTACGCAGCCCCTTCATCCGCGCAGGACGCTCCGCGAGATACCGGCTCCGGTGTCGTCATAGAAGGGTTCCCCTTCCCCGCTTCCATCGGCGATCTTACCCGTGGCGGCACAACGACCTACCGGCAATCCGGCTCCGGCTTCAGCGTGAGCTATCAGGCGAAAGCTTTCAGTTGGGCGGATATCTATGTCTACGACAAGGATTTGAACCTCGCAGCGCCCGCGAAGGATGAGTTGGCGCGCGAGATGTATGTCGTTCTCCAGGCAATTCTCCTGGCGAAGGACCTTGGCAAATACGACGCCGTGAAGGTCGACGCCGCCTCCGTGAGGGACAACGTTGCGTCCGCTCGCATGACGGTTACATCGCGCGGCACAAACCACGCCTCCTTTGCGTTCCTCACCATCGCTCATGGCAAGTTCGTCAAGATCCGCTTCTCCACAACCGACAGGAAGGACGGCCAACGTCGCGCGGAAGCGTTCCGGAACGCCTACTTCCAACAGTTGCGAAAAGCCGTTCCCATCATCCAGCCGAAACGCGATCCACGCTTCATTTAACGGGAGGCCACTTCGCCAGCGGGTCAACCCGGGAAGCGAGAGTGAGGAGTTACGGATCAGCCTAGCGATCCGCTGGCCCGAAATTGAAATGGCCGGGACGAGCCCGGCCATGACAGATAATAAAGCTGCGGAAGCGCGGGGCTTACTCCTCGCCGCCCTCGGCGACATCGCCCTCGCCGTTTTCACCGGCCTCGGCATCGCCCTCTTCCGCGTCCTCTCCCACGATGTGCTCCACCGAGACGACGCGTTCCTTGCCCTTGGTCGAGAACACTGTGACGCCTTGCGAGTTGCGGCCGACGGTGCGGATGCCGTCGACCGGCACGCGGATCAGCTGGCCGCCATCGGTGACGAGCATGATCTGGTCGGAATTCTCGACCGGGAACGAGGCCACGAGCTGGCCGTTGCGGCTGTTGACCGCCATGGCCGTGATGCCTTTGCCGCCGCGTCCGGTGATGCGGTACTCGTAGGACGAGGTGCGCTTGCCGTATCCCTTCTCCGAAAGCGTCAGGATGAACTGCTCGTAGGCGCTCATCTCCGTGTAACGCTCCATCGACAGGGCGTCGGCGGCCACATTCTCCTCGTCGCCGGCCTCGGCAACCTCGGCCTCGGCATTGGCATGCTCGCCCGTGATGGCACGGCGCATCTTGAGATAGCCGGCCCGTTCCTCGCCGGTCGCCGCCATGTGGCGCAGGATCGCCATGGAGATGATCTGGTCGCCTTCGGCGAGATTGATACCGCGCACACCCATCGAATCGCGGCCCTTGAAGACGCGAACCTCCGGCACCGCGAAGCGGATGCACTGGCCCTTGGCCGTGGTGAGAAGCACGTCGTCGTTCTCGGTGCAGATCTGCACGCCAAGGATGGACTCACCCTCGTCGAGCTTCATGGCGATCTTGCCCGCGCGGTTCACCTGCGCGAAATCCGACAGCTTGTTGCGGCGCACCGTGCCACGCGAGGTGGAGAACATCACGTCGAGCTTGTCCCAGGACGCCTCGTCCTCAGGCAACGGCATGATGGTGGTGATGCGCTCGCCCTGCTCCAACGGCAGCATGTTGACCAGCGCCTTGCCCTTGGCGTTCGGGGCCGCGAGCGGAAGCCGCCACACCTTCTCCTTGTAGGCCTTGCCCCTGGAGGAGAAGAACAGCACCGGCGTGTGGGTGTTCGCCACGAAGAGACGGGTGACGAAATCCTCGTCGCGGGTCGTCATGCCGGCGCGGCCCTTGCCGCCGCGGCGCTGCGCCCGGTAGGTCGAGAGCGGCACGCGCTTGATGTAACCCGCATGAGACACGGTGACGACCATGTCCTCGCGCTGGATCAGATCCTCGTCGTCCACGTCCGAGTCCCAGTCCACGATCTGGGTCTTGCGCGGCGTCGCGAAGGAGTCGCGGATCTGGGTCAGCTCGTCCTTGATGATGGTCATGATGCGGACGCGCGAGCGCAGGATCTCGAGGTAATCAGAGATCTCAGCCGCTAGCTTCGACAATTCGTCGCCGATTTCATCCCGGCCAAGTGCGGTCAGGCGCTGCAGGCGCAGATCGAGGATGGCGCGGGCCTGGGTCTCGGAGAGACGGTAGCTGCCATCATCGTTGATCTTGTGGCGCGGATCGTCCACCAACGCGATCAGCGGCGCGATGTCGGAGGCCGGCCAATCACGGCCCATGAGGGATTCGCGGGCGGTGTTCGGGTCCGGCGCGGTGCGGATGAGGCGGATGACCTCGTCGATATTGGCGACCGCGATGGCAAGCCCGCACAACACGTGGGCGCGTTCGCGGGCCTTGTTGAGCAGATACTTGGTCCGGCGGGAAACGACTTCCTCGCGGAAATCGACGAACGCGTGGATCAGGTCCTTGAGCGTCATCAGCTCCGGACGCCCGCCGTTCAGCGCCACCATGTTGGCGCCGAAGCTCGTCTGCAGCGGCGTGTAGCGGTAGAGCTGGTTCAGCACCACGTCCGCCATGGCGTCGCGCTTGATCTCGATGACGATGCGCATGCCGTCGCGGTCGGATTCGTCGCGAAGGTCGGAGATGCCCTCGACCCTCTTCTCGCGCACCAGTTCGGCGATCTTCTCGATCAGCGAGGCCTTGTTCACCTGATACGGGATCTCGGTGACGATGATCGCCTCGCGCTCCTTGCGGACCTCCTCGACCTCGGATTTGCACCGCATGACGATCGAGCCGCGGCCCGTTGTATAGGCCGAGCGCACGCCGGCGCGACCCAAAATCATGCCGCCGGTCGGGAAATCCGGGCCGGGGATGATCTCGATCAGTTCTTCCGTCGAGATGTCGGGGTTGTCGATGAGGGCGATGCAGCCGTCGATGACCTCGCCGAGATTGTGCGGCGGCATGTTGGTGGCCATGCCGACCGCGATGCCACCCGCGCCATTGACCAGAAGGTTCGGGAAGCGCGCCGGCAGCACCGACGGCTCGAACTTCGACTCGTCGTAGTTCGGGTTGAAATCGACCGTGTCCTTGTCAATGTCCTCGAGCAGCGGCATCGCCGCGCGGGTCAGACGGGACTCGGTGTAACGCATGGCTGCCGGGGGATCGCCGTCCACCGAACCGAAATTGCCCTGCCCGTCCACCAGCAGCACGCGCAGCGCGAAATCCTGCGCCATGCGCACCAAGGCGTCGTAGATCGATTGGTCGCCGTGCGGGTGATATTGACCCATCACGTCACCGACGATGCGGGACGACTTCACGTGCTTCTTGTCGGGCGTATAGCCGCTCTCGTGCATCGCGTAGAGAATGCGGCGATGCACGGGCTTGAGGCCGTCGCGGGCGTCGGGGAGAGCGCGGCTCACGATCACGCTCATGGCGTAATCGAGATAGGAGCGCTTCATCTCGTCGACGATGGAAATCAGCTTGATGTCGCTGGCCGGTTGATCCCCACCGGGGCCGCCGGGGCGGTTATCGTTCGGATCGGTCAAGGTCGGTCTTTCTTAAAAACGTGCCGCCGTCTCGGGGAAGACGACTTTCGCCGCTCTTACCATGCGCTCGGATAGCGCACGCGAATCTCAATTGAAAATCAAATTCTTAACTGGGCGAAAAACGCGATATTTTCAAGGCTTTTAAGAGGTTTTCCAAAGGGAGAAGTCAGCGTAGACCCATCGCCTGGAGCCCATCTCGGGGACCAGCGCCGCCTGGGTGGAAGACCGCCTGCTCAAAAACGAGTTTGAGACTGGAGTTCGAGGAATACAGACTTGTAGTTCGAGGAAGACAGACTTGGACCTTGAGCAAAAAGGCCTACCCGTGCGATGTGTGAGGAAATCGTTGGAGGGTCTGGCTTTGGAATGGGTCATCGGAGGCGTCGTCGTTCTCGTCCTGCTCTACGGGATCGGAACCTATAACGGGCTTGTGACGCTGCGGCAGCGCGTAACCCAGGCCTTTGCCGATATCGACGTGCAGTTGAAACAGCGGCACGATCTTATCCCCAACCTGGTCGAGACCGTGAAGGGCTATGCCGCCCACGAGCGCGGGACGCTGGAAGCCGTGGTCCAGACCCGCAACGCCGCTCTTCAGGCCCACAACCCGGCCGAGCAGGCCGCCGCCGAGGGGGCCCTCTCCGGAGCGCTCGGGCGGCTTCTGGCCCTGGGCGAGGCCTATCCCGACCTCAAGGCCAGCGCCAATTTCCAGCAATTGCAGCTCGACCTGTCGGATATCGAGAACAAGCTCGCAGCCGCGCGGCGGTTCTTCAACAATGGCGTGGCCGAGTACAATGCCGCCATTCAATCCTTCCCGGCGGTGGTTTTTGCCGGAGCGATGGGCTTTTCCCAGAAGGACTTCTTCGATCTCGGCGAGGTGCAGCGCCAGACGCTGGAAGCGCCCCCGAAAGTGGCCTTCTAGCAACCGGCCGTGCTCCCCGCTTTCGGCCTCTATACGCAGATCGCAGCCAATCGCCGCCGCTCGACCTTTCTCATCGGCGGCCTCTTCGTGCTGTTCTATCTGCTGGCCTTCGCCCTGGCGCTTCTGGTGCGAGCCGGCGTGGACGAGGCCGGCGCCCTCGCCGACCTGATCCGCTCCGCCCTCTATGACTCGCTCTGGCTGGCCCCTTTCGCATCGGCAGCGGTGGCCCTGTGGGTCTGGATCGGGTTTCGCATCAATGAAGTCGCCCTCGGCCTCCTCATGGGCGCGAAGCTCGTGACACGGACCCAGGACGCGCGGCTCTACAACCTTCTCGAAAACCTTTGCCTGTCGCGGGGCATGGCTGTCCCTCGGCTGCGGATCACCGAGACCTCGGCCCTCAATGCCTTCGCCGCCGGCGTGCGGCCCGAACAATACACGATCACCGTCACGCGCGGCCTTCTCGACACCCTCGATGATGCGGAAATCGAAGCGGTGCTGGCGCACGAACTGACCCATATCCGCAATGGCGATGTGCGCCTGATGATCATCGCGGTGTTCGTGGTCGGCGTGATGTCCTTTATCGGAGAATTGGTCTTCCGCTGGATCGGAAACGGCCCGCGCCTTCCCCAAGGCTCGGAGAAAAGCAAGAATTCCGGACAGGCCGCGGCGGTCATTCTGGCGCTGGTCTGCATTGTGCTCGCGTGGGGGCTCTCCCGCGTGATCCGCTTCACCCTTTCCCGTCAGCGGGAATATCTCGCCGATGCGGGAGCGGTGGAACTGACCCGCAATCCCGATGCGATGATCTCCGCTCTCCTCAAAATCGATGGCCACAGCGACCTCGAGGGCGCGCCCTCCGGAATCATGGAAATGTGCCTCGACAATCCGCGCCGAGGCTTAGGAGAGCTCTTCGCGACCCACCCCTCCATCGAGAAGCGGATCGAGGCGCTGGTCAGAGCGGGCGGCCGGCGGCCGGCAGCGCAGAACATGCCCGCAATGACCTGAAAGACGGTACTTCAGGCCCGCAAAAGCAGTGCCGTCGTGTCGTCGCTGACCTTGAAGCGCGGATAGAGCTTCCCGTTAGGGTCGACTTCGGTTTCAATCTTCCGCGCGGTCTCCGCGAGGCGCTCCAGGCCGAAGGTGAGAGCGGTCTCTACCAATTCCTTGGCGTCCATCTGCCCGTAGAGATCGACGAGCGCCGAGAAGCCGTCACTGGTGAGGAGGATCGTCGAGCCGTCGGGGCACGGCACCGCCTCGTGCCGCATGCGGTCGGCGGCGCTGGGGTCAAGGCCCAGAAGGGCCAGCCCCTTGCCCTGCTTTTGGCGCTGGCGGCGTTCCGCGAGCCAGGCCTGGAACGCGGGCGTCTCGAAGATGTTCTTCGGCGTCGCGCCGCTGATGTCGAGCAATTCGCGCGCCTTGGCCATCTCGAACTTGCGCAGGTCGGGTGCCTCGCCCACCGTGAGCAAGGTTCCATCGGGGTGATGCACGAAGGCCGTGGTGTCAGCGAAGGTCCAGACGTCGAGGCTCTGGTTCCGGCGGCGTACCAGGGTCATGGCCCCGACTGGCCAGGTGACGAAGTCCTGACGCTCCTGCGGGGCCACCGCCATGAAGGCGGTGCGCGCCTCTTCCATGACATGGCGTATCAGATCGACGCCGTTCTCAGCGTTCGGCGCGAGATCGGACAGGCGCTCGCTCACGAACAGGGCCAGCCATGTCGCGTCGCTGCCCTTGTTCATGATCGCGGGCGTGCCAGGAAAGATCGACGTGTCGATGACCCAGGCCCAGTCGCCGGATGCGCCGCAGGAATCCTCATTCGGCTTTTCAGGAGATCCGGGCCAACTGATGCGATCCAAAACCGTGAACATCGTTTCACCTGCCTCTCGCCAAACCAGCCGGATAAGGCCATAAACCTAGAGCATTTTCCGCAAAAGTGGGTCCGATTTTGCGCGAGAAAATGCGGTAAACAAAGACTTACTGCCCCACAAGGTCCAGACCATGCTTTTCGACTATATCTCCGCCGCGCTTGTCACGCTCCTCGTGACCCTCGATCCGCCGGCGCTCGCGCCGATCTTCATCTCGCTGACGCGCGGCATGAACGCGGCGGAGCGCAAGCGCGTTGCGCTGCGGGCGGCGATCATCGCTTTCGGCATTCTCGCTTTCTTCGGGTTGGGCGGAGAATTGCTGCTGCGGCTTCTCGGCGTGGGCATTCCGGCTTTCCGCATCTCGGGCGGCCTGCTGCTGTTCTGGATCGCGTTCGAGATGGTGTTCGAACGCCGCAACGAGCGCAAGCAGCACACGGCGGACGTGGCGATCACCGAGGACCATATCCGCAACGTCGCCGCCTTCCCGCTCGCGATCCCGCTCATGGCGGGCCCCGGCGCGATCACAGCGGTGATTCTGTTGGCCGGGCGCGCCAACGGTGATGTGCTATTTCTGTCTTCGCTGCTGATCCTGATCGCCCTCGGCGTCATCAGTTGCTTCCTCGTCTTCATGGCGGCCGAACGCGTCTCGCGCATGCTCGGCGTCACCGGCAATATCGTGCTGAGCCGCCTGCTCGGCGTGATCCTGGCGGGCCTCGCGGTTCAGTTCATCATCAACGGGGTCGAGGCGCTGTTCCGGGGGGCGCCGCTTTAAGCCCCGCGCTCGCGTGTGAACATGATCGTCGGCTGACCCTTGTAGGTCGTGGCCTGCAACTCCCGGAAACCGCACTTTTCCGCCACGCGGATCGAGGCGAGGTTCTCGGGAGCGATGATGCAGGCCGTCCGCCTGTTTCCGAAATGGGCATCGCCCCAGGCGATTGCCGCGCGCGCAGCCTCGGTCGCGTAGCCCTTGCCGTGGACGCGGGGGCTGAGCACCCAGCCGAGCTCCGGCAGCCCCGCGAGCGATGGTTCGATGTCGCGCTTGTAATCCGCGAACCCCAATTCGCCCGCGAACGCGCCCGTCGCCTTCTCCTCGATGGCCCAATAGCCGAAGCCCAAGAGCGCCCAATGCCCCACATAGCGCAGCAACCGCGCCCAGACCTCTTCATTCGAGGACGGCTTTCCGCTGATGAACCGGGTCACCTCGGGATCGCCCCACATGGCGGCGCAGGCGCTGAAATCGTCGAGTCGGTGGCCGCGTAAGGTCAGACGCTCGGTTTCGAGAACCGGAACGCTCACGACGGGATGACGCAAACCGGACATGGTGTTCCTTCAAACGGAGCTGCGTGTGAGGATGAACATGCCGTCCTCAGGCGCGTTTGCCTCGAGGATCGACCATCCCAGATTTTCATAGAATACGCGTCGATGCGCGCGTGCCAGCAGATAGGCGCGCGCTGCCCCTGTCCTGAACGCCGTTTCAGCCGCCCTGTCGACAAGGGCGGCGCCAATGCCGCGCTGACGCTGATCCTCCTCAACCCAGACCGCCGCAACCCAAGGCGTGTATTGGGGGCGGCTCTCTTCGTCGCAGGCGATGATCGAGGCTGTGCCGAGAAACCGATCCCCCTCATGCGCGACCAGTGCCGTGGGAATCGGCTCGGCTCCTAAACTCTGCCGGACCAGCCCCGCGAGCAGGCTGAGCGGATGCCCGTGATCCTTCCAGAAGGCACACCACACCCGATCCGCGACCGCATCGACAAAGTCCGGCCGCGCGCGCAGATCGCTGATCGTGAACGCGCTCAGCGCAGGGTCTCCAGGAGGCGCTTCATCAGCTCCTGCCGGGGAGCGATGGAGGAAATCACGCCGTATTCCTGCAGCGTGTGCGCGCCGTCGCCGTCGATGCCGAGGCCATCGAGGGTCGGCGTGCCGATGGCGGCGGTGAAGTTGCCGTCCGAGCCGCCGCCGACGCGGGGCGCGGAAATCAGTTCAAACCCGATCTCGGCGGCCAGCCCCTTGGCGTGCTGGAAGAGCTTCTCGACCCCTTCCGTGCGCTCATAAGGCGGACGGTTCATGTCGCCGGTCACGGTGATCTTGATGTCGGGATTGTGGGGCTTCAATCCGAGGATCGCGGCTTTGAGCGCCTCGCCGTCCGCGACGGTCTCGACGCGGATATCGACCGGGAAGCGGCAATGCTGCGGGATAACGTTGACCGCCGTACCGCCGGAAATCATGCCGACGGTGGTGGTGATGCCGCGCGCATAATCCGTCATCGCCTCGATGGCGAGCACATGGCGGGCGGCTTCATGAACGGCGTTGCGGCCATCCTTGTGGCGCGAGCCCGCATGGGCGGGGCGGCCTTCCACATGCACGTCGAAACGCCCCACCCCTTTTCGGGCCGTGACGATCAGGCCGTTGTCGCGGGCGGGCTCCGTGACGAGCGCATAGGCCGCGCCGCGGCCGATCTCCTCGATCATGGGCCGCGTCAGCGGGCTGCCGATCTCCTCATCGGGCGTGACAAGGAACACAAGCGGCCGGGCCGCACTGCCGTTGCGCGCGACCTCCTTGAAGGCCTCCAGCGAGAACCAGGCTCCGCCCTTCATGTCGTAGATTCCCGGCCCGTAAAGGCGGTCGCCTTCGATCCGGATGGGCAGATCACTCTTCGCGGTTCCGATGGGGTGCACCGTGTCGAGATGCGACATCAACAGGATGGGTTTCTCGCCCGTTTCCGGGCCCGCGCGAAGGATCAGCACGTCGCCGAGCCCGTGCGGCTCTCCCGGGATCCGCTCCACAGCCACCGGCGCGCCTTCCATCTGCGCGACCACGAGGTCCATCATCATGTTGACGCCGGCGGGGTCGTCCGTGGGGCTTTCGGTCTTGATCCAGGTGAGAAGCGTATCGAGAGAGGGGGAGGACATGAGCGCGCTGGAAATGTGAACCAAACAAAAAGGCGGCTGGGCGCCACCGTTGATTCTCATAGTCGTCTTGCGCGGAGGAGTCACGAGCTCGGAGCACATACCTCCTCTGTATCGGAACAAGCCCGGCAGCATCACGAAGAAGTCGGCCGCCGTCATCTTAAGATTTTTGGACAAGGTGGCGATCTCGACCGCTTTGGTATTACCCGTGCCGTCGACATCGTAATCAAGCACGCCCTTCTCGTTGTCGTAGATGAGGCAGTCGTTCTTGGCCTTGGTTTGGGGACCAATGACTAAAAATTACTTGTTGAGCTTGCCGGGTTTCTCGGCCGTCCCTTCCCCAGTTTTGTGAAGACGGCGTTATCGGTCCAAAGCGTCTCGTCCCGCACGTTGAAGTCAGTGATCCGGTCCAGGTTCTTTGCCTTGTTCGACTTCATATCGAACTTGATCAGAGGGGAGCCAACCAGCACCATATTTTTGATTGCAAGGCAGCCTGAAAGGTACACGACAACTTGCAATTTGGCCCATTGAACGCAATAAAGTTTCAGACAATCTTGTCGCAGCAAAAGGGGGAGCTTTATGGCCGTTCTTCGTGGAACCAACACCGGCAATTTTATCAAAGGCACGCTTTTCAACGATTGGATCTATGGCCTTCTCGGCAGCGATCGGATCGAGGGGCGTGACGGCAATGACCGGCTCTCCGGCAACGATGGAGCCGACAAGCTATATGGCGGCCTCGGAAATGACGACCTGTATGGCGGAGCCGGAAAAGATAAATTGTACGGCGACGATGGAGATGACCACCTTATTGGTGACGACGGCAACGATCAACTTTGGGGCGACCTGGGAGACGATAGTCTCTTAGGCGGGACCGGCAATGATCGTCTCGACGGCGGCAAGGGCAATGACTACCTTTCCGGCGACACCGGCAATGATCGCCTTTATGGAGACGACGGAAACGACATCATTTATGGCGGCGACGGAGCGGACTTGCTATCCGGCGGCGCTGGCGACGACGTGCTAGATGGCGGCGTCGATCTCTTCAGAGATAACCTGTTTGGCGGTGCCGGCGACGACGTCATTACCGTCCATGATTTGGATATCGCGCAAGGCGGCACTGGCGTCGATACTCTCGCCATCGCGATTATGGACTATCCCGTTCTGACTCCTCCGGTTCCGATCACGGTCAATCTGTCGAAGATTACCGGCAGTTCCGCCAAGAGCATTGGATATCATGGAATAAAGGCGGCCCAGTTCGAAAAGGCGGATGCAAGCATCTACTACGCGGCACCCGGCAGCTTGGTCCTGGGCACGAAGGGAAATGACGCCATCCGCGTCGTGGGTTCGGCACAGGGCATTACGATTAATGGCGGTGCTGGGGACGACAAGATTAGTGCCGGGGACGGTAATACTGTGATCGGGGGAGCCGGATCTGATCTGTTTCAGCTTGATCTCTATGACAGAAAGTCCACGATCCTCGACTTCACGTCGAAGAAGGATTTCATTTTGGTCGAGGGCACAAGCGGCTTTTTTGACCTCGATCTGAAGAACCCGCTCGTCACCGGCGCTGAACCCGTCGCGACTTCGACCAAGGGTCAATTTCTCTACGATACCGACGATGGCCGCCTTTTCTATGATCAGGACGGGACAGGGGCCCTGGAAGCCATCCTTCTCGTGACCCTGGCCAACAAGGCAAAGCTGAGCGCCGCCAGCTTCATTTTCGATCTCTAATCCCATCTCCAAACATAAAAAGAGCCACCTTTCGGGAGGCGGGCTCTGTTCGTTTGATAACGGTCTCGCAACACTCGCGCTCATAGCGATGCGCGAATGGCCGATCCTAGAACGGAATATCGTCGTCCAGATCGCTGTAGCGCGAGCCGCCGCCGCCACCGCCGCTGGTGGCTGGAGCCGGACGGCGCTCCATCGGCGAGGAGCGGCCGAAATCGCCGCCACGGCTGATCTGGCCGCCACCGCCCTCGTCGTCGGCATATTCGCCGCCGCCGCTGCCACTGCCGCGGCTGTCGAGGATTGTCAGCTCACCCCGGAAGCGCTGCAGCACGATTTCCGTCGTGTACTTCTCGGCTCCGCTCTGGTCCTGCCATTTGCGGGTCTGGAGCTGGCCCTCGATGTAAACCTTCGAGCCCTTCTTGAGATACTGCTCGGCCACGCGGGCCAGGTTCTCGTTGAAGATCACGACCGAGTGCCACTCGGTCTTTTCCTTACGCTCGCCGGAATTCTTGTCTTTCCAGGACTCGGAGGTGGCGATGCGCAGGTTCACCACCGGCTCGCCATTGTTCAGGCGACGCACCTCCGGGTCGCGGCCCAGATTGCCCACCAGGATGACTTTGTTCACGCTGCCCGCCATCGAGCCTCTCCATACGTTCAGATCAAGGCAGTGTTCTGAGGCCGGACGGCCGAAGGAACAAGCCATGGATCAGTCCATCACATGCCTGTCCCCAATAAAAGGGACATCGGCCTGCGTTCTACATTTGTTCCAGACGATCCGCAAGGCCGGGGTGCCGTGAGGCCCTTTCCGGCATTCAATCCTTGAAGCAAGGACATTACGCCTAGGACAGGATCGGTCGGACTGATCCAGCGCCGCTTCGTCGTTGTGAGTACTCCTCCCGTCCCGCTTCCAACCCCATGTCCGCATCGACGATCGGCACCCCGGCGCTACTTGGGAGATGGAGACATTCGCTGGGGAGCGCCGCGTCTCTCGCGGGACGCAAGGCCATCCGGCCCCCCGTGGCCGTGACGGTCGTTCGATTTGCGCACTCTCGCCCGGAAGGAGGCCCGAATGCCCTCGCACGCTCGTCGCCAGACCAACCGCGCCCGCGCGGCAACGCTTGCCGTTGCGTTTGCGCTTGCGGTGTCATCCCCCGCTCTCGCCGACCCGGTCTCCGAAGCGGAGGCGCAGGCGACCGGGGTCGAGGCCTACACCTATCTCTACCCGCTCGTCATCATGGACCTGACGCGCAAGCAGCTCACGAATGTGGAGCCCGGCAAGAGCGCGGCGCTTGGCGGCCCCATGAACATGTTCGTCAACGTGGAGACTTTTCCGCCTGCCGATTTCAGGTCGGTGGTGCGGCCCAATTTCGACACGCTGTATTCGAGCGCGTGGCTCGACCTGACGAAGGAGCCGATGGTGGTTTCCGCGCCCGACACCAATGGGCGATATTACCTGCTGCCCATGCTCGACATGTGGACCGACGTCTTCGCTTCGCCCGGCTGGCGCACCACGGGAACGCAGGCCGGAAACTTCCTCGTCACGCCGCCCGGCTGGCGACCGGATCTGCGGGAGCGGTTCGCCGATGAGTTCAAGCTGCCGAAGGACACGCAACGCATCGACGCCCCCACGCCCTATGTCTGGATCATCGGCCGCACCAAGACGGACGGGCCGCCGGATTACGACGCAGTTCACAAGATCCAGGCGGGCTACAAGATCACGCCGCTGTCGGAATGGGGCAAGACGCCGAAGGTGCCGGAGGTCAAGATCGACCCTGGCATCGACATGAAGACCGCACGGAAAGTTCAGGTCGATACCATGCCGGCGGCCAAGTTCTTCGCCTATGCGGCGGAGCTTCTGAAGCTGCATCCGCCGCATATCACCGACCAGCCGATCATCGCGCGGATGAAGCGGATCGGCCTAGAGCCCGGCAAGAGCTTCGATGCGACAAAGCTCGATCCCGGCATCGTCAAGGCGCTCGACGGCGCTCCGGCGGCAGCGCAGCAATTGATGGCCTGGAAGGTCCCCACCCTCGCGCGGGTCGTCAACAGCTGGTCGATGAACACCGACACCATGGGCGTTTACGGCAACTATTATCTCAAGCGCGCCATCATCAGTCAGCAGGGCCTTGGCGCGAACGTGCCCGAGGACGCCATTTATCCCTTTAACCTCGCCGATGAGGCTGGCCGGCCGCTCGACGGCGCGAGCAAATACACAATCCAATTCGACAAGGGCATGACGCCGCCGGCGCAAGCCTTCTGGTCCATCACCCTCTACGACAACGATGGTTTCCCGGTGGCCAACAGCCTCAACCGCTACGCTGTGAGCAGCTGGATGCCGCTGAAGCCCAACGGCGACGGCTCGCTCACGCTCTATTTCCAGAACCAGAGCCCGGGAGCCGACAAGGACGCCAACTGGCTGCCCGCGCCGAAGGGCCCCTTCACCCTGACCATGCGCCTTTACGCGCCGCGGTCCGAGGCGCTGACCGGCAAATGGAATCCGCCCCCGGTGACAAAGGTTCAGGACCTTCCGAGCGTGACGGCGCAGTGATTTTCATTTGAAGCGCCGATGCTCGAAGCGTCCGCGCCTCATTGGCCAAGCGCGTGTTGCACGTCCGTGAGTGCCTTTTCGCAAGCTGCGCTGTTGCCCGCTTGGTCCGCTTTTCGGGCATGAGACAGGGCGTCCAACGCAGCGTCGATCTTCTTGCCCTCGCCGAGCTTCGCTTCGGCAGCGGCAAGGGATTCCGGTGTTGGCTGGTGATGCAACAGAGCCCCGGTGCTCTCCACCCCGGCAGGACCGGCGGCGGCCCTCGCCTCGATCCGGGCATCGACCTGCGCCTGCGCAGTGTCGATGGCTTTGGTGCACGGACCGGCGAGGCAGGGCGCGCCCGAAAGAATGAGCGCCGCCGCGCTGGCCATCAAAGTATCGCGAATGGACATGACTCGCCCTCCCAACTCGGAGAGGCAGCGCGAACGCCGCCGCTATCCACCTCCTGTCAACGCATGGGCGGGGCAGACGGATGCAAGGTCCACGCATCTTTGGTGGCAGCTAGGCTGATTTGGGAGGCGAGAGCGCACCCATTGCCCTCCGTACCCTTTTTGTTCTAGCATCCTTGCGACTCAAAGGCGGCCCGGTTGTGCGGATGGCGTTTGCATCACATATGCAGAACTCCGTTCTGGCGGCTCGGACACCATCACAGGCTTGAATTCGGCAATGGCTAAAATCGACGATCTGTTCAACCGCGCCAAGGCGGGCGACCGGGATGCGCGGGTAATCTCCGTTCGCGGAGCGCGGGAGCACAACCTCAAGAACGTCGATCTGATGGTGCCGCGCGACCACTTCGTGGTGTTCACCGGCTTGTCGGGCTCGGGTAAGTCGTCGCTTGCCTTCGATACGATCTACGCCGAGGGCCAGCGGCGCTATGTGGAGTCGCTGTCGGCCTATGCGCGCCAGTTTCTGGAGATGATGCAGAAGCCGGATGTCGACCAGATTGACGGCCTCTCGCCCGCCATCTCGATTGAACAGAAGACCACCTCGCGCAATCCGCGCTCGACGGTCGGTACCGTTACCGAGATCTATGACTACATGCGCCTGCTCTGGGCGCGCGTCGGCATCCCCTATTCTCCCGCCACGGGGCTTCCCATCGAAAGCCAGACGGTGAGCCAGATGGTAGACCGGGTGTTGGCTCTGCCGGAGAAGACGCGGCTTTACCTGCTCGCGCCCGTGGTGCGTGGCCGGAAGGGCGAGTACCGCAAGGAAATCGCCGAGTTTCAGAAGAAGGGCTTTCAGCGCCTCAAAGTGGACGGCGAATACTACGCCATCGACGAGGCCCCTGCCCTCGACAAGAAGTTCAAGCACGACATCGACGTGGTGGTGGACCGCATCGTGGTGCGCGCCGACATCGCCGCGCGCCTGTCGGAATCCTTCGAGACGGCGCTGGAACTGGCGGATGGCATCGCCGTCATCGAATATGCCGACGAGAAGGACGAGAAGGGCCAGCCGAAGCGCATCGTCTTCTCGTCGAAATTCGCCTGTCCCGTCTCCGGATTCACCATCCCCGAGATCGAGCCGCGCCTGTTCTCGTTCAACAACCCCTTCGGCGCGTGCCCGACCTGCGGCGGCATCGGCCACGAGATGCGCATCAACCCGGACCTGATCGTGCCGGATGACGGCATCCCGCTGAAGCGCGGCGCCATCGCGCCCTGGGCGAAGTCGACCTCACCCTATTACGGCCAGACGCTGGAGGCCATCACCCGGCACTACAAGGCCTCCATGACCAAACCCTGGTCGGAACTGCCGGAGAAGGTCCGCGAGGTCATCCTCTACGGCTCGGGGGATGAGGCCATCCGCATGGCCTATGACGACGGCTTGCGCGCCTACGAGGTCAAGAAGCCGTTCGAGGGCGTGATCACAAACCTGGAGCGCCGCTACAAGGAAACCGACAGCGACTGGGCGCGCGATGAGATCGGCCGCTTCATGAGCGAGACGCCCTGCGCGTCTTGCGGCGGCAAGCGGCTCAAACCCGAAGCGCTGGCGGTGAAAATCGCCGGGTCCGATGTCGGCGACGCTACTGCGCTTTCCGTCCGCGACGCTCATCTCTGGTTCGGCGCGCTCACCGACAAGCTGACCAAGAAGCAGAACGAGATCGCCGGCCGCATCCTGAAAGAGATCCGCGAACGCCTGACCTTCCTGGTCGATGTGGGCCTGGAGTACCTGACGCTCGCCCGCGCCTCGGGCACGCTCTCCGGCGGCGAGAGCCAGCGTATCCGCCTCGCCTCCCAGATCGGCTCCGGCTTGACAGGCGTTCTCTACGTCCTCGACGAGCCCTCCATCGGTCTGCATCAGCGCGACAACGAGCGCCTGCTCGTGACGCTCAAACGCCTACGCGACCTCGGCAACACGGTGATCGTGGTGGAGCACGACGAGGACGCGATCCTGCAGGCCGATTACGTGTTCGACATCGGCCCCGGCGCCGGCATCCACGGCGGCGAGATCGTCGCCGAGGGCACGCCGAAGCAGATCATGGCGAACCCGAAATCGCTGACCGGCAAATACCTGACCGGCGAAATGTCCGTGAAGGTGCCCGAGAAGCGCCGCAAGCCCTCGAAGAGCCGTATGCTCAAAGTCGTCGGCGCGAAGGGCAACAATCTGAAGAACGTAACGGCGGAGATCCCGCTCGGCACGTTCACCTGCATCACCGGCGTCTCAGGCGGCGGCAAGTCGACCCTTGTCATAGACACGCTCTACAAGGCGGTGGCCAAAAAGCTCAACGGAGCGCTGGAGCATCCCGCACCATTCGAGCGCCTTGAAGGGCTGGACCATCTCGACAAGGTCATCGACATCGACCAATCCCCCATCGGCCGCACGCCGCGCTCGAACCCCGCGACCTATATCGGCGCGTTCACCCCGATACGCGAATGGTTTGCGGGGCTGCCCGAAGCCAAGGCGCGCGGCTATCAGGCGGGCCGTTTCTCCTTCAACGTCAAAGGCGGCCGCTGCGAAGCCTGCTCCGGCGACGGCGTCATCAAGATCGAGATGCACTTCCTACCCGACGTCTACGTCACCTGCGACGTGTGCAAGGGCAAGCGCTACGACCGCGAGACGTTGGAGGTGAAATACCGCGAAAAGTCCATCGCCGACGTGCTCGACATGACGGTGGAGGAAGCCCGCGACCTGTTCAAGGCCGTGCCGTCGATCCGCGAGAAGATGCAGACGCTCGCCCGCGTCGGCCTCGATTACGTCCATGTGGGCCAGCAGGCGACGACGCTCTCAGGCGGCGAGGCGCAGCGCGTCAAGCTCTCGAAGGAACTCTCCAAGCGCGCCACCGGCCGCACTCTCTACATCCTCGACGAACCGACCACCGGCCTCCACTTCCACGACGTGGCAAAGCTTCTGGAGGTGCTGCATGAACTCGTCGACCAGGGCAATTCCGTCGTCGTGATCGAGCACAACCTGGAAGTCATCAAGACCGCCGACTGGGTCATCGACATGGGCCCCGAAGGCGGCGACGGCGGCGGCCAGATCGTGGCTCAAGGGACGCCGGAAGACATCTGCAAAGTCGAGGCCAGCCACACCGGCCGGTTCTTGCGCGAGGTGCTCGCACGCAGGCCGCTGAAGAAGGGGAAGGTGAAGCGAGAGGCGGCGGAGTAGAGGGCGACGGGTGCCTACACGGTCATTCCCGGGGCCACGTAGCAAAAGCCGACCTGAAGGACCACGCGAAGCTGGGAAACCCATACGCGCCGACGCATCCGCATGAATCGACGTGTTTACCGCCGCGTCCGTTCGTGAACCGTAGTGGTTCTGGATCCCGGGCCCTCCTTCGCAGCCCCGTTATGACAGTGTGTAGGGTTAACCCCACGACGCCACTTTGAGCCTCCGCCGGCATATGGACAAAACGGCTGATGATCACCCGGCATCATGCCTCGCAGCATCATCGCGCGCCCCCTACCCGAAAGACCCACCCCGTAACGCTTGCCCCCCACCGCCCCCAGCGCGATGATCCGCCATTCGCGGTGGAGGCCAACATGAGCGTCACCGACGTCACTTTTGCGGGGTCGATCCCCACCATCTACGAAAAATATCTCGGCCCCATTCTCCTCGAGCCGTATGCCGAGGATCTCGCGGGAAGGCTGAGGCAGATCTCGCAGGGCAGAGTACTTGAGACCGCAGCGGGAACGGGGATCGTCACCCGAGCCATGGTCAAGTCATTGCCACCCTCGGTCGAGATCGTCGCCATCGACCTCAATCAGGCCATGCTGGACCTCGCCGCCGCACGGCCGGAGACACCCCGCGTGACATGGCGGCAAGCGGATGCGCAAAACCTTCCGTTTGAGAATGCCGCCTTCGATGCGGTCGTGTGCCAGCTCGGCGTCATGTTTTTCCCCGACAAGATCTCCGCTTATCGTGAGGCGCTGCGTGTGCTGAAGCCCGACGGATTTTTCGTGTTCAATGTCTGGGACCGGCTTGATGCGAACCCGGTCAGCCGCGTTGTTGCCGAGGCCGTCGCGAACCTCTTCCCCGAAGACCCGCCGCGTTTCGCCGAGCGGATCCCCTTCGGATACTCCAACCCCGACCGGATCCGCGCAGACCTCCAACAAGCAGGTTTCGGGCAGATCCAAATCGAGACGGTCGAGAAGGTTAGCCGGATCCCTTCGCCCCGGTACGCCGCGATCGGCTTCTGCCAGGGAACCCCGCTCCGCAGCGAAATCGAGGCCCGCGCCCCGGACCGCCTCGACGAGATCACCGACAAAGCAGCCGAGGCCCTTGCCGCCCGCTTCGGCCGCTCATCGTTCGAGAACTGCATGAGGGCGATCGTCGTGACGGCGCGACACTAGGATCGGTGTAGCCGGGAGATCATGAGACCTGCGGGATCGACCTCCGCCGGGGGCGTGACGGGTGGATCATGCCTAGGGCCTGCAAGCCGAGGCCCGCGCGGTTCCTGAGGGAAGCGCTCGCGCGGCGGCCGTTGAAAAAAAAGAAGGCGAAGGCGGCGGAGCAAGCGCACCGCGAAACGCCTCTCGATCCCAAAGTGACGGCCGTCTTTGCGGACTAACCGCCGCGCGCGGACATCATGCGCCGCAGCACTCCGTCTTTCCAGAAATAGTGATGCGCGAGCGCCGCGCCCGCATGGGCGAGCGCCACCACCATGATCGCGTTGGCGGTAAGTTCGTGCCATCCCTGGATCGGCCGGCGCAGGCTCGAATCTCCTATCCGGGGCAAGGCCCAGAGACCGAACAGGTTGTAGCCGCGCACGAAGGCATTGGCGATGCCGAGGCCAATGACGGCCGCGAGCAACACATACAGCAGGTAATGGGTCACCTTGGCCAAGAGATGGAGCGCGCCGTTATCGACAGGCGGAAGACTGCGGCCGGGGCCCGCGCGCCACAGGATGCGCGCGACGAGCACCAGGGCCAGGGCGAAACCGAGGGTCACATGCAGCGACCAGATCCCTGTGCGCCAGGGACCACGAGGAAAAAGATCGGCCGTCTCACCGAAGATCCAGAGCAGCGGGACCAGCCCGGCGGTGACCCAGTGCATGGCAATCGTCACCCGGTCATAACGATTGTGCGTTGTGTCGATAGGCATTGAACAATCATCCTTCATGACGCGGCGGCCGGCTGCGCTCCCCCTCACCGTCCGGAAAGGACGATTTGCCGGGAGCGGAAGGCGCACCGGATCAGCAATGGGATTGCGAAGCCCTACCCGTGGCATAGGGCTTTAGGTATTTAGAAGTCTTCCAAGGTACCCACTAACGCGGATCTCGCAAGCCTGCTACCGCTATTGCGACCTCTCATGGGTTGTCGCAGACCTGACTGTCGGGTCAGGCTCGTGCGCCAACATCGGACACGCGGTATCGCACGCCACCCGGAATGTTGAGAGGCGAGGCTTTTTTCCCTGAATCGCAAATGCCTCGCCCAACTCGGTCGGCGCATTTTCCGGAGACTAGGGCCGCGGTGGTCCGGACGTCCCAAGCGCCGACCTTGTCACTGCGGATTGCCCTGTATTCCTTCGCCACAAGCTTGACGTCTTCCGCAAAGTAATCAAAGCATCCGCGACTTCATGAACCAATGAAGTCAAGCATATGGGGCATTCCAAGTGAAAAAAATTTTGATCGGCGCTGTTCTGGCGGGCCTTCTCGCGCTGCCGGCGCAGGCGCGCAACTTTGCTGTTCCTGACAAGGATCCGTCGGTCACTCTTACGGTGCCCGACACGTGGAAGGTCGAAGAGATCACCTATGGCTACTCGGCCCAGTCGCCCGGCAAGGACGTGTTCTTTTCGGTCGAGTACGCCAATGCGCGCGACATCGAAGCCATGCTCGACAACAACGAGCAATGGATGAAGCAGAACAAGATCAAGAAGGTGAAGCCCCAGAAGATCGAGGGCCCGCTGAACGGTATCGATGCCACCGTCTTCCAGTTCAACACGACCGACGAGAACGGACCGACCCAGGTCGAGTTCGTCCTCCTTCCCGCCGGCAAGCAGCGGATGATCATGCTGACGCTGTGGGGCTCGGACGAAGAGCGGGCCAAGCACAAGAACGCAATCGACGCGATCATGAACAGCGTCAAGCCGATCCCGTAATTCGCCGTGCAGCGCAGCGCGTCCATGCGGAATAGGAGGGGCTTCTCGCGCTCACTCGCGGCAGCCTGAAGCCTCTCCATTCCGTTTTTTGTCATGACCGCCCGTTGGCGGCCATCCACGCCCTTGCTTCGCGTCGGCGTGGATAAGCGCGGCGTCTGGTCGGGGCCTGAAACCCTTGGTGCTTCTCGCAAGCGGCGGGGTAGAACGCTCCAGCGCGGCGCGTCTAATCAAACCCAAAAATCATCTGGATGCGCTTCCACTCACCGTAAGAGCTTTTGAAGGCCGCGGGGATGTGAAACGGAGCGCAGCGTTTGATCGCGCGCAGAGCCGCTCGGGCCGCCTCTGAATCGGCCGGCGAGCCGAGAACCTTCGGCGGTTGAGGCAACGAGCCGTCGGGCGCGAGGCGGATCTCGACGCGCACCTCCGCCGATCGCGCGCCGGGAGGCAGTGTATAGCAGCGCACGATTTGATCACGAAATAGCCGGAAGAATGCATCGCGCTTCTCATTCGTCATGGCATCGGCTGTTGCCGCCGAGGCCAGCATGAGCAAGAGCATGGTGAGGCCGAAGCATCTCATCTCCCGGAATCCTTTCCTTCCGCTTGATAATTCTTCCCCTACGCAATGTACAATGCGGGTAGCAGATGGGAGCTTTCGAACCGGCCCGCGCGAGGATGGTCGGCTCCTCATTTCGCACAACCCATCGTTGAAATACTTCATGCATCGGCGAATGACTCGAGATGCAACGCACTCTGAGAAGATGGCACCACCGACAAAAGGCGGGCAAAGGCGTCTGCCTTGCGCTATCCTCCGGCGATGCGATTGATCGTGAGGCCCCCGATGAAACGCCCCGTCCTTGCCTTCGCGCTCTCAAGTCTCGCCCTGATCGGCCAGGCCGAGGCAGCGCCGCAGGCTTCCTCCTGCCCGCCCGGCTTCGTCATGCTTCAGGACAAGAGCACCTGCGTGCGCATCAGCGGCCGGGTGCGGGCGGATGGCCTGGTCGGATCTCCGAGCACGCGTGGCGCCAATGCCATCGAAATGCGCAGCAGCGGACGCATTCAGCTCGATGTGCGCAAGCAGACGGAATACGGCCCCTTGCGCGCCGTCATCCGGGCCGAGGGCCAGGCGCGATAAGGTGATCGCGCCTCCCCTCGAAAAACAGCCATCCGCTCAGAAATCCCGCTGGATGCGGAAGCGGGCCTGAATCGCCGTGTCCGAATCGATCAGGGTTGGCTGGGAACCACCCGTTCCCGCTTTCAGGGCAAGGATGCGGCCTTGCGTTTGCGCGATGACATAGATGATCTCGGCGCCGATATTCAGGCCGGGGACCGGCGACCAGAACGTGTTGGTGCCCAGGCGCCATTCCCGGAAATCCGGCACGCCGGTCACGTTGCCGAAGGGCCCGATGGTCGTGGAGGGACCGGAGTAATCGACGCGCGCATAGGACCCGAAGATGCTCGTGCGCCATTCCGGCGTCCAGTAATGCGTGTAGCCACCGGCCACGGAGAAGCCGCGCCCTCTCTTCAGCTCGCCCGTAACCGTGTCCACATAGACGTCGACAGCGGGCGTGCTGATCAGACCCGCCCCCCACACGTTGAGCAGGTCGCTGCCGAAGCCGATATAGCCGAGCGCCGCATCTGCGTAGCCGAGCGACAGCCACGCGGCGTCACCGGCTGCGATCATCGGCAGGTTCACGCTGCCCTGGAAGCCCACGGCAAAGCCATATTCCGTATCCGGGAACGTCGCGAAACCGGGAACGAAGCTCGTGACGAGATTGGCGCTGCGGTTCTGATGCAGCGCAGCGGAAATCTGCGCTGAGCCCCAGGTGCCGACATAGCGGACGTTGCCGATGACATCGGGGACGGTTTCGCCGCCGTAAGCGAGGACGGCCTGACCCACGATGGGCGTGAAGGAATTGTTCTGGCGGCGGCCATAGCCTTCCTCAAGCGACACCGTCGCGGAGAAACCATTGCCAAAGGAATAGGTGTACGCGAGCAAATCAACGTCCGGCGCATCGTCATAGCGCAGGGTGCCCATGTGGGTGACGGGCAGGTCGGGGCTCGAGAACATCGACGTGACGCGGCCCGCCGTCAGCCCGCCAAATTGCACGAAGGCCTGGCCCGTGCCGAAGGTCGTGTTGACCGTGCCGGGGCTGTTGTAGGGCAGCCCCCCGACACGCGTGATCTCAAAGCGGATGAAGGCCCGCAGAAACCCGTAGGCCGTGGCGGTGCGCGCATCGACCTGGATCCTGCCTCGTGTTCGGTAGCCGATGGCGTCATCACCGCGGACCAGAGGCTGTGCATACCCGATCTCGGCGCGGGCGCGTCCGCCGACCCGCAGACAGGTCTCGGTGCCGGGCAGATAAAAGAATCCCGCCCCGTATGCGGAGCAGACGCGGACGTATTCGACGGGTAACGCGGGCTTGGCGGGAAGGTCGGCGGCTTGGGCAGTGCTCATCACGGCAAGGCCTGCCGCAGAGCAGAACAGAAGGCTTCCGAAACGCGTCATGAACTGGCCTCCATCGGCCTGATTCCATACAACGAGCAGGCCTCAGCAAGCCAGATCAGGAATATTTTTCAACTATAAGTCAATTCCTCTCTTGGAGAATTTAGAGCAACTTGTTCATGAATGTTGCATTCCGGAGACTCCCGCGCCCGGAATACTGCCAAAGCCCGACCTTCCCGTGCGGCGAGGTCCCTCGCCTATCGGGGTATCCCTTCCCGCTCGCGAAGCCGGACATAGGCGTCGAAGTTATCGTGGCCCTGCTGCAAGATTTTCGCGTAGCTGCCGTCTCTCATCTTCTTAACCATGTCTTCCCGGACCGACTGGAAATCGCTCTGGAGACCGCCGCCGTTACCCAGAAGACCCGGGGAAAACGACTCGAATGCGCCCTGTGGAGTGGATTGCGTTTGCGCGGAAGCGCCGGTGACCTGGATCAAGAGAAATGTCGCGAACGAGACGGAGGGGATGAGAAGCCGCATGACGCACCTCGAAGAGACCGATTGGTCGGACGGCCCGATGTCCGGGCCTGTCACATAACGCTCAAGGTGGCCTTGAGGGTCCCTATGGCTATCCCGAAACAGGAAGGAAAACATTGAGGAGACCGCCTATTTCCCAGCCGGTTTCCCGATTGTCGATGCTCCGCCTCGACCTAGTTTCATGAGGGAGGCGAAGATCGGGGCGCACTCTTTTCGCGCTTCCTACGGAGCGTCGGAATGAGTCTGCGTTTGGCTTTCGTCTTTGTTCTGATCGGCGCAGTGAGCGCGCTGGCCCAACCGGCACCGAAACCAGCCGTCTCCACCGTGACGGTCGCGTTGCAACCGATCACCTCTGGCGTCACTTTCAACGGGCGCATCGCGGCAATCGACAAAGTCGACTTACGCGCCCGCGTTTCAGGCTACTTGCAGGATCAGGCCTTCAAAGACGGTCAGGACGTTAAGACGGGCGAGCTTCTGTTCACCATCGAACCGGACACCTACGAAGCTCAGGTCCAGCAGCGCAAAGCGGATCTCGTCGCTGCCCAGGCCAAGGCCGAAAATGCGCGCGAGCAACTTGCCCGCGCGGCAGAGCTTCTTCCCCGTCAGACTATTTCTCAGGCGACCTACGACGACAGACAGGCAGACAAGCGGATCGCGGACGCCAATGTCCTGCAAGCGCAAGCCGCGCTCCAGCAAGCCGAAATCAATCTCGGCTTCACCAAGATCATGGCGCCCATCGAGGGGCGGATCGGGCGTGCTGCCTTCCAAAGGGGAGCCCTCGTGGGCCCCGATTCCGGTCCGCTTGCCACGATCGTGAGTCAGGATCCGATCTATGCGCTGTTCCCGGTCAGTCAGAGACTGATGCTCGAGGTACGCCGTCGCATCGAGGAGCGCGGCGAGAAGGGCTTCAAGGCGGTCGTGCGGCTGCAACTGTCCGATGGATCGACTTATCCGCAAACGGGCACCATCGATTTCACGGATGTAACAGTCGATCAGTCGACAGACACGTTGACGATCCGTGCAGTGTTTCCGAACAAGCAGCGCATTCTCGTCGACGGGCAATATGTCCGGGTCCGGGTCGAGGATGAGATACCCGAACAGGCCATTCTCATCCCGCAACGGGCGCTCCTGAACGATCAGGCGGGCTCGTACGTGTTCGTCGTCGGTCCCGATTCAAAGGTCCTGACCAAGCGCGTTCAGCTCGGAGATTCGAAAGGGGGCGATGTCGTCGTCACCTCGGGTCTTGAGGTCGGGGACCGCGTCGTGGTCGATGGCATTCAAAAGATCAGGCCGGGTGTCGAGGTGGATGCAGCCCCTGTCGCCCCGCCCCCGAAGGGATAGGCGATGATCTCCGCCCTCTTCGTCGATCGACCACGGCTCGCCATCGTCATCTCGATCGTCATCACCCTTGCTGGCCTCATCGCCATCACCCGCATCCCCATCGCCCAGTTCCCGGATATTGTGCCGCCGCAGGTCAGCGTCACGACGATCTATCCGGGTGCGAGCGCTGACGTCGTCGAAACCACCGTCGCGCAGACGATCGAGGCCCAGGTCAACGGCGTCGACAACATGCTCTACATGCGCTCCGTCAGCGGCAATGACGGCAGCTATACCCTCAACGTCTATTTCCGGGTCGGCACCAATCCCGACATCAACACCGTCAATGTGCAGAACCGCGTCGCCCTCGCCGAACCCAAGATCCCGAACGAGGTCCGGCAGCAGGGCCTGAACGTCAAGAAGCAATCACCCGCGCTCCTGCAGTTGGTCGCGCTCTATTCGCCGGACCATGAACGCGACGCCCTGTTCCTGGCCAATTACGGCATCATCAACATCATCGACACGCTTGCGCGCGTTCCCGGCGTCGGGCTGGCGTTGCTTTACGGCTCCCAGAACTACAGCATGCGGATCTGGTTCGAGACCGACACGCTGACGAGCCTCAACATCGCGCCGAGCGATGTCATCCGCGCCATCCAGACCCAGAACGTCCAAGCCGCCGTGGGCCGGCTGGGCGGGCCGCCCATGCCGAATAATCAGCAGCTCCAGCTCACGCTTCAGACGCAAGGCCGCCTCGCCACGCCCCAGGAATTCGGCAACATCATCATCCGCTCGAACCCGGATGGATCGGTGGTGCGGGTGCGCGATGTGGCGCAGGTGGAACTCGGGGCGCAATCGAGCGACACCGTCGGACGCCTCAACGGCAGCCCTGCCGCAAATATCGGCATCTTCCAGGCTCCGGGCACCAACGCCGTCAATGCGGCCAAGCAAGTGCGCGCGACCCTTGAAAACCTGAAGACCCGCTTCCCCGAGGGCGTCGACTACAAGGTCACCTACGACACCACCGTCTTCGTGACGGACACGATCCATCAGGTCATTCGAACCCTCGTCGAGGCCTTCGTGCTCGTGGTCCTCGTGGTGTTTCTCTTCCTCGGCAGCGTTCGGGCGACGATCATCCCGATGATCGCCGTGCCGGTTTCTCTCATCGGAACCTTCGCGATCCTGCTGGCGCTCGGCTTTTCGGCCAACACGATCTCTCTTCTGGCCATGGTGCTCGCCATCGGCATCGTCGTGGATGACGCCATCGTCGTCGTGGAGAACGTCGAGCATGTGATGGAGGAGACCGGCCTACCCGCTCCCGAAGCCACGAAGATCGCCATGGGCCAGATCACGGCCCCGATCATCGCGATCACGTTGGTGCTGCTCTCGGTCTTCGTGCCGGTCGGCTTCATCCCCGGCATCACGGGCCAGCTCTACAAGCAATTCGCCGTCACCGTATCAGTGGCGATGCTGATCTCCGCTCTCAATGCCCTCACGCTGAGCCCCGCCCTCTGCTCGATCCTTCTCAAGCAGCGGAGCGGGCATGGGGGCATCATGGGCTATGTCTCGCGCACCATCGACAGGGTGCGCAATGCCTACGGGAACGCTGTGGCCTGGATCCTCCGGCGCGCCATCCTCGGACTTGTCTTCGTCGGAATGGCGGCCGGTGCCGCGTATCTGTTCGGCAGGCTGACGCCGACCGGCTTCCTGCCGGAGGAGGATCAGGGCGCATTCTTCGTGGAAGTCCGCCTGCCGGATGGATCGACCATCGGCCGGTCAACCGAGGCGGCCGCAAAAGTCGAAGACATCGTCAGGGCGTCGCCCGCCGTCGAGGACGTGACGACGATTGTGGGCTACTCCCTTCTCAACGGTATCGCCCAGTCGAACAGCGCCTTCATGATCGTGCTCCTGAAGCCGTTCCAGGAACGCATCGCCCCAGCCGCCCATGCCGATGCGCTGATCGCGCAAGTCCGGCGCGAGACTCTCGGTCTGCGAGAGGCCATCGCCATTCCTTTCAATCTGCCGGCCATCATCGGCCTGAGCACGACCGGCGGGTTCGAGTTCCAATTGCAGGATCTCCAGGGGCGCTCATCAAACGAACTGGCCGCCACCATGCGCGGCTTCGTGGCCACGGCGAACCAGCAACCGGAACTGACCAACGTCTTCAGCACCTTCTCGACGAGCACGCCGCAGCTCTACCTGAACATCGACCGTGACAAGGCGCAGACTCTCGGCCTTCAGCTCAGCAACATATTCCAGGCGCTCCAGGCGACGCTCGGCGGGTACTACGTCAACGACTTCAACATTTTCGGCCGCACCTGGCAGGTGATCATCCAAGGCGTGGCGGCGGATCGAATGGATATCGAGGACATCTACCGCATCAATGTCCGCAATGCCGCCGGCACGATGGTGCCGATGCGGGCCATCGCCGATGTCGAGCCGCGCCTCGGCCCGGCGGCCATCAACCGGTACAACAACTATCGCTCGGCGACGATCAACGGCTCCCCGGCCCCGGGGCGCTCATCCGGCGAGGCCATCGCCGCCATGGAGCGCATCGCCAAGACCCTGCCCGCCGGCTACGGCTATGAGTGGTCCGGAACAGCCCTGCAGGAGAAGGAGGCGGCGGGCCAGACGGGGTTCATTCTGGCCCTCGCCGTGCTCTTTGCCTATCTCTTCCTGGTCGGCCTCTACGAGAGCTTTTCCATCCCCATCAGCGTGCTTCTGTCGGTAACGGTTGGCCTCGCAGGGGCGATGTTCCTTCTCTGGGTGCTCAATCGGCCAAACGACATCTATGCCCAGATCGGCATCGTCGTTCTCATCGCCCTGGCGGCGAAGAACGCCATCCTGATCGTCGAGTTCGCGAAGGATCTGCGCGAGAAAGGGGCTCCCATCGAGGAGGCTGCCGAGCATGGCGCGCGACTGCGTTTCCGCGCTGTGATGATGACGAGCTTCGCCTTCATCCTGGGCCTGATCCCACTTGTGATCGCGCAAGGGGCAGCGGCGCTGAGCCGTCGCGGGGTCGGTACGTCGGTCTTCGGCGGCATGCTGGCGGCCTCGCTCCTTGGCATCTTCGTGATCCCGCCGCTCTATGTATTGGTCCAACGAACCCGCGAGCGGATCAAAGGCGCTCCGAAACCGCCCCAGCCGGCAGAGCCGGGTTCAGGATCTTCGAAAAACCTGGCGGAACAGCAACACTGACGGTGAGATCGGCATCGTGATCGGCGCGATCCCGGTGGAGACCATTCTCCATCTGGTCACGGTGCCGGTCTGCCATAGGTGATGAAGATGAATCCTGGCATCCCGCTCAGCGTTCGCGCGGGCGCCAGAACGGCCGGCTCCGCCCGCGCGGCGGCGCAACAGGAAGCGGATAGCAGCGATGATGTCGCGAAAGAAAGGAGCTTTGCCATGGCAACCGTGACCGCTCTCCCTAGGGGGCGAAAATCGCAAGGCCCCTGGTTGCTTGCCGCTGGCGCCTTCGCCATCGTACTCGGGCTTATCGGCCTCTACTTCACCTTTGGCCTGACCGTGGTCAGTGTGCTTTGGTATGGCGTTCTGCTCCTCACCGCCGGCGTGATGCAGTGCCTCGAGGCTTATGCGATCGGCTCAACCAACGAGGGCAAGCCTCAACGTGTGCCCGGCATCGTGCTGGGACTGATCTACGCGGCAGCCGGACTATGGGTCATTTTCAACCCGCTCAGGGCCACGCTCGTTCTGACCCTGGTGCTCGGCGTCGCGTTCATCGCATCGGGAATTCTCAAAGCGTCCTGGTTCTTCTTCGACAAGACCAAACGCTCCAGCGGAGCCTTGATGCTGGCTGGCGTCGTGTCGCTCATCCTGGGCTCTCTGCTGATCGCCCAATGGCCGCTGTCCGGCGCATGGGCCATCGGACTTCTGGTCTCCTGCGATCTCCTCGCTCACGGCCTGGCCCTGTCATGGGCTGGCCTGAAGAATACGCGGGCTTGAGGGAAGCCCGCGCTCAGCCGCCTTTCCGGCCGAAAACAACGGCGACCAATTCATAGGAGCGCTTGCGCGCCCCATGATCATGAATCGCGGCGGTGACCATCAACTCGTCGGCTTTCGTCGCCTCGATGAGCGGCGTCACCAAAGTCCGCAGCCTCTCAGGCGAGCCGACGAAGAGCCGCGCGCGGTTGCGCTGGATCGCCTCCCTCTCGGACGAGGTGTAGGGATAGGCCAGCGCCTCCTCAGGACTTGGCAGCGGGCCATACTCGCCGCGCATGCGCCGCAATACGTTGAGATCCGCGCTTGATGCGATCCGCTCGGCCTCTTCATCCGTCTCCGCGCAGATCGCCGCGACAGTGAGAATGGCATGAGGCTCGCGCCGCCACTCGGAGGGCGTGAAGCCGTTGCGGTAGCTCAGCATTGCATCGGTGGCATCGTGGCTTGCGAAGTGGTGGGCGAATGCGAAACCCATTCCGAGCTGCGCGGAGAGATGAGAGCTGTAGTCGCTCGAACCCAGCAACCAGATCGGCGGCAGCGGCACGCCGGAGGGCATGACCTCGATCTTGCGGAACGGATGCCCCTCTGGAATCCGCCGGTTCTCCAACAACATCAACTCCTGCAAGCGCTCCTGAAAGTCATCGCGCCCCCTCTCCTCCTGAAAGCGGCGCAAGGCGTAGGAGGTGACGGGGTCCGTTCCGGGCGCGCGTCCGAGGCCGAGATCGATGCGGCCGGGAAAGAGCGCCTCCAGAAGCTTGAAACGCTCCGCCACCATGAGCGGCGCATGGTTCGGCAGCATGACTCCACCGGACCCGACCCGGATGCGCTCGGTCACAGCGGCGATCTGGCCGATCATGATTTCCGGCGCGCCACTGGCGACTGAAGGCAGGTTGTGATGCTCGGCAACCCAATAGCGGGTGTATCCCAGGCCGTCCGCATGGCGGGCAAGATCAAGGGTGTTTCGTAAGGCTTGAGCGGGTGTTGAGCCGGATGTCACGAAAGACAGGTCGAGGACGGAGATGGGAAGCATGTCGATGAGGTCCAGGAGGCTTGCTTGAGCGGGGCGTTGCGAGTCAGCGCGCGTTAGGAAAGGTATAGTAGGCATCGGAAAGCATGGCCCCCATCCTCCGTTGAGAATGGCGGCCCCGCTACAGATCGGCATCAGATCAGGAGATCACAATGGATAAACGTCGACTTGGCCGTTCGAGCCTCATGGTTTCTCCCCTCTGCCTCGGCGGCAACGTCTTTGGCTGGACGGTGGATGAGGCGACCTCGTTCAAGATTTTGGACGCCTTTGTGGATGCCGGGCTGAACTTCATCGACACGGCGGACGTGTATTCCATCTGGGTGCCCGGCAATAAGGGCGGCGAGTCGGAAACCATCATCGGCAAATGGATGAAGGCGCGCGGCAATCGCGACAAGATCATCCTGGCCACCAAAGTCGGCTCCGAGATGGGCCCGGGCAAGAAAGGCCTGTCGAAGGCCTATATCCGCTCGGCGGTCGAAGCGTCGTTGCAGCGTCTTCATACGGATTACATCGATCTCTACCAATCCCATCGCGACGATCTGGAAACGCCGCAGCAGGAAACACTGGGCGCGTACGAGGAGTTGATCCGCGATGGAAAAGTGCGGGTCATCGGCGCTTCGAATTTCAGTGCAGCGCGATTGAAGGAATCGCTCGAGATCAGCGCGGAGCTCGGCCTGCCCCGCTATGAGAGCCTTCAGAACAAATACAACCTCTATGACCGCTCCGAATATGAAGCTGAGCTGGAACCTTTGTGCCGCGAAAACGAGATCGGTGCGATCCCCTTTTACGGCCTCGCCAGCGGCTTTCTGACGGGCAAGTACCGCTCGGAAGCCGATTTCGGAAAGAGCCCTCGCGGGGGCCGGATGGTCGCCTACCTCAACGACCGGGGCCGGCGCATCCTCGCCGCGCTCGATGAGGTGGCAGGCCGACACAATTCCAATCCCGCCCAGGTCGCCCTCGCCTGGCTTATCGCTCGGCCGGGAATGACGGCCCCCATCGCCAGCGCCACGAGCCTGGAGCAGTTGAAGGATCTGATCGCATCCACAACGCTTCGTCTTGATGCTGCGGAGATCAATCAGCTCAATGAGGCAAGCGTCGGCGGTTAGTCCGCTCTGGCGAACCGCAACGGAGAGGCAGCGTCTTAAAGCGTAGCCATAAGCGGCGCGCATGGCTGCCCCTCCATTGCATCAGGCGCGTGTCTCATTATCTCGTAAAGTCGGTGCTTTTGAATAATTCACAGCACAAGCGAGGCTTTAACATGAGTGCAGACCCGAACGTCTTGTTTCAGCCCTTCACCCTTGGCGACCTGACGCTGCCCAACCGCATCGCGATGGCCCCGCTCACGCGCAACAGGGCCGCCCCCTCGGGACTTGTGCCGCAGGATTTCACCGCCACCTATTACGCCCAGCGCGCCAGCGCGGGTCTTCTGATCTCCGAAGCAACGCAGATCTCGCAGCAGGGTCAGGGCTACATCAACACACCCGGCATTTATTCGCGCGAGCAGGTCGCCGGCTGGCGCAAGGTGACGGATGCGGTTCACAAGGTGGGTGGCCGCATCTTCATTCAGCTCTGGCATGTGGGCCGCGTTTCTCACGTGTCTCTGCAACCGAACGGCGCAGCACCTGTCGCCCCCTCCGCTATTCGCGCCAACACCAAGACATTCCTTGAAAACGGCTTCGTGGATGTGTCAGATCCGCGCGCACTCGACCTGTCCGAAATTCCCGGCATCCTGCAGGACTATGAGCAGGCCGCCCGCAACGCCAAGGAAGCGGGCTTCGATGGGGTCGAAATCCATGGCGCGAACGGCTACCTGCTCGACCAGTTCATGAAGGACGGCTCGAACAAGCGCAACGACGCCTATGGCGGGTCCATCGAAAACCGCGCCCGTTTGACGGTGGAGGTCATGGAGAGGATCCTGAAGGTCTGGGACAAGGGCCGGGTCGGCATCCGTCTGTCCCCTGCCGCGGTGAACGACGCCGCGGATACCGATCCGCAAAGCCTGTTCGGTCACGTGGTCAAGAGGCTGGACGATCTGGGGATCGGCTATATTCACATGATCGAGGGCGCGACCCAGGGCGACCGCCGGGCCGTCAACGTCGATTATGAAGCCCTGCGCCGCTCCTTCCGCGGCGCGTACATCGCAAATAACGGCTACAACCTTGAGATGGCAGCCGAGGCCATTGCAAGCGGCCGCGCGGATCTGGTGGCGTTTGGGCGATTGTTCATCGCTAATCCGGATCTCGTCGAGCGTTTCCGTCTCAATGCACCGCTGAACGAGCCCGACCGCGCCACCTTCTATGGCGGCGACGCCAAGGGTTACACGGATTATCCGACGCTCCACGAGGCTGCTTGACCGCCGCCCTGCGGGCCAGTCCATCACGGAATGGGGCGCGCGGTCGGCGTCAATCCGCGCCCTAACACCCGATGCAGATGCCCCGCTTGATCCGGCGATCGAGCGCATCGTTGTCTCGATTCAATCTATCTTCCCGCGACACACCGGCCGGATTGTCAGGCCGCTTGCCCGTGCCTGAAACCGGGCCGGGCTTGTTTACGCCTGGCATCCCCTTCATGGGAGTGAGCGGCGGAGGTGTTGTGGTTGGGGGCGCGGCGGGCGACGGCGCAACTCTACCGGAAGGAACCTCCGACTGCGCCCAGGCGGCCCCTGCGACAAGGCCACCGGCCACGATTGCGGCTGACAAGGCGCGATAACCCATCAGTGTCTCCTAGGATTTGCCGTGGGTTAACTCCACGGGACCGGGCTGGTTTCCCCAATCAGCGTCGCCAGATGGTCAAGCTGACGGGAATCGTCGGGTCGAGAACCTCGCGCGTTCCTGCCCGCAGGCCACCGCCGGACAAAACCTCCTCCGCGTTCGAGCCCTCGTCACAGCGAGAAAACAGCGCCACGCCGCCGGGAATCCGGGTTCCTTCCGCACGAGACAGGTGAAAGGCGTCGTACCCGATATCCAGGAAGAGATCGAAAACCCGCCGTCCGCCGGGCACTGCGACGCGTCCGCCGTCCGGCAGAACGGCGCGGATCGCATCGCTCCACGTCACAATCTTCGGATTCCACCACCAGCCATCGGGACGCTGCTCGAGCCCGGTCGATGAGGACGACAGCACGATGCGAAGACGCCCCTTCGGATTCGGATTGGCCTCGTGCCCGAGCCGCCCGAGCGCTGTCACTGCGGAACCATCGAGTTCCTTTTGGAAATAGGCCCAATCAGCATCGTTGCGCAGAATGGCGGGCATATGCCCACCGGCATCGGCGATGCGGTCGTCATCCGACACGATGGCATAGCCGTGGATTTCAACCGCCGCCATGTTCACGCTACCTCTTTCAGTGCGCGCTCAGAAGTCCACCGGGCCGTCCCGCTCGCGCGATCGACGAGACCAGCCAGCGCACCGCCGATAGCAGGGGCGAGGATAAACAGCCAGACCTGAGCCAGCGCCTGCCCCCTTACGACGATTGCGGGTCCAAGCGACCGGGCGGGGTTCACGGACAAGCCGGTGACGTTGATGAAGGCAAGGTGAAGAATGAAAAGGGTGAGACCGATGGCGAGACCCGCAACGGCGCCGAACTGATCGACCGCGGTGGCGCGCAGGATCGTGAAGACGAAGATGAAGGTCGCGATCACCTCCACGATGAAGGCTGAGCCGGCTCCGTATCCACCGAGATAATCCGCGCCCCAGCCATTCTGCCCAAGGCCGCTCTTGGCGAGATCATAGCCGGCGAGCTTGCCGGACAGGAGGCCATACAGAATGAGGGCCCCCGCCAAACCGCCGATCACCTGGGCGATGATATAGCCCGCAGCCTCGCTCCACGGCATGCGTCCTGCCATCGCGACGCCGACGGTGACGGCCGGGTTGATATGGCAGCCTGATACCGGCCCGATCGTATAAACCATCGCCATGATGCTCAGCCCGAAGGCCAAACCGACCGGAACGATGCCGAGGGGGAAACTCGGACCGTAGCCACCGATGACGATTGCTCCGCACCCGATAAGAACCAGAATGGCGGTACCGAACGCTTCGGCCACAAACTTCGACATGCGCGCCTCCTCGATGGATCATCGGCCTATACATAGGACGGTCAGGTGGCCCGGAAATCGGCAGTTTTCCCAATATTCCCACCGCAGCGCCCGCAGACGCGGCATGGTCGATGGCGCTCGGCTTCAACAAGAACAGTACGAAAGCCTTGCCAGCTCTCGACGAAAATCCGATGAAGCGGGTGGATCTTATGTGAGACGACCGTGATGCGGATTGCCACCTGGAACGTGAACTCGATCAAGCAGAGGTTGGACCACCTCGCCACCTTCGTGAAAGACGCCGAGCCGGATGTCCTGTGTCTGCAGGAGCTGAAATGCGTCGACGAGGCCTTTCCACGGGCTGAGATCGAGTCGCTCGGCTACAATGTCCACACCCATGGCCAGAAGACCTATAACGGGGTCGCGATCCTCTCCAAGCGCCCGCTCGAGGATATCCGGCGCGGACTGCCGGGGGACGACGGGGACGAGCAGGCCCGCTACCTCGAGGGCGTCATTTCAACATCGGCGGGCGTCGTGCGGGTCGCCTCGATCTACCTGCCGAACGGCAACCCGATCGGAACGCCGAAATTCGAGTACAAGCTCGCCTGGATGGACCGCCTTCGCGCCCATGCGCGCCGCCTCCTTGCCCTGGAGGAGCCGCTTGTTCTATCCGGCGATTACAACGTCATTCCCGAGCCGAAGGACGCCGCCGACCCGGCGGCCTGGGTCAATGATGCGCTCTTTCAGCCGGAAAGCAGGGCGAAGTTTCGGGAACTCTTGAACCTCGGGTTCATCGACGCCGTTCGCGCCTGCAGCGACCAGCCGGGCCTGTATTCATTCTGGGATTATCAGGCGGGCGCGTTCCAGCGGAACAACGGCATTCGCATCGACCATCTGCTGTTGTCTCCGCAGGCGCAGGACAAACTGAAGACATCGGCCATTCGCAAGGATGTGCGCGGCTGGGAAAAGCCGTCCGACCATGTGCCGGTGATGATCGACCTCGACATCGAGTGAGTTCTGACGGCTATCCGGGCGAGCGTACAGCCCGGTCATTCCGGGCGGCGTAGGGGAGCCCGGAACCCCTAAGCGTCGGCGGGTCAGGACAAGGCGCGACGGCTATTGGTGCGTCTTATTCGTAAAGCTCAGCGTTTATGGGTTCCAGGCTCTCGCTGACGCTCGCCCCGGAATGACGGGGTGTTGTTAGACGGGAGCGGTTCGATGAGGCGGGCTTACCGGCGGGACTGAATGTATTGTTCCAGCAGGGCGAGCGCGAGTTTGCGGTCGCTTTCGCCCGCTGCCGCGAAGGCCTCATCATAGAGCCCCGTGATCCACTGGTCCTTGGCCGAATCCGTGCTGGCCTCGCGAGCGAGCGTCAGCCACATCAGGCCCTTGGCCCGCTGGCGCGGAACGCCCTGGCCGTTCATCAGCAAATGCCCGAGCAACGCCTGGGACGCGTGATGTCCCTTCTCGGCAGCGAGGTTGAACCAGCGCGCCGCGAGGCGTGAATCCTTGTCGACGCCGGTTCCCTCCAGATAGAGGCGCGCGAGATTGTATTGCGCGTTCGGGTCGCTGAAATAAGACGCCGCGTAGTTGAACATCTCGACCGCGCGGGCGGGATTGGCGGCCACGTAGGTGCCCTTGATGCCATCGAGGAAATAGGTGCCGAGCGCGACGAAAGCGCTGGAGACCACGGCCGCGTTCGGCGAATCCGGCGTCTCGTCCGCATTCTGGTCCGCGAGCTTGGAGAAATATTCGAAAGCCTTGAGGTCGTCGTGCTGGACGCCGTCGCCATCGGCATACATGCGTCCGAGCTTCCACAGGGCGAGCGTATGCCCCTGGCCGGCCGCATATTCCAGCGCCTGGGCCGCACCCCGCTTATCGCCGGCATTGTAGTCACGCATGCCATTGCGCAGCGCCTCCCGCGCCGAGCCATACTTGATGGCCGGAGAAAGGGATGGCGCGAGCGGCTGCGGGCGCGGCGCGGCATCGAGCGCGTAAGCCGCGCCCGTGCCGAGAAACGCCACGCTCAGCGTGGCTGCGATGAGACTAGACGTCCGCATAGGTTTCTTTTTCTGCCGCTCCGCCCGGATGGGTCACAGCCCCATCCCGCGCCGGACCGACGGTTTGCGCGTATTTCCAGAGATAGCCCGAGGTCGCCGTGGTCTCGCGGGGCTTCCACTCGGCGCGGCGACGGGCCAACTCCTCGTCGGAAAGCTCCACCGCGATGGTGCCCTCGATCGCGTCGAGAACGATGATGTCGCCGTCCTTGATCAGGCCGATGGGACCGCCGACCGCCGCCTCCGGCCCCACATGGCCGATGCAGAAGCCACGGGTCGCGCCGGAGAAGCGGCCATCGGTGATGAGAGCCACCTTGTCGCCCATGCCCTGACCGTAGAGAGCAGCCGTCGTGGACAGCATCTCGCGCATGCCGGGTCCGCCGCGCGGGCCCTCATAGCGGATCACGAGAACCTCGCCTTCCTTGTACTGGCGCTTGCTGACCGCCTCGAAGCAGGCCTCTTCGCCGTCGAAGCAGCGGGCCGGGCCCCGGAAGACCTGCTTCTCGACGGGCATGCCAGCGACCTTCACGATCGCACCCTCGGGAGCGAGGTTACCTTTCAGGCCAACGACGCCGCCGGTGGCGGTGATCGGCTTATTCGCCGGATACACAACGTCCTGGTTGTCGTTCCATTTCACCGACCCGAGATTCTCAGCCATGGTGCGGCCGGTCACGGTCATCACGTCGCCGTGCAGGTAGCCATTGTCGAGCAGGGTCTTCATGAGAAGCGGAATGCCGCCGACTTCAAACATGTCCTTCGCCACATAACGCCCGCCGGGCTTCAGGTCGGCGATATAGGGTGTGCGCTTGAAGATTTCGGCCACGTCGAACAGATCGAACTTGATGCCGACCTCATGCGCGATGGCGGGGAGATGCAGCGCCGCGTTGGTCGAGCCGCCGGAGGCCGCGACCACCGTCGCCGCGTTCTCGAGCGCCTTGAGGGTCACGATATCGCGCGGGCGGATGTTCTTGGCGATAAGCTCCATCACCATCTCGCCCGCCATGGCGCAGAACCGGTCACGGATTTCGTAAGGCGCCGGAGCGCCGGCCGAATACGGCAAGGCGAGGCCGATGGCCTCGGAAACCGTCGCCATGGTGTTGGCGGTGAACTGAGCACCGCAGGCGCCCGCCGAGGGGCAGGCCACCTGCTCAAGCTCGGTCAGGTCATCGTCCGACATCTCGCCGACCGAATGCTTGCCGACCGCCTCGAACAGATCCTGCACCGTCACCGGACGGCCACGGAAGGAACCCGGAAGGATCGAGCCGCCATAGATGAAGATCGACGGCACGTTGAGGCGCACCATGGCCATCATCATGCCGGGCAAGGACTTGTCGCAGCCCGCCATGCCGACGAGCGCGTCATAGGAGTGGCCACGCATGGTGAGCTCGACCGAGTCCGCGATGACCTCGCGGGACGGGAGCGACGCCTTCATGCCCTTGTGGCCCATGGCGATGCCGTCGGTCACAGTGATGGTGCAAAACTCGCGCGGTGTGCCATGGGCGGCAGCAACGCCCTTCTTCACCGCCTGAGCCTGGCGCATCAGGGAGATGTTGCAGGGGGCAGCCTCGTTCCAGCAGGTGGCGACGCCCACGAGCGGCTGGCCGATCTGCTCTTTCGTCAAGCCCATTGCATAGAGATACGAGCGATGCGGCGCACGAGCCGGCCCTTCCGTCACGTGACGGCTCGGCAGCTTCGATTTGTCGATCAAACGCGCATCCATGGAACTTCTCTCTCCCGGTTTGGCGTCTCACGCTATTTCCGAGGGATAACGGAACTGTTGTGATCTGCCATGTGCACCGCCGCCGACGCAACGACCCCAACCCGACAAAGCTGTCTTATGCTAAATCGAGTTTGTTCGGAGCCGGTCCGCCAAAAAGCGTTGGGTTAGAAGCACTTTAACGAGCCCCATGAGGTGCGCGTGGTTTATGGCGGCTTCGCGGCGGAGCTTGGGCCAAGAGCGGCATGACGAGGAAGGTTTGAAGGTGTTGCCGCCAGGCAACATTTTTGGGCCCCTCGGCATGGGGGCCTGTAGCCTACATCCTGAACACGCCGAACTTCGTTTCCGGCACGGGGGCGTTCAGCGCCGCCGAGAACGCGAGCGCCAGAACCCGGCGGGTTTCGCAAGGGAGGATGATGCCGTCATCCCACAGACGCGCGGTCGCGTGATAAGGGCTCCCCTCCTCCTCGTACTTGGCGCGGACCGGAGCCTTGAAGGCCTCCTCCTCCTCGGCGCTCCAGGCCTTGCCCTCGGCCTCGATGTTGTCGCGCCGCACGGTGGCGAGAACACTCGCCGCCTGCTCGCCGCCCATCACCGAGATGCGTGAATTCGGCCAGGTGAAGAGGAAGCGCGGGGAATAGGCGCGGCCGCACATGCCGTAATTGCCCGCCCCGAAAGAGCCGCCGACAAGCAGCGTGATCTTGGGCACCTGGGCGCAGGCCACGGCGGTCACGAGCTTCGCCCCATCCTTGGCGATGCCCCCCGCCTCGTATTGCCGGCCGACCATGAAGCCGGAAATGTTCTGCAGGAACAGGAGCGGGATACGCCGCTGGCAGCACAGTTCGATGAAATGCGCGCCCTTCAGCGCGCTCTCGGAAAACAGGATGCCGTTATTGGCGATGATGCCCACCGGCATACCCCAGAGCCTAGCAAACCCCGTCACGAGGGTCGTGCCGTAAAGGCGCTTGAACTCGTCGAACTCGGAGCCGTCGACGAGGCGGGCGATGACCTCGCGAATGTCATATTGTTTCTTGAGATCGGTCGGGACGATCGCGTCCAGATCCGCGATGTCGTATTTCGGCTCGACCGGCTCAGCGAGGTCGAGGTCGATCACCTTGCGCGTGTTGAGTGTGCCGACGATGCGGCGCACGATGGCAAGCGCGTGAACATCGTCGGTGGCATAGTGATCCGCCACACCGGACTGACGCGCGTGGACCTCCGCGCCGCCGAGATCCTCCGCCGAAACCACCTCGCCTGTCGCCGCCTTCACCAGAGGCGGCCCGCCGAGAAAGATGGTGCCCTGCCGCCGGACGATGATCGTCTCGTCCGACATGGCGGGCACATAGGCGCCACCCGCCGTGCACGAGCCCATGACGCAGGCGATTTGCGGAATGCCCATCGAGGACAGGGTCGCCTGATTGTAGAAGATCCGCCCGAAATGCTCGCGGTCGGGAAACACTTCAGTCTGGTGGGGCAGGTTCGCGCCGCCGGAATCGACCAGATAGATGCACGGCAGGCGATTCTCGCGCGCAACTTCCTGCGCGCGCAGATGCTTCTTCACCGTCATCGGATAGTAGGTGCCACCTTTGATCGTCGAATCGTTGCAGACGATCATGACCTCACGACCAGAGACGCGGCCGATGCCGGTGATGATTCCGGCTCCGTGGATGGCATCGTCATACATGCCATTGGCAGCAAGAGAACCCAGTTCAAGAAACGGCGCGCCGGGGTCGAGGAGCCGGGTCACGCGCTCGCGGGGCAGCAGCTTGCCGCGCGCCAGATGACGCTCCCGCGCCTTGGCCGGGCCGCCTTCGGCGACAGCAGCGCGCTTGACCTGAAGGTCGCGGGTTAGATCAGCCCAAGCGGCGCGGTTGTCCCGCGCGGTGTCCGACGAAAGATCGGCGGATGTAGCGATGACCGGCACGTCGTCGGGCTCCTTGGCTGATGCTGCCCCGGATCGGAGGCGGTGTCGGAAGGTGTTACGCAAGCGCGCGGGATGCAAGAGGCCGTCACCTCTTGTCCCGGCCGTAAAAGGTATCATGGCGGAAGACTATCCCCTGGCGCGGATCACGACCTCGCGGCGAGAGGCCCCCGGAGTGCAATCGTAGACGATGCCTTGCACCCACAACCAATCCGGTGTGATTCTCTTCAGGTAGAGATGCGTGCCGCCGAGCGCGACGGTCTGCGCCACCATGGCCTCCTTGACGCTCACGAAGCCGGGCACCGTCGCCACAAGCGGACTCAGATCGGCGACGTGGAGGCACACCCGGACGTCGGCGGGAGAATCGACGATGTGAACCAGTTCCTCGGGCGTAAGGGTATGGGAGCAGGCCGATGCTGTCAGGGCGATGAAGGAGGCAAGGAGGGCACGTTGCATGTTGCGGTCCGCCAATGGTCAAGCCGTTAAGACAAGCTTAGGGCGCGGCGCGCCCTTGGCGAGGAGCGCGGCAGCATCGGAGACCGGAAAATGACCTTAGTCGTCCGTCAGTAAGGGCGGATCGGCGCGTTCGGTCGGCCCGAAAATTTCCTCGAAGGCTCGACGCATCACGGCATCCACCTCCGGCATTGTCACAATTCGCCCGAGATCGACGAGGCTCGTCACCCCGTGCTCGGTCACGCCGCAGGGCACGATGCCCGAAAAATGCGACAAGTCCGGTTCGACATTCAGGCTGATGCCGTGAAACGTCACCCAGCGGCGGACCCGGATCCCGATGGCGGCGATCTTGTCCTCGGCGGTCTCCCCTTTATCGGGCCGCCGCACCCAGACGCCGACACGATCCTCGCGCCGCTCGCCACGGATGTTGTAGACGTCGAGGGTCGTGATCAGCCAGGCTTCCAAAGCCGCCACATAGCGGCGAAGATCGGGAGTGCGGCGCTTGAGGTCCAGCATGACATAGGCCACGCGCTGACCGGGACCGTGATAGGTATATTGCCCGCCCCGCCCTGTCTGATGGACCGGGAATCGTTCCGGATCGACGAGGTCCGATTCTTGCGCTGACGTGCCGGCCGTATAGAGCGGCGGGTGCTCGACGAGCCAGACCAGCTCACGCGCCCTGCCCTCGGCGATCTCGGCCGCACGCGCCTCCATGAACGCCACCGCCTCCTGATAGCCCGTCAGCCCCTCCGTGATGACCCATTCCACGGACTCCGAGCCGGCTTCGGCCAGGAAGTTTGTTTCCAGCGTATCGCGGACTTGCGCCAAGATCGTTCTCACTTGATTTGCGGCCGGGAAAAACAGCCTCGATTTCAATGAAAAATAGGGATCTTTCGAGCCCAGCACAAATCTTCGAGGCGCGGCCGACCAGTGAGAGATATAACATAAACCATTGTTAATCATGAATATTCTGCCGTTGGGTGTTTTTTCGCGAACATTTTGCCCTGTCCGTGACGAACGGGCTTGCAGCCGTGTAATCAGCCTGCTACAGGGAGCGCCTCGTCAGGGGAAACACCCCTGATCTTAAAGGTTCCGCGGCCATGGCGGAATTGGTAGACGCACTACCTTGAGGTGGTAGCGGGGAGACCCGTGGAGGTTCGAGTCCTCTTGGCCGCACCAAACTTTTAAGGACGCCTTCGGGCGCCAACAAAAAAGGTCCCGTTTTCGGGGCCTTTTTTGTTGATCGCATCCCTGGCGAGGCTAAAGGCAGATTGAATCGCTTTCTCAAGAGCCGGAATCCGACTCTCAAGAACAGCGACTAACCGATTCTCCGATCTGATCTTTTTGGGCACATAGCGCGGGCTCGTCCCTGCCCCAACGAGGATCGCCGATTACCTTCTGAGGAGAGGCCCATGCAGGACGTCGAAGAAATGACGCCGCTTGCGACGCCCGAGGGTGCCGTAGCTGAACAACCGATCTTCAGAGACGACGAAGGCGAGCTGAACCAGGACTTCCTTGCCGCCGTCACCGATGCCATCGAGGCGTCGGATTCGGAGTCGCTGCAAAAACTCGTCGAGGATTTTCACGAATCCGACATGGGCGATCTCCTCGAAGCCTTGGAGCCAGACCAACGCCCTCGCCTGATCGAGCTGCTCGGGTCCGCCTTCGACTTCACCGCGCTCACCGAAGTGGACGACGCCGTCCGCGAAGAGATTCTCGAAGAACTCGAAACAGAGACCGTGGCCGAGGGCGTCCGCGATCTCGAATCGGATGACGCGGTCACGATTCTCGAAAGCCTGGACGAGGACGACAAGGCGGAGGTTCTCGACAAGCTCCCGCCCATGGAGCGCGTCGCACTTCAGCGCTCACTCGATTATCCAGAGGACAGCGCCGGTCGGCGCATGCAGACGGAGTTCATCGCCGTCCCGCCGTTCTGGACAGTCGGCCAGACCATCGACTTCATGCGCGAAGGCTCGGATCTGCCCGAGACTTTCTATGAGATCTTCGTCATCGATCCTTCCGGCCACCTGCTCGGCGCGGTGGCTCTCGACCGGCTGTTGCGCAGCAAACGGCCGGTCACGATCCAGGAGATCATGAACGACGCGCCAGACCTGGTGCAGGCGACGCAGGACCAGGAAGAGGTCGCGCGCCTGTTCGAGCGCTACAACCTGGTCTCGGCGGCGGTCGTGGATGAAGAACGCAGGCTGGTCGGCGTCATGATGGTCGACGATATCGTCGACGTGCTTGAGGAAGAGGCCGACGCCGACATCAAGGCGCTCGGCGGCGTGAACTCCGACGAAGAGCTATCGGACGATGTCTTCTATACGCAGAGAAGCCGCTTTCCCTGGCTCTTTGCCAACATGTGCACGGCACTGGTCGCGGCGAATGTCATCAACATGTTCCAGGAGTCCCTGGAGCGCATGGTGGCGCTCGCGATCCTCATGCCCATCGTGGCTTCCATGGGCGGCAACGCCGGAACGCAGACCATGACGGTGGCCGTCCGGGCACTCGCGACCCGCGAGCTCGGACGCGCGAACGCCTGGCGCATCATCCGCCGCGAGGCCGCCGTGGGCCTGCTCAACGGGCTGGTCTTTGCAACCATCATGGGCACCCTCGCGGGCACGTGGTTTCAATCGGTGGAACTCGGCTTCGTGATCGGCCTGGCGCTGATCAGCGTCCTGATGTTCGCGGCGCTCGGCGGCATCTTCGTCCCCCTCACCCTCAATCGGCTCGGCGTCGACCCCGCCGTGTCCTCAGGTCCGTTTGTGACGAGCATCACCGATATCGTCGGATTTTTCTCCTTTCTGGGAATTGCGACCGCCTGGTTCCACCTTTAGATTTTCCCAGCATCACCCCGTCACTCCGGGTCGCCGGAGTGAGTTTTCAACGGCCCTTTGTTTTTGATCAGGAAGCTTGGCTTTCCTTTTCTGAAATCATGCCTAATTCCCGTGACAGCTCCGTTTTCGTAATCATCCGTTAACGGAGTTGGGGCATCCGTGATGACTCAAGTCACGCGTAATGTAGTTGAGCCAATGAAGACTCGCCGCCGCTCCCCCAGCCGTTCCAAGAACTCTGGCCTGCCGCCGTTTCTTCGCGCCCTTCGCTTCGGCGCTCTCGCGGCCTTGAGCCTGGGCCTCGCCTCCTGCGCGATCGCGCCCAACAGCCGCTATCCGGCCAAGAGTGACATCAAGCCCCACGCCGGCGTCGCCTCGGCGCACCGTCTGCCGATTCACGGCGTGGACATTTCCAAATGGCAGGGCAAGGTCGATTGGGCCGCGCTCCGTCAGGCGGGCACAAAATTCGCGTTCATCAAGGCCACCGAGGGCGGTGATCATGTGGACAACCGTTTCCTCGAAAACTGGTGGGGCGCCAAGAATGCCGGCGTTCCGCGCGGCGCCTATCACTTCGTCTATTGGTGCCGTCCGGCTCACGAACAGGCCGTCTGGTTCAAGAAGAACGTGCCGCAGGATCCGGAGGCTCTCCCCCCGGTCCTCGACGTGGAATGGAACGGCGAGTCGGTGAACTGCCCGAAGAAGGTTCCGCGCGAGCAGGCGCTGTCGATGATCAACGTGCTCCTGCGCGAGATGGAAGCGCATACGGGCAAGCGGCCGATCATCTACACCGACATCACCTTCCATAAGGACATCCTGGAAGGCGAGTTCAACGATTACCCCTATTGGATCCGCAGCGTCGCGGCCGAGCCGCAGGAGCGTTATGCCGACCGCCGCTGGACCTTCTGGCAGTTCACCACCACGGGCCGCGTGCCGGGCGTCAGCGGCGACATCGACCGCAACACCTTCTACGGCACCGAGAACCAGTGGCGGATGTTCGTGGCCAGTGCTTGTGACCCACGCGACCACAAGCGGCTCCAGCCGCTCGGTATCTGCCGCGACATCAGCAACGGCGTTCAGACGGCAAACATCGACGAGTAAGGGCCGGTCCTCAGCCCCTTACCCACAAGCGGCACGGATGAAATTCCCAACCGCCGGTTGCTAGGCCATTTTTGTTATTATATAACTTCGCGCAATGTTCCGTTTGGGACGCTGCTTGGTTCGTGCGCGCTCTTAAGGCCCTCAGACCTCGTGGACACACTGCGTTGGGGCAAAAAATGAGCCAAGCCAAGACTTTGACGTCCGTTTCCGACGACAGCATCGTCGGGTCCGCATTGAACGATCTCCTCGTCGGCTGGACCGGAAACGATACGATCGAAGGCGGCGGCGGTGATGATACCCTCGACGGCGGCGCGGGCGACGATGTGTTGCTTGGCGGCTTTGGCAACGACACCTACGTCTGGGGTCGCGGCTACGGCAACGACACCATCGCGGATGACGGCGGCGCCAACGACGTGCTGCGCATCCACGCGAACTGGTCCGACGTGACGGTGACACAGCCTTCACCGGGCAGCATCAATCTCCATCTCGATGGCCAGACGCTGACCATCATGTCCTATTTCCTCGGCACGCCGGAAAACCACCACATCGAGCGCATCGTGTTCGACGACGGCGTGCAATGGAGCATGACGGATGTCATCCATGTCCTGCAGGGGGATTGGACGCCGCCGGAGTTAAACCGGCTCATCGAAGGCAGCGAGGCCGCGGAAACCCTCGTCGGCGGCAACGGGCACGACACGATCATCGGCAATGGCGGCAACGACAACTTGAATGGCGGCTACGGCAACGACGTTCTCATCGGCGGTGCGGGTAACGACGAGCTGATTGGCGGTGCGGGTCATGACGTGCTGAACGGCGGCGCGGGACGAAACCTGCTCGCGGGCGGCAGCGGCAACGACACTTACATCATCAATTGGGATTACGGCTTCACCGACATCCGGGATGCGATCGGCGACGACCGCATCGTTTTCGATTCACTTTTAGGCGAAGTGACCTTCGAACGGTTGGGCGACAACCTCCTCATCCAACGCGGCGGGAACACCGCCTGCGCGACGGACTACTTCACAGGCGGGGAATATGGCCGCATCGAGCAGCTCGTTTTCAAGGACAAGATCCTGACCCGGGAACAGGTGCTCCAATTGCTTGAGCACAATCCGCCTCCGACGCCCGACCCTTCGCAGCCCGGCAAGCTGATCATCGGCACGGCCAATGAGGAGTGGTTGGTCGGCACGGACTATGCCGACACCATCGACGGCGGCGCGAGCAATGACGTGCTCGAAGGCGGTTACGGTAACGACACCTATATCTGGGGCCCCGGCAAGGGCAGCGATGTCGTGCGCGATTACGGCGGCGATGACCGCATCGTCATCGACGCCACGCCCGATCAGTTGAAATTCTACAGCAAGCTCGCCGAAAAGGGCTATCCGCTCATCATCGAGCTCAACGGTCAAACGCTCGCCATCGAGGGCTATTTCAACGACGAGCCTTACAAAAATGGCCAGATCGAGAAGCTGGTCTTCTCGGATGGCACCGAGTGGACCTTGCAGGACGTGCTGAAGGTGGTTCAGCCGGTTCCGGTTGAAAATCCGAACCCGAACCCCAACCCTGATCCGAACCCGAATCCCGATCCGAACGTTGGCCGCTATATTCAAGGCTCGCCGTTCGACGATTACATTTTCGGGACCGAAGGAAACGACACCATCGATGGCGGTGCGGGCAATGATCGGCTTCAAGGCGATTGGGGCGACGACACCTACCTCTGGGGCCGCGGTAGCGGCAGCGATCTCATCGCGGATACAGGCGGGTTCGATCAGGTCCTCATCAACGCCCTGCCCAGTGAGGTGAAATTCTTCGAGGCCACCGACAGAGCGGGTCTTTTCATCACTCTCGGTGACGACGATGCCCTCATGATCATGGGCTACTTCGACGACATCGAAGGTTTCGGGCACATCGAGAGGCTCGTCTTCTCCGATGGCACCGTCTGGGGCTTGAACGAGGTTCTCGCAGCTCTCGAGCAGACCAATCCGAACCCGAATCCGAATCCCGATCCTTCTCCGACCGGCAAGCTGATCATCGGCACTGCCAATGACGAGCGGTTGGTCGGCACGGATTTTGCCGACACCATCGACGGCGGCGCGGGCAATGACCTGCTCGAAGGCGGCAAAGGCAACGACACCTACATCTGGGGACCCGGCAAGGGCAGCGACGTCGTGCGCGATTATGGCGGCGATGACCGGATCGTCATCGACGCCAAGCCCGATCAGCTGAAATTCTACAGCAAGCTTGCCGAAAAGGGTTATCCGCTCATCATCGAGCTCAACGGCCAAACGCTCATCGTCGAGGGCTATTTCAACGACGAGCCCTACAAGAATGGCCAGATCGAGAAGCTGGTCTTCTCGGATGGCACAGAGTGGACCTTGCAGGACGTGCTGAAAGTGGTTCGGCCAGTTCCGGTTGAGAACCCGAACCCGAACCCGAACCCGAACCCCAATCCAAACCCGAACCCGAACCCGAACCCGAATCCCGAACCTGCTCCGACCGGCAAGCTGATCATCGGCACGGCCAATGACGAGCAGTTGGTCGGCACGGATTTTGCCGACACGATCGATGGCGGCGCGGGCAATGACCTGCTCGAAGGCGGCAAAGGCAACGACACCTATATCTGGGGTCCCGGCAAGGGCAGCGACGTCGTGCGCGATTACGGCGGGGATGACCGGATCGTCATCGACGCCAGGCCCGATCGGCCGAAGTTCTACAGCAAGCCCGCCGAAAAGGGTTATCCGCTCATCATCGAGCTCAACGGCCAAACGCTCATCGTCGAGGGCTATTTCAACGACGAGCCACATAAGAATGGCCAGATCGAGAAGCTGGTCTTCTCGGATGGGAGCGAGTGGACCTTGCAGGATGTGCTGAAGGTGGTTCAGCCGGTTCCGAGCGATGATGTCGATCCGAATGAGCCCCCTCACCCCGAGGACAAGGTCATTACCGGCAGCAAGGGCAATGACGTCCTGCGCGGCGGCGACGGCGACGATCTGGTTCTCGGCGGCCAGGGCAACGACAAGCTGTTTGGCGACGCTGGCGACGACACGCTGGATGGCGGCGCGGGCACGGACATCCTAGTAGGCGGCGCGGGTGCCGACGTCTTCCGCTTCAGCGGCAAGAGCGACAGCAGCCCCGGCAAGAACCGCGATGTCATCCTCGACTTCATGCAGGGCGCGGACAAAATCGACTTGAGCGGCATCGACGCCAATACGCGCAAGAAGGGGGACGATTCCTTCAACACCCTCCTCTCCGCCAAGGAGAAGTTCACGGCCGCCGGGCAAATGCGCTACGACGCCAAGAAGGGCATCCTCTCTCTCAACACGGATAAGGACGCGGCGGCGGAGTTCGAGATCCATCTCAAGAACAAACCCGCCTTCCTCAAGCTCAGCGATTTCATTCTCTGATCGGCTGAGAGAGAACAAACCCGAAGCCCGCCGGAGATTATCGACCGGCGGGCTTTTTGTTTTTCCGGGAACCCTGGCCTCCACCCCCTACTTTTCCTGTAGAACCTGCTTGATAAGGACAGCAATGCTGACCAAAATACCCCGATAGAAAAGCAAATCATCCATCGCGATTCCGTCTCTTGCGGGTCGATGAGCGGAGGTTGGAGGAACGCATGATCCGGAATACCGCCAAAGTCTTCAATTTCGACCTCGGCGAGACCGCCGATGCCATTCGCGAGACCGTCCGCAGTTTCGCGCAGGACAAGATCGCGCCCCGGGCGGCGGAGATCGACCGCACCAACGAGTTTCCCCGCGACCTCTGGCCCCAGATGGGCGAACTCGGCCTGCATGGCATCACGGTCGAGGAGGAATATGGCGGCATCGGCCTCGGCTACCTGGAACACGTGATCGCGGTTGAGGAAATCTCCCGCGCCTCGGCGTCGGTCGGCCTCTCCTACGGCGCGCATTCCAACCTGTGCATCAACCAGATCCGCCGCAACGGAAGCGAGGAGCAGAAGCGCCACTATTTGCCGAAGCTCATTTCGGGTGAGCATCTCGGCGCGCTCGCCATGTCCGAGCCGGGCTCCGGCTCCGATGTGGTGTCGATGCGCACCCGCGCCGACAAGCGCGGCGATCGCTACGTGCTCAACGGCAGCAAGATGTGGATCACCAACGGCCCATCAGCGGACGTGCTCGTCGTCTATGCCAAGACGGACATGGATGCCGGCGCGCGCGGCATGTCGGCCTTTATCGTCGAGAAGAGCTACAAGGGTTTCTCGACCCATCAGAAACTCGACAAGATCGGCATGCGCGGCTCCGATACCTGCGAACTGAAGTTCGAGGATTGCGAGGTGCCGGAAGAGAACGTGCTGGGGGAGGTCGGCAAGGGCGTGAACGTGCTCATGTCCGGCCTCGATTATGAGCGCGCCATTCTCGCGGCGGGTCCCATCGGCATCATGCAGGCCTGCATGGACATCGTCTTCCCCTACATCCACGAGCGCAAGCAGTTCGGCCAACCCATCGGCACCTTCCAGCTGGTGCAGGGCAAGGTCGCCGACATGTATGTGACGATGAATGCCGCCAAGGCCTATGTCTACGCAGTCGCCAAATCCTGCGATCGCGGCGAGACCACCCGCGAGGACGCCGCAGGCGCAATCCTCTACGCCGCCGAAAAGGCCACTCAATGCGCCCTCGACGCCATCCAGCTCCTCGGCGGCAACGGCTACATCAACGATTATCCGACGGGCCGCTTGCTTCGCGACGCGAAGTTGTATGAAATCGGTGCAGGCACGAGCGAAATTCGACGCATGCTGATCGGGCGCGAGCTGTTCGAGAAGACGGCTTGATCTGGAGGACCTCGCGGCTCGCCGGGCTGGCTGAGATATTGCGCTGGCAACGCGTGTGCGATCCTTCATAATCGACATTCTCGCACTCCTCCTCGCTCCAGCACGGGTGATCTTCCCATGACCCTCGACAAAGCCATCGCCGACGCGCTGCGCGCATCTTCCACCGCCACGATCACGACCGTGTTGTTGAAGAAGGGCATTCGGCGCTGCTGGATGAAGGGGCCGATGCCGGCTTTCAACGCGCGCGATCGGCTCGTGGGGCGAGCTTTCACGCTGAGATTTGTTCCCGCGCGCGAGGATCTGGCGACGCCGGAATCGTGGTCTTCGCCGCGCTCCACCCGCGCGGCCATCGAGGATATGCCGGAAGGCTGCATCGCCGTGGTCGATTCCATGGGCGTCGCGGATGCGGGAATTTTTGGCGACATTCTCACCGCCCGCATGAAAAAGCGTGGCGTCGCCGCCCTCGTCACGGACGGCGTGGTGCGGGACGGGGCCGGCGTCGATGACACGGGTCTGCCGGTCTGGTGCGCGGGCGTCGCAGCGCCTCCTTCCGTCGCAGGCCTGACCTTTGTCGGCTGGCAGGAGCCCGTCGGCTGCGGCGGCGTGGCGGTCTACCCGGATGACGTGATCGTGGCGGACGGTGACGGTGCTGTCGTGATCCCGGCAGCCCTCGTCGAGGAGGTCGCCAAGGCCGCTGTGGAACAAGAGAGCCTGGAGCTCTGGATCATGCGCGAAGTCGAGAAAGGCGTTCCCCTCCCCGGCCTCTATCCGCCCAACGCGGAAACGAAGGCCCGCTATGAGGCCGAATCCGGCAAGTCCTAAACGACATCGCGGAAGGATGGCCGGTGTTCTACTACGTTTCGAAAATCGCCTGGTTTTTCGCCACGCCGTCAAACCTGCTCATCAGCCTCATCCTGCTGGGGCTCATGATCGCCCTCGTTCCTTCCGCGCGGAGTCTCGGCATCGGGCTTGCGCTGTCATTCACGCTGGCGACCGCTGCCCTGGGCCTGCTCCCGATCGCCAATTACATCCTCATCCCGCTGGAAAACCGGTTTCCGCCCTTTCATGACGATGGAAAACCGGTCGATGGCATCATCCTGCTCGGTGGCTCGGTCGAGGCGGCGGAATCCGCCGCGCGGGGCACCATCGTCGCCAATGAATCGGCTGAGCGTCTCATCGATACGATCAAGCTTGCGCACCTTTACCCGAAGGCGCGCATTCTCATTTCAGGCGGCGGCGGAACGGTCTTCGGAGAAGGCATCGCGGAAGCGCCCATCATCGCCTCGTTCCTGGAAAGCCTCGGCATCGATCGGGCGCGTCTCATCATCGAGGACCGTTCGCGAACGACCTACGAGAACGCGGTGTTTTCTCGCGAGATCGCCAAGCCGAAGGAAGGCGAACGCTGGCTGCTGGTGACCTCCGCCTGGCACATGCCGCGCTCGGTCGGCATCTTCGAGAAGGCCGGGTTTCCGGTGGTCCCCTACCCGGTCGATTACCGGACCAGCGGAAGCGTCACGAAACAGCGCTTTTTCGCGTTCATCTCCGATGGCTTACGGCGGCTCGATATCGGCACCAAGGAATGGGCCGGTCTGGTCGCCTATTACGCCGCCGGCCGCACGTCAGCCCTGCTGCCCGGACCTCAAGATGCGGGCGGCAAGGTCAGCCGATAGACGCCTTTGAAGTCATCCGGATCAACGGGGCGTCCCTTTCGAAGGATGACCACGCGGCCTTCCTTCATCAGGCGCACGGCGGTCGCGCGGACAGGGTGCATGAGAGGCCCCCAACCGTCCGGATGATCGCCGCCCAGCGCGCGGGCGACATCTGTCGGGCCGATGGTCCGATCCGTGCCGCGCTCGTTCAGGAGCGAAAGCATGGCGGCTTCAAGGTCTTCCGGCGTCGGGTTCTTGGACATGGTTCCTGCCTAACGCCGCAAGCCGGGCGTCCGAGATGAATTGGCGTCGCCACATCACATAGAGTACGGCAGCCGTCGCCACCACGAAAACATAAGGGCCGATGAACCAGCCGAGATAGGCCAGTGAGAAGAAGAAGGCCCGCTGGCCGCGATTGAAATGCTTGCCCGCGACGATGTTCATGCTGGCGGCCTGATGGGCCACCGCCAGCCCTTCCTCGCGGTTGCCTTCGTTCAAAACCGGCACCGCGCCGACGATGATCGCCATGTAGTTAAACAGGCGGTACGACCAGGCGAACTTGAAAAAGGCGTAGACGAAGATGATCGCGAGCCCGATCACCTTCACTTCCCAGATCAGCGGCGTCGTGGCTTGGCCGAAGGGGAGATTGGCGAAAACCGGCAAGACTGCATCGGCGGACCGCAGAAGCGCCAGCACGCCGCCAATGGCGATCAATGAGGTCGAGGCGAAAAAGGCGGTGCCGTTCATCAATGAGGCCATGATCGTGGTGTCGACGATCCGGTTCTCGCGCACCACCAGCTGCTCCATCCAGCGATAGCGGTACTGGTTCATCACGGCGTTGAGGCTTCTGTGTCCCGCAGGCGTGAGTTCGACCGCGGCGTGATAGGCGAACCACGCAACACCGAAGAAGCCCATCGCCACATAGTCAAGAACCGTGAAACCCAGCACCGTCGCCTCCCGTTGACTCTATCTCTACCATGCCCAGTTTGTTCAAAGCTTTAAAGCGGAGCACGGCGATGCCCCAAACCATCAAACGCGGCTACAAAGCGATGCTGGAGGAGGCGCTGACGAAGATCAAAACCTTGTCCGCCACGGACGCGCTCACCCTGCACGGGCGCGACGACACCGTGTTCGTCGATTTGCGCGACCCGCGCGAGCTCGACCGGGATGGCCAGATGCCCGGCGCGATGCATTGTCCGAGGGGGATGCTGGAATTCTGGATCGACCCGGAAAGCCCCTATCACAAACCGGTTTTCGCGCAGGACAAGGCCTTCGTCTTTTTCTGCGGCGGCGGCTGGCGCTCCGCTCTCTCAGCGGCGACCGCGCAGGACATGGGGTTGAAGCCCGTGGCCCATATCGATGGAGGGTTCAAGGCGTGGAAGGAGGCAGGCGGACCGGTGGAGGTCCCGCCACCGAAACAGCGATAATCAGCTCTATGATCGCTCCGAGTGAGATGGTCGCGGAGCCCGCGCTCTAGCGGCTGTCACGCTTGGCTTGGGCCACCTTGCCCTTCTGCGAGACACGACCGGCATCCATCGGATTGACGATCTGGTCTCGCCGCGCGCTCGTCTTTGGTTTCATGCCTTCATCGGGTGTGTGGCCTGCCGAGGGGGTCTTCGAGGCCGGTGTGGACCGCTTCAGCGCAAGCGCCCTGCGGGCGCTCTGCTTGAGACCGGCCTTCGCGTTTCGCCTGGACTGCTCCTTGCTCACGCGTCCGAGCGCCTCGCGCAGCACAGCTTTCTTCCGGCGTGTCCCCCGCTCCTCCTCGGCGAATGTGGTCCGGCCGAGTCCCTTCGTGCGGATGTCGCGCCGTTGCCGGTTGAGGATGTCCTGGGCACGGTCACGGCGCTCCCGAAGAAGCTTGGTGACCCGGTCGAGATCCTTCTTGTCCAGCTGGGCAAGGGCGGGGTGGTGCGTGTTCTGGACCAGTTCAAACTCGTCGTGGCTCAGAACGCGTCGTTCCGTTTTGCGAGGCGTCGCCATCGGTATCTCCGTTCGCCGAACCGAAACGACAAAACGCTTCGCCGGACGGAGCAGTTCCAATACCTTCAAACGGTTGGCAGAACCCTGAAGCCCTCGTCTTCGGCGTCGCCGTTCGGATCGTCGGCCATATTCGGGTCTTCGACCACCTCAACGCGCTCGACCACCGCGCCGCGCGGCCCCTGTTGGCAGGCTTTCAGCATCGCCTCGACAAGCGCATCAGGTCCCGAGAACAGGGCCTCGACCGACCCGTCCCGGCAATTGCGGACCCAGCCGTTAAGCCCATGAAGTTCCGCCTGATGGTGTGTCCAGGCGCGAAAGCCGACGCCCTGGACGCGTCCGTGGATGAGTACATGGAGAGTTCGGTTCAACGTCATGTCCAACATCATAAGCCCGGATAGGCGGCAAGCGAAGGGCGGTTAGCCGGAATCCATAGCCCCAGCACCTCCAGAAAGGGCGGCATGCGGCGCCTTCATCGGAGCGCTCGGTGTTTATGGGTTGCGGGCTCCGCTGCGCGGCCCGCAATGACAGGGGTTACGCGTCAAAGCTCGCTCGGCTTGCGCGACACGTTGGCGGGAGAACTCCAGCGCGGGCGGACCTTGGGCTGCTCCGGCGGCGAGGACGGCTGCACATGCGGCAGCAAGGCCGCAAGCCCATGGATATAATCCTTGGGTAAACCCGCCTCCTCCGCTGCCGCCACGACCCCTTCCATATAGCCTGGCTTCGGCGTGCCGGGCTTGGCGCTTCGCGCGACATAGACAATCGCCCTGCGCGGCCCCTGCGGAGTCAGAACCGGCTGAATGACCTTGGTGTAGAGTCCCGTGGACAGGTTCTCGTAGCGGTCGAGCGCGGGCACATCACCCAAGGCCAGATCCCACACCACGCCCCAGACCGCGCGCTGCGGATCGCGGACGACCGACGCATAGCCGCCATCGAAGATGACGAAGCGGTGGCGCATCAATCGTCCCACCCCAACCACTTTCGAGCCAGGGCAGCGTTTGGCCATGTCGGCCTGGTCCATGTTGGAGCCATAGGCGAAGTAGAGCGGCATGGCGTTCCTAAGGCGTCCTGTTTTCTAAAAGGTCATCCTCGGGTGACGCATGGGACCCCTATCACGCGAATTCCAGGATCACGGCATCGACGGCGAGGCTGTCGCCTTCCTTGGCGTGGATCTTGGCAATGGTGCCGTCGCGCTCGGCGCGCAGGACGTTTTCCATCTTCATGGCCTCGACCATGCAGAGTGGCTCGCCGACCTTGACCTCCTGCCCCGGCTTGACGCTGATCGCCTTGACGAGGCCCGGCATCGGGCAGAGCAGTTTCTTGCCGGTATCGGCCTCGACCTTCTCCGGCATCAGGGCGGCGAGGTCCGCCTCGCGGTGGGTGTAGACGCGCGCCTCCACCGCCGCGCCCGCATGGGACAAAAGCATGCCGTTAAGGAGCGGACGCACCTGCACGGCGATGGCCTCGCCGCCGACCGTGCCGGTCCAGACCGGGTCACCCGGCTTCCAGGACGAGGAGACCGGCCGGGCCTGGCCCTCGATGAGAACTGCGATGCCGCCGTCGATGTCCTCGATCACCACGTCGCGCCGCTCGCGGCCGAGCATGACCACCCGCTCACGGTCGAACCGCACGGCGGAAGTGGGGCGCATCTGGCCGGAGATCTGGCGCTTGCGCTCGTTCAGCAGATGGTCGATGGCGGCGGCGACCGCCGCCATGCGCAAGGCGATCTCGCCTTCAGGCGCGGGGGCCTTGAAGCCTTGCGGGAACTCCTCGGCGATGAAGCCGGTCGAGAGGTGGCCCGACTGCCAGCGCGGATGCTGCATCAAGGCCGAGAGGAACGGGATGTTGTGGCGGATGCCGTCGATGGCGAAGGCGTCGAGCGCCTTTCCTTGCGCCTCGATGGCCCGCGCGCGCGTCGGCGCATGGGTGACGAGCTTGGCGATCATCGGATCGTAATAGATCGAGATCTCGCCGCCCTCGTACACGCCGGTGTCGTTGCGGATGGTCACGCCGTGCTCCTCGCCCTCGTGCGGCGGGCGATAGGTCACGAGGCGGCCCGTGGAGGGCAGGAAGTTGCGCACCGGGTCTTCTGCATAGATGCGGCTTTCCACCGCCCAGCCGTTGAGTTTCACATCCGTTTGCGCCAGCCGCAGCTTCTCGCCCGCCGCAACCCGGATCATCTCCTCCACAAGGTCGATGCCGGTGATCATCTCGGTCACCGGATGCTCGACCTGCAGGCGGGTGTTCATTTCGAGGAAGTAGAAGGACTTGTCCTGGCCTGCCACGAACTCGACCGTGCCGGCGCTGTCGTAGCCGACGGCCTTGGCGAGAGCGACCGCCTGCTCGCCCATGAGCCTTCGGGTCGCCTCGTCGAGCAGCGGGGATGGGGCCTCCTCGATGACCTTCTGGTTGCGGCGCTGGATCGAGCATTCGCGCTCGCCGAGATAGATCACGTTGCCGTGCTTGTCGCCGAGCACCTGGATTTCGATGTGGCGCGGATCGGTGATGAATTTCTCGATGAAGACCCGATCGTCGCCAAACGAGCTAGCCGCTTCCGACTTGGCGCGGGCGAAGCCCTCCGCCACCTCGTCCGCGGAGTAAGCGATGCGCATGCCCTTGCCGCCGCCACCGGCGGAGGCCTTGATCATCACCGGATAGCCGATCTCGTTGGCGATGGGGACGGCCTGTTCCGGGCTCTCGATCACGCCGAGAAAGCCGGGGACGGTCGAGACCTTGGCGGCAGCCGCCGCCTTTTTCGACTCGATCTTGTCGCCCATGGCGGCGATGGCGTGCGGATTGGGGCCGATGAAGACGATGCCCGCCTCCGCCAGCGCCTTCGGAAAAGCCTCACGCTCGGACAGGAAACCGTAGCCCGGATGCACCGCCTGCGCGCCGGTCTGTTTGCAGGCCTCGATGATCTTCTCGATCACCAGATAAGACTGCGCCGCCGCAGCCGGTCCGATATGCACCGCCTCATCGGCCATCTCCACATGGAGCGCATCGCGGTCCGCATCGGAATAGACCGCAACCGTCTTGATGCCCATGCGCCGGGCCGTCTTGATGACGCGGCACGCGATCTCGCCACGGTTGGCAATCAGGATCTTGTCGAACATGAGCCCTCGAACGCTTCAAGCAAGAGATGTCCTATTCCCGTTACTGCACATCCTTGCATTCGGAAAGCGGCATGAGCTTCAGCATTTAGCGTAAGAGGCGAAACGACGGGTCAGGCCGCCAGGCGGCAAAGCCGCGCATGCTGACGGCCGCGCATGATGAAGTCGAGCAGTGCCGTGTCCACACGGTCCGATTCATCGAGAACCGCATAGGCGATGTTCATGGCGGTTTCCGTTGGGCCAGCCATATCCAGCGCAGTCGCCAGCCACAGGGCGTCATCGTTGTTGACAGCGCCGGTCGGGCGCAGGCCCCACACCGCGAAGTCGACGACGAGGACCGTCAGCGCCGGGCCCCAGCTCTCATCGGCATCGAGGGTACGGTCGAGGGCGAGCAGCGCCTCGGCCTCGAGGCGAGTCATGATGCCGTCGTCAAGCACGTTCCGCTGAAGTTCTTTCACGTCATCGGCCGAGATATACTTGTTATCGATGACGCTCTCGATGAAATCGCGAAGCTTAGAGTTAATCATCTGTTTGACTCCCCCCGGCTTATTGTTTGATGCCGGTTGATCTCTTATCCGAGGATGACTTTCACACGGAGTCACGGGCTAAACCGTTAACAGCCAAATCTGAATCGCCGTTGAGGTTAAGCGTTGTTGAGACTCTTTGGTTGCTGGAATCTTTCCGCCGGAGATTCCCTAGAAACCGCATCGCTTTGGCCGCATCGGCGTTCGACCCTTGCAATCCCGCAAGGTCGCCCTTTCCGCACTTTGTTGCGGGCGAATGGTACTTATCTCCCGGCCAAGCGGCGCGAATTCGCGCTCAGGTGTTAAGGAGATCCACGCCATGCGGCATCACGGTATTCATCACGTCACGGCCATTGCCGGCCCGGCGCGCCGCAATCTCGCCTTCTATACGCAGGTTCTGGGCCTGCGCCTGGTTAAGAAGACCGTCAATTTCGACGATCCCGGCACGTACCATCTCTATTTCGGCGACGGCCTCGGCCAGCCCGGCACGATCCTCACCTTCTTTCCGTGGGAGCACGTGGCGCCGGGACGCGCCGGAGTCGGCACGACGCAGGAAACCGCCTTTCGTGTGCCGGAAGCCGCCATCGGCTATTGGGCACATCGCTTCCTGGAAAAGGGCGTCGCGCACGGCGCGGTGGAGAAACGCTTCGGCCAGACCGTCCTGACCTTCAAGGACCCGGACGGCACGAGCCTCGCCCTCGTCGGCATCCCGAATGCCGATGATGCGTCGGCCTGGGCTGGAGGCGGTATCCCTGCGGAATACGCGATTCAGGGCTTCGAGGGTGTCACTCTGCTCGTCGAAGACGCCGCACAGACAGGCGCGATCCTGACCGACGTCTTCGGCTTTAGGGAAACCGGCCGCGACGGCTCGCTGATCCGCTACACGAGCGATGCTGCCATGGGCGGAACGGTCGATGTCCGGTCGGCGAAGGGCTTCCTGCCTGGTCGCATGGGCGGTGGCTCCGTGCACCACATCGCGTTCCGCGCGGAAGATGACGCCGCGCAGGCCGAGATGGTGAAACGGTTGGCTGAAAACCACGGCATCAAGACGACCGAGCAGCGCGACCGCAACTATTTCCGCTCAGTCTATTTCCGGGAGCCCGGCGGCATTCTGTTCGAGATCGCGACCGACATTCCCGGCTTCGCCGTGGACGAGGACATCGACGCGCTGGGACACGAACTGAAACTGCCCGCGTTCCTCGAATCCCGCCGCAGCGAGCTCGAGGCCAAGCTGCCCGAGTTGGCGTAACCCCGCCTCACCCTCTCCCCTCCGCGGGAGAGGGTGGCGAACGAAGTGAGCCGGAGAGGGTCCGTCCTCGCTCTGGCACCCCTCTCCCGCCCAGCCCGCGCAGGGCACCCTCTCCCGCAAAGGGGCGAGGGAGAAAGTTGAAAACCATGACCGAGCTTTCCTTCATTCATCGCTATGTGCCCACAACGGAACCGGGCCGCCCTCCTCTGCTGTTGCTGCACGGCACTGGCGGCAACGAGGACGACCTGATCCCGCTTGGCCAAACCATCTCCCCCGGCTCCGCTCTGCTCTCACCGCGCGGCAAGGTGCTGGAGAACGGCATGCCCCGCTTCTTCCGGCGTCTGGCGGAAGGCGTTTTCGACGAAGCGGACGTGAAGGCGCGCGCGCACGAACTCGCGGATTTCGTCGCCGAAGCCCGCAAAGCCTACGGCCTTAACGCCCCCATCGCCGTCGGCTTCTCCAACGGCGCCAACATCGCCGCCGCCATGCTGATGCTGCGGCCGGAGGCGCTCGCTGGTGCCGTGCTGCTGCGCGCGATGGTGCCGTTGAGCGAGACGCCGAAGGTCGATCTCTCCGGCAAGCGGGTGCTGATGCTGTCGGGGCAGATGGACCCGATCATTCCGGTAGAAAACTCAAGCCGGTTGGCGGCCGCGCTTGGCGCATCCGGAGCCGAGGTGCGACACAAGACTCTGCCGGTCGGACACGGGCTATCGCAGCAGGACGTTCTGCTGACGCGGGATTGGTTGACGAACCGGGAGCTTTAAGGTTCCCAATCGGCTTCGGAGCCTCTCATCCTGGGAGGTGCGCAGCGCCGGGCCATCCTTCACCGGAGGCTGCGCATGCTCCTCAGGATCGGGACCATCGCGCGTCAGGACCGGTCATGGCGGTAAAAAGGCCTGTTTCGAAAAAGCGGTCCATCGCTTCTTCGGCAGGGCCCGTCTCGATGCCGCGCTGATTGAGCCACGCATCGTCGAGATGGGTGCTGCGATAGCGCTCTCCTGAGTCGCACAGGAGGGTTACGATCGATCCCCGCTCGCCGCGTTTCGCCATATCGCTGATGATCTGAGCGACCGCCCATAGATTGGTGCCGGTCGATCCGCCGCATGAACGACCGATCCGGCGGGACAGGACGCGAGCAGCTGCAATGCTTGCCACGTCCGGCACCGCATAGGCCTCGTCGATCAATTCGGGAATGAAGGAGGGCTCGCAGCGAGGGCGTCCGATGCCCTCGATCAGCGACGGCGCTTCCGAGGTTGTGCAGACGCTTCGGTCGGCCAGATGACGATGGAAAACGGATGCTTCCGGATCAGCAAGACACAGGCGGGTCTGCAGGCGGCGATAGCGGATGTAGCGTCCGAGCGTCGCCGATGTGCCGCCCGTCCCCGCTCCCACCACGATCCATGCGGGAACCGGATGTTCCTCATGGGCCATCTGGCTGAAAATGGACTCGGCGATGTTGTTGTTGCCTCGCCAATCCGTTGCACGCTCGGCGAAGGTGAACTGATCCATGTAATGGCCGCCCAGCGCCTCGGCTAGGCGGGCACTCTCCGTGTACATTTCGGCCGGAGAATCCACGAAATGGCTCTCGCCCCCATAGAAGGCGATCTGCGCGATCTTCTCGGCAGAGGTCGAGCGGGGCATGACCGCGATAAACCTCAAGCCGAGCATCCGCGCGAAATAGGCCTCCGACACGGCGGTCGATCCACTCGAGGCTTCGATGATGGTCGTCTCCGGCCCGATCCAGCCGTTGCACAATCCGTACAGGAACAGCGAACGCGCCAGCCGATGTTTGAGGCTGCCCGAAGGATGGGTCGACTCGTCCTTCAGATAAAGCGCGGCGCCGGGAACACCAGACAGTGGCACGCGCAGGAGATGAGTATCCGACGAGCGATTGAAATCCGCCTCGATGATCTGGATGGCGGTTGAGACCCAGGAGCGGTCGGATGGAGTGGTCATTGCGGATGAGATCAATTTGTCCCTGGCGTTTCTTACAACGGAATATTGTCGTGCTTCTTCCACGGCCGCTCGACTTCCTTCGCGCGCAGCATCGCGAGCGCACGGGCGATGCGTCGGCGCGTTGAGTGCGGCATGATCACCTCGTCGATGTAGCCGCGCTCCGCCGCCACAAAGGGCGACATGAAGCGGTCCTCGTATTCCTTGGTGCGGGCGGCGATCTTGTCGGGATCGCCGATGTCGCTGCGGAAGATGATTTCCACCGCGCCCTTCGCGCCCATCACCGCGATCTGCGCGGTCGGCCAGGCGTAGTTCACGTCGCCGCCGACATGTTTGGAGGCCATGACGTCGTAGGCCCCGCCATAGGCTTTGCGCGTGATCACCGTCACCAGCGGCACGGTCGCCTCGGAGTAAGCAAACAAAAGCTTCGCGCCGTGCTTGATCAGGCCGCCATATTCCTGCGCCGTACCGGGCAGGAAGCCGGGCACGTCCTCGAAGGTCACGACCGGAATGTTGAACGCATCGCAGAAACGGATGAAGCGGGCCGCCTTGCGGGAGGCGTCGGAATCGAGCACGCCCGCCAGCACCATCGGCTGGTTCGCCACGATGCCGATGGTGCGGCCCTCGATGCGGGCGAAACCGGTGATGATGTTTTTGGCGAAGGCTTCCTGAATCTCGAAGAAGTCGCCCTCGTCCACGACTTTGAGAATCAGCTCCTTCATGTCGTAGGGCTTGTTCGGATTGTCGGGGATCAGCGTGTCGAGGCTGTCATCGACCCGGTTCGGATCGTCGAAGCTCGGGATTTCCGGCGCGCCGTCGAGATTGTTCGCGGGCAGGAAATCGATCAGGCGGCGGACCTGCAGCAGCGCCTCGACATCGTTGTCGTAAGCGCCATCGGCCACGGACGACTTGGTGGTGTGAATCTTCGCGCCGCCGAGTTCTTCCGAGGTCACGGTTTCGTTGGTGACGGTCTTCACCACCTCCGGCCCGGTGACGAACATGTAGGAGCGGTCGCGCACCATGAAGATGAAGTCGGTCATGGCCGGCGAATAGACGTCGCCGCCAGCGCATGGCCCCATGATGACCGAGATCTGCGGAATGACACCGGAGGCGATGACATTGCGCTTGAACACCTCGCCATAGCCGCCGAGCGCCGCGACGCCCTCCTGAATGCGCGCGCCGCCCGCATCGAACAGGCCGATGATCGGCGCGCGCATCTTCAGCGCCATGTCCTGGATCTTGATGATCTTCTGGGCATGCGTCTCGGAGAGCGAGCCGCCGAAAACCGTGAAGTCCTTGGCGAAGACGAACACCGTGCGGCCATTGACCGTGCCCCAGCCGGTCACCACGCCGTCACCCGGGATCTTCACCTTCTCCATGCCGAAATCGGTCGAGCGGTGCTCGACGAACATGTCGAACTCCTCGAACGAGCCGTGATCGAGCAGCAGCTCGATGCGCTCACGGGCGGTGAGCTTGCCGCGCGCATGCTGCGCCGCGATCCGCTTTTCGCCGCCGCCGAGCCGCGCCTGGGCACGCCTGTCTTCGAGCCGTTCGAGAATGTCTTTCATGCGTGATCTCTGAGCATCGAGAGAAGAACCTTCCTCATCGCTTAGCACAGCCGCGCGGGGCCAAACATCCCACTATGGATGTGCTCCACGTCACTTCGCGGGTCGGGACCGGAGGCTAGATAGCGCATGTAACGTTATCCCATAAAGTGGCAAAACATGAAGCATATCCACACAATCGCGGCCTTCGCCGCCGTCACATCGCTGACCGTCGCCGGGTGCGCGAGCCGCTCTGAGGACGTGGCGGCATCCTATGTCTCGCCGATCTCCTACCAGAGCTATACCTGCAAGGAATTGAGCCAAGAGGCCCAGCGCCTGAGCGGTGCCGCAGCGGCAGCGGCTGGTGCGCAGGATTCGCAGCGCACGAAGGACACGGTGGCGACCACCGCCGCAGTCGTCATCTTCTGGCCGGCAGCTTTCTTCGTCGGTGGCGACAATGCCAAGACGGCGGAACTGGCGCGCCTCAAAGGTCAGATGCAGGCCATCGAGCAAGCCGCCATCCAGAAGAAGTGCGGCATCAGCTTCCAGCGCGGTTAATCAAGCTCCGTTGGCCGTCGGCGAGAACATCGCCGGCGGCTTCTTTTCTATCGGGCGACCAGATTGAAAACCTGCGAGGCCGCGCGAAAATCGGCTTCGCGCCTGCGGCGGCGCTCCATCGCCTCGTAATCCTCGCCCCAGACGCTTTCCTGGAACAGCTCGTCCACATGGGCGGCGGCCCACGCCTGCTCCACATCGATCGCTTGCGAGGCATGAGCGAGCGAAATCAGCACCGACCCGCTGAGCGTCGTCATCACGTGCAAGGCCGCCAGAGCGAAGGGCGAGTCGAAATCCTCGATAGCCTTGCGAAGGGCCGCGACGGCTTCATCCGGCTGCGCCACGTGCATCACGCCCTCGGCGAGCGCGAAGCGCGCGCCATGCACCTCCCTCGCCCAATCGAGAATCGGAGCCCACGCGGCGTCCTGCGCTTCGGCCAGACGCGCCGGCTCGCCCACGCGATAGCAGATCAGATCGGACCCAGCGTAGCGAGCCAGATCGTCGATCACCTCGACCTTCCGGGGCGCGACGCCGTCGATGGCGGAGTTGACGATGCGGGTCACCGGCATGGTGGCCGGATCGATCTCCGCTCCCTGTCCAGCCCATTCGGCCGCCAAGGCCTCCGCGAGGCCGCGAGAGGGCACCGCCAGGGCCTGACGGCCGGGCGTCTTCGCCGTGCGGCCATCGAGGGTGAGAAAATGCAAGCCGTCGCGCGCCTCGACGCTCGCTTCCTTATAGAAGCGCTTCGGCAAGGGCGGTTTCATCCCCGCCTGCGCAGCGCGCATCGGGTTGGGCTCGTCGGTCGGGGGGAACCAGTCTCGTTGATCGGTCATGACAGTGACATGGGAGCGGGATTGGCCGCCTGCGAGGGGGACCTGAGAAAACCGGTCAGGATCGTCCCAAGCTCGGCATAGGAATCGACGATATGGTGAGCCCCGGCCTCATTGAGCGCCGTCACCGGCTGGAAGCCCCAGGACACGCCGACCGGCAGCACGCCTGCCGCGCGGGCCATCGCCATGTCGAAGCTCGAATCGCCGATCATCAACGTCTCATGCGGCTCGACGCCGACTTCGGCCATCGCCTGCTGGATCATCGCCGGATGGGGCTTCGAGGGCGCATCATCCGCCGTCTGGATGGTGGAGAAAACGCCGTGCCACTCATGGCGTTCGAGCAGATGCGCCACGCCGCGCCGGGTTTTGCCGGTCGCAATCCCCAAGATCACGTCCTCGCGCTTGCTTAGCCAATCGAGGCAGTCGAGAGCACCGGGGAACAGCGGTTCGGCATGAGCCGGGTCCAACCGCAGCGTCGCGAAAGCGTCCTTGTAGGATTGAGTCAGGCTCTCGACCGGCGCATGCGGCCCTGCAAGCATGGTGAAGGCCTCGATGAGGGACAGACCGACGATCGAGAGCGACCGCTCCCGGCTCGGCGCTTCCAATCCATGCGCGGCGAAGGCGACCTGCTGCGCGGCAACAATGATGTTTTGACTATCGACGAGCGTGCCGTCGACATCGAAGAGAACGAGTTTCATGGGCGATCCGTCATCCGCCGCTCGAGCCCGGCCTTCACGGCGGGCCATTCCTCGCGGATAATGCTGTAGACGACCGTATCGCGGACATGCCCGTCCGGCATGATCATGTGTTGTCGCAGGATGCCGTCGAGCTTGGCTCCCAGGCGCTCGATGGCCGTGCGGGACTGATCGTTGAGGCGATGCGTCCGAAGCTCCACGGCGAGACAGTCGAGGTTTTCAAACGCATGGCGGAGCATCAAGAACTTCGCATGAGTGTTGACGAAGGTCCGCTGCCACGATCCGGCGATCCAGGTGGTGCCGATTTCGACCCGATGGTTGGCGGCATCGATATTCATATATCGCGTGCAACCCGCGACGCGCCCGCCGTCTTTCACGACCGTCGTGAAAGGAAGCGCCAACCCGGCGGCCTGAAGCTCCAGAGCCTTTTGCACATAGGCCGCAAAGCCCTCCGGCCTCGGCACGGTCGTGGTCTTCTTTTCCCACTGGGCCCCGTCGGCCGCCGCCTCAGCCAAGGCGGGAATATCCTCGACGCTTAAAGGCCGCAGGACAAGCTTGTCCGTCGAAAGCGTCACGGGTTCGATATGAAGCATGATTCAAGCGCCTGTTCGTCTGCCGCGTTGTCCTTCATCGTGGACCACATCGCAACAGTCAAACAGCGCTGATCGGGAGGCTGGTCTGCCTCCCGATCATGTGTCGCAGCGGATATGCAAGTCCCGCCCTAGTGAAACAGGTAGATGACCCCCGGCAGGCTCAGCGCGAGACCGGCCAAGGCCCATGCTCCGAGACGCCAATTGGCGTCCGTCATCGTATTGCGCAGCCGTTGGGCGAACGAAGACGCTTCCATGTGTCGCCCACTGAGGCAGGAGCACAGGGCATAATGCGCCTGTCCGTCGGACAGCTCGAAGAAGTTCATGGCATCGCCGAGCCTGTCGCTCCCCAGGCCGTCGGCCCGCAGAACCGGATCTTCGAAGGCAACTGTCAGGGGTGAGTTGTCTTCCCGAATGAGAGCCCGCTCCTCCGGTGGCTTGTATTCGATTTCGCCAAGAGAGTTCAGCCGCCGTGTCGGATCGCGCTCGAGAAGCCCGATCCAACGTTCGAGACGCTCTTGCCGGGTCAATGATCTCGGCTGAACGTCGGCGACGGTACGGAGCTGATCAAGATGCTTGTGTTCCATCGATCTCCTCCTTCCAAAGACCCAGCCCGCCATAGCGGCGGACTGAGATATTGGAGGATAACGCGGTCGGGCGGCAAAAGTGCGACCCGACGGAGATCAGAGGAAGGAAGCGGAGCTTTAGAGTCTGATCCTGACCGACATCAGGATTAGACCTCTCAATATTTGATCGCGCATGATCTTTTCGGAAACCCGGGCTCCACTTTCCCGGATCTTGCTTACTCTTCCGGCGCGTCGATGATCGGATCGTAGCGGCCGACATCGAAGCCGAGCAGGTTGAAACTCTGCTGGATATGCGGCGGCAGCGGCGCGGTGACGTCGATGGGCTTGCCCGTCCGGGGATGGGCGATGACGATACGCCGCGCCAAAAGATGCAGCTTGTTCTGAATTCCGCCCGGCAACTCCCAGTTCTCGATGTCGAAATACTTCGGATCGCCGACGATGGGATGGCCGATATGCGCCGCGTGGGCGCGCAGCTGGTGAGTGCGGCCGGTGACAGGCTTCAGCGAGAGCCAGGCGAGCTTGTGCGCCGCCGTGTCGACCACAGCGTAATAAGTCAGCGCGTGGCTGGCGCCCTCGTCGCCATGGCGGGCGACCTTCATGCGGGAATCGCCCTCGCCGCCCTCTTCCTTGGCGAGATAGGTCGAGATTCGTCCCTGCCGCACGCGGGGGACACCGGCGACCAGCGCCCAATAGATCTTGCGCGTGGTGCGTGCGCGGAAGGACTTCGCCATGGTGGAAGCCGCAAAGCGCGTCTTGGCGATGACGAGGCAGCCCGCCGTGTCCTTATCGAGCCGGTGCACGAGGCGCGGCTTTTGCCCCTCGGCATCGCGTAGGGATTCAAGCAGACCGTCCACATGGCGCGTGGTGCCCGAGCCGCCCTGGACCGCCAGCCCCATGGGCTTGTTGATGACGAGAACGTCCTTGTCCTCATAGAGCGTGATCGACTTCAGGAACTCCTGATCGTCCTGATCTTTCGCGGAGCTGCGCGACACCGGCCTCGGCTGGTCAAGCTTCAGCGGCGGTACGCGGACCTTCTGGCCAGCGACCAGTCGCTCGTTCGGCTTAGCCCGCTTGCCATCGACGCGCAGTTCGCCCTTGCGGACGATGCGTTGAATGTGGGTGAAGGCCAGTTGCGGGAAACGCGCGACGAGAAACCGATCGATGCGCATATCCGCTTCATCGGGCTCGACCGTGAGGGTCTGCACGCCCGTCGCCAAGGTCTCCTGCGCGGCAGCCTTCGCCTGCGCCCGCGTCGGCTGGCGCGGAGCCTCCGTCGCGGGCTTGGGCCGTGGCGCGGGCGCGGGGCGCGCCGCCGCCTTACTCACGGCCGCCTTGCTCACGGGCTTCGATGTCCGTTGCTTTGCTGGCGCGCTCGAGCGCGCGGGCTTGTCATCACGGGAGCGAAAGCCCTGCCGTGATCCCGCTCGCCCGCCGCGAGCACCATTTCGTCCTGAACCGTTATTCGTCATGAGAATGTGGGTATCAGAGCGCCGCGCGGGCGGCAATCAAGCGATGGAGATCAATCCAACTTCTTCATGAAGAACGCCCAGCGCCCAGGAGAGCGCCGGGCGACGGAAAAGTCATGCCTCTCGACGAGCCGCCTTAGATACCCCGCTCAATAGTCGCAAACCAGCGCGCGGCGCCAGACAACGGATCCCCACGGGTTCACGATACGACGGCGCACGTAATAGCAATCCTCGCCATACCCGGTGTCGTAGTAGGGATAGTCGTAATAGGGATAGTCGTAGGCCAGACCACCCAGGATCGCACCGCTGCCAAGTCCAACCGCGAATGCATTGTTATTGAAGAAGCGGTGCCCGTGGAAGAAGAAGGGATGGTGCACGAAGGCTGTCCGGTTAGAAAAGAAGGGGCGGTGTACGAAGAATGCTCGGTTCCCGACGAAGGGGCGGCCTGCAAAGGCCGGATGGACGCCGCCGCGGAAGCCCGGATGCAGGAAAATGGGTGGGCGGAACCCGCCGCCCCCTCCGTGGAACCCACCAACCCCGCCATGGAACCCGCCGAATCCTCCTCCGTGGAAACCACCGAACCCTCCTCCGTGGAAACCACCGAACCCTCCCATACGCGCTTCTGCCGGCGCGGCGAGCGCTATGGCGCTGACACCGAACACGGCGGCTGCGAGCAAGGCCTTGGAACTCGTCTTAAACTGGGATGCGAAACGCATAACAATGTCCTCCGATCAGGACGTTCTGACCTTTCTCCAGAAGAACACTTGAGACGACGAGTTATTCAAATGACGGGACATCATGACGCTGGAACAGGGACCGAAAGGTGAACACTCTTCCGTGATCATCGATGCTCGTTGCGATCCATCGCCCGCGCCTCCGGTCGGAGCATGCTTTTCCGGACGAAACTCTAGGACGCCATCGCGCGGATGAGCATCAGTCCCGACACGAGCCCTGCAAGGGACAGCAGGACCGAGGCCGCGACGTAAGCGGCGGCGAGACCGGCATCGCCCCGCTCCCAGATGAGCACGGCGTCGAGGGAGAAAGCCGAAAAAGTGGTGAACCCGCCGAGAATGCCAGTGGTGAGGAACAGGCGCAGATGCTGGCTCCACCCCTCCCCGGCCTTGAAGGCCAGCCAGCCAACGATGACTCCCATGATGAAGGAGCCAAGGATGTTGACAGTCAGCGTCCCCCACGGGAACGCGATGCCGCAATAGCGGGCGCAACCGAGATTGACCCCATGGCGCAGAGCGCCGCCGATCCCGGCACCGAGGAAGACGAGAAGATACGACTGCATGGCTTCTAGCTTAACACTTCCTCGCGACGGCTCCAGGATTGAAACGGCTCAAACCTCGCCGTCCCGTCGTTCACGTCGCAACCGTGCCCACCACTCCAGCCGCTTCTTGATCTCCCGCTCGAAGCCCCGATCCACCGGCTCGTAGAATTGCTGTGCTCCCAGCTTCTCCGGCCAGTAATCCTGGCCCGAAAACGCATCCGGTTCGTCGTGGTCGTAGCGGTAGGTCGCGCCGTAGCCGATCTGCTTCATCAGCTTGGTCGGCGCGTTGAGAATGGTTTTGGGCGGCATGAGGGAGCCGTGCTCCTTCGCTACCTGGGTTGCTGCCTTGTAGGCTGTGTAAACGGCGTTCGATTTCGGCGCGGTGGCGAGATAGACCGCGGCCTGCGCCAAGGCGAGTTCGCCCTCGGGGGAGCCAAGGAAGTCGAACGCGTCCTTGGCCGCATTGGCGATGACGACGGCCTGCGGGTCGGCCAACCCGATATCCTCAACCGCCATGCGGACCAGACGGCGCGCGATGAACAGCCGGTCCTCGCCGGCATCGAGCATGCGAGCGAGGTAGTAGAGCGCCGCATTCGGATCGGACCCACGAATTGTTTTGTGCAGGGCGGAGATGAGGTTGTAGTGGCCCTCCTGCCCCTTGTCGTAGATCGGCGCGCGGCGCTGGATGATCTCCTGCAACTGCTCCGCGTCAAACATTTCGCCGGGTTTTGCCGAACGCCAGACCTCTTCCGCGAGGGTCAGCACCGCCCGTCCATCCCCATCGGCCATGCGCACGAGAGAGGCCCGTGCCTCCTCATCGAGCGGCAAGGATTTTCCGGTGACCTCCTCGGCCCGGAGCAGGATTTTCCCGATCGCCTCCTCGTCGAGCGCCTTGAAGATTAGCACCCGCGCCCGGGAGAGGAGCGCCGCGTTCAGCTCGAAGGACGGGTTTTCCGTCGTAGCACCCACCAGGGTGATCGTGCCGTCCTCCATGACAGGCAGGAAGGCGTCGAGCTGTGCCCGGTTGAAGCGATGGATCTCGTCGACGAAGAGGAGCGTCCCCGTTCCCATGGAGCGGCGATGGCGGGCCGCTTCAAAGACCTTCTTGAGATCGGCCACACCGGAGAAGATTGCCGAGATCTGCTCGAAATGCAGATCCGTCTCATGCGCGAGAAGTCGCGCCACCGTCGTCTTGCCGGTGCCCGGTGGTCCCCAGAACACCAGCGAGCCGAGGGACTTCGAGGCGATGAGTCGCGTCAGAATACCATCGTGCCCAACCAGATGATCCTGCCCCACGACCTCTGACAGCTTGGTCGGCCGCATCCGGTCGGCGAGAGGCCGAGGCGCGTTCTGGTCGAGGCCGGCGGATGCGAAGAGGTCACTCATGGATGATGCGGGCCCAGGCGCGCATAAAGGTCGGGATCGGCGCGGACCATGAAGCTCTCCGGGTTTGCCGGGGCTTCAAAGCCGTATTGCTCATAGAGCCCATGCGCGTCGCGCGTCACCAGCATCCAGCGCCGGAGGAGCTGCAGCTCGGGATGATTCATGATCGCTTGCATCAGAGCCTTTCCGGCACCCTGCCCGCGTGTCGTGGGGCACACGAACACATCGCACAGATAGGCGAACGTCGCCTTGTCGCTGACGACACGGGCGAAGGCCCGCAAAGCCCCTTCGCGATCCCGCAACGCAAAGCAAAGCGAGTTGGCAAGCGAGCGATCGAAGAACGAGCGCGGCTGCCCCTTCGCCCAGTAGCTCTCTGCGATCCAGCGATAGGCCGTGTCGATTTCAGCAGGCGTAAGTTCGTTCGAAACCGTCCAGCCCATTACCGTCCGAGCACGGTCGTGAAGACCCGCCCTCCCCGGTTGACCGTGACTTCCCAGTAGCCGTTGGCCCGCCCGATCACGCGATCGGCATCCTTCGTGGACGCGAGGCGCTCGCCATTGATGGCGACGATCTGATCGCCCTTCTTGAAGCCGACGCTCGCGGCGGCGCTGCCTTCATCCAGATCGGAGACGATCACGCCGTCATCCCCGATGTCGATTTGTAGTTCCTCGGCCACGGCGGGCGACATGTTGACCAGCGTCGCACCGGAAAGCGGCGAGCGGGTGCGGATACGAACCGGTTCGCGAGGCGGGCTCTCCGGCGGCGGCTGCAGCTTGACCTGGATGTGGGTCTGCTTGCCACCGCGCAAGATCGTCAGCGGCGTCTCGCCCCGGGTGCCTTTGAGGGTGAAGCGATAGCCGAAGGCGTCCGGGTTATCGATCGGCTGGCCATCAACAGCCAGGATCGCGTCGCCGCGCTTGAGACCGGCTTCCACCGCCGGCCCCTTGTCATAGACGGAAGTCACGAGAACGCCCGTCGGACGCTCCAGGCCGAGGCTCGCCGCAATCTCGCCGTCGACCGGCTGCAGCCGCGCCCCGAGCCAGGGCCGGACCACATTGCGCGACCCCACCTTCGCCGAGTCGAGAACGACACGCGCCATGCTCGACGGAACAGCAAATCCGATGCCGATATTGCCGCCGGAGCGCGAATAGATCGCGGTGTTGATGCCGACGAGCCGGCCGCTCATGTCGATGAGCGCCCCGCCTGAATTGCCCGGATTGATGGCCGCATCCGTCTGAATGAAGAACTGATAATCCGACACACCGACCTGCGTCCGCGCCAAAGCGGAGACAATGCCTTGCGTCACCGTCTGCCCAACGCCGAAGGGGTTGCCGATGGCGAGCACGAGGTCACCGACCTGCAAGCCCTCGGAATCACCCAATTCGATGACCTGAAGGTTCGCCGGGTTCTTGAGCTTGAGCACCGCGAGGTCCGTGCGCGGGTCCCGCAAGACGATATCCGCCTCGAACTCGCGCCGGTCGGCGAGGGCCACCTTCACCTCGTTCATGTTCTCGATGACGTGGTTGTTGGTGATCACGAGACCGGAGGCATCCACGATCACGCCGGACCCAAGCGAACTCTGGGAGCGCCCCGGCGGCATGTTGGGGCTGCTGTCGCCGAAGAAGCGCCGGAAAAACTCCTCCATGCCCGCATTCTGCCGCCGCTCGGAACGGCTGGCATAGACATTCACCACCGCGCCGGAGGTCTGGCGCACGACAGGGGCAAAGGAGAGCTGGACCTGAGCCTTGCTGTCGGGGACGGCCCGCTGCTGCGCTTGCACCCCGGATAATCCGAGAAACAACGAGGCAGCGAGGACCGAGAGGCGAAGCGAAACTGAACGCATGGCGAATCCATTGAGCAACGACAAGCTTCGATAAAACGTGGTGCCTGAAACGCCAAATTTCAGGACAGTCAGCTACCTAACCTACAAACAAAAAGGGCGGCCCGAAGACCGCCCTTGATGAAATTCTATGCTCCGAGCGCTTACTCAGCAGCTTCTGCCATCGCCTGCGACGGGCCCGAATCCTTGCCGCGCGCCTCAACGTCGCGGTCGACGAACTCGATCACCGCCATCGGGGCGTTGTCGCCGTAGCGGAAGCCGGCCTTCAGAACGCGGGTGTAACCACCCTGGCGGTCCTGGTAACGCGGGCCTAGCACTGCGAAGAGCTTCTTGACCATGCCCTCGTCGCGGAGCTGCGACATGGCCTGACGGCGGGCATGCAGGTCGCCGCGCTTGCCGAGAGTGATCAGCTTTTCGACGACAGGACGCAGGTCCTTCGCCTTGGGGAGGGTCGTGACGATCTGCTCGTGCTTGATGAGCGCAGCCGCCATGTTGGCGAACATTGCTTTGCGGTGTTCTGACGAGCGGTTGAAACGACGACCGCGGAATCCGTGACGCATGGCTATCTCCTAAATCTTCCGGTCGCCGGGCCAAGGAACGACCGTCTCTCTTTTGAATCCGCCTTCAGGCGGGTCGACAAACAGGGCCGCCGCGAGGAACGCGGTCGGCCCTGAATTTAAGCTTAGTAGTGCTCTTCGAAGCGCTTCGCGAGATCTTCGATGTTCTCCGGCGGCCAGCCCGGCACGTCCATGCCGAGGTGGAGGCCCATGGAAGCGAGAACTTCCTTGATCTCGTTGAGCGACTTGCGGCCGAAGTTCGGGGTGCGGAGCATTTCCGCCTCGGACTTCTGGATGAGGTCGCCGATATAGACGATGTTGTCGTTCTTCAGGCAGTTCGCCGAACGGACCGAAAGCTCGAGTTCGTCGACCTTCTTGAGGAGCGCCGGGTTGAAAGGCAGCTGCGGCGCGGCGGCGGCAGCCTCTTCCTTGCGGGGCTCTTCGAAGTTGACGAAGACCTGGAGCTGGTCCTGGAGGATGCGCGCGGCGTAAGCCACTGCGTCTTCCGGGGTCACGGCGCCGTTGGTCTCGACCGTCATGATCAGCTTGTCGTAGTCGAGAATCTGACCCTCGCGGGTGTTCTCGATGCGGTACGACACCTTCTTGACCGGGCTGTAGAGCGAGTCGACCGGGATGAGGCCGATCGGGGCGTCCTCAGCACGGTTGCGCTCGGCGGGGACATAGCCCTTGCCGGTGTCGACCGTGAACTCCATGCGGATTTCCGCGCCCTCGTCGAGGGTGCAGAGCACGAGTTCCGGGTTCAGGATCTGCACATCGCCGACCGTGTTGATGTCGCCCGCCGTCACGGCGCCGGGGCCGGTCTTACGAAGCGTCATGCGCTTCGGACCTTCACCCTGCATCTTGATGGCGACCGTCTTCACATTGAGGACGATGTCGGTCACGTCCTCGCGGACGCCCGGGATAGACGAAAACTCATGCAGCACGCCGTCGATATGAACCGACGTGACCGCTGCGCCCTGGAGGGACGACAGGAGGACGCGGCGCAGCGAGTTGCCGAGAGTCGTACCGAAGCCACGCTCGAGCGGCTCCGCGACAACCGTCGCGATACGCTTCGGGTCGTCGCCGGGAGCAACTTCCAGCTTGTTCGGCTTAATCAGCTCTTGCCAGTTCTTTTGGATCACAACCACACCTCTTGAGGTACGGAATGAGGGCAGGCCTGAACCCACCCTCTAAACCGGAACGCGCGTGGGCGAACCCACGCGCTGGATGATCTTAGACGCGGCGACGCTTGCGCGGGCGGCAGCCATTGTGCGGGATCGGCGTCACGTCACGGATCGAAGTGACGGTGAAACCGGCCGACTGGAGCGCGCGCAGCGCGGACTCGCGGCCGGAGCCGGGACCCGACACCTCGACTTCGAGGGTGCGCATGCCGTGCTCGGAGGCCTTGCGGGCGGCGTCTTCAGCCGCGACCTGCGCGGCGTAAGGGGTCGACTTACGCGAACCCTTGAAGCCCATGGCACCGGCGGAAGACCAGGAGATCGTGTTGCCCTGGGCGTCCGTGATGGTGATCATGGTATTGTTGAACGAGGCGTTCACGTGCGCCACGCCGGAGACGATGTTCTTGCGTTCGCGGCGGCGGACGCGGGTCGCTTCTTTAGCCATTCTAAAGGTCCTTCAAACGCGCCCGTCATGCCAGGCGCTCGGGAAAGAGGGCCACCCTCAAAGGATGGCCGCAGGAAAATTACTTCTTCTTGCCGGCGATCGGCTTCGACTTGCCCTTGCGGGTACGGGCATTCGTGTGCGTGCGCTGACCGCGGACCGGCAGGCTGCGGCGGTGGCGGAGGCCACGATACGCGCCGAGGTCCATGAGACGCTTGATGTTCATGGAGACTTCGCGGCGCAGGTCGCCTTCCACGATGTAATCGCGGTCGATCGTCTCACGGATCTGAAGCACTTCGGCGTCAGTCAGCTGGTTCACGCGGCGCTCGGCCGGAATGTTGACCTTCTCGACGATCTCTTGAGCCTTCTTGGGGCCAATGCCGTGAATATACTGAAGCGCGATCACAACGCGCTTGTTGGTCGGGATATTGACGCCTGCTATACGGGCCATCGTCATCTCCATGTGGTCGAAGCTTGCGCTTCAGGTGGCGTTATCGCGCGTCCGGTGGAGGCCGGCCCATGCGCGGGCTAATTCAAACACGACAATCCGGAGCGGCCCCTCTCGAAGCCCTCCGGGTCACGTTTTCCTTTACGGGAGCGGGTTGCCTACCGGATCAATGCCCCCGCGTCAAGATCCTTTGCCGACGACTGCGACACTCCGCTCTTGCAAGGCGGCGCCCCAATGAGAAAATGCCAGCCGAACATATGTTTTCGTTATGTTCTTGACAATGATCCTAAAGGGATACATTATATCGCCATTGTTTGATACTTTGAGCGACAAGAATGCCCCACGATAGCCAGCTACGAAAGCGCTTCCTGAATCTCCGATCCGATATCAACTCACTTCGCCGGCAGGTCGCCGAGATCCGGTCACGGCGTTTCCTTGAGCGCCGATATGACGCTACTCAGCCACGCGTGCCAGCCGGCTCTCCGGGCGGAGGTCGCTGGAGCGGCGGTGGTAGCGGTAGCGTCCGCCCGCGACAGGAAAGGGAAGTCTCACCCCAAGCCGAGCGCCTCAAGATCAACGACGGTGCGGGCCGGATCACCTTGGCCGCGAGACGGAAGATCGACGAATGCGCGTTGCAATATGAGCGAGATCTGTTTCAGTGCAGGCTTGTTGCAATGAGGAGTTGCTATGCCCAGGCTAAAGTTCGCCAGGTTGCGTGCGAAAACGGTCATCCGATTCCACCCTTAAATTACTAGGTTATCCTATGCTCATCGCGACACGAGAACTTGAATACGAGACAGAGGACGGCGTTGTCATGCCTGTTCCTGTATCCCTCTATTCTCCCGAGAAGAACGAAAAAGATTGGGGGTGCCAATACGCTATTGGTTGGCCGAATGGCATCGAGTCACGCGTCGCCTACGGGGTAGACGCGATCCAGGCATTAGTCCTGACGCTACAAAGCATCGGGATGAGCCTTTACTTTAGCGATTATCACAAGTCTGGGCGGCTCAAGTGGGGTGATCCCAATGATGGCTATGGCTTCCCCGTGCCGAAGAACGCGCGGGACATGCTCATCGGCTATGACAAGCGTTTCGACGGCTGAGCAACTTCCGTGCGGCTATCATGCCGATTGCGACCCGCGAACTCACCTATGTCCGCGAGACCGCCATCACACCGCTTCAAATCCGCCTCTTCGGTGCCGAAGGAAGCGAAAATTATTCGTGGTGCCGGCACGAGATCGACTGGCCCGATGGCGTGGAAGCAAAGGCTGGATACGGACATCTCCAGGTCCAGGCGCTCGTTATGACACTCCAGATAATCGGTGCTCTTATCTACCTCAGCGATTACCACAACACAGGCCGGCTCCATGGGAGAAACCCGGATCCGGCTACGGCTTTCCTGTGCCTAAGAACGCGCGGGATCTGCTCATCGGAGATGATAAAAGATTTGAGGGCGAAGGATAACGCAGGGGCTCGCCGCCCCTGCCCTTCAGCGTCCCAAGATGCCCCGAACGGCCTCGGTGACCTCGTCGATCGGGCGCATGCCGTCGACGGTCTTCAGAGCGCCCTTCCCCGCATAATAGGCAGAGAGCGGAGCTGTCTGGTTCCGGTAGGCCTCGAGGCGGGTCTTGAAGACGTCCGGGTTGTCGTCCTTGCGGACCGGCTCGCCGCGTGCCTCGGTTTCCTTGGCGCGTTTGACGATACGCTCGACGAGCTCAGCCTCGTTGACCTTGAACTCGACCACGGCGTCAAGCTTCATGCCCTTCTGCGCCAGCATGGCGTCAAAGGCTTCAGCCTGCGCGACGGTGCGCGGAAACCCGTCGAGGATGAACCCCTTCTTGGCATCCGACTCCTCGATGCGGTCGGCGATGATGCCCACCACGACGTCGTCGGAGACAAGATCGCCCCGATCCATGATCGCCTTGGCCTTGACGCCGACCGGCGTTCCGGCGGCCACGGCAGCGCGGAGCATGTCGCCTGTCGAAAGCTGCGGAACTCCCAGGCGTTCGACCATGCGCACAGCCTGGGTGCCCTTTCCGGCGCCCGGAGGCCCCAGCAGGATGATTCTCATCGACGTCCCCCCTGAACTTCGTCGAGAATCCTCGCCTGACGGCGAGGAGTCGCTTCTTACTTAGCGGCGCCGCGCGCCTTTGAGCTTCGCCTTCTTCACGAGCCCCTCATACTGGTGAGCCAGCAGATGGCCGTGAACCTGCGCTACAGTGTCCATCGTGACCGATACCACGATGAGCAGCGACGTTCCGCCGAAATAGAACGGCAACGCCGCATAGGAAACCAAAAGCTCGGGAATCAAGCAGATGATCACCAGATAAGCTGCACCGAGAACGGTGATGCGTGTCAACACCTGGTCGATGAAGTCGGCTGTCCGCTCGCCGGGGCGAATGCCCGGGATGAAGCCGCCCTGCTTCTTCAGGTTATCGGCCGTCTCCTGCGGATTGAACACGATCGCCGTGTAGAAAAACGCGAAGAACACGATCAGCGCTGCATACATGAGCATGTAGAGCGGCCGGCCGTGGCCGAGATAGGTCGTCAACATGCCGACGAAGCCGGTGCCGTCTTGGGCCGTCTGGAAGCTGGCGATGGTGGCTGGCAACAGCAGGAGCGACGAGGCGAAGATCGGCGGAATCACGCCCGAGGTGTTCAACTTGAGCGGCAGGAACGACGTCTGGCCCTCGTACATCCGGTTGCCGACCTGGCGCTTCGGATAATTGATGAGCAGACGGCGCTGGGCACGCTCCATGAACACGACGAAATAGATGATCGCCACGGCCATCACGAGAACGCCGATGATGAGCCCCGTAGAAAGCGCGCCCTGGCGGCCGAGCTCCAGCGTGCCGCCGATGGCCCGCGGCAGGTTGGCGACGATGCCCGCGAAAATGATCAGCGACGTGCCGTTGCCAATGCCCCGCGAGGTGATCTGCTCACCGAGCCACATCAGGAACATGGTGCCGCCGGTGAGCGTGATCACCGTCGAGATGAGGAAGAACAGACCCGGCGCCTGCACGATGGTGCCGGAACTCTGCAGACCGACCGCAATGCCCCAGGACTGGAACAGAGCCAGCAGGACCGTGAGATAGCGGGTGTATTGGTTGAGAATCTTGCGACCCGCCTCGCCTTCCTTCTTCAAGGCTTCAAGCGACGGCAGCACTGACGTGAGCAGCTGCACGATGATCGAGGCCGAGATGTAGGGCATGATGTTCAGGGCGAAGATCGCCATGCGCTCGACAGCGCCGCCCGAGAACATGTTGAACAGGCCGAGCACGCCGCCGCTGGCGCTCTGGAAGCTCTGCCGAAGAGCTTCGGGATTGATGCCAGGCAACGGAATATAGGTACCGAGACGGTAGATGATCAACGCGCCGAGCGTGAACCAAATGCGCTTTTTCAGCTCTTCGGCCTTGGCAAGCGCGCCGAAGTTGAGATTTGCCGCAAGTTGTTCGGCTGCTGAAGCCATTGTTCCGTCCCCGAAATACTGGAGTCTGATCATGCCTCCACGGAAGCATGATCAGACTCCAACCTCTTGATGCCGCATGACCTCTCGCAAAACCGGACCGCACTTTTCCGATGATGCGTTAGAAACGCGACGCTTATCACGAGAACGGCGGCCGCGCGATCAGACGCGGGCCGCCGCTTGGATCTCAGTCAATGTGGGGTGAGGCTCACGCCTCTGCAACGGCGCCCAGAAGGGTCACCAAGCCACCCGCCTTTTCGATCGCCTCGACGGCCGACTTCGACGCACCAGCAACCTGGAAGGACAGCTTCGCCTTCAGCTCGCCAACGCCGAGAATCTTCACGCCGTCGCGCGGCTTGGAGATCACGCCGGCGGCGACCAGGGTCTCGTTGGTCACGGTCGCGCTCTTATCGAGCTTGCCCGCGTCAACGGCCTGCTGGATGCGGCCGATATTGACCTCGTTCAGCACGATCGCGTTCGGCTTATTGAAGCCGCGCTTCGGCAGACGACGATGCAGAGGCATCTGACCGCCTTCGAAGCCCTTGATGGCGACGCCCGAGCGGGACGTCTGACCCTTGACACCACGGCCACCGGTCTTGCCCTTGCCGGAGCCGATACCACGGCCGACACGCATCCGGTTCTTGGTGGCGCCTTCGTTGTCACGAATTTCGTTAAGTTTCATGACGCTCTCCTCACTGCCCGTCGACAACGCGCACGAGGTGCTTGACCTTCTCGATCATGCCACGCACCGAAGGGGTGTCGGCAAGCGTCGAGGTCCGATGAAGCTTGTTGAGCTTGAGGCCGACCAGCGTCTGGCGCTGCTTGGCTTCGCGACGGATCGGGGATCCGATCTGCTCAACGGTGATGGTCTTGGCTGCTTCTGCAGCAGGCTTCTTCGCCATGGTCAAAGCCTCCCTTACGCGTCAGCGCCGACAGCTTCGCCGTCACCGGCGTCGCGACGGCGAGCCTGCAGCGCCGAGACCTTCAGGCCACGACGAGCGGCGACCGAACGCGGGCTATCCTCGTTCTTGAGCGCGTCGAAAGTCGCGCGGACGAGGTTGTACGGGTTCGACGAGCCGAGCGACTTGGCGACCACGTCCTGCATGCCCAGCGTCTCGAAGACGGCGCGCATCGGGCCGCCTGCGATGATGCCGGTACCCTGCGGAGCGGCGCGGAGCACGACCTTGCCGGCGCCGTGGCGGCCGTTGACGTCGTGGTGAAGCGTGCGACCCTCGCGGAGAGCCACGCGGATCATGGAGCGCTTGGCAGCGTCCGTGGCCTTGCGGATGGCTTCCGGCACTTCGCGAGCCTTGCCGTGGCCGAAGCCGACACGGCCCTTCTGGTCACCGACGACCACCAGGGCGGCGAAGCCGAAACGACGGCCGCCCTTCACGACTTTCGCGACGCGGTTGATGTGGACCAACCGATCGACGAATTCGCTGTCGCGCTCTTCGCGATCAGCACGTTCTCTAGGTTCTCTCGCCATGAGACCTCTCACTTGCGCGGGCGGCGGGCCCGCTCGCTAAGGGTGTTTTTAAACTACCCGCCGTTATTCTGCCGTATGATCTTGTCGGGCAACCGGTTTCCACTTGCCCGGATCATACTTTTTAGAAATCGAGACCGCCTTCGCGGGCTGCGTCGGCCAGAGCCTTGACGCGGCCGTGGAAGAGGTAGCCCGAGCGATCGAAGATGACCTGCGTCACGCCGGCCTTCGCCGCGCGCTCCGCCACGAGCTTGCCGATTTCCTTCGCCGCCTCGACGGTGGCTCCGGTCTTCAGCTTGGCCCGAAGGTCCTTCTCGATCGTCGATGCCGACGCGACGGTCACGCCGCGCACGTCATCGATGACCTGGGCATAGATCTGCTTGGACGAACGGAAGACCGACAAACGCGGCCGACCATTCGCTGCCTTCTGGATCGCACGGCGCACACGAGCCTTGCGGCGATCTTCGGCGCCTTTCTTCTCAGCCATGATACGTCGTCCTTACTTCTTCTTGCCTTCCTTGCGGAAGATGAACTCGTCGGAGTACTTGACGCCCTTGCCCTTGTAGGGCTCCGGACCGCGATATTCACGGATCTCGGCGGCCGTCTGACCGACTTTCTGCTTGTCGATACCGTTCACCACGACTTCCGTCGGCTTCGGGGTCGTGATCGACACACCCGCCGGGATTTCATAGTCGATATCGTGGCTGTAGCCGAGCGTGAGCTTCAGCATCTTGCCGGCAACGGCAGCCTTGTAACCGACGCCGTTGATCTCAAGACGCTTCTCGAAGCCCTTGGAGACGCCTTCGACCAGGTTTGCAACCTGAGCGCGGGACATGCCCCACTTCGAACGGGCGGCCTTGGACGTGTCGCGCGGATTGACCGACACGGCGCCGTTCTCAAGAACAACCTTCACTTCTTCAGGCACGAGGAACGAAAGCTCGCCCTTCGCACCCTTAACCTTCACCAATTGACCGTCGACAGTGGCCGTCACACCTGACGGAACCGTAACGGGCTTTTTGCCTACTCGCGACATTTCTGGAATCTCCGTGGTTCTGTGCTGATGCTTAAGGCCTTAGAAGACCTTGCAGAGCACTTCGCCGCCCACGTTCTTCTCCCGGGCCTCGTGATCGGCCATCACGCCTTGCGGCGTCGAAAGAATGGTGATGCCAAGGCCATCGGCGACGCGCGGCATGGTGTCGACGGATGAGTACACCCGGCGGCCCGGCTTGGAGACGCGCTCGATCGAGCGGATCACCGGCTGGCCGTCATAGTACTTCAGCTCGATCGAAAACTCGGTGCGGCCATTGCCGAACTCGGTCTGCGAGTAGTCGCGAATGTAGCCCTCGGTCTTCAGAACTTCGAGGACGCGAGCGCGAAGCTTCGAGCCAGGGGTAACGACCGAACCGCGACGGCGCATCTGCGCGTTGCGGATACGGGTGAGCATATCGCCCAACGGATCGTTGATCATCAGATGCCCTCCCTTACCAGCTGGACTTCACAAGGCCCGGGATCATGCCCTGGGAGCCAAGTTCGCGCAGAGCGATGCGCGACATGCCGAGCTTACGGTAGTAAGCACGCGGACGGCCCGACACCTCGCAACGGTTGCGGATGCGCGACGGGCTCGAGTTGCGCGGCAACTCAGCCAGCTTGAGGCGCGCGTCGAAGCGCTCCTCCATGGACTTCGACTCGTCGTTGGCGACCGCCAGGAGGCGCTCGCGACGGCCCGCGAATTTCTTCACGAGCTTGCGACGAAGCTTGTTCTTCTCAATAGAGCTTTTCTTAGCCATTCGATCTATCTCCAGTGTCCGCGTTTGAGGACAGTTGTCCTCACTGCCGGAACGGGAAGTTGAAGTGACGCAGCAGCGCCCGGGCTTCGTCGTCGGTCTTCGCCGTGGTGGCGATGACGACGTCCATACCCCAAACCTGCTCGACCTTGTCGTAGTTGATCTCAGGGAACACGAGGTGCTCCTTGATACCGAGCGCGTAATTGCCGCGGCCGTCGAACGACTTGGGGTTCAGGCCCCGGAAGTCGCGGACGCGGGGAAGCGCGATCGTCACGAGACGGTCCATGAACTCGTACATACGAGCCTTGCGGAGCGTGACCTTGCAGCCGATCGGCATGTGCTCGCGCACTTTGAACTGCGAGATCGCCTTGCGGGCCTTCGTGATCACCGGCTTCTGACCGGCGATGAGCGCGAGATCGGCAGCCGCAACGGACGCCTTCTTCGAGTCGCCGGTCGATTCGCCAACGCCCATGTTGAGGACGATCTTGGTGATCGTCGGCACTTCCATGGGGTTCTTGTAACCGAACTCCTCGATCAGCTTCGGACGCACCACTTCTTCGTAGTGCTTGCGGAGCCGCGGAGTGTAAGCATCAACCTGAGTCTTAGCCATCGATCAGGTCTCCCGAACGCTTGGCGAAACGAACCTTGCGGCCGTCGTCCATAACCTTGAAACCAACCCGGGTCGGCTTGCCGTCCTTGGGGTCCGAATAAGCCAGGTTCGACAGATGGATCGGCGCCTCTTTCGAGATGATGCCGCCCTCTTGAGCTGCCGTCTGGCGCTGATGACGCTTCACCAGGTTCACGCCACGGACAACCGCGCGCTCTTCCTTCGGCATCACCTGCACGACTTCACCGGTCTTGCCCTTGTCGCGACCGGTCAAAACGACGACCTTGTCGCCCTTCTTGATCTTCGCGGCCATTAGAGCACCTCCGGTGCCAGCGAAATGATTTTCATGTGATTCTTGGCACGCAGTTCACGCGGAACGGGGCCGAAGATACGGGTGCCCACGGGCTCTTTCTGATTGTTGATCAGAACCGCGGCATTCCGGTCGAACCGGATGACCGATCCGTCCGCGCGACGGATGTCCTTGGCCGTGCGAACGACGATCGCCTTCATGACGTCGCCCTTCTTCACGCGGCCGCGCGGAATAGCCTCTTTCACGGATACGACGATGATATCGCCGACGGAAGCGTACTTACGCTTCGAACCGCCGAGAACCTTGATGCACATCACGCGACGAGCGCCGGAATTATCGGCGACGTCAAGATTCGTCTGCATCTGGATCATGGCTTTGATCCTTTCCTTTGTTTCAGACAGGTTTCCGGCCCAGGCACGATTGCCTCCCCGGACTACGCCTGACGGGGATCTGACGTCCCCTGCCCTTCATGTCGAGAAAGGCGGCCGTATACACGAGCCGCCTCCTTAAGACAACCCCTACCGGAAGCCCTTAGGCCTTCGATTGGTTGACGAGCACCCAGGTCTTGAGTTTGGAGAGCGGCTTGGTCTCTTCGATGAAGACCGTATCGCCCACCTTGGCTACATTGTTTTCGTCGTGAGCATGGTAGTTCTTCGTCTTACGCACGGTCTTCTTCATGACCGGGTGCGTGAAACGGCGTTCCACTTTCACAACGACCGTCTTGTCCTGCTTGTCGCTGACAACGACGCCCTGCAAAACGCGCTTCGGCATCTTGATCCCCTTTAAGCCTTCGCCGTCGCCGACTTCTGGCGTTGCAGCGTCTTGACGCGGGCGATGTCCTTGCGGACCTCACGAACGCGTCCGGTGTTTTCGAGCTGCCCCGTCGCGCGCTGGAAGCGAAGGTTGAACTGCTCTTTCTTGAGACCGAGCAGTTCGTCCGTCAGCTGATCCGTCGACATCGCCTTGAGGTCGGAGGTTCTCTGCTTAGACTTCATGATTCCCTCCTCACTCCGCAATGCGCTGGATGAAGCGCGTCTTGATCGGAAGCTTCGCTGCGCCGAGACGGAGCGCCTCACGGGCGATATCCTCTGGCACACCGTCGATCTCGAACATGATGCGGCCCGGCTTGACTCGAGCGGCCCAGAATTCAGGCGCGCCCTTACCTTTACCCATACGCACTTCGGTCGGCTTCGACGACACTGGCACGTCCGGGAAAATCCGGATCCACACACGGCCCGCGCGCTTCATGGCGCGGGTGATCGCGCGGCGAGCCGCCTCGATCTGACGAGCGTTGACACGCTCGGGTTCCATCGCCTTCAGGCCGAACTGGCCGAAGTTGAGGTCCGTGCCGCCCTTCGCGGTACCGGAAATCCGGCCCTTGAACTGCTTACGGAACTTGGTTTTCTTCGGTTGCAACATGGCAAACCTCTCCTGACCTCTCGGTTACGCCGCTTGCTCGCGGCGGCCACCCGAGCGGCCCCCCTCGTCGTTCATCCGCTTGTCCTGAGCCATCGGGTCGTGCTCAAGGATTTCGCCCTTGAAGATCCAGACCTTGATACCGCAGGTGCCATAGGTCGTGAAGGCCGTCGCCGTGCCGTAATCGACATCCGCACGCAGCGTGTGCAGCGGAACGCGACCTTCGCGATACCATTCCTGGCGGGCGATTTCAGCGCCACCCAGACGACCCGAGCAGTTGATTCGGATGCCCTCGGCGCCGAGACGCATCGCCGACTGAACGGCGCGCTTCATGGCGCGGCGGAATGCCACACGGCGCTCCAGCTGCTGAGCAATCGAATCGGCCACGAGGGTCGCATCGACTTCGGGCTTACGAACTTCGACGATGTTGATCGCCACATCCGCGTCCGTCATCTTGTTGACGAGCTTGCGCAGCTTCTCGATATCGGCGCCCTTCTTGCCGATCACCACGCCCGGACGACCCGAGTGAATGGTGACGCGGCACTTCTTGTGCGGACGCTCAATCACGATCTTCGAAACGGCGGCCTGCTTCAGCTGCTTCATGAGGGCAGCGCGGATCGCCATGTCCTCATGCATCAGCTTGGAGTACTCGCCTTTGCCGGCGAACCAGCGCGAGTCCCAGGTCCGGTTGATGCCGAGCCGAAGACCGATCGGGTTTACTTTCTGACCCATCTGGTTCTCCTTTACGCCTGTTCGGCGACTTCCCGAACCACGATCGTGAGGTTCGAGAACGGCTTCATGATACGAGCGCCCCGGCCACGAGCCCGGGCGTGGAAGCGCTTCATGACGAGCGCCTTGCCGACGAAAGCCTGGCTGACGACGAGATCATCCACATCGAGGTTGTGGTTGTTCTCGGCGTTAGCAATGGCGCTCTCGAGGCACTTCTTGACGTCACGCGCAATTCGCTTGCGCGAGAACTCGAGATCAGCGAGCGCCGTGGAAACTTTCTTGCCGCGGATAAGGGCCGCAACAAGATTAAGCTTCTGAGGGCTGACGCGCAGCATGCGAGCGACGGCTTGTGCCTCGCTGTCGCTCAATGCGCGAGGAGTCGCGGCCTTACCCATCTTACTTCCTCTTCGCCTTCTTGTCCGCTGCGTGACCGTGGAAGGTCCGGGTCGGCGAGAACTCGCCGAACTTGTGACCCACCATTTCCTCGCTCACGTAAACGGGAATGTGCTTCTGACCGTTGTAGACCCCGAAAGTGAGGCCCACGAATTGCGGGAGGATCGTGGAGCGGCGGCTCCAGATCTTGATGACCTCGTTGCGGCCCGCACCACGGGCAGCCTCGGCCTTCTTGAGGAGGTAACCGTCGACGAACGGACCCTTCCAAAGCGAACGTGCCATGACGTGCCTCTGTCCTTACTTCTTCCGCGCGTGGCGGCTCGACACGATAAACTTGTCGGTCCGCTTGTTCGAACGGGTTTTCTTGCCCTTGGTCGGAATACCCCACGGAGTCACCGGATGGCGACCGCCCGAGGTACGGCCCTCACCACCACCGTGCGGGTGGTCGATCGGGTTCATGGTCACGCCGCGGTTATGCGGACGCTTGCCAAGCCACCGGTTACGACCAGCCTTACCGATCGAGGTGTTCATGTGATCGGGATTCGACACAGCACCGACGCTGGCGAAGCACAGGCCGTGGACCATGCGCTGCTCGCCGGAGTTCAGGCGAACGGTGACGTAGCCTTGGTCACGACCCACGATCTGGGCGTAGGTACCGGCGGAGCGGGCGATAGCACCGCCGCGGCCGATCTTCAGCTCCACATTGTGGATGATCGTTCCCACCGGCATGTTGCCGATCGGCATTGCGTTGCCGGGCTTGATGTCGACCTGCTCGCCCGCCGTGACCTGATCGCCGACAGCGAGACGCTGCGGAGCCAGGATGTAGGCGAGCTCGCCATCAGCGTAGCGGATCAGGGCGATGAAGGCGGTGCGGTTCGGATCGTACTCGATCCGGTCCACAATCGCGGTGTCGCCAAGACGCGAGCGGCGCTTGAAGTCGACGAGACGCAGGGTGCGCTTGTGACCACCGCCGCGGAAGCGGACGGTGACACGGCCCATGTTGTTACGGCCGCCGGAGGAGCTCTTGCCCTCCGTCAGCGCCTTGACCGGCTTGCCCTTGTAGAGCTCGCTGCGGTCGACGATCACCAGCTGGCGCAGGCCGGGGGTGATTGGTTTGAAAGTCTTCAAAGCCATCGGATCACTCTCTCAACCGATCAGAGGCCCGTCGTGACATCGATGGTCTGGCCCTCTTCGAGGGTCACAACCGCCTTCTTCACGTCCGACCGCTGGCCGCGGGTGCCGCGGAACATCTTCACTTTGCCTTTGGTGACGAGCGTGTTGACGCTCTTCACCTTGACATCGAACAGCTTCTCAACCGCTTCCTTGATCTGCGGCTTCGTCGCATTCGGCGACACCTTGAAAACAACCTTGTTCTGATCGGACAGGGTCGTAGCCTTCTCGGTGATCACCGGGCTTACGATTACATCGTAATGGCGCGGGTCCAGGCTCATTTGAAGCGCGCCTCCAGCGCATCGACAGCCGCCTTCGTGAGAACGAGCTTCTCGCGACGGAGAATGTCATAGACGTTGATGCCCTGCACCGGCAGGACGTCGATGTTCGGGATGTTGCGAGCAGCCCGCTGGAAGTTCACCTCGATCTCGGCGCCGCCGATGATCAGGGCGTTGGCAAGACCAAGCTTGCCGAAGCGCTCGATAAGAGCCTTCGTCTTCGGCTCGGAGAGCTGCACATCGTCAACGACGATGAGCGAAGCGTCCTTTACCTTCGACGACAGCGCATGCCGCAGAGCAAGAGCGCGAACCTTCTTCGGCAGGTCGTGAGCATGGCTCCGAACCACCGGACCGAAGGCACGACCGCCGCCCCGGAACTGGGGAGCGCTCGCGGCACCGTGGCGGGCGCTACCAGTGCCCTTCTGCTTGTAGAGCTTCTTCGTCGTCCGGTCGATGTCCGAACGATTCTTCACAGCGTGCGTACCGGCCTGGCGCTTGGCAAGCTGCCAGCGGACGCAACGGGCGAGCAGGTCGGCGCGCGGATCGAGACCGAAAATCGTCTCGTTCAGATCGACCGAACCGGCATTCTTGCCCTCAAGCGTGGTGATATCAAGCTTCATCACGCATTCTCCTCTTGGGCTGCCGGAGCGGCCGGCGCAGCATCGTTAGCACCCGTGCGGAACGAGCCGGGCATCGGCACTTCCTTCGGCAGCTTCCGCTTCACCGCGTCGCGAACGAAGATCCAGCCGCCGGCAACGCCGGGGACGGCGCCTTCGACGAGGATCAGACCGCGCTCGACGTCGGTCGACACGACGCGCAGGTTCTGGGTCGTGACGCGCTCGACACCGAGGTGACCCGGCATCTTCTTGTTCTTGAAGGTCTTGCCCGGGTCCTGACGGCCACCGGTCGAACCGATCGAACGGTGCGAGACCGACACGCCGTGAGTGGCGCGCAGACCGCCGAAGTTCCAGCGCTTCATACCACCGGCGAAGCCCTTACCAGTCGTGATGCCCGTGACGTCCACGAACTGACCGGCAATGAAGTGATCAGCGGTGATCTCGGCGCCGACCGGGATGACAGCATCCTCGGAGACGCGGAATTCCGCGAGCTTGCGCTTCGGCTCGACCTGGGCGACGGCAAACCGTCCGCGTTCGGCCTTCGAAACGTTCTTGACCTTGGCCTTACCGACGCCGACCTGCAGCGCGGTGTAGCCATTCTTATCCATGGTCCGATGGGCGACCACTTGGCACTGGTCGACCTTAAGAACCGTGACCGGGACATGCTCACCGGCATCCGTGAAGATGCGGGTCATCCCGAGTTTTTGTGCAATGACGCCTGAGCGCATGTGCGTATCCTCTCGACGTGTCTACCGATGGCCCCAAACCCAAACCGGGCTCAGAGCTTGATTTCCACGTCCACGCCCGCAGCGAGGTCGAGCTTCATCAGCGCGTCCACGGTCTGGGGAGTGGGGTCCACGATATCGAGAACGCGCTTGTGAGTGCGCATCTCGAACTGCTCACGCGACTTCTTGTCGATGTGAGGCGAGCGAAGAACCGTATAGCGCTCGATGCGCGTCGGCAGCGGGATGGGCCCGCGCACCTGGGCGCCGGTCCGCTTCGCGGTCGACACGATTTCGCGTGTCGATGCGTCGAGGATCCGGTGGTCGAACGCCTTAAGGCGAATGCGAATATTCTGACCGTTCATGGGTTGCCCCGTTCAACGAAGAAGGACGTGACCGGCCTAACCGGCCATGTCCTTCGACGATCCTATGATTAATCCAAGACCTGGGCGACGACGCCGGCGCCGACGGTGCGGCCACCTTCACGGATAGCGAAGCGGAGCTTCTC
>NZ_JADQDO010000006.1 GCF_015694465.1 Microvirga alba
GAATTCGCTCTCGCGATTTCCACCGCCCGATCGACCGTCGGCGCATCCAGGGCCGTGCCTTCGAGGATCACCTGATCGCCGCTGCTCCGGACGCGAATGCCGCTCCGGCCGGCGCCGGCGGCAAGTTTCTCCTCGACGATCCCGGTGTCGGGACCGACTTCGACATCGACCACGCCGATGACGCGCCGCGAATTGTCGAGAACCGAAATGTTGGTCGTGCCGATCCGCTTGCCCAGGATGTAAAGGCTCTGGTCGCTCAACGGAATGACATCGGCGATTTCAGCCGAGCCGACCAGAACGTCCGAGAACGGATACTCGATGCGAAGCGCCTGCGATTTGTTCACGGACACCCGGATGCGCATGAGCTTCGCGCGCGGAGCGGTGCTTCCAGCCTGCGCCAACGCGGGGGTGATGAGGCCGATTTCGGGCATGATCGACACCGCCTGCCCGAGGGCAAGCATGGCGATGGCCGCCGCCAGCACCAATGTTCTCGACCCGGCCATATCGACCCCCAGCGAACGTTATTGAATTCCCTCAAATGATTCTTTTATGGTTCACAAAAGGTTAACAATCCCACGAATAGCGACAGATCCTTGGAAGCTTTCGTCGAGACGCGAGGGTGAGAGTACTTTGACTATTCCTTACGATTGCAACCACCCGACGCACCTCGCCAGCGGTTGAACTGATGTCAGGAAGGCTCAGGCGGCCACCGCCCCTTCCGATCCGTCGAATTTTTCGGACTCAACAATGAAGTCGGTCAGCCACGTTGATCTCGGACGAAATCCCGCAACGCCCAGAGAGCGGTAAAGTCCTGATATTACCTAGCTTTTTTACAACAAGCCCTTCTAGCTCCCCGCGACGGTCTAGGCCATTTGGCTGATGCCCTATGACAAACGGTCTAGGCCATCAAACTGGATCGACTAACGTTATAAAGTTTCTCATAGTGCACCAACACGAGGGCCAGAACTCTGGGTTCCACTTCCAGGTCCTGGGCCTTGTGCCAAGGCTGCGGAGTCGGGCAGCGCAACTTGCATCCAGGTCAAGGACCAGACACCATGAAGTCTCTCGTATCGCGTTTCGTGAAAGACGAATCCGGCGCAACCGCCATTGAATACGGCCTCATCGCCGGTCTCATCTCAGTGGTCATCATAACGGGACTGAATATCGCATCGCCCAAACTCGACGCGATTTTCCAAAAGATCGGCAACGCACTCCCGGATGGGAAATAACGATCGGGCCTGACTGTCGATAACGAAGCGGGAGACGCTGAAATTCTATCCGCTTCGTTTTCTACAAGCCGATCACGTCAGCGAAATTTCTTACAAAGCTTGTGAATGCCTTCTTCTATTATCGTGATAGCTGCAAGCCTGTGCTTCGGCACGGCAGTATTGTGGGCGGCTGCTGCTGATCTCGTGACGATGAAGATCCGGAACGAACTCGTTCTTTTTCTTCTTGCGAGTTATGTTGTCCTGGCGCCGTTCTCCGGCCTTGGTTGGGCGCACATTGGATGGAGCGCTGCGATTGCCGTCGGCATTCTGATCGCGATGTTCGTTTTATTCGGGCTAGGCTGGATCGGTGGAGGAGACGCCAAGCTTGCAGCCGTGATCGCGTTGTGGCTCGGGGCTGACCACGCACTCGTCTACGTTCTCTACACGGCGCTATTCGGCGGCATTCTCACGATCGCCATTCTTCAGTTTCGCTTAACACCATTGCCCGCTCAATGTCTTACCGTGCCCTGGATCATGCGGTTGCATGCGCCGGAGACCGGAGTTCCTTACGGAGTCGCAATCGCGAGTGCGGCGCTCTTCATCTTCCCGGCGACGCACTGGATGAAAGCCCTGACTTGAAGCGGCTCTGCCATGCGTTCCTTCCCTGATCAACGACGGGGGTTTCGACCATGTTGCGTGTCATCATCCTTGTCATTGCCCTGGGGGCCGGCGGGCTCGCCGGTTGGCTCGTGCTCTCCACGCGGTCGCGTGAGGCCGCCGCGGTCGCACCGAGCGCCCCGGTCGTGCAGACCACGGACGTGTTGGTCGCCGCAAGCGATCTGATCCAGGGGCAAGCGCTCGATGGGAAGAGCCTGCGCTGGCAGTCCTGGCCCAAGGACGCCGTCAGTCCCGGCTTCATCAGCCGCGAGGCCAAGCCTGACGCATTGACCTCCCTCAACGGAGCGCTCGTGCGCAGCCACTTCGTTTCCGGCGAGCCTATCCGGGAAGAAAAGCTTTCTCGCGGCCCCGCCGGCATGCTTGCCACGATGCTGCCGTCCGGCATGCGCGCCGTCGCGATCCGCGTCTCGGCGGAAAGCACCGCGGGCGGCTTCATCCTGCCCAATGACCGTGTGGATGTGATTCAGAACATCTCCAATTCGGACGGAGGGAAAGCCGAGAACAGGAGCCGGACGCTTCTCAGAAATGTCCGCGTGCTGGCGGTGGACCAGAAAGCCGATGAAGCCAAAGGCATGTTGGTCGTCGTGGGCAAGACGGCGACGTTGGAGGTGAGCCCGACCGAGGCGGAGATGATCGCAGCCGCGCAGGCCGCCGGCACACTTTCTCTCGCCCTCCGCTCCATCGCGGATCTCGACGAAAAGCATGTCGCCGAGGAGAGCAGCGTGAACGTGCGTGTCTTCCGTGCAGGGAAGAGCGAAGAGGTCAAGGTCCGCAGCGAAGGCGCGATCGTTCAATGACGCACAGCGTGGACGGCATTGGGACGGGTGAGTGCGGATGACCAACCCTGTATCGACGATGAGATCCGGGTCTTTCGATTCAGACAAGGTGGAGCCGCGATTGGTCGCGCGGTGGCCCGAGGCGGCAGCATCTGCGGACAATCCGCTTCGTCGAGACGGAACCCGGATCCCGTACATTCGTATTCATGCCTTTTGCGATAGCCCCGATGTCGCGGACACCATCAGGAGCGCGGCCGCCGACCGGCTCATGTCGCGCACTCAAGTCACCGTTCAGGTAGGCGGGATTGCCGCCGCGGTCGCTTTCTACCGGGCGGAATCGACACCTCAGCTCATCGTGATCGAGAGCCGCGCGACGCCAGAGGCCTACCTCGCCGAACTCGACAGACTGGCCGAAGTCTGTGACGCCGGCACCAAGGTGATGGCAATCGGACATGCAAACGACGTGTCTTTCTATCGCGAGCTGACAAGGCGGGGCATCAGCGACTACCTGCTCGCACCCATCGACCCCATATCCTTCATCGTTGCCGTTTCGGGGATCTATAGCGAGCCCGCATCAGGAAAGCTCGGACAGGCGTTCGCTTTCGTGGGCGCCAAGGGCGGCGTCGGATCCTCGACCATCGCGCATAACGTGGGGTGGACGATCGCGCGCCAAGCTGCGTCCGACGTGGTCCTTGCGGATATGGACCTGGCGTTCGGCACGGCGAGCCTCGATTTCAGGCTTGATCCCGGACAGGGGGTTGCCGAAGCCATCGAAGATGCGGGGCGACTGGACGAGGTTCTGCTCGACCGCCTGCTTGCCAAATGCGGCGATCATTTCAGTCTGCTTCGCGCGCCCGGCACGCTCGACAAGTGTTATGACCTGACCGAGAACGCCATCGATCCGCTGATTGAGATCGCGCAATCAAGTGTGCCGTATCTGATCCTGGATATGCCGCATGTGTGGAATTCATGGGCGAGAAACGCGCTGGTCAGCGCCGACGAAATCATCATCACGGCCGTTCCGGATCTTCCCAATTTGCGGAATGCCAAGGGCCTGATCACTTTCCTGAGGCAAGCTCGCCCTCATGATCCGCCGCCCAAGCTCATTTTGAACCAGGTCGGCATGCCAAAGCGGCCGGAAATCAAACCCGCGGAGTTTGCCAAGGTGGTTCAGCTCGAACTGCTTGCCTGTATTCCGTTTGATCCGCGCCTGTTCGGAACCGCCTCCAATGAAGGTCAAATGGTGGCCGAGGTCTCCGCGAAAGCGCCCGCGTCCAGAATATTCACCGACATAGCGGGCGTCATCGCAGCGCATAAGCCGCGTCGTCGCAATGGGCTGTTCGATATCGGGTCGATGATCAAGAAGATGAAATTCGGTTCGAGGAACGCGTAAGCCGCGACCCTTGGCCCAACAAGCCGGATCGCTAAAACGCGCAAGAAGACAGGGAACTCCCATCATGTTCGGCAAAAGAAGCCTCCCGAGTGAAAGGCCCGGTGAGACCTCGGTGCTTCAACGGACAGCGGGCGTTGACTCGTCAACGCGATCTCCGGCCATGGTGCAAGAAGCGAAGGTGCGCTCCGCGGCTCCCCGGCTGCCGGATGCGGTGGCCACTGTTCGCCCGCAGACAGTGAAATCGGACGAATATTATCTGCTCAAGGGGCAGGTTTTCGCGGCGCTGATCGAAACGATCGACGTTTCGCAGCTGACGAAAATGGATGTGGCTCAGGCGCGCGACGCAATCGGCGAAATCGTCTCCGATATTGTGAACGCGAAGAAGATCGTCATGTCGACCTCGGAGCAGGATGAACTCCTGCGCGACATCTGCGACGACGTCCTCGGCTATGGGCCGCTGGAACCATTGCTCGCCCGCGATGACATCGCCGATATCATGGTCAACGGCGCGGACACGGTCTACATCGAAGTCGGCGGCAAGGTGCAGCGGACGGATATCCATTTCCGCGACAACGCGCAGCTGCTCCATATCTGCCAGCGCATCGTGAGCCAGGTCGGCCGACGAGTGGACGAATCCAACCCGATCTGCGACGCACGCCTCGCCGACGGCTCGCGCGTGAACGTCATCGCATTCCCGCTGGCTATCGACGGTCCGAGCCTGACGATCCGCAAATTCAAGAAGGACAAGCTCACCCTCGGCCAACTCGTCAAATTCGGCGCGATTTCCAAGGAAGGCGCGGAAATCCTGCAGATCATCGGCCGTGTCCGTTGCAACGTCCTCATCTCCGGCGGGACCGGTTCGGGCAAGACGACCCTGCTGAATTGCCTGACGGCCTATATCGAACCCACTGAGCGCGTCATTACCTGCGAGGACGCTGCTGAACTTCAGCTGCAGCAACCGCACGTCGTCCGTCTGGAAACGCGACCGCCCAATCTCGAGGGCGAGGGCCAGATCACCATGCGCGACCTCGTCAAGAACTGCCTGCGCATGCGGCCTGAGCGCATCATCGTCGGCGAGGTGCGCGGCCCGGAGGCCTTCGATCTTCTCCAGGCGATGAATACGGGCCATGACGGCTCGATGGGCACGCTCCATTCCAACTCCCCGCGAGAGGCTCTCTCCCGTCTGGAGTCCATGATTACGATGGGCGGCTACTCGCTGCCGTCGAAGACAATTCGAGAAATGATCGTGTCCTCGGTCGACGTGATCATTCAGGCCGCGCGTCTGAGAGATGGCTCGCGCCGCATCACGCACATTACCGAGGTCCTCGGTCTCGAGGGAGACGTCATCACCACGCAGGATCTCTTCGTCTATGATCTTCTTGGCGAGGATCCGCAGGGCAACATCGTCGGACAGCATCGCTCGACGGGGGTCGGCAGGCCCCGGTTCTGGGATCGCGCGCGCTATTACGGCGAGGAGAAGCGCCTTGCCACAGCACTCGATGCTGCCGAGAAAGTTGGCTCGTGATGCTGTCGCCAGAACTCGCTCTCGTCTTGGCAGTCGTTCTCGCCGCGTTTTGTGTCGGAGGCATCGTGGTTTCCGTGCTCTATGCCCGCGTGGGACAGCGCTCGGAGGCTGACAGGCGGATCGCAGCGATCGCGGCCTGGGATGGTCCGGCCGGTCGCACCGGCAGCTCCGATGAGAGCCGCCGGAAGCGCTCGATTGAAGCCACGCTGCGCAATCTCGAGGAACAGCAGAAGGCCAAACAGGGAGTCAAACCGTCGCTCGCCATCCGAATGCGCCAGGCTGGTCTGAGTTGGAGCAAGAATACCTATTTCGCCGCGTGTTTCATCGCCGGCGGCATTTCATTCGCGGTTGCCGTCGCCATTTTCGGTATCAGTCCGCTGCCTGCCATGGGCTTCGGACTCGCCGGTGGACTTCTGCTGCCCCATCTCTATGTCGACAGAAAACGCGCAAGCCGTTTGAAGGCTTTTACGGCCGAGTTTCCCAATGCGGTGGACGTGATCGTGCGGGGTGTCAAAGCGGGTCTCCCGCTCGTTGACTGCCTCAGGATCATCGCGACTGAAGCAAATGAGCCGGTGCGCAGCGAGTTCAGGGTCATCCTCGACGATCAGACGCTCGGAGTCCCGATGGATCAGGCCGTTCAGCGGCTCATGGAGCGTGTCCCGGTCGCGGAGGCCAATTTCTTCGCCATCGTCATCTCGCTCCAGAGCAGTTCGGGAGGCGGTCTTTCCGAAGCTCTCGGAAACCTTTCCAAAGTGCTGCGAGAGCGCAAGAAAATAGCGGGTAAAATCCGGGCGATGAGCTCCGAGGCCAAGGCCTCTGCCGGCATCATCGGGTCGCTGCCGGTGATTGTCACCTGTTTGCTCTATCTTTCCGCGCCGCAGTACATCTCGCTGTTGTTTACCACCCTCGTCGGCAAAATCGTCCTTGCGGTTGCCGCCGTCTGGATGGGGTTCGGCGTACTGATGATGCGGAAAATGATCAATTTCGATTTCTGAGGATCGCGATGAACACCGGCCTGCTCACCGGCAATGTAGACATGCTCGTCGCGCTGTCAGCGACCGTGGCCGTTTTCGCTGCGATCATCGTGGTCGCGTGGCCGTATTTTGTCCGTGATGAACTCGCGGAGCGGATGGTCCAGGTCGCCAATGAAAGCGAACGTATTCGGCTGCGCGAGCGCGGCCGCCTGAACGCTCAAAACAAGCAGATCCTCAGAAGCGAACCGAAGCGGCTCTACAAGCTCGTCGTCGATTATCTCAATCTCGCCGGAACCGAGGACAGCGAGACGGTCAAGATGCTGCGGATGGCCGGTTATCGCGGCGAGGGACCGATCACTGCCTACCTCGCCCTCCGCCAGCTAGCCCCTTTGGGCATGGCTGCTCTGGCGGCCCTGTACGTCTTCGTCATTCTGAATCTTGGATACCCCCTCTTCGTGAAGCTGGCGATCGTCATGGCTGCGGCAGGCTTCGGCTATTACGCTCCGGCGCTCTACGTGAGGAACAAGATCACGAAGCGGCAAATCTCGATCCGCCGCTCATGGCCGGACGCCCTTGATCTTTTGCTCATCTGCGTCGGAAGCGGCATGGGAATTGAGGGCGCGCTTCGCAAGGTTTCCGGAGAAATCGGCTCCCAATCGATAGAGCTCGCGGAAGAGCTGAGCTTGACGACGGCCGAACTGTCCTACCTGCAAGACCGTCGGAAAGCATACGAGAACCTCGCTGAACGCACGGGCCTCGACGGTGTCAAAGGCGTCGTCACGAGCCTCATTCAAGCGGAAAAGTATGGCACCGCGCTGAGCCAATCGCTTCGCGTTCAGGCGCAGGAGAACCGGGACATGAGGATGAACGAGGCTGAGAAGAAGGCCGCCGCCTTGCCACCGAAGCTCACAGTTCCGATGATCGTGTTTTTCCTGCCCGTTCTGTTCGCCGTCATTCTCACGCCGGCGATCATCCAGATGATGAAGATCTAGAACATCATCAGGACAAGAGGAATCCCGTTCCCCATCAAGCTCACGCGGCAGGAGGGAGCGTGAACGCGATCATGCCTCATCAAGACATGCTGATGCTTCAAGGGAAGCACGCGGATGCGGTCAGCGGAATCGACGCCTGATAGATCAGAACATTCAACTGGTAGGTCACAGTTGCATTGACCAACGTACCGCAAGCTGCCGCCTTGTCGGATGTAAACACCGGAGCGGGTTCGGGTGCGAAATAATAGGCTGCGGCGTCAGGGCAATCCGTTGCGATCGCGTTGCACCGCGCTCCTTTTTCGACGGCATAATTGAGGCTTGCTACGGTGAACCCGAGCAGCGAGAGATGGAATATGCCGAAGACAAGCGCCAGGAAAACCGGCGCTACCAGTGCGAATTCAATCGCAGTCGCCCCGCGCTCGTCGCCCCGCATTCCCTTTGTCCAGCGCAAAGCCATTCTCATAGCAGCCGCATGTGGGTCGTCTTGGTAATGGGGCCATCGAAAAACCGCCCCACCGTCAGATCGAGAAACAGGGGTTGGTACGGGTAGGTCACGCCGACTCTGATATAATCTCCCGGCTGCCCGGCTTGAGCGCCGGGAATTGTGCTGCAGTTGGCCGGCTTGCTCCCGAGAGCAATCCCGCCGTCCGGTATCAGGGCGTTGTCCTTGCTGAGGCAGTAATAGGCTTCCGACGGTGAGTGCTCCAGCAACGCGACGCCCTCGCCCAGCGTGGTGCTCCTTATCGCGGCGGCAATGGCGGCGCGCAGAGCCGCGCATTTGGTCGTCGCCGGCAGTTCCTTCGTTGGATCACATGCCTTCCATACCGACTGCACCCCCATCTGGGCGGCATTTTGCACTTGCATGACCGTGTAGGCATAGCGAGCCACTTCAATCCCGTTCAACAGGAGAAAGCACAGGACGCCGGCAACAAGAGCGAACTCGATTCCGGCCACACCACGATGGTCATTGCGGAAAGACCGGACGCGCTCGCTGACTTGCCTGCGACTGCGGTTTTTCCTCCGGCCTGAAGGGAAGTTCATGATGTTTGACCCGCCTGCGCGAGCATCGAGCGCCTCATTATCGGACCAATGCTCCACGGCCCGTTGACGCGCTACCGGTGGGCAAATCGAGCCCTGCCTCGTCGCAGGCACCATGCGCCAGAATCGAGCCCGTGCCAGTAACGGCGAGGTTCTCGATCACCAGGCCAAAGCAAGATTGGCCAGTGCTGGACTTGTTGACCGCACCGCTCAGCGTGACGTCTGCGTGCGGCAGATAGACCATCCCTGTGATGTTCCAGGTCGGGGCCTGGCCCGCCGCGGGGATATCGACGCCGGAAGTCAGGTTCGGATCCTGGTAAATGGCCATGCCCTTCCAGGGCCCCGTGGACGGCGCGGTTATGTCGAGGGTCCCGTCTCCGGTCGGAGTGTGAGTGTAGCTGCCGTTGGCGCCCGCGAAAACGACGGTGACGGCGGAGCCGCTCTCGGTTGCAAAGGTGCGGGCTTGAGGCCATCTGCCGGTGTAAAGCTGACCGTTCCAGATGACGATGACGGCTCCCTCGGGAGGCGTCCGGATCGTGACATCGAATGTCACCGTTAGGTCGCCGCACACGTGGGTGACCCCTCCCGTTAGAACGATCGTGTCTTTCCACTTGTTCGCCGCGGGGTAATCGAACGTCCCTTTCTGAGGGTATTTCCCCCCACAAGGGTCGGTAGACGGAATGTTCGGCTTCAACCCGACATAGGGATCTGCAAGTCGAGCCACGTTCGAGCGTTGGACCGCCCCGCAGCCATCATTTTCGTCGGCGGCATCGCCATAGTCGGCGCCAAGGTTGTGGCCGTTACAGCGCGCACCCGCATTCGACATGATGTTGCAACCGGACATACTTGCCCTTGGAGCGCCGTCCGCGCCGATCGCGATGCCGCTGTCCCCCAGCGCCAATACGCAGTATTCCCGCGGCATCGGATTGAGGCGCGCAACAGCAGTCGCACTGAGCTTTGTCTGAGGTGTGCCGGAGCTGTCGATCGCGGTGCCTTTGTAGCCGACCACCTGTGACAGGAACAAAGGCACATACCCCGTGACAGTAGCACTGTAGCAATTTGCAGCACCGGATGGACAGGTCGCGTTATTCGACGCGACAACTGAAACGTCGTTTTCCCCGTCAACAAAACCGTATTTCGCAGCGGCCGCCTTGGCCTCGGCCCCGTAGTTCATGGTCCCGTTCGTCGCGGCGGCGATCGCCGCGGAGTCCGCCGCGTTCTGCATGGAACGCTCAGTGAGATACCAATAGGAGATTTCCACCCCGAGCCCGGTGACACCAATCAACACCGGCAGAGCCAGCGCGGTAAACACCGCGACGCTACCACTCCGGTCGCCCGCGAAGCCTGCCATGCGGGACCGGACTGCTTCATATGCGGCTCTGGCCAGGACCAAAGCGAGCGATCTCATGTTGCCGCCCTTATGATGATTGGTTGTTTCCGCGCCCCGAACCCGCCCTTCGCTCGTGTCTCCACAAGCAGCATTCTTGGCGCCGACGCAGGGAAACTCGGTGCAGTCAAAGCTGCAGGCGGCGAATGCGGCTGCCGTTCACTCAACATGGAGCCCCTCATGCGGAGGGCGTCTCAAAAGGGAAAGCTTTCGGCTTGGATTTGGACGTGCGCTGGCTGCCGCGACTGCCGCACGATTGTTCACGCCCAAGTAACGGAAAATCGCGGCTACATGGATTTTCACCGTCCCCTCGCCCAGCTTGAGAACTGACGCGATCTCTTTGTTCGGCTTGCCTTGAACCAACAGCTCGAGAACGTCCATTTGGCGCGGGGTCAACGGGCTTCGCGCCATCGCGTCGGAGAAAGCGGACAGGTCAGGCAGCCTGATGGCCGCGTCCGGAATCTGGGGCGCCACCTCGGCCAGTGACGGCGGCACATAAATTCCCCCACCAAGGACAAGGCGGAGCGCAGCGGTCAGTTCTGCAATGCTCAGGCTCTTGGGGATATATCCATGGACGCCGGATTCCAGCGCTGACAGAATGCTGCGCCTTGAATTCGAGACCGACGTGACGGCCACCTTTGTCTCAGGAAAACACGACCTGACCATCCGGAGACTTGCCGCGTCTTTCATTCCCAGGGTGGAGAGATCCAGAAGGGCGACGGATACGTCCGCCTGCTCAAGAAGATGCCCCCTCGCCTCATCGAAAGACTGGGCCTCGACCACGTCGGAGAAGCCGAATTCGCGCATCAGAAGGCCACCGACAGCCAGCCGGAAATAGACGTCGACGTCAGCGATGAGCGCGATGCGTGCGGCGGCTGCCACTGGGAGTCTCCTCTGACGAGAAGTCGATGTTACCTACCTGCAAGTTGCTGATCAGCCTTGCCGCCCAGCCGTCTCTGCAGCTTGAAAAGGCGTCTCGGGCTTATGCAACATCACTCGTAGCATGACACCAAATATTTAATGATATAATGATGCAATACTTCGGAAAGGTCAAGATCGCCGACCCGGCCTAGGGCCTTCCCATCCACCAGATTAGCCCAGGCTCAAGACTGCGGAGGGGCTGGCTTTGAACAACATTGTGTCGAACCTGGGCGACCTCGTCTGCGTTGGGGTCAGCGCGCTTGATATTCGTGTTCTGAACTCAAGCTGCGCGGCAAGATCCAGCACCATCACAATCGGATACCTGCTCTTGGCGGCGATCATCGCCGTCGCGGTCGCGTTCTTCCTGAAATCCCGTGGGCCCGCCTGAACCGCGAGACCCGAATTGCGCCGAACCAAGTGTAGGGTACCGCGGCCCTAGCCTCGGGCGTGGAAACAGAGCCCCTCGAACCCGTAGATGTTACCCAGGCTGTTATCGAGGTCGTGCAATTTGAATTGCATGGCTGTTCCGGGCCGGAACGCGCGCGTCTCGGGGCCTTTGAACAGAACGACCTCCAGTCGGGCGGGATTTTTGCGCAGCAGGTTCAAAATCCCCTGCAAAACGGAATCGCTGAAGGCTGACGTTTCCCGGAACTCGAAGCTCCCATCGTCAAAAAAAAGCACCGTTGGATAAATCGGGAACGATGGACCTTTCTGGTCCTGGAACCATCCGCGAACAATAGCTCGACCGCTGGACGACGCGTGGATGCTTGGGCGCTGGAGAATATCGCCGATCTGGAACCTGACCCGGCGCACACCCGGCTCACAGGTCAGGATGAGCAGCCCCTGCCGGCTTGACCGGCTCCCTTGCACGGGAATGGCGATGTCAGTTCGCAGAAGAACAAAATCGCCAGACAGGCGTTCCAGCTGCCACCCGCTCCGACCTGCCTCAAAGTCCTGCGCGCCGGCCTGACCTGCGGCCAGGACACCGAGCAGAACACATATTTTCTTCATGCTCTTGAGCCGATCGAGAGATTCTCGCGAAAGGTTAAGCCGCGATCAGATTTTTTCAAGCTCGGAGATAGCGTTCACTCACCCTGTAGATTGTCGCCGATCTTGAGAGCAGCGCGCCTACTCCGATGAACAGGCTGGATACAACCGGGTGCTTGGGTGGTCAGAACCAAACTGGAACCACAAGCTCAACCGATTGAAAACATTGGTGGGCCCGCCCGGACTCGAACCGGGAACCAGACCGTTATGAGCGGCCGGCTCTAACCATTGAGCTACAGGCCCTTCCAAGGAGGGCAAGAATTCTAGCTACATAAGAAAGGCTTTCGCCCCCTCACATGCTTCGTTCACCCTGGAACACGTCCCCTATCCGCCCCTTAGAACAGAGGTTGATCGGAAAAGGAAGCGGCTCGGAATGTCCGAGCCGGTCATGTTCTTGTGGCACATATTCTGATCCGTCAAGCCGCATTTGCCAACGCCCTCGCCTTTCGCCGCCCATCCCGCGTCCCGAGGCCAGACGGTCGGAAGGAAATACGTGGAGAGGAGGTGCACAGGCGACCTGGGTTACCTTGGCACGGCAACCGCCAATCGGATTGTCCGAAGGGTGGTGGCCGCGGATATTCTCCGACATCGGGCCCTTTCATGCGCGGGTTCGACGAAGACCTGCTGTCTAGCCCAGCGCGATTCTGGGGCCGCGCTTATGTTCTCCTTGTGATGGAGGCCCGGAGGCAGTTCAGACATCTTGACGCCTCCACTAACCACCCATCAGATCGGCGGACCGGTATGGCGGACCGTGAGGAGCATGCCATCGGAAACGCGAAGCGGTTCGAACCGGGCGAATTTCGTTCGCTTCTATAGATTTTGGAAGACTTGGATGTCTGAGTTGCATCAACAGATCGCTGACCTGGAAGCGGAAATCGAGACCCTTTCAGACACAGCGGAAGGGGTCCGAAAAACCATCCTGGTGGCCAAGGTGGCGATGGGCGGCGGCGCCCTGTCGGTTCTGACATTCATGATCGGGCCGTTCCACGTCGAGCCCCTTGTTTTGGTGGCAGGGATCGCCGCCGTCTTCGGTGGCATCGCACTCTATGGATCGAACAGGAGCACCCTTGATGACATCCGCGCCAGCATCAGGTCGCACGAGGCGCGCCGGGCCGCGATGATCGATGAATTGGAGCTTCCCGCCATCAAGGCATAGCGCGCGCCAAAGCCGATAATGCGGTTGCAACGCGCACAGGCGATCGCTAGAGCGGCTGCGGAGCGCTGCTGGGATAACCCCGAATAGTCAGCAGCCGTCGTGCCGAAACCAAGTAAATGGTTGTCACGATCTGTAGGCGCAGGAGTAAGGCATGGCCGAAATTATCGCATTCGAGGACATCAAGAAGGATGCCGAGCAATGCGAAGTTTTGGTGCTGTTCAAAGCCAAGCCCGCATCCAAAACCCGCCCCCGCGGCGGAGGGAAAAAGCTCGAGTTTCCGAGTTCCCGTCCCGGCATTTCCGGCAATCTTAGCGATCTGTTCGAGCAAGCGAGCGCCGTTGTCACGCGTCATTACGATGGCGACAAGAGAGTGCCCGACGCCGTGGCGGAAAAGTGCCTCGAACTCTTGAAAGCTCTCTCGAAACACGCGGAGCCGGAATGAGGAGCCGGGCGCCATCAAACAGCGCCCTTCGAACCGCTGGGATGCTTGACTAACTCGTCGTTGCTGCGCAGCGGCGCCAGGTCTCGGACTGCCGGTCGGCGCGGCCGAACCGGATCTCCACCTGAACCTCGCTCAACAGGCGCAGGGAGACCTCCTGCCCACGATCCGGCTCGCTTTCCGGAACGGAGTAAAGAAACGAGTGGCGCGTGTAAGAGCCTTCAACACGCGTGCCGGCTGGGGTAACGATCGCCGGGCCCTGGATCGATAGATGTCGCCCATCGCTGCTGCACCAATGGCCGTCGATGGAATCCGCCAAAACGGGTTGTGCGCCAAGGAATGCGGCGAAAAACCCATAAGCGACAAGGAACTTCCAGGATCTTCTCGACATCGCACTCTCCGCTCGTGACTTTGCCAGCTCGCAGACGTCTATGCTGTTCTGATTGAATACGACCCGACCGACATCGGCAAGTCCATCGCGTCGGGTTGAGCGGCCTCGGATGACGGCAAGGCCCCATTCTCAGACGCGACGCCGTCATTCCCAACCTCACTCCTGTCGAGCGGCAAGCTACCTTTCGCGAGGCTGACTTCGTGCCCTTCGCCTGAGATGACGTAAAGTTACTATTAATCTAAAAGGGCTCTAAATTCTTGCGGGAGGGCCAACATGGAACTGGTCAAAACCATTAATGGTCAGGAAATCGACTTCTGGACCTGGCGAGGTTTCGTCAATGCCACGTGGGTTGTGACGAAAGCATCTGGCGATTCGGCGCAAACGGCCCAGGCGAAAAAGTCTATCGAGGTCCGCATCGTTTCGGAGGACGGCTCGAAGCGGACTGTGACCCTGCCGGATTCGGTCAAAGTCGCGCCTCACGATGACGTATCGCTTCTTTATGCCCGCAAGGTGATCGATGAACGCGGCCCGCTCGTCGGCATCGTCAATCATACAGCGGGTCGGACCTGGGCCTTCCCACGAGGCGCGGGTCCGGTCGATTACAAACATCCCTTCCCGTTCGCTCTTGTGAAGGCGGCTGAGCGTTACACCCTTTTCGCTGCCGCATTGGTGCTGTCGGGGCTCACCATCCTGTGGCTTCAGTATCAGGCCGAACTCGCTTTTTCGTTCTCGTCGTGGGCCATCATCGGCATCATCGAATTGGCAATACTCTGGCTCCTGAAATTCGCCGCGAACAAACGGCAGGCAAGGATCGATCAAACCGTCGTCGAGGAAATCGAGTCGACCCTGAAGAAGACCTCCTACGAACCGGTCCGCGCGCAGTCCGAGCCCGAAGCTGCTGCTTGAGGTCCGAGAGGTCGAGTGCGCGGAGTCGACGGTCGCTCGCGGATCATTTCCGTCGCTGATAGGCCCCTGAGAACGAAACGTTCATGCCGCCGCAATTCCGGTTGTCCTCGACAAGCAGGAATGAGCCGACAAGGCGCATCCGGACACGGCAATCATAATCGTCACCTTGCGTATAAGGCAGGGTCTTGTCGTCACCCATCGTGAAGGCGAGAGACCCTCCATCGGGAACGGTCGTCGCACTGATCTCGCCCAGATTGACCGCTCCACGTTTCACGCGGGCCGGATCAAGCGCGCCGAACGTCGCCTCGCCCGAGATCTTGATGTCAGAATTCGATTTCGCGGTCTTCTCGATCGAGATCTTTTGCTCGGGGCCTCCCTTCCATTGGCCAACCCAGTCCTCCGGGCGAAAGCTTGTCTGGTTCGGCACGATGGCGATGGCGGAGCGCGGCAACCAACCGGCGCGCGTCAGTCCCTTGCTGTTGACGTAGTCGGCGCAGACGAAATTCTCGCCGATGGTGCTGACGATCACCTGATCCCCCTGCACCAGATAGCCCTTCTCGCGGCAAGCGGCATCGTTGCTCGGGCAGCTGTTCTGGGTGCTGCGATTCTTGACGAAGTTCACCCGGTCTGTGTTTGAATCGACCTTGCCAATAGCGATTGCGACCTTGGGATCCAGGCTTTGAAACCCATCGCAATTGCCGTCATCGGCATGTGCCAGAGACACCGATGCCACGCTTGCGAGCAAGGTCACTGCACCAAGAACATTATTACGGATCGCCATTGTCCAAGTCCCTCCCGCACGCGTTCAGAGAGACAGGCTTAGGCTTACGGCTTGAAGACTTCAATCTGCTCTTCGAATCCTTCGACACGATGAGAACCGAGGCACGTCGGATTGCCCCAGAGGTGATTGACGAAGGACTTCGACATCAGGAGCGGCTCGCCGAGACGCTTGTTCAAATCCGCGATGCGGCTCGCGAGATTCACGTCCCGCCCGATGACGGTGAAATCGAGGCGACGGCCTGAGCCGACATTGCCGTAAGCGGCATCTCCGTGATGCAGAGCGATGCCCACATTGATGGAAACCGGAAAACGACCTTCATTGTTCGCAGCCTCGATACGCCGCAGAGCCCTGGTCGCGGCGGAGAGCGCCGATTGCGGCGCGCCGCCTGTGTCGTCGCCCCGGTCGCGGATGATCGCCAGGAGCCCGTCGCCGAGATACTTGAGCACCTCGCCGCCCTCCTCCTCGATGGGCGGAACAAGGCAGTCGAAATAATTGTTCAAGAGGTCGACCGCGTCCTCCGGGCTCAAGGTCGAAGAGATACGCGTATAGTCACGCATGTCGGCGAACAGAATGGCCGAGCGGATTCGCGTGACCTGTCCACGCAGGATCGCGCCGGAGAGAATCGCCCGGTGCGGCTCATCACCCACATAGATGCGCAGCACCTCATCGAGGCGGTTGCTCGTGGCGCGTAGCTCCGTCACCAGGGCGAAGGACGGCATGACGAGGCGCAGGATCTTCAAGCCCTGCTCGCCGAAACCTTCCGAAGCGCGCGTGGCGAACGAAATGCCGTTCTCGGCTCCGTTCATGAAGCGGAACGGGATGACGATGTAGTGACGAAAGCCTGCTTCCTTCAACTCAGGCACGATCGGGAAAAGATCGTCCGGCGTCTCCGTGAGATCGAGGAAGAGCCATTCCCCGGTACGGTTCACATGGGCGAAGGGACTGCTCTGGTAGACCACATCGCGACGCGCGCCGTGAGGCAGATAGCGCACGACCGTCCCCTCCTCCGGAGTCCAGAATCGGCCGATCCCGGCATATTCCGAATGCAACGCTTCGATGGCCATGGCGGCGCGCTCGACAGGAACGCCCAAGTCCCGCAATCCCTCGACGAAGCCCGTCAACACCTCGTTCGTGTCCTCGATGCGGGCGGCGACCGTGACCAGCCAGTCCCGCAGCGCCATGATGCGCGAAAGAAGTGCGGGCTCGAGGCTCCGGGCGACGGTCAACAGGTCTTCGTGAAGAATGGATGCGGGAGATGAGGTCATGAAGCCAAGGTGGGTCAGGCTCATGCGTCCTGCAAGCCGCGCGGGGCGATCTGCGGGGAAAAAGCTGGCAGCCTTCCTCCGGGACCGGTATTTTTGACAGAACCCGTTCTGCGTTTTAGAGCCGAGCTTATGGCAACCATCGACACGCTTTTCGTCACCAAGGTCTACCGAGCCGAACTGGCAGGCGCGAAGGCCGAACGCCTCAATGCGGAACTCGAAGCCGCCAGCTTGTCCATCGCCGAAGACGATGAGGCCGGTCAGCGCTGGTGCGCGAAGAATGGCTATCCGGGCTACACGTCCTACGCATCGCTGAACGACCTGCCCTGGCGCGTGCCGGTGTTCGGCGAACTCCTGAAAGCCCTCGACAGCCATGTGGCGGCCTTCGCCAAGGAGCTCGAATTCGATCTGAAGGGCCGCAAGCTCGTTCTCGACAGCCTGTGGATCAACATTCTGCCCCCGGGCGGCGTGCACACCTCGCACATCCACCCGCATTCGGTGATCAGCGGCACTTATTATGTGACGATCCCGGAAGGCGCGAGCGCGCTCAAGCTTGAGGACCCGCGCCTCGGCTTCATGATGGCGGCCCCGCCCCGCAAGGCCAAGGCGAAGCAGGAAAACCGGCAATTCGCTTATATGAAGCCAAGCCCGGGCACGGTGCTTTTGTGGGAAAGCTGGCTGCGCCACGAGGTGCCCGTCAACGAGGCCGAGGGCGAGCGTATCAGCATCAGTTTCAATTACGCCTGGCAGTAACCGAGGTGAACACCTCATTTGGCGTAAGAAGCTCTACACCTCGGCCCACATGCGAAACAGGTTCGCTCCGGTTTTCGCGAGAAGATCGAACTCGGGCGTCTTGCCGGATTGCGCGAAGAGATTGCGCCGCGCCGTTTCGAGATCGAAGAGCAACTCCCGCTTCGCCCCATCGCGCACATAACTCTGCGCCCATCCCACCGCGACCAGCCGTTCACCGCGCGTAACCGGCGCGACCCGGTGCAGGGTCGTCGAGGCGTAAGCCACGAGATGGCCCGCGGGGAGCTTGACCTCCTCCTCCCCCGCCATGGTTTCGATCACCAGCTCGCCCCCGTCATAGGTCTCGGGATCGGCGAGGAAGAGCGTGAACGACACATCCGTGCGGATGCCGTCCATGATCGGATTGTCCACGTGGGTGCCGTAATGCTTGCCCTGGCCGTAGCGGCTGAAAATCAGCGGTGTCAGCGCCTTCGGGCGCACGGCGAGGCTGAAGACCTCGTTCTCCAGAATGGCCTTCGTCACGCGCTCGCGCAGCAGGCTGAGCGCCGCGCCTTCGCGCGCCTGCTCGTTGTCCTTCACGAGCTTGGCACTCCATCCGGCGCTCGCCCGGCCATCCTCGAAACGCATGGCGGCGAGCATGGCACGGATTTCCTCAAGCTCGGCCTGAGGCAGCACATCGGCAATCGTGAGCAGCATGGGACAAGAACCTTTCGGGGTTGCCAGACGCAGGCTTAAAGGGTAGCTAAGTATCTGTAAAGACTGGTACTTTTTAATGTTTCCAAACTAGCCGCCGGCGACCTTGACCCGCCGAGGGGAGAAAACCGATGCAAAGACGGAAAATCTGGGCGGGCCTGAGCAGCGCCGTTCTTGTCGCCACGCCGGCGGCCTCACAGGTCACGGCTATGCCGGCGCAGCCGCGCGCAAGCGTGGAAGCGAAGGCCGACCAGGGTCTGCTCCAGCTGGCGCAGCACAAGGGCCACGATGCGGGAGCCATCAAGGCGGCCCCTCCGGCAGCGAGCGGCGACGGCGAAGGCGGCGAAGGTGGCGGCGCCACCAATCTGTCGCCCCAGTTGCACCTCTACCGTGGGCTTGAACTCATCCGCGGCCATCTTCTCGTCGGCGGAGAGCTGGTGGAAACTGGGCGCTGGGCAGAAGCCCTTCCGCATTTCCTGCACCCGGAGGAAGAGATCTACAATTCGTTGCGGGAGGACTTGAAGACATTCAAGATTGCCCCCTTCCAGGTCGCCTTGAAGGCGCTCTCTCAAACCGTGAAGGCGAAGAACAAGGAGGCTTATGCCCGCGCCCGCGCCGCCATCGACGAGCGGCTGGCCGCCGCCGAGACGGCTGTGCGTGAAAAGGAAACGGACAAGCTTCATTTCACGCTGGAGACAGCGCTCGAAGTGCTGCAGCAGGCGAGCGACGAATACGGCGAGGCGTTCAAAAACGGCCGCATCGCCAATGTGGTCGAGTATCAGGACGCGCGCGGCTTCGTGCAGGAGGCCGACCGCCTTATCGGCACGATGGGCGATGCGCTGAGCGCCAAGAATGCGGACGCGGCGAAAGCGCTACGCGCCAGCCTCGACGATCTGAAATCGACTTTCCCGACCGTGACGCCGCCCGAAAAGGCGGCGAAGGATCATGGCCAATTTCTGAGCAGCGTTGCCAGGTTCGAGCTACAGCTCGGAAACTTTCGGTAATCCGGTGACGCGCGCGGGTCTTCATTCGACCGTCCGGGTGCTGGCAAGCCTGGGGCTTGTCGTGCTCGTCGGCGGCGCGACTGATGGGCCCGCGCCATTCGATGCTGCCCATTGGCGGCAGGTCTTCGCGCGTCCCGACCACACGCCGATGCCAGCCGGCAACCCGGCGACGCCGGGCAAGGTGGCTTTGGGCGCGACGCTCTTCGAGGACAAGCGCCTGTCCGGTGCGGGCGATGTCGCCTGCGCCACATGCCATCAGGCGGAACTGTCTTTCTCCGACGGCGTGCCGACCCATGACGGCCTCGACGGTCTCGCGCTCGACCGCCGCACCCCTCCCCTCTGGAACATGGCCTGGGGTCTGTCCTGGTTCTGGGACGGCCGCGCCACGAGCCTGGAGGCGCAGGCATCGGGGCCCATCGAGAACAAGCGCGAGATGGGGGGCAACCTGGACCGGGCAGTGCAAACGCTTTCAGCCGACCCGAAGATGACGCGCGCCTTCGCGGGCGCGTTTCCTGAAGATCCGGCGGTGACGCGCGCCAATCTGGTCAAGGCGCTTGCCGCTTTCGAGCGCACGCTGGTGTCGCCGGAAACCCGGTTCGACCGTTGGGTGAAGGGCGACGACAAGGCGCTCGAACCGGACGAGCTTTCCGGCTTCAAGGTGTTCGTCGGCAAGGGCGCTTGCGTGAATTGTCATCAGGGCTGGCGCTTCACCGACGAGGCCTTCCACGACATCGGCCTTCCGGGTGACGATCCGGGCCGTGGCAAAGTGCTGGGTGTGAAAGCCGCCGAGCACGCCTTCAAGACGCCGAGCCTGCGCGAGCGGGTCTGGAGCGCGCCTTATATGCACGACGGCTCGCTGGCCTCCTTCGAGGATGTGGTGGATCACTATGCCGACCGGGTCATCAAGCGGCCCACCCTGTCAGCGGACATGCCCCAAAGCGTCGCGCTCAGCGCCGCCGAGCGCGCGCAGCTTGTCGCCTTCCTAAACACCCTGTCGAGCGAAGACCCTCCTCGCGCGACCTCCCTCCCCCCGCGCACGATGTCGCTTGGGGTTCCCCCCGAGGCGGTCGCGACCTCGATCGTCGGGCAGAAGGACCGCCGCTTCACGCCGGGCGCGATCCTGTTGAAGGTCGGCGAGGTTTTGCGGATCGTCAACGACGACACGCGCACGCACAATGTGCGGATCGACGGGCCGGGCATGAGCTACAATTCGGATGCCCAGAACCCCGGCGACACGGTGACCATCGGCTTCGACCAGCCCGGCCATTACGACGCGATTTGCGGCATTCACCCGGAGATGCGCCTGAGCGTCGAGGTCGCTCCCGGCCAATAACTCCGTCCTCAGCGCACGCGCGGCCGCTCGATCTTCGGCAGGAAATAGGCCAGGAGGCCGATTGCCGGGAGGAACGAACAGACGTGATAGACGAAGTCGATGCTCGTGTGGTCGGCGAGCTGGCCGAGCACCGCAGCTCCCAGGCCGCCCATGCCGAACGACAGGCCGAAGAACAGCCCAGCGACCATGCCGACGCGTCCGGGCACGAGCTCCGTCGCATAGACGAGAATGGCCGAGAAGGCGGAGGCGAGGATCAACCCGATCAGCACGCTCAGGACACCGGTCCAGAACAGGTTGGCGTAGGGCAGGATCAGCGTGAAAGGCAAAACGCCAAGGATCGAGATCCAGATCACATAGCGCCGCCCGATCTTGTCGCCGATGACGCCCCCGAGAACCGTGCCCGCCGCCACCGACGCGAGGAAAATGAACAGGTAAAGCTGGGCGTCCTGCACCGAGACCTGGAACTTCGAGATCAGGTAGAAGGTGAAATAGCTGCTGATGCTCGCCGTGTAGAAATTCTTCGAGAAGACGAGGAGCATCAGAATCGTGATTGAGACCGCGATCCGCCTCCTCGAGAAGGCCGACTTGGTCTCGGCCCCGCGCGGTTTCGCCTTGAGAGCGGCGACCTTGACCCGGTACCAGCGCCCCACGTTGAACAGGATGATCATCGCGAGCAACGCCACCACCGAAAACCAGGCGATGCTCGACTGGCCGAACGGCACGACGATGAAGGCGGCGAGCAGCGGCCCGAGGGCCGACCCCGCATTGCCGCCGACCTGGAACACCGATTGCGCGAGCCCATGGCGGCCGCCGGACGCCATGCGCGCGACGCGGGAGGATTCCGGATGGAACACCGACGAGCCCATGCCGACGAGTGCTGCTCCCAAAAGAAGCAACGGATAGGAACTTGCCTGCGAGAGCGTGAGCAATCCGAGCAGCGTGAAGCCCATGCCGACCACGAGGGAGAACGGGCGCGGCTTCACATCGGTAAAATGCCCGATCAACGGCTGGAGCAACGAGGCGGTGAGCTGAAAGGTCAGCGTCAGCAGGCCGATCTGCCCGAAATCGAGATGAAAGTTCGCCTTGAGGATCGGGTAGATCGCCGGAAGGAGCGATTGGATCAGGTCGTTCAGAAGATGCGAAACACTGATGGCCGCGAGGATCGGAATGACCGCACCTTCCGCCGTGATTTTAGCAGGCGTGGCGGCAATGGCGGGCGATCTCGTGTCCATGGGGCGTTCTTTTTTGGGAATCCAGTCTGGCCTGGACTCATTTAAGGTTTTTCCGAGTTGGCTATAGACCAGAACATCATCACAAGCCCCGTCTCGACGCGCAAGGCTGGGTTGCCGGATAGGCATTCCCCGGCCGGGCCGAGGATATGAGGAGCGAAGCCGCAAGGCTGGGATTCGGCTGCCCTCACTCTATTTATATCGTTTAGGCCGAGCACCTCGCCTGAATGGCGTGTGAGTCGCCACCGGAGCCCGAGAGACACAATTCCATGCCACAGCCGACCTGGCGAGAAGTGGTTTTCTCAATCAAGACCTTCGGCGCGGCGATGCTTGCCCTCTACATCGCCTTTATTCTTGAGCTGACCCAGCCAAGCTGGGCCATGCTGACGGTGTTCGTCGTATCCCAGCCCATCACTGGAATGGTGGTCGCGAAATCCCTGTTCCGCGTCACGGGAACGGTCGTGGGGGCGACCATGGCGCTCGTGCTCGTCGGCGCTTTTGCGCAGATCGGCCCGTTCTTCCTTGCCTCCCTCGCCCTCTGGATCGGCTTGTGCACCTTCGTCGCCGTGATGCTTCGCGATGCGCCCGCCGCCTACGGCGCCATGCTGTCCGGCTACACCGCCGCGATCATCGGCATCCCGGCGGCGCTGGCTCCGGACACGGCCTTCGACTACGCGGTGGGCCGCTGCCTCGAAATCATCCTCGGTATCGGCTGCGCTACTCTTGTCAGCCAGCTCGTCTTTCCACGACGCGCGGGCGAGGCCCTCAGGATTTCGGTCGACGCCACCTTGGTCGCTGCCGCGCGCTGGGTCGGCGATGTGTTGCGCGGCGAGGGAGAGGAGGAGAGGACCTTCACCGACCAACGCAAGATGATCGCGGATGTGATCGCGCTTGATGCGCTTAGGGTCTACGCAAACTTCGACACCCCGTCGGTTCGCGCCGCAGGAAACGTCGCGCGCCATTTGCAGGGGCAAGTCCTGACGTTGCTATCGCTTCTCGTTTCCATCAATGATCGCGTCGCGCTTCTGCGCAGCAATGCGGCCGCCAAGCAGGAAGCCCTGCAACCGCTCCTGAGCGAAACGGCGGATTTGCTCGATCGGGATGATCCGCTGCAACCGAGCGTCGAATTCTCGACCGAAATCGTCGCGCTGCAACGCAAGATCATGCAAGCCTTGCCGAGCTTCGACGAGCTCGTGCGCGACCACCGGAACATCCTCGTGCGTAACATCCTGATACGCCTGCGCGATGCGCTGGGAACGTGGCAGCGCGTCCTCGACCTGCGGGACAGTCTGTATGCGGGGCGCCCGCTGAAGATGCCGGAAGCTGCGCCATCCTCCTCGCGTTATCGCGACGTGACCCTCGCCCTTGTCGCCGGCGCGATCTCAACCGTCACGGTTCTCATCGCCTCTGCCTTCTGGGTCGCGACCGGCTGGCCGCATGGCAGCACCGCAGTCATCTACAGCGGCATCATGTGCAGCATTCTCGCCTCCCTCGACGACCCGGCGACGGCAGCCGAGAATTTCCTGCGCATGACCCTCATCTCTGCCGTTGCTGCTGCAATTTATCTTTTCGCGATTTTCCCGAAGATCGACGACTTTCCGTCATTGGTCGTGGTGTTGCTGCCGTTCTACCTCCCCTTCGGCGTGCTGCTGGCCCTGCCGCGTATCGGCACGCAGGTGACGCCGCTCGGCTTAAATCTCGTCGCGCTGATGAGCCTCTCCAACATCAGCATGCAGACCGACATGGCGGCTTATATCAATTCGGCCTCGGCGCTTCTCGCCGGCATCGTGGCGAGCATCTTAAGTTTCCGTCTCCTGCGTCCGCTGGGCACCGAATGGACGGTGCGCCGCATCCGGCGCGGTATCCTGCAAGACCTCGAGCGAATCGCGGGCACGACAGCGCCAGTCGACATCAGTCGCTTCGCAAGCCGGATGTTCGACCGCATCAACGCGCTCTTCTGGCGGCTCGACATGGGCCAACCGGATCAGCGCGCGACGATGCGCAGCGCGCTCTCGGCCTTGCGCATCGGCTTCAACATCCTGAATCTGAAGGCGACCAAGGCATCCCTTCCCTCTACCGTGTCCAGGTCGATTGATCAGGTCCTGGCCGCGCTGGCGACGCATTTCGGCGACCTCAAGGATGGCGTGTCCCGTACGACCACGTTGCCGGAAATCGACCACGCAGCAGCGGTGCTTCTGGAGGAAGCCGGACCTGCCGGTGAGGATATACTGACCGCGCTCGTCGCGTTGGGCAGCGCGTTGCATCGGCATCAGGATTTCTTCGACGTCGCGCGGCCGCATATCGTCCCCGATGCGCTTCGTAGCGAGGCTCCCGCATGATCAAGGAGATCGATCTTTTCGGCGTCTTCGTGCCGCCCATCCTGGCCTATGCCGCACTCGCCGGCGTGCTGTGGTTCGGCGTGTCCACGAGCCTCGGCTGGGCCGGATTTTATCGCTTCGTGTGGCATCCCGCCCTGTTCAACACTGCGCTCTATGTCCTGATTCTTGCTGGCTGCGTCTTTATCGTCTTTCGGTAGGATGGTTGAACCGTGCCCGTTCCCCGCACCGTCCGCGTCGTCGTCACAACCCTGATCGCCTCGGCCGCCGTCGCAGCCGGTTGGTTCGCCTGGCAAATTTACGTGGCCAATCCCTGGACACGAGACGGACGCGTGCGGGTCGACATCATCGAAATCGCCCCCGACGTGTCGGGACCCGTCGCACAGGTCCATGTGAAGGACAATCAAGTGGTCAAGAAAGGGGATCTTCTCTTCACCATCGATCCCGAGCGCTATCGCTTCGCGCTCGCTCAGGCCCAGGCGAGCCTCGAGGGACTGGAACTGCAGCAGGCCCAGCGACAGCGCGAGCTGGAGCGGCGCAAACAACTGTCAAGCCTGGCCGTCACGGTCGAGGCGATCGAACAGGCCGAAACAGCAGCCGCCACGGCAACGGCAGCCTATGATCAGGCGCTCGCCGCTTTCAACACCGCGCGCCTCAACCTGGACCGGACAGAAGTCCGCTCACCGGTCAACGGCTATGTCACGAACCTTCGTCTCAATCCCGGCGATTACGCGACCGCCGGCAAGGCGGTGGTCGCGCTGGTGGACAGCGACTCGTTCTATGTTTCCGGCTATTTCGAGGAGACCAAGCTTCGCAACCTGCGCGAAGGCAACAAGGCCGTAATCCGGTTGATGGGATTTCCGGACGATCTCGACGGGCATGTCGAGAGCGTCGCACGCGCCATCGTCGATCGCGAAATGATTCAGGGAACAGGCGACCTCATCGCCAACATCAACCCGACCTTCAGCTGGGTGCGCCTTGCGCAGCGCATTCCGGTTCGCATCGCGCTCGACCATGTGCCGGACACGGTGTCCTTAAGCGCGGGCATGACTGCAACCATCGTCGTCGAACCGGGAACGCAGGTTGCGCCAACACACCCCCACGAGACGGCTCCCGCCGCGCCTCCGGCGATTCCTACGCCTCCGCCTCGTCCTCCCGGAAGATGATCTTGACCTGCGGCACGACATTCTCGTCGTCCTGCTGCGTGCGCTCGAAGCGCAGCACGTCGTAATAGGCGCAGCGCGACCGGCCGGGATAGGACCGGCACACTTCCGGGCGGCCATGATAGATCGTGCAGCCGCGCGTCTTCTGGTCGAGAAAGGCGCATGTCTCCTCGAAGACCACGTCTTTCACGCGCTTCAAAACGCGCTCGCCGTCGCGGTCGGTCGTGTAACGTCGTTTCGCTTCCGCCGCAGACACACCGAAATGCTTGCCGAGCCGAGTGATGTCGCGCTTGGTGACCGCCACGCGCTCATAGATCGAGCAGCAGAACGCCAGGCACTTGGTGCAGTCGTAATGCACGCGCGGCTGGCTTTCCTTGATCACCTTCTCACTCATGGAATCTCCTATCCGAACTCGCGCGATCATGAAGGACGCGGGCGGCGCTGTCACCCTATGGCACAAGGTGAGAGGCCGAAAGAACGCCGCATCGTCACAGAACTGAAACACGGCTTCCTTAGAGGAAATCCGTCTCGCAATGCTCAAGGCATCTTTTCCTTAGCCGGCAATCGTGTTCTGATGGGTTCTTAAGAGACACGTTTTAGCGTGCGATGAGGGAGGTTAAGATAGCCGTGAAGTCCGCCTCGGTTGCTATCGAAATAGAAGACCTCAAGGTCAATTATGGCGCGCAGCGCGTGCTGCATGGCGTCGACCTTGATGTGGTTCCAGGCGAGTTCATCGCCATTCTGGGCTCGTCGGGCTGCGGCAAGACCACCCTCCTGCGCACAATCGCAGGCTTCCAGAAAGCCTCAGGCGGTGCGATTCGGCTCTTCGGCAAGGACGTGGTCGACACGCCGCCGGAGAAGCGCGGCATCGCAATGATGTTCCAATCCTATGCGCTCTGGCCGCATATGACCGTCCTCGGCAATGTGGGCTATGGCCTGCGCCTCAGGGGCATGTCGAAAGCGGACGTTCGCGCGCGGGTCGAAACCGTGCTGCGCATGCTCAACCTCACTGGGCTGGAGGATCGCAAGGTCACCAATCTGTCAGGCGGACAGCGCCAGCGCGTCGCGCTGGGCCGGGCGCTGGCCATCGAGCCCGATCTGCTGCTCCTCGATGAGCCGCTTTCGAATCTCGACGCGAAGGTGCGCATTCAGGTGCGCGCGGAAATCAAATCGCTGCAAAGTCGCCTCGGCTTCACCGCCATCCAGGTCACGCACGACCGCGAGGAAGCCATGACCATGGCCGACCGAATCGTCGTGATGGATCAGGGCCGCATCGCGCAAGTGGGATCTCCGAAGGAGGTCTACGACAACCCGGTCTCGCCGTTTGTCGCGAGCTTCATGGGCGCGGACAACACCATCGATCTCGATGTCCGTCAGGGAGCGTCCGGATTGGAAGTGAGAGCAAGCGGACAAGATGCGCCGACGCTTTGGAGCGGCAGGGCGCCAATGGGCTCCGTGACCGCTTACTTTCGCGACGACGTGGCGACGATCCAGGACCTGGGCGCGAAAAGCGAAGACGCCATTGTGCTGCCCGGCACCATCACTCAGCGGACTTATCCGGGCGGACACTACCGCTATCTCGTCGCGACCGGAGACCGTCACTTTACCGTGACAGATGATCGCTATCTCGACCTCGGCAATCCAGTCGGGCTGCGCTTGCCACTGGAATCCCTCCACCTTTTCCCAAGCGCTCAATAAGGAAGACAACCATGCACAAGAGCGTCATGGCGCTGAGCTTCACTGCTGCCCTGCTGGCCTATCCGGCGCAGGCGCAAACCTTGAATGTCGCCACCGCCGGCGACCAGAACATGGTCGACTACATCAAGGATTATCTCGGACCGATGTTCGAGAAGTCGCATCCCGGCGTGAAGGTCGTGGCCGTCGGCACCGGCCCCGGTGATGGCGGCTCGCAGAAGATCTACGAGAAGCTCGATGCGCAGAAGAAGGCAGGCTCCGCCGCCGTCGATTTCGACGTGGTCGTCATCCACCAGAAGGCCGCCGGCACGATGGTGCAGGAAGGGCTGCTCAACAAGTATCGTGAGAAGATCGCCACCGGTTCTCTTGTGACGCGCGACACCGCCACGAATTCGCTCGGCGCGGACGTCTCCGGCTTCGTCATGCCGATGTTCCACTCGCAGACCGCGATCGCCTACAACCCCGACCTCGTGAAAAGCCCGCCGTCGAGCTATCCTGAGCTGCGCGAATGGGCGGCCAAGAACCCGAAGCAGTTCGGCTATAACGGCATCAAGGGCGGCATGTCCGGCGTTGCCTTCGTCACCGGCTGGGTCGCGGCCTTCGCTGGCGATGCCGCCAAGCTCGAGTCGGGCCCCTACGATGCCTCCACCAAGGCCGCGTGGGACAAGGCGATGACCGATCTGAAGGAGTTCAACAAGAACGTGATCATCACCCCCGGCAACGCGGGCACGCTCGACATGTTGAACCGTGGCGAAATCGCCATGGGTCCGGTGTGGGTCGACATGTTCTACACCTGGAAGGCCGACGGCAAGCTGCCGCCGAACATGCGCCTCAAGCTCGTCTCGCCGGGCATGCCGGGTCAGCCGATGTACTACGCGATCCCGAACAAGGCCGCGCAGGACAAGCTCGCCGCCGAGTTCGTGGCGCTCGCCACGAGCCCCGACGTGCAGGCCGAAGGCATCGTGAAGCGCTTCAACTGGTATCCGGGCATCGACGCCAAGAACCTCGAAGGCAAGCTCGACAAGGCCGCCTGGCAGGCGCTGTTCACCGACATCTCTCCGGAGGATCTCGCTGCCAAGGGCAAGCCGTTCCCGATCGGCCCCTACTTCAACGACATTCTCGAAACCTACGAGAAGAAGGTCGCCAACTAAGGCCTCGCATTTTCTTCATAAGATCCGGGGCGGCTTTTCAAGAAAGCCGCCCTTCTCCGCTCTTCACCAGTCGTAAAGACAGGGCGTTCCCCCAGTATGTCGCGACCTTCGCTCCTCGGCTTTCTTCTCATCGCACCGGCGCTTTTGATGATCGGTGTGCTGTTCCTCTACCCGCTCGGCTTTTCGCTCGCCTCCGCCGTCACGGCGGGCGGGCAATTGTCGCTGACGCATTTCGAGAAGGCCTTCGAGCTCTACTCGACCGACATCCTGTTCACGATCTTCGTCGTCATCGTCTCGACGATCCTGACCGCGATCTTCTCGATCATGATCGCAGGCGTGCTGACGCTCAGCGAAACGCCGTGGCTGGTCGCCGGTTTGCGCGCTCTTTATCGCTGGCCGCTTTTCATCCCGTTCATCGTGGCGGCGCAGTGCATGCGCACCTTCCTCGCCAAGAACGGCCTGATGAACAATACGCTCGTCGCCACGGGCGTGCTTGAACCGCTTCAAGCCACCAGCTTCCTCGACTGGCGCGGCATCATCATCACCTTCGTGTGGAAGCAGGTGCCGTTCGTGACGCTGATGCTCGCGGGCGCCATGGCCTCCATCGACAGGGCGACGATTGAAGCGGGACGCAATCTCGGCGCGTCGCGACCGCGCATCCTATGCGAACTCGTGCTGCCGCAGGTCGCGCAGACCCTGCTCGTCGGCCTTGTCCTGTCCTTCGTCACCATGCTCTCGGTTCTGTCGGTGCCGATGATGGTCGCCGGTTCCCAACCGACCATGCTCACGGTGGACATGGCCTTCCGCATCAACTCCTACGGCGATTACGCCACCGCGAACGCGCTCGGCGTCATCTCCTATGCGCTCTCGGCCGTCGCCGCCTGGATCTATCTCCGTCACAACGTCAAGCGGGAGGTCCAGGCGTGAACGATCAATCGCAATCGATTGCTTTGTCCTCTCGGGCGGCGGCGCTCCGCGGGCGACCCTCGATCCCCGCTTTCCTGGCCAGCGGCACGAAGATCGGCGGAACCCTGCTGAAGGCAGCCGCACTGGCCGTGTTCGCTTTTCTTCTATTCGGTCCGCTCGCAAACCTCGCTCTCTGGTCCGTCGCGGAACGTTGGTACGCGCCATTCAAGCTGCCCGTCAGCTACGGCATGCGTTACTGGGAGGTCGTGTTCCGGCCGACGGGCGATGCCATGTCGTCGCTCGCAACCAGCGTCAGCATTGCAAGCCTCGTCGTCGTCGTCGCGCTCGCCGTGTCGGTGCCTGCGGGATACGCGCTCGCGCGCCTGCGCCTGCCGTGGCGCACATTCATCATGATCCTGTTCCTGTTGCCGCAGGCGTTCCCGTCAGTCGCGATCTACATCAACGTCGCACGCGTGTTCTACAGCCTCGGCCTGACCGGCACGATTCCCGGCGTGGTGCTGGTGCACGCGGCGCACGGCCTCGTCTATTCGGTCTGGATCGCGGCAGCCGCCTTCGCCGCCGTCGACCGGGATCTGGAATTGGCCGCGCGCAACATGGGCGCTTCGCCGCTCCGGGCATTCGCGACCGTCACGTTGCCGCTCGCGGCGCCGGGCATCATGGCGAGCGGCATCTTCGTGTTCCTCGAATCCCTCGACGAATTCACCGGCACCTTCTTCGTCGGCGTGCCGCAGGTCACGACGCTTCCGCTGCTGCTCTACAATGCGAGCATGGGCGGCAATTACCAGATCGCATCGATCACGGCCTTGATCCTGCTCGTGCCATCGGTTCTGTTCATGCTCATCATCGAGCGTTTCCTGAAAGCGGACGTGTTGAGCAAGGTCGGCCAATAATTCCCGCGTCATTCGGACAAGACATGAAACTCATCACCTGGAATATCCAATGGGGCCTCGGCGTCGATGGCCGCCTCGATCTCGCGCGGCTTATCGACGACGCCAAATCCATCGCGGATTTCGATGTGCTCTGCCTGCAGGAAGTCTCGGACAATTTCGCAGGGCTCCAAGCCAATGGGGGCGAGAACCAGTTCGCGGAGATTGCCGCCCTGCTCCCCGGCTACACCGCCATCGAGGGCGTCGCCCTCGATGTGCCGGACGGCAATGGCGGACGCCGCCGGTTCGGCAATATGATCCTCTCCCGTCTCCCCGTCGCGCAGGTGCTGCGCCACACCCTGCCCTGGGAAGCCGACAGCACACGCAACATGCCGCGCCTGCTGCTCGAAGCGGTGGTCAATGCGCCCTTCGGGCCGGTGCGGGTGATGACGACACATCTTGAATATTCCTCCGACAAGATCCGCCGCGCGCAAGTGGAGGGCATCCGCGAGGCTCATCGCATGGCTTGTGACCGCGTGGCGCTGCCGCGAGAGAACGGCCCCGGAACCTACGCGCGGTTCCCGACGGCGCGTTCCGCCGTCCTGACGGGCGACTTCAACATGAAGCCGCATGATCCGACGAAACTGCGCCTCTCGGACGCGTATGACAACGGCGTGCCCGCTCTGATGGACGCCTGGCAGGTCCTGAACGGGGCGGACGCCCATCCGCCGTCCTTCTGCCTCTACGACCAGACCAACGGGCAGCCACATTGCTGCGACTTCGTCTTCGTGACGGAGGACCTCGCGCCACGCGCCAGCCGGATCGTCTACAATCAGGACATCCAGTCGTCGGATCACCAGCCGGTTCTTCTGGAGCTCACGCGCTGACATGGGTGTGGACGCTCGCATAGGATGGTCAGTTGCACCAATGCGGTGGCTGACGCATTTCTCGGCTCCACCGATACAGCCGAGCGGATCATGGAGGTGAGCGATGGAGGTCCTTGTCGGCTTGGACGTTTCGGTGAAGACCACCACTCGTCGGCCCCAACCATGAAATGGCCAAAGCGCCGGCTTCGGAGAGAAACCAGGGACCTGGTGTGATAGTCGGCTCACAACCCCTTGCGAACACAGCTCATCGGTGCCCAGCCTCTAAAGCCGGACGTTCAGCTGTTCCTCACGGAACACGGCCTCAATGTTGTTCCCGTCGGGATCAAGGAGAAAAGCCGCGTAATAACCGGGTGGGTATCCACCGGATCGCAGGCCAGGGCCTCCATTATCGGTCCCACCAGCTGCTAAACCTGCGCAGTGGAAAGCTTCAACTTGCTCTCGGCTATTGGCTCGAAACGCCGTATGTTGCCTGAGGCCGTGTGGATGAAAAACGTCGATCCAGAACATCGGATAATCGATACCAAAAGCGACGCCACCTAGCTCGGCATCTCCCTCCTCCGCCGGAGTGAAGTTGCGCGATATGCGCATGACCACTGCGACACCGAGCGGCTTCAATGCACCTTCGTAGAACTTTGCTGACCGGTCGATATCGGAGACGCCGATACCGGTATGATCGATCAACCAGTTACGAACCTCAGCCATGCCATCCTCCGTTCTCCCGAACGTCTGCTCATCGCAGATCGCTCCCGGCAGCGGACAATCACCTTACCACCGATCCCCCAGAAAGACTTAGTGATCGTCCACCTCACGGATGATCGCGACGCTTCCAAACAGATGACCACCTCCCAGATCGGGACGTCGTTCATCCTGTGATGAATGCCGCCCCAGCCTGCCGAGAGTGATCGCTCCCTGTCTCCGCCGTCCCGACAACAAAGTCGTTTTTCACCAATGCCCTCAGGAGAAACCTGCGGTATCCTTCGGTGCCCTCCACACTTGGGACCCACCTCCCTATCCAGGCGTGCGATCCAGCGTCATACTTGGGCCCGTGCCTCCTTTTGTCGAGGAACGTCGAGGCGTCGGCCCATGATCCAGGACCCCCTCCTTCACCGCTTCGCCGTCGCCTTTGCGATCGGGCTGCTGATCGGCCTGGAGCGCGGCTGGCAGTTTCGCGAGGAGGCCGAGGGAGAACGCACGGCGGGCTTGCGCACCTACACCCTCTCCTCCCTGCTGGGAGCGATTTGCGCGGCGCTGGCGACCTATACGAGCCCGACATTCCTCGGCTTCGCCTTCGTCGCCTTCGCCGGAGGCTTCAGCGCCTTTTCGTGGCTTGAAGCGCAGGCGGAGCGCAATTTCAGCGTCACCGGTGTCGTCGCCGCCCTGATCGCCTTCGCCCTCGGTGCCTATACCGTCCTCGGCAATCTGCAGATCGCAATTGCCACCGCCGTCACGGTCACGCTGGTCCTGGCACTCAAGCAGCCTCTCCATGCCTGGGTCAGGATGCTGACCTGGCCCGAGATCAGGTCGGCCCTGATCCTTCTGGCGATGACCTTCCTGCTGCTGCCGCTATTGCCTAACCGGACCATCGATCCGTGGGACGCCATCAACCCGGCGGCGATCTGGCTCCTCGTCATCATTCTCGGCGGCATTTCCTTCGTCGGGTACTTCGCCATCCGCATCATGGGCAGTCAGGCGGGCGTCGCCATGGCGGCGCTCGCGGGCGGGCTTGCCTCATCCACCGCGACGACCCTGACCCTCAGCCGCCTCGCGAAGCAGAGCCCGTCATCAAGCACCTTGGTTGCCGGCGGCATTCTGCTGTCGGGTTCTGTGATGGTGGCCCGGATCCTCGTTATCGCGAGCGCCATCAACACAGCGCTTCTCATTCCGCTTGCCTGGATGCTCGGAACGGCAGGGCTCGTCCTCGTGTTCGGGGCCGCGTTCCTGCTGCTTGGGCGCAGCTCGGATTCGGCGCATCCCGACCTGCAATTGAAGAACCCGCTCGATCTGCGCGCCGCGTTCCAACTGGCCGCCCTCGTCGCGGCCATCAGCTTCCTGGCCAAGATCGTGACGGCCTATGCGGGCGAAACCGGCCTGAACCTCCTCGCAGCGCTCTCGGGCATTGCGGATGTGGATGCCATCACCCTGTCCTTCTCCCGTCTGTCGCAGGGCAGCATCGGCTTGGTGGCGGCCGCCGGCGGCATCAGCATCGCGGCAGCAGTCAACACCATCGTCAAAGCCGGCATGACCTTCGCGGTCGGCACGCGCCAAGCGGGCTGGATCGTTGGCGCCGTCAGTGTCGCCGCCGTCGCGGCGGGCGGCGCGGCTTACGCGTTCTTCGTCGCATGAAAAAGGCGGGCTTGAGGGCCCGCCTTGGATCTTTGCATGCTCATCATGCTCTTTAGTTATCCAGGAAGCTCCGAAGCTTCCGGCTCCGCGAGGGGTGCTTGAGCTTGCGCAAAGCCTTCGCCTCGATCTGACGGATACGTTCGCGCGTCACCGAGAATTGCTGGCCGACTTCTTCCAGCGTGTGATCGGTGTTCATGCCGATGCCGAAGCGCATGCGAAGCACGCGTTCTTCGCGCGGCGTGAGCGAGGCAAGCACGCGGGTCGTGGTCTCGCGCAGGTTCGACTGAATCGCGGCGTCGATGGGCAGAATCGCCATCTTGTCCTCGATGAAGTCGCCGAGGTGTGAATCCTCCTCGTCGCCGATCGGCGTCTCGAGCGAGATCGGCTCCTTGGCGATTTTGAGAACCTTGCGCACCTTTTCCAGCGGCATGGCGAGCTTCTCGGCCAGCTCTTCCGGGGTCGGCTCGCGGCCGATCTCGTGCAGCATCTGGCGCGACGTGCGGACGATCTTGTTGATCGTCTCGATCATGTGCACCGGAATACGGATCGTGCGGGCCTGATCCGCGATGGAACGCGTGATCGCCTGCCGAATCCACCAGGTGGCATAGGTCGAGAACTTGTAGCCGCGACGGTACTCGAACTTATCGACCGCCTTCATGAGGCCGATATTGCCCTCCTGAATCAGATCCAGGAATTGCAGGCCGCGGTTCGTGTACTTCTTGGCAATCGAGATCACGAGACGCAGGTTCGCCTCGATCATCTCCTTCTTCGCCTGCCGGGCCTCGCGCTCGCCCTTCTGCACCATCATGACGATGCGGCGGAATTCCTGGATTTCCAGGCCCGTCTCGGAGGCGAGGTTGTGGATCTGCTCGCGCAGGTCGTGGATCTGGTCCTTGCCCTTGGCGACGAAGTCCTTCCAGCCCCGGCCACCGAGCTTGGAGACGCGCAGCACCCATTTCGGGTCGAGTTCCCACCCCTGATAGTGCCGCAGGAACTCCTCGCGAGCGACGCCATGGCTTTCGGCGAAGCGCATCAGGCGACCCTCATGCGAGATGAGCCGCTTGTTGATGTCGTAGAGCTGCTCGACGAGCGCCTCGATGCGGTTGTTGTTGAGCGAGAGCGACTTCACGCTCGTGACGATGTCGCTCTTGAGCGTCTTGTACTTGCGCTCCTGGGCAGGCGTCAGCTGCTTGTTCTGCAAGCGCTGCTCCACATGCTCCACCTGGAGGCGACGCAGTTTCTTGTAGTTGTCGGCGATGGAGTCGAAGGTTTCGAGAACGCGCGGCTTCAACTCGGCTTCCATGGCCGAGAGCGACACGTTGTTCTCGAGGTCGTCGTCGTCCATCTCGCCTTCGGGCGGGTTCACGCCCTCGGCGTCTTCAGCGCCGGCTTCTTCCTCGCCCTCGCCGTCGCCCAGACCATCCACCTTGGGCGCGCCCTTGCCGTCCGGGCCGGCATAGGTGGCTTCCAGATCGATGATGTCGCGCAACAGCACCCGGCCTTCGACGAGTTCGTCGCGCCAGATGATGATGGCCTGGAAGGTCAGCGGGCTCTCGCAGAGGCCCGCGATCATGGCTTCGCGGCCAGCCTCGATGCGCTTGGCGATGGCGATTTCGCCCTCGCGGGAGAGAAGCTCCACCGAGCCCATCTCGCGCAGGTACATGCGAACCGGATCGTCGGTGCGGTCGGTCGGCTCCTTTGCCGTCGTCTCGCGGACGGCAACGGCGCGGGTCTGCGACGCCTCGACGAGATCGCCGCCCTCGGCTTCCTCTTCCTCGGCTTCCGCCTTCTCGCCCTCTTCCGCCTCTTCGGACTCGACGACGTTGATGCCCATCTCGGAGAGCTGGCCAAGCACGTCCTCGATCTGCTCCGAGGAGAACTCCTCGGACGGCAGAACCTCGTTCAATTCGTCATATGTGACATAGCCGCGCTTTTTCGCGAGCTTGATCATCCGCCGAACGGCGGCATCGGTCAGGTCAAGCAAAGGCCCGTCGCTCTGTTGCTCCGGAGCCGCTGTCTCAGCCTCGTCCCGTTCGGTTGCCTTCGTCGCCATGCTTTGCACTACTCCAGCGTCTCACCGGCCCCCCAAACAAGCCCGATGATACGCGAATGGGCGGCAAAGCTCCGCGGCCTCACCACCCGAAATCCGTTCCCGACAATAAAACAGTGAGTCGCTTGACTAACCGTTAACCATCCCCCGCTCAACCCGCAGCTCTGCCCATGCCGCGTACCGACCTTCATTCACTGTTCGCGACGGACAACGTTGTTGTCCAGGTCGGCCTCGGCACCCTCGACGGAGGACAGCTGGTTTTGGACCTCTCGCAGCCAGGCGAGATTGGCCTCATTGTCCTCTTCGGCGAGCGCGCGTTCAGCAGCCCGAAGTTCGCTATGTAACGTGCGTGCGCGCCGATGCAAGGTGATCGCTTGTCTCAATGCGTCCTCAAGCCGCATTGGATCGGCATGCGGATCGAGCATCCAGCGGTCCCCGGGGCGCACCAGAGCCGTCAATTTGTCCGCTACCGGAAGCAATCCACCCCGCTCCAGGCGGACCTGCATGACGGCAAGATCGGCAGGTTCGCCGCTGGCGGCGCCATCGAGCAGAAGGCTCCGGAGCGCCTGCGGCCCCCTCCCCTCAACCTCAAGCTCCGCAAGGGTTTCAGCATGGTTTTGCAGCAATTCCGGATGGGCCAGGAAGGCGCATAGGATCATCGCTTCGCGCGGACTTTCCGCCGATCCGCCCATGAAAAGCGCGCTGCGCGCCAGCAGCGGCGAGACACTCAAACGGGCACTCGGCGTCGTTGGGGAAGGCCCCCCACGCTCCCGCCTTCCGCCGCCGCCCTGGCGATTAAATCGGGCCGCGCGCGGATCGGGATTCTGGGCCGCGATGCGGGCCTGAACCTCTTCTCGGTAATACCGTTTCAGGGTTTCGTCGCGAATCAGTGCAAGTGATTCGCGCAACCGATGCTCCAGGGCCGCCCGTCTTTCGGGCGTGTCGAGCGGCCCGACTTCGACCTCCCGCGTCCAGAGCATGTCGACCAGCGGCCGGGCGGAGGCGAGCACCCGCTCGACGGCAGCGGATCCGCCGGCGCGGGCGAGATCGTCCGGGTCCTGCCCCTCGGGCAGCATGGCGAAGCGCAGGGACTTGCCGGGGGTCAGGCTCGGCAGAGCAATGTCGAGCGCGCGGAAGGCCGCCCGCCGCCCCGCCTTGTCGCCGTCGAAGCAAAGAATGGGCTCGTCGGACAGACGCCAGAGCAGCGCAAGCTGATCCTCGGTCAGTGCGGTGCCGAGGGGCGCCACTGCGTTGTGAAAGCCCGCGACGCTCAGCGAAATCACATCCACGTAGCCCTCGACCGCGATCACGGTGCCCCGATCGTGGGCGGGCTGACGGGCGAGATGGTAATTGTAGAGGAGCCGCCCCTTGTTGAAGAGCGGCGTATCCGGCGAGTTGAGGTATTTCGCCGGCACGTCCGCGCTCATGGCCCGCCCGCCGAAGGCGACGACCCGGCCGCGCAGATCGCAAATCGGAAACATCACCCGGTCACGGAATCGGTCGCGCAGCACCGTCTCGTTTTCGCTGGAGGTCAGAAGGCCCGCCTCGTCCATCATCTCGATGGAGACGCCCTTGCCCGCAAGGTGGTCGCGCAGGGCGTAACGGTCCGGCGGGGCATAGCCGATACCAAAGCGCGTCTGGGTATCCACGCTCAACGAGCGCCCGGCGAGATAATCCCGCGCCTTCGCGCCGGAACGGCCCTGGAGTGCCGCCTGGAAAAACTCCGCCGCCAGCTCCATGACGTCATAGAGGCTCTTGCGCTTCACCTCCTGTTCCCGGTCCTCCTGGGAAAGGGTCGGCAAGGGAACACCCGCCTCCGCCGCCAGCCGCTCCACGGCCTCGGGGAAGGAAAGCCCCTCCGTTTCCATCAGGAAGGTGAAAATGTCGCCGTGCTTTCCGGACGAGAAGCAATGATAGAACTGCTTCTGGTCGTTCACATAAAAGGACGGCGTCTTCTCCGCGTTGAACGGCGACAACCCCTTCCACTCCCGCCCCGCCTTTTTTAGACGCACGCGCTTGCCCACGACCGCCGAAGCCGGCAGCCGAGCGCGGATCTCATCAAGGACGTTGGGCGGGTAGCGCACGAAGCGAATTCTCCAAATATGTTGGATAGTCTAGAGCGGCACACTAGGGAACGACACGCGTCGGCTTGCGCCCGCTATTCACAGCGTGCGGTCAATAGAGCCCACCTGCGGGGATGCCTAGCCCCGCGACCAGGGCGTCGCAAGCGCCACCTGGATCACAGCCCCCGCACCTCGGGCCAGGCGCAAAACCGAGGCGATGATGGGGCAGGTCGAGGTCAGCGGCGAGTTTGATATCGCTTCACAGCTATTGGCGGCACGGCGCGGCACAGCTCGAAGAGGATAAGGAAGTAGAGGCGTCGATCTACTTCCGAGATGTGCCATTTCGGGACATTGCCTACATTTCTCCGTCGGAATGCGTGGATGGCGTTGCTCTCCGGGTTCCCGATGGCATGATACACATCTCCCTCTCACCGGAGAAATGTGAGAGATATAAAGGCTTATCTGGGCACTTTCCCTCGACAAGGGGTAGAAGCAGGCACCCCGAATATTCCTGGGACATTTTAAGGGACAGCACGTGAGCAGCGCAGAAAACGAGAAGAATCTCCAGCGGGTCCTTTACCGCGAGGCTTTCGAGCGCCGCGACATTGCAGCCGAAGCAGAGAAAAGAGCACAGGAAGCTGACGCAAGAGCGTCCCGAAAATATGGCTCTCTGAAGAAATGGCTTCAGATCCGCGACAGCATCCCGCCTATTTTATATGACTTAAATAAAAGACTCTCCGTAATCGGCGCAGAAATCAGAGTAAGCCAGACCATCCCACATGATTACTCTCATCCTGGCTATCCATCCATTGGCCGTGGCCGGCTCGATTTTTTCATAGATGGGAAGAGGACAACCCGTGTAATGGAGGCTGACCTGTCGGAAAGCGGGATCGTTCATCTTTACATGTACCTTCCGAAAGAGACCAAGCGCTTGGAGATTGACATTTCGGAGATCGACAGGGATCGCATCGAGGCGCTACTGATCGAATTCGTCAATCTGGCAACTCAGGATGACTTTCCTATCCGGACATAAGCCAGCAAAGCGGCAAATTTCACACTGTAAATTCCGAGAAGGAACGGGGCTAAGCAGTTTCGTTTGAGTTCTTGAGGCCAAGCTGAGGATATCGGCTAGCAATCTCGGCCTAACAAAAGACTCCGTTTGAGGACTCCCCTTGGTGAGGGCCCATGCGAGGCTGGGGCATGCGCACTGGCATCTCCATTACCCTGACGGCGTCCGACCGGCTTCGCCTTGAGGCTGCGCTGGCAACCGGAATACGGCTCCCGTCTGGCTTGGGCGTCGAAGGGCAACGCACAGCAGCGCTGTCATACCTGAATGGCGTGTGCGAATTTCCGATAAGCCCCTTTATGGAACCGGATAAAATGTCGTTTCCGCGTATTCGGAAGATGATTTCCCAAAACTCCCTCTGTAAACATCAAGTCTAAACCGCTCTGGCGGAGACCTCATGTTTCATGTGAAGACTCGGAACAACTGCCGAAAAAAAATGCATGAAGCAGGGGGTATGCGATGGCGTGGTTGGCATGAAGGCCCAAGGACAGGCGTCGGCCACCAGGTCAATGGCGGCAATTCCAGATGGCCACTGCCGTTGTCGGGATCACCCATAGAGCGGCGGCCGTCCTGGCCTTTGTGAAGGGTGCCTCCGCCTCTGAGCAGCGCGGCGACGACTGGGCCATCGAGCTGGAGCGGGAGCCGGCAAATCCGCATCACGGCAGTGCCATCGCTGTCTATGGGCGCAGGACTGAGAGGCAGAAGCGGTGGTTTCGATCAGAGGCTATTGAGCCGCAAGCAGGTATTTGTTCCCTTTTTGTTCTTGACAATTGTCCCAACCTTGGCTATCTCTCTTCCTGTCCCGACCCACCGAGGGGCGCGCTCGCGAGGCGTCGTGATTGTGGGGTCGGGCACGGTCCCGCGAGTGGGGGTACGCAACCCCATTCGGCGGGAGGCCCAGGCTGTGCCGAGGGCTCAGGTTTGTCCGGGGCCGCCCGTCTCTCGCAGACGGTGTCCGCCACGGGCAGCTGTTGGAGCCAACGCCGCCTGTCCGCCTAAAAGAACCGTGCGCGAGGTGCCTGCCGGCTCTCACATCTCATTGCCATCATCGAGCCGGACCGCACGTCGCGCCACCCTCGATCGCTTCTCAGGCTTGGGGCTTTTTCAGCCCCGAGCCCAAAGGCGCTTGTTCTTTGAAAACCAGCACCCGCAAGGCCATGTTCAGGCGCGCGCCTGCTCCCTCTCCCGGGGGAGAGGGTTGGGGTGAGGGGTTGCGCCCTCTTGCGGATAAGGCGCAACCCCTCACCCTCGCTTCGCTCGACCTCTCCGCAACGGGAGAGGTGAAGACGGCGCGCGCCCGGGAATGGACACCCTCCGCCGTTACTCCGGGGCCGCGTCAGCGGAGCCCGGGATCGTTGTCCGGGAAAAGCGCCCTTCCCGTCACGCGATCCCGGATCGCTTTTGGGCATCCGGATGACGAGGAGCTCACCCCTTCGGCAGCAGGTCCTTCACGATCCCGCTCGCCTTGCCGAAATCCATCCGGCCTGCGTATTTCGCGCGCAGCAGGCCGACGACCTTGCCCATGTCCTTCATGGAAGCGGCACCCGCTTCCGCGATGGCGGCTTCGATGGCGGCCTTGGTCTCGGCGTCATCCATCTGCTTGGGCAGGAAGGAGGCGATGATTTCGGCCTCTTCCTTTTCCTGCAGGGCGAGCTCGGGGCGACCACCCTGCTCGTACATGGTGATGGATTCCTGGCGCTGCTTGATCATTTTCTGCAGGAGCGCGAGAATTTCGTCCTCGGTGGCCTGGCCTTTGCCCGCGCCGCGAGCCTCGATGTCCTTGTCCTTGAGGGCAGCCTGAATCAGGCGGATAGTGCCGAGCCTGCGCTTGTCGCCGGCCTTCATGGCCTCTTTCATTTCCGTCGTGAAACGTTCGCGCATGGCGCATCTCCTTTTATTTATAAGGCGCTTGAGCGTTGACGTGGCGCGAGCGGACCCTTAAGTCACGGGGATAGTTCAAGGGCGGCCCATGGTGGCCTGCTCAAGCGCGGCCCATTGGGCTCGGACTTAAAGAGATCATGACGATGCTGCAAGACAAAGACTCAGCGAGTGGCTGGACGGAGCCGCGCGCAACGGCTGTTCTCGTGCTCCAAGACGGTACGGTGCTGGAAGGTTTCGGCATCGGCGCGGTGGGCGAAGCGACCGGCGAGGTCTGCTTCAACACGGCGATGACCGGCTATCAGGAAATCCTGACGGACCCGTCCTACGCCGGCCAGATCATCACCTTCACCTTCCCGCATATCGGCAATGTCGGCACGAACGAGGAAGACATCGAGAGCGTCAACGCCGCCTCGTCCTCCGGCGTGCGCGGCGCGGTCATGGCGGCCACCGTCACCGACCCGTCGAACTGGCGCGCCTCGCGCCATCTCGATGCGTGGCTCAAGGCCCGCAACATCGTCGGCCTGACCGGCATCGACACCCGCGCCCTGACCGCGCTGATCCGCGAAAAGGGCATGCCGAACGCGGTCATCGCCCATGACCCGAACGGCGCTTTCGACATTCCGGCCCTCAAAGCCAAGGCTGCCGCCCTGCCCTCCATGGACGGCCTCGATCTCGTGCCCATGGTCACGAGCGCCCAGCGCTTCGACTGGGACGAGTCCACCTGGACGCTTGGCGAAGGCTACGGCAAGCAGACCGAATTCAAGCACCACGTGGTCGCCCTCGATTACGGCGTGAAGCGCAACATTCTGCGCCTTCTCGTCCGCGCCGGTTGCAAGGTCACGGTCCTGCCCGCCACCGCGACGGCGGAGGACGTTCTGGCCCTGAAGCCCGATGGTGTCTTCCTCTCCAACGGCCCCGGCGACCCGGCAGCGACCGGCGAATATGCGGTGCCCGTCATCAAGAAGGTGCTCGAGGAAAAGATCCCGACCTTCGGCATCTGCCTCGGCCACCAGATGATGAGCCTCGCCGTCGGCGGCAAAACGAAAAAGATGCACCAGGGCCACCATGGGGCGAACCATCCGGTGAAGGACAAGACCACCGGTAAGGTCGAGATCACCTCCATGAACCACGGCTTCGCGGTGGACCCGGACAGCCTGCCGAAAAACGCCGTCGAGACCCACGTCTCGCTGTTCGACGGCTCCAATTGCGGCATCGCGCTGACCGACCGCCCCGCCTTCTCGGTGCAGTACCACCCCGAGGCCTCACCCGGCCCGCAGGACAGCCACTATCTCTTCGACCGCTTCGTGAAGCTGATCGAGGACAACAAGGCTCAGCGATAGAGTCAGACTCTCGCCGTCATGGCCGCCCCGCCGGAGATCGTGCCGGCCATGACGGAACCGCATCGCGCCAAAGGTTCCATCCCGCGACAATGCGGATCATTGCCTGCCTTCCGCAAATCAAGTTAACCAGTCGTTAACCATTAAAATTGACGATGCGAAACTTGAATTGGGGGCTACTCCGATGACAGCCGATAAAGATGCGGGCCATTTCAGCCGTTTGCATGAGGTGTTCACTTTTCATCTCGGCGTAGCGGTCACCCTGTCCTGGCTAACCTCGCTCTATGCCGCGACCTACGCTCCTTGGGTGCGCAACATCCGCCCCCTGATCGATCCGTCCTACGCGGGTCAGGCGGAAAGCACCTGGTCGTTCCTGTTCGCGTTTCCGGTCGTGCTGAGCGTCGCTTGGGTCATGTCCTTCTCGGGCCGCGAGATCCTGCGCCACGTGAAGATGCTGAAGAACCAGAAGGTCGAGTTCGGCATCGCCGCCGCCGTCGCCTTCGCCCTGTTCTATCTCTCCATCGACCGGGCGGTCGCAGCCCTTTTGATCGCGTCCTAACGCGCTCCTTCAGCCGCCTCGGCTCGCGCAAAGTTCGCAACCATGATCAAATCGAAGTCCGTAATGTCGGGCTTCGGAGTGATCCATGCTGCAGACCAAGCCACAGACACGCCTCGAATACGGCCGCCGCGTCGAGCGGGTGATGGCGTATATCGCCGACAATCTGGACGACGATCTCTCGCTTGAACGGCTGGCGGAGATCGCCTGCTTCTCGCCCTACCATTTTCACCGCATACCGGGCTTGAGGAGGTTTATCGCCAGCTCTACCGCGATTGGCTGCCCGGCAGCGGCGAGGAAGCGAGCGACCAGCCTGCGTTCGAGAACTACCTCAACACCCCGCGCGATACCCCTCCCTCGGAGCTTCTCACCGAGGTCAACCTGCCGCTGAAGGGGTGAGGCCGAAGAGACGCGATGGCCGGGCCCGTCCCGGCCAATCCCCACGGCATGAGGAATTAAGGGCTTTCATCGCGTCCCGCTCTGGGGCAGGTTCTCTCCCACCTCAACCCCACCGGACGACCTTCTCTTCATGAACTGGCGCGATTACTGGAACCAAGACACGCCGATCTATGCGGGCGAGCGGCACAAGCTCCTGCATTATCGGCTTGTCGCCAACGACATCATCGATCTCGTCATATCGCCCGGCGCGACCGTGCTCGATTACGGCTGCGGCGAGGCGTTGTTCGCGGATCGGGTCGCGGCGAAATGCGGCGCGCTCTATCTATGCGACGCGGCGCCCCTCGTTCGGGACCGCTTGCGGGACAAGTTCGGGACGAACGGCAAGATCACGATTCTCGCGCCGGAAGATCTGGGGGCGCTGGCCGATGGCTCCTTCGATCTGATCGTCGTGAATTCGCTGCTGCAATATCTCTCCCTCGACGAGTTGCGCGGGATCCTGAAGCTCTGGCACGGCAAGCTGAAGGCGGATGGCAGGCTCGTGATCGCCGATGTCATCCCGCCCGATGTCAGCCCGCTGACCGACGCCACGGCGCTTTTGTCCTTCGCCTGGAAGGGCGGCTTCCTGAAATCCGCCCTCTTTGGCCTCGCACGCACCGCCTTTTCCGATTACCGCAAAATCCGCGAAGAGATTGGTCTGTCACATTACAGCCAAGCAGACATGCTCGACATCCTGCGCGATGCCGGTTTCGCGGCGGCCCGCCGTGAGCGAAATCTCGGGCACAACCAGGCCCGGATGACGTTTGTGGGACGGCCGGTCTAAGGCTGCCCCCGCCCGACCATCATGGTGCTGCGATCTAAGCGAACGTCCAGGCCTTATGGGCCAGAAAGCTCCACAGCATCACGATCCCCGTCGTCACCAATTGGGCGGGGATGTAGGGCGCGCCGAGCCCGTCGACGAAAACGTGCATGAACAGCCAGGTCAGCAGAAAGCCCACGAACGCGACCAGCGCAAAGCGCCACGTCGCCTCCCGGTGCGGGCGGTCGCTGTCATAGGTGTGCCGCCGGTTGAGGGCGTAGGACACCACCCCACCCGCGACATACCCGGCAAGCGTCGCAGGAATGGGATCGACTCCCGCGCCCTCGACGAAGCCGATCAAAAGGCCGTAATGCACCACGGCGGCAGCCAGACCCACGCCGAAAAAGGCGAGGAACTGGCGGACGAGGCGCGGCAAGGATGGAAATGTCGTCACATCCTCTCGTTAGCGCCTTCGGGCGGCGCGGTCACGCATTTCATGGATGCTCGGCGTCTCCTTAGCACTTCCTTTAAAGAGGAAGGCCGTGTAAGAGCCTCACTCAACCTTCAATCCGATACCAAGCCAGCTGCGCTCGAAGCGCCGCATTATGCGGCCGTGCGGCTGGCTACGCCTAGGTGGGCCCATGCCGAAACGGACAGACATCTCCTCCATTCTCATCATCGGCGCAGGTCCGATCATTATCGGACAAGCCTGCGAATTCGATTATTCGGGAACTCAGGCCTGCAAGGCGCTGAAGGAAGAGGGTTACCGTATTATCCTGGTGAACTCGAACCCCGCGACGATCATGACCGATCCCGATCTCGCGGACGCAACTTATGTCGAGCCGATCACCCCGGAAATTGTTGCCAAGATCATCGAGAAGGAGCGCCCCGACGCGCTTCTGCCCACCATGGGCGGCCAGACGGCGCTGAACTGCGCCCTGTCGCTCAAGAAGATGGGTGTGCTCGAGAAGTACAAGGTCGAGATGATCGGTGCGACGGCGGAGGCCATCGACAAGGCGGAGGACCGCCACCTCTTCCGCGAGGCGATGACCAAGATCGGCCTCGACACTCCGAAATCCCGCCTCGCCAACGCCTCGGCTCTCAAGAAAGCCGATCGCGACGCCTATCTTGCCGAACTCGCGCGAATGGAAGCGCTCGACATTCATCCCGGCGACAAGAAGCGCATGATCGCCGCTTACGAACTCAGGTGGAACGCGGCCGAGAACGAGCGCCGCAAGCGCTATCAGGAGCACGCCATGGGCGAGGCTCTGCTGGCGCTCTCGGAAGTCGGGCTTCCGGCGATTCTCCGCCCCTCCTTCACCATGGGCGGCACCGGCGGCGGCATCGCCTATAACCGCGAAGAGTTCCTCGACATCGTCGAGCGCGGCCTCGATGCCTCGCCCACGAACGAGGTGCTGATCGAGGAAAGCGTCCTCGGCTGGAAGGAATACGAGATGGAGGTCGTCCGCGACAAAGCGGATAACTGCATCATCGTCTGCTCCATCGAGAACATCGATCCGATGGGTGTGCATACGGGCGATTCGATCACCGTGGCGCCTGCGCTCACGCTCACCGACAAGGAATATCAGATCATGCGCGACGCCTCGCTGGCGGTGCTGCGCGAGATCGGCGTCGAAACCGGCGGTTCGAACGTGCAGTTCGCGGTCAACCCCGAAAACGGCCGCATGATCGTGATCGAGATGAACCCGCGTGTGTCGCGCTCCTCGGCGCTGGCCTCAAAAGCGACGGGTTTCCCCATCGCCAAGGTCGCGGCTAAGCTCGCCGTCGGCTACACGATGGACGAGATCGCCAACGACATCACCGGCGGCGCAACTCCGGCTTCGTTCGAGCCGACCATCGACTACGTGGTCACCAAGATCCCGCGTTTCGCTTTCGAAAAGTTCCCCGGCGCCGAGCCGACGCTGACCACCGCCATGAAATCGGTGGGCGAAGCCATGGCCATCGGCCGCACCCTGCCGGAATCGCTCCAGAAGGCCCTGCGTTCGCTGGAGACAGGCCTCACCGGCCTCGACGAAATCGAGATCGAGGGTCTCGGCAAGGGCGACGATAAGAACGCCATCAAGGCGGCGCTCGGCACCCCGACCCCGGATCGGCTCTTGAAGGTCGCTCAGGCGCTTCGCCTCGGCATCAGCCATGACGAGGTCTATGAGTGCTGCAAGATCGACCGCTGGTTCTTGGAGCAGCTGCAGCACATCGTCGATCTCGAAGCCAAGGTAAAGGCCCACGGCCTGCCCCACACGCCGGGCGCGTTCCGCAACCTCAAGGCCATGGGCTTCTCGGATGCCCGCCTTGCGGTGCTCGCAGGTACGACCGAAGCCGAAGTGCGCACGCTCCGCCGCTCGCTCGCCGTCCGCCCGGTTTTCAAACGCATCGACACCTGCGCGGCGGAATTCGCCTCTCCCACCGCCTACATGTACTCGACCTACGCGGCCCCCTTCGCCGGTCAACCGGCTGATGAGGCCAGGCCCTCAGACACCAAGAAGGTCATCATCCTCGGCGGTGGCCCGAACCGCATCGGCCAGGGCATCGAGTTCGATTATTGCTGCTGCCATGCCTGCTTCGCGCTGAAAGATGCCGGGTATGAGACCATCATGGTCAACTGCAACCCGGAGACGGTCTCGACCGACTATGACACCTCCGACCGGCTCTATTTCGAGCCGCTGACACAAGAAGACGTTCTCGAAATCATCGAGACCGAGCGCTCCAAAGGCACGCTCCACGGGGTCATCGTGCAGTTCGGCGGCCAGACACCGCTGAAGCTTGCCCATGCCCTGGAAGAGGCCGGCGTGCCGATTCTCGGCACCTCACCAGACGCCATTGACCTCGCGGAGGACCGGGACCGGTTCAAGCGCCTGCTCGACAAGCTGCACCTCAAGCAGCCCAAGAACGGCATCGCCTATTCCGTGGAACAGAGCCGCCTGATCGCCGCCGATCTCGGCCTGCCCTTCGTGGTGCGCCCGTCTTACGTGCTCGGCGGCCGGGCCATGGCGATCATCCGCGACGAGACCCAGTTCGAGGATTACCTGCTCGGCACCCTGCCGAGCCTGATCCCCTCGGACGTGAAGGCTCGCTATCCCAACGACAAGACCGGCCAGATCAACACCGTGCTCGGCAAGAACCCGCTCCTGTTCGACCGCTACCTCTCGGACGCGATCGAGGTGGACGTGGATTGCCTCTCCGACGGCAAGGACGTGTTCATCGCCGGCATCATGGAGCACATCGAAGAGGCGGGCATCCATTCGGGCGATTCCGCCTGCTCGCTGCCGCCGCGCTCCCTGTCGCCGGAGATCATCGCGGAACTGGAGCGCCAGACAAAGGCGCTGGCGCTGGCGCTCGAAGTCGGCGGCCTGATGAACGTGCAATACGCCATCAAGGACGGCGTCATCTACGTTCTGGAAGTGAACCCGCGCGCCTCGCGCACGGTGCCTTTCGTGGCCAAGGTCATCGGCGAGCCGGTGGCCAAGATCGCGGCGCGGATCATGGCGGGCGAAAGCCTCGCCAAGTTCAGCCTGACCCCGAAGGAGTTGCCCCATATCGGCGTCAAGGAAGCGGTCTTCCCATTCGCCCGCTTCCCCGGCGTGGACGTGTTGCTCGGCCCGGAAATGCGCTCGACCGGCGAGGTCATCGGCCTCGACCGCAGCTTCGGCGTCGCCTTCGCCAAGAGCCAGCTCGGCGCCGGCAATCAGGTGCCGAAGACCGGAACCGTCTTCGTGTCGGTCCGCGACTCGGACAAGGAGCGCATGCTGCCGACCGCGCGGATGCTGCAGGAGATCGGATTCCAGATCGTTGCAACCGGAGGTACCCAGAAGTATCTTGAGGAAAACGGGATCAAGGCTACCCGGATCAACAAGGTGCTCGAAGGCCGCCCGCACGTGGTCGACGCCATCAAGAACGGGGACATTCAACTGGTCTTCAACACCACCGAAGGCGCAGGGGCCCTGTCAGATTCCCGCAGCCTTCGCCAAGCCGCCCTCTTGCATAAGATACCCTACTACACCACTCTTGCAGGGGCGATCGCTGCAGCCGAAGGCATCAAAGCCTATCTCGGCGGCGATCTCGAGGTCCGCGCGCTTCAGGATTATTTTGCCTGAGGCATACGGCCTTCATTGGAACTGCGAAGCTTCAAGGAAGTTTTCGTTGATAAGCGAGGGCGTCGGGAACGGCGGCCTCGTACCTCTTTTTGGACGAGACGAGTGATGGACAAGGTCCCTCTGACGATCAAGGGCTACGCGGCGCTTGAAGAAGAACTCAAGCACCGTCAACAGGTTGAGCGCCCCCGGATCATCCAGGCGATCGCGGAAGCGCGCGCGCTTGGCGACCTGTCGGAAAACGCCGAATACCATGCCGCAAAGGAAGCCCAATCCCTCAACGAGGGCCGGGTGCTGGAACTGGAAAGCCTGATCTCCCGTGCGGAAATCATCGACATCTCGAAGTTGTCGGGCGACCGAATCAAATTCGGCGCGACCGTGCAACTCGTGGATGGGGATACGGAAGAAGAGAAGACGTACCAGATCGTCGGTGACCCGGAAGCGGATGTGCGCTCCGGCCGCGTGTCTGTCTCCTCCCCCATCGCGCGGGCCCTCATGGGTAAGACGATCGGCGATACGGTCGAGGTCACGACCCCCGGCGGCGGAAAATCCTACGAAGTGGTTGGCGTCCGCTTCGGCTGACCAATATCGAACGAGGGGGCATCGGATTGAAAGATCAGGCCATGTCCCCTCGCTTGTCCCGCCGCTTCTTTCTGACAGGCCTCGCCGTGGCGGGCTTCAGCGCGGGCGCCGGGCCTGCCTCGGCCCAGGCCTTCCCACAATATTTCTCGTCTTTCGTCGTCGATGTGAGCGCCCTGAAAGAAAAGGGCCTCGGCCCGTTCGCGGATCTCGTCGGCGCGGCGGCCCTCGATGAGCTCAATCGCGCTTTCGCCGACCGGATCGACCGGCGCGGCTCGCGTCTCGTCGTACGCATCACGGGGATTTTTCTCACTCCCTTTCCCGAGGGCGGAGGAGGAGACCGGCGCTGGCACGGTGGCGGCGGCGGCACGGATTCGCTTGAGGGCGAGGCCCTGGCGGTGGGTCCGAAGGGCGAGATCCTCGCCCGTCACCCACAACTCGCAGTCAGGGCGGTGAACACCAGTATTCTCACGCCCAATGAGCAAGGGCGCGCGGTCGAGGTGGCGCGGTTCTACGTTCAGTGGCTCAGACGTCAGCTGATCAGTTAGAGCATGATTTCCGATAAGTTCATGCGGTATCAAGCGGCTGCAGTCTGATCATGTCTGTAGAAGACACGATCAGTTTGCGTCCGACGCATCCTCGATCGGCACCAGCGGCTCGTCCTTGATAAGGTCAAGGGACAGAGCGGTGCGGACGTTGCGCACATTGGTCAGGGAGGTGAGATCGGAGACGAAATTCTGGAAGGCAGCGAGATTCGGGGCAACGCATTTCAGTATGAAGTCGATATCGCCCGACAGGGTCCAGCACTCGCGCACCATGGACCAGTCCTTGATGTGCCGCTCGAACTCGGTGAGCTCTTTCTTTCCCTGCACATCGAGCTGCACCATCGCGAAGCACACGATCTCGAAGCCTAATGCCTTGGGGTCGAGCATGGCGCGATAGGCCTTGATGATGCCTGCGCTCTCCAGCGCACGCACACGGCGCAGGCATGGGGGCGCCGACAAGCCGACTCGACGGGCCAGCTCCACATTGGTGATGCTGCCGTCTGCTTGCAGTTCCTTCAGGATGGCCCAGTCTATGGAATCGAGGCGTCCGCGCACGTTAACTCCGGGAAAGGCTCGTCTCGGCTGAGTAGACCGTGTAGAGAGGCAGCACAAGAAGGGCTGGCGATTAAGTCGCAACGAACTTCATGAACTCCACAGGCTCATTGATCGAATGTTGCGCGAAACTGAAGGGCCGACCGAGCATCCGGCCCTTACATCCTGGGTTCTGACTGACGGCAAGGCCGGCGACGAGATGCCGGCTTTGAGCGTGACCGATGCTTTGGGGCTCAAGCCGGAGATCAGGCGCGTCCATCCGAAACCACCCTTCAACTGGCTCATGCCGTCGGGGCCGATCGACCCTCGCGAGCGGCCTGAAATGGACAATAGTCCCATCACCCCGCCCTTCCCGGATCTTCTCATCGCTTCGGGCCGCCGCGCCGTGCCCTATCTCCGGTTCGTCAAGCATGCCTCCGGAGGACACACCTTCACCGTGTTCCTGAAGGACCCCCGCACAGGACCGAAGACTGCGGATTTCATCTGGGCCCCCTCCTACGACCGGTTGCGTGGCCCGAACGTGCTTAACACGCTGACCTCCCCGCACCGGGTCTCGGCACCGCGCATCGCAGCCGCGCGCGCGCATCCCGATCCACGCCTTGTCCACTTGCCGCATCCACGCGTGGCCGTGGTCGCGGGCGGCGACAGCCGCCACCACCGTTTCACGGACGAGGACGTCGCCCGCTTCATCAGGCACCTGACTGCGTTGGCCGAGACCGGAAGCGGCCTGATGATCACGGCCTCGCGCCGGACACCTCCGGCCTTGCGGGAGGCTCTCAAGGGCCTGGCCCGCAAGCATGGGAGCTTCTTCTGGGACGGGTCGGGCGAGAACCCCTATGTGGCACTTTTGGCGCTGGCGGATTTCATCGTGGTCACGGCGGATTCCTTCAACATGGTCGGCGAAGCGGCGGCGACGGGGCGGCCTATCCTGGTCTTCGAGCCCACCGGGGGGCACCCGAAGCTCGTCACCTTCATGAACGGCCTCAAGGCCGAGGGAGCTGTGCATCCCTTCGAGGGCCGACTTGAAGGGCAAGCCTATCCACCTCTAAATTCAACCTTTCAGATCGCGAGCGCCATTGCCCAAGGCCTGGCCCGCCATCGTCGCGCTCTCGGTTTGCCGGAGGCGGCGCTTTCATTGGAGAATTCTTAATGGCCCATACCCACGCCAAGCTCATCATCATCGGCTCGGGGCCGGCGGGCTACACAGCGGCAATCTATGCGGCACGCGCCCTTCTCGAGCCCATGCTGATCTCGGGCTTCCAGCCCGGCGGCCAGCTGATGATCACGACCGATGTGGAGAACTACCCAGGCTTCGCCGACGTGATCCAGGGCCCCTGGCTCATGGAGCAGATGCGCCTGCAGGCCGAGCATGTGGGTACGCGGATGCATTCGGACCACATCGTCAAGGTCGACCTGAACCAGCGCCCCTTCCGCCTGGAGGGTGATTCCGGCGACACCTATACCTGCGACGCGCTGATCGTCGCGACGGGGGCCCAGGCGAAGTGGCTCGGCCTGCCGTCCGAAGGCCTGTTTCAGGGCTTCGGCGTCTCGGCCTGCGCCACCTGCGACGGCTTCTTCTTCCGGGGTAAGGAGGTCGTGGTGGTCGGCGGCGGCAACACCGCCGTCGAAGAAGCGCTCTATCTCGCGAACCTCGCCTCGAAGGTCACCCTGGTCCACCGGCGGGATTCCTTGCGCTCCGAGCGCATCCTGCAGGAGCGCCTGTTCAAGCACCCGAATGTCGAGGTGGTATGGAACTCTGCGGTGGAGGAAATTTGCGGCACCGAGAATCCGAATTCCGTCACCCATGTGCGCCTGAAGAATCTTGTGTCCGGCCAGACCTCGGAATTGAAGACGGACGGCGTGTTCATCGCCATCGGCCACAAGCCCTCGACAGAGCTTTTCGCCGGCCAGCTCGACATGAAGCCCGGCGGATACCTTTTGACCAAGCCCGATTCGACCGCGACCAACATTCCCGGGGTCTTTGCCGCTGGAGACGTGGCTGACGACGTTTATCGCCAGGCCGTGACGGCAGCGGGCATGGGCTGTATGGCGGCACTCGAGACCGAGCGTTATCTCGCCGCCTTGGAGGTCACCAAAGAGGCCGCCGAATGATTTTATAAACAACTGGTTAGCCTTCGGTTGGAATTCCTATTGCGTCCGGCCGAAGGCTCATCAGAGATAGCACAGCCCGCTCATGTTGAGGTCGGGGTGTTAGGGGAACGCCGTGGATTGGGACAAGATCCGGATTTTCTATACGGTCGCGGAGGCGGGCAGCTTCACGCGGGCCGGTGACGATCTGAGCTTGAGCCAATCGGCCGTCAGCCGCCAGATCAGCGCGCTTGAGCGTGAGTTGAAGGCCCCCCTCTTCCATCGCCATGCGCGCGGCCTGATCCTGACCGAGCAGGGCGACCTCCTGTTCCGCGCCGCGCGGGACATGCGCATGCGGCTGGAGACCACCAAGGCCCGCCTGGTGGAAACCAGCGAGCGTCCTTCCGGCGATCTTAAAGTCACGACCACCGTGGGCCTCGGGTCGATCTGGCTTGCCCAGCGCGTCGCCGAATTCATGGATCTCTATCCCGACGTGCGCATCGAGCTGATTCTCAGCAATGAGGAGCTGGATCTTGCCATGCGTGAAGCCGACGTGGCGATCCGACTGCGTCGCCCGGCCCAGCCGGACTTGATCCAGCGGCGCCTCTTCACGGTGCACTTCCACGTCTATGCCTCGAACGATTACCTGAAGCGGTTCGGCGAGCCGAAGACGCTGGAAGATCTGGACGAACACCGCATCGTCTCCTTCGGCGGCGACCAGCCGTCCTATCTGCTGGCCATGCACTGGCTTGCGACCGCCGGCCGCGAGGGGCGGGAGCCGCGTCAGTACCATTACGTGGTCAACAACATCACGGCGCTGAAGATCGCCGTCGAGACCGGCGCGGGCATCTCCGTGCTGCCGGATTACGCCGTCGCCGGCAATGCAAACCTGACGCAGATCCTGCGCGACGTGGAAATGTCCTCACTCGACAGCTATCTCGTGTATGCTGAGGAGATGCGCTCGGTCGCCCGCGTCCAGGCTTTCCGCGATTTTCTCATCACCAAGGCACAGCGCTGGACGTTCTAACGCCTCATGCTGTGAACCGCTGATCGAGGAACGCCGTGCGCGGCGTAAGCGCGACTGTACTTGTTCCACCGCCTCCAAAAAAGGTTTCAGACCCTTCATTCCCGCCAAGCTCGATGGCACGAAAGGGTTTCCGTGCATTTCCACGCGAGCTATGCGTCCAGCGCAGCCCTTTTATGAGGCGTGTTGCATTGCAAAAAGGCGCGATGCAGCCGATATGAGCATTGGCTGATTTCAACGCGGCTTCGCTTTCTTCCTCCCGGCGATGCCGTGTCGGCCGTTCCCTCTGGAAGGTTTTGACTTCTGTCAGACCTCTACTTAGCCGGGCCCTGTGCCCGGCTTTTTTCTTTTTTGGATCTCACTCGACGGCCGCAAACCGGGTCACCCCGGCTGCTGCACCTCGTCCTTGAGTACCCGGCGCAGCACCTTGCCCACATTGGTCTTCGGCAAGGTCTCGCGGAACTCGATACGGCGGGGAATCTTATATCCCGTCAGGTTTTCCCGACAGTAAGCGCGCAAGGCATCCGCGGTCAGATTCGGGTCACGGCGTACCACATAGGCGACCACAGCCTCGCCCGATTGTTCGTCCGGCACGCCGATCACGGCGGCTTCCATGACCCCCGGATGGTGGGCGAGCACGTCCTCGACCTCGTTCGGATATACGTTGAAGCCGGAGACGAGAATCATGTCCTTCATCCGATCGACGATCTTCACTTCGCCGTTGGGCTTCATCAACGCCACGTCACCCGTACGGAAGTAGCCGTCCGTCGTCATGACCTTCGCGGTCTCATCAGGCCGCTGCCAGTAGCCGGCCATCACCTGCGGCCCCTTGACGCATAGCTCCCCCCGCTCGCCAAAGGGCAGCGATGCGCCATCGTTACCTCGGATGGCGATGTCCGTGGACGGCAGTGGGAAGCCGATCGTGCCGGTAAACTCCTCGATATCGAGCCTGTTGGCGCAGACCACCGGGGAGGTTTCCGACAAGCCGTAGCCCTCGACGATGGGCTGGCCCGAAACCTCTTTCCATTTCTTGGCGACCGCCGCCTGGGTCGCCATGCCGCCGGACACCGCGAAGACCAACTGCGAGAAGTCCACATCCTCGATGCCAGGCGCATTCGCCAAGGCGTTGTAGAGCGTATTGACGCCCGACATCAGGGTGACACGGTGAGATTTGAGCGTCTTCACGAAGCCGGCGATGTCGCGTGGGTTGGCAATCAGCAACTGGCAGCCGCCGATTTTCGTCATCAACAGAGCGCAGACGGTCAGTCCGAAAATGTGATAGAGTGGCAGCGCCGTCACCATCACATGATCTTCGCGTTCTCCGAAGAACGGCCGCATCCAGGCTTCGCATTGGAGGACGTTCGCCGCCACGTTGCGATGAAGCAGGACCGCGCCTTTGGCGACTCCCGTCGTTCCGCCCGTATATTGCAGGAAGGCGATGTCGTCCGGCGTCACGACCGTCGGCTGCGGCGGTCGTTTGGCCCCCTCCGTCAGAACCGCGTTGAAGGAAACCGCACCTGGAATGTTGAACGGCTTGACCGCCTTCTTCACATACCGGGACACGAGATTGACGATGGTGCCCTTCAGGCCCAGGAGATCGCCCGGCTTCACGATCACGACCTGATCGAGCGTGAACTCCGACAGCGTGTCGGCCACCGTCCAGGCGAAGTTCTCGAGCACGAAGATGAACCGCACACCGGCATCCTGCAGCTGGTGCGCCAATTCCCGGTGGGTATAAAGCGGGTTGACGTTGACGACCTCGCCACCCGCGATCAGGGCCCCAAACAAGATCGCCGGATAGGCCATCACATTCGGCATCATGATCGCGACGCGGTCGCCTTTCTTCAGCCCCTGCGCCTGCAGCCACGACGCGATCGCATCGGCGGCGTGCCCCAGTTCAGCGTAGGTCATCTTCTTGCCGAAGCTTTCGGCGGCTGCACGTTGTGGATAGGCAGCGACCCCGTCACGAAACATATCGACGAGCGTCCCGATCCTGGCTTCGTCAATCGTTTTGGGAACCTGCGCGGGGTAGGAATTTAGCCAGGGTCTCGTTCGAGAGTTCTCTGCAGCGCCTGCAGGGGCAGCCGCCGGAATCGTTGCGCTCATTCATTTCCTCCGCTTTTCGGCGGTTGCTTCATGGGAGATGGCGTCTCCGTCGAAGGTAACTTGGCGCGTCGGAGGCAGTTTGTCGATGGGGGCGCCCGCCGGTGGATAAGTGACCGATTTTCCTCAGAAAACCGGCCACCCGCAAATCGCACCCGGCCACTCAATGGGTCTTGTGCAGCACCATGTCGGCGGGTCGTCCGCTCAGTTCGGCCATGTGGTCGAACTTCGTCGAAAACGTCCCGACCCCCGCGGTCACGGAACGCAGTTCGACGATCAGATCGCCGATCTCCGCCTCCGGTATGGTCGCGCTGATCACGTCCCAGCCGGCCCATCCGGGTCGCCCGTTATAACCGAGGATCTGCCCGCGACGCGCGGTCACAAGCCCGGTTGCCTTGGACAGAGCCTCCGTCGGAATGGTGACCTCGACGGAGAGAACCGGTTCCAGCAGGACAGGTTTGGCCTTCGGCAAGGCTTCCGCCAAGGCCAGTCTTGCCGCCGCCTGGAAGGCCGCGTCGGACGAATCGACCGTATGATAAGACCCATCGGTCAGCGCCACGGCGAGATCAACCACCGGAAAGCCCAGCGGACCCGACTTGATGGCGTCCCGCACGCCTGTTTCCACGGAAGGGATGTATTGGCGCGGCACCACGCCTCCGGTGATGCTGTCCTGAAACGCAAAGCCCTCCCCACGCGGCAAGGGCCTGATCTCGATCATCACATCGCCGAACTGCCCATGGCCGCCGGTCTGCTTGCGGTGACGCCCCCTGGCCGAGGCGGCCGCACGAATCGTCTCGCAATAGGCCACACGCGGCCTGCCGGTCTCGACACCGACTTGGAAGCGCGACGCCAGCCTTTCCACCGCGACGCGCAAATGCATCTCGCCCTGGCCGAGCAGACGGATCTCGCCCATGTCGGGGCGCGCGTCGACAACGAGCGAGGGATCCTCTTCCGTGATCTTCGACAACGCGCTCGAAAGACGCACGTCGTCCCTGCGGTCCTTCACCTTAACCGCCACCGCATAGACCGGCTCGGGCGGAGCAGAGGACAGGATGGCTTCGGGGCGGGCCTTGTCGGCAGCGAAGCTGTCGCCGGTCGCAATACCCTCAAGCCGTCCAAAGCCGAGCGTCTCGCCGGGCTTTGCCTCCGCGACCCGCGTCGTAGCGGTCCCGACCGGCGACAGCAGGCTTCCGATGCGCGCTTCGGCGCCGCGCGAACCGAGCACCGTGTCGCCCTCATGAAAGACCCCGCGCAGCACGCGCCCGATCGAGAGCTTTCCGCCCTGTCCCATATGCAGGGTCTTCATGACCTGAGCGAGCGGCGCGCCGTCAGGCGAAACGCCGAGACGGGCGCGGGTGTCCTCCAGTGTCGGGGCCTCATGCCGCAACGCCTTCAACAACCGCGTGACACCGTTGCCGCGATCGGCCGAGCCGATAAAGGCGGGCACCACATGACGTTCTTTCAATTCGCGCGAGAGATCGTCGAAAATCCGGTCGCGTGGCGGCTCGATCTCGGAGATCAGATTCTCCATCAGGTCGTCGTCGTAATCGGCGAGACGTTCCAGCATGGCGAAACGCGCTTCGCGTTCGCGAAGGGCATCAGCATCGGGCAGATCCACAACTTCGCTCGGCGCGTGCTCGCGATAGATGAAGGCGCGTTCCAGCGCCAGATCGATAAAGCCGACCGCGATGCCGTCCTTCCAGATCGGGATCTGGCGCAGGAGCAGCGGCGTGCGTGACGCGCGCTGCAGCACCGACAAGGTTTCGCGCACGCGCCGCGTTGCCGTGTCGATTTTGTTGATGAAAAGGAAGCGCGGAATGTCTGCTTCCTCCAGCTCCCTCAAGATGATTTCGAGGGCGGGGATTTTTCGCTCATCCGCCTCGCACACGACGACGGCGGCATCGCAGACCGGCGTGACATTGCGCATCTCATGCATGAATTCCGTCGACCCCGGGCAGTCGACGAAGGTCATCGTCTCGCCGAGGAACTCCACCGTCGCCACATTGGGCTCGATGCTCATGCCATGTGCACGGGCCTCCGTACTCGCATCGCCGACGCTGTCGCCGTTGGTCACGCGACCCGCTCGCGAGATCACGCCGGTTCGCTCCAGGATCGCTTCAAGGAGCGTGGTCTTGCCGCTCTGGAATGGGCCGACGATGGCAATGCATCGGGGGCCCGCCGGTCCTCTGCCGTTGGGTGCCATGAGTGTCTCCTTCACTGCCCCCGTCAGCGCGGCCTTGGCGGTCGCGTTCTTTCAGATGCTCTGCCTGTCCCGCGCCTTTGGCAAGCGGCTTATCCGCAAGAGCAGGCTTGAGCGCGAACGGCCGGGCTTTCGCCCGGCCGTCGTATTAAAGGTTGAAAGGCTTCCTATCGCGCAGGTTGCAGCTCGAAATCGCCCACGCCGAGGGCGAAATTCAGGCCCGTCTGGCCCGTGACCGAAATCGGCTGAAGCGCGATGGAGCGGTTCGATCCACCGACGAGCACATTGGCCCCAAGCCCCGCGCCGAGGGTCGCTTCTGCCGTCGCACCGACATAGGTGCCCGCGAGCGAACCGGGCGCGGCGCTGCCCTGCGAGAACACGGCCCAGGTGAGAACGCCGCGCGAGGTCGCGCCGATGTCGAGGCCGAATTTGCGGATCACGCCGAGATAATGTTCGGGCCGCCCACGACGCGGCTGGAAAGTGCAGGCGGTGCCCTTCTGCGACCCAAGAATGAGGCCCACGCCGCCGGACACGTTGCAGGTCAGCACGCCAGCCCGAACCCGGTTCTGGGCCTGTGCTTCCGTGATGCCCGATGATGCGATGAGGGCAAGGGCGGCGAGCGCGGTCGAGGTCCGAAGCATGCTGATCTCCTAAGCTTGACTAGACTTGGCGATCAACGGCTCAGGGAGGATGAGGTTCCGAAAAGGGGAGAAGGGAGAAGAATCCATCTGCCCCTTGTGCGTACAGACCCGGCTTTATTGCCTGAATAACGACAAGCGGCAGGAGAAAAAACCGTTCCCCGTCAGAGCAAATCTAACATTGTTGGATGGCCGAACGGAGCCCCACGTCGCCATGGCCTTGTGTCGGCCATCTCGATTGAGTTAAGCGCCTCCAGAACCGAGATCCCCGAGACAAGCCTGTGATGACAAGTCCCTCTTACCGCAACGAGCTGCAAAAGCTCCGAAAATAGCGTCGTTACTCCGCCTTGGCGGGAACAATCGCAGCCTGGGAATCCTGGTGCTCGCCTCGCGGTACAATCTGCATGGAGAAAATTGTCACCGGACCCGCGCGGAGAAGATTCATGGCGGAAACAATCATCTCCGCCAGTCGCTCCGGCGAGACGCTGTCATCTTCAAGATCGAGGATGAAGCCACGCGCCTCGACATAACCGCCATTGGTGAAGTCGACCCTGAAGTCGGACTTCACACGCCAAGGCGAATGCTGATCAAGTCTGTAAGGAGGGGCCTCGGGATCCGGATTGAGAACTCGAGGCCAATCGCTCATCTCAGCGAGCCGCAGAAGCGTTGGATGCGGTTGCAGGCATCCTCCAGAACCGCGTTCGATGTCGCATAGGAGATGCGGAAGTTCGGGCCGAGGCCGAAGGCCGAGCCGTGAACAGCCGCGACGCCTTCGGCCTCGAGCAGTTCGGACACGAAATCCTCGTCCGTGTGCAAGACCTTGCCCGAGGGCGCGGTCTTGCCGATGGCCTCGGCGCAGGACGGATAGACGTAGAACGCGCCTTCCGGCATCGGGCACTTCAGGTACTTCGACTGATTGAGCATCGAGACCACGAGATCACGGCGCTCCTCGAAAGCCTTCTTGAACACCTTGAGGTGATCCTGCGGACCGTTCAGCGCCTCTACCGCCGCCCATTGAGCGATGGAACACGCGCCGGAGGTCTGCTGGCCCTGCACGAAGTCCATGGCCTTGATGAGGTTCTCGGGCCCGGCCGCGTAGCCGATGCGCCAACCGGTCATGGCATAGGATTTCGACACGCCGTTCATGGTGAGCGTACGGCCATAAAGGCCCGGCTCCACCTGAGCGGGGGTGACGAACTCGAAATCGCCGTAGGTCAGATGCTCATACATGTCGTCGGTGAGCACCCACACATGCGGATGGCGCATCAGCACGTCGGTGATGGCCTTCATCTCGGCATGGGTATAGGCCGCGCCGGTCGGGTTCGACGGCGAGTTGAGAATGATCCATTTGGTCTTGGGCGTGATCGCACGTTCCAGCGGCTCGGGCTGCAGCTTGAAATTGTGCTCCATGGTGGTGTCTACGAACACCGCCTTGCCGCCGCACAGAACGACCATTTCGGGATAGGACACCCAATACGGGGTCGGGACGATGACCTCGTCGCCCGGGTTCAGGGTGGCGAGCAGCGCGTTATAGATGACCTGCTTACCACCAGTGGAAACGATGGTCTGAGACGGCGTGTAGTCGAGCCCGTTCTCGCGCTTGAATTTGCGGGCGATGGCCTCGCGCAAAGGCACGATGCCGGGAACGGGCGTGTATTTCGTCTCGCCGCGGCGGATCGCCGCCATGGCCGCTTCCTTGATATTCTCCGGCGTGTCGAAATCCGGCTCGCCGACGGAAAGGCTGATAACATCCCGGCCCTGGGCTTTGAGATCCCGCGCTTTCTGCGTGATGACGATGGTCGCAGACGGCTTGATGCGGGAAAGGGCGTCAGACAAAAAGCCCATGGGAAACCTCCGGTTGGGGCGTTAGAAGGGATCGGCGACGGCGCGCGGGACCCTAGTCCGCAAAGACCGTCCAAGCAAGTAAAACAGCCCGTCGAAGACGGGTTTTTGAGGAGACCCCGATCCGATGATGATGTCCGCCACCCGCCGCCTCGCGCTCGGTCTTGTCGCCGGCGCAACGCTTTTCGCCACGGCTGCCAGCGCCCAGACCTTTCCGAACCGTATCGTCAAGATGGTTGTGCCTTATCCGGCGGGCGGCCCCACCGACGTCATCGCCCGCATCGTTGCGGAAGATATGGGCAAAGAACTGGGCCAGAACGTGATTGTCGAGAACCTGGCCGGAGCCTCGGGCGCGATCGGCACCCGCGCGGTCGCGAAGGCTGAACCCGACGGTTACACCATCGTGTTCGGCAACAACCAGACCCACGGGAACAACATGTTCCTGCTCAAGGAGCCGGGATACGACGCGGTGAAGGACTTTGCGCCGCTTGCCGGCGCGGGCGCATTCGAGCACGTCTTCGTGGTCAGCAACGACCTGCCAGTCAAATCGATGCAGGAGCTTATCGCGTTGGCGAAGAAAGACCCGAGCAAGCTGAATTACGGCTCGACCGGCGTCGGCTCGGGCTCGCATCTCGCAACCGAACTCTTCATGGTTCGTACCGGCACCCAGATGACCCACGTGCCCTTCCGCGGCGCAGCGCCACTGGTGACGGAACTCATGGCAAGCCGCATCGACGTATCGAACTCGACCCTGCCGAGTGTGCTTGCCCAGTTCCAGGCCGGTCAGATGCGCGCCATCGGCATCGCGAGCCCGCAACGCAACGCACAGGCGCCGGACGTGCCGACCTTGCGCGAGCAGGGCATCACCGATGCGGACGCGGAATCCTGGGCCGCGTTTTTCGCCCCGGTGAATACCCCGAAGCCCATCCTCGACAAACTCTCCGGCACGATCATCGCGATCCTGAAGAAGCCGGACATCAAGGAGCGGATCACAAAGCTCGGCTTCACCCTGAACGTGCGCGATCCTGAAGCCTTCAGGCCGTATCTCGCGAAGGAAATTCAGACCTGGGCCGAGATTATCAAGACGGCGAACATCAAGGCTGAGTGAGTCGGTGCAACTTGCCATTCCGGGCCCCTTGCAGCGAGGCCCGGAACGGCTGCTGCATTGTCCCGGCCATCTTGATTGAGGCGGTGCCCTTCCATCGTCATCACCGGGGAAAGCCCGGTGATGACAGTCGAGGGGAAACGCAAGAGCGCGTGTGCGTTCCCGCCACAAGGTTGACGCCTCGCGTCAATGGGTTAGCTCTGCGATCATTCTTGGATGGAGATTTTCATGACGCGCGCTTCAACCGCCCTCGCCTTCACGCTGTTGCTCGGCGTTGCCTCGGCAGCATCTGCGCAGGACACTCAGCGTGTTCGCACCGATAAGGTGGAAGTGATCGTCGAGACGGTGGCGCGCGGTCTGGAAAATCCCTGGAGCCTCGCCTTCCTGCCGGATGGCCGAATGCTCGTGACGGAGAGGCCCGGCCGTCTGCGCATCGTGGCAGCAGACGGCAAGCTCTCCGACCCTGTCAACAACGTGCCGCCCGTCGCCGCGCGCGGCCAGGGCGGATTGCTCGATGTGGCGCTCGATCCGAACTTCAAACAAAATCGCCTGATCTATCTCAGTTTCGCGGAGGAGAGGGGCGAAGGTCGCGCCGGCACAAGCGTCGCGCGCGCGCGCCTCAACGACGACGGCGCGGCGCTCGAGAATGTGCAGGTCATCTTCCGTCAGGAGCCCGCGCATACGGGTGGAAACCATTTCGGCTCGCGCCTCGTCTTCGATCGCGACGGCAATCTCTTCATCACCCTCGGCGAACGGTTCGATTTGCGCGAGCAGGCACAGAACCCGGCCAATCATCTCGGCAAGATCATTCACATCAAGCCGGAAGGCGGCGCAGCGGCAAACAATCCGTTCCTCAACATTCAGGGCACGAGGCCGGAAATCTGGTCCATCGGCCATCGCAACGTGCAAGGCGCGGCGCTCAATCCCGCGACCGGCGAACTCTGGACCGCCGAGCACGGCGCGCGCGGCGGCGACGAGATCAACATTCCGCGTAAAGGCAGGAATTACGGCTGGCCCGTGATCACCTATGGTGTCGATTATTCAGGCGTGAAGATCGGCAAAGGCACGAAGAGAGCCGGCATGGAGCAGCCAATCTATTATTGGGACCCATCCATCGCGCCGTCCGGCATGATGTTCTACACGGCTGACAAATTCCCCGGCTGGCGCGGCAACATTCTCGTCGGCGCGCTCGCGGGTAAGCTCGTCTCGCGGCTGGAGATTGACGGCGACAAGGTAACGGGCGAGGAGCGCATGCTACAGAACCTCGGCGAACGCATCCGCGACGTGCGCCAGGGACCGGACGGGCTTGTCTATCTCCTGACGGACTCAAGCCAGGGCCGGATCCTGAGGATGAAGCCTGCCACCTGAGGATTAGACGGCCTGCCCGTACGAGAGAACGTTAGAGTCCAGTCCGTCGACGTTCGCGCGTTGGGCTTGCGGTGCGCGCGATGCGGGCGGCGGCAGGCTGTGCCCGATCGTGAACATGAGAGCGCTCGCCGCAGCGAAGAGCGCGAAGAGAAAGAACATTCCCCCTCCGCCGAAGGCACCGAGCGCCAAGCCGCCCAGCAGCGGCCCAAGGAAATTGCCGACGGACGAGAACGAATGCGCCCCGAAATAGCTGCCGCGATTGGCCTCGGTCGCAATGCCATCGACGAGGACGTATTCCGAGGGAACGACCAGAACCTCGCCGAGCGTGAACACGATCATCGACACGACAAGCATTTCGACGCTCGAGGAAGCGCCGAATCCCACCTCACCGGCGAGGAAGAGGACGCATCCCAGAACGAGCGCCGGCAGCGCGCCGATTTTCTGGATGACGTAGCGCGCGGGCGTGCTCGCCAACAGGACGGCGACGGCGTTCGTCGTCACCAGAATCGCGAAGGCTCTGACTCCATCTTCGAAGCTGACGCTGACATATTGCGACAGAGTGATGGACCATTGGCCGTAGACGGCAAATAGCAGCGTGCCACCGCCGAGGAAGAAGATCAGACGATGGTCCCGAAAGGCCACGCCGAGATTGCGCAGGCCCGCCGTATGCTTCCCCTCTCGTGTCTCCTCTTGGGCAATGCGCGAAGGGACGACGAAGGCGACCAGGGTCGCGAATGCCGCATACACGCCTCCCGCGACCACAAAGAGAGTCGAGGCTCCGGTCCCGATCGCAATTCCGATCATCGGACCGATGGCCCATCCGGCATTGGATGCGAGGTAACGCCACGAAAATACACGCAAGCGCAGATGAGGCGGAGACGCGTCGCTCATCAATGCCCGCGAAACCGGGCTATAGACGGCCTCCGCGATCGCAGAAACAATCTGCGCCGCTCCGAACGCCAGGATGGAATTCGCAAGCCCGAGCCCAAGCAGCGCAAACGACATGGAGACCAGGCTGACCAGCAGGACGGCCTTTCGCCCGACCAGATCGGATAGCGAACCGGCGAAGGGCGCGATGATCGCGCCGAGAAGCGGCCCCGTGCCGAGAAGGGCCCCGATACCGCCCGGGTTCAGGCCGAATTCCTGCTGCAGCTTCAGGGCCAGGAAAGTGAGGCTCATCCCGCGCGCGACGGCGGTGATGCCGGCCCCCGTAATGAGCAACCATGCGATGAGCCGCCCCGTGCGCTCGGAATAGCTCGTCATCCGCCCCACCCTTGTCGCGAAACGCCCTTTGGGCGTTCGTATCCCCTTCGCATCATGGCATGGGATGCCCGCGTTTCCACGTCAGCGCAAGCCTTTCGGGATCACGAGCTTCAAACCCGACCAAGTCTCGTCGACGGCGCAGACCTTCACATCGGCGTGCCCGAATAGCCCGTGCTCATGATCAGCGTGTCTGGAAGATGAAGGCCGCACCTGCGGCGATCAGCGTGAAACCGATAAGGTGGTTCCAGCCTAGCGGCTCCTTCAGGTACAAAATCGAGAAGCCCGCGAAGACCGCGAGCGTGATGACCTCCTGCATGGTCTTCAATTGCGCCGCGGAATAGACCGATGATCCGATACGGTTGGCGGGAACAGCGAGCCAGTATTCGAAAAAGGCGATGCCCCAACTCACCATGACGGCGATCCAGAGAGGGGTCATCTTGAACTTCAGATGTCCGTACCACGCGAAGGTCATGAAGACGTTCGAGGCAATCAACATCACAACAGGCGCGACATAGGGATTCATGGCTCTGTCTCGGAAGGTGGCAATGATACGCCTTGCCGTAGCCATCTCCGTCCGCCTGTCAAGCGCGGCCGGGAGCGCGATGCCGTGATGAAACCGGCCAATGGCTCAGCGTGCTTTGAGCCGCTCAAGAACGGGCGCGCCGCCCGCGATTTGCGGGTGGGAAGGGTCGAATCCCTCCCGTTCTTCCCGCTTTGTCACCAGATCGTGCGCCTTCTTGAAGGCCACGTCGAGCTGCCTTTCGTTCCGCAGCGCCTTGTTGAAGAACGCATCTCCGAAATAGGTCCAGGTCGCGCCGTCGCGGCAGCCGAAGGATGGCTTGTCCTCGGCGGCGGCGGTGATGACGAGAGTGCGCTCGTCGGCCAGGGCATTCGCAAAAATGCCGGAATAGCACGCGGAGACGATGACCACGCGATGGCGCGCTTTTGTCTCACCAAGAAGATACCGGACGTCATCTGGCGTCACGATATGCGCCTCGCGCCGAGATACCAGGCCGAGCCCCTGGGGCGCTCCGTGAGACGTGAGGACGAGCATGATGACATCCTCATCAGGGTCAAGGGCTCGCCCGACCGCCTGCGATGCCGCAAGCAAGGAAGCGGGCGTCGCCTCCGAACGGGCCTTCGTGTTGACGCGGACGATGGTGCGACCTTTCGAGCCAAACTGCCCTTCGAGAATGCGCGCAGCGCCCTTCGCTTCGCTCTCGAAGACACTCTGAGGCCCCCAGAGGCCAAAGGACAGGACATAGACATCGATCTTGCCCGGACGGTGCGGCTCGACCGTGAAAGCGGCGGCGCCTCCGGCTTTCTGGGCCAGCGCTTCAGAGGAAAGCCCGCAGGACAGGGCCAGGCCGACCAGGACACAGGCAACAAAGCGGCGCATCGTTTTCCCTCTTTGGTCGAGGAGCTTAGCCGTATCGTAGTTTCATAGCTAGGATCAACGCGACGAGGATGAATGTGACGCTATTGGCGAGGATGATCGGCGCATCGCCCACCAGGATGCCGTAGAACAGCCACAGGGCGACGCCCACCGTCAAAACACTCTGCGTAACGAGGGAAAGCGCCTTCGTGTCCTTCGTCCGAAGGGTCCGGAGGGCCTGCGGCAACCAGCAAACAGTGGTCATAATGGCGGCGGCAAAGCCGAGGATTTCAAGGCCGGACATGATCGAATCGCGTTTGGAGAGGATGCAGCTTTATCACGCCCGCATAAGACGGCCTTATGAAATTCTGGCGGGTTCAGGCCCCGCCACCATGTCCTTGGCGCGGACCTGGAAAGGACGGCAGCGATCGAGCCGAACCGAAAGCATTGTTCCGGGTTTTGTTGTCATGGATGCAAGAAAAAAACTGTCCCGAAAGGTTCCGCAAGAGGTTCTCCATGGACATCGCCCTCGACAAGGTTTGTGAACTCATTCTCCACGCGAGGGCCATCGATGTGAAGGAAGGGCCGACGGACCCCGCCTCCGGCTCGAACCCGATCGATGACGGCAGCATCGACTCCCTGACCTCCTCGCCGGACGACGCGACCGAAGACGAGTTCCGCGAGGTGATCGCGGGCCTCAATGACGATGAGCGCGTCGACCTGATCGCACTGGTCTATATAGGCCGGGGCGACCTGGAGCCTGAGGAATGGGGCGCGGCGGTCCGTCTTGCCCGCGAGCGTGAGGCGGCGAGCTCTCTTCCCACGGCCGACTGGCTGCTGGGAATTCCAAACCTCGGAGACCTGTGGGAGGAAGGTCTCAGCGCGCTGGATCGCCGCTGCGACTAGCCCCCATCGGACAATACCTCACGGCACGCACAGGCTCGGCTCTCGGACTGGGTGAAAGATAACGCGGCGATAGCCCGGTGACGGTGCCGCAATTGCGACACGGATCCCTCCAAGAATCCCAATGATTCAAGGAGGATACCTCATGGTTCGACGACAACCCTCAACAACCTCCCTCGACGAGGATGCAGCGCGCGCCATCGAAGAGGCGCTCGATGCCGCGCTCTCCGACACCTTTCCCGCCAGCGACGCGTTGAACCTTCAACAATGGGCCGAACTGAAGCGGGAACGACAGATCGGCAAACCAGGCACGGTCGCACCTTCCGCCGACACCGACGAAGAAGACCGCACCGAACTCTACCTCAAAGGCCCCACGGCGTTCTCTGCCTGAGCCTTACGCGCGATGTCACGGAAACGTGAAACGCCGCCTCATCCGCAAACATTGGGATGCGTAACCAGCCGGAAGCTTCGCCTTCAGTCGCTGCCCGCGATCCCGCGTCTCATTGCGACGACAGACACCGCGAAGCACAGGATATTTCAGTTCTTACCTTGCGTTGCGCGTGCTGGAGACGAGGCTGAAGCGGAGTTTCCCCATGAATGACTTCGAGCAGAGCGCGGCGATATTCGCCGCTTGCGGCCGCTTCCGGTCCCATTGGCTCGGACAGGCTGGCGCTCGAATTCAGGCAGGGCAAACGCGTGGGAGGAAAGATCGCGGCATTGCTCGCTTCCCTCACCCGTCTCGGTCACCTCGCGACAAGCGATGGCGGGCGCACGTTCAGTCTGCGGCGTGTGGCGTGAGGCAGCGAAGCTGTCGTGCGTCGATCGAGTGACGAGGCGAGGGAAAGACGGAGGTGGGAAGCCCCGGCCGGGCCTTCACTAATCCGGCCGTTTGTACCATATTCGTTCTATGGCCAAGGCACCCAAGAAACCCAAGCTTTCCACCGGGAAGGCGTCCAAACCCGAATTAAAGCCGCTGGATACCTATCTGGCCGATCTTCTGAATCCCGCGGTCAACCGGGAGCGCGAGGCGGCTGAAGGATTTGCGGAGCGCGCGCAGGAAACCTTCATCCATGGCGACCTCACGGATGTGGACCCGGCGCTGGCGAAGAAGCTCGGAATGACGGGCCCGGATGACGGGCCGGACGTGGCGGATGAACTCGGCGACGATGCGCCACTTGGCACCTCGGGCGTCTCGGCGACAGTCGACGCGCTGACGAAGCTTCTGACCGAGGGCGATCCGCGTTTCAAGAACGGCAAGCTCTGGGTGCCGCATCGCCCGGCCCGGCCGGACAAGTCGGAAGGCGGCATTCCGTTCAAGATCAAATCGGATTTTCAACCCGCCGGCGATCAGCCCACCGCTATCGCGGAACTGGTTGACGGCGTGCGCCGCAACGAGCGTGATCAGGTGCTGCTGGGCGTCACGGGTTCAGGCAAGACCTTCACCATGGCGCATGTGATCGAGGCAACGCAGCGCCCCGCCCTCATCCTCGCGCCAAACAAGACGCTGGCAGCACAGCTCTACGGCGAGTTCAAATCGTTCTTCCCCGACAACGCGGTGGAATATTTCGTCTCGTATTACGACTACTACCAGCCCGAAGCCTATGTGCCGCGCTCGGACACCTTTATCGAGAAGGAATCCTCCATCAACGAGCAGATCGACCGCATGCGCCACGCCGCGACGCGTGCGCTGATCGAGCGCGACGACGTCATCATCGTCGCCTCCGTGTCGTGCATCTACGGTATCGGCTCAGTCGAGACCTATACGGCCATGACCTTCTCCGTGAAGGTGGGCGATCGCATCGAGCAGCGCCAGCTCATCGCGGATCTTGTGGCCCTGCAATACAAGCGCATCCAAAATGATTTCGCGCGCGGCACGTTTCGCGTGCGCGGCGACGTGATCGAACTCTTTCCCGCACACTTGGAGGATCGCGCCTGGCGCATCGGCCTGTTCGGCGACGAGATCGAAAGCATCGTCGAGTTCGACCCGCTCACCGGCAAGAAGACCAACGACCTCGCCTTCGTGAAGGTCTATGCGAACTCGCACTACGTGACTCCGCGCCCCACGTTGCAACAGGCGGTGAAAGGCATCGAGCAGGAGCTGCAATTGCGGCTCAAGGAGCTGACCCGCATGGGCCGTCTGCTCGAAGCGCAGCGCCTGGAGCAGCGCACGCAATTCGATCTTGAGATGATCGAAGCAACCGGCGTGTGCAACGGCATCGAAAATTATTCGCGCTATCTCACCGGGAGGAAACCCGGCGAGCCGCCGCCGACCTTGTTCGAATACCTGCCCGACAACGCGCTGGTCTTCACCGACGAGAGCCACGTCACCGTGCCGCAGATCGGCGGCATGTATCGCGGCGACTTCCGCCGCAAGGCGACACTCGCGGAATACGGCTTCCGCCTGCCCTCCTGCATGGACAACCGCCCGCTTCGCTTCGAGGAATGGGACGCCATGCGCCCGCAATCGGTGCACGTCTCCGCGACGCCCCAGAAATGGGAGATGGAGCAGACCGGCGGCGTGTTCGTGGAGCAGGTCATCCGTCCCACGGGCCTCGTGGACCCGGTGGTGGATATTCGCCCCGCGCGCACCCAGGTCGATGATCTGTTGGGCGAGGTGAAGGAGATGGCGGCGAGGGGTTATCGCACCCTCGTCACCACGCTCACCAAGCGCATGGCGGAAGACCTCACGGAATATCTGCACGAGAACGGCGTACGCGTGCGCTACATGCACTCCGACATCGACACGCTGGAACGCATCGAGATCATCCGCGATCTGCGGCTTGGCGCATTCGACGTACTCATCGGCATCAACCTTCTACGCGAGGGTCTCGACATTCCCGAATGCGCGCTCGTCGCCATTCTCGATGCGGACAAAGAGGGTTTTCTGCGCTCGGAAACCTCGCTGGTGCAGACCATCGGCCGCGCGGCGCGCAACGCGGAAGGCCGCGTCATTCTCTACGCCGATCACATGACCGGCTCGATGGACCGCGCGATCGCGGAAACCAACCGCCGCCGCGACAAGCAGCTCGCCTATAACGCCGAACACGGCATCACGCCGCAAAGCGTGAAGAAGAACATCGCGGATATTCTGGAGAGCGTCTACGAGCGCGACCGCGTCTCCGTCGATACCGGCCTCGCGAAAGCCGGCGAGACGGTGGGTCACAATCTCAAGGCCGTCATCGCGGACATGGAAAAGCGCATGCGCGAGGCCGCCGCCAATCTCGAATTCGAGGAAGCCGCGCGGCTTCGCGACGAACTCAAGCGCCTGCAGGCGACGCAACTCGCCATCAGCGACGATCCGCTGGCCCGTCAGACTGAGGTGGAGCGTGAAGCGGGACGCTATTCGGGCTCCCGCAAATACGGCCGCAACGCCAACCTGCCCCCGAAGGGCTTAGCCCCCTCACCGGAAGGCACAAGCGGCGGTGACGAGAATGCCGATGCCTACGGCCCGACTGGCAAAGGCCTCTCGGACGAAGGCACCCGCATCCGCAAACCGACGCTGGACGAAATGGGACCGGGGACGGACCGCGAAGTGCCGATGAACTACAAGGAACGCCCGATGGCGCGAAGCACCCAGGGGCATGGGGGGCAGAAGCCGAAATATCGGAAGGGGCGGTAGACCGCGCCAGACTCTCCCTGTCACCACCGGGCTTGTCCCGTGACGTCGATCCCGGATGCGTTGCGCTTTATCGGAATGGCCGGGACGAGCCCAACCAACGGAGGCGTGCTCGTTCCTCTCCCCGAGTCCCGCCCTACAACGGCACGGCGAACGAGCAGCGCAGGCCCTCGGGGTGGAAGCGCATGTCGAGGGAGCCGTCCAGCTCGTGGCGGATGCCGCGTTCGATGAGCTTCGAACCGAAGCCTTTTCGCGCGGGCTCGCGGACGGGCGGGCCGTTCTTTTCCACCCAATCGACCTTGAGAAGCGGCTTGCCGGTGGAGTCGGGTTCGGTGCGCCAGGCGATGTCGACGCTGCCCTGCGGCGCGGAGAGCGCGCCGTATTTCACGGCGTTGGTGGCGAGTTCGTGGAAGGCCATGCCGAAGGTCAGCGCCTGCCGGGGCGTGAGGCGGATCGAGTCGCCCGCGGCACACACTCGACGCTCGTCGATCCCGCCATAGGGCTCCAGCTCCGCGCAGAGGATTTCGCGCATGCAGGCGCTTTCCCACAATTCCTGGGTCAGGATGTTGTGGGTCGCGGAGAGCGCGAACAGGCGGGCCTGAAAGGCCTCCTTGAACGCATCGAGGCTGTCGCTGCCGCGCAGGGTCTGGAGCGCGAGGGATTGCACGACGGAGAGCGTGTTCTTCACCCGGTGGTTCAGCTCGTGAACCAGCAGGTTTTGCCGCTCCTGTCCCAGCTTGCGCTCGGTCACGTCAAGACACGCCCCCACCATCAAGGGAGAGGGATGCGTTTTCGGATCGCGGATCATGCGGCAACGGGCATACATCCACCGCACCGCGCCGTCCGGGAGAATGGCGCGAAACTCGTATTCGGCGCTGCCCTGTGCCTTCGCATCCCGAATGACCGCGTCGACATGGGCGAGATCCTCAGGATGTATGAGGCGCGCGAATTCCTCCCCGTGCCGCGGCGTAAAAGAAGGATCGAGGCGGAACAGACGCACCAGCGCCGGGTCCCACTCGATGCAATCCTCGCGGATGTCCCAGCGCCATGTGCCCGCGCCGGAAGCCTCCAGGGCCGTGACCAGCTTTTCCTGCGCGACTTCCATCCGTTCGACGGCGCGTCGCAGCGCGGCCGCGACCAGAACGGAGAGCCCCGCGCCGGAAAGATACAGCCCTAGATCCGCGAGCGTCCCTGGGGCGAGAAGCTGTGTGTCGCTGTAGGCCAGGAAAAGAACGGCAACGGTCGCTCCCAGCAAAAGGGCGAGCATTCCCGCCCTTCCGCCGCCGAGCACCGCCGCCAGGAGCACGGCCGGATAGAGCGTGATGTCGAGAAGGTTGTCGCCCAGAAGTGGCTGAAGGGTCATGCGCACGCCAATCGCGACCGTCACCATGACAGTTGTAATTGCATAAGCGAGGCAGGAATTGGCGGGCACCAATTTGGTATAGCGGGTAAGCAAGGGGCGAACTCTGGAATGAATTAGTCTGGAATAACGTTGCGAAATGAAGAGTGCCGGTATTCGGGTCCCAGTGTCAAATCCTTGCAGAGGACAGAGCCGCCCATTCCGCGGTGTAGCGAAGAATGCGACGTTGAGAGGCGGTTTCACCACGCTCTGTTGGGATGGGATGCAACGCATCGGCGCCTTCGGACCGGGAACGCCACCCCGTCACCCAAGGGGCATGGATGACGGGGTTTATCCCTGTCCCGCGAGGAGCCAAGGTGACGACCGTGCCGGGACGTCCCGGGAAGAGGGTCAGTGGGGCCAAAGGGTCTTTTTCAACGAGACGACCCGTCCGATCCCTCGCCCCTGCCCGCGTCGTCTCCGGAAGCGGCAAACGAAACACTAAAACGCATGCATATCGGCGGATGTGCGACCGCACACCGGTCGCTCGCTGGGCCCCGCCCCGCGCTGGGCTGTCGCAAGGCTTCGCTTGCCCCTCGAGTGCCCCATGCCACCTTCATCTTTGAGAAGGGTCGGCTGCTCAGCCCTCAGATCCGGCCAAGCAGCAGCAGCACGACCAGGATGATCAGCACAACCCCCAGAATGCCGCTTGGGCCGTAACCCCAGTTGCGGCTATGGGGCCATGTGGGCACGGCGCCGAGCAGCATCAGAATGACGATAATGAGCAGAATCGTGCTCAGGCCCATGGTGTTTCTCCTCGATCGTCGTCTTCGACGCCCCACCCCGTTCCGTGCCGCCAGGGCATTTTTCGCAGAAGTGCGGACCGGTTCTGCGCGAGGCCGTTGAGCATCTTGGATCAGGTCCCCACGCGGCCAAGGAAGCCTGAGCGGAAAACTTGGCGCTGAGGATTAAGTTCCCCGAAATCAGCAGGTGAGCCTCGAAAGGAATCCCATCCGAATGGGAACATCGGTCAGGCCGGGACGTTGACCCAAGGGCGATCGGGTGCCGCCTTTCGTGCGACCCGAGTGGAAGGTCGCGACTTCGAATGGATCAGGATAATTCCGTGCGTAATAAAGCTCTTAAAGGTATGCCCTATCGCGATCCGGAATCGGTCACCGGTCCCCGGAGGTCTTCTCCTGCGCTTTCCCGCGCCGTCCAGGCTCAGCTCGGCCTGCGCCTCCGCCAATTCTACGAGTCGCTTGCTCTCGGGGAGCAGCCGGTGCCGGACCGGTTCATCGAGATCATCAATCGTCTGAGTGAAGAGTTGCCTGAGAAAGCTCAGTCATGAGTATCGACGTTTCCCTTCGCGATTCCATGCTCAAGGCAACGCCGAATCTGCGCGCCTTCGCCATCTCGCTCACCAACAACGTCGACCGGGCGGACGACCTCGTGCAGGAAACGCTCATGCGCGCGATCGCCAACATCACCCGCTTCCAGCCCGGCACCAACATGCAGGCCTGGCTCTTCACCATTCTGCGGAACCTGTTCCATTCCGAATACCGGAAGCGCCGCCGCGAGGTGGAGGATGCGGACGGGAAATATGCCGCCACGCTCTCGGTTCAGCCCGACCAGCTGCCGCATCTCGATTTCGAGGATCTGCAAAGGGCGCTCGCCCGCCTGCCGCACGATCAGCGCGAAGCGCTGCTGCTTGTGGGCGCGTCAGGGTTCTCTTACGAGCAGGCTGCGGAGATCTGCGGCTGCGCCGTCGGCACCATCAAGAGCCGGGTCAACCGCGCCCGGAACCGGCTCGCCGAACTGATGCACTTCACCGATATGGATGAGGATATCGGCCCCGACCGCGTCACCCTCTCGGTCATGCACGCGGTCGCGTAAAGCAGGATGGCCTCAGCGCCGCCGGAACTGCTGATTGCCGCGCTGCGGCGGACGCGGCCCGCTCGAAGCACCCGAATCCTTATGACGGAAGATAAGGCGGCCCTTTTCGAGGTCATAGGGCGACATCTCAACGGTCACGCGGTCACCCGCCAAGGTCTTGATGCGATTCTTCTTCATCTTGCCAGCTGTGTAGGCAATGACCTCGTGCCCGTTGTCGAGCTGCACCCGATAGCGTGCATCGGGGAGAATTTCGGTCACAAGTCCCTCGAACGTAATCAGTTCTTCCTTTGCCATGCAAAGCCTTCCGTATCACAACAAAAAAGCCGCTCCTCAAGCGGAACGGCTGCTATGCGAGAGGGCGCGCCGGGCACGCCCTCCTGCACAAAACCTTACGCGTTCTGCAGGTTCACTGCAGAAGCGCGGCCGGTGCGCTGGTCGGTCTGAAGCTCGTAGGAGATCTTCTGACCTTCGCGAAGGCCACGCATGCCAGCGCGCTCAAGCGCCGTCGCATGAACGAACACGTCCTTGCCGCCGTTGTCGGGCTGAATGAAGCCATAACCTTTGGTTTCATTGTACCACTTCACGGTTCCCGTTTCCATGGGAATTCCTTTCACTGTCGTTTGCACGTAGGTGGGGGCCGCAGCCAACCACCCATCAGTCGATATTGGTAGAGAGAAGGAACGTGCGCCCGGCAGTGCCAAAGCGAAGTAGCCCAGTCGTCCGGCCAAATGTCGATGCGAAATAACTAGGGGAACCATGGGCTAAATGCAAGGCATCTCGACTTAGCCTCATTGGCTACACGACCGGATCTTGATGGCGGCAACAGCACGCCTAAATAATTTCCTCCCCCTTTTTCCAACCCGGCAGCGGCGACCCGAGCGACCCCGATTCTTGCCCCGATCCTTGCCCCTTGGAGAGGAACCCAGCGGAGCGAATTCACGTTGGTTTCGAAGGTGCCGCAACGACAATCATCGATCGCAAGATCCGAGGAGCGCCCTCATGGCCCATCGTTATCGCAACGAGGATCGGAGCCGTTATCGCGACCGATCCGAAACTCGCCCTGAACCCGCCCCCTATCGCGGGGCGGAGGACCAGCCGCGCCCGGAGGATGACGGCTACATCGCCCGGCGCGGCTTCGGGAATCGATCGGCGGGGTATGATCGCGAATTCGGATATGACGACCGCTATGACATCGGAAGCGAGCGCGACTTCGGCGATTCTGCTGGCTATGGCTCGGGCGGATCGACCCGTGACTGGCGTGACGTGGTTGGCGAAGACCGCAGGCGCGGGGAAACGGCGTACGGCATCGATTATGGGCGAAGCCAAGACCACGGCTACTATGGCTCCTCCTATGACTACGATCACGAACGTTTCGGCACGGGGGCCTTCGGAAGAGGCTCTCGCGATTATGGCGAGGAGCGCGGCTTCCTTGAGCGTGCCGGCGACGAGATCCGGTCCTGGTTCGGCGATGAGGAGGCCGACCGGCGTCGTGACATGGATATGCGCGGCGGCGGCGGTCATCGCGGGCGCGGGCCAAAGGGCTACCAGCGGTCCGACGCCCGCATCCTGGAGGATGTGAACGATCGTCTCACGGACGATCCCAATATCGACGCGACCGAGATCGAAGTCACCGTCCTCAACTGCGAGGTCACGCTCGCCGGCACGGTCAATAGCCGATTTGAGAAACGGCATGCCGAGGATATCGCCGATTCCGTGTCGGGCGTGAGGCACGTACAGAACAATCTGCGCCTTAAGCAATATGCTGAGGGCGGCATGCTGGCGGGCCCGGCTTTATAAATAAGCCTCGGAGAGGACAACCGGCGAGAGCTCCCTCGCCGCTCGGTGCTGAACGTCGGCGACCGACGGGGACGGGCTGCTCCAGCTCGTTGAGTGTTCTAGTTATGTTTGCCCGATAGGGCTGATTTCTCGCACCAAGGCCCTTGCCTTTCACGCGATGGCCTGCAACCCCATATCTGGCAGGGAGGATTGAGGACACGAATGGCAGGTATTTCCGTCACGCTCGAGGGCGACAACATCCAGCTCGCGTTCCAGAAGGGCGAGCAATCGACGGCTGTGGTCATGGACCCACACGCCGCCCGGTCGCTCGTCAAGGCATTGGGTCAGCTTCTCATGGCCATCGGTGAAAGCGGCGAGGAGGCGGAAGATCTGGAGGAAATGGTCGAGGTGACCTCGCCAACCATCGATATCGGCATGGACGAGCATGGATTTGCGGTCGTGGCCCTGCAGGCCGGTTTCCTGCCCCCCTTCATGCTTCGTCTCAAGGACGATGAAGCTCGGCACATTGCCAACAGCCTCCTGGAAATTCTGAACAGCCCGCGCGACGTGCGCATTTCCCTCGGCGGGCACTGAACCGTTCCCTTTCGCGCAAGGCGCGAGACAAATGCGGCAAAATAGGAGCTTCCCGAACCCTTTTCGATTCAATCGGATCGGAAAGGGCGGCTTTACATCCTTTGCAACTCGTTTCGCTCCGATATAACATATGCCGCTAAGATAAGACGCCTCTGGAAAGCAGGCGGTCAAAGGGAGCGGTCATGGCCGAATGGTCATCAGGTTACGTGGTCGATGTCGGCTATACGTATGGTTTTTATCACGAGCTGACCCCGAACCTGCTGGGGCTGCTCGCCCTTCGGCAAGGCGTCCAGGCACCGGGGCTGGACCTTGAGCCGCTGACATATTGCGAACTTGGATGCGGCCAAGGCTTCTCGGTCAATCTTCTGGCCGCCGCGAACCCGCATATCCAGTTCTACGCGACCGATTTCAACCCGGGCCATATCGCCGGCGCCCACGCTTTGGCGCGATCCGCGAAACTCAAGAACGTCCAGTTCGCGGACGACAGCTTCGTAGAGTTCGTCGACCGCGACGACCTTCCCGACTTCGATTTCATCAATCTGCACGGCATCTATAGCTGGATTTCGGATGAGAATCGCCAGTCGATCGTGCGGTTCATTCGCAAGAAGCTGAAGCCGGGCGGGGTTGTCTATATCTCTTACAATTCGATGCCCGGCTGGGCCTCGATCATGCCTTTGCGGCGGCTCATGGTCGAGCACGCGGCGAGCAAGGGCTCGCTCCCCCTGACGGCGCGCATCAATGCCTCGCTCGACTTCGCAAGCAAGATCAAGGAACTCGACAGCCGCTATTTTGCGAGCCACCCCGGCCTCGCTTCTCGGCTGGATCGCCTGAAGACCCAGAACTCCGACTATCTCGCACACGAGTACTTCAATCGCGATCTCAACCCGTTCTATTTCTCGGATGTCGCGCGCGAACTGTCGGAAGCTAAACTGACCTGGGTCGGGCCGGCCGCCGCGCTCGACATGATCGACGCGCTCCATCTGTCTCCGGAGCAAAGCAAATTCCTGGATGAAATCGATGACGTGTCCTTGCGCCAGACCGTGCGCGATCACATCGTCGAGCAGCATTTCAGGCGCGATATTTTCATCAAAGGACCGGTGCGATTGTCAGCATCCGGTCAGAAGGAGAAATGGCTCGAGGCCCGGTTCGTGCTCTCACGCGCTGGAGGTAATTTTCCGCGAAAATTGCGCGGCCTTCGCTACAGCGCCGACTTCCAGGGCGAACTATATGACTCGCTCATCGCGATATTGGAGCGTGGCCCGCGCTCCATCGGGGACGTGCTGTCTGAGCCCACACTCGCAAAGGTCGGACCGGAGAGAGTGACGCAGGCCGTCCTCCATCTTTGCGCGCTCGGTGTCTGCCATCCGTGCCTGCCGGAACGCGATCTGGCCGAACGCCAAGCCCACGCCAGTCAGTTGAATATGGCCATCGCGGATCAGGCGCGGCATGGCAACACTTTCAGGCACTTCGCGTCGGCCGTGACGGGTGGCGGCATCGCCGTCGACCGCATCGATCAGTTGATCTGGCTCGCGAAGCGTTCTGGAGATGCGGACATCCCCGGCTTCATTTGGAACATCCTGACACAAGCGGGGCATCGGCTGGTCAAGGACGGCAAGACCCTGGCAACCGCGGAGGAGAACCTTGCGGAAATCAGCCGCCGGCTCGCTCAATTCGAGACGAATTCATCGGCAATCTGGAGGAACCTGGGCCTCGAACCCGAGATGTCGGCGTCCCATGGGCCGAAGCGGCAGCGATCGGCGACCTGAACGGCTCTCCTGAGCCCTCCTTGAACGGCATTGAAGTCGTATGGAAAACGGCCGGCGAAGAGCCGGCCGTTTTGATGTTTGGAAGAAACGTCGGACCCTAGCTCTGCTGGATCGCCGAGAGCTTCCAGGAGCCGCCCGGATCTCTCCGGAAAGTCCAAACCTCGGTCGCCTCGACAGGCCGCGAGGCGTCGCCTTCGACCACCCGGCCCGTCGCTTTCTCGGTCGTGACATCGACCAGGGAATAGCGCATGGCAACGGTCGCATATTCCGCGCTTCCTTCGCGCCATGCCTCCGCCAGATCACCTTGAAGCAGTTTCACGTTGGAGACTTGGTTCGCCAAACCACGCGCCGCATTGTCATTCAGCTCTTCCTGCATGTAGCCCGCCATCTCCGGCGTCGCTAACGCCCAAAGCTTGGCAACGTCACCGCGCGAATAAGCCTCCTGCACCTCGTTGAGCGATTGCTCGAAAGCGGCATAGTCCCGCTCGCCGATACCGACCTCATCGCGCACGCCCGAGGGCTGCTGGGCCCGCTGCCCGAGACCACCGAGCGCTCCGCCCAGCGCGCCCCCGAGGCCACCACCGGGCTGGGGCTGCTCATCAGGCATGGACCGAGCATAACCCTGACCCGGACCCGCATAGGCCGGTTGCTGCCGCCGACGGAACCATTTCATCGCAAACGAGACGAGCAGCACGACAAGGCCGATCTGAACAAGCAGACCGATCACCGAGCCGAGGCCAGCCAAGCCGCCGAAAAAGCCGTTGCCCATCAGCATACCGAGCAGGCCCGCACCGAAGAGGCCGGCCATCAGGCCGGTGCCGAATCCGAAGCGGCGCGGCTGGGCAGCCGCCGGAGAGGCCATGCCCGGACGATTCATCGCGGAGCCCTGATCAGGCGTCTGTGAGCGTTGGATCGGCGCGGCGCTCGGCGTGGTGTTCGTGCTCGGCGGCGCACTCCAGGTCCGCGCGCCGCGCGAACCGAAGCTTCCTTTTCCCCCACCGACGCGCGCCTCGGCTGCGCTTCCTGCGAAGACCAGCACAGCCGCCAAGGCGATCATCGCGCGGCTTCGGCGAGAGGCAATTCTAATCATCGTGTTCTTCATCCCTCGGAGCGGAAAGCCCCCGCGAGTGCATGTGGTGACGGCACAGCTCTTTCAAAAGAGGGGGCGAGTGGCTTTTAGACAGCCCAGTAACGGCGCACGCGACGACGGGCGGCCGCGAAACGGCCGCCACGGTCGGTTGCACGAAGGAGCGCCGCGAGTTTCGTGCGGCCTCGCGCCGCGATGTGCAGCACAATCCGCACGACCTGGAGAGCCTGCTGCCAGAGCCTCGTGCTTATGAGCCAGCCATGGACGAAATCGCGAAGAGCCAGCACTTTGGCGTGGCACCGGGCGAACCAGCCAATAGACAAAAGCTTGTCGCGACCGATAGCGAAGAGCCGCTCGGCCAGACCGAGCCCCACGACCTTCGCGATCACAAAGGTCAAAACGCCCGCCACGAGCTTACCCTGGCTGAAGAGATAGAGGGCGTAGAGCTTGAAGGGCTCCAAAATCGCGATCGGAATAATGAAGAGAAGCAGAATGACGTGGGCCGGCAGCCCTGCGATGGTCGTTTCGATCCGCCTGAACAGCGCCAGGCGAGAGAGCGCGCGAACGGCCGGCACGACGAGGGCTCGGAAGGCGTCGTCGATAAGCACGACGATAACCGCGAGCACCAAGAGCGGCGCGTTCAAGATGCGCTTCAATGAGCGGAGCTGAGCAGTCGACACGTGGTCCGTCATGTTGGCGTCCGGCCTCAGGCTTGGTCCGTGATTATGTGCGATATAAGGCCGATCCGCAGGCCACGCCAACCCCAAGGCCTGTTTAGGACCAAGGCCCGTTTAGGACTCTGTCTCGTTCTTGAGCTGATCGATGCGCTTTATGGCCTCGGCCTTGTCGAGCTCGGGATCGTAAGCTTCGGGCTCGTGCGCCTTTTCGGAGAGCTCCTTCAGGTAGGAGGCCTGAGCCGCGGACATGGGCTCCAACCCGATCACCCATTCCTCAGGGTCCGGCTGATCGGCAGACGAGACCGGATCAGCCTTCGGGTCAACAACCTCGGGCGGGTCCTCGTGTCGGCCGGCAGCCCGGTCGTCGACTTTCGGATCTGGAGGCATTTGACCCCTTAATGTTCACGGCACGTTCCCCATAGGAACGTCTAGGCTGGGAGGTCTGTTCCTCAACGAATCTTCGAGGCGAGACGCCTCAATCATCCCCGCTATCCACAGGGAACGAACCGGACCTCGACATGATCCGATATTCTCATTTTGTTCCGCAAACAAGAGGCCGCAAAAATCGATTAGCGGACCCGCTAGGCCGAACTCTTCGCGTTGGGGGCACAGATGGCGACAGGTCTGGGCGCTTACGAAGAGCCACCCTCGCGGCATAGCCGAGCGGCCGAACGCCAGCTCCGGCCTCTGAACTGAGGCCGAGGATCAAGAGTGCGTTGAAGGCGCGAAACCCACCTTCAACCGAGTTCCCGACACGGACGAATTTGAGACGTCCGCGTCGGGCTTGGCTTGCCTTCAAAGGAACAGCTTAGGCCGCCTTGGCCTTCGGCTGCACCTCGGCGGTGTAATCGTCCATCAGCGTCTGGGTCATGCTGCCCGGCTTGAAGGTATGCGGTCCGATCTCGGACACGGGCGTCACCTCGGCAGCCGTTCCGGTGATGAAGCACTCGCTGAAGCTGGACAGCTCCTCCGGCATGATCCGCCGCTCTTGCACCTCAAAGCCGCGACGCTTGGCGAGATCGATCACCGTGCGGCGGGTGATGCCGTCGAGGAAGCAGTCCGCGATGGGCGTATGGACGGCGCCGTCGCGGATGAAGAACACATTGGCTCCCGTGCACTCGGCGACGCGGCCCTGCCAATCGAGCATCAGCGCGTCGGCATAGCCCTTGCGCTCGGCCCGGTGCTTGGAGATGGTGCAGATCATATAGAGACCCGCCGCCTTCGCCGTGGACGGCGCGGTCGCCGGATCCGGACGGCAATAATCCGCCATGTCGATGCGAATGCCCTTCATCTTCTGGGCCGGATCGAAATAGCTCGGCCATTCCCAGCTGGCGATCGCGAGGTGGATCTTGTTGTGCTGCGCCGCCACGCCCATCATCTCGGAGCCGCGCCAGGCGACCGGACGCAAGTAGGCGTCGGTCTGTCCGTTCTTCTGCAAGATGAGGTGCTTGGCGGCATCGATCTCCGCAACCGAATACGGAATCTCGAAATCGAGGATTTCGGCGGACTTCTTCAATCGTTCGGAATGCTCGGTCGATTTGAAGATTTGGCCGCCATAGGCCCGCTCACCCTCGAAGACGCTCGAGCCGTAATGGAGGCCGTGCGACAGCACGTGGAGCTGGGCGTCCTTCCAAGGTACGATCTGCCCATCATACCAAATCCATCCATCACGTTGATCGAAGGGGGTAGCGGACATCGTTCTTCTCCTTGAATATCGACCTTATGGCTCACCGGGGTCGCGTAATTTCCGGTGTGCGTCCGTGGAGTTTCGAGTTCATTCATTTCACGGAAGCGCCTTGACGAGTAACAATCGTCCTGAGATATGTCAACAAGGCTGACTTAAAAATGGACAAGGACGGTGCCTGACGCGATCCCGGCTGTACGCTCCCAGAGGCTTGGTAAGGACATCTTAGACGAGGTGCCCGCCTATGACCTCATCGAATTATTCTTTTTCGCCTATCGCGACTTCGTCAGCGATCCAGACCGGATCCTGGACGAGTACGGTTTTGGCCGCGCGCACCATCGCGTCCTGCATTTCGTCGATCGCCAGCCCGGTCTGACGATTGCCGAACTGCTCGATATTCTGCGCATCACCAAACAGAGCCTCAACCGGGTGCTGAAGGAGCTGATCGAGAAGGATTTCGTCGAAAGCCGCATGGGCACGGCTGATCGGCGACAACGGCTGCTCTATGTAACCGCTCAAGGTCATGATTTGGCCCTGAAGCTCGCCAAATTGCAGACGCGCCGTATCATGCAGGCATTGGCCGATCTGGAACCGGAGGGGAAGGCATTGATCAGCGGTTATCTCCTGCGCCTCATTGATCCTGATGACCGCGACCACGTGGAGCGCCTCGTATTCGGGGCCGGGGAAACCTGATAAGCAGGATACCGATAGAAACGCCGAGCCTGATGGAAGCCACACGCATCGACATTCCCGACCACGCGCCCCACGTCCTGGTGGTGGACGACGATCGACGCCTGCGCGATCTCCTGGCGCGCTTCCTCACCGAGAATGGCTACCGGGTGACGACGGCGGCGAGCGCGGCGGAAGCGCGGGCGAAGACGGAAAACTTCGTCTTCGACGCTCTCGTGCTCGATGTGATGATGCCGGGCGAGACCGGGTTCGAATATGCGCGCAGCCTCCGGCAGACCTCCCAGGTGCCGATCCTGATGCTCACCGCGCGCGCCGATGCGGATGACCGGGTCACAGGGCTGGAAATCGGCGCGGACGACTATCTATCGAAGCCTTTCGAGCCGCGTGAGCTGCTTCTTCGTCTGGGCAACATCCTCAAGCGCGCCATCCCCGTCGCAGGGAATGGAAACGATGACCCGCCCGAAATCATCCATTTTGGGCCGTTCTCGTTCCGCTTCGAGCGCGGCGAGCTTCGACGCGAGGATGACATCGTGCGCATCACCGAGCGCGAGCGGGAAATCCTGACGATCCTTGGCGCCCATGCCGGCGACAACGTCCCGCGAGAGGCGCTTTCGGGCAATGGGATCGCCGCGAACGAGCGAACGGTGGACGTCCAGATCAACCGGTTGCGCCGCAAGATCGAGATCGATCCGGCCAATCCGATTTTCCTGCAAACCGTGCGCGGTATCGGCTACCGCCTCCTCGTCGATCGATGAAGATTGGCGCAGCCCTGAACTATTCGCCCCTCGACCGGGCCACCCGGTGGTTTGGCCGATTCCTGCCGAAGGGGCTTTATGCCCGCTCGCTCATCATCATCATCGCGCCGGTGGTGCTGCTGCAATCGGTCGTCGCATACGTGTTCATGGAGCGCCATTGGCAGCTCGTGACCCGTCGCCTGTCCGCTGCCGTGACCGCTGACATCTCGGCGCTCGTGGACATCTATGGGAGCTACCCGCAGGATGCGGACGCTACGACCCTGTCGCGCATCGCCTCGGACCGCTTGCAGCTCGACGTGGATATTCTCCACGACACGGACTTGCCCTCGCCCAGTCCAAAGCCCTTTTTCTCGATCCTCGACGAGACCCTCTCCGAGGAGCTTCGCCGCCAGATCGACCGCCCGTACTGGATGGATACGGTCGGCAAATCGAACTACATCGAAATCCGGGTCAAGCTCGACCAGAACAACGTCATGCGCGTGCTGGCGCGGCGCAGCCAGGCTTATGCTTCGAACTCCCACATCTTCCTGGTCTGGATGGGCGGCTCGTCCTTCGTTCTGCTCGGCATCGCCATTCTTTTCCTGCGCAACCAGATCCGCCCCATCCTGCGTTTGGCGGAAGCGGCGGAAGCGCTCGGCAAGGGGCGGGAGATCGAGTTCCGCCCACGCGGGGCGCGCGAGGTGCGTCAGGCCGGCCATTCCTTCCTCGAGATGAAGCGCCGCATCGAACGCAACATGGAACAGCGCACGACCATGTTGAACGGCGTCAGCCATGATCTGCGCACCATCCTCACCCGTTTCAAGCTCTCTCTCGCCCTGTTGAAACAGACGCCGGAGGTCGAGGACTTGAAGCGCGATGTGGATGAGATGAGCCGGATGTTGGAGGGCTATCTTGCTTTCGCGCGTGGTGACACCGGCGAGCAAGCTATCGAGACGGATCTGCGTCTGTTGCTGGAGGAGGTTCAGTCCGACGCGGAGCGGCAGGGGCAGGCGACGGATCTCGACATTGTCGGCGACCCGATGATTACGGTTCGCCCCGACGCCTTTCGTCGGCTTCTCTTCAATCTCGTCGCCAACGCCGCTCGGCATGGCGACAAGATCGGCATCTCCGCCAATCACGAAACCCGCTGGCTGGTGCTTCACGTTGACGATGATGGACCGGGCATCCCCATGGACATGCGCGAGGAGGTCTTCAAGCCCTTCGTGCGGCTCGACGAGGCCCGCAATCAGGATGAAGGCGGCTCGGGGCTCGGCCTGGCGATCGCCCGCGACATCGCCCGCTCTCACGGCGGCGACATCACTCTGGGCGAAAGCCCTTCAGGGGGCCTGCGCGCGACGGTTCGCCTACCGGCTTGATGACAAGCCCCGCCAGGTTTCGATCTGGTGGCGAGCAGGATCGGTCAGCCTGTCCAGTGCGAGCGCCTGGGCCGCGTCGAACCAATCGATGTCGGTATGCTCGTCGCTGACATTCGCAGGCTCGCCGTCCCATGCTTCGATCAGGAAGAGATGGTAAATTTTGGGGCCGTTCACTTGCGGATTCGGCTCGGGCATGGTGCCCATCGCGCGAAACCGCGTGACGGTGGTGCCGAGTTCCTCCTGAAATTCCCTGACGAGCGCCTGTTCAGGCGTCTCCCCCACCTCGAAATGACCGCCGAACATGTCCCAGCAATGGGGGTAGGCCCGCTTATGGCCGGCTCTGAGGCCAAGCAGCAGCCGCTGCCCTTCGCCGATCATCAAGCCCTGCGCAACATCATTCATCAATAGAGCCTCCCGCCGACAGGCACGTCCCGATCCGGGCCGATCAGCATCACCTCGCCATCGCCGTCGGGCACGCCGAGGGTCAAGACCTCCGACATGAACGGCCCGATCTGGCGCGGCGGGAAATTCACGACCGCGAGGACCTGACGGCCGACGAGGTCGTCCAAAGCATGATTGACCGTGATCTGCGCCGACGAGCGCTTCGTGCCGATCTCGGGCCCGAAATCGATGGTGAGCTTGAATGCTGGCTTGCGTGCTTCCGGAAAGGGCTCGGCGGCGACGATGCGCCCGACCCGGATGTCGACCTTCAGAAAATCGCCGAACGCGATCTGCGGCGTCCCCGAACTTGTATGATCCATAGTGCCCCCAAATCGCAGCTTAAATGGTCGCTGCGGGATTTTCTGCTTCTCCGTCGGAGCGGCGATCGCGTCTCCGGGACCTGCGCCCTTCCATCACCGCGCGTCCGAAAGCCCGAAACGGTGCCGTCAGCCGGCGCACGTCCTCGGCCTGTTCCAGAATGCGCTCGCCGCGACGGAGTTCGCGATCAAGCCGCGCCATGGTCTTGGCCAACGCGGGATCATCCTCGTCGAGCCAGGTGCCGAGCGTCTTGGTGAAGACCACCACAGCCCCCTGAAGCTTCAGCTTGCCCAAGGGGCCCTCGGTCGGGATATTGGCCGCCGCCAGCATGAAACGCTGGGAATTGAGCGCGGCCCGATTGAGGGCAGCCAGCGACAGCGGGTCGTATCGCAAGTCCTTGGCAATGCGGCGCAGCGCGGCCTTGTAGGGTGTGAGCGCATCGAGGCGACGCATCATCACGTCGAAGATGCGTTCGCGCGGCGGCTCGTGCGCGAGGTCATCGGTCGCGCTCTCAAGAACCTGACGGTCGATCTGGCGCGAGAAAGCACCGAGCACCGCGCCCTTCGAGGGGAAGGCGTCGCAAAACTCGGCCAGGGATACGTTTGCAGCCTGCGCGATATCCTTGATCTCGATGTCGGTCCACGAGCGCCGGGAGGCCAGCTCCATAAGAGCTTCGACAATCGCCTTGCGCTTGGATGAAGCTTCCGCCGTCATGCCGTCCTCCTCGATGGGCTTGAGAAGTTTAATCTAGGCGCTCGCCGCGCCATGGACATGCCCCTCAGCCCGAGAGTTCTTCCGCACGCCGCTTTGCCGCAGCCACGGCATCGCGCATCAGCGCCTTGAGGCCATGTGGCTCCGCCATCAGAACCTGCAGCGCGGCCGCCGTCGTACCGCCCGGCGACGTGACGTTCTGGCGAAGCGTATCCGGCGATAGATCGCTCTGGAACAGCAACTCGCCAGCTCCCGTGACGGTCGCCCGCGCCAGGCGCTGGGCGAGATCCGCGGGCAAGCCCGCTGCGGCCCCGGCTTCCGCCAGACACTCCACCAGATGGAAAACATAGGCCGGACCCGAGCCCGATACGGCAGTCACGGCATCGATCAGGTCCTCGGACGATAACCACTCGACGATTCCGTTAGACCGCAGAAGCGCGTCCGCCATGAGACGCTGCGCCTCGGTCACCTCGGCATTGGCGGCCGCTCCCGTCGCCCCGCGACCGATGCTGGCCGGCAGGTTCGGCATGGCGCGCACGATAGCGGTGGCGGCGGGCAAGCGGCCTTTCAGATCGCCGATGGTCTTACCGGCCAGAATGGAAACAATGACGGTTTTGGGCCCCAGAAGTCCGTTGAGCTGGGCAGCGGCCTCATCCAGCATCTGCGGCTTGATGGCGAGCACCAGCACATCGGAAATCGCTGGGCGGCTCGGATTCAGGGCGATCCCGCGATCAGCGCAAAAGCGCGCCATCTCCTCGGAGGGACGCGGATCGATCACGGTGACACCGGACGCCGGCAGGCCGACGGCGAGCCACCCCTCCAGCATGGAGCCGCCCATCTTCCCGGCTCCAACGAGGGTGAGGGAGGACGGCAGGTGGGAAGCGCGGATCGTCATGGGAACCTGGCAGGATGGAATAAATGCGGGGCCGCACTCTATCCACCTCCGCCCTGCCCTGTCGAGGCTAGGTCAGGCTTCGCCTTCGGTTTCGAAAAGAGCGCTGTCGAGAGCTTCGCGCGGAGACTTGCCCGCCCACACGACGAACTGGAAGGCCTGGAAATATCGCTCGCAGGCCTCGACCGCCACGCGCAGTATCGTCTCGCATTGTCCGTGCGTCGGGTCCGCGCCACCCGCGAGCAACAGGGCGTGGCGGAACATCACCACGTTTTCCGAACTCCAGAGGTCGAAATGCCCGACCCAGAGCTGTTCGTTGATGCGGGAGATGAGCTGCAACACGTCCTGGCGACGCCGCTCCGGAACCTTGAGATCGAACGCGCAGGCGACATGCAGCGCCTCCACACCCTCGATCCAGGTGAAAGCGACGTGATAATCCGTCCACCGCCCCGCGACGGAGACCGACATCTCGTCTGTCTCCGCCCGATCGAAGATCCAATCGCGGAGCGAAGCGAGCCGCTCGACGATGTCGAGGGGATGCTCCAAGCGGTCAATTTCGATGTGAAGCTGCGGCATATCAATCCAAAAAACTCAATCGCCTGAAATAATACAACACTTACAGGCAATAGCGTTACGTAAACTCAGGTGCAGATCGAACTAAAGCTGTCGAATAACTTGAATATTCGACACTTTCATTCGTTCCAAACGCGAATCAGCTCATGAATCGACAGTCTAAGATTTTAGCTCGGCTCACAATGCAGCGGCATGACCTGTCCACAGCAGGCGGCCTGTGCTGACGGAATGGGGGGAATGCGTGCGGGCGACGAACGGGCCGCCGCTCAGCCCCGCTTCTCTTCAAGAGCTTTGATGCGAGCCTCGAGGCGCTCATTCTCTTCGCGCGCGGCGGTGACCATTTCGCGCAGGACCTCGACCTCTTCGCGCGTGGCGATGTCCATATCCTTGATCAGGCGCTCGATCTGGGCCTTCACCACGGTCTCGATCTCGCGACGAACCCCTTGGGCGGCACCAGCCGCGTCCGTCGCCAAGCGAGCGATTTCGTCGAAGATCCGGTTGGAAGACTGGGTCATGAAAATTCGTCCAAAATGAAGGGGATGGGCCTGCGGCCGCCGTTGCCCACATGTGGGCCCATTCGAAGCGAACTGCAACAGGGTTGACGATCCCTCCGCCTCCGGTCCAATGGCTGCGTGTTGTTGAAGGCTTGATGCCCATGCCTCTCGTTGCCCTATCCTTTCCCGTCATCGATCCGGTCGCCGTCACCATCGGCCCCTTCGCGATCCGCTGGTATGCTCTGGCCTACGTAGCCGGGCTGTTGGGGGGCTGGTTCTACGCCAAGCGCCTCGCGGCAAGCGCGCGCCTCTGGGAGCCCCTGCGCCAGCCGAAGCCCCTCGACATCGACGATCTCATCGTCTGGGTGGCGCTCGGCGTCGTGCTCGGCGGGCGTATCGGCTACGTCTTGTTCTACAACCTCAGCGCCTATCTGGCGCAGCCGCTCGAGATCTTCGCGGTCTGGCGCGGCGGCATGTCCTTCCACGGCGGGTTCGCCGGAGCGGCGCTCGCCATCATGCTCTTCTCGCGGTCGCGCGGGCTCAACGCGCTGGCGATGCTCGATCTCGCCTCGGTGGTCGCGCCGCTGGGCCTGTTCTTCGGCCGCCTCGCCAATTTCATCAATGGCGAATTGTGGGGACGGCCCGCGCCGGACTTTCCCTACGCCGTCGTCTTCCCTCACGCCGGGCCCCTGCCTCGGCATCCGAGCCAGCTCTATGAAGCGTTCGGCGAGGGATTGGTGCTCTTCGTCATCATGGCCTTCGCCGTCAATCGCCTCGGCTTCCGTCGCCCCGGCCTCCTCGGCGGCATTTTCGTGCTCGGCTACGCGATTGCCCGTATCGTATGCGAGTTCTTCCGCGAGCCGGATGAGCAACTCGGATTCCTGTTCGGCTCCTCCATTCAGGCTTTGAGCGGCGGCATCACCATGGGGATGCTCCTCTCCGTTCCGATGGCCATTCTTGGACTGGCGATCATCTGGATCGCGGCGCGCGGATACACGCGCCCTGCTGCTGCGGCCGAACCCGCGTGAGGACGCTTGAGGACCAGTTGCGCGACCTGATCGCCTTCGAGGGGCCGATCACCGTCGAGCGCTATATGGGTCTGTGCCTCGAGCGCTATTATGCCACCCGCGATCCGCTCGGCGCCGTGGGCGACTTCACCACCGCCCCCGAGATCAGCCAGATGTTCGGGGAATTGATCGGGCTGTGGATGCTGGAAGTCTGGCATGCCATGGGACGCCCTTCCCCCTGCCGGCTGATCGAGCTGGGGCCCGGTCGCGGAACCCTTATGGCCGATCTCCTGCGCGCATCGCGGCTCCTGCCCGATTTCCGGTCTGCCGTGTCCGTCCATCTCGTAGAGACGAGCCCGACCTTGCGCGAGCGGCAACGAGCAATGCTCGCCACGTCCGGTTTCGAGATTGCATGGCATGACCGGATCGAGGATGTGCCGGAGGGACCTGCCCTTCTCGTGGCCAACGAGTTCTTCGACGCACTCCCTGTCCGCCAGTTCGTCGCGACGGATCGCGGTTGGTGCGAACGCCTGGTCGGCCTCGAGGGCGAACACCTCGTCTTTGGGCTTCGCGCGGAGCCTGAGGCTCCTCTCGGCAAGCCGCCCCATCCGGGAGCCATTCGCGAATGGCCGGCCACCTCGATTGCGCTGATGAAGGGCCTCTCCCACCGGCTCGCTTGCGAAACCGGGGCCGCGCTGATCATCGATTACGGCTATTGGGGACCGGCTTTCGGCGACACCCTGCAAGCGTTGAAGCAACACCAGCATGTCGATCCATTGTCCGAGCCTGGAGAGGCCGATCTGACGACACATGTGGATTTTCAGCGTCTTGCCGAGACGGCAGCGGGCAACAAGGTCCGCATTCACGGCATGGCGACACAGGGCGAGTTTCTCCAGGCCCTCGGAATCGAGGCGCGCGCCGCATCCTTGAAACAACGTGCGACGCCTGCTCAAGCAGCGGATATCGACCGCGCCCTTGCCCGCCTGATTGCACGCGGACCAACGGAAATGGGTGGGCTCTTTAAGGTTTTGGCGATAAGCCACGCGGGCCTTGAAGCCGTGCCCGGATTGCCCCCTCACCCTCTCACGCCGGCGAGGATGTGAAGCCATGTTCATCGAAGCGCCCGAACTCGCCTGCTACCCCAATCTGCATCATGCTTTCTTCACGCGCCAAGGCGGCGTGTCGGAGGGCATCTATGCATCCTTGAATGGGGGACTGGGGTCATCGGACGATCCGGCGAAGGTCGCCGAGAATCGCCGCCGCATGGCGGAGGATCTGAACGTTGCGCCGAACGCCTTGATCAGCGTTCACCAGATCCATTCCCCCGATGCGGTGATTGTGGAAGGGCCATGGGCGGCTGAACGTCCCAAGGCCGACGGCATGGCGACGGCGGTGCCGGGCATCGCTCTCGGAATCACCACGGCGGATTGCGGCCCGATCCTGTTTGCCGATCCCCATGCGGGTGTCATCGGCGCGGCACATGCCGGCTGGCGCGGCGCTTTGACGGGCGTGCTCGAAGGCACCATCGAGGCCATGGAGCGGCTTGGAGCGAAGCGCGAGCAGATCGTTGCCGTGCTTGGCCCGACGATCAGTCAGGCGGCTTACGAGGTCGGCCCGGATTTCGTGACCCGATTCACGGACGCGGACGCCGGCTATCGGCGTTTTTTCGAGCCGAGCGAGCGAGCCGATCACGCGATGTTCGATCTCCCCGGCTTCATCGGCACGCGCCTCGAAGCAGCCGGAATCGCGGAATTCACCAATCTCGGGCTCTGCACCTATTCCAACGAGGATTACTTCTTCAGCTATCGCCGCACGACGCATCGCAACGAGCCCGATTACGGCAGGCTGATCTCCGCGATCACGCTCACTCCCTGACGCCAAAAACGTCCGGGGTTTGCCAGGCGAGATGCTGCCCGCCATCGACGGCGATCATCTGTCCGGTGATGCTGCGCGATCGCGCGAGAAAGATCACGGCGTCCGCGATCTCATCCGGCGTGCCGCCATGCCCGAGAAGAATGGCGGCGCTCTGTCTGGCGAAGTCCTCACTCCCTTGGCGCTCATTCGCCAAAGTGGGCCCAGGGCCGATTGCGTTGACGCGAATTCGCGGCGCAAGCGCCTGGGCCATCGTCTGCGTCGCGGTGAACAACGCCGCTTTGGTCAGCGTGTAGGAGAAGAATTGTGGCGTCGGCTTCCAGACCCGCTGATCGGCGATATTGATGATGCAGCCATCCTGCCCGGCCGGGAGTTGCCGCGCGAAATCCCGCGCAAGGAATGCCGGCGCACGAAGATTGATGGCAAAATGCCGATCCCATCGTGCTTCGGAAAGCGTTTGAATCTCATCGGGTTCGAATTCCGAGGCATTGTTCACGAGGAGCGTCAGAGGGCCGACCACTCCCGCGGCCCGCTCCATCAATCCACTGACGGCTGACGCGTCGGCCAAATCAGCTTGAACCACACCGGCCGCTCCTCCCTCGGAACGGATGCGGGTCGCGAGAGCCTCGGCCTCACTGACCGACCGATTGCAGTGGATCGCGACCGCGTAGCCCTCGCGAGCAACCCTCTCGACGATGCTCCGGCCGATCCGCTGAGCGCCTCCAGTAATCAATGCCGCCTGCCCCATATGTCTCCCTCGTGATTTTATGAAACTTAGTTACATAAGATAGTATGTTCGCCTAGAAAAAGACATTTTTTTAACTCGCAATCGAACCAAATCAAAAGCTGAGCGTTATGAAAGCGCGTAATGCCAAAGGGGAATACTCTACACCTTGCCGCCACAATGCTGCCATAGTACGTTCTCGCCCTGTGGTTGTCATGTCACAGCTCTCATGAGGCTTCCGCTCTATATTGAAATCGTAGTCCGAATCGGCCTGAAAAATGAGTTCCGGCCTCGTGGACCAAGACATCGATAGGAAAGAGACCATGAAGAAACTCCTTCTCGCTAGTGTCGCTCTCTTCGGCTTCGCAGGAGCCGCTGCCGCTGCGGATCTCCCGGTTCGGGCCGCCCCGCCCGCCCCGATCATCGTTCCGCTCTTCACCTGGACCGGTTTCTACGTCGGCGTGAACGCCGGTGGTGCGTGGAACTCCAACAGCAATCATGGAGTTTTCGTCCCGGGCGTCGGCTTCGTGGAAGGCAACAACAACAACAACGGCGGGTTCACCGGTGGTGGCCAGATCGGCTACAATTATCAGGTTGGCTCGTTCGTCATCGGTGCCGAAACCGACATCCAGTATGCGGATATCGGCCGCAGCAGAAACAACGATTTCCTTTTCCTGAACCCGGCTCTGGTCGGCTTCCGGAATAACAACAACAGCGGAAACTACTTCGGCACTGTCCGTGCTCGCGCGGGTGTGGCCTTCGATCGTACGCTGGTCTACCTGACCGGCGGTTTCGCTTATGGCGACGTCGGCGGCGGCGATCGCTTCTTTGGCGGCAGCTCGTCGAATGGCGGTTGGACCGTCGGCGGTGGCGTCGAGTACGCCTTCACCAACAACATCACGGCGCGGCTCGAAGGCCTCTATGTAAATCTCGAGCGCAACAAGAACAACGATTTCTTTGCTCTCGGCTTGGTGAACACGGTTGGCCTCACCAACAACAAGAACAACGAGTTCGGCGTCGTTCGCGCGGGCCTGAACTACAAGTTCAACACGTTCTAAGCCTTCGTCGCTTCGGCGATGGGAAAAGGCCCGGGGAAACCCGGGCCTTTTTTATGATCACGCCGTGAACTTGGTTTTGGCGAAGGCCGGCACACGCGCTTCGAAATCGGCGAGCCATGCCACCAATCTGGGATAGGTGTCGCGCCACTTCCCAGCCATGCGCAGGTCAAGGTAACCGAGAGCGCAAGCGAGCGTGATATGGCCGATATGCACATTGGCTGACGGTGTCGAGAGGTGAGCCTCCGCGTAGTCGAGCGCGCGCTGTACCTTCCCGGTCTGATGCTCAACCCATTTCGGTTCGCGCTTATCCTCGGCGCGCCAGCGGCCTTCATAAACCTGGAGCAGAGTCGCATCCATGATGCCATCCGCCAGCGCCTGCTGACGCAGGGCCGCGAAACGGTCCCACCCCGACGAGAGCACTCGCCCACCGCCTGCCAGATGATCGAGATACTCCACGATCACCCGGGAGTCGTAGAGCGTCTCCCCATTTTCCAGAATCAGGGTCGGGATTTTTCCAAGAGGGTTTTGCTGCCGTAATGAATCGTTGGGGCTCGACGTATCGGCATCGACGAGTTCAATCTGATCCGACAAGCCAAGGAGAGACGCCGCGATTTTGACCTTCCGTCCGAAAGGCGATGCGGGAGACGTGCGAAGAATGAGCATGCGAGAGATCCTGCCAAGGGAAGGATGTCTTCATGAACCCGGAAAGACCGGCCGGCAATCGGTTTTATGCGGGCGGCCCAAAAGCCTCGCAGCGATAGCCGCCATAGCCGCCCCGCGACAGGCGCTCCGCGAGCGCCGGCAGGAGGATTTCCGCCTCCGCGCGCAGGGACCATGGCGGATTGAGAACGAAGAGTCCGCTGCCATTCAGGCGCGTCGGGTCGCGCGGATCGTTGACAAAGAGTTCGAGGCGAAGGCCCGGACGTGGACATTCCGCATTGAGTCTGGCGGTCAGCGCATCGACAGGCTCGACGGCCTTGATGGGATACCAGCTCGCATAGACGCCTGTCGGCCACTTCTTCACGGCAGCCAGAAGTTCCTCGCCGAGCCTCTCCAACTCGTTCGGCTTCTCATAGGGCGGATCGATCAGCACCAGACCACGCTTCTCCTTCGGCGGGATCAAAGCATGAAGCGCGGTCCACCCATCGAGATGCAGGACCTTCAGATTTGTAACCGCATTGAAGGCCTCGCTCAGCACCGCGTAATCAGCCGGATGAAGCTCAACGAAGACGCCGCGATCCTGCCTGCGCAGGAGTTCGCGCACGATTGCAGGCGAGCCGGGATAGGTGGTCTCGCCATGCCTCGCACGGACATCGGCCACAACCTTGCGATAGGGAGCGAGCAGGTTCTCGACGTCGGGCGCAAAAGCCTCATCGAGTCGGCCGATCCCATCGACCCATTCCCCTGTCCGGCCCGCCTCATCTCCGGCGAGATTATAGAGGCCGATTCCGGCATGGGTATCGATGACCCGAATCGGCGTCTCCTTGCGCTGGAGATAGGCGATGATGCGCACGAGGAGCGCGTGCTTCATGACATCGGCGAAATTGCCGGCGTGAAATGCGTGACGGTAATTCATAAGGCTCTACCGGATCGCCGGGATCGTGATTTCACCGCCACGGCACGCGTCGCGGTCGACTTGGGGACATTGGTGAAAGCCGCGAAGATCGCGGTCGAGGCAGATACGGATTTCCTGAAACAAGCGCCGCCCGCATGCAACCGACATCATCTCGGGACGTAGGCCCGGATTGGCTTCCGCGAAGGCCCGTTCGACCTCGATAGGCATGACCTTCACATCGCTTTGCAAGCGCGCGAGGCTTTCGGGGATCCGGACGCGATCCCGGGCCCGTTGAACCGCGCGGAAATAGCCGCTGGGGCTTTCTCCCGTGCAGGTGCCGTGCTTGCGCCATTGATAGCGAGCCAAATTGTCATCAGGGAAAAGGCCATGGGCCTCTCCAATGACCGCGCGTGGCACAAAACGCCCGCTCGGCTCGCAGAAGCTGGGATACCCTCGCTCATTTTGTGGCCACAGGCCGTGAACGACGAAGCCTAGCCCGTTGCCTTCCTCGCATTGCTTTCGCCCATGGGCGCTTCCGGTGGTCTGGCAGAAGCCCGGCGACCAGGACAAGGCGAGGACGTAAAAGTCAAACTCGCCGGCCGGACCTCCCCTCGTTTCGCGAATCGTTTGCGCGATGGAGGGGAATGCCGCGAGAAAGCAGGTGCCTGCAACGATGAGGCACCAGCGCGAAATCAAGGCAGCGCCTGCTTGCAATGGGGAGCATAGGAGTAGTCGCGGTCGAACCCGTCCACGCACGACTCGGTGCCCCAGCCAATGCCAATGAATCCGAGCTTCTCGCGAATGGAGAAGTTGATTCGCCGCTTCTTGCCGTCCGAGACGATCACCGTGCCCGAGCAAAATCGACGGGGAATGTAGTCGAGGCCCCAGGGGCGCCAGGCCACTTCACCCACCCTTTCGAATCCAACGATTTCTGCCGAAGAATCCCAGAACCGGCTCTCTTTGCGCGCGAATCCCCAGACAATATCCTGCAGCACCATCGGATCTTCGCAGGAGGGAAGATTGGCGTTGTACGAACGGTCGCGTTGTTCGGCGGGCGTCACTTCGCGCGCCATCGTAGGCGTGCTCAGCAGTACACAAGTCATGAAAGCCGCCAGCCACTTCATTGTAATGCTCCAACAGATCGAATGTCTTACCTGGACCATGTGGGCGACGCGCGGGAAGGTCAAGGCTCAGGTGAATGCTTTAATATATTCCATGACCGTTCAACGCCAGAGGCGCACCCGCTGAAGGACGAGAAGATGCCGATGGTGCGTAGACCTGGGGCAGCGGCTGGGCCTGGGGTTGAAGCTGCTGGGTCCTCGAATAGGCTCCGCTCGGCCCCGGCAGATCGGCCGAGAAGCCTACGCTCACCGCGGGACGGGGCGCGGACGACATCAGCGAAGTCCCACCCCCCTGCGACGGGGCGGCGAACTCCTCCTCCGGCACGTCCTCCTCCATATCGATGGGGGCGAGATCGGCGGAAGGCGGCGGCGTCACCCGAGCCGTCGGTCGGCCATGATCCGGATCGATGCGGGGCGTGAACTTGATGATCGGCTTGCAGATGCGCCGGTCGCCGCGCGGGTCGTGGCGGGCAAGGTCGATATGCAGGTGATCGTAGTGGAAAGCATCCGAACCCGGAGCGAGAACGGTAGAGAAATACCGGCACGCACCGACAAACGCCTCACGCAGGAATTCCTGCTCCGACGGATTGCCCTTCCAGCCCTTCACGACCGAAATTTCCCGGCCATCGGCGAGAACGAAGGCCATGACATCAAGGGCATTGCCGAAGGCGTGCTCGGAGTGTTTCGCGCCCCGCTGATTGTTACGCGGGCGGCAGGAATATGACCCTGCCTTCAAATCGACGACAGGGACGCCGAAATACATCTCCGCCGCGGGCCTCACAATCTCGTCGAGCCAGGTGTCGATCCGGGGAATGATGGGACAGGCGAGCGTCACTTTTGACGTCAAACCCACCGAGCCGTTGGTGAAAGCCGCGACCTTGAAAGGATAGTCCATGCCGCAGATGCCGGGCCCGTCGATCTTCGATGACAAGGCCATATAAGCAGAGGGTTGGACGAGCCTCTGCGAGAGACAGGCCTGTTCCGCTTGCGCGCGCCAAGGCTCGCGTTGCTCGAACCGAAACAACCCGCAACCTGTAAGCCCAAATCCGACAAGCGAGAGGGCGAAAAACGCAACTAACCCACGGCGCATGAAGTGAGGCTAGCGGGGATTGCGTAAACATCGCGTCAACGACGCACCTCCTTACCGGAAAAGTCCGTTGAGCAGCGCGCGGGGAGAACAATTGCGCCCTTCATCTTGTTGCCGCTTAAGCGTCACGAAAGGAGTAGAATCATTTTCTGTGACCCGCATGACTTTCGGCAGAAACGCGACTTGAAAAAGGCTTTCCGAATGAGATTTTACGAAAACTCTTCTTTCGTAGGGAGCGCGTTTAACACTTAAGAAGTAAATTCAACGCTACCCCGCGACTACCCCACGGCAGATCGACTTTCGGCTGGGCCTTTCCAATCCCGCATCCGCTTGCTAAGCTAACTCTCCATTCAGAGGGCCTCATCATGAACCCGATGTCGGATCTGGACTTGGCGTCGAAACTGAACATCGCGGCGGTCTGCATTTCACTCGGGTTCATCGGCGCGATCGTCGCTGGCGTTTTCTAGGGATTCCTCGATCATCCGCGCGAAGACCGTGTTCACGACTCGGGGCATGGAATTTCGGTGATCTCCCAGGACGTGACGTTGATCGCCATCCCACATTGCGCGATCCGTGCGCCGCGAGGCGTTCTGAGGCAGACCCTTTCTCCCATGGCGAAAACCCGCCCGTTGGCCCGGCAATAGCAATCCGGCAGATTGTGCTCGGGCGTTTGGGCCTGACGATAAGAGGAACCGGGCTCAGCGCCCGCATTGGCCGGCGCACCGGCGAGCATGGTCAGAAACACGACGACGACGCGGCGCATGATGCACCTCCCCTCGTCAGCCCTGTGAAATGCTCCTCCTCCCCTGCCATAACGTCAAGCGTGACCGTTCATCGATCGATAGAGGCACGTGAAGATGGCGTGGGGGCTAAAAATTCGACCTGAAAATCAGGCCCAGCGCTCGGCGGCCAAATCGTCCCCGCTCTTCGCCTCGACCCATGCCCCGACCGTCCCGTCTTTCAGATGCTCGCGCTTCCAGAAGGGCGCGTGGGTCTTGAGATAGTCCATCAGGAACTCGGCAGCCTCGAAGGCGGCGCGGCGATGGGCGGAGGCCGTCAGGACGAGCACGATCTCCTCACCCGGTGCAATCTTGCCGAACCGGTGAATGATCGTGAGCCCCATTAGAGGCCATCGCTCCTCGGCCTGAGCCGCGATGCGGGCGAGTTCCGCCTCCGCCATGCCCGGATAATGCTCAAGCTCCAGCGCCGACAGCCGTCCGCCTTCATCCCGGCACAACCCGGTGAAGGCGATCACAGCGCCAATATCTGCCCGGCCTGTCGTCAGCGCCGCCGCCTCGGCGGCGATCTCGAAACCCTCGGCTTGAATTCGGATGGTGCTGGTCAAGAACCTGTCCCCGATTGGGAGAGTTAGCCCCCGGTCATGGGCGGGAAGAAAGCAATCTCTCGTGCCCCAAGAACCGGGGCATCCGGCTTGACGTGGACATGGTCGATGGCGGCGCGGACGATGGCTTCGTTCTCGAAAGCGTACGCGTATTCCTCGCCGCGGCCTTTGAGCCAACGCACAAGGTCAGCAACGGTAGCAATGCCGTCCGGCAGATCCAGGTCCTCGTCCGTCCTGCCGACCCGCTCGCGCACCCAGGCGAAATAGACGAGTTTCATGGGAGGGCTACCCCTCATCAATCATGTGGTGAATGCCGGTCTTGAGATAATCCCAGCCGGTATAGATGGTCAGAATGGCCGAGGCCCACAAAAGGATCGTCCCGATCAGGACCGTGCCGGGCAGAACCGTTTCACCGGCTGGGCCGGCGATGAGGAAGCCGACCGCCAGAAGTTGAAGCGTCGTCTTCCACTTGGCAACCCGGCTGACGGGCACGCTGACCTTCAGTTCGGCCAGGAATTCCCGCAAGCCCGAAACCAGGATTTCGCGGCAGAGGATGACGATGGCCGCCCAAAGGGCCCAGCCCTGGATCGTCTTGTCGGCCACGAGCATCAACAGACAGGCAGCGACGAGAAGCTTGTCCGCGATGGGGTCGAGCATGCGCCCGAGCGAGGATTGCTGCGCATAGGCTCGGGCAACATACCCGTCGAGATAATCCGTGATGGCCGCGAGGGCGAAGATGGCGAGAGCGGCCCATCGCGACCAATGGTCTTCCGGCCAGAACAGGAGGCCGACCACGGCGGGAACCGCCACGAGCCGGCCATATGTCAGGAGGTTGGCAAGATTGAAGGCCTTGGACCGGCGCATGGATGGGGCGATGCTCATAAGGCGGCAGGAAACATGCCGGAGGTTCCTCCGTCAACCTGAGTTGGATGACATCTCCGTAATTGGAGGACCGTCGGTCCTTGGCAAGCGAGGTCGTGCCACTCGGCTTTCGCCCGCTCATCCTCGATCGTGAAAGAAATCGTAGATCGCGCGAGCCGTCGCCGCGTTTACCCCCGGCGCTTTCACGAGATCCTCCAGTGCCGCCCGCTGAATGGCTTTCACGGTGCCAAAATGATGCAGAAGCGCCCGCTTGCGAGACGGTCCGATGCCGGCAATCTCGTCGAGCGGGTTCTTCACCATTTCGCGCTTGCGCTTGGCGCGGTGCGCGCCGATGGCGAAGCGGTGGGCTTCGTCTCGAAGGCGCTGCACGAAATAAAGCGCTGGATCACGGGGCGGCAACTTGAAGGGCGGCTGCCCGGGCTTGAAAAAGGTTTCGCGCCCGGCGTCTCGATCCCTTCCCTTGGCAATACCGATCACGGCCACATCGTCCTCCCCGACCCCGACTTCCGCCAGCGCCTGACGCGCCGCCTCGAGCTGCCCCTTGCCGCCGTCGATCAGGACAAGATCGGGCCAGGATGGGAAGCTGTCATCGGCAGCAACATGAGGCTCCTCTACCGCGACCTGAGATGAGCCATCAGCGACCTGCTCCCCCCCTCCTCCTTGTGGGGAGGAGTTGGAGGGTGACCGCGGCTCTTCCTTGACCAGCCGCGCGAAGCGGCGCTGCAGCATTTCGCGCATCATGCCGTAATCGTCGCCCGGCTTCAGGTCCTCCGACCTCATGTTGAACGTGCGGTAATGCTGCTTCATGAAGCCGTTCGCGCCTGCCACGATCATCGCGCCGACCGCGTTCGTACCCATGATGTGCGAGTTGTCATAAACCTCGACACGCCGGGGGATCTTCGCCAATCCGAAGGCCTGGCTTAAGGACACCAGAAGCTTCTGCTGCGAAGCCGTGTCGGCAAGCCGCCGCCCGAGCCCTTCCTTGGCGTTGCGCATCACGTAATCGATGAGCTGTCGCCGCTCGCCGCGCTGAGGCGTGACGATCTCCACCTTGGATTCGGCACGCGTCGACAGCGCCTCCGCCATCAGCTCGACTTCCTCGATCTGGTGCGAGAGCAGAACGAGACGCGGCGCGGGCTTGTCGTCATAGAACTGGGCGATGAAGGAGGTGAGAACCTCGCCCGGCGTCATGGTCTTGTCGGCCTTGGGGAAATAGGCGCGGTTGCCCCAGTTCTGCCAATTGCGGAAGAAGAACACCTCGACGCAAAACTGGCCGGCCTGCTCGTCGATGGCGAATACATCCGCCTGTTCCACCGATTGCGTGTTGATGCCCTGCACGCCCTGAATCGCGGACAAAGCCGCAAGCCGGTCACGGCAGCGCGCCGCGCGTTCGAATTCAAGCGATTCCGCCGCTTCCTGCATCTCCTCGGTGATGCGAGCTTTCACCGCATTCGACTTGCCGGACAAAAACGCCCGCGCCTCGGCGGCGAGTTCCGCATATTCGTCGACTGAGATTTCCTTCGTGCAAGGGCCGGAGCAGCGTTTGATTTGAAACAGGAGGCAAGGTCGCGTCCGGTTCTCGTAATAGCTGTCGTTGCAGGAACGCAGAAGGAAGGCGCGCTGCAGCGCATTGATGGTGCGGTTGACCGCCCAGACACTGGCGAAGGGGCCATAATAATCGCCCTTTCTCTTGCGCGCTCCGCGATGCTTCACGAGCTGCGGCGCCTCGTGATCCGCCGTCAGCAGGATGTAGGGGAGCGACTTGTCGTCCCGCATCAGCACGTTGTAGCGGGGCTTGAGTTGCTTGATGAGGTTCGCTTCGAGAAGCAGCGCCTCGGTCTCCGTCGCCGTGGTGACGAACTCCATTGAGGTCGTTTCACCGATCATGCGGGCAATGCGGTTGGAATGCGCCTGACCGCGCGCATAGGACCCGACGCGGGCCTTCAGGCTCTTCGCCTTGCCCACATAGAGCACGTCCCTCTTGCCATCGAGCATGCGATACACCCCCGGCGCCTGGGGGAGCGTGGCCCAGAAATGCTTGATGACCTCCGTTCCGCGTTTGACGGAATTCGGATTGGCCTCCAGGTCAAACTCGACATCCGAGCCGCTCTCAACGGCGACGATGTCCTCGTCCTCCTCATTGTCCAGAATGTCCGGCGGAACGTCGTTGGTGGTGTTGCGACTCATGCATGAGATTTAGGGGTTCACGGTTTTCCAGGAAAGAGCCCCGCGAACTAGCCTCGCCATAACGTTCGGTTTAAACGGCTAAGCTCTGACTTTCAGGACCTGGAGCCTTTAAGATGCGCCTGTCGATCATCACCTCTGCCGTCGTCGCGGCCCTGGTTGGCTTCGGCAGCACCATCGCCATCATCATAGCAGCCGCCCAGGCCGTGGGCGCGGATGCAGCGCAGACCACCTCATGGGTCGCGGCCCTGTGCCTCAGCATGGCGGCGACGAGCGGGATCTTGAGCGTGCGTTATCGCATCCCCGTCGTCACGGCATGGTCGACGCCGGGTGCCGCGCTGATCGCGGCTTCCACGGGCATTTCGATCCATGCGGCGGTGGGTTCGTTTCTGCTTGCGGGAGGGTTCGTCGTGCTCACGGCCTTCGTCAAGCCGTTCGGGCGTCTGATCGAACGCATCCCCTCCTCCATCGCCGCCGCAATGCTGGCGGGCGTCCTCATCAGGTTCGTGACGGCGGTGTTCGAAAGCGCTCAGAGCGCGCCGGGCCTGGTTTTGCCCCTCGTTGCGGTTTTTCTTGTGGTGCGGCTGGTCAATCCGGCCCTCGCCGTGCTGGCCGTCCTCTTTCTTGGGCTGGTGCTCGCCTTTGGCGGCGGGCTCGCGCAGCCGCTCACCTCTGATCTCAGCCTCTCGTCGCTGACCTTCATCACGCCGAGCTGGGAGCCGGCTGCGCTGATCGGCCTTGGCCTGCCGCTCTTCATCGTGACCATGGCCTCGCAGAATCTGCCGGGTTTTGCGGTGCTGCGGGCCTCGGGCTACTCGCCCCCGACGCGTCCGATTCTCGCTGTCACGGGGCTCTCGTCCCTCGTAACCGCCCTGTTCGGCGCGCATACGAGCAATCTCGCGGCGATCTCGGCGGCCATCTGCACCGGCCCGGACACCCATCCCGACCCCGCCAAACGCTGGCAGGTCGGGCCGTTCTATGCCCTCACGTACCTGATCTTCGCCGCCTTCAGTGCGGCCCTGATCGGATTGATCGCGGCCCTTCCGGCCGCGCTGATCAAAACCGTAGCCGGTCTGGCCCTGATCGGCGCGTTCCTGGGAGCGCTGGCATCGGCTCTTTCCGATGAGGCGAAACGCTTCCCGGCCGTCCTGACCTTGGCTGTCACGGCCTCCGGCCTCACCCTCTTCGGAATTGGCTCGGCCTTCTGGGGATTGGCCGCAGGTCTCATCGCTCTCGCCCTCGATTCCTTGGCCGTTTGGGTGCGAAAACGGAGCTGATCTGGACGGCGCGGCCCGTTAAGCTTAAAATCTCGTAAACTCGAGCAACAAGAACGGGAGATTCCATGGCCGTAACGAAGCATGCGGGACGCATCGCCACCGTGATGATGATGGCCACTCTGGGAGCCTGCCAGGGTTCGGGTGGTTCATTCGGTTCCTTGAACGGGTCGCCCGAAGGTGTGCCCATCGCCTTGGAAAGCATCGACGGCGCGCCGGCTCCTATGCGGACGGCCTTGATGGAAGAACTCACCACCGCCGCGTCCGACCGCAAGGTCGAGCTTGTCGGCTCGAGCGCGCAGGCGCGCTACCGGGTCCGCGGTTATCTGTCGACCGAGACGGAGGATGGCGAGACCAAGGTTTCTTATGTCTGGGACGTCTTCGATTCTCAGAAGCGCCGGGCCCAGCGGCTGGCAGGATCGAGCCCTGTGCGTGCGGCTGCCAAATCCATCTCCGCCCTCGACAAGGAGGCGCTCGCCAGGCTGGCCCGTACCAGCATGGACGAAATTGCGGAATTTCTTGTCGCGAGCAATACCTCGACAGGTTCGGAGATGATCGAGAACCCGTGAGGAGCCCTATCCTTTCAGGGCTCTCAGGAGGATCGAAACGAGGCCGATTGCCAAAATGAGATAGGGCCAAAAACGCACTGGGATGAAAAATAGACTGTCGTTACGTCCCAGTACGACCCTTTCGCCGGTCGCCGGATCCAAAAGAACCCGTTCTTCCTTCTTGCTCAGAAAATGAGCAAGAACCCAAGTGCCTACGGACGCCAACAAGGCAAGCCCCGCAGTCCTGAGGTCTTCAGATGCCGGAATTTTGTCGGCGAGAATCGCGCTCACAAGCGCGATGGGCACGATTCCGATGCCCCATCCGTTCCATATGATCATCGCAACGCAACTCTATATCATTCTCCTGCAATACTATTAGCCGCTTACCGACTCAAGGACTCCCGGGACCTTGGCCTTGAGAATTCTGGCGCTGAGAATTGTCTCGCGCGTCCATTTGACCGAAGGAACTGACCCAGATTGAATTACGGTTGCATATTGTGACGGTTTCTTATCGCTGCTAAGACCCAAGCGCCTTGCCGCGCAGGGGCAACAACGTCACGCGGCGAGCTCCTCAGGTCACTCAAAACCGAAGATGCTGTCATGAAGCTCGTTGCGGGAAACTCCAATCATCCGCTGGCGGAAGCCATCGCCGCCTATCTCAATTTGCCACTCGCAAAATGCCAGGTGAAGCGCTTCGCGGACATGGAAGTGTTCGTGGAAATCCAGGAGAACGTACGCGGCGAGGATGTGTTCGTCATCCAGTCGACCTCGTTCCCCGCGAACGATCACTTGATGGAGCTTCTCATCATCATCGATGCGCTACGCCGCTCCTCGGCGCGCCGCATCACCGCGGTGATTCCCTATTTCGGCTATGCCCGTCAGGATCGGAAGCCCGGTCCCCGCACACCGATCTCGGCAAAGCTGGTGTCGAACCTCATCACCAACGCCGGCGCTGACCGCGTGTTGACCCTCGATCTCCACGCCGGACAAATCCAGGGCTTCTTCGACATCCCGACCGACAACCTGTTCAGTGCGCCCATCATGGCGCGCGACATCAAGGAGCGGCTCGACGGCGGCAACCGCATGGTGGTCTCGCCCGACGTCGGCGGCGTGGTGCGCGCCCGCGCGCTCGCCAAGCGCATCGACGCGCCGCTGGCCATCGTGGACAAGCGCCGCGAGCGGCCGGGTGAGTCGGAAGTCATGAACATCATCGGCGAGGTCGAGGGCCGGTCCTGCATCCTGCTCGACGACATCGTGGATTCCGGCGGCACCCTCGTGAACGCGGCCGACGCGCTCCTCGCCAACGGCGCCAAGGACGTCTACGCCTACATCACCCATGGCGTGCTCTCCGGCGGCGCGGTTTCCCGCATCGCCAATTCGCGGCTCAAGGAACTCGTGATCACGGATTCGATCCAGCCGACCGAGGCCGTGAAGGTCGCGCACAACATCCGGGTCATCGGCATCGCCCCTCTCATCGGCGAGGCCATCGGCCGCACGGCGACGGAAAGCTCCGTGTCGAGCCTGTTCGACTAACACCGTTTCTTGCAAATCCGGGCCGCTATCGCTATAAGCCGCCTCGCGCCCGCTCGACACCCTTGGAGGCACGGGCGCAAACCCCATGGCCGCCCTCAGGCGGCCATCGGTTTTTACAACGTCATCAAAGGACCACGACCATGAGTGAAATCAAGCAAATCACGGCCGTGGCGCGCGACCGGGCCGGCAAGGGGGCCGCCCGGGCCGTTCGTCGCCAAGGCCAAGTTCCTGCTGTTATCTACGGCGCCGGTCAGCCGGCCGAGGCGATTGCCCTCGACTTCAACCAGACCAAGCAGCTGATTTTCGCCGGCCACTTCCTCACCACGATCTTCGAGATCGACGTGAACGGCAAGAAGACCCGCGCGATCCCGCGCGACTACCAGCTCGATCCGGTCAGGGACTTCCCGGTCCACGTCGACTTCCTGCGTCTTGCCAAGGGCCAGGCGATCAAGGTCGTCGTGCCGGTGCACGTCGTCGGCCAGGACAAGTGCCCGGGCGTGAAGCGCGGCGGCACGCTCCAGATCGTCGAGCACTCGGTGGAGCTGCTCGTTCCCTCCGATGCGATCCCGGACTTCATCGAGGCTTCGGTCGCCGACCTCGACATCGGTTCGTCGATCCACATCTCGGACGTCAAGCTGCCGAAGGGCGCCAAGTCGACCTCCGCTGAGAACGTGACCCTCGTCACCGTCGTGGCCCCGTCGGGCATGAAGGAAGAGGAAGCGGCTCCGGCGGCTGAAGCGCCTGCGGCCAAGGCCTAAGCTCTTTAGATTGGGCATTGCGCCCATCGAACGGCTTCGACGCTCCGACCGCAAGGCCGGAGCGTTTCTTATGAGAGTGCCAAGCGATGCGCCTCTTCGTCGGCCTGGGTAATCCGGGCTCCCGATATGCCGGAAACCGCCACAACATCGGCTTCATGGCCGTGGACGCGATCGCGCGCGCTCACGGGGCAGCTCCGTGGCGGAAGCGCTTTCAGGGCGAGGCGACCGAGGCGACCATTGGTGGCGAGAAGGTGCTGCTCATCAAGCCGCAGACCTTCATGAACGAATCCGGCCGCGCGGTTGCCGAGGCCCAGCGCTTCTTCAAGATCCCGCTCTCGGACGTGACCGTCTTTTATGACGAGCTCGACCTTCCGCCCGCCAAGCTCAGGGTCAAGGTCGGCGGCGGCAATGCGGGCCATAACGGCCTGCGCTCGATCACCGCCCATTGCGGCAACGACTATCGTCGTGTCCGGCTCGGCATCGGGCATCCTGGACACAAGGCTCTGGTACAGGGGTACGTGCTCGGGGATTTCGGCAAGGCCGAGGAGGCCTGGGTCGACGACCTCACCCGCGCCATCGCGGACGGTGCAGCGCTCCTCGCTCAAGGCGAAGACGCAAGTTTTCAGAACAAGGTCCATCTCGCCATGGAGGCGAGAGGCTGGACGGACGTGAAACGGCCTGGAGAAAAGGCCGAAAGCAACAAGGAGTGAGGCCATGGGCTTCAAGATGGGCATCGTCGGTCTGCCGAATGTGGGCAAGTCCACCCTCTTCAATGCGTTGACGCAGACGGCGGCGGCGCAGGCGGCGAACTATCCGTTCTGCACCATCGAGCCGAATGTGGGCGACGTGGCCGTTCCGGACGACCGTCTCGAGAAGCTCGCGGGGATCGCCGGCTCGGGCCAGATCATCCCGACCCGCCTCACCTTCGTCGACATCGCCGGCCTCGTGCGCGGTGCATCCAAGGGCGAAGGTCTCGGCAACCAGTTCCTCGCCAACATCCGTGAGGTCGATGCGGTCGCGCATGTGGTGCGCTGCTTCGAGGACACCGACATCACCCACGTCGAGGGCAAGATCGATCCCATCGCCGACATCGAGATCATTGAAACCGAGCTGATGCTCGCGGACCTAGACAGCCTCGAGAAACGCGTCACCGCGCTTGAGAAGAAGGCCAAGGGCAACGACAAGGAAGCCAAGGAAACCCTGGACCTCGTCAACCGCTCGCTCGTGCTGCTGCGCGACGGCAAGCCCGCCCGCGCGGTCGAGCGCAAGCCGGAAGAGGAGCGCCTGTTCCAGATGCTCGGCCTTCTGACCTCGAAGCCCGTGCTTTACGTCTGCAATGTCGAGGAGGCGTCCGCCGACCATGGCAATGCCTTCTCAGCCAAGGTCTTCGAGCGCGCTCGCGAAGAAGGCGCGAAGGCCGTCGTGGTGTCGGCCAAGATTGAGAGCGAGATCGCCGTTCTCGCGCCCGACGAGCAGAAGGATTATCTCGACGCCATCGGCCTCGCCGAGCCTGGCCTCAACCGCGTCATCCGCGCTGGTTACGAACTGCTCGGCCTGATCACCTACTTCACGGTCGGCCCAAAGGAAGCCCGCGCCTGGACGATCACCACCGGCACCCGGGCGCCGCAGGCTGCCGGCGTCATCCACACGGATTTCGAGAAGGGCTTCATCCGCGCCGAGACCATCGCCTACCCGGACTACGTGTCCCTGAAGGGCGAGGCAGGCGCGCGCGAGGCCGGCAAATTGCGCCTGGAAGGCAAGGAATACACCGTCCAGGACGGCGACGTACTTCACTTCCGCTTCGCAAACTAACGGATTCGTGAACGCGAGCTTCGCGGGACGTTCAGGCTCATCATGCGTTGGTCCTGCATGGAGGATTGATCCATGCAGGACTCGCTTGAAGAGGTTGCCTACACGGTTGGCGGCGCCCTCGTATCACCCGGACTTGGAAGCGCGGAGCTTCTGATTGCCCTGCTCGTGGCCTGCGGCTTCGCGTTCAGCGCGCTCCACGCCCTCTTCGCAAAGAGCGACACAGACGAATCCGAGTGGAAAGGGCGTCACTAGAGCATGATCAGAACAAGTGGAAACCGGGTTCGCCAGGATCATGCGGCAATGCAATAAGGAATCGAGAGCTCGATCATGTTTCAAAGTGATATGATCAAGCTTGAGGGTGGCCTTGATGTTCCGCGCCGGAAGCGTGAGTGATTGACTCACCGGCAGCGCCGTCCTTGATACGCTCCATGCATCTTCGTCATCGCCATTCGTGGAATCTCTCCCCGTCCCAGGCCATCGCTCACCAGAAGGAAATGAGCGCCGAGGTCGTGTCCGACCGGCCGATCGACCTCGGTAGGGTGCGGCTCGTCGCGGGCGTCGATGTCAGCGTCAAGAATGGACACTCGCAGGCGGCCGTGGTGGTTGTGACCTATCCGGATTTCCAGCCGGTCGAGACCGTTCTCGCGACAATGCAGACCCCCTTTCCTTACATCCCCGGCCTGCTGAGTTTCCGCGAGGGACCGGTGCTGGAGAAGGCCTTCGAGAAGCTGCTCAACGAGCCCGACGTGTTTCTGTTCGACGGTATGGGAATCGCCCATCCGCGCCGCATCGGCATCGCCAGCCATATGGGCCTCTGGCTCGATCGCCCCACCATCGGCTGCGGCAAGACGCTTCTGTGCGGACGCTACGAGGCTCTGGCCGAGGAGAAAGGGGCTTCTGCACCCCTCGTCGACAAGGGGGAGCCGATCGGCGTCGCGCTGCGCACCCGCACGGCCAAGAACCCCATGTTCATCTCGCCCGGCCACCTGGCGGATATTTCGAGCGCCGCCGCGCTCGTTCTGCAATGTTCACCTAAATATCGATTGCCGGAGCCGATCCGTCTGGCGCACAACGCCGCTGGAAATTTTGCCCCTTGAGAGAACGCGGGAATGCGTTCCCGTTATCTCCCCGCCGCATCTCCCCGCTTGGACAGAAAAAGCCCGATGCCCCGCTTTGCTTTCGAAGATTTCACGCCCGGCTCGACCCACATGCTCGGCCCCGTCTCGGTTTCGAAGGACGACATCATTTCCTTCGCGCGCGAGTTCGATCCGCAACCCTTCCATGTGGATGAGATCGCGGCCAAGGACAGTTTCGTCGGCACCTTGATCGCTTCGGGCTGGCATACCTGCTCGATCAACATGCGCTTGCTGGCTGACGGCCTGCTCCTCGATTCGACCTCCATGGGCTCGCCGGGAATCGAGGAGCTGAAGTGGGTGCGCCCGGTCCGGCCGGGGGACACACTCCGCTCGCGATTGACGATCCTCGACAGCCGGCCTTCGAAAAGCCGCCCCTCCATTGGGCTCGTGCAGTTTCAAGGCGAATTGTTGAACCAGAACGACGAGATCGTGATGACCCAGGGCAACTGGATCATGTTTGCTCGTCGGGATGCGGAAATGGCCGCCAATGACGCGGGTGCCCTCTTGCCCCCTCAAACAGAGGCCGCTCCGACGCACGAGACCCAGTCTATCTCCGCTAATCCTTATCTTGAGGATCTCATGGCCGGAGAGATCGAGGAACTCGGCTCTTTCACGTTCCATTCCGACGAGATCATACGCTTCGCAAAGCAATATGATCCGCAGCGCTTCCATGTGGACCCGGAAGCCGCCAAGAGCAGCTTGTTCGGCGGCCTCTGCGCCTCGGGCTGGCACACGGCGAGCATCTGGATGAAGCTGATGATCGCCTATCGGGAGCGCGTGCGCAGCGAGGCCCTGGCCCGTGGTGAGCGCCCCGCCCGGCTTGGCCCCTCACCCGGCTTCAGCAATCTGAAATGGCTGAAGCCGGTCTATGCCGGCGATACCATCACCTACCGCTCGACCCTGATGAACAAGCGCGTCTCCGCCTCGCGCCCCGGCTGGGGGCTGGCCTTCCACCACAATAGCGGCGTGAACCAGCGCGGCGAGGAGGTCATTTCCTTCGACGGCTCGGTTTTCTGGGAAAGGCGGCCGGAGCGGTAAGACGATTTACCTGATCCGGCCCTGCTCCGTCGCGTGGGCGCGCGTCTCCTCGTCGAGGATCGCGCGGAGGCTGGCGACCAGCGGATGGGCTGAGGTCTGCTTGAGCCCATAAGTCAGATTGAAGGCGTAGTCGAAGTCTGCGGGGTTGAGACCCTGATTATGCTGAAGGATGGTTTCGAGCTTGTCGAACCCTTTTGCCAACACGGCCTCGGGGGATGATGCGGCCTCGTATTCCTCCCACAGGGAGAGTATTTCGCTGCGCTGCGCGGGAGGCAGCGGCTGAGTCAGCACCTGAAGATCGGAGCGCTCCTGCTCGCTCTTATGGGCGCCCTCTGTCTGAAAGATAGCCGGAATATCACCGCTCAGCGCCTCGCCGAGGTCGTGCACGATGCACAGCTTCAGAAGCTTCAAGACATCGATGCCGGGCAGTTCGCGTGCGAAGACGAGGACCATCAGGCAGAGCCGCCAGGTATGCTCCGCCGTGCTCTCCCCCCGCCCACCGGACGTATGCCCGCTGCGGAGGGTGTCTTTCAGCTTTTCGGCGCTCTTCAGAAAGGCGAGAACGCCCTTCATCTCCTCGGCAAGCATTGTCTCAGGCTCTCTTGCGATGCGGGCCACCATGGCCGCATGCGATGCTAGTGCCCTTCGAAGCTGACCAGGCTTCGCACCTCGACCCCGAGGTCGCGCAGCTTCTGCGCGCCGCCGAGATCGGGCAGGTCGATGATGAAGCAGGCGGCGACGATGTTCGCGCCCATCTGGCGCAGGAGCTGCGTTGCGGCAACGGCGGTGCCGCCCGTGGCGATCAGGTCATCGACGAGAACAACCCGCTCATCCTGACCGATGGCGTCCGTGTGGATTTCCATCTCGTCGACCCCGTATTCAAGCGAATAGGCGATGCGCACGGTCTCGTGGGGCAGCTTGCCCTTTTTGCGGATCGGCACGAAGCCTGATGAGAGTTGGTGCGCCACCGCTCCGCCGAGGATGAAGCCGCGGGCCTCGATGCCCGCCACCTTGTCGACGCGCCCGCCCGCGAAGGGATGAACGAGCTCATCAACCGCACGCCGGAAGGCCCGCGCGTCCCCCAGCAGGGTCGTGATGTCCCGAAAGATGATTCCAGGCTTCGGGTAATCCGGAATCGAGCGAATTGCGGCTTTCAGGTCGGTCGCGAGGCGCTGGTCCATAGGAAAGTCTGCCATATGTCAGGAAGGTTGAGATTACTTGTTGCGGAGTTTCGCTATGCCCGAACCGTCCTCTCGGACCGTCCTGACGGATATCGACATCCCCTTTGGAAGGCTCGCGGCGTTTTTCGTCAAGGTTGCTCTTGCCGCAATCCCTGCCACCTTCATCGTCGCCCTGATCTTCGCAGTCGTCGGGTGGATATTCCGGCTCGTGTTCGGCTTCGGCCACATGAGCGGAACGATGAGTTGGTGAGGCTTTAGAGCACCCGGCCGGCCACCGCGTCGAGCTTCTTGAGAAGCTCGGGATCGCGTGCAGATGGTGCCGTCATGATGGCCCCATCCAGCGCCCGGTCGGACCCGCTAGGACAGGCCTCGTGTTCGGCCGGAAAGTCCCGCGCCACGCGGGCGATCAGCTTGGCCACCTTGGCCGCGTTCTGCTGCGCCACGGCAACGACAGCGGCAACGTCCACCTCGTCGTGCTCCGGGTGCCAGCAATCGAAATCCGTCACCATGGCCACGATGGCGTAAGTAATCTCGGCCTCGCGGGCGAGCTTGGCCTCCGGCATGGCCGTCATGCCGATGACATCATAGCCGAGGCCCTTGTAGGTCATCGATTCGGCATAGGTCGAGAATTGCGGCCCCTCGATCGTCACATGCGTCCCGCCACGGCTGAACGGAATTCCCTCCGCCTTCGCCGCCTCTGCAATGCGCTCCTGGAGCCGGGGGCCAACCGGATGCGCCATGGGCACATGGGCCACGCAGCCTTTTCCGAAGAACGAGGACTCGCGCTTGTGGGTCCGATCCACGAACTGATCCACCAGCACGAAGAAGCCCGGATAGAACTCCTGCTTGAACGAGCCGCAGGCCGAGACCGAAATCAGATCGGTCACGCCCGCCCGCTTCATCGCGTCCACGTTCGCCCGGTAATTGATATCCGATGGTGAATAGCGATGGCCGCGCCCATGGCGAGCGAGGAAAACCACCTTCGTCGCGCCGATGCGGCCGATGCGCAGCGCATCCGACGGTTCGCCGAAGGGAGACGAGATTCGCTCTTCCCGCACGTCTTCGAGACCCGGCAGATCGTAAACGCCCGACCCGCCGATGATGCCTAGAACCGCCTTCGTCATTGCCTTGGTCTCCCGGAGAACCAGCCGTCTTCTCAGTGAGAAGGACCATAGGGCGAGAGCCCCGGCAGAGGCCATGCCCGCATTACGACGATCCAAAGAAAAAGGCCCCGGATGGGGCCTCTCTCAATCGGTTCGTGCGTCTCTGCCTTAGTGCTCGATGCGAGACCAGATCTTCTTCTTCGTGAAGTAGAGCAGGCCGGAGAGAACCAGAAGGAACAGGATCACCTGGAAGCCGATGCGCTTGCGGGCATCGAGGTGCGGCTCGGCCGTCCACATGAGGAAGGCCGTGACGTCGCGGGCGTATTGGTCGACTGTCTCGGGGACCGGCGACTTGCCGTCGGCGCCCTTCGGGTATTCGACCTGACCGTCGCTCAGCGGCTTCGGCATCGCGATCACGTTGCCCGGGAAGTACGAATTGTAGTGGCCACCTTCCGGCACCGAGAAGCCCTTGGGGGCTTCGTGATAGCCGGTCAGCACCGCGACAAGGTAATCCGAGCCATTTTCCGCGAACTGGGTGAAGGCGTCGAAGATGAACCAGGGGAAGCCGCGCTCGTAGGTGCGCGCCTTCGGCATCAAGGACAGGTCCGGCGGAGCTTTGCCGCCATTCGCCGCCGCCGCCGCGTTCTCGTTCGGGAACGGAGCGGGGAAATGGTCGGCCGGGCGACCGGCACGCTCGAACATGTCGCCGGCGTCGTTCGGGCCGTCCTGCACTTTGTATTCCGCCGCCAGCGCGCGAACCTGCGCCTCGGAGAAACCGGGGCCGCCGGGCTGCGAAAGATTGCGGAAGTTGACATAGTTCAGGCTGTGGCAGGAGGAGCAAACCTCCCGGTAAACCTTGAAGCCACGCTGGAGCTGAGCCTCGTCGAACTTGCCGAAGGGACCCGCAAAGCTCCACTTGAGCTGTGGCGGGTTGGCCCCCTCGGAGGCGATCGCCGGAGCCGACAGGCCGAGAACGGCCGCGGCGATGAGAAGAGTACGCTTCATCATGTTTTTATTCCCCAGCGCTCGCATCAGCCTTTGGACTGCGGTTCGGCATTGGCGCCGGCCGGCAGACCTGCCCCACCCTTCTGGCCGAGCACGGATTCGAGGATCGAATTCGGCAGCGGCAGCGGACGCTCGATGAAGCCGAGCAACGGCAGGATGACCAGGAAGTGGATGAAGTAGTACGCGGTCGCGATTTGCGAAACGATCACGTACCAGCCCTCCGGCGGCTTGGCGCCGAGCCAGCCCAACAGCAGCGTATCGGCCACGAGGATCCAGAAGAACTGCTTGTAGAGCGGACGATAGGAGGTCGAACGCACCTTCGAGGTATCGAGCCAGGGCAGGAAGGCCAGGACCGCGATGGAGGCGAACATGGCGATGACGCCGCCAAGCTTGTCCGGGATGGCGCGCAGGATCGCGTAGAACGGCAGGAAGTACCATTCGGGCACGATGTGAGCGGGCGTCACCGACGGATTCGCCGGAACGTAGTTATCCGCATGGCCAAGATAGTTCGGGATGTAGAACACGAACCACGCGAAGAGGATCATGAACACCGCAGTGGCGAACAGGTCCTTGATCGTCGCGAAGGGCGTGAACGGAACCGTGTCCTTGTCCGACTTGATCGGAACGCCGGTCGGGTTGTTCTGGCCCGGAACGTGCAGCGCCCAGATGTGCAGGATGACAACACCCGCGATCATGAACGGCAGCAGATAGTGGATCGAGAAGAAGCGGTTCAGGGTCGGATTGCCGACGGAGTAGCCGCCCCAGAGCAGGCTCTGGATGGTGTCGCCGACGACCGGAATCGCTGCCAGGATGTTGGTGATGACGGTCGCGCCCCAGAAGCTCATCTGGCCCCACGGCAGCACGTAGCCCATGAAGGCGGTCGCCATCATCAGACCGTAGATGATCACGCCGAGGATCCAGAGGATCTCGCGGGGGGCCTTATACGATCCGTAATACAGGCCGCGGAAGATGTGGACGTAAACGGCGACGAAGAACATCGACGCGCCGTTGGCGTGCATATACCGGATCAGCCAGCCGAAATTCACATCGCGCATGATGTGCTCGACCGACTGGAAAGCCAGCGACGCATGCGGCGTGTAATACATCGCCAGGAACACGCCGGTCAGGATCTGCGACGCGAGCATGAACGAAAGGATCGCGCCGAAGGTCCAGAAATAGTTGATGTTCCGCGGCACCGGGTAAACGATGAACGAGGAATGGATGAGACCCGCGATAGGCAGACGGCTCTCGAACCATTTGCCGAAGGCGCTCTTGGGAACGTAGGTGGATGAATGCTGGCTCATGATATCGCCTGATCGAATGGATCGTCGCCGAAGGTTTAAGCGGTGGCGCCTTGACCGATAACGATCTTGGTGTCGGACACGAAATTATAGGGCGGAATCGGCAGATTGATCGGCGCCGGACCGCCGCGAACGCGGCCTGACGTATCGAAAACCGAACCGTGGCAGGGGCAGAACCAGCCCTTGTACTCGCCCTGCTGACCCAACGGCACGCAACCCAGATGGGTGCAATTGCCATAGACGATCAGCCACGGGGCATGACCCGGCTTCACGCGAGCCGAGTCAGGCTGCGGGTCGCGCAAGGTGGCAACGTTCACATCCTCGGCGGCTTTGATCTCTGCCGGCGTGCGGTGCCGGACGAAGATGAGCTTGCCGCGCCAGAAAACCTTCACGATCTGCCCTTCGGCGATCGGCGTCAGATCGACCTCGACGGGCGCGCCGGCAGCTACCGTTGCAGCGTCGGGCGTCATCGACTGAATGAAGGGCCAAACGAGGGATGCACCACCGACGGCGGCGGCTGCGCCCGTGGCGATAAAGAGGAAATCGCGCCGTGTCGGCTCAGCGATGGCAGTGGTGGTCTCGGCCACTTGGCTCTCCAGCATTCGTCAACAAACGAGAACCGCGCGTCTGAAAATGCCTTGGTAACCCAGACATCCGGCACGCTGCCTCCTAATGGAACAAGCATACGCGCCAACGCGCGCGCAATGCGACTGGGCGTCGCCGCGCAGTGGCTCTTTGGCACGGCGAAGCGCGGCTGTCCATAGCTGGATTGGAGTTGTTCCAGATGAGACGTTTCAGATCGCTGCCGTTTCCTCGGCCCCGAGGAAACCGCCGGACTGGCGTCGCCAGAGCCGTGCATAAAGGCCGCCCCGCTTCAAAAGCTCGGCATGGCTCCCCTCCTCGATGATCCGGCCCTCCTCGATGACGATGAGGCGGTCGAGCGCCGCGATGGTCGAGAGGCGATGGGCGATGGCGACCACGGTCTTGCCTTCCATCAAGGTCGAAAGCGATTCCTGAATCGCCGCCTCGACCTCCGAATCCAGGGCCGAGGTCGCCTCATCCAGGACCAGGATCGGGGCGTCCTTCAGGATCACGCGGGCGATGGCTATGCGCTGGCGCTGGCCGCCCGAGAGCTTCACACCGCGCTCGCCCACATGAGCATCGTAGCCGCGCCTGCCCCGATGATCTTCGAGATTCAGGATGAAATCGTGAGCATGGGCGAGGTGCGCCGCCTGCTCGACCTCCCGTTCCCGCGCTCCCGGACGGCCATAGGCGATATTGTCCCGGATCGAGCGGTGGAGAAGTGATGTGTCCTGGGTCACCACGGCGATGGAAGACCGCAGGCTGTCCTGGCTGACCTTGGAAATGTCCTGCCCATCGACGAGAATCCGCCCGCCTTCCACGTCGTGAAGGCGCAAAAGGAGAGAGGTGATGGTGGTCTTACCCGCCCCGCTCGTGCCGACGAGCCCCATCTTCTCACCGGCGCGAATCGTCAGATCGAGGCCTTCGATGACGCCTTCTTCCCGGCCATAATGGAAGGACACCTTCTCGAAGCGCACCTCTCCCTTGGTCACTTCGAGTTGGGGAGCGACCGGCGCATCCACGATTCCATGCGGGCGGGCGATGGTCTCCATGCTCTCCTGGACCACACCGATATTCTCGAAGACCCCGCGCACGGTCTGCATGACCCAGCCCGACATGGCGAGGATGCGCATGACGAGCGCCAACCCGGCAGCAGCCTCGCCGCTCGTCATCGCACCGCGTGTCCATAATGTAATGGAGAGCGCCCCGGTCGCGACGAGAAGAGCACTGTTCATGACGGCGAGAACGCCAGTCACGCTCGTGATCAGCCGGAACGAGTGCAGAAAAGCCTGGGTATGAGCCGATAGGGCGTCCCGAACGGCGGAGCGCTCCTCGGCTCCCCGTGCGAAGAGCTTGACGGTGAGGATGTTCGTGTAGCTGTCGACCACCCGCCCCACGAGCGCCGAGCGGGCATCCGCCACCTTGAGGGAGCGGTCCTTCGCGCGGGGCACGAAATAGCGCAGGAGCACCACGTAGCCGACGATCCAGAGGCCCATGGGCAGGGCAAGCCAGGGGCTGACGGTGGAAAACATACCCAGCGCGGTAAAGGCGAAGATCGCCACATAAAGCAGCGTGTCGAGCACCGTGACCGCGATTTCGCGGATGGCTGAGCCCGCCTGGGTGATGCGGTTGGCGAGACGTCCCGCGAAATCGGCCTGGAAATAGCTCAAGGCGTGGCCGAGCGTATAAACATGGGTCCGCCAGCGGATCATGTTGGTGCTTTGCGGCACGATAATCTGGTTGGTGATCGCCTCGTGAATAAAAAGCAGGACCGGCCTTATGAACAGGATCGCGGCCCCGACCAGCAACAGAGCGTTGCCATGCTCGGCCCAGATCCGCTCCGGCGTGGAATGGGCCAGAATGTCCACCAACCAGCCCATGATCACGTAGAGGGACGATTCGAACAGGCCGACCACCAACGAGGCGAAGAACAGGATCACAAACCAGGATTTGATCGGCTTCAGATAGTGCCAGGAAAAGGCGCTGACGCTTCCTGGAGGCGTTTGCTCCTCGTCAAAGGGGGAAAACGGGTCGATCTGCTTTTCCAACCGCCGATACATTTTCATCTCCGGACCGTCCTTGCGGGCCTCCTTTAACATAACAGGCGGCAAAGCGGTCACTTGACGTGGACGCGCCCTGCCCCGATGACGCATGCCATGCCACGTCTTGCCATCTATCAACCGGACATTCCGCAGAACACCGGCACCATGCTGCGCCTGGCCGCGTGCCTCGGCGTTCCGGTCGAGATCATCGAGCCTGCCGGTTTCGACGTCTCGGACCGAAACCTGCGCCGTTCGGGCATGGACTATCTCGACCGCGCCGCGATCACCCGCCACATCTCATGGCGCAGTTTCGAGACGTGGCGGCAGGAAAGCAAGGCCCGGCTGGTGCTCGCGACCACCAAGGGCGCCATGCCCTATACGCGTTTCGCCTTCGAGCCGGACGATATCATCCTGGTCGGGCGCGAATCCGCCGGGGTACCGGACGAGGTTCACGAGGCAGCCGATGCGCGGGTCATCGTTCCAATGCAATCGGGCCTGCGCTCACTTAATGTCGCGGTCACCGCCGCGATGATTTTAGGGGAAGCTTTGCGGCAGACCCAGACTTTCCCGATCCCTTCCGTTTCCGACGCCTGAAGCGACCACGCCATGACCGACACATCCGATATCGCCCATCTGCAAGCCGAAGCTCCCATCTGGTTCGCCTCTCTGCGCGATCGGATCTGCGCCGCATTCGAGGCGCTGGAAGATGAGATCACCGCTCCGCTTCCCCCGGAGGCATCCGCGCCCGGACGTTTCGAGCGCAAGCCGTGGGACCGCAAGGACCATAGCGGAGCACCGGGAGGCGGCGGCGTCATGTCGATGATGCGGGGCCGCGTGTTCGAGAAGGTCGGCGTCCATGTCTCGACCGTGCACGGCGAGTTCGCGCCGGAGTTTCGCGGCCAGATCCCGGGGTCCAACGAGGATCCGCGCTTCTGGGCGTCCGGCCTTTCGCTGATCGCCCATCCCTGGAACCCGAACGTGCCGACCGTTCACATGAACACCCGGTTCGTGGTGACGACCAAGGCATGGTTCGGTGGCGGGGCGGACCTCACGCCGGTTCTCGACCGGCGTCGAACCCAGGACGATCCGGACACCATCGCCTTTCATGCGGCCTTCAAGGGGGCTTGCGACCGGCATCCCGCCGCCCCGTATGAGAAGTATAAGGCATGGTGCGACGAGTATTTCTTCCTGAAGCACCGCAACGAGCCGCGCGGCATCGGCGGCATCTTCTACGATTACCATTGGACCGGCGACCGCGAGAACGACCTCGCCTTCACCCGCGACGTGGGCGAGGCCTTCCTGAAGATTTATCCGGAGATCGTCCGTCGCAACGCGAGCACGAATTGGACCGAGGCGGACCGGATCGAGCAGCAGGTGCGGCGCGGACGCTATGTGGAGTTCAACCTGCTCTACGACCGGGGCACGATCTTCGGGCTGAAGACCGGCGGCAACATCGAGTCGATCTTGTCATCGATGCCGCCGACGGTTCGCTGGCCTTAAGGCGCTTCCGCCTTATCGAGGACCCGCCGCAGTAGCCTCGCAGCGGTCGCCTCGTCGGTGGGACAGCCTTCCGAAAGCCAGTTGCGACGGGCGAACGCCAAAAGCTCGCCGATCCGGGGGCCTTTGGGGATGCCGCGCTCCACGAGATCCGCCCCGCGCAAAGGAAAGACCGGCACGGGCTCGCCCCCGCTCTCAAAGCGTTGAAAGGCGTCGAGTGCATTATCGCGGATGACCGGCAAGGGTTCTCCGGCCAACGCCGGCAGAACAGCAGCGAGCGTCTCGACTCCGTGCTCCGCCACAAGACGGCGGATGGCGATGGGGTTAAGAGGCTCCGGCCAGACTTTGAGAACGCGGACGAGGTGCGCGTAAGCGTCGAGCTTGCGCTGCTCGTCATTCGACAACCTCAACCGTTCCCGTAAGCGCTCGGCGTCCTCTTCGATCGTGACGGCGAGCGCCGCCAGCCGCCAGATCGCGACGGGTTTCTCGGCATCTGCGGCAATGGCTCTGTGAAACCGGCCGAACTCGGCAACGCCATCCAACAGCCACGTCAGGAAACCATGTTCCGCGAGAACGCGGACCGTATCTTCGGCCCGCCTTGCGGCAAGCAACCTCAAAAGCTCGTGCCTGATCCGTTCACGGGAAAGGATCGTCAGGCCCTGGCGCTCGGCCCCGGCGGCGGCAAGCCCTTCCGGGTCAGGGTCGCCCTCGGCATATTCCGCATGGAAGCGAAAGAACCGCAGGATGCGTAAGTAATCCTCGCGAATGCGAGTATGGGCATTGCCGATGAACCGGACACGCCGGGCCGCGAGGTCGGCAACGCCGTCGGTATAATCATAGAGACCGCCATCGAGGCCAAGCGACAGCGCATTCATGGTGAAATCGCGCCGCCGCGCGTCGGTCTCAAAGTCGTGGCCGAAATGAACGACCGCATAGCGCCCGTCCGTCTCCACATCCTCGCGCAAGGTCGTGACTTCGAACGGCTCGCCATCGACGACCACCGTGACCGTGCCATGGTCAATGCCGGTCGGGACGGGCTTGAAACCCGCCTTTGCGGCCCGTCGCATGATGTCGTCCGGCATGATTGTCGTGGCGCAGTCCACCTCCATCACCGGCCGTCCGAGGAGCGCGTTGCGCACCGCGCCGCCGACAACGCGCGTCTCCGCATCGCCGCCATTGAACGCTTCAAGCAGCCGGCGCAGATGCGGGCGTCGCAGCAGGTCGGCGAGCGCCTTCTGGTCGAGGGATTGGATCACTTGAATCGCCCCGGAACGACCCGCCCGTTTTCCATATGGGTCGGCACGAAGGCCCCGGTCTGGTGGTCGGCGAAAAGCCCGGCAGAGAGGAGCGAGACAATAACGAAGGCCAAACCCGCGATGACGAGCCAGACCGATTGATCGCTCCAGGAGGACCAGGCCATGGGGTTGCGGCGGCGGATGATGAGATAGAGAGCGAAGGCGGCGAACGGCAGGAGAAAAAGCAGCAATTCCTGGATGATCGCCCGCGTCATGGAGTGTAGAGCCTCTCATAGAGATTGCGGATGATGCCCGCCGTGACACCCCAGATGTAGCGCTCCTCGTAAGGCATTGCATAGTAGCGGCGCACACGGCCCTTCCATTCGCGCGCGTGCATCTCGTGATGGGCCGGGTCCATGAGGAAGCTGAGCGGGACCTCGAACGTATCCGCCACCTCAAGCGGATTAAGGTGCAGGGTGTAGGATGGTGAGACGCGCCCCACCACCGGCATGACCAGATAATTGGTCGTGGACAAATAGGGGTCGAGATAGCCGAGCGGGCTGATAAAGCGGCTGTCGAGACCGATTTCCTCTTCAGCCTCGCGATAGGCCGCCGCCAGGAGGGAGGCGTCCGTCGGATCGACCCGGCCGCCGGGAAAGGCAATCTGCCCGGAGTGCTGGCGCAACTGCGCTGCCCGTTCCGTCAGGAGCAATGTCGGCTCGTCGCGCATGACGATGGGCACGAGAACGGCGGCCGCCTTCGGCGTCAGCGGATGAACGAGCGGGACATCATCAAGAGTGTGGTCGCCACGTGGGTTGGCGAGAGCATCCGTCGGGTCCGGCGGCTCGGGCCGCAGGCGCTCGGCCGCGAGAGCGAGAAAATGGTCAGCGTCCAAGGGGATCAGACTCATCACGACGCGCCGAGCTCCGAGACCGGGGCAATCGTGAAGAACGCGCCTTTGACCGCGATGCCAAAGACCGCCTTGCCCGCGATGTCCCGCTCCTCGCCCATGGCAATCAGATCGAGAGCGAGCGAGCGCGTGACTCTCGCCCACAACTCTCCGCGGACCCGGAGATACGGCTTCACCCCGCCACCGGCCTCGCGCTCGAAGCGCAGGGGATGCTCCGGCCCCGCTTGCACCAGATCGTCCACATTGGTGCGAAAGGCGATCTCCCGGGTTTCGTCATCCCCCTCGACCACCATCTCGACGGCGATGAAGGGCACATCTTCGACAGCGATTCCGACCCTTTCGACCGGGGTGACGAGCACATAACGTTCAGGATCCTTGCGCAGGACGGTCGAAAACAACTTCACCAAAGCCGGCCGACGAATCGGCGAACCCATATAATGCCAAGTCCCATCCACCGCGATGCGCATGTCGATCTCGCCGCAATAGGCCGGGTTCCATCGCTCGACCGGTGGCAACCCCTTGCCGCTCGCACCCGGACCAAGCGTTTCGATCAGGCGTGTCAGCGCGCTGCTGGGGGCAGGGATCGCGGAATGGGTCATGACGCAAGCGTGAACAACAAAATGGACCTCGAGGATCGACGAATAGCCATCATTGGCTAATTTCTAGAGCATAATATCCTCAGTCTCGCCGTCTAGTTCGCGAAACCCGTGCTGCGGCGCATCGACCCGCTTGCATAGGGCTAGCGACCAAAGGCACACTAGCTTTTTAGGGCGGACGCGAACGGGTGGAGATAACCTTATGACGGCCAGCATCGCTCAAGCTCCCACCGCCCTCGATGACGCGATCATCCGAAGTGCTGAGGCGACGCTTGAAACGGTCGGGCGTGCCAGAGAGGCCATCCACTCGGTCATCTTCGGACAGGAAAAGGTCGTCGATCTCACCCTCATTACGCTTCTGGCCGGCGGCCACGGCCTTCTCGTCGGCGTTCCGGGCCTGGCCAAGACCAAGCTCGTGGAAACGCTGGGCATTGTGCTCGGCCTCGACGCACGTCGTGTGCAGTTTACGCCTGATCTGATGCCCTCCGACATTCTCGGCTCCGAGATTCTCGACGAAGGTGCCGACCGGCGACGCTCATTTCGGTTCGTGAAGGGCCCTGTCTTCACGCAGCTTCTCATGGCCGATGAGATCAACCGCGCGAGCCCCCGCACGCAATCGGCCCTGCTTCAGGCGATGCAGGAGCATCACGTCTCGATCGGCGGCGAGCGGCACGACCTGCCAGAGCCATTCCACGTTCTCGCCACGCAAAACCCCATCGAGCAAGAAGGCACTTATCCGCTGCCCGAGGCGCAGCTTGACCGCTTCCTCCTGCAGATCGACGTCGGCTATCCGGACCGGGACGCCGAGCGGCGCATCCTGATCGAGACCACGGGCGTTGAATTGCACAAGCCCGTCGCGGCGATGAGCGCCGAAGGACTCATGAACGCGCAGCGTCTCGTGCGCCGTCTGCCGGTCGGCGAAAGCGTCGTCGATGCGATCCTCGATCTGGTGCGCTCAGCACGCCCTGAAGGCGAACATCTGGAAGGGGTCACCGACAAGCTTCTCTGGGGGCCGGGTCCGCGCGCAAGTCAGGCGCTGATGCTGGCGGTTCGCGCCCGCGCCTTGATCGAAGGCCGCGTCGCGCCGTCGATCAGCGATGTGATCGCGCTCGCCGAACCCGTGCTCAAACACCGCCTGGCGCTCACCTTCTCCGCCCGCGCGGAAGGAGAAACGGTCAAGACCGTCATCAGCCGCCTGACCTCGCGGCTGACAGGTTAGGAACTCGCGCATGGCCCGTGTCCGGGTCCTCCCGGAAAGCGCACGCTTCCCAAGCCACCATGAAACCGAGACGGCGCTCAACCTTTCGGAGCGCATGCCGCGTCTCGTGCTGGAGGCACGGCGCGTGGCGGCCAATCTCTCCCATGGCCTCCACGGCCGCAGACGTGCCGGAACCGGCGAGAGTTTCTGGCAGTTCCGCCCCTTCGTGACCGGTGAAGCGGCGCAGCGCATCGATTGGCGGCGCTCGGGCCGTGACGACAGGCTTTATGTGCGTGAGCGCGAATGGGAGACTGCCCAGACCTTATGGTTCTGGATCGACCGTTCCGCCTCCATGGGCTTCGCCTCCGATCTCGCGCAGGCGCCCAAGATCGAACGGGCCATCGTGCTCGGCCTCGCGCTCGCCGATTGCGTCGTCGAGGCCGGGGAGCGGGCGGGGATGCTCGGTCTCATGCCGCCCCGCGCCACTAGCCGCATTGCCGAAATCATGGCGGAAACCATGGTGGCGGATCGTGGTGCGCTCACCGACGATCTGCCGCCGCAAGCGCCGATTCCGGCGCTCCACGAAGCCATCGTGGTGAGCGATTTCCTGTCACCCATCAGCGAGATCACGGCTGTGGTCGAGGGCATTTCCGACCGGGGAGCGCGCGGCCATCTGGTCATGATCGTCGATCCGGTCGAGGAGACCTTTCCGTTCCAGGGGCAGGCCGTGCTGCACGATCTGGAAGACGGCCTGTCGCTTCGGATCGGCGACGCGGCGAGTTGGGGCACGGCCTATCGCGAGCGCATCGAACGGCATCGAGGTGAAATCGGCGAGGTGGCCCGCCGCCACGGCTGGACCCTCACGATCCACCGGACAGACCGTCCGGCAAGCGAGGCTGCGCTGCATGTCCTGAATCTCGTGACATCCTCGCGGGGCGCCAACGTGGGAGGCCGCTAGAGATGCTGGGTCTTCCCCTCACGTTCACCGCCCCGCTTGTCCTGACGGCGCTTGCGGCCTTGCCGGCGATCTGGCTGCTCCTGCGCATCACCCCGCCCCAGCCGAAGCGGATCGATTTTCCGCCGCTGAAAATCCTCGCCGATCTGCGGCCGGATCGCGAGACGCCCGCACGCACCCCGTGGTGGCTGCTTCTGTTGCGGCTGCTTCTTGCCGCCATCCTCATCATCGCCGCTGCCGGGCCGATCTGGAATCCGCTCGCGGAAGGGGCAAGCCGCTCCCCTCTCCTGCTGATCGTCGACAATGGTTTCGCCGCCGCTCACGATTGGCGCGAGCGGATGAATATTGCCTCCGAACGCATCGAGGCCGCCGCGCGGGAGGGGCGCGTCGTCACCGTTCTCGCGACGGCGGCGGAGCCCGCCGCGGTTCAACCCTCGAATCCGGCTGCAGCCTTGGAACGCCTGCGTTCGTTCAAGCCGCTTCCCCACCTGCCGAACCGGCAACGTCATCTGGATTCGATCGGGCGCTTTCTGAACGACACGCCGGATGCCGAGATCGTTTGGATCAGCGATAGCGTCGCGGGCGTCGACGGACAGGGCTTCATCGACGGGCTCGCCCGGATGGCGCAAGGACGGCGCATCACCGTCTTGAAGGCCGATCGCGCCCCGACGATCGCCCTCGCCGGTGTCGAGATCGCGACTGGCCAGCCGCGTGTCAGGATCGTCCGCGCGGAGCCGAATGGTCGCGACACTGGCACCGTGCGCGCGCTGGACCTGAAGAATTTGCCACTCGCCGATGCTCGCTTCGCCTTCAGCCCGAATGCGACCGAGACCACGGCCGGCTTCGACGTGCCGACAGAGGTCAGGAATACAATCGCGCGTTTCGAGATTCTGGGCGAAAGCTCGGCCGGTGCCGTGAGCCTCCTCGACGAGAGCGGCAAGCGTCGGCGTGTCGGCCTCATCTTCGGCGGGACCTCGGATCAGGCCCAACCTCTTCTTTCACCCCTGTATTATATCGAGCGCGCCCTCGCCCCTTACGGCGAAATCCGCATGGGGCGCGGAGCGGTCGCCGATGCTGTAAACCAGCTCATCGACGAGCAGGTCTCCATCCTCGTCCTCGCCGATGTCGGCGGGCTCGATCCTGAATCGCTTGGCAGGGTCACCGCCTTCGTCGAGCGCGGCGGCCTGCTCCTGCGCTTTGCGGGATCGCGGCTTGCCGCAGGCAATGACGATTTGGTGCCGGTGCGGCTGCGTCGCGGGGGGCGGAACCTTGGCGGGACCCTCTCCTGGGATACGCCGAAAACCTTCGCGCCTTTCACGCGGGAAAGCCCCTTCTTCGGCCTGAGCGTCCCCGAGGAGATCGGGATTCGCCGCCAGATCCTGGCCGAGCCCGACGGAGACTTGCCTTCGAAGACCTGGGCGGCCCTGGTCGATGGCACACCCATCGTCACAGCGGACAAGCGCGGCGATGGCCTGATTGTGCTCTTCCACGTGACTGCGGACACCACTTGGTCGAACCTGCCCCTGTCAGGCCTTTTCGTCGACATGCTGCGGCGGATTACGGCGCTCGCCGGCGCATCGCATGAAATGAGCGCGGAGACGCGCGGCGCGCAAACCCAGACCGTCGCGCCGCGCCTGATCCTGGACGGCTACGGCGTCTTTACCTCCCCGCCAGCGAATGCCCGGGCGGTGACGCGGGACTATGCCGAGCGCGCGAATGGAGAGCATCCCCCCGGTTTCTACGGCCCGGTGGATGCGAGCCTCGTCGTCAATACCCTGATCCCCGGCGACCGCCTGGCCGCCCTGAACTTCACACCGCTCAAGGCGCACGAGGTCCCGCTCACAGGGGCGCAGACGATCGACCTGCGCGCGCCATTCTTCACCCTCGCGCTGATCCTTCTGCTGGCCGATACCTTGGCGTCGCTCTGGCTTGGCGGCCATCTGGCGATCCTGTCCGGCCGCCTGCGCCGGGCCGGAACGGGCGTGGCGCTGGTCCTGGCGGCTTTCCTGATCGCCGGCTCCAGCGCGCCCCTTCGGGCTCAGGGATCGGATCCGTCCGCTCCGCGCGAGGACATCGCTCCCGCTCTGGTGACGCGGCTGGCCTATGTGATCACGGGCGATGCCCAGGTCGATGCGACGAGCAAGGCGGGGCTTGCGGGATTGACGCAGGTGATCGGCCAGCGCACCGCCCTGCAGCCCGGCGAACCCATCGGCATCGATCCGGCGCGAGACGAGATGGCGTTCTATCCGCTGATCTACTGGCCCATCGTGGCGAGCAGACCAGTGCCGAGCGAGACCGCCGCCCGCCGCCTCGACGCCTTCATGAAGGGTGGAGGCACGGTGATTTTCGACACCCGCGACGCCTTCAACAATCGGCCCGATGGAGTGGTCAGCGCGGAGGGGCAATATCTGCGCCGCATGCTCGCAACCCTCGACATTCCCGAACTCGAACCGGTTCCCCTGGATCATGTTCTGACGAAGACATTTTATATCCTCGACAGTTTCCCCGGCCGTTACGCGACCGGCCAAACCTGGATCGAAGCCCTGCCGCCGCTGCCCGAGGGCGAGGCAGTGCGCCCCGCCCGCTCAGGCGACGGCGTTTCACCGGTCCTGATCACGTCGAACGACCTCGCCGCAGCCTGGGCGGTCGGCCAGCGTGGAGAATATTTGTATCCGATCGTCGGCGGCAATCAGCAGCGTCAAAGGGAGATGGCCTATCGCGGTGGAATCAACATCGTCATGTACGCGCTCACCGGGAACTACAAGGCCGATCAGGTCCATGTCCCCGCGCTGCTTGAGCGCATTGGCCAATAGGGCGAGGAGATAACATTTGCTCTCGCTCAGCCTCTCACCCCTCATTCCCACCTACGCCCTCTGGGCGTTGGGCGCGGTCGTAGCTCTGCTGGCGATCCTGGCCTTCGTGTCCCGGGGGCCCGTCGCCATCCTCAGAGCGCTGGCGCTCGGCCTCGTTCTGCTGGCGCTCGCCAATCCCTCGCTGATTCAAGAGGAGCGGGAAAGGGTGAAGGACATCGTGGCGGTCGTCATCGACCGCACGACCTCGCAGACGCTTGGCGACCGGCAGGCCATGACGGATCAGGTCAAGGCGGAATTGCAGCGTCGCTTCGGGGCGCTCACCGATGTCGAACCGCGTTTCATCGATGCGGGTGATGACGCCGGAGATGGGGGAACCCGCCTGTTCGCTGCTCTGTCCAGCGGTCTTGCCGATGTGCCGCCGGATCGTCTGGCCGGTATTGTCTTCGTGACCGACGGCGTCGTGCATGACATCCCGACCACCGTGGAGAGCCTCGGGTTCAAAGCTCCGCTCCATGCCCTCATCACGGGGAGGCCGGACGAGCGCGACCGGCAGATCAAGCTTCTGGAGGCGCCCCGCTTCGGCATCGTCGGCAAGGATCAGACCATTCGCGCCGAGGTGATGGAGCGCGGTGGCACCGGTTCGGCCCTCGTGACCATCCGCCGGGACGGGCAGGTCTTCGACCGGCAGCAGGTGAAGGCCGATACGCCCTTCTCCGTGCAGGTGCGGATCGAGCACGGCGGACAGAACGTCATCGAGCTTGAAGTGGAAGGGTTGCCGAACGAGTTGACGCTCGCGAATAACCGGGCCGTCGTGCCGATCGAAGGCATCCGCGAGAAGCTGCGCGTCCTGCTTGTCTCCGGCGAACCCCACGCGGGCGAGCGGACATGGCGCAATCTTCTCAAATCGGACGCCAATGTCGATCTGGTCCATTTCACGATCCTGCGCCCCCTGGAGAAGCAGGACGCGACGCCGATCAACGAACTCTCGCTGATTGCCTTCCCGACGCGCGAGCTGTTCCAGCAGAAGATCAAGGATTTCGACCTCATCATCTTCGACCGCTACGCCAACCAGACCATTTTGCCCGCGGCCTATTTCGACAACATCGTGCGCTATGCCCGCGAAGGCGGCGCCGTGCTAGTGGCGGCGGGGCCGGAATTCGCAGGCTATGACAGCCTTGCCCAAACACGGATGTCCCCGATCATCCCCGGCACACCGGATGGGCGCATCATCGAGCGGCCTTACAAGGCAGCGATCACGGCGACGGGCGAGCGGCATCCGGTCACGCGCGATCTCCCCGGCTCGGAAACTCAGCCCCCTTCCTGGGGCGACTGGCTGCGCATCATCGGGGCTCAAGTGCAATCGGGCGACACCGTCATGTCCGGCGCCAACGATCTGCCGCTCCTGGTCTTGCGCCGGGAGGAAAAAGGCCGCGTCGCCTTGCTTCTTTCCGATCACGCATGGCTCTGGGCGCGCGGTTATCAGGATGGCGGCCCGCACCTGGATCTATTGCGCCGCCTCGCCCATTGGCTGATGAAGGAGCCCGCGCTCGAAGAAGAAGCCCTTCGCGCAACCGCCGCCGGTCGCGACATCCGCGTCGAACGTCAGACGATGAAAGACACGGCTGACCCCGTGACCATGGTCGGCCCGAGCGGAGCGGAAAGCACCATCACCCTGACGCAGAACCGTCCCGGCCTGTTCTCGGCGCAGGTCGAGAGCCGTGAGATGGGGCTTCACACGTTGCGCTCGGGCGATCTCGTCGCCTTCGTCAGCATCGGGCCGGCAAACCCGCGTGAACTCACCGACGCGTTCAGCAATACCGAGCTGCTGCGCCCCATCGCCGAGGCGACGGGCGGTTCCGTGCGGCGGGTGGCGATGGCGGGCGACAAAAGCATCACCATACCGCGCATCCTCGCGGTCCATTCCGGCTCGCGCTTTGCCGGCAGCGACTGGATCGGGGTGAGGCCGAGCGACAGCGCCATCGTACGCGGCGTGACCGTGATTCCCATGGCGCTGGGTTTCCTCGGCCTTCTGCTTCTCGTCGGGACAACGTTGGCGGCCTGGGTCATGGAAGGCGGCCGGAAGCGCTAGAGCCCGATTCAAACCGCCATATCAAGAGCCTAGGCCGGAAGCGCGGCAACCAGGCCCTTGGCGCGAAGGAGCGCGCCATCCGCCAGCTCGAGCGCCAGGAACCGGTCGGGATTAACCGGCCCGGGAAGCTGGAGATCGCGCGGTACGCGCTTGAAACCGAAACGACGGTAATAGGGCTCGTCGCCGACCAGCAACACGAGGCTGTGGTGCCCCTTCTCTCTCGCCGCTTCCAGGGAACGGCGCATCAACGCGCCGCCGATGCCACGATTCTCGAAAGCCGGCTCGACCGTCAGCGGGCCGAGCATCAAGGCGGGCTCCTGACCCGCCAGGACCGGCGTCAGGCGCACCGAGCCGACAAGTAACGTGCCGACGAGGGCCGTGAAGGACAGATCCATCAGGTGGGGAGCGCCCTCGCGCAGCCGCGAGGCGGTGCGCGCGAAACGTCCGGGCCCGAAGGCGCGCTCATGCAGGCGCTCGATGGCCTCGGAATCGATGGGTTGCTCGGTGCGGATAAGAAGAGAGAGTTCGGTCATGGATCAGACTCGCGGGAAGACGAAATTGCACTGGCGACTGGATCGAAGTCAGCCGTTTCGTCGTCGCGAGGTCGTAGTGATCGTCATGAGCCGAGGCGTTCCGTTAGGTTCTCTTGGCCATAGCAGTGTCCGGGGGGCCGTGCAAACTGTTCTCACCAGGTCCTGTTCTTACCAGGTCATCGCCGGAGGGGCCTCGTCGAAAATCTCCGCTAACCGGCAACGGGTTGCGCGTGTCGTCCCTTCCGGGAGTTGGTCGAGGGGAAAGAACCCAGCCTCGGCGATCTCCCTGTCCGGCTTCTTCACCCCTAGAACCGAGAATTCTCGAACCACGTAGACGAGCACATGGTCGCGGCGAGAGGCCTTGTTATTGAAGAAGACACCTGAAAGGCTCGGGGCCTCATCGATGACGATGGCGCCCTCCTCACGCAATTCCCGCGTCAGGGCCTCGAGCGCCGTCTCGCCCGTTTCGACGCCGCCGCCGGGCAGATGCCAGCCGGGAATGTAGGTGTGCCGGATGAGAAAGACGCGGTTCTCGGAATCGAGAACGATGCCGCGCACGCCGAGCGTCAAGCCGCGTGAGAAGCGCCAATAGGTATGGAGTCCCCATTGAACGAAGCGGCGAAGAAGACTCGGTCTCGGCATGTCGGGCATAGCATCACCAGATCAAAACAAAATTACAGAAACATGAACAAACCTATACATAGGACGCATGTCTGCCCCCTTTTAATGGCGCGTGACCTGCGCGTAATGCAGGCGTATTACACCGCCAACCAAAGGTGCTCCAATGTTTCTCTCCCTGCTCCTCTCCCGCCTCAATCGCTCCACCCGTTTCATGTGGTCGCCCGCTCTCGATCTCGAGGATCGCGCGGTCTATTCGACGCTGATCCCGGGCGCTCAGTACTGATCAGTCTTCCCGATCGGTCGCCTGCGGGGACAAGATTCCCCTAAAGGGGCTTGCTTCGGCCAATCTCCTGTTTAGAATATTTCTAAACAGGAGCTCTCCATGAAGACCCTCTCGGAACTGACCGAGCGCGAGGTCGTCGCCCTCGCCATTGCGAATGAAGAAGAAGATTCGCGAATCTATCAGTCTTTCGCGGATCGTCTGCGCCCCGATTTCCCCGGCTCGGCCGACATTTTCGCCGAGATGGCGGGGGAAGAGCGCGACCATCGCAACTCCCTCTATGATTTCTATCGCTCCCGTTTCGGCGAGCACCTGCCGCCGATCCGCCGCGAGGACGTGCGCGGTTTCCTGAAGCGCCGCGCCTTTTGGTGGAGCCCCCATCTCGACCTCGACAAGATGCGCCGCGAGGCGGAGGTCATGGAGCTGCAGGCCGCGAATTTCTACGACAAAGCCGCCCAGCAGACCCTCGATGTCGGCGTGCGGGAACTCTTCACCAAGCTGGCGGAAGTCGAGCGCGGCCACGAGCGCAAGGCGAGTGAACTCCACGACGCCCACCTCAACGAAAATGTCGAGGCGGCGGAAGAACACGCCCGCAGGAAGCTCTTCGTTCTCCAATACGTGCAGCCCGGCTTGGCCGGTCTGATCGACGGCTCGGTTTCGACCCTGGCCCCGCTTTTCGCCGCGGCCTTCGCGACGCAGAACAACTGGGAGACGTTCCTCGTCGGCCTCGCGGCCTCCGTCGGCGCGGGCATCAGCATGGGCTTGACCGAGGCGCTCTCCGACGATGGCTCCATCACGGGCCGCGGCTCTCCCTTGCTGCGCGGCATCATTTGCGGCCTGATGACCGCAGTCGGCGGCCTTGGCCACACCCTGCCCTATCTGGTGCCTGATTCGTGGCCGAACGCCTTCATCTTCGCGACGACCATCGCCTCCATCGTGGTCGCGATCGAACTCGTGGTCATCTCCTGGATCCGGACGAAGTACATGGATACGCCGTTCCTGAGGGCGGCCTATCAGGTGATCGTCGGCGGCGTTCTGGTCCTCCTCGCGGGCATCTTCATCGGCAGCGCTTGACGGAGCCCCTGCGCTCGGCGAACTGTCGCTGCCGCACAACAACCGGGCCGCCATGTTCCGCCTCGCGCATCTCACAGACCCCCATGTGGGGCCGCTCCCGCGGCCTCAGCTGCGGCAATTGATGAGCAAGCGTCTCACGGGCTGGTTCAATTGGCAGCGCAGCCGTCGCGAAGCCCACGACATGGTGCTTCTCTCCGAACTGGTCGCCGACATTCGCGACCGGAAGCCCAGCCACATCGCCTGCACGGGCGACACCTGCAATATCGGCCTGCCCAGCGAATGGGCCACCTCGCGGGTGTTTCTCGAAGGTTTGGGCGCCCCCGAGCACGTCAGCTTCGTTCCCGGCAACCACGACGCCTATGTACAAGGAGCCCTCGAGGGCCTGCTGCGAGAAGTTGGACCTTGGACGCGAGGCGACGACGGCTCCGAGGGCGTGTTTCCGTATCTGCGCCGGGATGGCCCCATCGCGATCATCGGCCTCTCTTCCGCGATCCCGACGCTCCCATTCGTCGCGAGCGGACGCGTCGGCGCGAAACAAATGAAGGCGGCGGAAGAGATGCTGCGCGAGCTCGGACAGGAGGAATCCTGTTTCCGCATCGTGCTCATCCACCATCCGCCTCATGTCGGAGGCACATCGGCCGGACGCAATCTCACCGACGCGCGCGCCTTTGAAGCCATGATCGCACGCGTCGGCGCGGAGCTTGTTCTGCACGGCCACAACCACGTGGGATCGGTGGCGCATTTGCAGGGACCGCGCGGCCCCGTTCCGGTTGTCGGCGCGCCCTCCGCCTCGGCGCGCAGCGGAGCGACGACCCATCGGGCAGGCTATCACCTCTTCGCCATTGATCAGACGAAGACAGGCTTCACGCTCACGGCGGAACTGCGGGGATTGCGACCGGACGGTACCGTCGGCGACATGGGCATGTTATCCCTTGAGCGCAATCATCACGCTTCGGAGAAGCCATGAACGCTCCGCTTCCGTCCAGCACCCAGCGTGCGCAACGAGCCGCAGACCAGCTCGGCCTCGCCATTCATGTCCGGGAGATGCCGCAATCCACGCGCACCGCTGAAGATGCGGCGGCCGCCTGCGACTGCGCTGTCGAGCAGATCGTCAAATCCCTCGTCTTTCAGGGCGCAACCAGCGGCGAGCCGTATCTGCTGCTGGTTTCCGGCAAGAACCGCGTGGACCAGAACGGCGTGGCGCAAAGCGTTGGCGAGGCGCTGACTCGCCCCGACGCCGCGCAGGTTCGCGCCTGGACCGGGTACGCCATCGGCGGCATCCCGCCTTTCGGGCATGATACCGTCATGCGGACCTTCATCGACCACGATCTTCTGACGCACAGCGTCGTCTGGGCTGCCGCCGGCACGCCTCAAACGGTCTTTTCCGTCGAGCCGAATGCCCTCGCTCAGGCTGTTCAGGCCGTCGCGATTTCCGTATCCTGAACGCCGTCACTTTCCAAGAAAGGCTTCGACCTGGGCGCGCTGCGGCATCGGCGCGACCGCGCCTTGTCCGAGAGTCGACAGCGCCGCCGCGGCGTTCGCATACGCAGCCGCGCGGAACGCATCGCCGTGGACCAGCCATTCGGCAAGGAAAGCGCCGTCGAACGTATCGCCAGCCCCGGTCGCATCGATCGCCGAAACCGGGCGGGCGGGGATGACTTCCAGGCGATCGGCGGTCGCGACCATGGTTCCCGACTTGCCCATGGTGAGCGCGACGATCCGACAACCGAGCCCGAGATAGAAGGCGCAGACATCCTCCGGACGATCGAGCCCGGTCAGTTGTTGAGCGTCATCGAGCCCCGGCAATGCGATGTCCGCGAGAGCGACCGCGCCGTGAATGATCGCGCGCGCCCGGTCGAGCGGCCAGAGCCGCAGGCGCAGATTGGTGTCGTAACTGACGACCGTGCCGTTCGCCTTCGCGTGACGGATGGCGGCGAAGCCTGCATCGGCGCAACTCTCGGAGATCGCCTGACTGATGCCCGACACGTGCAGCACGCGCGACGCCGCGATCTTTGCCACCGGCAATTCGCCCACGGAGACGAGGCTCGCGGCGGATCCGGCACGCGCATAGGAGAAGACATGCCCCTCCTCACCGTAGCTGATGAAGTAAGCCCCCGTGCGCCCATCCTTCCGCACGATCACCGATGAGCGATCGACGCCTTCGCGATCCCAAAGCTTGAGAAAATCCTGCCCGAACGAGTCGCCGCCGAGAGCGGTGAAGATCGCGACCTTCGCGCCCTGTCGCGCGGCCGCGACGGCGGTGTTCGAGACGTCGCCGCCAAAGCCCGGCAGATAGAGGCGCTCGCCTTGGCGCTCGACCTCGGCGAATTCCATCAAGGGTTCGCCGAAAGCCAGAAGATCTATTGATGTCATGATTGTCCTGATGGAGCCGGGAACGATGCAGGGCTGTGGTCGCCGATGGCGACGACCTTGCCGGGATTGAGAATGTTGTGCGGATCGAGGGTTTGCTTGAGGGTGCGCATCAGGTCGAGCGCAACGGGGTCCTTGTAGAGGCTGAGTTCGTCCCGCTTGATGAGACCGATCCCGTGCTCTGCCGAGATCGAGCCATTCATGGCGTGCACGATATCGTGGACCATATGGTTGAACCGGCCCCATTCAGCGAGGAAAGCCTGCTTGTCCATATGGACCGGCTGGGACAGATTGAAGTGAATGTTGCCGTCGCCGAAATGGCCGAAGGCGCAGACGCGTACACCCGGCATATCGGCTTCGCAGGCTTTCGTCGCGACCTCGATGAACTCGGCCACACGCGACACCGGCACGGCGACGTCGTGCTTGATCGAGCCGCCTTCGAGGCGCTGCACCTCCGACAGGCTTTCACGCAATGACCAGAGCGCGAGGCTCTGAGCTTCGCTCGCGCCCAGCACCGCATCGTCGACGAGACCATCTTCCATGGCCGCCCCGAGGATCGTTTCCAGGCGGCCCTGCAAATCGGCGTCCTTCTGCGGAGAGGAGAGCTCGATCAAAGCATAGGAAGCATGGCGGCCGGTCAGTGGGCGCACGGCGCCGGGCTTGTGCTTGAGCACGATCTCAAGCCCGAAATCCGGCATATATTCAAAGGCCGTGAGCTGATCGCCAGCGCCCTCCCGCAGCCGCTCGAACAGCCTGAGCGCCTGATGCGGCGAGGCTGTCGCCACGAAGGCGGTCACCCGAGCCTGCGGTTTGGGGAAGAGCTTCAGCACCGCCGCAGTGATGACGCCAAGCGTTCCCTCCGAGCCGATGAACAGATCGCGCAGGTCGTAGCCGGTGTTGTCTTTGCGCAGTCCCTTCAGGCCATTCCAAACGCGTCCGTCGGCCAGCACGACCTCAAGGCCGAGCGTCAATTCACGCATATTGCCGTAACGCAGGACGGCCGTGCCGCCCGCATTGGTCGCAAGGTTGCCGCCAATGCGGCAGGACCCTTCCGAAGCAAGCGATAGGGGAAAAAGATACCCGGCCGCGTCAGCGGCATCCTGCACGGATCTGAGGATGCACCCGGCCTCGACGGTGATCGTAGCGTTCGAACCATCTATCTCGCGAACGCGGTCGAGGCGTGCGAGGGACAGCACCACCCCGCCAAAGGGCACACCTCCGCCGACCAGACCCGTATTGCCACCCTGGGGAACGATCGGAATGCCGGCCCGCGCGCACTCGCTGACAACGAAGGCTACCTCCTCCCGGTCACGCGGCCGCACGACCGCCAACGCACTCCCGCGGTAAAGACCGCGCGTCTCCACGAGATAGGGCTCTATCGCCCCCGCCTCGGTCAAAACGGAGGTCGCCCCGAGCCTTGCGGTCAGGGTCTCGATGAGGGCCGCTCCTGCAGCTGACTGGGTCGCCATCCTCACTCCTTGCAGCGGAGCCTAGTCATTGCGTCTTGTGGCGCGGACCGCAAGGTGTAGGAAGAGATAAGTCCGGCATGCCTAACAGGAAGGCTGGGCTCCCACCCCATGGCCCCAAGAATTTTCGCGGATTCCAGATGAGCTACGTCATTCCTGCTCCCCAGATCCCTGCCCTTGCGATCGCCGATTCGAGCGACCTTTTCCCCGTGAGGCGCGTCTATTGCGTTGGGCGCAATTACGCCGCTCATGCGCGAGAGATGGGGGGAGACCCGACCCGCGAGCCGCCGTTCTTCTTCATGAAACCAGCGGACGCGCTCCAGGTCGTGCCGCCGGGACAGATCGTCGATCACCCCTATCCGCCAAAGACCCAAAACTATCATTTCGAGATCGAGATGGTGGTGGCCCTTTCGCAAGGCGGACGCGACATTCCGGTGTCCCAGGCACTCGACCATGTCTTCGGCTACGCTGTCGGCCTCGATATGACCCGCCGCGACCTGCAGGACGAGGCAAAGCAGCTTCGCCGCCCTTGGGAACTGGGCAAGTCCGCCGACCATTCGGGACCGGTCGGACCTCTCTTTCCGGCCTCCCGCATCGGCCACCCGAAGGGCGGAACGATTTCGCTCAGCGTGGATGGAGCCCAGCGTCAGAAGGCGGAGCTATCGGACATGATCTGGTCCGTCGCCGAACAAATTTCCTATCTATCGTCCTATTTCGAGCTCGCTCCCGGTGACGTGATCTTCTCCGGCACGCCGGATGGCGTCGGTTCGGTGACGCAAGGTCAGACCATGATCGGCTCGATCGAGGGCCTGGGCGAGATCAGCTTAAGAGTCGTTTAGCCGTGCAACCGAGGCTTGCCTTTTTGGTTGGTTTGACCGTTACTGCGTTTCGGCGCGATCTCGACGATCGCGGGAAACAAGGTCCGGCTTTAAGCACGGGCCTCTCAAAATAAGGGAACAATTATGAAGTTCTTCAAAACCGTCAGTCTGGCTCTCGTCGGGTCCGCTCTCGCCATCGGCGGCGCGGCGGCCCAGGGCAAGACGGTGAAGATCGCCACCGAAGGCGCTTATGCTCCGTGGAATTTCACGGGCGCCGGCGGCAAGCTTGAAGGGTTCGAAATCGACCTCGCCAACGACCTCTGCGCCCGCATGAAGGTCAAGTGCGAAGTTGTGGCCCAGGACTGGGACGGCATCATTCCGGCGCTCAACGCCAAGAAATACGATGCCATCATGGCCGGCATGAGCATCACCGACGACCGCAAGAAGGTCATCGATTTCGCCGGCCCCTATGCCAACTCCCCGAATGGCTTCCTCGTCGCGAAGAACTCGCCGCTGGCCAAGATGCCGGGCACCGGCCAGGCCTTCAACCTCGGCACCCAGCAGGCTGATGCCGAGAAGGCCATCGATGCGATCAAGCCGCTCCTGAAGGGCAAGACCGTCGGCGTCCAGGGTTCGACGATCCACTCCAACTTCGCCGACAAGTACCTGAAGGGTACGGCCGAGGTCCGCGAGTACAAGACCACCGAGGCCCATGACCTCGATCTCGCCGCCGGCCGCATCGACGCGATCCTGGCCGACGCGACGGGCATCATCGGCACCCTCGAGAAGCCCGAGTTCAAGGACTACGCCCTGGTTGGCCCCTCCATTACCGGCGGCATGCTCGGTCTCGGCGTCGGCGTCGGTCTCCGCAAGGAAGACCAGGACCTGAAGAAGGCCTTCAGCGAGGCCATTCAGGGCGCCATCAAGGACGGCACCATCCAGAAGCTCTCCATGAAGTGGTTCAAGATCGATACCACCCCGAAGAGCTGATCCGGCTATCAACAACAAGGAGGGCGCGGTTTCGACCGCGCCCTTTTTCGTATGCGCAAAGGCGAAGTGCGACCGAAAACGTCAGTCTATTCAGATTATTCGGCGTGATTGGGACTTGCGCTGGCTTAGCTTTTGAATGTTAGCTTTTGGTGCCGATCCTTGGCTGGCCTTAGCCGTGCCGCGGTCGGACAAGTGGCTCAAACGAAGCTATAACCAGGGAACGACGATGAAACTGTTCAAGGCAATCGGCCTCGGTCTGCTGGCCTCCGCTTTCGCCATTGGCGGAGCGATGGCGCAGGGCAAAACGGTCAAGATCGCCACCGAGGGCGCCTATGCCCCGTGGAATTTCACGGGCGCCGGCGGCAAGCTCGAAGGGTTCGAGATCGACCTCGCCAACGACCTCTGCGCCCGCATGAAGGTCAAGTGCGAGATCGTGTCCCAGGACTGGGACGGCATCATTCCGGCGCTCAACGCCAAGAAATACGATGCCATCATGGCCGGCATGAACATCACGGACAAGCGCCTCGAAGTCATCGACTTCACGCGCCCCTACGCCTCCGGCCTCCATGGCTTCGCGACGATGAAGGATTCCCCCCTCGCGAAACTCGCGGGTCTCGGGCAGCGCGCGAATCTGGATAAGGATCCGGCGGGCGCTCAAAAGATTCTCGACGATTGGAAGACCCTCCTGAAGGGCAAAACCGTCGGCGTTCAGGGCTCGACGGTGAATTCCCAGTTTCTCGAGAAGCACCTCAAGGATGTGATCACGATCCGCGAGTACAAGACCACCGAGCAGCACGATCTGGATCTGGCGGCCGGTCGCGTGGACGCAATCTTCGCCGCGCATTCCTCGATGAAGGCGACCCTCGATCAGCCTGAATTCAAGAACATGGCGATCGCCGGCGCGGGCTTCTCGGGCGGCGTTCTCGGCCGCGGCGTCGCGGTCGGCCTCCGCAAGGGCGACGCAGAGCTCAAGGGCCAGTTCGACGCGGCCATTCAGGACGCGATCAAGGACGGCACGATTCAGAAGCTCACGGAAAAGTGGTTCAAGGTCGACATGTCGCCCCAGAGCTAACGCTCTGAAGCGAACACGATCTTTCCGCAAACTGTCATCCTCGCCAGACGAGGATGACACCTAGCAGGAATTTTCAAGCGTGCAGCAACTGAGCTATTTCGAGCTCGTCGGCTTCGGCCCCAACGGCTGGGGCCTGGCCCTCCTTACGGCGACGGGCATGACGCTCGCCGTCGCCCTTTGCGGCTTCCTGATGGGTTCCGTCGTCGGCACGTTCGTGGCCTGGGCGAAACTCTCCAGAAGCCTTACAGCAAGAAGCATCGCGGATGGGTACACGACCATCCTTCGCGGTATTCCCGATCTTCTCGTCATCTACCTGTTCTATTTCGGCGGCAGCGCGGCGCTGGGCGCCATCGGCAGCCTGTTCGGTGCTGAAGGCTTCATCGGCGTACCGGCCTTTCTCACCGGCGCGCTCGCCATCGGCATCGTCTCCGGGGCCTATCAGGCCGAGGTGTTTCGCGGCGCCTATCAGGTGGTGAGCCGCGGTGAAATCGAGGCGGCCCGTTCGGTCGGCATGCATCGCTGGCTGATGTTCCGCCGCGTCATCGCTCCACAGGTGCTGCGCTTCGCCATTCCCGGCCTCGGCAACACTTGGCAGCTGGTGCTGAAGGAATCGGCGTTGATCTCCGTCACCGGCCTCGTCGAACTGCTGCGCCAGTCGCACATCGCAGCGGGTTCCACACGTCGCCCCTTCGATTTCTATCTCACCGCGGCAGTTCTCTATCTGCTCATCACCTGGGTTTCGACTTACCTGTTCCAGCGTGCGGAAACCCATTCGATGCGCGGCATCCGGAGGGCATCCTGATGGATTTCGAGTTTATGCAGGAAACCTTCCTGCGCCTCTTGAGCGGCGTGCCGCTGACGTTGAATCTGGCCTTCACGTCGGTCGCCTTCGGCGCTGTCTTCGCCATGTCCTTGCGCTCATGCGGATGTCCGGCATCCGCGTGCTCGACGCCTTCGCCCAAGCCTATGTCTTCGTGTTCCGCGGCTCGCCGCTGCTCGTGCAGATCTTTCTGATCTATTACGGCCTCGGCCAGTTCCGTCCGACCTTGCAGGAATGGGGATTGTGGGGCTTCTTCCGCGAGCCCTATTGGTGCGCCGTGCTGGCCCTGACGCTGAACACCGCCGCCTATGCCAGCGAGATCATTCGCGGCGGCTTGCAGGCGGTGCCGCATCAACAGGTCGAGGCCGCTCGCGCCTGCGGCATGTCGGGCTTCCTGCTCTTCCGCCGCATCGTCTTCCCGATCGCCGTCCGTCAGGCGCTTCCGGCTTATGGCAGCGAGCTCATCCTGATGGTGAAGGCGACGTCGCTGGCGTCGATCATCACGATGATGGAAGTGACCGGCATTGCCGCGAAGCTGATCTCGCAGACCTTCCGCGCAGTCGAAGTCTTCGTCGTCGCCGGCGTGATCTATCTGATCCTCAACTTCACCATCACGCGCATCATCATGGCGATCGAATGGTGGCTCTCACCCCATTTGCGCCACCCTCCAGCCGTGAAGCCAGCCCTGGATGCTGTCCATGTCTAGTGGAGTCAAATCCGTGTCATCTGAGACAAACCCCGCCGTTTCCATTCGCGAACTCCGCAAGAGCTTCGGATCGCTCGAAGTCCTCAAGGGCGTGTCGCTCGACGCGAAGGAGGGCGACGTCATCTCGATCCTCGGCGCTTCGGGTTCAGGCAAATCCACGATGCTTCGCTGCATCAACATGCTCGAGGTGCCGGATTCCGGCGACATCCGCATCGGCGGCGAGACGATCAAACTGAAGAAGGGCCGCCGTGGGGCGGAGCCCGCGGACCAGGGGCAGGTCGATCGCATCCGCTCCCGCGTCGCCATGGTGTTCCAGAGCTTCAATCTCTGGTCCCACATGACCATTCTTGAGAACGTGATCGAAGCGCCAGTCCATGTGCAGAAGCGCCCGAAGGCCGAGTGTATCGCGGAGGCCGAGGCATTGCTGGCAAAGGTCGGTATCGCCGACAAGCGCAATCAGTATCCCTCTCACCTTTCAGGCGGCCAGCAACAGCGCGCCGCGATCGCGCGCGCGCTTGCGATGCGGCCCAACGTGATGCTGTTCGACGAGCCGACGTCGGCACTCGATCCGGAACTCGTCGGCGAGGTCTTGCGCGTCATGCGCTCGCTTGCCGAGGAAGGCCGCACGATGCTCGTCGTGACCCACGAGATGGGCTTTGCCCGCGACGTGTCGAACCGGGTCGTGTTTCTGCACAAGGGTGTGGTTGAAGAAGAAGGCCCACCCGCCGAGGTCTTCGGCGCTCCGAAATCGGAACGCTTCAAGCAGTTTATTTCGAGCCATCGGTAACGAACGGCGCGGTTCAGACCGCGCCTTTTTGTCCGGCAAGGCCTAACGCTCGTCGACGCGGATCGCCGTTCCCTCGATTTCCCGCGGCCCGCGTTTCGGCAGCCGGAAGTGTTCCTGAATAATGCGCAGGTTGCGCATGTTCGATTTGAAAAAGATGTCGAAGGCGTCGCCCGCGACCGGGATGGCGCCAATGGCGGTGTCAAAAGCCAGATTGGCCATCATCCGCGCAATCTTGCGGCGCGGCAGGCCCAGCCGTCGCGCCTCCCAGATGATGTAGCCGCCGAGGGCCGCGGCGATCAGATCGCCGACGCCGGGGGCAAGGCCGATCACCGCATCGAGCCCCACGCGCCGCTTCAGGCCGGGAATGTAGAACGCGTTGTCCAGGAGCGTCGCGACCAGCGTTACGCGTGCAATGGCGTCCGCCCGGCTTGGGCCGGCGGCCTTGACGGTTTCAAAAAACGCAGCACGGGACGCGGTCATTCCTTCTTCTCCACGCCGTCACGACGGCACGCTGAAACGGGATGTGTGTATCGTCTCCGCGCTTCGCAAGTTGAAGTATTTTGAAATATTGTTTCGAAGAAAATGTGACAATTTCGGACTATGGAATCCCAGGAATTGCTTTGTTTTCCCATGCCTTGTCCCCCCTCAACCCATTAATACCTCGATTGCATACTTGTCTTCCTAAACTCTGGGTTTAGTTAGCTGCGCTGGGACGGGGGCCAAGCTGCCAGGAAACTGGCCAAAACAGGCAAAAGCCATCGCGGCTGAACCGTTGCACGCGGTCATTCGCATATGGGGGCTCAAGACGGGGAGAAAACCCGATGAGCACCAACCCTCGAGTGTATCGAGTGCCTTGGCTTGTGTTCGTAGCCAGCGCGCTTGTTTCAGGACTAGCCGTTGCAACTGCTCAGGCCGAAAATGAGGAGCCGCCAGCCCGATACGCAAGCCTCCCGTCGACGGACAGCGTCATGAACCCGGCCGCGAAGGGAGGCCGTCCAAGTTCGGCCACACAGGCCCCAAGGAACCTGTCCGGTTTCTATGCCTATGTCGAACAAGGCTCCATCACCGTGCAGGCCAGCGCCCCCACGAAATGCCTTCCTGGCGATTTGCGGGAGGTCGTCGGGGATATCGCCGCAAAGTTCGGGACCGTCAGCGTCGAGTCCACTCACAGAACCGGCAGCCATAACTGGCGCGCGGGCGGAGCGCCCCATTCCCTGCACCTTTCGTGCCGGGCCATCGACTTCAGAGTCCACTCACGGACTAGCGGTCTGATGGCGTATTTGCGCTCGCGTCCCGAAGTCGGCGGCCTTAAGATATATCGAAACGGTATCATCCATATCGACAATGGAGAGCGCCGAAGTTGGTGAGGGCCATCGAACAGCATGACGAGACAGACTGACGCCACGGCCATCGCAGCCCGCATCGCGCAGGGCCGTGGCTCCTCCCCCGCGGACCTCGTCATTACCGACGTGCGCCTGTTCGATCTCGTGACCGGAGCGCTCACGCGCACCGACATCGCCATTTGCGGCGACACGATCGTGGGGACGTACGGACGGTATCGGAGCGCCCGTACCATCGACGGGCGCGGGCGCATCGCGGTGCCCGGTTTCATCGACACTCACCTGCATGTGGAATCCTCCCTCGTCACGCCGTTCGAGTTCGACCGCTGCGTTCTCCCGCGTGGCGTGACGACGGCCATCTGCGATCCGCATGAGATGGCGAATGTGATCGGGACCGCCGCCTTCGACTATTTTCTGGCCTGCGCCGAGCGCACGATCATGGACCTGCGGGTGCAGTTATCTAGCTGCGTGCCTGCAACCCATTTGGAAACGGCGGGCGCCCGCATCGAGGCTTCAGACCTCATGCGCTACCGCGATCATCGCAAGGTGATCGGCTTGGCCGAGTTCATGAACTTTCCCGGCGTGCTTGCTGCCGACCCGGCGTGCCTCGCCAAGATCGAGGCCTTTGCCGGGCGTCATATCGATGGCCACGCGCCGCTGCTGCGCGGCCTTGACCTCAATGGTTATCTCGCGGCTGGAATCCGCACCGATCACGAGACGACCACGGCGGACGAGGCCTTGGAGAAAATCAGGAAAGGCATGACGGTATTGATCCGCGAAGGCTCCGTGTCGAAAGACATGCATGCGCTCGCATCCGTTCTCTCCGTACCGACCTCGCCGTTCCTCGCGCTCTGCACGGATGACCGCAATCCGCTCGACATCGCCGAGGAAGGTCATCTCGATTATATGATCCGCACGCTGATCTCACTCGGCTGCGAACCACTCGCCGTTTATCGCGCGGCCTCGCTCAGCGCGGCCCAGGCATTCGGCCTTACCGATCGCGGCATGATTGCGCCCGGCAAACGCGCGGACATCGTGCTGCTCGATGATCTTGAATCCTGCGCTGTGTCGGACGTGATTTCCGGCGGGCGGTTAGTGAACGATGCGCTGTTTGAGACACGTGAGCTGGTGACGGCAGTTGGCCTCAACAGCGTCAAGTCAAACGCCGTCAGCGCCGATCAATTTCGGATTCAAGGAACGTCCGGCGAGGCCCGTGTCATCGGTGTCGTTCCCGGCAAGATCATCACGGAGGATCTGCGTCTCACCCTCCCCGTTCAGAACGGTGCCCGTCAGATCGACCTCGAGCAAGACGTCGGCAAGGTCGCCGTGGTGGCCCGCCACGGCATCAACCACAATATCGGCTTGGGGTTTGTGAACGGCTTCGGCATGAAGCGCGGCGCTATTGCCTCTTCCGTCGGACATGACAGCCACAACATCTGCGTCGTGGGCGCGAGCGACGCCGACATGGCCGTCGCCGTCAACCGGCTGCGCGAGATTCAAGGCGGGTTCGTCGTTGTCTCCGATGGCGTCGTCCGCGCCGAGTTGGCGCTGCCTATCGCCGGTCTCATGAGCGATCTGCCCTATGAGGGCGTACGAGATGCGCTCTATCCATTGCGTGAAGCCGCCAAGGCGCTCGGCGTCATCTTGCCGGAACCGTTCCTGCAGGTCGCTTTCCTCCCCTTGCCGGTGATCCCGCATCTCAAGATCACCGATTACGGGCTCGTCGATGTCAATCGCATGGAGCTGGTGAATTGAGATTGATGCCAATTCCGGCTCGTCGACACGCCGCGCTCATCGCCGGCCTCTTCCTCGCTACTTCCCTTGCCGATCATGAGGCAGCCGCTTTGGAGGCCGGCAGCCCGGTCGCAATCGGCGGCTTCACCTATGCGCCGCCGCGCGGCGACGGATGGCGTGCGCGCCTCTATGCGGAAGAAAATGAAAGCGAGCTGCACACTTATGAGCGCGCGGATGGCGACCGTAGCCTTCAGGTGCAGGTTTCCGTTTTCCGACCCATTCGGCCTATCGCGGATCAGGCGGCCATCGTCGCCTGGGCGAAAGGTGCGCGCGGCGTCCGGCAGGCGACCGCTCTACGCGGGCAGGGCGCGACATGTGCCCGCTATCGTCACAAATTCGATCAAACCCTGTCGCTCGGCGGACCTTCACAATCCTGGGCGACCATCGATGAACGTGGTGCGTTCTGCATCGATCCCAAGGGGAGCGGACGCATCCTCCAGCTTCGCATCTTCGAGCGCACGCCGCCGGGCCGCACGACGGGCGAGATCGAAGCGCTCGCCGCACCCATCATCGCCGGCATCAGACCGCGTTGAACGGGTCTAAAGTTTCGCGACGCGCAGCGAGAGCGGGAACCGGATGATACGGCGCATCTCAGGATCGCGCCACGCCTCGATGAGGTCCCGCTTGAACGCCTCGATCGGCGCACGGCCAAGCGCCTTTTCCGCCGCGCGCACGGCAGACCATGTATCCGCATATCCGATGAGATCGGAGGCGCGCCAATCGACCTCGATGGCCATGGGCGGCGCGGTCAGTTCGTGGAACGGAAATTCAAGCGAGCGATAGCCCACTTCCACATGGCGGCGCTCCGGTGGCCAATGAGCACCGAGCACAGCCTTGTAGAAATGTTGAATGACCGGATCGATGTCCGGATCGGCTTGCACGACGCCATAGGTGATGAGCGCGAGCACCGCTCCCGGCTTTCCAACGCGCCGCGCCTCCGCATAGAAGGCGGGAAGATCGAACCAGTGGGCGGCCTGCGCCGCAGTGATAAGATCAACGGACTGGTCAGGCAATCCGCTGTTTTCCGCTGGCGCGACACGGTATTCCACGCGCGCATGCGGCTCTGCTTTTTCGATCTGCTGCGCGCTGGCATCGGTGGCAATGACGCGTGTGAAGCGATCCGCCAGCAGCACGGAAAGCTGCCCCGTTCCGCATCCGACATCGAGCGCCACATCGGTTCTCGCGCACAGGCTTGCCAGATAATCGACAAGCGTATGCGGATAGGTCGGGCGGTAGGCAGCGTAGCCGGCGGAGCTGGCGGAAAAATGATCCTTGAAGGACACGTTCAACGTCCCGAAAATGGCGCGATGGAAACGCCGTTGGTTTCGAGTTTCGCGCGGATCGTTCGTGCCATGGCGACCGCGCTCGGCTCATCGCCATGAACACAGATCGTATCGATCTCGATGGGGATACGCCGGCCGGAGGTTGTCGTGACAGCCTTGTCCTGCAAAGTCCGCAACACACGCTGCGCCGCCTCGTCGGCATCGTGCAGAACGGATCCCGGCTTCTTGCGGCTGGATAGCGTGCCGTTGTCCTCATAGGTGCGGTCGGCAAAAAACTCCCGCGCGACCCGCACGCCGATCTTGTTCGACGCCGTCTCCATTCGAAGGCCGGGCATACATACATTGATGAGGTTCGCATCGACGCCCTTGATGGCGCGAGCGATGGCAAGCGCCAAATCCTCATCCTCATTCGCCATGTTGTTGAGCGAACCATGCGCCTTCACATAGGTCACGCGATGTCCGGCCAAAGCGCCGACGGCCTGTAGCGCGCCGATCTGATACGCGATCATGCGTTCGATGTCCGCAGGGCTATCGCCACGGATCACGCGGCGGCCGAAGCCCTGCAGATCGTTGAAGCCCGGATGCGCACCGATGGCGACGCCCTTGCGCTTCGCAGTCTCCGCCGTGCGAAACATGATGGACGGATCGCCCGCATGAAAGCCGCACGCGATGTTGGCCGAAGAGACGATGTCGAGCATGGTGTCGTCATCGCCCATGGGCCACGGGCCGAAGCCTTCGCCCATGTCGCAATTCAAATCGATGGTGACGCTCATTACACCAGAACCGGTTGTGCGCTCTGCGCGCCGACATGGAAGACGCGCTTGTAGCGCTCGATCTCGGCCTTCGGCCCCAGGGCCTTGGTCGGATTGTCGGAAATTTTGACGGTCGGGCGGCCATCGGCCGAGATGACCTTGCAGACAATGGAAATCGGGTCGAGCCCGCCATCGGGGACGAAGCCACGGAAATCGTTCGTCAGAAGCGTACCCCAGCCGTAGCCAATGCGCATGCGGCCGTGGAAGTGCTTGTGAATGCGCTGGATCACGTCCACGTCGAGGCCATCGGAAAAGATCGCGAGTTTCTCGGTCGGATCTTGGCCACGCGAGCGCCACCACGCGATCGCTTCCTCACCGCCGATGATCGGATCCTTGGAATCGATGCGAATACCGGTCCAGAACGGAATCCAGTCAGGAGCGTTTTTCAGGAAATTCGTCGTGCCGTAGGTATCGGGCAGGATGATCCTGAGATTGCCCTCGTAATCCTCCTGCCAATCGGCGAGCACGCGATATGGCGCCTGCGCCATATCGGCTTCGGTGTCGGTCAGCGCGGTATAGACCATCGGCAATTCGTGCGCGTTGGTGCCGACCGCCTCGACCTCACGCCGAAGTGCAATGAGGCAGTTCGAGGTTCCCAGAAACGAGGAGCCGAGGCCTTCTATCATCGCCTGCACGCACCAATCCTGCCACAGAAAGCCGTGGCGGCGGCGCGTGCCGAAATCGGAGATGGACATGCCGGGCAATGCCTTCAACTGCTCGATCTTCTCCCACACCCGCGTCATGGCGCGGGCATAGAGCACCTGCAGCTCGAATTTCCCCATGCCTTTCAGGATACCCCGCGACCGCAATTCGTTCAGGATGGCGAGAGCCGGGATCTCCCACATGGTCGTCTCGATCCAGGGACCATGGAACGTCAGGACATATTGGCCGTCCTGCTTCTCGAGCAGATAATCGGGGAACCGGAAGCCTTCGAGCCAGTCCATGAATTCCGGCGAGAACATCTGCCGCTTGCCGTAGAAAGTGTTGCCGCGCAGCCAGGTGGACTCACCCCGCGTGAGGGTCAGGGAGCGCACATGGTCAAGCTGCTCTCTCAGTTCACCCGCATCGATGATGTCGGCCAAACGGATCCGGGTCGTGCGGTTCTGAATGCCGAACGTCACCTGAACATCCCGGTGCCGGCGGAAAATCGTCTGCGCCATCAGGAGCTTATAGAAATCCGTGTCCAGAACGGACCGGACAATCGGATCGATCTTCCAGGTGTGATTGTAGACCCTGGTCGCGATGTCCACCATCGCCTGCTCCTAGCCGCCTCAGAAGGCGCGACCATAGCGAAGGGCCGCCTGCGATGAAAGGGTGCGGCCCCCTCCCCATGGATTTCTCTGGCTTTCAGGGTGGGGACACATCCACCTGGATGGCCGCATAATAGGCCGCGGCATTGGCGATATCCTCGTCCGACAGATCCTTGGCGACGATATTCATCGACTCGTTTTTGCGCGCCCCGCTGCGGTAGTCGTTGAGCGTTTTCACCAGATAGCCCTCGACTTGCCCGGCGAGGTTTGGCGCTTCGGGGGTTTTCGAGAGGCCGTCCATTCCGTGACAGGCCTGGCATACAATGACCTTGTCGCGGCCCGTCTGGGCATCGGCAGCGACCGTGAAAGCCGGCCCGAGCGCAATCCCGAACGCTGCCAGGGCGACGGCAACTCTCATGTTTTCCTCCCGTCAAGACAGGCGTTCCCGAACGCCCGCTCCCATGACCATCACTTGCCCTCGTAGGAGATGCGGTAGATCGCGCCGGCTGTGTCGTCCGAGACGAGAAGCGACCCGTCCGGCAACATCGCGACATCGACAGGGCGCCCGAGATATTCGCCATTTTCCGTGAGCCAGCCTTCCGCGAAGACCTGCGGCTTGCCCGCCGTCCCATCCGGTTTCAGCGGTGTGAACATGACTCGCGCCCCGATCGGTTTGGTGCGGTTCCAGGAGCCGTGTTGAGCGGAGAAAATACCTCCCTGGTACGCTTGGGGAAACATCTTGCCCGTATAGAACATCATTCCGAGATCGGCCGCATGAGGGGCCATCTCGGCCTGCGGGCCTACGACACCGGCCGGCACGGGATCTTCCTTGTATTCGAGCGTGCGCACCGTGCCTCCGCCGTAATACGGGAAGCCGAAATCCTGTCCCATCTGCGTCGCGCGGTTGAGCTCACCGGGCGGTTGGTCGTCGCCCATGCCGTCGACCTGGTTATCGGTGAACCACAAGGTCTTGTCCGCGGGGTTGAAATCCATGCCCACGGAATTGCGAATGCCCGTCGCATAGACCTCGCGATTCTTGCCATCCTGATCCATGCGGATGATGCCGCCCATGCCGATCTTCCTGAAAAGAAGCCATTTGCTTTTCGGGGGCACGTTGAAGGGCTGGCCGAGCGCGATATAGAGCTTGTTGTCGGGGCCGACGCGGCATACGCGCGCCGTGTGATTGTAGCTTTCCTCGGAAGGCGGGATGAGATCGCCCTGCTTGGTGACGACGAATGCGGCAACGTCGGGCCCCTCATAGAAGAATTCGGCGGCAGGGAACTGCAGCACCCGATTCTGCTCGACAACGTAGAGAACCCCATCGCGAGAGAAACAGACGCCGTTCGGAACCTTGAATTCGACGGAAGGGGCGAAGATCTTCACCTCGTCCGCAACCCGGTCCTTGTCGCGGTCCGTCACCGCATAGACATGGCTCTTGCGCGTTCCAACAAACACGACACCGGTCGAGGGTCCAACCGCCATGTGCCGTGCGTCGGGAACAATCGCATAGAGGTCGATCTTGAAACCCGGCGGCAGCTTGACGTTTTCCAGATTTTTGCGGATCGCACCCGCGCGCCGCCCATCTTGCGGAACAGGCTTGGGCTCGGCGGTCCCGGTGCTCTTGAAGGATGAGAGCTTATCCAGATTGCCCGTTGGCGACTGGGCTGGCGGTTGGGCGAAGGCCGGAGAGGCCAAGGCGACGACCGAAACTGCAATAAGCCAGATCGATTTCATCATTCCCTCCGTAACGTCCCGACCAACGCAAGAATTTTATGACATGACTCAACTGCCTCTGAGGCAGTCGATTTCAATGCGTTCGCTTTCAGGAGCTTGGCCCTATTGGCCGTCTTCATGCACTGCACAGTAATGGAATGGGCCGACATCTGTTCCGGCTGTTGCGCGGTCGGCGAGCGGAGCGCCTTAACGGGAAGGCCGCGAGGATATACATGATAGGGTACAAACATCGAGAAAACCGGCTGAGGAGGCCCCACCGTGGCAATCACCCGTGAACATGTGCTCCAGGCTCTCTCGACCATCCCGGTCGACGCGGGCGGGACGAGCCTCGTCGCATCAGGCCGTCTGTCGGAGGTGGTGGTGGACGAGGCCGCCCGGGTCATGTTCTCAATTTTCATAGACCCTGCTGAGGCTGCCGGCATGGAAAATATCCGCCAGGCGGCGGAAACGGCCGTGCAGGGTCTTCCGGGCGTCAAGGCCGTCTTCGCCAGCCTCACCGCGGATCGCCCCGCCTCATCGGGAGCGGCTACGCCACCGCCATCCGCCAGCGCCCCGCGACGCCCCCCCGCCGCCGCACAGTCCAAGGGGCAGCGCATTCCGGGCGTGACCCATGTGATCGCGGTCGCCTCCGGCAAAGGTGGCGTCGGCAAATCCACCACCGCCTGCAATCTCGCTCTCGGGTTGAAGGCCCTCGGCCTCAAGGTCGGCCTGCTCGACGCCGACATCTACGGACCATCGATGCCGAAGCTTCTTGGCATTCATGGCAAGCCGAACCTGCTTGAAGGGCGCATTCTCGAACCCATGGAAGCCTACGGCATCAAGGTGATGTCCATTGGCTTCCTCGTCGATGAAGAAGCCGCGATGATCTGGCGCGGCCCCATGGTCATGTCGGCGATCACGCAGATGCTGCGGGAAGTCGCATGGGGCGATCTCGATGTGCTGGTGATCGATATGCCTCCCGGCACCGGCGATGCGCAGCTCACCATCGCGCAGGCGACCCCGCTTGCGGGCGCGGTCATCGTCTCGACTCCGCAGGATCTTGCCCTCATCGACGCACGGCGCGGCGTCTCGATGTTCAAGCGCGTCGAGATTCCGATCCTCGGCATCGTCGAAAACATGGCGACCTTCGTGTGCCCCCATTGCGGCCAGACATCACACATCTTCGGCCACGGCGGCGCACATGTGGAAGCGGACCGCCTCGGCGTTCCGTTCCTCGGCGAGGTCCCGCTCAATATGACGATCCGCGAGTTGTCGGACGCGGGGCATCCCGTCGTCGTTGCGGACCCGGATGGGCCCCATGCGCGGATCTACAAGGACATCGCCCGTCAGGTTCTCGCCGCCCTTTCAGGCAGTGGCGCTGCCCGGCCCGCGCCACGCATCGTCATCGAATAAGGCCATGCGGTGATGCTGCCCGTCCCGCATCCTGCGACCCTCGGAGTCATTCTGGCGGGTGGGCGGGCGACGCGCATGGGCAGCATCGACAAACCATTCCTCACGCTCGCCGGAAGAACGCTTCTCGCCCATATCACCGAGCGGCTTTCGCCCCAATGCGACGGGCTGGTCATCAGCGCCAACGGCGACACAGACCGTTTTCGCGAAACGGGCCTGCCTGTCGTTCGGGACGACGTGCCGGACTATCCGGGCCCTCTCGCGGGTCTGCTCGCTACGCTCGATTGGACCGCGACCCATCACCCCTCGATCGATTGGGTCGTCAGCGTGACCGGCGATACGCCATTCATCCCCGAGGATCTGGTGTCCCGCCTCCATCAGGCGAGGGAGGCGGCTCGGGCTCCCCTCGCCTGCGCTGCGTCGGATGAGCGGCTGCACCACGCCATCGGCCTCTGGCCGGTTCATCTGCGGCAGGATCTGCGCCTCGCTCTCACGGCGAAAGATTTGCGCAGCGTCCGCGATTGGGCTGGCCTCCATGGCGCTGCTAGCGCCGCCTGGGCGACGGTTCCCTTCGACCCTTTCTTCAACATCAACACGCCAGCCGACCTCGTTGCGGCAAAGGCGCTGGTTGAGCAATATCCGGATCGCTTTTAAGAGACGCCATCGTCGACCGGCCGGTCACGACAGCCGGTATGGATTGCCTCATGATCGAACTCGACCTTTCAGGATTGAAATGCCCGCTCCCGGTTCTGCGAACCCGCAAATTTCTGCGGTCCTTGCAGCCGGGCGAGATGCTGCGCGTGGTCTGCACCGACCCTCTCGCCTCCATCGATCTTCCCAATCTCATTCGTGAAACCGGCGACATCCTCGAGGAGCAGCAACAGGACGGGGCGAAATTCGCCTTCGTGATCCGCAAGGCGGCATAACGAAAAAGGCCCGGCGCGAGGCCGGGCCTGTCGAAAGGTCATCCATCAATCGCGATTGCGCAGGGAATCCTTGATTCCGCCGACGGTGTTCTGAATCTTGCCTTCGGCTTTTTCGACCTTACCCTCGGTTTCGAGCTTCGTATCGCCGATGGCCTTGCCGACACCTTCCTTGATGCTGCCCTTAATGTTCTTCACGCTGCCTTCAATACGGTCCTTATTCATTTCGCTCTCCATAAGAAATAGAAATCAACCAAGACACAACGCGTGAGACATGGGATGGTTTCACGCATACCATCCTTGCATACAATGGATATCTATACGCTCGACCTTAACCACGTCATCTCTGGCTTATAAGCCCTTGATAGACGCAATCTTTCTTAGACACCCGCAAAGCCGGTACAATATTTATATCATCACAATTGGAAGCGCCGCCATTTACCCCTGACGCTCCGCGCTCCATCGAAGGCAACCTGCGAAAGCGCGGATTTGCGAATTGGGCCGGGGAGCCTATAAACGTTATATAATTATTGTAACGACCATGAGCTCCCTGAGTGTCCAGGCCTGAAAGACGTTCTCGGCAATCACTCGATGAAAGCGCCGAAACTGAAACATCCCGCCCGATGAATCGGCTGGCTCTTCTTGCCCATCAACTGACGACGCCCTTGTCCACGATTTCGGCGTTGGCCCAAGGCCTGTTTCGGCGAACCGATCACTTAAGTCCGGATGACATCCGGGAGCGCGCGGAAAAGATCTGGCGCGCCAGCCAGCGCCTTCAGGAGTTGATCGACACGCTCATGTCCTACACACGCGCCAATGCCGGTGCGATTGTTTTGGAACCGAGCCGTTTCAATCTCGAAGAGCTCTTGCGGCGTGTCTGCGCCGAACAGGGCCGGCAAGCGCCTGCGCGGCCTTTCAATATCGAGATCCGAGCCTTTCCATCCCTCTTCGTCGGCGATCCCATTCTCCTCGAACAGGTCTTCGTCATCGTTCTGTCCAACGCGCTGAAGTATTCGCCAGCGGACCGCCCCATCGCTGTCGCCGGCCACGCGAATGGAACCGAGATCGTGATCACTGTGAAGGATGAAGGGATCGGCGTGGGCGAAGGCGATCTGCCTTACCTGATGCAGCCATTTTTCCGCGGCCAGAACGCGAAGGACATTCCCGGAACGGGGCTCGGTCTGAGCCTGGCCTGGCACATTCTGAAACTTCACGGCGGCCGCCTGCACGTCGAGAGCGTGCAAAATCACGGAACGACTGTGACGATTACACTGCCGATGACATGAGCGCCTCGCGGCGTGGCGCACCATTCACGGACGGATGAGAATGCAGCGGAAGTCGTTGACGTTCGTGAGTGTCGGCCCTGTCATGACGAGACGATCGAGATGCGCGAAGGCCGTGTAGGCGTCGTTATTCGCAAGATAGGACGCAAGATCAATTCCTCTCGCGCGCGCATCGTCAAACAATCTCACATCGAACCACGCCCCGGCATTGTCTTCCGATCCATCGATCCCATCCGTGTCGCAGGCAATTGCTGAGACCCCTTCCTTGACTTTGAGCGACAGGGCCAAGGCAAGCAGAAACTCCGCATTTCGCCCTCCTCTTCCCTTCCCTCTCACGGTCACCGTGGTCTCCCCGCCAGACAAAAGCACGCATGGCGCCGTGATCGGTTCGCCGTGGAGAACGACCGACTGTGTGATCCCGGCCATCACACGCGCTACTTCTCGCGCCTCTCCTTCGATCGCATCGCCAAGGATGAGCGGGTGAAGACCGAGTTCGCGTGCTTTCGCGGCAGCAGCGTCGAGCGCCATTTTCGGCGTCGCCAGCATGTGCACCGCGCCGCCTTCGACGTGTTGTTCCAACGCATTGGAACGCATGGCTGCGACGACGGAGTCAGGCACGTCGATGGCATAGTTTCGCAGGATCGAAAGAGCGGCTTCCGGATCGACGCGCTCGGGAATCGTCGGTCCCGACCCGATGCTCGACGGATCATCACCGGGCACATCGGAGATGAGATACGTCACCAGCCGTGCGCCGCCGACACTTGCGGCGAGCCGCCCGCCCTTGATGGCGGAGAGCGATTTGCGCACGAGGTTCATCTCACCGATGGGCGCTCCCGATTTCAAGAGCGCGCGATTGAGCGCTTGCTTGTCTGCGAGCGACACGCCTTCAGCGGGAAGCGAAAGAAGCGCCGACGCGCCGCCTGAGATCAGGCAAACGACGAGATCGTCAGGACCAGCCTCGCGCGCCAGGGCCAGAATGCGCCGTGCCGCATTCAGCCCGGCCTCGTCCGGCACGGGATGCGCAGCTTCGACGATCTCGATGAAGCGCGTGGGTGCGCCATGGCCATATCGCGTGACCACGAGTCCCTCGCAGGTTCCGCCAACGTGTGTCCAGGCCTCCTCGAAAGCCGCAGCCATGCGTGCGGATGCTTTGCCTGCTCCCAGAACAATCGTCCGCCCCTTGGGGATCGCCGGCAAGCGGCCGTCAAACTTTCCATCGGGCAAGGCCGCCTTGAGCGCAGCTTGAAAGAGAGCATGCAGGATTTCGGCGTCATTTTGCATGATAGCACTTTGCGATTGAAAGCGGTGTCAGGTGTTAAAGAACGGAACCCGCATGATATGGCGATAGGTCTCGCCCGGCCGCAGCACGGCGGAAGGAAAATGCGGCTCGTTGGGCGAGTTCGGATAAACTTGCGTCTCGAGCGCAAAGCCCGCGTGCTTGCCGTAAGGCACACCACCCTTGCCGATGGCAGGCAGCGTCTCGAAATGATTGGCTGTGTAGAATTGCACGCCCGGCTGATCGGTCCAGACTTCCAAGCCACGGCCCGAGCGGAGATCAACAGCCCGGGCGGCGCGGCGCAACGTTCCGCTTTCGCCGTTCAAGCAGAAGTTATGATCGTATCCGGCCTCCGGCAATTGCGACCGATCGTCGATCATCGCGCCGATGGGTCTCATCGTCCTGAAATCGAATGCGGTATCCGCGACAGGCGCTATCTCGCCGGTTGGGATCTTGCCCGAACCGACGGGCGTGTAATGATCCGCGTCGAGAAGGAGAAGCTGATCGCGAATGCTGCCAGAACCATGGCCGGCGAGGTTCCAGTAGCCGTGATACACTAGGTTGATCACCGTCGCTTTGTCCGTCGTCGCCTCGAAAACGATCTCCAGAGCGGGTTCATCGGTCAGGCGATAGACGACCGACGCCTTCACAGCGCCGGGATACCCCTCATCTCCATCGGGCCGGTCGAGGGTCAGACGGACGGCGTTTCCGGCCTCATCCGCTTCGGCGGTCCAAACGCGCTTATTGAACCCCTTGAAGCCGCCGTGAATGTGGTTGGGCGGCTCGTTGACGGAAAGGGCGTGGGTCTCGCCGTCGAGAGTGAATTGCGCCTTCGCGATGCGATTGGCGTAGCGCCCGCAGATCGCCCCGGCGGAGCCCCGGTATTTGAGGTAGGAGGCAAGGTCATCATAGCCGAGTACGACATCCTCGGTGCGGCCCGTCCGGTCGGGAACGTGGAGTTCGCTCAAAATCGCGCCGTAAGTGATGACGCGGGCTCGCAGGGGACCTGCCTCGATCTCGTAGGATTCGACAGGCCGTCCTTCGAGTTCACCGAATACCGTCTTCCCCATAACCGACCTCTTCCCTGGCGCGATGGAAACCATGCGCCAGCTAAACATCTCGGGATATCCAGCATCCCGATGCTTGATCTCGATGCCCCTGTCTTTTAGGTCTCCCATGGAACAGAACACAATGATCTTTCCAGGGAACGAGCCACGCATGCAAGACGATCGCCGCCTTCATGACCGCGCCGCGACCCGTGGGGTGGACGCATGAAGCCTCTCTCTCAGCTATCCCGAGAGGACGCGCGATCGGTTCGCGTTGTCCTCACCGATATCGACGACACGATTACGACCGAAGGCACGTTGACGGCGTCCGCCTACGCGGCCCTGGAACAGTTGCACCGAGCCGGTTTCCTGGTGGTGCCGGTGACGGGAAGGCCCGCGGGCTGGTGCGATCATATTGCCCGCATGTGGCCGGTGGATGCTGTCGTCGGAGAAAACGGCGCCTTCTATTTCCGCTACGACCGCAAGCAGAAGAAGATGCATCAGCATTTTTGGGCCAGCCGTCAGGAGCGGGCGCAAAACCGCGCCCGGCTCGATCAGATCGAGAAAGAGGTTCTCGCTACCATCCCGGGCACCGCGCTCGCGAGCGACCAGGATTACCGCGTTGCCGATCTCGCCATCGACTTCTGCGAGGATGTCCCCGCCCTACCTGAAACCGAAATCGACAGGATCGTCGCGGTCTTCGAGCGCGCCGGTGCTCAGGCCAAGGTTAGTTCGATCCATGTGAACGGCTGGTTCGGCGACTACGACAAACTCAGCATGGCGAAGGCGTTGCTGGCTGACGTTTTCAACATCGACTGGGAAACGGCAAAGCGGAGCGTGGTGTTCGCGGGCGACTCGCCCAATGACGAGCCGATGTTCGCCGCCTTCCCCCTCAGCGTCGGCGTGGCCAATGTACACGCCTTCGCGCATCGCCTGAAGAACAAGCCCGCCTACATTACGGAAGGGCATTCCGGCGACGGTTTTGCCGAGCTCGCTCGCATCCTGCTTGAAGCCAGGGATCAGCAGGCACAGGCGGCCAACGCATAGCCCGTGCGAAGCGAAGGATCGGCCCTCGATCAAAGGCCTGACGGTTTGCCCGTCAGGCCTTTTTTCATGTCAGATGCCGCTGAGGCAGACGTATTTGATTTCGAGGAAGCCCTCGATGCCGTATTTGGAGCCTTCGCGGCCGAGGCCGGATTGCTTGACGCCGCCGAAGGGAGCCATCTCGTTGGCGAGCAGGCCGGTATTGACCCCGACCATGCCGCTCTCCAGAGCCTCCGCCACGCGCCACACCCGAGACATGTCGCGGGCGTAGAAATATGATGCCAGTCCAAATTCGGTGTCGTTCGCCATCGCGATCACCTCGGCCTCGTCCTTGAAGCGGATGATCGGAGCCAATGGCGCGAAGGTTTCTTCCTTCGCCACCTTCATTCCTTGCGTGATCCCGGTCATCACCGTCGGCTCGAAGAACGTGCCGCCGAGCCCCGAGCGCTTGCCGCCCGCCACCAGCTTGCCGCCCTTGGCGAGCGCATCGGCCACGTGCTCTTCCATCTTGATCACCGCGCGATCATCGATCAGCGGCCCCTGCGTCACGCCCGCATCCGTCCCGCGCCCGAGTTTGAGGCCCTCCACCTTCGCCGCCAGCTTTTCGACGAAAGCGTCGGCGACCGTGTCCTGCACATAGATTCGGTTGGCGCACACGCAGGTCTGGCCTGCGTTGCGGAACTTCGAGATCATCGCACCCTCGACCGCCGCGTCGAGATCGGCGTCGTCGAACACGATGAAAGGCGCGTTGCCGCCCAGTTCGAGCGACAGCCGCTTGATGCTGTCACCGGCCTCCTTCATCAGCCAGCGGCCCACATTGGTCGAGCCGGTGAAGGTGATCTTGGCAATCTTCGGGTTGTGGCAGAATTCCTTGCCGATGGGCGCGGCGTCGCCCGTGACGACCGAGAAGGCTCCCTTCGGCACCCCTGCCCGCTCGGCCAGGACAGCCAGTGCGAAGGCTGAAAGCGGCGTCTGGGCGGCGGGTTTGAGCACCATGGTGCAGCCCGCAGCCAATGCCGGCCCGGCTTTCCGGGTGATCATGCCATTGGGGAAGTTCCAGGGCGTGATCGCCGCGCAGACCCCCACCGGCTGCTTCATGACGACGATGCGCTGATCGCCCCGGGCCGGAGGAATGATGTCGCCATTGATGCGCTTGGCTTCCTCCGCGAACCACTCGATATAGGCCGCGTTCGACAACACCTCGCCCTTGGCTTCCGCGAGAGGCTTGCCCTGCTCGGTGGTCAGGATCAGCGCGAGGTCGTCCGCGTTGGCGAGAATGAGGTCGTGCCAGCGCTTCAGGATCTGGCTGCGCTCCTTGGCCGTGCGCGCTGCCCATTCCTTCTGCACCTCGTGCGCCTTGTCGATGGCGCGGCGCACCACCTCGGGGCCCAGATCCGGCACTTCCGCGATCAATGCGCCGTCGAACGGGTCCGTCACCGCGATCGTCTTTCCGTCCGGCGCGGAGATCCATTCCCCTGCGACATATGCTTGCGCAACCAGAAGCGACGGGTCCTTGAGATCCAAAATGCGGCGGGCAACAGGCTTCTGATGAACAGTCATCGATAAGCTCCAAAACGGACAATCCGGGACGGGTATTGGCGAGCGATATAAGCCTTCCGTCTCGCCATGTGAACACACCAAAGCGCCGATCAGGGCTGCCTTTTCCGGGAGGAGGCACCGGCCACCTGAACAATAGTCGCCCTTTCCACGCGGCCGGGACCGTGGAATTCCTAGGGGAGGACCGGCATCAACGCAATAATATATCGCCGCCCGTCGATCGCCCCTCGTTTCGCCGAGCTCAAGCCATGTCAGTCAGCGATACCTTCGATTACGTCATCGTCGGCGGAGGCTCGGCGGGGTGCGTCCTCGCCAACCGGCTCTCCGCCGATCCCCGGCATTCCGTGTGCCTGCTCGAAGCGGGGGGACGGGACAACTGGATCTGGTTCCACATCCCCGTGGGCTATCTCTTCGCTATCGGCAATCCCCGTTCGGACTGGATGTTCAAGACCGAGAGCGAGCCCGGCCTGAACGGACGCGCTCTGAACTATCCGCGAGGCAAGGTCCTGGGCGGCAGTTCGGCGATCAACGCCATGATCTACATGCGCGGCCAGCGGGAAGACTACGATCATTGGCGGCAGTCCGGCCTTGAGGGATGGGGCTGGGACGACGTCAAGCCGATCTTCCGTCGTCACCTCGACCACTACCTCGGCACAGGCGAACATCACGGGACCGGCGGCGAGTGGCGCGTCGAAGAACCGCGCGTTCGCTGGACGGTGCTGGATGCGTTCATCGAAGCCGCCGTGGAGGCGGGCATCCCCCACACGAGCGACTTCAACACGGGGAGCAATGAGGGCATCGCCTATTTTCACGTCAATCAGAAAAGCGGGCGACGATGGTCTTCCGCGCGCGGGTTTCTCAAGCCGGTGCTGTCACGCGGCAACCTGCGTGTCGAAACGGAGGCTCAAGCGACCCGCCTCCTGTTCGACGGCAAGCGAGCCATCGGCGTGGAGGTCTTGCAGCGAGGCGTCCTCCGCAAGGTTTTCGCGCGGCGTGAGGTCGTTCTCTCCGCAGGCGCAGTCGCCTCGCCGCAACTCCTGCAATTGTCGGGCATCGGGGATGGCGTCCTATTGAGGCGGCACGGCATCGGCGTGGTGCACCACCTGCCAGGGGTGGGCCAGAATTTGCAGGATCATCTTCAGCTTCGCCCCATCTATCGGGTAGAAGGCGTGCGGACGCTCAACGGGGATTATCGCTCCCTGGTCAGAAAGGCGCACATGGCGTTGGAATACGCGCTGTTCCGCCGCGGACCTTTGACCATGGCGCCGTCGCAGGTCGGCGCATTCACACGGTCCTCTCCCAGCTACGCGACGCCGAACCTCCAGTTCCATATCCAGCCGCTCTCGCTCGACAAGTTCGGCGAGGCCCCGCATCCTTTTCCGGCGTTCACGGCGAGCGTCTGCAACCTGCGTCCCACCAGTCGCGGCAGCATCACACTCAAGAGCAACGATGCGTTCGAACCGCCGTCAATCAGGCTCAATGCTCTCTCGACGGCGGAGGACCAGCAAGTGGCCGTCGACTCGCTGCGGCTCGTGCGCCGAATCGTTTCGATGCCTTCGCTTCAGAAGTATCGCCCGCAGGAATACAAGCCGGGAGCGCACCTGACCACCGACGACGAATTGCTGCACGGCGCGCGGGAGATCGGAACCACGATCTTTCATCCCGTGGGCACCGCCAAGATGGGAATGGACAGCGACCCGATGGCTGTGACGGACGCGCGCCTGCGTGTTCGCGGACTGGAGGGCCTGCGCGTCATCGATGCCTCGATCATGCCGACCATCACGAGCGGGAACACGAACTCGCCGACACTGATGATCGCCGAAAAAGGCGCCTCGATGATCATCGAGGATCGCGGGAATATGTGAAGCTAAATACGCGCGTACGCATCCTCCAGACGCAGAATGTCATCTTCTCCGAGATAACTGCCGGACTGCACTTCGATGATGTTGAGCGGGATGCTTCCCGGATTTTCGAGCCGATGGATGCAACCGCGAGGGAGATAGGTCGACTGATCTGCGCGTAGCACGAATTGTTCATTGTCCCGCGTGACCAACGCAGTTCCACTCACCACGATCCAGTGCTCTGCCCGATGCTCGTGTTTCTGCAGCGATAATTTCGCGCCGGAATTCACCGTGATGCGCTTGACCTTGAAGCGATCGCCGTAATGGATGGTTTGGTAATATCCCCAGGGACGATGTTCCCGATGAGACCGGATCGCCGCCGAGTTGCCTGTTTTCTTCAGGCTCTCCACAAGGGACCTCACATCATGGTCGCGACCTTTCGTGGTCACGAGCACGGCGTCTTGTGTCGCAACGACAATGAGGTCGCGCACGCCAAGCGCTGCGATGAGTGGGCCTTCGGAACGAAAATAGCAATCCTGCGTGTCATAAGCCGTGGCATTCCCCTCGGCGACTGTCCCTTCTGCGGTCTTGGAGCCGATTTCCCAGAGCGTGGACCACGTGCCGATATCGGACCATGAAAACCTTGCGGGGACCACAACCGCGTTTCGGGTCTTTTCCATAACGGCATAGTCGAGCGAAACGTCGCGAGCCTGCGCGAAGGCCTCGGCGTCGAGGCGCAAGAAATCCAGATCCGACAGGGCGCCCTCGACCGCTGCCGTGCAAGCCCGAAGCAATTCCGGCTCCAACGCATCGAGTTCATCGAGAAGGCGCTGAGCGGATACAAGAAATATGCCGCTGTTCCAGACATACTCCCCCGACGCGATATAGCTCTCCGCCGTCTCGAGATCCGGTTTCTCCTTGAATGCCAAAACCCTGCGAGCGCCCGGCTCATCCACGGCTTCGCCAGCCATGCGGATATAGCCATAGCCCGTGGCCGGCCCTGTCGGCGTGATACCGAACAGAACGGTGGAACCATCCTGTGCGGCTCGCAGACCGGCTGCAAGTGTGTCGTGGAATGCAGCGATGTCGTCGATGCAGTGATCAGCCGGCATCAACAGAAGGAGACTGTCGGGATCGGATCGCGTTGCAATGATGGCTGCCGCAGCCGCGGCCGCGGCTGTGTTGCGCCCCGCCGGTTCGAGAACGATACGCGCGGCATCCTGGCCGATAGCGCGCAGTTGCTCCGCGATGATGAACCTGTGTTCGACATTCGCGATCACCAATAGCTCGTTGAACAAAGCCGCGTCCGAAACACGTCTAGCCGTCTGTTGCAGCAACGTATCCTGACCGAACAACGGCAGGAATTGCTTGGGATACGCCTCTCGCGACAATGGCCAAAGGCGTGTCCCGGTCCCCCCTGAAAGCAGAACCGGAGTGATCTTCTTCTTGAACCGCCGCGGATCGGAAGCCGTCATATCAGTCCTGCGCGAAAACCCGGTCGCATGACAAGGCTGGCGAAAGCCATGCGATGCTGTCAGTGAGGCCTTATCGAATGATACTTTATTACCTTATCCCATGGTGCGGCGGCTGACCAGCGGCCCTGAATGAGGCCGGGGGAAATGGGGCTACCTCGTGAGAAGCGGAGCCCGGAACTGGGCACGGGCAATGGCTGTGCTTAAGCTATAGGTATGTTTACCGATCCTCTCCCGGGCGGCCTAGTCGCGCTGGGTTCTGCTCATCCGACGGTTATGGCAACGCGCCGCTGAAAGGGGGAACCGTGTCAAAACGTTACCTCGTCACCGGCGGCTGCGGCTTTATCGGTTCACATCTGTCCGAATCCTTGGTGGCGGATGGCTCCAGCGTGGTCGTGCTCGACAATCTCTCCACCGGACGGCGCGATCATCTGACAGAGGCGGCGGAGCTGGTCGTCGGAGATGTCAGAGATCACGCCTTGCTGGAAAGGCTCGCGAGAGATTGCGATGGCATCTTCCATCTTGCCGCGGTCGCGTCCGTCCCGCGTTGTACGCAGGAATGGCATATCTCTCACGGCATCAATCTGTCCGCATCGATCGACATTTTCGAGATCGCAGCGGAATGCGACATTCCCGTCGTGTACGCCTCCTCTTCCGCGATCTACGGCGAGGCCGAAAGGACCCCCATCGGAGAGGATGATCCGAAGCAACCGATCTCCGCTTACGGCGCCGACAAATACGCGATGGAGCTCCATGCGCTGGCCGGCGCGAGAACACGGGATCTGCGGTCCTTCGGCTTGCGCTTCTTCAACATCTACGGACCGCGCCAGGACCCGCATTCCCCCTATTCCGGCGTCATCGCCGTCTTCATACAGCACGCCCTGAATGGCACCCCGATTCTGATCCATGGTGACGGCGAGCAAGTTCGTGATTTCGTCTATGTCGCCGACGCGGTGCGGGTCTGCCGGGCAGCCATGGAGAGACTGCAGGATCAGACGTCGGCGACGGCCGAGGTCAGCAATGTCTGCACGGGACAGCCGACCTCAATTCGCACCCTGACGACCTCGATCGCCGATTTGGTTTGCCGGAACCTGCCCGTCTCCAACGGCCCGGAGCGGGCCGGCGACATTAAAACGTCGATCGGAGATCCCTCGCGTCTGAGCCGCTTGCTCGGCGTGTCGCCATCGACCTCGCTCCCTGATGGATTGAGATCGATCCTCGGTGGCCGCTGACGCGCGTCTGTTAGTTCGTCGGCACGCGGCCATTCGCCGGCAAGTGGCTTGCGGCCCAGATCGCGGCCTGGGTCCGATTTTTCGCACGTATCTTACGGAGAATGGCTTTGACGTGAACCTTGACCGTGGCCTCGGTGATATCGAACTTCCTCGCGATCAACTTGTTCGAGTCGCCCTCCATAAGACAACGAAGGATAACCGTTTCACGCACCGACAAGCCTTTCGGCGGCGTCTTATCTTCACCGTCGCCAGCGTCCGCATCGTCGAGACCGCCGTTGGCTCCATTCGTCTCGTAGGCCTGATCACGAACGAGGCTAAGAACGGCCGACGGGAACACGGCTTCGCCAAGCATGACGAGGTCGAGCGTCTTGATGAGAACCTCGCAGGAAACCGTTTTAATGAGATAGGCGTCGGCGCCGGCTTGGAACGCCTCCAGCACCCGCTTCAAATCGTGGTCGTCGACCAGCATCACCACGCGCGCTGACGGGTGCTCGACCTTGAGCTGCTGAACTTTCTCGCAAATCACCGCGTGGTTGTTGGTGGCATCGGCAATGAGAAGGAACGGCGCCCCATCCTCTCTCCACACCCGGCGAGCATCCTCAACGCTGACCGCCGAAGCGACCAAGCTGTAGGACGTATCCGCAAGAATCCGCTTTAGCCCCTCCCTCAGCAACACATTCGGTTCGACCAGCACGGTGGGAACAAGCCTCGCATCAGGTCGATGCGGTCGACCCAATTCGGCCAATTGCTTCTCTTCCGCATCGACCTGATATCCGCGGCTCTTGGGGAGGGTGCCGGTATCGGCCAGGCTGTCTAAATCATAGTGTTTCCGCATGGGAGAGCCCCTAATCCGCTGGACAGAACAGCGCGATTACTCGGTAAAAGGAAATTTAGCTCAGGAGGCCATGTAGGACAATGAGTTCTATGTTCAAATCATTTTAAAAGAAATTTAAATCGGATGCCCCAAATCGAGGCACGCCAGCGTAATCGAAACCTAGCAGCAAAGCTTTGCTTCACCGGCCACCGATGGATACCTTTGGACACTTTGGAATTTTTTCTCATGCGGTCGTAACGTAAAATATCCCGTCTACAGCCTCTCTACTCCGTCCGGGGGGATTGCATGGAACCAAATGCGGAGGAAGATAGGCGCTAGGCTGGACAGAAGAGGCCAGCGCACTTAGACAAGACAAGATACCGGGCAGTATCAAATGGCCGTGAAACTCGTTCAGAACGTTATCACAGACGCAGAGTGGGGGTCTCCTCGCGTAACGATGAGATGTTATTTCAACCTCGTTAACGGCACCGACATGATCGTAGACCAGGATGGGATTGAGGTCCGCGACATCGAACAAGCGCGCTCTCAAGCCTGGAAGGCTATCGAAGAGCTACGCGCTGAAGATAGCGCGTCGGCGAGCGAATGGAAGGACTGGCGGCTTGAAGTTACGGACGCTTCGGGCACGATCTTTTTCTCGATCAATCTAGGGGGATCCCTTCACTGAGCCGCCGCGCGCATCCGAGGCTGAGCGCTTCAGGCAGGCCAGCTTCTCCAGCATTGTGCGGATGTGCTGCCTCACTTCATGGTTGGGCGTCTTCAGACTCTGAGATTTGGTTTGGCTCTTGCTGCTCACCATGAGCCCAGCCCCTAAAAGATCCGAATGCCGCTACCGACATTCAACGACCACCGGCATCCGCACGCGGCCATATGCCGAGCGAACGATATTCGACTGTCCGCAGGATCGATCGCGAGCCGCGCGTTTCCTGCGTTTCAACAAAACCTACATATTGGACTAGTCTGGCAGAGCGCTTTACCTGGCGGTCTCTCCGAACAACAAGACCTGAACGAATCCGGTTCCGCCCAACGCTACTCGACCACGCGCGCCTCAAAGGGCCCCATCAGCGCTCCAGCCACCCTCCTTCTGCTTCCATGCTCGTCGCCGGAAGGTGAGCTACGGCCCACATCGCCGCCTGAGTTCGATTGGCCACGCGGATCTTTCGCAGGATCGCCTTGACGTGAACCTTAACGGTCGCTTCCGCCACCTCAAGCCGACGCGCGATAATCTTGTTCGGCGCGCCCTCCATCAGACAATGCAGAATTTCGGCTTCGCGGCTCGACAATGTCCGCACGGGAAGCTCCGCGGATGCTGCCTGCAGGTCTTCGATCCCGTCTGCCGGAGTGCGGCGCGGCGTTGGGACTTTGTCTCGGGACGACAGCGCGGAGAGGAATATGCTGGACGGAAAAACGAGTTCACCGAGCATCACGAGATCAATATACTTGACCAAGACGTCACAACCAATTGTCGCGAGGCAGTACCCTTCCGCGCCAGCCTGAAGTGTCGCCATCATGACATTCAGATCGAAGTCGTCAGACAGGACGACGATTTTGGCCTCGGGATATTGTGCCTTCGTCTCGCGGATGAGATCGGCGGTCCCAGCCTGCCGGAGATTGACGTCGATGATGAACAAGTCCGGGATGGGCTCCGACGCCAGTTTGTCTTCGATAGTTCCCAGAGGCACCCCTTCGGGAATAACCCGAAAACGGGTACTCGATAGGATATGCCTCAGCCCTTCGCGAAGCATGGAATTCTTGCACAGCAAGACCGTTGCAACCTGGAGCACGCTTCGAGTCATGCGAAAGAGCCCTTATTTTGCAAAAACTATCCACAAATTATACAAATGAACTCTTTGTAAACCATCGTGGAAAAGTGGTAGAGTGTACCGCTTATGGGCTACAAAACCAAACAAAAATAATGTAATTATATTAGTAAAACCTATTATCTGGCCTTACGCCTTAAGAAACGAAATTATATAACTTGTATTTTCTTGGCTGTTTCGCGAGCGAACCTAAAGCCAACGAACGGTGGGTTTGGGAAACCTCAATTTCGGTGTCGGCCGTAGTCGGAAATTTCCAAAAAGCTTTCCTCGTTTCCTAGCGATCGAGCCCTCACCGGCATTTGGCGCGCTCATTTTCGTCCATCGCAATCCCACGCCGCCGTTCGAACTATCCTCAAAGCATCCGCCCCAGATCGCCCCATGACGGCCGAATGGGATTTTCGGGGTTAACCCCACACAGGGGAATACGTAATCCCGTTGAACTAGAAGCAATTCTATTACTAACATCATTTAATTATTTGTTAACACCTTAGGGCCGTTGCGAATTCATATTGTAAATGCAGACTTTAATAGACCAAAGACAACATAAACTCTCTAATTTCTACCACTTAGATCGCTCCCTAGAAAAACAACACGACATTTTACTCTGCCAATTGGCAAAATAACCAGCCTCAATACTCCCCCCCAAAAATCTTATCAACTCGAGCATTCAAGACAAAGGGCCTCACATGGGCGAGCCGCAGGCACCACAAGCGTCTCCTTTAGCCGTCGTCCGCGAACTAGGCGCGTCTCCTGTTCTCGGCCTCAAGACCATGGCCTCACTTCGGTCGGGGCTCCGGCGGCTGTCGCGACTAAGCAAACGCGGCATAGATATCGGCATCGCCTGTCTGGCTCTTTTTCTTGGCTTTCCTCTCTTGATCGTGGTCGCCGCGTTTGTCGCGATGGATGGCGGCCCCATTCTCTATCGGCACAAGCGCATCGGCGCCGGGGGCATCTCGTTCGGCTGCATCAAGTTCCGAACGATGATCCTCGATGCGGAACAATGCCTGGAGGAGTATCTCTCCTATCACCCGGAGGCCCGGATCGAGTGGGCGCGTGAACGAAAGCTGGCCTTTGATCCTCGCGTGACAGCGGTGGGGCGCTTCCTGCGCCAATCGAGCCTCGATGAGCTTCCTCAGCTGATCAACGTGATCAAGGGCGATATGAGTCTTGTCGGACCCCGCCCCGTCACGCAGTCGGAACTGGTCAACTACGGCTCCGCGGTTCCGCTCTACAAGAGCGTCCGCCCCGGCATCACCGGCATTTGGCAGATCAGCGGACGCAATGAGGTCGGCTACGAAACGCGCGTCCGGCTCGACGAGCAATATGTGAAAGGCTGGAGTCTCGGGCTGGATCTTTGGATCCTGCTCCGCACCCCGGCTGCAGTCCTGTCCCGCCGGGGGGCTAAATGAGCGAGCATCTGTCTCAGCCATCGACGAACGCTTCCGACCGAGGCCAGCAAGTCACCATCAGCGTCCTGATGTCGACCTATGCGGCGGAAACCGGGAGCAATCTCGAAACGAGCCTCGAAAGCCTTTACGCACAAACCGTCACACCTGACCAAATGGTTCTCGTCATCGATGGCCCTATCGGCGATGACCAGGAAGAAGTCATCGCACGATATCGCCGTGATGTTCGTATCCCCGACATGTCACTGGTCAGATTGCCGAAGAGCCGTGGCCTGGCGAATGCGATGAACGTCGGGTTGGAACACTGCCAAGGCGAGTTCACGCTCCGAATGGACAGCGATGATGTCTGTGCGCCTGACCGGGTCAAGCTGGAGCTTGATTATGCCCGATCCCATTCAGAGATCGACGTTATCGCCTCCTGGAGCGAGGAGTTCTATGACGATGGCGCCCCGTCTCATCTCAAAGTCGCGCCTGTCAGTCACGATGCGGTGGTGCGCGCTCTGCGCTGGCGCAATGTCATTGTGCATTCGTCGCTGCTTGTGAGAACCGCCGCTCTTCGCCACGTGGGTGGCTACCGCGCGACATACGGCAAGCTTGAGGATTACGATCTCTTCATTCGGCTGAGCCAAGCCGGCTTCAGGTTTCACGTCATCCCCAAAGTTCTGGTTCGCATGCGCTCGAGCATCGAACAGCGAATTCGCCGCGGTGGCCTGGGGTATTGGCTGAACGAGATCCGTTTCCGGATCGACTGCTTCCGATCCGGTTTCCTGAACCTGCGCCAGCTCGTCATGATCACCGTCATGTACAGCGTTTTTCGCCTGATCTCGGGGCAATTCCGACGACGGCTCTATGCGCTGTCGCGCGTTCCGATCGTCTGATACCGCACGAATGCGAGGCCCTAACAAGATTCAGCACGCGAGAGAGTTGGCGCCATGAACAACACCGCTTTCGACCCAATTACAGTCATCCGTCCCACAAACCGCAACCCGACCAGAACTGAGGTGCCGCAGGCTCCGAGGCCTCTCACGAAGGGAAGGCAAGAGCGTATTCATGGGCGGTGTTTCATGACCGGTTTTGCGGTCGTGATCGCTGTCGCGGCAGCAGCCTGGCCGCTGCTACCGCGCCGTTATGAATCGACGGCATCGGTCATTATGCGCCCAACAGATGAGGAAGGCCGGTTCGATCGCGGCCAATCGCTTCGCCAGCCGCTTGACGAGAGCGCCATCCAATCCGAGATGGACCTCATGGGATCGCCCGCGATTGCGGCAACTGTCATCGCGAGGCACCAACTCGCCATCGACCCGGAATTCGGCCGAGATCCAAACAACTGGAAGACGACGCTCAGCCATTGGGCCCGCGAGAACATTCCGCTTTTCTCCGGTGCAGCGGAGACGCCTGCTACATCCAACACGGAGCTTCGCCAAACTCTTCAGAAGCATTTGAATATCTCCCGTGACCGCCGCTCCTACACGGTGAAGCTCGGCTATTGGTCATCGGATCCTGTCAAGGCAGCCGCCATGACGGAAACCCTGCTATCGGCGTACCTCGAAGATCAATCGGCGCGTAAACGCAGGCTCACGGAGAAATTTTCCGACGGGTTGACGGAGCGTGTCGAAAGCCTGCGCGCCAAGCAGGGAAACTCAGAGCGCGCGGTCAGCCAGTTCATGGCCGCCTCAGATCTCGTGGATAGCGCCACACAAACCTCACTGGAAAACCAACTATCGGCGTTGGGTCGAGAAGCCGCCGAAGCGCGGACCCGCTACATCAACGCCACGACACGCACCGAGCTGCAGAAAAACATGGTCATCGACGGAGCGTCGGAGGTTCGCTCTTCCTCGTTTGAGCCAAGTGCAAAGGAGTCAAACGCTGTTGAAGCCACAAGGTCCGTGGCTTGGCTGCGCGACAACAGGCTCGTTGTCCAGTCACCCGGGCTCCCGGCGAACCCGGAGGCCGAGGCAAAGGGCTGGGCGGCGAAGGAAGCCGTGCTTCGCAGGGCTATGAAGGCCATCCGCGAAGAGTTGGCGAGCCGGCGGCAGGCCGAACTGAAGCTCGAACAGCTCCGCCAGGAAGCCGCGACCGACAAAAGTGTTCTCGATGCTGCTCTGACGCGGCTCAAGGAGCAGGCGGTCCGAACCGCCACGCTTGGTCCCGATGTTGAAATTCTTGCCCACCCTGAAGCACCGATCCGCCCGATATTTCCAGATCCTCTTCTCGCGATCATTGGAACATTTTTCGCAGCCTGCCTCGCTGGAGCGGCGATGATCTGGCGTCCTCTTTCAATCAAGGCTCGCCACATCCTGGCCGCCCATTGAACCAGGGTTGAAGAGATGACGCTCACACAACGGCTCGATCGCCTCGGACTGCGCGGCATGCCTTTGCTGATCGCTATCGGATGGGTTGCGACGCTCGCTACAACCGAAGGCTCCGATGCGCCGGTCTACTATGCGCCGCTTCTCGCGCTGGTCGCCGGGCTCATCGGCATCGGTCTGATCCATGCGATTGACCGGCAGGCGCGCGCGACCGCTCTGTTGTTCGTGTTCGTGCTCTTCGCGCTCAACCTCAGCTTCCGTCAACGCGGACTCGGTGTGACCGGTCTCGATTGGCAGAATGGCGTGAAGTTCGCGACCTGGTCGGTTCTGATTACGGTTGGTCTGGCACGTTGGCGCGAGATCGTGCCGCTCTTGAAAAAGTCGCTTCTCGTCCTTGGGTGCGCCTACGGGTGCGTTGCATTGGCGTCGGCAAGTTGGTCGGAGGTTCCCGCTTATACCGGCGCCAGCGCCGTCGGCATCTTCGCCTATATCATTCTGGCCTGCATCGTCATGATCGATCTGGGCACCGATGGCGCATTGCGCATCGTTGTGTGGACACTCGGAGCCTATGTCGCGCTTGGCCTGCTTGCGACCTTCATCGTGCCTGAAACGGCATGGATGCCCCCCTCCGTCGTGGAAACCGTCTATCGACTTCGAGGCTTGTCGGGCCACCCCAATGTCTTCGCCCAGCAGATCGGCGTCTTCGTGACCATGACGGTGATCGCGCGCCGTCTCGGACTTCTTCCGCGTCTGTCGTTCCTGGCGCTGATCGGAACAGGTGTGATCGCGCTCGTTTTGACGGGCAGTCGGACCACGCTCCTCGCCGTCTTCATCGCCTGGGGACTCATCGTCGCCCGGGAGAACCGATACGGTCCTGTTCTCGCCTTGGCGACCTTGGGTGGCCTTGCAGCAATATTCCTGACCGCCGCTATTGGGGGCCTGGCAGACGCGAGCGCCTATCTGCAGGAATTCAGCAGAACCGGAAGCGAGAGCGAGATCTTCACCCTGACAGGGCGAACCGAAGTCTGGCAGGTCGCCTGGGATCTGTTCTTGCAGAAGCCCCTTTTCGGCTGGGGCTTCAACGGAACAGAGGAGCTGCTTTCGAGCCGCATGAGCGCATCTTTCACGGGGTCTGCCGTGAACGCTCACAACATGTACCTGCAGAGCCTGGTATCGCTCGGCATCCTTGGGTCACTGCCAGGCTTCTGCATCATCCTCATCTTCGTCACCCGCCTCTTCACCGCACCCGAGCCGACGCGCGACCGGTTCACCCTCTTCATGCTCATCGTGGGGATGGGAGAAGTCGAGATCTTCGCGAGTCCGGTTCTCCTAACGCTCATGTTCTTCTTCTTCATTGCGCGCGAGGCCTGTCGCGACAGGCAGCGTCTCACCGCAACGCGGATCGAAGTCTGCGGAAAGGAATAGGCGCGTGATCAACGACCTCGTCCGCATCGACACACGTCGCCTGAATGGAAGCGCCGGGCAGCACAGCGTCTTCATGGTCGTCCGCAACGAGCGAGCCCGCCTCCCCTACCACCTGACATATCATCGCGCTCTGGGCGTCGATCGCTTTTTCCTGGTCGATAACGGCTCCGATGACGGCACCACCGACTTCCTGCTTTCGCAGCCGGATTGTCACGTTTTCCAGACCTTTGCACCGTTCGGAAGCGCGAACTATGGAATGGATTGGGTGAATGCGCTCGTCGAGCGGTTCGGTATCGGAAGCTGGTGCCTCTTTCTCGACGCTGATGAACTCTTCACGTTTCCGCACGCGGAGTTCCTCTCGCTTCCGGAGTTCTGCCGTTTCCTTGATGAGACGGGAAGCGAAGGGGTATTCGCGCTTCTTCTCGACATGTACAATCGCGGGCCGATTTCCGAAGCGATCTATCGTCCCGGAACGCCATTCCTGACGACCTGCCCACATTTCGATCCGGGATACACGATCCGCCGCAAGATCAGCCTGTCGCGGGGCGAGAGCTCGTTCGCCGAGGTTGAGGCAGTTGGCGGTCCACGGCTACGCCGGTTCTATCCGGAATTTCAGCGCGCAGGCGTCTGGCGCATGGCGCTCCACCGAGCTTTGCGTCGCCTCCGACGGCATCCTCTGGGTGCGGCCTTCGGCCTGCGTCATACACGGTTGGGCGGGGCCATGCCGCCGGACCTGACGAAAATCCCTCTCCTCAAGGGACGAGCGGGCAGACATTGGGTGTCGAATCATCGGTGCACGCCACTCAAATTGTCCGGTGTCAGAAGCGCCCTGCTGCACTTCAAATTCTTCTCCGATTTCCATGATCGCTCCATCAGCGAAGCCACGCGCGGACAGCATTGGGACGGAGGAGCCGAATACGTTCGGTACTCCTCGCTGCTCGCGGGGGAACCGGGAGTCTCACTCTTCTTCGACCGCAGCGCGACCTATCGCTCCAACGACGAGTTGGTTCGCCTTGGCATCATGAAAAGCACATCCTCATTCGACGCGTTCGCTCATCGGGAATACCGGAGGACTTTGGAAGGCGTGAGGCAAGGAGAGGAGACGGCTGCCTCGCAGCGGTTCGGTTTCGATGATGGCGTCACCGGTCGACTGTCGACGCAGATCTCCGACGCATTTGGTGGCATGATCGCCTTTCCGCGCCGGAGTCAGCTGTGACGCCGGCGGCCAATCCGGACATTCCCGCCGGGTCAGACTTTCCTCTTCCTGTCGCGGTGCAGTCCGTTCGGCAAGCGCGCAGCCTGCAATGGCTTTCGTACCCGCTCGCCTACACGATCGGTACGACCGTCGCGAGCTTCATGAGTCTCGGGACATCCTTGTTGGCACCGTCCCTGCTCGGGCCGGCGGCATTTGGATCCTTCGCTCTTCTGACGAGCCTCTTTCAATACGCCAGCAAGTTCGATCTGGGGCTTTCGCAACTCGCGGACCGGAACTTGACGACCGGGGGCGCGTCTTCGGTCGAGCATGGCGCGGAGATCCTGCGCGCCAATTGGATCATCGGCGGCTTTGTCCTGCTGGTCATGGTACCTATCGCCGCGTTTGGAGCCTTCATCAGCGGTCGGCTTTCCCCCTTTGAAACGGCGCTCGCGATTGCAGGCGGCGCCCTCGGGATGATCGCCAATGCGCCGGTGACCATCTTCAGGGCCAGCGGACAGGTCTGGGAATTCAGCGCCGTCGCGTTGACGTTGCAGGCCGGCATGACCGTTCCTCGCCTTGCCGGACTGGTTTTCGCGGGCATTACGGGCTGCTTTGCCGTTCTGGTGCTATGGTATGGCGTCCTCGCCATGTGTTTCGCTCGCGCCGGACTGCCTTCCTCCCGGCGGCGAGCGTCAATTTGGCCCCTGCTGCGGACGGCGCTTCCGCTGTTCGTCTTCAACGCGCTGTGGTTGGTTTATTTAACCGCCAACCGCTGGATCGCGGCGGCATTGTCCACTCCCGACGAGCTCGGTCTCTTTGCGTTCGGCGCCAACCTCGCTCTCGTAGGCCTGGGCATTCTTTCCACGATTGCGCAGGTTCACTATCCAAAGCTGCTTGCCAGGATCGCACGCCAATCTCCAGGCGCATGTTCCGGGCTCGTGGAACGGCAGTCCCTCTTTCTCGGGATCGCTCTGGCGAGCATCGCGCTCTTGGCGATGTTCACGGCGCATCCTCTCATCCTGCGGTTATTCCCCCAGTTTGAAGGAGCGGCGGTCTCCACCATCGCGCTCGCCATTTCCTGCATTTCGCTTGGATTGATCACGTGGATCATTCCAATGGTCATCGCTTTGTCTCCAACTCCAAAACGGGACGCGGCACTGATCTTCGCCCCCGGCTTTCTGATCCTGATCGGCGCGATGGCTTTGGGGGATCATGTTGCCGGCATCGCCGGTCAAGCCTGGGGCTGCGTGGCGGCCGGACTCGTTCTTCTCGCCTGCCTGCTGGCGCGCATGTATCTGCTCGGCATCGTCACCGGTCGTTCCGCCCTTCGCATCTATGCGGTTCAGATCGCGCTTGTGTGCGGATTGTCAGCGCTTGCCCTCAGCTCGTCCTCTCCAAGGGACGTCATGGCCGCGATTTACACTAGGAGCGCAGACGCCGTTCCTCCTCCCGGATGGAGATTAGCTTTTGAGGACAGTTTCAGCAGTTTGCAGCTCCGGCACGCAGGCTCAGGAGTATGGGACGCGCAATATCCTTGGGGTGGACGGACAAATCCTTCGAACGGGGAACTGCAATACTACGTCGATCCGCGTCCGGGCGCAGACACCGAGGAAGTTCGCCAACTGAATCCCTTCTCGATCGAAAGCGCCTCTCTCGTCATTCGTGCGCGTCCCTTCGCGCGCACATCGTCGACCGGCATGCGCTATGCCTCAGGTCTCTTGAGTTCCGCTCGAAGCTTTTCCTTCACCTATGGATACGCGGAAATACGCGCGCGCGTCCCGCAAGGAAGGGGTCTGTGGAGTGCATTCTGGCTCGCGCCGACGGACCAAAGCTGGCCGCCGGAAATCGATATCATGGAAGTGCTCGGGCATGACACGCGCGCCAATTTCGTGACCGCGCATACGAGGCGCTTCCTGAGAGCATCGATGTCGCAGTTCCGGATACCGACACCCGATTTATCGGCGGCCTTTCATACCTACGCAGTCAAATGGACCGCGGAGGAACTCGTTTGGTATTTCGATGGACGCTCCGTCACCAGGATGCCGACGCCCTCCGACATGCATCGGCCGATGTACATGATCGTCAACCTCGCGGTCGGTGGTTCGTGGCCGGGCGTTCCGGATTCCTCGACCCGCTTTCCAGCGGATCTTCGCGTCGATCGCATCCGTGTCTTTCTGCCGCCGGACGCATCACCGGCTGCGGAGCATTGAATGGGCGCGGGCATGTCATCCTGGAGGCACCGCCTTTTCGCGACCGGTCTTTCCGCCATCTCGGCGACACGCGCCGATCAATGGCTTCGCCCTCTTGCCATGGGTTCCGGCGTGATCCTGATGTTTCACCATGTCAGGCCCTGGCATGACCGCCCCTTCGCGCCCAATCGCTTTCTGGAAATCACTCCGGAGTTTCTGGACGCGACCGTCACGTTCTTGAAGCGAGAGGGATTCGACATCATTCCCATGGATGATGTGCCGGACCGGCTCCGATCAACGCGCTCCCACAAGCCTTTCGCGGTCCTGACATTCGATGACGGCTATCGTGACAATCTCGCATATGCATGGCCTGTCTTGAAAAGGCTGCAGGTCCCCTGGACGCTGTTTGTCGTGAACGATTTCGCAAACGGCCGCGGGCGTCTGTGGTGGCTCGAACTCGAAATGGCCATCAGGCAGTTGGACCGCGTCGAGGTCACGCTCGGAAACGAGAGGCTTATCTTCGTAACCAAAACGACGGCTCAGAAGTACGTCGCTTTCGACACCCTCCACCGGCGCCTCAAGGCAGGGCCGGAGGAGCAGCTGCGGGCGATGATCGCCGAACTCTCAGAACGCGTCGGGATCGATCCGGAGCGTCTCGTGCAGAATCTCTGCGCCAATTGGGACGAGCTCGCGGGGCTCGCGAACGATCCGGATGTCACGATTGGATCACATACGCTGACGCATCCGATCATGGCTCGCCATGAGAGTTCGGTCGCCGCGTCTGAAATCCTGGAAAGCAAAGCCGCCATCGCGAAGCGGCTCGGACGGCCGGTCCGGCACATCGCCTACCCTCATGGAGATCCGGGCTCTGCTGGTTCGCGCGAGTTCTCCCTCGCTCGGCAGAGCGGCTACGAGACGGCGGTCACGACCCGCCCAGGGCACCTTTTCGCCAGGCATTCGGATCTGCTGACCGCCCTGCCACGCCTATCCATCAATGGCCTCCACCAGAACGAGGCCGCCTTGCGGGCGCTCCTCTCGGGGGTGCCGTTCATGATGCTGAGGATGATCGGGCGCGGTGCGGGTGCTTAGCTCTCATTTCTCGGAGCGCCGATAACACCGGAAATCGGGCGGTGCGTCTCCCGATCGGCGGCAGACGAAAACACTTGCGGCCGCTGCCATTCGCTTTATTGTTTCGTGATCGTGCGGAAGACAGCAATCTTTTGGCTGCGAAATGGGCGAGCATTCGCCTCATGGAGTTTGAGCCGATAGGAGATTGGCTTTGATCATATTGCTTTGGGCTATTCTTGTCGGCGGAGCTGCCACTTTCGCGTTGCTGTGGCCATATGGGATTATTGTCGCGCTGGTCGGCGCGCCCTTCGGCGCAAGCTCCCTTGCCGGCCTGACGGCGTTGTATCTGAGCCGTCGGGGAACCCATCAGAAGTTTGGACATAACGCTTCTGCCAAGAAGAACCTGGGCCGGATCGTCGAAGTGCGGACAGATCTGACGCGTTAATGCGCTTCCTCCGCCGGTCACCATCGACCGCGAGAAACCTCCTTATAGACTTTCTCGTGATTATTCGTCCCGGCGCCGGGATATGTCGCTACGCCCAGAAATAGTCCGCGTTCGCATGCAACTGGTTCGTGGTGACCTTGTCGAGCGTCGTGATCGTCGAAACAGTACCGGTTGCAGACCTGGCTTTGACGATCGTGTCGCCTGATCCGTTATCGCTAAACGACAGACGGCCATCCGCGACGGGGTTCTCTCCCTGATAGTCGGCCAACAGCCCCCTCAGATCGAGAACATCGACACCGACCGTGAAGTCCGTGACATGGCCGGCACGGACCGGCGCATTTTTGAAAACGAACTGATCGCTTCCCGGTCCACCTGCGAGAACATCGGCGTATCGACCTGCGAAGAGAATGTCGTTGCCAGCACCGCCAGAGAGAGTGTTGTCTCCGACTCCATTCGATGTGATCCGGTTGTTCAGCTCGTTGCCGATGCCCGCTTGATCGCCCTTTCCTGTCAGGATCAGATTTTCGACGTGGGCGGTCAGCTTGTACGATGCGAGATCGGTTCGAACCGTATCGATCCCACCGTTGGCGCTTTCGACGACCTTATCGCCGCGGCTCTCGACAATGTAGGTATCGTCGCCACCCAAGCCTTTCATGGTGTCGCGACCTTCCTTGCCGTCGATCCTGTTGTGACCCGAAGTGCCCTTGAGGTTGTCCCATCCATACGTGCCGTTGATGGTCTTCTTCGACGCGGCGCTTGCCGGAAGGCTGAAGAGCTTCTGACCTGTCGGGATTGGCGCCGGGATCAGGACCGGACCCGACTGCGTCGGCGCAGCTTCTCCCTCCTTGTACGCGCGGATGTAGTCGATTTCGAGCGTCGCCGGGAAGTTTGTGCTGTTGTCCGGAGCGCCAGGCCAGGATCCGCCAACAGCCAGATTGGCCAGCATGTACATGGGCTTATCCAAGCCGACGGGCGTCGCGGTCTCGTGCACGTTCTGCCCGTCGTAGTACCAGGTGATCTTGTCTCTTTCCCAGTCCACGCCGTAGGTGTGGAACCCGGTGGTCATGCCCTGCACGGTGGCCGACTTGTTATCCATCTTGTGACCGTTTGAATCGTAGTGAACTGTGGTCTCAAGCGTGTTCGGCGCGCTTCCGATGACCTCCATCACGTCGATCTCGGGTGGCCAGGACTGATCCGTCGGCAGAAGCCAGAAGGCCGGCCACAACCCCTGCCCTGCCGGAAGCTTCGCCCTCATCTCGAAATAGCCATAGGTTTGACTGAACGAGTGGAAGGTTGTGATCATGCCGGATGTGTAGTCGTAACCATTGATATACGACTTCGCCGCGGCGGATGTCGGCGCGGCCGTGATGTTCATGATACCATTGTTGGCAGAATAGGTGCCGAGGCCTGCAGTCGGCGCGTAATTGGCATTGATGTACCACTGCAGCTCGCCGTTGCCTTCATTCGTACCGCCATTCGCAACGGTCCAGGGATACCCGGTGTCCCATGTACCGGCCTTGCCATTCCAGTAGCTGAAGACGTTGAAATTCTCATCGAACGTCAAGATCGCCGTTTCTGAAAGCTTATTCGGATTGATAGACATAAATGATCTCACATTGATAAAATAAAATTCTTAAATTTATTTATTTCCCTTTGGGAAAGCCTTGCCATTGGGAAAATACGCCGCATACTTTCGACTTAATTCTCCATTTGGCGAGACAACACATGGCAACAATATGACGATAAGTAAAATTATACTTCTCGGCTTGCTTCACCTGATCGAGACATCATCTGCAAACAATAGACAACAATGCCCTTTCAGCTCAATGATTTAATCTCTTTTGTCTGATCCACGACGCGCGAATAAAAACCTTGGCCATGACCGGCACGGCATCAAAATCGAGACCTCAATGAGAAGAAAATACCCACGCGCGAAAGCGCAAAAGGCGACACCTTCACGTCGCCAAGCTTGTAGAGCGGGATTGGAATCGAAGGGACGACACGTGACAAAAATCCATTAATCTGGATTATAGTTTTATAATATAATATTTTTTCTTATTTTTTCACACAAATGGTGCCCTTCAAGCGTCCATCTCGAAACCAGAGCCAAGTTCTAATCACACCGAATACTTGGATTTTTCTGTCACACCTCGTGAAGCAGATCAGTCCACGGTCCACCGTCAATCCGAACTCCGGGAGTCTCTACGCCGACGCCGGCAACGAGCGATAAGACGGCAAGGAAGGCACGGCGCGCGGTGGACCTCAACTCTGGCGCGGGCCCGCGACGACATCGACGAAAAGCGCTCTAGCGTTTCGCGTTGGCCCGCCTTCGCAGCATGTTCAACCCTTCGACCAGAGCGGAGAACGCCATGGCCGTGTAAATATAACCCTTTGGCACATGCGCGCCGAAACCTTCCGCGATCAGCGTCATCCCGATCATGAGCAGGAAGCCCAGCGCCAGCATCACGACGGTGGGGTTAGCTTGAAGGAAGCGCGCCACCGGGTTGGCCGCCAGGAGCATGACTGTCACGGCAACAATCACAGCCACGACCATGATCGGCACATGATCCGTCATGCCGACGGCCGTGATGATGCTGTCGATGGAGAACACCAGATCGAGCATGAGGATCTGGCCAACCGCCGCGCCGAACCCGAGCGTCGCGCGCCCGCTGTCAAAGAGATCGGGCCCCGGATCAGGATCGACGTTGTGGTGAATTTCCTTCGTCGCCTTCCAGACAAGGAAGAGGCCGCCCGCAATGAGGATCAGATCCCGCCACGAAAAACCATGCCCAAAGGCAGTGAACAGTGGCTCGGTCAATCGCACGATAATGGCGATCGTGCCGAGGAGCCCGAGGCGCATGATCAGCGCCAGGCCGATGCCGATGCGACGCGCCTTGGTCTGTTGGTTCGCGGGCAGTTTGTTGGTGAGGATCGAGATGAAGATGAGATTGTCGATCCCGAGCACGACCTCCATGACGATCAAGGTCGCCAGGGCTGCCCATGCAGCAGGGTCTGCCGCCAGTGCGGTGATCTGGTCCATTTGGCCGCCCTTATCGATCCGTTCCGCCGGCTTGTTTGCAGATCCTTTTTAAGCGAGGGCCAAGGCCTGGGCAAACGCCCCCGCCCCTCTCTTCGGTCTTAATTTGACGGGGCGTTCGCCCGGCCGCTTTAGCAGGCACATGCACTCAAAAAGAGCACCTGTTGCTCGCCTGCCCGTCGTGAAACCAATTGCAAATTGGTTCGCTCTCGGTCTAGCTTAGTTTCACAAAGCCGATCATTTCGGCAACAATCAGCAAGTTGGGGCGGCACCAATGGCAACATTGGTTCACACCAGGAAACCTGAATGATCGACGCCGAAACCCCTTCGGACAGCTCCGATTTTGCGCTCAGGCAGCTGCGCGCCCTTTTGGACGACCGATCGGCGGGCGAGGACAAGCAGTTGCTGCCGGAGCGCGCCCTCGCGCACCACCTTGGAGTGGGGAGACGGACCCTGAGGCGGGCGCTGGACGTGCTCGAAGCGGAGGGCAGGATCTGGCGGCATCAAGGCAAAGGCACCTTCCTCGGACCACGCCCGCTGCGAGCGGAAACGAGCGTGGAGGAGCTTTCCAGCCGGACCAACCCACTCGAAGTGATGGAAGCGCGTATCGGAATCGAGCCACTGCTGGCGCGGTTGGCTGCGTTACGCGCTTCGAACGGCGACATCGAGCGCCTGGAGCATCTTGCGCGCAAGACCGGAACATCCGCCGCGACGGATACTGACAACCGCGAACTCTGGGACGGGGCTTTTCACCGGGCCATTGCCGAAGCGGCGAACAACAGCCTGCTCTTCGCCTTTATCGACGTGATCAACCAGATCAGACAGGACCCGACCTGGCGGCGGCTGCGCGAACAGGCACGCTCCCCCGCGGGGCAGCAGACTTACGTCCATTACCATCACCAGATCGTCGCGGCGATTGCGGCTCGCGATGGCAGCGCGGCCGAACAGGCGATGCGGGAGCATCTGGAGGCGGTTCGCGAGAGCCTGGTCAAGATCATGACGAGACCTGCGACGGACAACCAAGACCTTCGAACCGCAAATGGGCAACACTCAGATGACCAAGGAAGACCTGCGGCATGATCAATGAAGCTGCCCTCCGGTCGAGAGAGACCGACCTCGCGGTCGATCCGCTCGCATCACCCGCATCGGAACCGCTTCTGCGCGTGGAAAACCTCTCGATCCGCTTTGATGGCGCGCCGAAGGGGATCAACGTCGTCGATGACGTGTCGTTCTCACTCGCCAAGGGCAAAACCCTGTGCATCGTGGGTGAATCCGGCTGCGGCAAGAGCGTGACGGCCCTTGCCCTCATGGGGCTCCTGCCGACCCCTCCGGCGCGGATTGTCCAAGGGACGGCTCATTTCGAGGGCAAAGACCTCCTCGGCCTGACCGAGCGTGAACGGGCCGATCTGCGTGGCAACTCGACGGCGATGATTTTTCAGGAGCCGATGACATCGCTCAACCCGGCTTTTACCGTCGGCGACCAGATCGCGGAGGGCATTCTCCGGCATCGCAAGGTCTCGAAGACGGAAGCGTGGGAGCGAGCGCTCGAGATGCTTCGCCGGGTCCGCATTCCCGCGCCGGAGAAGCGCCTTCGCGCCTATCCGCATGAGCTTTCCGGCGGCATGCGTCAGCGGGTGATGATCGCCATGGCGCTCGCCAACGACCCGCAACTTCTCATCGCCGACGAGCCGACGACCGCGCTCGACGTGACGATCCAGGCACAGATCATCTCTCTCATCCGCCGTCTGCAGGAAGAGAGCGGCATGTCGATGATCCTGATCACCCATGATCTCGGCGTCGTCGCGGAAATCGCCGACGAAGTGGTGGTGATGTATGCGGGCCGCGTCGTCGAATCCGGCTCTGTCGAGGCGATCTTTGAGGATCCGCAGCATCCCTACACCATCGGCCTCATGGGTTCTGTCCCTTCGCTTGGCCGCCGGCAGGGCCGGCTCGCGACGATCCGCGGCTCCGTGCCACCCGCCGAATTGATGCCGAAGGGATGCCGTTTCACGCCTCGCTGCCCCTTTGCGGAAAGTCGCTGCGCGACCGAGCCGCCGCCGCTCGTGGAGGCCACGCCGAAGCATCACGTGCGCTGCTGGTATGCGCCGCTTGAACAACACCGTGGAGCGGTTTCATGATCGACAAGAGCGAAACCATTCTGGAAGGCATCGACCTCGTCAAACATTTCGGCGGCGGCGGCCTTCTCTCCTCTCCGACGATCGTGCGTGCGGTCGACGGCGTCTCGCTTCAGGTCAAGCGCGGCGAGACCTTCGCGATCGTGGGCGAATCCGGCTGCGGCAAATCCACGCTCGGCCGGTTGCTCCTGCGCCTCATCGAGGCGACCGCGGGCGACGTTCTCTATGAAGGTCGCTCCATCCGCTCGCTGAGCCAGCGCGAGATGCGCCGCCTGCGCCGGGAATTGCAGATCATCTTTCAGGACCCCTTCGCTTCGCTCAATCCGCGCATGAACGTGCGCGATATCGTCGGCGAGCCTGTCGCGTTGCATGGCCTTGCCCACGGCAATGAGCGACGCGAGCGGGTGGACGAGCTCCTCAGGACGGTCGGCCTCCTTCCGGCCCATGCGGATCGCTACCCGCACGAGTTCTCCGGCGGACAACGCCAGCGCATCGGCATTGCCCGCGCGCTCGCGGGTGAACCAAAACTGATCATCGGTGACGAGCCTGTCTCCGCGCTCGACGTTTCGATCCAGGCACAGATCATCAACCTTCTGGAAGACCTGAAGGAACAGTTCGGGCTGACCCTCGTGATCGTGGCGCACGATCTCGCCGTGATCCGGCATATGAGCGACCGGATCGCCGTGATGTATCTCGGCGAGATCGTCGAGTTGAGCGAGACGGACGATCTCTTCGACAACCCGCTTCATCCCTATACGCAGGCGCTTCTGACAGCGATCCCGGTTCCAAGCCCGGTCAATCGCACGCCGAAGCCACTCTTGCAGGGCGACGTGCCGAGCCCGACCGCGCCCCCGCCGGGTTGCCGTTTTCATACGCGCTGCCCGCATGCGAAGGCCTTGTGCCGCGAGCAGCATCCCAGACTCGAAGCCGCTGAAGGCGGGCGAAAGGTCGCCTGCCATTTCTGGCGCGAAATCCAGAACGCGGGGGCGGGCTCCATCGCTGCGCCGCCTGCAAGCCCGGCGCTGACAAAGCGTCTCGAACTCTACAGAACTTGGCGTGACCGGCAGGATAATGCCGGCGCGTCGGGCTGCTAACCCAGAGGAGAAAAGTCAATGAAACCCCTTTCCATGATGGCCATGGCCGCCGGGCTCTTGATGAGCACCGCCGTCTCGGCCCAGACACTGAAGATCGCGCTCAACGACGATCCGGACGTGCTTGATCCGCACCGCGCGCGTACCTTCACGGGACGAATCGTCTTCGCGTCGCTGTGCGACAAGCTCGTCGACATCACGCCCGACCTGAAATTCACGCCGGAGCTCGCCACGGAATGGAAGTGGGGCGAAGACGGCAAGACGCTGACCTTCAAACTGCGTTCGGGCGCGACCTTCCATGACGGCGAGAAGATTGATGCAGCCGCGGTGAAGGCCAATCTCGACCGCGCGCGCACGCTCCAGGACAGCCTGCGCAAGAGCGAACTCAGCTCCGTCGAGAGCGTCGAGGTGGTGGACGATCTCACCGTTGCCATCAAGCTCGCGCGTCCGGACGGCACGTTGCTTTCGCAGCTCTCCGACCGCGCCGGCATGATGCTCTCGCCGAAGGCTTTCGCCGATTTTGCCCAGAAGCCCGTTTGCTCCGGCCCGTTCAAATTCGTTGAGCGCGTTCAGAACGACCGTATCGTTCTCGAGCGCTTCAAGGAGCATTGGAACGCGAAGGCTTATAACTTCGATCGCGTGGTGTTCACGCCGATCCCGGACACGACGGTCCGCCTCGCCAATCTCAAGGCCGGCAATATCGACCTGCTCGAACGGTTAGCTCCAACCGACGCGCCGAGCGTGAAGAGCGACGCGAAACTGGTTTTCGCTCCGGTCGATGGCATCGGCTATCAGGGCCTGACGATCAACACCAATAATGGTGACCGCGCCAAAACTCCGCTCGGCCAGGACAAGCGCGTCCGCCAGGCGCTGGAATTGGCGATCGACATGGATGTGATCAATGAAGTGGTCGGTCAGGGAATCTTCCCGCCGGCAACGCAGCCGTTCCCGCTTGCAAGCCCCTATCGCAATCCCAAATATGACAGTCGCAAGCGCGATGTGGCGAAAGCGAAGAAGCTTCTGAAGGAAGCGGGCGTCGAGAAGGTCAAGTTCGAACTCTCCTTCGGCACCAGCACGACCGCGCAACAGATTGCCGAGATGATCCAGGCGATGGCCGCCGAGGCCGGATTCGAAATCACGCTTCGTCCGACCGAGTTCGCAGCCTTGCAGAAGGAAGCGACCGCCGGCAATTTCGACGTCAACGTGATCGGTTGGTCCGGACGCGTCGATCCGGACGGCAACATCCACGCCTTCGTCACCTGCAAGGGTGGGCTCAACGACGGCAGATATTGCAACCCGCAGATCGACACCATCCTGAATGAGGCGCGCTCGATTACGGACGAAGTGAAGCGCAAGGCCTTGTACGATTCCGCGCAAGCCATCCTGCTCGACGATCTGCCGATCATCTATACGTATTATCAGCCCTGGCCGTTCGCGCTGACGAAGAAGGTGGACGGCTTCAAGCCGTATCCGGACGGGTTGATCCGTCTCAAGGGCGTGAAATTCGCCTCCTGATCCTTCCTGAAAATCGCGTGTCCGGCGCAAAGCCGGGCACGCGTCGCCATCCCTCTCATAGTTGATGACAGAGCCTCATGCTCCGCTATATCGCCAGACGCCTTCTGATCGCGATTCCGACAATCATTCTCGTGTCGGTTCTGGTTTTTACCCTGCAGCAACTCCTGCCGGGCGATCCCGTTCTGACCATGGCCGGCGAAGAGCGAGACCCGCAGGTCCTGGCTTTTCTGCGCGAGAAATATCGCCTCAATGACCCGATCCCTGTGCAATATTTCGTTTGGGTCGGACAGGTTCTCCAGGGCAATCTCGGCATTTCGCTACGCACCGACATTCCGGTTCTCAAGCTCATCCTCACCAAGCTTCCGGTGACGATCGAACTCGCGATCTTCGCGATGATCGTGGCTCTCGCCATCGGCATTCCGGCCGGCATCATCTCCGCGGTCAAGAAGGGCACCGCCGTCGACTACGCCACGAATGTCGTCGCGCTGTCGGGCCTCTCGATCCCCAACTTCTGGCTTGGCATTCTTTTGATCATGCTGGTCTCCGTGCAGTGGCAGCTTCTACCCGCCTCAGGCTTCGTGCCGCCGAGCGAAGACCTCTGGCTGAACATCAAAACGATGATCATGCCCGCGATTGTGCTCGGCACCGGCCTCGCCGCGAGCCTGATGCGCCATACGCGAAGCGCCATGCTCGGTGTTCTGCGATCCGACTACATCCGCACCGCCCGCGCCAAGGGTTTGCTCGGTCATGTGGTGATCTGGAAACATGCCTTGCGCAATGCGCTCATGCCGATCATTACGCTCTCGACCCTGCTCTTTGGTGAGCTCCTGGCCGGCGCGGTGCTGACGGAACAAATTTTCACCATTCCGGGCTTCGGAAAGCTCGTCGTCGATGCGGTGTTCAACCGCGACTACGCGGTGGTGCAAGGCGTCGTGCTCTGCACGGCTGTCGGCTTCATCTTCATGAACCTTCTCGCGGACATTCTCTATGTCCTGGTCAATCCTCGCCTGAGGCACGCCCGATGACACTCGCAATCACCGATGAAGTCGCCCTTCCGAAAAAACGGAACCGCATTCTGGCGAAATTCCTGAAGAACCGGGCCGCCGTCTTCGGCGCGGCCATCGTTCTGTTCTTCGTTCTGATCGCCATCGTTTCGCCGTTCGTCGCGCCGTTCGATCCGGTCAAGCCGAGCTTCTCGACGATCCGGAAGGCGCCGTCGGCTCTTTACTGGTTCGGCACCGACGAACTCGGACGCGACGTGTTCTCGCGTATGCTTCTGGGCACCCGCGCCTCGCTCAGCGCGGGCGTCATTTCGGTTGGCATCGCCATCATTCTCGGAGTGCCGTTCGGTTTGATTTCCGGCTATTTCGGGGGTTGGCTCGACGCGGCGATTTCGCGTGCGACGGAAGCGATGCTGTCCATCCCCTTCCTCATCCTCGCCATTGCGCTCGCCGCCTTTCTCGGCCCGAGCATGACGAACGCGATGATCGCGATCGGTCTCTCTGCCATGCCGATATTCGTCCGTCTGACACGAGGGCAAGTTCTCGCCGTTCGCGCCGAGGACTACGTGGAAGGGGCGCGAGCCATCGGGCTTCCGGATTTCTGGATCATCGTCCGCTATATCCTGCCGAATGCGTTGCCGCCGATCCTCGTGCAAGCAACTCTGACTATCGCCTCCGCCATCATCGCGGAAGCAAGCCTGTCCTTCCTTGGCCTTGGCCAGCAGCCGCCGAACCCATCCTGGGGCTCCATGCTGAACACGGCCAAGAATTTCATGAGCCAGGCGCCTTGGATGTCGATATTCCCCGGCTCCGCCATCTTTCTCATCGTGCTCGGCTTCAACCTGATGGGTGATGGCCTGCGCGATGCTCTCGACCCCCGCGAAAACTAAAATCATCCCGGATCAGCTTCATGTTCACTACACGGCCTGAAATTCTCGGCACCTTCGGTGTCGTTACCTCGACCCATTGGCTCGCCTCCGCCTCCGGCATGGCGATGCTGGAGAAAGGCGGCAATGCCTTCGACGCTTGCGTCGCATCCGGTTTCGTTCTGCAGGTTGTCGAGCCGCATCTCGTCGGCCCGGCAGGCGAGGTTCCGGCGGTCTTCTATTCCGCGAAGACCGGCAAGGTCGAAGTCCTCTGTGGCCAAGGCACCGCTCCGAAAGGCGCGACCATCGAGCATTATCGGCGCGAAGGGCTGACCTTGATCCCCGGCAACGGGATGCTCGCAACCGTGATCCCCGGCGCGTTCGACGCCTGGATGCTTCTGCTGCGCGATCACGGCACGTTGCGCTTGCGTGACGTCCTCGAGCCCGCCATCTATTACGCCGAACAGGGGCACCCTCTCCTGCCGCGCGTGGCAGACACGATCAAGGGCCTCAAGAGCTTCTTTGAAACCGAATGGCCGACATCCGCCTCTCTCTTCCTGCCCGGCGGCAACGCTCCGGCACCGCGCGAGATCTTCCGCAACGCGCCGCTTGCCGACACCTGGAAGCGGATCCTGCGCGAGGCGGAAGCGAAGGGACGCGGCCGCGAGGGCGAGATCGAGGCCGCGCGCGAGGCGTTCTACAAAGGTTTCGTGGCGGAGGCGATCGACAACTTCGTCCGGTCGACGGAGGTGATGGACCAGAGCGGTTCTCGCCATCGCGGCGTCCTGACCGGCGACGACATGGCATCCTGGTCCGCGAGCTATGACGCTCCTCTCACCTACGAATACCATAACTATCGGGTCAACAAGATACAGCCTTGGGGACAGGGGCCTGTCTTCCTCCAGACGCTGGCTCTTCTGAAGGGCTTCGACCTCGGCGCCATGGGCCCCACGAGCGCGCGTTTCCTGCACACTGTCGTCGAAGCGATGAAGCTCGCCTTTGCGGATCGAGAGGCATATTACGGCGACCCGGATTTCGTGAAGGTGCCGATGGAGATGCTTCTCTCGGATGCCTACAATGACGAGCGTCGCAAGCTGATCGGCGAGCGGGCCTCGCTCGATCTGCGCCCCGGCCATGTCGACGGCTATGAGTTGCAGGTCGAACGGACGATGAAGGCTCTGCGCGATCTCTCGACCACCGACCGCAAGGTGACGGGCGGCGAGCCGACCCTCGCCTCGATGCGCTCCGCGCGACGCGGCGACACGGTCCATATCGACGTGGTCGACCGGTTCGGCAACATGATCGCCGCCATGCCTTCCGGTGGCTGGCTGCAATCCTCGCCCGTGATTCCGGAACTCGGCTTCATGCTCAATTCGCGCGCGCAGATGTTCTGGCTGGAGTCGGGTCTGCCTGCAAGCCTCGAGCCCGGCAAGCGCCCGCGCACGACGCTGACCCCCACCCTCGCGGAAAAGGACGGCAAGCCTTACATGGTGTTCGGCTCGCCCGGCGGCGACCAGCAGGAACAATGGCAGTTGCTCCTGTTCCTCCGCCACGCGCATCACGGGCTGAACCTGCAGGAAGCAATCGACCAGCCCATGGCTCACACGGGGCACTTCCCCTCGTCGTTCTATCCGCGCGAGCAGAAGCCCGGTCATCTGGCCGCCGAGGAATCCTTCGGCACGGAAGTGCTGGACGAACTGCGTGCGCGAGGCCACGACGTCGAGACAGCGCCCGCGTGGACCGTGGGCCGTCTCGTCGCGGCAAGCCGCGACGCCGATGGCCTGCTCCATGGAGCCGCTACGCCTCGCCTCATGCAGGCCTACGCGGTCGGGCGCTAGGCTGACCGCACCGATTGTCCCGGTCAGGGCGGCGTACACCGCCCTGACCCCGGCTTTGGCCCGTCGGCTGAAGCACTTCCATCCATCTCCAAACCTCCCGGGCAGATCGCGCGGAAGATCGTCAGAGCTGCTCGATGGAAGAAAGGGAGAAATTCTCTCCGGCAGGGTTTGCGCCGACGACCAGCGTCTTGTCGTCGGCAAAGTGGTAGGGCGGCACAGGCAGATTGTAAGGCGCCGGCACACCTCGGAAAACACGACCTGCGAGATCATATTTGGACCCGTGACACGGGCAAAAATATCCACCGGGCCACGCCGCATCGATTGTCGGATCTCCGGGATCGGGCTTGATGTAAGGAATGCAGCCCAGATGCGTGCAGATGGCGACGATGACGAGGAATTCAGGCCGGATCGAGCGGTACCCGTTTCTGGCGTAGCCCGGCTGCTGGAGCGCGGTGGAGTCGGGATCGCTGAGCCGTGCGATGAGGTCTTTGTTTTTCAACTCGGCCAAAGCTTGCTCCGTGCGATGCAAAACGAAGATCGGCTTCCCCTGCCAGGTCAGCGAGATCTGCTGACCCGGTTGCATTTGCGACACGTCAACCGTGACGGGTTCTCCCGCAGCCAGGACATCGGCTGAAGGCCTCATCGACACGAAGAAAGGCCACACGGCAGCGGCGGCGCCGATCGTGGCGAAAGTCCCAGTCGCGACGAAGAGAACGTCACGCCTGGTAACCGGGGAGGCCCGCCCGTCATCGACGTTGAATGTTTCGGACATCGGTCTCTCCTTCCCGTGCGGAGAAGACAAAGGTCGATCAGGCCACGCCGACAATCCGACCGCGACGCGGCGGGACGCGGGCATTGCCCTTTTAAGAATGTCCTCCAGGCCCAAAAGATCAAGAGACACGGCGCGGCGCGTTACCCTTGACGCGCGCCCCGCTTTTTAATGAGCCGTCTAAAATTTTATCGCATGTTTCCGGTATGGCCGAGCGAGTAGCGGCCCGGCTGCGGCCAGACAGTCAGGCCATGCGGTGTATGTCCCACAGGGATGGATTCCACGGCCCCCGACTTGGTGTCGATTGCATAAACCACATCGTCAAAGCGGCCAGAGAGCCAAAGGCGATCCCCGTCCGCGCTCACCTGTCCCATATCGGGGCTCCCGCCTCCGGGGATGGGCCAAGTACTTTCGACAGACCGGGTCGCGAAATCGATTACTGAGACGCTTCCCTGGCCTCGACGAGGACCGTTGACGCGATGAGAACCCCGATTGGTGACGTAAAGCTTCCGGCCGTCGCGACTGGGATAGAGCCCGTGCGCACCGACTCCAGTCGGAATGAAACCGATCTCCGTCAGATCTTCCCCGTCGATGAGGAAGACGCCATCGGCCATCATATCCGCCACATAGAAGACCTTGCCGTCAGGCGAGATCCGGATGTCCTGAGGCATCCCTCCTTTGGAGAGCGCCAAAATGCGTACAGCGTTCCCCCGAGAAAAATCGATCTTGGCGAGACGACCGCTGAATTCGCACGTGAAGATGGCGTAGCGCCCATCCATCGAGAAATCGGCATGATTGATGCCGTTGCATTCGGGAACGGTCAGGGATTGCTGCAGCTCCATCGTCTGCGGATTGCGGAATTCCAACCGCTGATAAGCCTCCGCAACGACGATCGCGAAAGCGCCGTTCGGGGTAAAATACATGTTGTATGCGTCAGGTACCCGGATGGACGAACCAGGCTTGCCCGTCGCGGGATCAATGGGCAGGAGACTGCCGCCACCGCGGCGACCTTCATTGCTGCTCGTGACCCACAAAGTCTTCAGGTCCCACGATGGCACGACATGCTGCGGGTTACGGCCGACCTTGAAGCGATCCACGACCTGAAGCGATGTAGGATCGATCACATACACATCGCCGGATCCTACATTGGGAACGTAGATTCTCGGTCTTATGCCCGAAACTCCGGGGCTGAGATGGCCGGCGGAAGCTTCGCTGTAGAGATTGCCTGCATCAACCACCGGCGGCATCCCTGAAACGGTGTCGATGCCAGCCGACGGCGGGGCAACGGGCTCACCCCGCGTTCCCTGAACAGAACAAAAAAATATCGCCACGGCGCAGAGGCAAATAGCAGGTCGAAGAAACGGGCAGCGCGGACCATGCACGACCACCTCCGAGTTTCCCATGCGCTGGGTCTCTTTCGATGATGCAGAGACGTCGGAAGATACTCACAGAAACCCGCCATATTCGTGGCGTCGGCGAGCGTGGCAATGCCTCAGGTGCACGCCGCCCTCGCTCCGGGTTTTGCGGCAAGCGTCGTTCCATCGGGGTCGGTGAGAATGCACCGCGACGGTTGCTTCCGAGAGGGACAATTACACGATCGACGACAAGGCGCTGGGCCCGTGGGAGAGAACCGTCGCGAGCAGCTCCAATCCGCGTTCCAAAACACTCCGGTTCGGCGCGGCCCCAAGCGAAACGCGGATCGCGGCTGGGCCGGGTCCTGCAGCAAAAGCGTCACTCGGCACCAACGCGAGCCCGGACTGCCGCGCATAGATGTTGAGATCGGCCTGGCGCCACCGCTCCGGCAATGTGAGCCAAAGATGGTGCCCTTCCGGATGTGCCAGGAAGTCCAAACCGTGCAGGCTGCGCCGCGCGATGACCTGCCGTGCGGCACTCTCCTCCCGGATGGCCGCCGTAGTCGCATCCAGGGTGCCATCGAGAATCCACTGAGACGCCAGGGCCGCCATGAGCGGTGGCACCATGAACGTCATGGCCCGGATCTCTGCGGCGAGGCGCAGGGTATCCGCAAAGCCGGGGGTGACGACATAGGCTGTCCGCATCGCCGGCGTGACGCATTTCGAGAGCGTGGCAATGTGCCAGGTGATGTCCGGCGCCAACGAGGCAATCGGCGCGGGGGCCGCACGGGGCAACGCGCCGTAAGCGTCATCCTCGATAATGGAGACACGATAGCGCCGCGCGATCCTGGCCACCTCCTCGCGTCGTTCGAGGGGCATGGTTGCAGTCGTGGGGTTGTGGATTGTCGGCACGCAATAGAGCGCCCGCGGTTTATCACGCTGGCAAATTTCTTCGAACGCCGCCGGATCAAGCCCCTCGGCATCGAGAGCCACGGGAACCAAACGGAGTTTCAGCTGCTCGGCGATGGCTCTGAGACCTGGATACGTGAGAAACGGGGCACACAAAGCATCCCCCGGCTGAAAAAGGGTGCGGAGTATCGCGTAAAGAGCGGTTTGCGCCCCTCCGACCACCATAACCCGATCCACGGGAACCGACCCCAGACGCCGCTCCAGCCAACGGGCGCCCGCGGCGCGGTCGGGGCCGGCGCCCGCGCTCTCCTGATAATGCAGATGCATCAGGCCATGAGGCGTCGAGAGCACGTTCGCGATGCCGCTTTGAATCCGCTCCCGCAGCCTCGCCTCCGGCGGCTGCGGCGGCATATTCATGCTCAGGTCGATGATCGGCGATGCAGTCGGTGCAAGACCGTCCTGTTCCGCAGTCCTCGCGCGCACGAAGCTCCCTTTGCCGGTGTTAGCCTCGATCAGGCCCTGGCGACGCGCTTCGTTGAACGCGCGGGTCACGGTCGTGAGATCGACCCCGAGCTCCTTGGCTAATGTCCGTTGCGACGGCAGTCGGTGGCCGTGCTTCAGTCGGCCTGACTGAATGTCGGCCAGCAGAGCATCGGCGATGGCCAGGTATTTCGGCCCCCCTTCGCTCTCGATCCGCGGCAACCAGGACACTACGCTCATCGGCCCTCTTGTCTTACAAATGCATGGCTAGGTGCACCGCACGCAGAATCTCAATATACGTAAGGCTTGCTTCCAATGCCAACTCAGCCCAAATAGGGCGCAGGACGACACCTAGATCATCTTGTATGGATATACAATCCATACATTCAACAGATGTTCTTGGGAGATCGGACCGTTATTCGAAGGACCTAACATGACCGCGCGACCGGCTGAGACCCAATCCATCCTCATGACGGGCCTCAAGTGCAGATGCCCCCAATGCGGCAAGGGGCGGCTATTCAATGGCTTCCTGACCCTCGCACCTCGATGCGAAGTCTGCGGGCTTGACTATTCGTTTGCCGATCCAGCCGATGGGCCAGCCTTCTTCGTCATGATGACGATGGCGGTTCCAGCAACGGCGTTCGGCATTTGGATCGAGCTTACCTACGAGCCATCGCTCTGGGTGCATTTCGTCACAACGCTGCCATTCCTCCTGCTGAGCTGCATTCCGCCCATTCGTCCGTTCAAAGGCATGCTCGTCGCGAGCCAATACGTCCATAAGGCGGAAGAAGCGCGCTTCGAGATCCCGCGCAAACCACGATCCGAACGGACCTCGCCCCCCAAGGGTGTCGCCGTCGGCGACCGGATTTCGCAAGACGTCTAAAGCGGGAGCGAGGCAGGGCTCCGGTTACAGCGGGCTAGAGGCGCTACGGAGGCTTCATTCTCTTGCAGACGAGCAGCATGCTTGGTCATTTAGATACTCTGCTGCTCGCGTGCTCCCTTTGTCTCCCACTAGGCTGTGAACTCATAAACGGGATTGACCGAGATTGTGGATACGGGACCTACATGCTCATACCTGATTGCGGGTCTCACCGAGAACCTTGCTCATATAAAGCCGCCGTAGTCCTCGCTCCTCGGCTCGATGCGTTTCCGCGTAGCCGAAGCGCGTGTAGAGCGCGATATTCTCCGTCATCGCCTCATTTGTGTAGAGCTTGATGAAGCCATAGCCGGCCTTGATCGCCGTTTGCTCTGCGAACTCCAGCATCCTTCGACCTATACCAGAGCCCTGCGCCTCAGGCGCGACGGCCACGTTATCGAGGAGCATCGCGTCCTTCTGTGGAACGAGCACGAGAACGCCCTGCACAGTATCGTCGCGCTCGGCGACATAGACTCGACCATCGCTTATCAGCGCGCTGTAGTTATCGAGCATGGGTCCAGGTTTGCGTCCAATGCGAGCGATGTAATGAGTATACGCAGCTCGGACAATTTCGTGGACGGTTGCAAGATCACTTTGGATTGCAGGTCGAAGGGTCACTACCATAGCGCCATACTGGCACAGCGTCGGTTTTCAGGAAATTGTAAACAGGGCGGCGCTGGAAACCCTGCTTCAGCAAACAGCTCTACCGTGAGTGCAATCTCATCGAGCGCTTCGTCTCCAAGCTGAAGCATTTTCGCCGCGTCGCTACCCGCTACGACAAGCTAGCCGCCAATTTCCTCGCCATGGTCCAGCTCGCTTCAATGCGTCTGTGGCTCCGTGCTTATGAGTCTACGCCCTAAATCAGATATAAGCGGGATGAGAGCCACTCATCCCATGTGATGTCATGAAACTGTTTGTATTTGGCCTCGGCTACACGGCCGGTCATTTTGTTGAGGCGTATCGCGACCACTTCGCCGAGATTTGCGGCACCGTCCGTTCCGCCGAAAAGCAAGAGGCGCTCAGAGCGGCGGGCTTTCAAGCGCACCGGTTTGATGCGGGACGCGGCGACGACGGGATCGCGGATGAACTTGCACGCTCCGACGCGCTGCTCGTGTCCGTGCCTCCCGTTGCCGGTTCTGACATTGTGTTGGAAACATTCTCGGATCTCATCACGTCGTCCTCTCGCCTGCGTTGGGTCGGCTATCTGTCGACCGTCGGAGTCTATGGCGATGCAGGTGGCGGATGGGTCAATGAGGACACGCCTCCGGATCCCGTCAATGACCGCTCCCGCTCTCGTGTCATTGCGGAGCGACGCTGGCTTGATCTAGGCCGCACATCGCATTGTTCGACCCACCTCTTCCGCCTCGGGGGGATTTATGGGCCTGGGCGCAACGCTCTGCCGCGCGTCGTTCAGGGAGATGCTCGACGGATCATCAAGCCAGGGCAATTTTTCAATCGCATTCACGTCGCCGATGTTGCTCAGGTCCTCATGTCGTCCATCCGGTCCCCTTCGCGGAACACAATTTACAACGTTGTGGATGACGAGCCGGCGCCGCCGCAGGATGTCATTACCTACGCGGCCAAGCTGCTTGGCCGCGCACCGCCCCCCGAGGAAGCCTTTGCGGACGCAAACTTGGGCGCGATGGCGAAAAGCTTCTATGGTGACAACAAGCGCGTTCTCAACACGCGCATCAAGCGCGATCTGGGCGTTGTTCTTCAATTCCCCACTTATCGCCACGGCCTGGAAGCACTGCTGGCCGCTGGAGAGGGTGCGGGGCACTCGGCCACTACACCCGGATCTGCCTCATAGACGGGGCCGCCCCAAGGGCCAGCCAAAGTCGGCTAAGGTCCATTTCAGGCAAGAAAACGCCGGATCACCGACAAAGTGGCCGCGCGACTGCGCGCTTCGCACTGTTAGGTTTCATGCTTTCGGACAGGAAAAGCCTACGATCCATGCCCGCGCCAAGCGCGATGGCCGGATGATTAGCCCCGCGCGCCCGAATGGGATGCGCCGACCTCAGGGGGCAAATGGTAGCGGAGGAGAGATTTGAACTCCCGACACAAGGATTATGATTTGAAACCAAGCACTATTAAATTGCTGTAAATATTGCACGTTTCCCAAACTGCACTAGCTCTACGCTAAATATCACCCCACGCCCGAGGGCGGCCTAGCCGCTGGCCGGACCGTGAAATTCTGGACGCCGTCTTCTACGTTCTGGCGGGATTGCGTGGCGGTTTCTGCCTTCGAGTCTACCGGCCAAGAGCACCGTCTTCTGCTGGTTCTGCGTGTGGCGTGATACCGGTCTGTTTTGAGATCATCAACCACCTGCTTGTCATGGTGGATCGCGAGCGGGTCGGCCCGAGACGGAGCCTGTGTGGTTCTGCGCCTGTCGCGGCGCTCGTTCCCGTTCATCGCCACAGCGTTCGCGTACAGCGGCTATGCCGGGGAGGCTCCGGTCCAGGCAACTTCCATCGCGATTGAGATTGTCAGAAAGCCACCTGATCAAGTCGGCTTTGCGGCATCCTCGCCGCGGATCGTGGAACGGTTCTTCGCATCATGCCGTAACCGCAGGCTCTGGAACGATCCAGAGGCGACGCTCACCCAGGTCGCGCGTTCCTCTATGCGGCATACTGTCATGTTGCTCGTCCGCCGCTTGGGCCGGTGTTCATGACATTCGGGACGGACTCTTAGCAATCGAGCTCTTCTCAGGTTGTGACCGGCTACAGGTCCGTAGGTCAAGGACCTAAACCGCGAGACCGTTACCACGGGTCGCTACCTACCTTCCAAGGCGGGTCTTGAGCAAGGCTTCAGCGGCGCGCAAATCTGCAAGCGTTCGGTTCTGTACTGCACGCACATCGTCTAGTTTCAGATTAGTGGACGAATCTTGCGGCTGCTGTGTTTCTGCCATTCCATCCGAGCGAATTTCTGCAGAAAGCCTTCCGGAGAAAATAGAGTCCGCCAGCGCAATAGCAGCGACGGAAGATGTAATCTGTAGCTGTATCGCCTCAAGGCCCTGCTTTAGTTCATCTCTTAGTGCGACAATCTGTGCTGCATCAAAGGGGTATGCTTTCTGTGCAGCGGCTCTGTCCTGGTCAGATAACGTGACTGGAAGTGGAGAAACATAGCATGGGCTCGCCTCACGCCTCTTGAAGAAGATTGCAGGCATCGAATAAAACTCGATGGATTTCGTGTCGATCTTATCAGACATAGCTATTGCGCTACCGTATCGATCGGACGCCTGAGAAGGAAGGTAGAACTGCCGACCTATCTCTTCCTCGGTCATATTAAGATTTTGCTTAAGCCAGGAGACCATTTCAGCACTGTCATACTCGGCATCACATCGCATATGCTCATGATAAAATCCTAGCACATGCCCAAGTTCATGTAATACGTCACGATTGAAGGAAGACTCATTTACGTTGGCAACTTGAACCTTCGATAAATTGACAGTCTGAGCGGGCGCAGCACATGTTGGAGCTGAACCAATTGTGGGATCTGTTGCTTCCGTTCCAAGAAGGGCCCAACTGCCTCTACACGAAAACCCAATTCTTATCTGGCTCTCTTTCTCCACGTCTGGAACGTTACAGTCCCTAAGCTTTCCGTCATCGTCTATGAAATCGAAACTAAGATTAACACCATCCAGCCAAAGCTTAGCTACAGTTGAAATCCTCCTGTTGACCGCCTCACTTCCCCCATAGAAACAGGCCTTCAAAATTGTTCCAGGATCCCATCTACGGCTCAAGCCAACGATTGAATACAGTGACGGGAACTGCGTTTTGAAATCCTGAGAGAGTTGGTAGCGACTGTGCTCGGACGGGAAGGTTTCAACTATCAGTTCCGAAGCCACGCTATTGTCTGGCTCTGCTCCACATGCCGTCGAGGCATTGAGAAGAGCTGGGATACAAGCAGCTATAAATAGTAGAGACCGCATCTGAGTTCTCAGGTATCGCACGCTTTATCAGGATAAGGTTGCGGAACTAAAACGAGACACCGCGGCCAATGTTGCCCAATCAACTACACCTTTATGGGTCTGAAATAGTTGTTATTGTCTTACAATATAAAGAATAATTGTCGAGAACATGCTCGCTCACGAGCGTTGTTCCTGACACCTTATTTTCACTAAAAGTTACATAATTTCCGCTTCTGATGAAATTACTGACGTAGTCGATGCAAACCTTCTCGGTTCTAACACGATCAGAGTTAGTAGCATTCCCAATGCATGCCACACGAGGCCATATACTGGCGATTCTAGCGTTCTGCGCATTCGTGGTATCCGCGATCAACCATCTGCCGTCCGGCGAAGTGACGACTTGAGCCTTGCCCGAAAGATAGGCCGCAGCCCTCAAAGCACTAATTAACGAGGGTGCATAGTGAGAACTGAATTCGGAACGATCTGGTCTCGGGCTGTTGTAAAAGCAAACTGGATAGAGCCGAGTCTTACCTATAGCCGTTGCGCTGCTTACAAGAAGCGCAACCGCAGTGATGAAAACCACGCGCCACATCTGCTATCGCACCTGCGCCCGCAAGCGCTGTTTCTGGAAGTCGATGTAGGTGATCTTGCCAGCCTTAAGGTCGTCTACAGAACTCCGAAGTTTGCCAAGATCGGCCAACGCTTGGGGCGTTTCCGGCACATGCAGGAATGGCTCGACACGGGCCCCTAGCACGCGGATTACCTGATCACCGTCCTCAAATGTCACGGTTGTGCCATTCGCATTAGAAGTGAAGTTTTGACTTGTTCGCGAGGACCCTCCGCCACCTCCGAACGAGAAGCCAAATAGAGATGCACCGCCACGAGCATTGATTGACTGCGTCGACCAATCGCTGTTTGCAGCGCTATTCTGCAGCTCCAAATTCAAATTTAGGCCACGTCCAACGAAAAGGGAAACAGCAACATATTTTAGATATTGGAGCTGTTTGAGATTTTCAACAAGCTTAAACACCTTGTCGTCTTGCAGCACGCCAGGATTAAACCATTGCCCTCTATCAATGTAAATTTCAGAGATATTTTTGAAAGAGATCTTCATGCCCTTCAGCGACCGCATTTCATTCCTGGAGGAAGAGCTTCCAGACCCGCCACCGCCGAGGCTCCAACCAAAGAAGCTAGCTCCGCCGGACGCGTTCCAGCTCGAAGACCCTGAACCGATTTGCTTGGACTCTGTTCTAGAGTCAAAGTCATGTCCTCCTTGGTTTGTAAGGAAGAGTCTGAAGTCAGCCATCGGGAGTATCAACGGAGAACGATCAAACAACGCACCGGGAGTTTGATGAGGATCTGCAAGCCTTAAATCGGTCAACCGCTCTCCGCTTGCGGCCATATCAATCTCAGTTTGAGCATAACGCGGCCGTGCTATGTCAAAAGAGGACTGAAGCGCATCAAGGTTGTCTAACAACGCTAATTCTGAAGGCGTATATTTCGAGCGCCGAACGGCTGCTATCTGGGCATTCAGACGATCAAGTGCCGTTGAGTAATCGGCCATCTGATCAGCGTATCGGACGTCCTCAAGCCATTTTAGGTAATTCAGAGCATACTCACGGGTACCGGCCTGAAGGCCCCGATCTTTTGCCACCGCTGCCCACTGGTCATTGAATTGATTGTCCTTTGCACTAAAGGCCCGCTGTGCATCATCTCGCCGACCCTGGAGGTCCGTCACAACCTGTGCAATCTCTGGATGGTTTTGATCTACTTGAGAGGCGGCGATCGAAATCGCATCCTTGTATAATGTTGAGAAGCGTCCAGAGTGGTTCATTGCCCCTGGCTTTATGAATGATGTGTATGGACTGGAATAGGTTTGGTCTGAGTACAACCGAAATAGCTCTTGATTAAAATATGGTGTTTGGACATCCGCATCAAAAGGAGTAATTGTATTGTTCAATACGATGAGCGGATTCTGGATGTTTGGAGACGATATAAGCGCCTTAAGAAAATTATAATATTGCGCATGAAGATCTGCAAGAGCGGCAGGAAGGTCTTCTGCACTCGCTCCCTTGGTGAGCCCACCAAGGGCTACTGCACTCAATCCGGCAATTACCTGCCTCCGATTTGGAGATACCATAGAAATTCCCTCCCATTTCGGTTAATATTTAAGCTGAAATAGAGTATTATTTTCTGATGTATCGTACGTCAATAACTTCTAAGCTTTAGACGAATGCCCTTTTGAGGTATGTGCCTCATGAAATATTAGGAGATAAAAAAAGTCCGTCGCAGGTTTAAGTTGCGCGTTGGTACGCTAGACTTTTTTTGAGCTAAAATAAGCAAATTAGTAGTAAAATTGGCGAAGGATGGGAGAATTAAGGCATAATCTCAATTTTAATTACCCCATTTAACTAAATTATGATGTTATAGCATTACAATGGTACTACAATTGGAAACTTATCGACAGTCTGCACTTTTCGTAAAGGAAACACATTATTGTTTGAGCTTGTCCAATACCAAGAACAGCATCCCAGTCCATGCGATCTTCTGAATTCGGGCGCTCACAACAGGAAAATGCCTTTCGGGCACTAAATTTTATAAGACACGGAGATCACCTGCGACCAAGGGTGACGCGAACATTGCCTCTAATTCAATTCCCTAATGATTGGCTCTTTCCGCCAAAGCTCTTCTTAGCGAGAACCGCTTTCTGAGGGCAGACAAATTCACGCTGCGTCGGTTGCCGCACCCATAATCCGACTTGCATAAGGGTATATCCTTGTACTCCCTCGTAGAGGCAAGAAGCTCCTAAGAAGCTCTTATATACCTGAAGCATCTATCAACTTCCGATCACCCTCAGTCCGCGCCGTAGACAAGAGCCGATAGTACGTTTCCCTGTGCGATTATTCGCTGTGGTGATATCGCGTCGGGGATCAAAGTAGCCCGGTGTCCTAAGATTAGCATCCAGCGCCCTTTGCCGTCCGTCCGATATCATCTCAATGTAGCCAAGGATGCAAAAATTACGATCCCGAATTGCTTTGCGGTTCACGCACGATGTCCTCTTCTCTCAATTTCTGGTTTCGACCGGCAGTCGAGACCAAGCTGGGCAATTATCTCCACTCAGGGCTACCTACCGCCAGGGAAATGCGGGCATTTCCACTCTTCTGCGCGGCTCCATCGATCATTCGCGGCCAAAGAGCCGAACCCGCTTAGCGCGAAATCAATTCGCCTTTGGCCTTCCGTTGCGGTTCAGAAGACGACCCCGCTCGGCGGCAGCATTGGACAAGGCTGTGTCGAACTCTCCAGCACGAACCGCTTCGATGAGGCCGTCGATAAGCGTCGGGAGATTAGCAAGCGGACCGACCTCAATGGCCGTCTTACCCTTCGCGATTTCCAGTGGCCGACCACCGTATTGCATCACGAAATGTGTCGTTCGGTTTCCGTCTTCAAACCAGCATTTTCGCACGCGCCGGGGCGTCTCCACCCGCACACGTACCCCGTCCTCGTTTGTGCGGGACACCCAGCGCTTTGGCGGCACGAAGACTCTTCCCTCGATCGTGGCTTTAGCGAGGTCCTTTTGCAACGCGAGATTCCCGATGAGCTTTTCTCGCGCACGCTCAGCAGGTGTCTTCGATTGTGCGGCAGGCTTTGCATCCGACAGCTTAAGCGATTTTAGGACAGACATATTCTCTCCCTTGGCATAGCCAGTGTGGTCTCTATGCCGGGAAGCTACAGCCACTTTCTGGTTTTTCAACCTAAGATTGTCGTAACCATGAACTCGCCGCGTGAACGAGAGTGCGGTTCTAACCTCGCTATCTTTGTCAGTGACGCCACATTTGCGACGAGCCGTCGTAATGAGCCAGTTCGTATCATGTATAGAAACATCATGAATATTGTTGGTATGCGCAGCTACACATTGTGTGCTGTCGCAATTAAACATACGAAGAGACTTCTACTTCGGACCTATGACAACACGTAGGCTCTCAAAACCGCTCCTCCCCCTCATGAGCCATTTCGCATATGCAGTGATGTCTTTATCACTCCACCAATCGCGCCCTGTTCTCTGATCCGCCTCTTTGTCGTAGGCGATCCCATCCACTGTCAGCGTGTCGTGCTCAATGCGAAATTTCAGCGCGTATCGGACCACGCTCTTAATGTTCGCGTGAACAGGACGGTTCGCATGGAATGGCCGAGCGTCAACCTGATACGGCTTGTTGAAGCCTTTACCGCGAAGAGCTTGGGCAAATTCCTCACAAGTGACATCCCCAAGTCCAACAATCGCGTGGAGATGCGGGCGCCAAACGGTAGTGTCCGCTTTTGCTACGAGCACAGGGAAGTCCAAAGCCTCAAGAGCAATCCGTGTGTTTCTGCCTTGCTCGTCGAAGTCTGATGCTGAGAGCCGTGCCATCTCCCACCAACCAGTGAATTGCACATCATTCCAGCGCACATCGCGATCACGTTGGTACGCGATGATGTTGCGCAGCCTGTTCTTGGCCTTCCGTTGGCTCGGCTCAACCTCATCGAGATCTGTCTGAACTGGCAAAAGCAGAGTTAGGAACGCCAGCCGCTCATTGGGGATGCCAACAAAGGTCTTTTTAAGCGCTAGCCCCGTTTCTTTGCCGCGTCGGCGCATGAAGCAGCGCGGGCACAGAGGCACGCCGCATAAGCGCATGTTATTGTGATTTTCATCCATCGTACCGCATGCTTCCATACGGTCGTAGAGAGAGTGCTGCTTTGTAAGCGCTTGCATTACGCGCTCACGCTGCATCTGCATTCCCGGAGATAGCCAGCGAATCTGCTTACGCTCGTGCGGTTCAAAACACTTCGTAATTAGCTGGGCACGAAAATGATCTAAATTTCCCATGATAACCTCAAACAACAACAGCAATTATTTACGGCAATCTGCCTCCGGGGAGAGGAAGCAGATCACCTAGTTCAGATTCTGCGGATGGATGATGGCTAGCTCGCCTAACCTTAGTCGTTCGGGAGATGCCCTTGACCGACGGCCAATAACACGACGTATTTCATGACGTATTCTGGGATCGGAAGTGCGTCTCGGAGATCGACGGGATTTTCGGAGAATTGACAGATGCCGTCCTTCGTCCCGACGAGCCAGCGGTCAAGCGAGTGATTACATAAGCCAAACTGGTCAACTGGACCCATCGAAGGCACGCGAAACAGGATGCCGATGGTGTGCTCAAGGCGCAAGACCTCGAATTTCGGCCACTGCCCCTGATAGCTCAACGGCGAAGTATTGTGATTGTATTGAACGATGCTGATGGGATCGATACCAATCCTAGCTTTCTGGGCAGCCGTCTCACAAGGCTCCACACAGTTACAAGAGAAGCATTTCGTCCAACTGCCTCGATGGCTTCGATTGGGCAGTGCATCGTTGCGAATTATTCCATTGATTCCGGTCATATGATCAGCAGGCTCCTTTGCTCGATCATCCGGAACGTAATCGCGCCCCGCCTTGCGAGCACGGACGAAATTTCATAAAAACTCCTATTCTATCAATAGATTATGCAAATTGTGATTAAAAGCTGCCCCTAAAACCGACACAAGCGCTGTTCTCAAATGGCAGCAAGAATGTCCTTGCGGAGGCGGTCATCAGCGACGAAGCGCGATGGTCCGGCGTTGAGACGTTCAGCCGCAATGATGCAGGCCGTTAGGATCTTTGCGGCATGCGTCGTATGGAGCGATCTCGTCAGCTTCTTTCCGAGCGCGCTCGCGCCGAAGTAATCAAATAATATCTCGCGAACACCGACGGGCAAGGATTGGATCGCCCTTTGCAGTCGTATGGCTGCCAAAAGAGCCGTTTGAAGTGCTCTCCGCCTCTTAAGCCAGTGAGAACGTGCCTCTTCTATTCTCAGGGCCCTACGCGCCGGCCCATTCTCGCGTTTGACCCATATAGAGAAGGGGCCGCTGGCGGGGTGCAGGAACTCTGCACTTCGGTCGTGCATCTCCTGAAGTAAGTTATACAGAGCACGTGCAGTTCGTGTCGCCCATATGTGAGAGATGAATTGACACGTTTCCTCATCTAGCCCAAGCGCGCGCTGCGCATCCCGCGAACTCCAGGATGCGGCGACCTCCTGCGCTTGCGCTTGGCGACGTCGGGAGTGATAGTCTCTCTCAGCTTCTGTCAGATGCATGCGGTTTTCAGCGATTCTTTCCCGTACTTTATTCATGTCAAAGTCCCGAAGAGCCAACGCAAAAAGGATGAGTTCATCCCTTGTCAAAGGCACCTTCCCGATCGGGAACGCCTTCCCGCCCTCTCTCCATTCAGCCATCAATGGCCATTGATGCAGCGCAAAGACATAGAGAGAATTAAGCCGATCAACCCGCGGCAGGCCCCGCAACAGATTTCGGTTTCTACGCGCTTCTTCGATCACCGGATCAAGCGCTGAAGGATAGGGTTTGCGACGCGCCATATGCGATCCCGTATCGTCGGTCTTCCCTTAATAACAACCAGCCTAGCTTTGAGATCCACTCACTTTCCCGAAATCTCCAGAAAACAAGGATCGGCCACGATTCCGAAGAAAGCAGCTACCGATCACGTCGATGAAGGGCCGCCTCGGGGAAAATAACAAAATTATTCCAAACGAAACCACAGATTTGATCAGCTGTTAAGCTGATATGGGTATCAGCCAATCGATAATAGCCGTCCGAACCTCATAAAAACTACAGTTTTTTAGGTTAAACTCACAAATGCTTATGAGTCATGGCTTCTGAGAAACCATTGCCCTTTTCAAATTCTGGAAACATCATGCTTTGTCGCTAGCAGCTATAGAGCATGAGGTTTAGATGAAGCAGGCGCGCGTACTTACCGAGGCGGAATTCAAGCGTCTTACTGCTGTAGTAAGTCAAGGACGGCATGGAGCACGTAATCGGCTTGCTCTCATGCTCAGCTACTTTGCTGGCTTGCGCGTTGGTGAGATCGCTACTCTGAAGTGGGATGATCTCCTGGACAGAGAAGGTCACGTCCGTGAACAGCTGCGGCTCAATGCAGCTGTCACCAAGGGAGGGCACGCACGAGTGGTATTCATGAACTCCCGACTACAGCGAGAGATAGAACAATTTCGGAGCACGCTAAAGCGACCACCGCAACCCACCCAGCCAGTGCTGGTCACCCAAAAGCGTACATCATTCAGCGCCAACACACTTTGTCAGCTCATCGGACAGTGGTACGCGCAGGCGGGCTTAGATGGAGGGACAAGCCACAGCGGACGACGCTGGTTTATTACCAAGCTGGCGCACGCGGGCATATCGTCAAAGGCAATCATGCTTCTTGCTGGTCACAAGCATCTTTCAACAACGCAGCGCTACATCGACGTAAATGATGAAATGATGCGCTCGGCGGTTGAGATCCTATAACGCCGAAAGTTCTCAATCCTCTTCGTGGATTGTCGACGAAGATGAATGAATGAGGCAAATGTCTCAATCGGAGGGTCCGCTTCGCGTCCATGTCGGTCATTGCCGGGGCGACTGGCAATTCCCGGAAGCAGACCTTCGATCTCCGTCATGGAGAGCTCTAGAAGCAGAATCTTTCGCCTAGCGCGGCAAGCTGATGATGAAACGCCAGATCCTCTCGTCGAGGAAGTTCTCGGCGCTGTCGCTATCCTCGCCAATTTCGAGTAGCTCAACGAGGTCTAGGTTGGAAAGCACTAGGATCAGCTTGCCGCTCTCGCGCATCGCCCCTTGAGCGGCCCGCAAGCATCCTGCATCCCCACCCTTGGGGGCGATTAGGAAGCACACCGTCCGCAGAGCCCCGGCAAAAAGGTAACGCTCGGTGGAGTAGATCTGATCGGCAGTGATGGGATCCTGATAGTTCTTGCATTCGAAGAGCAACGCCTTGGTCCGGAAGTCAGCGCGGAGGCTGTCCCAGAAAGGCCTGCCGGGGGCGATACGGCAGATGAAGTCGTAGCGGTTCCCACCGTCGCTAGTCTCGGCCTGCCGCTCGAAGCCGAAAAGATTCGGATCAAACAGAAAGATAAACGTCCGCATGCATAGACGTTCGAATTCAGTGGGCGAGAGTGCGACCGCGCCTGACTCGTGATCCTTGAGCTCCTTGATCAGAGCGGCCCGCGTATCGCGGCGTTCGGCTGCGCGACGAGCCTCGATCTCCGCGGGCGCTTCTTCACGAACGCTCGCCGTCGGCGCGCGCTGGGCGAGAGCGCCGACCTCAGCCTCGAGATCCGCGAGGGTCCGGATGCTCACCTCGGTTTGATGCTGCGACCAATGCTGCGTCTCTGGCGTCATGTCCGACGCGACGATGATGATCGGCGTGCCGCTCCAGAGATCGGCACCACGAAGGGTGGATAGGCGCACTATCTCTCGCTGCAACCGGTCGGCTTGAAGGGGTTTGCCGGAGCTGAGCACCTCGACCGGTGTGCGCTGGCCGCGGCGTTCGATGACAAGATCAACTCTGAGCGGGCCGAACAGCACCTCTTGATGAACATTGTAGCCCAACTGACGGTAAGCTTCGGCCACTCGGCTTTCAGCATTGACCTCCTGCGGTAACGCGCTCAGCCGGGCTAACAGCACCTCTGCCATACCGTCAGGCACAGCAGCGAGGTAGACATGCTGATAACCATTCCCCTCCTCGTTCAATGGGGCATACTTCTTGGGAAGGTGGGGTCTTATCTCGCTGATGAACTCCTTGGGTCTCAGCGGCTGAGGTAAAGCGTACCACTCAACCGGCACCATCCAGCCATCCTGTGCCAAGTGTGTACCAGCCGATCCAAGCTCGGGCGGCTTTGGGCTGGAAACAGCTCGGTGGGTGATGATACCAAGCTGTCGGATCTGTCCGCCGGCATATGAGAAGACGAGATCGCCAGGCACGAGGAGCCGTAGATTGTCGTAGGACCGATTGGGGCCTCCATTGCCCTTGGTCTTAGGTGACCAGATGTATCTCCCCTCGATCTCCTGCCGGTACGTTTGACTGTGGTTGACCCACCAGAACGCCATCATGCCCCCCCGTTTGTTGAGCCGGATTATATTCAGCACCGTGGGTGTTCAACAACTGCTCTGAACCAAAACTGGCCAGTGCTGATGGCCTAAAACCGTGCGTCATTCAACGCCAGCGCATGGGACAGTAGTACGCCCAGGCGAGCTTAGATGGAGGGACAAGCCATAGCGCGACGCTGGTTCATTACCAAGCTGGCGCACGCGGGCATATCACCCAAAGCGATCATGCTGCTTACTGGGCGCCGACACCTCGCAACCACTCAGCGCTACATCGACATGAAATGGTGCGAGCTGCGGTTGAGCTCCTTAGATCGATCACTGTCGCAAGGTCAGCAGCAATGCACTGAATTTCAGAAATATGACGTAGGTTCAAATCGATCATCGAGTTCGTAGAGGCAGATGGTTCCTGTTGGTGCTACATCTAGCTGCCTATAGCGTGTCGGCACACGACATATTACTTCCATCTTGTCTTCGCTTAGAGCCGCGAGGGCGAGTGCAAGTGCATGTGGCTTCGAGCCAATCGCGAGTCCTGTGACATTGTCGGAACTCGACGACCTGCAGAACTCAATGGCGAACTTGGTCAAACTCAACACATCGCAGAGTGGCACATTAGATCGCTGAACGTTTGACTCTGAAAGGAGGCTCAGAAGTGCTGCGCGCTCGCTGGGCACAAGTTTATCCGGCTCCTGCACTAAGCTTTCTTGAATCAGGATCAAGCCGAGTCGCCGCGGCTCGTATTTCTCAATCAAAGGCACTGAAAGCCCAACCTCACCGCCCATCGCGACGATTAAATCACGATACATTGGCATGGCACTTTCTGCTTCCAAATACGGTACCTGCAGTGACTGCCACTCACCCTCAGAGATAATGCCACTTGCGGTACCTGGCTGCTCAGGTGACTTTGCGCTCGCATGATCTTCATGAAGAGAGTACGCACCCTCCGCATACACACAGTCTAAACGAGAAACATAGTCTCGCTTGAACCCACAACCGAATAGAAAAAGGATGTATGACTTGGGAAGACAAGTGACATCTACCAATATTTTGAGTGGCCTACCCTTCTGGACATACAGATCTCTCAAGAGGCGCTCGAAACGATCCGCATTAGCTCCGAAATCTGTCGAACGCTCGAAATCGAGCACTTCCAAATCCCAATCCAAAGCACGAAATGTCTCTAGAGTGGCGTTTTTCTTATCTTCGGCCTCTTGATCGACGGACCGAAACTTTAGCAACTTAAGAGGACCAACGCGCTGAGCGACGGCTGACAACGCCGTGCTAGCCCGCTTTTCCCAACTTAACCCTGCGAGGACTACGTCATACTCACGGCTAAGTTCTATTCTGGAAAGGCCGAGGGACTGCCTTAGAGAGATCGAGCCTGCCGCGTAGACCTCACTCATCATCCTGGTCTCCACCTAACGGTAAGGGCAGCTGCGAGCCGTTCCCTACTACAGATCTTGTTGCCATAGCTTCTGCCCATGCTCGTGCGTCAGCTGGCGCCTGCCGGTCACATAGCGGCCAGAGCTCCTTTGGAGTTACAACAACCTGTTCGTACGCTCCTCGAAACGAGAACCGGTAATGCGGAGAAAACCGGCGATGAAGTCGAAAGGTAATTGTTCTCCCACGCTGGTCTTCTGGCTCTTGAGCATCGGTGCCGTCGTGAAATTTGACCTCTATCGTTCTCAAATATCCGGCGATTTCCGCTTGACGAATTGCCCGCCACACTGCTCGCTCTCTATCTGAAGTCACATCGCCAGGCGAGATGATCTCAGGACGGCTGAAACGCACAGTGAATACACCACGCTCTGCACGTCCCAGCACAGCTGGGTCGTCAGGCGCTGATTGTAGGATGGATGTATAGTATCCCAGACCGTCCAGCAGACGCATAACAATGTCAGAGTCCAGCTCTGCCCGAGAACTTACGGACGAGTGGTATGACGAGCTCGCGGATGCAATTCCATCCGCTTGAATGTCCCACCCAATCTGAGTTCGCGATGTCGCGAAGCGATCCAGGCTTCCCTGGTCGCTTTTATCAAGCTTTTGTCGCCGTGTGTAAGACTCGTAAATCTCGCCAAGGATCTCCAGGAAGTCGCGAATTGAACCATCAGCTAATGAGGTCGCGACATTGGCTCCTCCGAGAGGTAACCTTCTGAAACCGAGCACTGCAGCAAGTTGCAATAACGCACCGCGCTGCTTTCGGCGCAACCATGCCTCAAATGCCGGTTCAACTAGTCGCGGTGCAAGTTCTAGAAGCTTTTTCTCGTCATCCGGCGAGAAGCTCGTTTTGAATGCATCCTCGCGACCTTGCCAAAGTAGCAATAGATAAGATTCGTATATCGGAAGCGCAGTGCCTTCTTTCGTCAACCGTGTCCGATGCCGTTTACTTATCTCGATCAACTTATCTTTAAGCGTCGACGCGGCGCGGACTAGCTCATCCGCGATCGGGCTTGTCGAGCGTTGCAGCATGACAGCTGCCATATCATTGACATCCCTGCGCCCTAACCTCACTGGCAGCGGGAAGAAATCCGAGATATTGTCGCTCTTGTTCGTGTTCCGCACGTTCTCAGAAACTGAGAACAGCAGCCGCAAACTAACAACCGCCTGGCAAAGCTCGCGAAAATCGTCCTCGTTTCGTGAGTCGAGCGAAATCACTTTCCTATCCGCTTCGGTTAGCGGTTGTTGGTCGATGAATGTCTCAGTACTCTCGAAGAATGCGCCAACGTAGCTCACCACCCATGAAATCGGGAAGCGACTAATACGAACAAGCGTATTGATGCTTTTTTGTTGCAGTGGATCTAGAACCTCGCAGTCATCGAGACAAAAGCGAAATCCTGGCTGACGCTCCCCCCGGGGGTTAACTAGCCTAATCCCGTTAGCGAGGCGCTCACTTGCATAAGCAAGTAATTCCCCAGGCTCACGAGCAGGCAATTGAGCCTGCAACTCTCGGAATGTTCCTCTCCCAGCGGCCTCATTCATCGCACGCGCGATAGACCTTAACAGTCTCGACAATTCGAGAAACGTCTTGGGTCTGACACCAACGAAGATCGATAATGCGGGAAATTCTTCGAGCACATCGTCAACGAAGCGGAGTTCATGGGCAGGACTCTGAGAGATATTGCGGGAAAGGCGGAGCTGATGACATGCATGCAACATCCTTTCGATGCAGGTGATTTCGACGATTAAAGAGAAATACTTGTGGAACTCCCAATCGGCGACTTCAGGCTTGTCGAATGCTGCTTTCCACGCTCGCGATGATAGAGACGAACTCAGATGATCGGGAAAGCGGACATAGATACCTATGTGACTAAAATCGGCTAGGGTTCTTTGCATCTTCAGAGAGACATTGTTAGTAAGATCCTCCCAGCAAATGCTCTTCAGAAGTGTGGTCTTTCCACTCCCCCTGCTTCCTCTAACATAGATGGATTTTTCCGAATCCAGCTGTTCTGCAGTTTTTGTGAACCAAATCAGCCGGAAGTCCTCCCGCTGATGCTCCCAGCGTGTCGGGCGGAATGGATTGAGCCGATTAACCATTAGAGTCGCGCCCCTACGATCCAGTTTTCTGGCGGAAGGTCATAATTGTCTATGCGTATCCTCGCATCAGCCCAGAGTACCTCAAGGCTCTCTTCAAGCGACTCCTCCGCATCGGTCGCAAATATTCCGTGGGACGCTTGAAGCAGATCAGACCAATAGCTTTCGCCCTCCGTCAGCAGATGTGCATAAAGCCGTGAAAGCGACTTATCATAGGCTCTCCTCCGCTGGCCTAAGAGCGAAACGACCTCAGTTCCAGTCGAGCGAAAGACACCAGATTGATCAAAGCGCCACTTGTGAATATGGCAGCTTAACGGCAGCCCAGCACGGGTAAACACAATTTCTAGAACGTTGAAACCAGCACTTGCCTCAGGGGCTGAAATGCACACTAGAGGGTCACCCCCGGGAGAATGAAGAATCTCGATAGGATCCTCATGAATGTGCCCGTGCAAGTAAAGGATCGGACGCCCGAGTTCCTTTAGGGTTCCTCGCACCGCACCGGAGTTCACAACCTCAGTGTATGGGGCAAGGCGGGGTTGCCGCTGCGGAAGGAGATTATGGTGAGCGCAGGCTATCAACAGGCCTGTCCGTGCAATGCCATTTGCTCCCTGTACGAATTCGCGGATTGAGTCTTCGTTGAACGCAGGTGTGTCGAACTGTCGGTCATAGTAAGCCCGCGTGGCGCGCTCCGCATTGCCCCGCTTGATAGCATTGTCGATTGCCGCCTCGACATCATCACGAAATTCTTCGGGGATGAACTCCCTGGCTCCGCACCCCCAGCAGCTGTTCAGCAATGCAATTTGCGCCTGTGCCGCTCCTTCCTGCAACCTGAGCCACAAGGGCTTGGAGACTGGAAGGGCAGGCAATCCGACAGCTTGCAAGGCATCAGTGAGCGGCTGAAACTTTCTTGTTAAGCCTGGCAGCTTAGCCAAATCACGGTTTATATCGTGGTTCCCTGGAATGATTCCAACTGGGAGGCTGGAGTGAACATTCCCAGACCCGAGCTGGAGCGACCTTGCGATATAATTTGCGCAAGATCTATATCCACCGAGTCCGCCTATATCAGTAAGGTCTCCCATGAATAACATGGCAGATACATCTTGCTTTGATATAAATGAATAAATTTGCTTGAAGACGATCTTTATGGGACTCGAAGATAATATTCCTTTCAGTTCTACTGGGAACCTCTTGTCTTTATCGTCGAGATTATGCCGATGCTGTGCGTTTCCGGGAAGATGCACGTCACCAACTTGCATTACGCTAATTCGCGGAAGCACGTGTACACCCAATTACTTATTGAAGCTGAATTACGCAGCCTTTTAGACACCAAGGTTTCAGCATCGCAGACATGGCAGCTCCGTATTGGTTGGGCCGGACCCAAAACCTTTAGCGCATTCTATGTAGGGAGAATCAGCCCAAGACCGACAGCAGCAATCTCACAAAGGTCATCAAGTCTGCAGTTTGAAGTGTCAAGATCAAGCCGCTGGACCCATATTTAACCTGCTCCGTAGTGTGGATCACCGCTTCATGTCTATGGATAGCCTACGAGCAATTATTCACGGGTCCACTGCGGCCTCAGGCGGTCTACTATTCGTTCTAAATTCACCTGCCCGTAATGCTTATCGATCATTGCGAGGGAGGTTCGCGTATTTCGGGCCACATCCAACACCTCAGCACCGTGAGCGAGTTGCTGACTGATATAGAAGTGTCTGAGCGAGTATGGTGTTCGCTTGACGCCCCGATGATCACGCTCAAGTCCGCAAGCTCGCAACAACTCGGTCAGACCTCGTGCAATAGAGCCAATTCGTTCACCCCGCGCACTGGAGAATACTGGATCGTCATCATTGGGCTCCCGTCCACAAGCTTGTTCGAACAGCATCCAGAGCACGTCGAACCACGGGAGGGCACCAAGTTGGGGGATAGCAGTGCCACTTTTGCCCTTGCCACGAGCCCTGAGCCTCAGATCACGCTCCGCAAGCGGTTTACCCATGCCCTCCCGATACCCGAGCACATCACCCCAATTGAGGTTGCGCATCTCGGTGGGGCGAAAGCCTGAGAAAGCAGCGATCATGATGTAGGCGTGCAGGATGGTGCGATCACGGCGGGTATGCTCATCCAGCTTCTTGAGGGTCCAGATCCGCCGATCCTTGGCGCGGATGCGACGAGGCTGGTCGATCATAATCGGATCGCCCAATCGGCTGAGGCTCGTCTCGATCAGTTTCTCGAACTCATGTGGCTCAAAGCTGGGACGCCGATTGTCCGGAGCGCGCTTGACCCGGAGCGAGATCGTTGGAGGGGTCTTGATGTATCCCCACCTCATGGCTTGCCGGAACAGAGCACGCAGAAGCACAGCCTCTCCGCGCTGACGGCTCAGTGTGGGTGCGGCCCGTTTGACGGGCCGCCGAAGCCGCCTGCCACCACGCTCATAATGGATATAGGCAATGTCCTTGCCTGGCCCTTCGGTCCAGTAGGTTCGTCGCCACTCCGCATAGCGCTCCAGGTCCGAGTCTGTGATTCCATCGATAGGACGCGGCCCAAAATAGCCGATGAAATAGCGCCGGATGATTGCAGGTTCTGACTTGCCCTGGTCCGCACGACGCTCTCCCCTCTCCACCTCGCGCTGAATGTGCGCGATAAAATCCTCAGCCACCTGCTCGAAGGTTCGAGCCTTGGCGGTGAGACCCTGACGAGCACGGTAGTTCGCCTCGAACCAAATTTCCTCGGCTTTCCGTTCTGCTTCGATTCGGTCGCTGGTCTCCAGTGAGCGCTTGATCTGCCCCTGGCCCTTGATGCTGAAGCGCATCTGCCATTTGGCGCTGCCGGTGCGCTGGAACAGTTGATAGCGTTCTTTGGACGGAGAGGAGCCCATGCTCGCGCCCTACTTGGTTACTTTGGTGCAAAAGGTGCGCTAGAACTGCGCTAGGAGCCCAGCGCAGCACCAACCAGGGGCCTTGATTCTATTGGGCTTTTTGGCGGGTGAGCTAGCACTGAGCTAACTCTACAGCCGTGGCTAAGGTTCCAAAAGAAAAGAAAAGAGCTCTTTGATTTCAAGAGCTTATGGTAGCGGAGGAGAGATTTGAACTCCCGACACAAGGATTATGATTCCTCTGCTCTGACCAACTGAGCTACTCCGCCCCAGGGAACGGGGCGAACCCCGCGTCAGGCAAGGGCGATATAGAAAAGGTTGGGCCCCGGTGTCAAGGACGACCCGCAGCCAAGCTGCGGATTTATCGTGAGATCTATCGTGACATGGGCCAGTGTGACCTGGCCCATGCTTGACCTTAGGGCTCGCGTCGCCGCCAGCGCAAAGCAGGGAGAGCACGATGCAAAGGTTTCAGCCCTTCGGCTTCGTCCGCCAGAGCTGGAACCCTTCTGATGCGATCGACTGCTCGATGACCCGGCGGGCGAACTTATGCGGAGGTGCTTCGCGGGAGTGAAGCGTTCCGGTCAGGCCCCAAGGGCCGTATTTGGCCGGAAGCTTGCTACCGGACTCGTCGCCCGCGAAGGCATGAAGGTCGTCTTTGGTCTGCGAAACGAACATGAAGATACGCATGTGAATGACCTTCGATATAAGCGACCGACGCTTGCCCTTTAAGAAATAGGGCTCAGGCGTCGAAAGTCAGCTCAACTGTCTGAGCGCAGATGCCAAATCGGTCGGCAAGATGCCACTGAAGCTCCCGCGCCGATTGATACATGTATGTCTGGTCGAGAAGATTGCTGATATCTCGATTGTGCCCATCGTCGCGGGTCCATACACGGTCCAGGGTGAAGCCTGCCGCTGCGTTTTCCGCTCGAACGGGTTTGGGAATGAAATGAAAGCGCATTTTGTCTGTATTCTTCTTTTTAGGGGAGGCTGAGATCGCCTCCGCGAAGCGAGGTGCATCAATGCACGCTTCGCTTGATTAAGCAGTCTGGAGATTTCCGGCCGACTGTTTTCCGGAACGAGGGTCGGTTTCAATGTCGAAAGCGACCTTCTGGCCTTCGACGAGGCCGCGCATCCCGGCGCGTTCGAGCGCCGTTGCATGGACGAAGACGTCCTTGCCGCCATTCTCAGGCTGGATGAATCCGTATCCCTTGTGGTCGTTGTAGAATTTCACGGTTCCTTGGAGCATCGTTCAATCTTTCATCACGTGAGGCGCAAGAGCGCACAAACGCGTCCCTTTGGATCTTTCGATTTTGGGAAGAAGACTGAACTCGCGCTCGTCAATACAACCGAAGGCGCACAGGGATCAGGCCAAATGTCGAATAACTAATATAGACTCAAATAAAATAATTACAAGATATAACGGGGCGTGATCTAACGCCCCCCCGTTTTCGATCGACTTGGCTACACGTTTCAGGCGCGCTTTCGGATCCGCATCAGCTTAAAGAAACCGGCTGGGAAAAGTGATTTCAACTCGACAACTTCCATGCGCCCCGTGCTGCGCGCCCAAGCCTCGACCCGGGACGCCTTGAACGCCGAGCTCCACCCGATGGCCTTTGCCACGGGAGATGCAATTTCCTCGAGCGCGGCGATCGGGCCGGTGGGCTGGCCAAAATGGTTGGCGAGCACGATTTCGCCGCCGGGCTTCAGCACGCGGGCGAATTCGGAAAGCGCCGCTTCAGGGTTTGGCACCAGGGTGATGATGAATTGCGCCGTGACCGCATCGAACATCTCATCCGGGAAAGAGAGGTGGGTTACGTCCATCACCTGCAGGCTCTTCACATGGGTCAAGCCGCGCTTTTCGACCTTCTCCTGCGCCCGGCGCAGCATGTCTTCGGACAGGTCCACGCCGTAAACCTCGGCAGTTTTCGGATAGTAGCCGAGAGACAGACCGGTGCCGACGCCCGCTTCCAGCACGCGCGGGCCACAGGCCACGGCGGCAGCCACGGCGGCGCGGGCGGCGGGCTCGGTCAGCTTGTCGTAGACCAGGTCATAGATCGGGGCCCAACGCGCGTAAGCCTTACGCATCGGGGCCGTGGTCGGTCCGTCCGTCATGCAGTTTCCCTAGGTGAAGCCTCAGGCCGCGGCGGGTGCGGCTTCGGCTGCTGTACGAGCAATGGTGCCCCCGCCGAGCACGCGGGCCCGGGGAGTATCGCTCTCATAGATGACACAAGCTTGACCGGGAGACACCCCGTCTTCCGCCGCCAGCAATTCGACCGTCACGCCGCCGCCGCCGAAGCGCAGGATCGCTGGGCGGGGTTCACGGGTCGAACGAACGCGCACGGCCACCTCTGCGCCCGCCTCGCCGAGGCTTTCGAGCGGTGTGTCGCCAAGCCAGTTCACATCGGTAATGCGGATCAGGCGGGTCGCCAGAGCCTCGCGCGGACCGACGACGACGCGCGCCTCCTTGGCTTCGAGACGCACCACGTAGAGCGGCTCGCCCGTGGAGAGGCCAAGTCCCCGCCTCTGCCCGACCGTGTAGTGAATGATGCCTTCATGGCGTCCCAGCACGCGCCCATCCACGTGGACGATCTCGCCCCCATGGACCGCGCCGGGCTTCAAACGCTCGATGATGTCGCTGTAGCGCCCCTGGGTGACGAAGCAGATGTCCTGGCTGTCGGCCTTCTCGGCCACGGTCAGGCCGAATTCGCGGGCGAGCGCGCGGGTGTCGTCCTTCGGCAGCTCGCCGAGCGGGAAGCGCAGCAGGCTCAGCTGCTCGGGGGTCGTCGCATAGAGGAAATAGCTCTGGTCCCGGTCCGGATCGGCGGCCCGGTGAAGCGCGCGGCGTCCATCGGGGAGAGCCCGGCTTGCCACATAATGGCCGGTCGCCAGCACATCCGCGCCGAGTTCCTTCGCGGTCTCCAGGAGATCGCGGAACTTGATCGAACGATTGCATTCGACGCAGGGGATCGGGGTTTCCCCGGCCAGATAGCTCTGGGTGAAACGGTCGATCACCGCCTCGCGGAAGCGGGCTTCATAATCGAGCACGTAATGGGGGATGCCGATAGCTTCGGCGACGCGGCGGGCATCGTAGATGTCCTGTCCCGCGCAGCAGGCCCCTTTACGATGCGCGGCCGCGCCGTGATCGTAAAGCTGGAGCGTAATGCCGAGCACGTCATAGCCTTCGCGCTTGAGAAGGGCTGCGACGACGGAGGAATCCACGCCGCCCGACATCGCGACGACGACGCGGGTCTTTGAGGGGTCTTTGGGAAGATCAAGTGAGTTGAGCATCGTTCCGTCCAGAGGCGCCGTTCAAGGCGGCGCACGGGAGGGGCCAAAGGTCTTCTATAGCGATTGCGGTTTCAATGTTCCAGAGCACACGAGGCGAAATAAGAGGGCCTTAACCATTAAGGCTAAATCGGGGCAGATCAGTCATCGCCCCTTTTGCGCTTAGGAAAACATTAAGCCCCATGACGTAGTTTCGAGCTTAACGAGGTCGTTGAATTTTTGTGTGAGCGTATCATGACCGAACCCCACCGCCCAAGGGTCAAGTATGTCATTGGGCCCGACGGCAGTCCCTTGACGATTGCTGATCTTCCCCCGTCTTCTACTCGTCGATGGGTCATCCGCCGCAAGGCCGAGGTCGTCGCCGCTGTCCGCGGCGGCCTTTTGAGCCTCGAGGAGGCATGTCAGCGCTATACGCTGACCACCGAAGAATTCCTGAGCTGGCAACTGTCCATCGACCAGCATGGCTTGGCCGGTCTGCGCACCACGCGCATTCAGCAATATCGCCAGTAACCGTTCTCAATGACCTCCAGAATTGAGGCGCTGCCGATCAGGCGGCGCCTTCTTCGTTTTGACGGCCATTGCGCGGCAAGGCTTTGAGGCTCGTTAAGGGTTCCCTAACCATAACCTGGACATAAATCCCTCAGCATCCCATCCGGGCGCGCCCAACCCTTGCCGAGAGATTGCGACTTGTCGGAACAGTCCCATTCAGCGCCTTCGACCCTCAATCATTCCGTTGTCGGCCCGATCAACGCCACCGCGAGGCGGATTCTGATCGGCCAGACCGTGGCCGACGTGGAGCGGCATCTCATTCTCGACACGCTGGATTACTGCGTCGGCAACCGGACCCATGCCGCAAAAATTCTGGGGATCTCAATCCGCACCCTGCGCAACAAGCTGAATGAGTACATGGAGGCCGGCATCGTGGTGCCGGAACCGGGGCAGAAACGTCCCATCGTCTCCTAAATCGACTCGTCAGCACTTCCTGAGCCAGAGGCTGGTCTCGAACGCGCCGCCGGACAGCGGCAATTCGCCGAGGATGCCGCCTGCTCCATTCGGGAGGACCTCCCTCGCGACGAAATGGCTCGCGAAGACAAGCTCATACCCCCCGCCCTGCATGAGCGTCCCAACCGGGATCTGCTCGTTATAGGACCGCCACGCCCACACTTCCGGATAGGCGTCCGGGAGGGTGATGTCGTGGATATGGACCAGGGCACCGCTCGCAAGGCGCGGCAATACATCCAGAAAGAGATGGTCCACGTCGGTGCCGGGCATGGCGATGTGGCTGGAATCGATGAAAAGGATATCTCCCCGCCCTAGCGCCGCAAACACGCCCGGGTTTGCATCCTTCAAAAGGATCGGCAAATGGTCCACCTCGAGCCGTGCCAGAGCGGCGCGGGGGGCAGGGTCGATGCAGGTGATGCGGGTGGCGAGGTTTCCGTCCCTGACGGCTTGGGCCATGAATCGCGTCGAATGGCCGGATCCGATCTCGACAATGCGCGCCGGCCTTTCCCGTCGCACGATGGCATAGGCCGCAGCCGCATCGAGGCGCGGAAACCAATCCTGATCGAAACGTGCCAGCCCCCTGCCCTCCGCGATGCGCCGAAGGTCCCCGGCGCAGCCTTCGATAGCCTCGAGGATCTCGATGAAATCCGGGCGCGAGGTCTCGAATAGCGGGCGTAGCGCCGGATAGTCGCGTGCTTCCACGCTCTGTGCGTAGCGATAGGGGATGAAGAAGCCGAGGGCTTTGAAGCCGAATATCGTCGAGAGACCGAACCGCAGCCTTCTCCAGAAGACCGTCATGGTGGCGCTCAGGCTCTTGGCGGAGCAGGCGGACCATCCCCTGTCCCGATCCGAAGCCGCAAGGCCTGAGCCAACCGCGCGCGCTCGAACAGCAGCACGACCACAATCGACAAGGCGAACGGGATCAGGAGATAGAACAGGCGGAAGACGATCAGCGCGGCCAAAACGTCCGCCTTCGGAATACCCGGCATCGCGGTCAGGAACACGAGTTCGAAGACGCCGAGCCCACCCGGCGCGTGGCTGACGAGGGCGGCCGAGAAGGAGGCCAGGAAGACCGCGAGAACCACCATGAAGCTGGGCTCGAGATGCGCCGGGAGCACGAAATAGATGATTCCGGCGGCTCCCAGCAATTCGAGAGGTGCGGCTACCAACTGCCGCCACATGATCGCCGGGCGGGGATATTCAAGCTTGGCCTTGCGGATCACGAGAGGCGGCAGATGCAGGATCGAGCCGGCCGCATAAAGCACGACGAAGCCGAGAAGCAGGATTCCAATGATCCGGGCGGTGGCGGGGTTCGTCAGCGCGGATGGGAGAAGATCTTCGAGACGGGACAAAAGTGTCGGATCGACCGTCAGCACGATGCCGCCGAGCAGGATGGTGCCAAGACCGAAGGTGAACGAGCAAAGGGCAACCAGCACAGCGATCTGCGCCGCGCTCAAACCCTTCGAGGTATAGGCCCGATAGCGGACAACTGCGCCGGAGAACACCGAGGCGCCGATATTGTGGGACAGCGCATAGGTCGTGAACGACGTCGTCGAGACGAAAAGCCAGGAGATATGGCGCACGCCCAGATGCAGAAGCGCGATCCGGTCGTACCAAGCCAAGGCCGCATACGCGACGAGGGTGGAAAGGCCAGCCAGGGCATAACGCTTGCCCGGCACAGCGTTCAGGCTCTCCCAGACATCGTCGAGGGAGAGGCCGCGAAGCTCGCGATAGAGAAGCCAACCGGACACAACGACCGCCACAAGCCCGATCACAGGCCAAATGAACTCACGCACGTTCTTCATAGAGGCGGCCCGGCTCCTTCGTTCTCCTCTCTGTGCCCCACAATCCCCTTATTCTGCAAGGGGGGAATGCGCTCCGCGACGAGGAGGACACATGAGCCGGCTCATGGTGCCCAACCGAAGAGGCCACGCCGGTGCCTGTCACCGCGCCCATTCCGGTCATCATGGCTGGCTGCGACATCGCGTGCACCGGTTTGCCCGGTCCTCGAACTTGGCGGCGTCGCACGGTTGCGCTCCCGCCCTGCTCGTGAGAAATCGGCTGCCATCACGACGCATCACGATGAGGCTTCCCGTGGAACTCAATCTCTCCGGCTATACGGATTTGCCGCCGGGCAAGATCGCGACGATCGTCACCTATCTGGAGATGCGGCAGGCGCCCGCGCTGCCACCGGCGACGACGCCGGACGGATTGTCTCTCCAGCGCCTGACGAGCGACCGCGACCGTTATCGCGCCCTGTTCCGCGGCATCGGCGAACCTTGGCTTTGGTTCAGCCGCGTTACAATCTCCGACGCGGAGCTGGCAGCGATCCTCGATGATCCGAAGGTCGAGGCCTATGCGTTGAACGACGGCACAGCCGATATCGGCCTTCTCGAACTCGACTTCCGCGTCGCGGGAGAGGTTGAGTTGGGTTTCCTCGGCCTTGTGCCCGGAACGATCGGCCGGGGAGCGGGCCGTTTTCTCATGAACGAAGCCATCCGGCGGGCCTTCGCCAAACCGGTCAGCCGTTTCTTCGTGCACACCTGCACGTTGGATCATCCGGCCGCGCTCGACTTCTACAGGCGCTCGGGCTTCACGCCCTATAAGCGCGCCATCGAGGTGGATGACGACCCTCGCCTGATGGGTGCTGTGCCCCGTGAGGCCGCGCCGCAGGTGCCTGTCCTCGGATAGCCCGAATGGAAAGAACGCGCCGGGTCTCGGCGCGTTCTTGAAAAAATCCGGAACGGCAGGCTTTACGCGGAGGCGCGCAGCACGCGAGCCTGTCCGAGATGTCCGATGGCCGCTTGTTCGCGCACGGCGTCCAGGGTGCGTTCGACGGAACGCTCCCGGTCTTCCAGGCTCTCGGCCTTCTTCAATTCCTCGAAAGCCTCGCCAAGCTCGGCCTTCGCATCGTCGAGCTGGGCGTGAAGATTCTCAGCCGACTGGCGAAGGTTGTCGCGCCGCTGCGCGGCAGCGCGGGCGTAGGTCGGATAGGCGAAATGGTTCGGATCGGTGATCCCGGCCTTCTGCTCTTCCGTGGCGATCTCCCGGTTAAGGTCAGCCGCCATGCGGTCGAACTCGGCGATCATCATTTCGATCTGCGCCACCCGCCGACGCTTGTCGTCGACCTGAAAGCGCTTGAGGCGGATGAGCGTGTCCCGCGACTTCATCTTGATTGAACTCCACACGTCGCTGCTAGAGCGAACCCGCACAGACTCTCGTCGTGCCATCCGCCCTATGCCATTGCTGGAGCATGACCTGTCGGCAAACCGGTCTTGAGTTGCCGGACCATGCTCTAAATGCGCCCCGCGGATCGCTCAGTTACCCGCCTGACAATGGCCACCTTCGTCGATGGAAGTTGACTCTTCCTTACCGCCGACACCGAAAAATTCGGGACGAGCGGCTCCAAGCCCGCAAGGCAGGCCCGTCGACGAGCTTCGTCAACGTTTCGTTTACCGGTTTCGTTAACACTGGCCCCGTCACGGCTTCCGCCCCTCGCGAGCGATTGCCGGATGCAGGTGAAATGCCTTGCAGGAAAAGCTTTTCAGGTCACGCGGCACGATTCCAGATGGTGGATCAGGACTCACAACACGGCAGCTTCCGACGACATGTTGTTGAAGACATGTCGTTAATCGCTTGCATGTGCGAATCAGGGTTTGTTAACCATTCCGTATTAGCGTTGCGAATCAGTTCAAAAGGGCATCCGCCACAGGCCCTGTGGCGAGTGGGTAGCTCTCAGCTACTCTGTGGCCCAAGGGCAAAGGCTGGGGAATAAACATGCGCGTACTTCTGATCGAAGACGACAGCGCCACTGCGCAGAGCATCGAGCTGATGCTCAAATCCGAGAACTTCAACGTCTATGCGACGGATCTCGGCGAAGAGGGCGTCGACCTTGGCAAGCTCTACGACTACGACATCATCCTTCTCGATCTGAACCTCCCCGACATGTCGGGTTATGAGGTTCTGCGCACGCTGCGCGTCGCGAAGGTGAAGACGCCGATCCTGATCCTCTCCGGCATGGCCGGCACCGACGACAAGGTGAAGGGCCTCGGCTTCGGCGCCGACGATTACCTGACGAAGCCGTTCCACAAGGACGAACTCGTCGCCCGCATCCACGCCATCGTGCGGCGCTCGAAGGGCCACGCGCAGTCGGTCATCACCACCGGCGATCTGGTCGTCAATCTCGACACCAAGACCGTCGAAGTGGGCGGCGCTCGCGTTCACCTGACGGGCAAGGAATACCAGATGCTGGAGCTGCTCTCGCTCCGCAAGGGGACCACCCTGACGAAGGAGATGTTCCTCAATCATCTCTATGGCGGCATGGACGAGCCCGAACTGAAGATCATCGACGTCTTCATCTGCAAGCTCCGCAAGAAGCTCGCCAATGCGTCGCAAGGCAAGAACTACATCGAAACCGTCTGGGGCCGCGGCTACGTGTTGCGTGAGCCGAACGAGGCGGAAGAGCGCATCGCGGTCTGATCGCGCTGTCGATCTCTTGATGAAAAGCCCGGTGGAAGCCGGGCTTTTTTGTTATCGTTTGCGGCGTAATCGCCGGGGCGAACACACCGAGTGGAGCAGATTATGAAGTCCGCCTTGTTGTCGTGGCAATTCTGGGCCGTCTCGTCGGCCTCGTTCGCGGCGCTGACCGCGATCTTTGCGAAGGTCGGCGTTGAGCAAATCAACTCGGATTTCGCGACGTTCATTCGAACCGTCGTCATCCTCCTGGTTCTCGGCGGCATCCTCATCGGCACGCAGCAATGGCAGTCGCTGGAGTCGATCCCCGGCCGGACCTATCTCTTTCTGGTCTTGTCCGGGCTTGCCACTGGCGCATCATGGCTCTGCTATTTCCGCGCCCTGAAACTTGGCGATGCAGCGCGCGTGGCCCCGATCGACAAGCTCAGCGTCGTGCTTGTCGCCGTGTTCGGCGTGATCTTTTTAGGGGAGCGCCTGTCGGGCTTGAACTGGGCCGGCATCGCGCTCATCGCCGCCGGGGCGGTGCTGGTCGCATTCCGCGCCTAGAGCATGATCGAGACAAGCTGAAACCGGTTGTTCGGTTTTGCGGATGAGAACGCGACAAGCAGGCTAGATACGCATCAGCACCACGCCGCTGGCAATCAGGCACGCCGCTGCAATACGACCGAGCCCGGCTCTCTCCTTGAGAAAGAGCACAGCAATCAGCACGGCGAAGAGCACGCTGGTTTCACGAAGCGCCGCCACGAGGGCGATGGGTGCTTGGGTAAAGGCCCAGACCGCAATCCAGTATGACGCAAGCGACATGGCTCCAGCCATCACGCCGCTGCGCCACGCGGGAGCCAATCGTGCGAAAATCGCCGGGCCACGCGTAGCGAAGGCATAGGTGCAGGTAAAGAACCCGTCGACAATGGTGAGCAGGATGATGAAGCCGGACGCGGAGCCCGAGAGTCTCGCCCCGATGCCGTCGAGCAGCGTGTAGGAGGCCGTGCAAGCCGCTGTCGCCAACGCGAAGCCGAGCGCCTTCGGCGGCATCCGTCCCACGCCCCCTCCCCTCACCGACATGAGGCAGACGCCAAGGCCGATGGAGAGGATTGCCAGGACCTTCGTCAGCGTCGTCACTTCACCCAGGAAGAGCGCGCCGACGACGGCCACGATCAGCGGAGCCGTGCCACGGGCGAGCGGATAGACCTGGGACAGATCGCCGTGTTCGTAAGCTTTGACCAGGGAGAGCTTGTAGCAGACGTGGATGAGCGCTGAGGCGAAAAGCCAGGGCCACGCCGCCGGCGCTGGAAGCGGAAAGAAGGGGAGCAGGACGAGACATATGCCCATCCCCGACAGGCCCAGGAGCACGATGGACGAGAAGCGGTCGAGACCGACCTTCACGAGCGCGTTCCAACCCGCATGCATCGAGGCCGCCACGAGAACGGCGACAAAAACGAACGGCTCCAAGGCATCCCCCAAAAGTCCGGCGGGCAATGCTTTCGCGAAGAGCAAAAGTCGTGACGCCCGCCATTAGCTATGTGCTCTTGTGTCACTCGCTGAGCCGGCTGATAATCGAGATCATCTGACAGAGAATGTGATTTTTTCTCACATGACCAGACGCCGCCTGCCTTCTCTGAATGCCCTCGTCGCCTTCGAGGCGTCGGCCCGTCTGGGCCGTATGACGCTCGCGGCTGACGAACTCGCGGTCACTCACGGGGCCATCAGCCGGCATGTCCGGCATCTCGAGGACGTTTTGGGAATCCGTCTCTTCGAGGGACCTAAAAACGCCCTCCGGCTGACGGAGGCCGGGCAGACGCTGCTTTCCCACTTGACCACGGGACTTGATCGCATCGAGGCCGGGGTGCGCGCCGTTGCGGATGAGGAGGAAGGCGCGCTCGATGTGTCCTGTAACGGCACCTTCAGCATGCGTTGGCTGATTCCGCGCCTCTATCGATTTCAGGAGCTTCATCCGGGAATCGAGGTCAGGCTTTCAGCCTCCTACGCGCCCGTCGATTTCGCGCGCGAGCGCTACGAAGTCGCCATTCGATCGCTCGATCACACCCTGCCGCCCGACGCGCCGGTCACGACCCTGTTTGCGGAATCCGTCGGCCCGGTCCTTTCCCCCGCGCTGGCGGCACGCCTCACCCTCAAGCAGCCGCAGGATCTGGCGCGCGGACCGCTTCTCCACACCATCACCCGCCGGTATGCGTGGGAAGACTGGGCCGCTCGCGCCGCCGATTGGCATGGGGCGGATCTACCGGGCACCGAATACGAGCATTTCTACTACATGCTCGAGGCGGCAACAGGCGGGCTCGGGGTCTGCATCGCGCCCTGGCAGCTCGTGATCGATGACATCAGAGCGGGTCGGCTCGTCGCTCCGTTCGGCTTCGTGCCGAGCGGAATGGACTATGTCGCGGTTCGCCGTCCTCGCCGCAACCGCAAAGCCCAGGCCTTCTGCGCCTGGTTGGCGCAGGAGGCCGAGAAGACACCTACGCCGTCGTCGCGCGGATCGTGACTTCGTCGCCGTCGATGCTGAAAGCGATCGTCATGCCGGCCGCGCGCGCCACCATGCCGGCGTAATAGACCTGAATGCCGTGAGCATCGACCGTACCGCTCTCGGAATCGCCAGCCAGCAGCGCCTCGGAGTGAGCCGGGATGCGGGCGTTCAGCCCCTTCGACTTGATGATGAACTCGCACCGCTCGGCATCGCCCGACACATTCGCTACAATCGAACCGCCACGGGGGATCGCCGTGATGGCGATCATGACGAGGTTGAGAAGCAGCTTCACCCGGTTCTTCGGGAACAGCAGCCGGGGCGCTGACCAGGCGAACGAGATCTTGTCGTCCTGGAACATGCCGCGTGCGACCTGTTCGGCATCGCCAAGATCGATGGAGGATCCGGCGGAACCAGCCGCGCCGAAGGCGAGACGGGCGAATTGCAGCCGGGCAGAGGCCTGCCGCGCGCTCTTGCTGATAAGCTCCAGGGCGAATTCCCGCATGGAGGTGTCGTTGTCGTCCTCGAGAACCTCGAGGCCGTTCACGATCGCGCCGACCGGCGAAATCACGTCATGGCAGACGCGGGAGCAGAGAAGTGCGGCGAGATCGAGCGAGTCGAGGGAAATGGTGGCCATGAGGGCTCCGGAGTGGCGGCAAGTTCGGCGATGGCTTCGTGGAAGCGGGCTTCAGACCGCATGAGTACATCGGAACTGGAAAGAGAACGTGAACCCGGATACCCGGCAATGAGTTCTTTGAACAGCGGGTAAAAGAGATCGACAGCCCGCTTGCAACCGGGCAAAAAGCCATGATGCGGCTCGACGACCAAAATGCAGACGATATCGCCCTCAAGCTTGCCCAGATCGCCCTGGAGGCGGGGCGGGTTCTGCGTGAGATGGAATGCGCCGTCCTTGAGAAGCGTATCAAGGACGACGGGTCTCCGACGACGGCGGCAGATCTGGCGGCCGAACAGCTGATCCTCAAGCGCTTGAACGAGACCTGGGCGGATATACCGGTCGTTGCCGAGGAAACCGCCAGCACCGTGCTGCCGGACAACCTGTTCTTTCTTGTCGACCCCCTCGACGGCACCGGCGACTATATCAACGGGACAGGCGAATACAGCGTCAACATCGCCCTGGTCCGGGACCATCGCCCGGTCGCGGCCGTCGTCTCCGCTCCCGCTCTCGGGACGGTCTGGATCGCGGGAAGGACGGCCCTCGTCGGCAAGATCCCGAGCGCCGCAGGCGAAGACATCGCCTGGAGCAAGGTCGAATCGCGCGCCGCGCCGGAACAGGGACTGGTCGCGCTCGTCAGTCGTCGCCACGGCGATGAAACGACAGAAGCCTGTCTCTCGACCCTGTCCATCGGCACCCGGCGCATGACGTCGTCCGCTCTCAAGTTCTGCCTGATCGCCTCGGGAGAAGCGGATATCTATGTACGTTGCGGGCCCACCATGGAATGGGATACGGCGGCGGGCGACCACATTCTCTGTCAGGCCGGCGGCTGCGTCATCGGCCCGGGAGGTTCCAACCTCACCTACGGCCATGAGGATCGTGGCTATCTCAACGGGCCATTCGCGGCCTTGGGCGACATCGCCCTTGCGTCCCGCCTGGCCTTACCGGTCGCCTGCGATACCACCAAGCCCGTGGCGTTCGGTCGCTGACGCAGGGTCAAGAAACAATCACGCGTACAGAGATTGTTAGGGTTGATGCCCCTAAGCTTGAGCTTCGTTGAGGCGTTTCCGGCCCCGATCGTGCGGAAACCTTCCCCTGCTTCATGCCGGAGTCGTCCTTTCCGGCGTCTCATGCGAGGAGATAGCCTATGCGCTCGCGACATATTTCCCTGATGGCGGCTGCGTTCGCTGCCCTTCTCGGCGCGCTCCCGATGGCGGCATCTGCACAAGGCGTCCAGCGCGCCTATGCGCAGAACCCGGGCGATCCGAGTTCCTACAATTCAAACGACCTGGTCCAATCAGGCCATCAATTTTTCGGCTCCGCCTCGCGCGGATTGGCGCTTGCCGTGCAAGAGGCCGTGCGTCGCTGGGGTGAACCCAACGGCTATATTCTCGGCCAGGAGGCCTCCGGCGCGTTCTTCGGCGGGCTGCGCTATGGCGAGGGCAAGCTTTTTACCCGCAATGCCGGCGAGCACCGCATCTTCTGGCAAGGCCCGTCGCTCGGCTTCGACGTGGGTGGCGAAGGCGCACGCACGATGATGCTTGTCTACAACCTTCCCCACATGAACGCCCTTTACCGGCGCTTCGTCGGCATCGACGGTTCGGCCTATCTGATCGGCGGCTTCGGCGTTTCGGCTGCGAAGGCCGATGAGATGGTCGTGGTTCCGATCCGGACCGGCGTCGGCGCGAGACTCGGCGTCAATATGGGGTACCTGAAGTTCACCCCCGACCCGACCTGGAATCCCTTCTAAGCTGCGCTAGAACTGGCTTTCTGGGGCAAATCCGCTCTGGAAGGCCGCGCAGGCACGAGGCACGGTGCTTGAGGCCTTTCCGGTCGAGGGCCTGGAGTTCGCGTCCGCGTGGTCGAAACCATCATGATCTTCGCGTTGGGGTTCCTTGCCGCAACCCTGATCGCACTTCTCATCATCCCTGCCATCAACGCCCGGGCGGAGCGCCTCGCGCGCCGCCGCGCCGAAGCGCTCTTCCCCCTCTCGATCGAAGAACTGACGGCAGAGAAGGACCATCTCCGGGCAGAGTTCGCCGTTCTTCAGAGACGGCTCGAACGTCGGGCGGAACAGGCGCAGGGCGTCAAATACCAAAGCATGGAAGAGCTGGGTCGGCGCGCTGTCCAGATCGAGTTGCTCGGGGAGACCCTGGCCGAGCGCGACGAAAAAATCGCGGGGCTTCAGGCCGATCTGGAGGAGACCCGACGGCGATTTGCAGCGGCGACAGAGGAACTCCACCTGGCGAGGATCTCCGCGGACGGAAGCAATGAGGCGCTCGCCGCCCTTGAGAGCGCCCGCCGCGTCGCATTGGACGAGGTCTGCGTGCTGCTTGGAGACCTCGAGCAGACGCGGTCTGACTTGTCGCAGGCAAGAAGCGAGGTCGAGCGCACAAAGGAAATGCTCGCGGGCAACGGAACCGCTGTGACCGATCTCGACGAACGTCTGACGACCGCTCTAAAAGAGCTAGACATCAAACGCATCACGATCTCCGTTTTGGAAACCCGCCTGATGACACAAACCGCCCGCGCCACCGATTTCGAGCGCGCCCTTGCAGAGCGCCACAACGAGCTCTCAGAGGAGCGCAAGCGCTTGGCCGAGCTTGCCGAAGACCTCAGGGCCGCGCAGGAGCGCAGCCAGTCCCTCGAACGGCAAGTCACCGATCTTGAAGCTGAGCGGATTGGGGGCCACGCCGACGAAAAAGCCGTCGCGGACCTCGACAACCAGAGCAACGAATTGCGCCGTCGCATCACCGAGATCGCTGACCAGATCGTGCGATCCGGCCATCCCCAGGCCCCCGAGGGCTCCGCGGCAACCGTGAAATAGATGCTTCCGACGCGCGATCCTGCCGCGAGGGAGTGAGACCGCCGTCTCACGATGGAACCCCCGCGGGGGACCGCGTGTCCTGTCGCGACGCGCAATTTTCGCTGCAGATCATGAGCATTCCTCCGGAAGAGTTCAGGTGCTCACGCGCGCTGTAGCCCGCACGGGAAGAACGAGCCTGTGTCGATGTGCTCGCCCTCGGAGCCCTCGTCCTTTCCCTCCCCTCTTCAATCGGGAGGAGACACCTTTCAGGAAAACATTGCGGGACGCGGGAACTCCGGCCGTCGTGAGTCGATTGACCTTGGCCTTGGGTCAACGGCGTCGCATCGCCTGATCTCTCAGGCCGAAGGCGCAGACAAGCCCGGTGATGACAGGTGTCCGCACAATGAAACTCGCGCTGATTTTCGTTGCCCCGCTCATGTCCGTCATGTCGATGGCATTGCCCGCCGAAGCCGCCCAGTCAGCCCAGTCGTGGTTTCAGGACCAGGGCTACGTGCCGCCGGACGGCAACCAGATCATCGCGTGCCACGGCTATGGATGCTCACGCCGGGCAGCACTCGCGATCGACGCCGCCTGGCTCACCCGCATGCGCGCCATCATGAACGGCGGACGGGGGTCGCCGGACGCGGAAAGACGGGCGATCGGGGAGGTCGTCAAGAGCTACACGGCCTCTCTCGCGCGCCTGTTCGGCGGCACACCGGACGCTCCGCGTTCGCCGCCCCAGCTCTCGGGCCAGAATGGTCAGATGGATTGCGTCGACGAAACGGCGAACACCACAAGCCTGCTTCTGGTGCTGGAAGCGCAGGGCTTGCTGACCCACCACCACGTCGAACGACCGCAATCGCGGGGATTGTTCATCGATGGACGGTATCCGCACGTCACGGCCATCGTCGTGGAAAAGCGGACAGGACGCGAATGGGCTGTCGACCCGTGGCCCAAGGCGCCCGGTCAGCAGCCGGATATCCTGCCGCTCACACAGTGGCGGCAGGATTCCTGATCGTCTCGATTCGAGAAATTACTTCAGGTGCTGAGCGAGGTGCTTGTTCATTTCGAACATCGTCACCTTCTTCTTACCGAAGATCGGCTCCAGCTTGTCATCGGCGAGGATCTCGCGCTTGTTCTCAGGGTTCTGAAGGTTGTGCTTCTTGATGTATTCCCACATCTTGCTCACGACCTCGCCGCGCGCCAGCGGGCTGGAACCCACGATAGCGGCCAGTTCCTTGGACGGCTGCAAAGGCTGCTGGAGAGCATTGGGCTTGGCTCCGGCCTTCTTGGCGGCGGGCGCCTTGGCCTCAGGCTTCTTCGCGCTGGCTTTTCCGGCTGTCGTCTTGGTCGGCATGGATTCCTCCGAGGGTGATGAGAAGCCTTCAACAGCGCGGACCTGGCCGCCAAAGGCTGATTGAACTGCCCCGAACCGGAATTGGGATACTTTCCTAGGACCCCGATCCTCCGACAGAGAGATCAATATTGTGGAAGCTTATGTCTGCTCTTCGCCATCAGCAAGCTAGACTTGAGGCGTCATGCCGTCCTGGACAGGGATAAAATCTTCATCGTGCCTTCGCCGGCGGCTTGGGAGGACCTGTTCGGCGGGTCGCTAAACCGGGAACGTTCCGCAGCGGAAACGACATGGGACACAACCGCCTCGCCGGAGCATGGTTTCGCGAGAAAGGCGGCTCCGGGGGGCAGGTCGCCATCCGCCGGCCAAGGGCGACCGGACATGATGAGAATTTCGGCCTCCGGCCATGACTTATGGACTTTATGAGCCAGCTCGAGCCCATCGCAGCCGGTGGGCATATCGACGTCTGTCAGCAGCACGTTGACGCGCAGACCGGCCTCCATGGCAATCAACGCTTCCGCCGCGTTGGCGGCCTCAACCACTCTAAAACCTGCTTCATCGAGAAGGTCCGATATGAAGAGGCGAATAAGGGGCTCGTCTTCAACCAAAAGAACTGTGGATGAGGCGTCGGACATCAATTCTCAATCTCTTGATACGTTGCCGGTCAACGCCCTCACACCGGCTCAGTTCCATACCTGTCGAGGACCACTTGTGCGACTTTAGGCTAAGCCACAGGATCGGTTGACAGCGCACGGGGGCTCTCAGGGCGCTTCCGAACGGCTCGGAACGGCGAGTTCGATCGAGCGAAGGATCGCGGCCTCTTCAAACGGTTTTGGAATGAACAACACCAGCTGGAGGAAATGCGGCACCTCGGCAGGCGGCGAGGCTGTTACGAATGCAAAAGGAATCTGGCGTTCCAGCAGCTCCGCGGCGACACCAAAGCTCTTACCGTCGATGAGATCTATGTCGAGCAGCGCACAGTCAAAGGTCTCGTCAAGATACCGGCGCGCCTCGACCAATGAATCTGAAACACCGACGATCTCGTGCCCTTCGTTCTCGAGGATTGTCTGCAAATCCAGCGCAATGAAAGGGTCGTCCTCCAATATCAAAACACGCACAATCAGTCTCCATCGGTCCAGCCCCAACCTCAGAATCTGCTGCGCTTGAACATACGCTCCGCGAAACGCAACTCTATTCAAGAGCATAGAACGAACGGGCATCGCGGGCGGAAGTTCCATAACCCCTTGGGAGTGCATCGAAACGGTCGAAAAACAGGGCGCCCGGATCACACATCAGCACACGAAATGCATCGGCCCCGTGATGAGTGGCCGCGCCATTCCGCCGTGGCGTTGCTCGCTCGAATCGTGAGCGTCTCATCTGGCGAAGCGACGTGGGCTTCCGTTTCTTCAGAACACGAACGTTGGTCAGTGCCGCTCGGCCTGGCTATCGCGTCGCAACTCGCCTTCGCGCTTGCGAGCGCGCGGGTCTTCACCCTCGAGCGCCTCTTCTACATATTCTCGCCCTCTTTTGGCGGCGTCGCGGGCATATTGCACGCCGCGCTCGCGAACCTCATCGGACCATTCGCCGAAGGTCTGGTTCTCCCGGCGCGTCCGCGGCAGCAAGGCCCCCAGGAGCAAACCTGCTGCAAGGCCGACCAGGCCGACCACCATGGGATTTTCCGCGACATAGCGCTGGACGCTATTGCGAGCATCGCTGAATGTTTTCGCCGAACGGTCGCGCATATGGCCCATCCGGTCATGTTGGCGTTCATACGCGTCGGAGGCCCAATCCGAAACGCGGCCATACGTGTCCTCCGCCCATTCCGCCGCCTCCTCATAGGTCTCGGCCGCCTTGTGACGAGCCTCGCTTGCGGCCTCGCGAACCCGCGCTGCCGCATCATGGGCTTTTCCTGGCTGGGACCTGGGGGACGCCTCCTCATAGGTGTGCGGCATGGGCGATTGGCCAACATTGCCGACTGACGTTCCTGCGGAAATGTTGGCTCCGGAGGCGGCTTCCGAACCAGCCTGTTTCGCTGATGACGACTTATCGGACTCGCTCTTGTGGTCACCCATGGAAAGCTCCTTATCGATCGATCAGATGCGGGAATTGGTAACGCGTCGGCGTTCGAACATGTCTTGCGGCGGCTGAAGAGGCGACGCGCCGGAACCATAGAGGCGCGTGTCTTCGGGCTCCGCAGCCACATCCTCTTGGTCCATCAAGCGTGGGCTTCGGGAAACGCCCGCAGGCGCGTGGCGCGCACGATGCAAAAGAAGCCCGATGCCCGCAGCGACAAGCATGACCGGAACGGGATGCCGCCGGATCGCGGTCATCATGTTGTCGAAAAGCGGAGCGTATCGCCCTGTGCGGGCAGCGCCCAGCATATCGTCGACGATCCCAGAGACCGTCATCTTGCCTTGGAGCCGGTCGATGGTCAGGTCGAGCTTCGAACGGGTCTCTTCGATCTCCCGTTCCAGGTCATCGAGGCTTCGCGTCATCCCGTAACCCTTTCGGATAAGATTTCCGCGTCGCGTTTGAGCGAACGCGTCGTTCGCTGGGGCGCAAGCGAGGACGTCGACATCGCATAGCGCGCACCGAGCCCGAGACCGATCGCGATCAGGGCCATCGCGCCACCGACGATAAGAGCCGCCAATGCTCTTGATCCGACGATCACCGCCAACCAATCGACAAGCGCCTGCGTGAACAGCATGATCGCCGCAATTGCGAATGCCGCCGCCGCGACCACGAGAGTGATGCCGATGAAAATCTGGCGAATGTTCTGAGACATTTCCGTCCGGAACAGAGCGAATTCCTTCTGTGCGAGCAGGGTCGTGTCTCGCAAAGCCTCGCCCGCGAGTTCCTGGATCGTCTGAGAACCATGACCTGACATCTTATCTCTCCGCGTCAGGCGTCGACCTGCAGCCGCGGGTCTCGATTCCGCATCGCATGTCCACCAGTGCGATGGGAGGACCGATCCTCGCGGAGATCCTCGGCCGTGCTCTTGATGAAACGCGCCGTCAGGAAGCCGACGGTGATGGACAAAGCGGCCACGACCCCGGGGCGACGGCGCGCGATGTCTTCGACAGCGCCGACAATATCCGCGAAGTTGTGCTCGCGGATCGTATCCGCGAGCTGCTCCAGACCTTCCGCCGCACTGTCGACCACGGCGCGGATATTCTGGCGATCATCGAAGGAGCTGGTGGCATCGCGAAGAGACGTCGCGAAATCGGCCACCGATTGCGCGACATCGTCCTTGCGCCGGCCTGCATAATGCGTCGCCTGCTCACGAGCGGCATCGATGAACAGACGGCCGCGATCTACGGCAGCCCCGGCGATGCCGCCGACCTCGTCCTTCAAGACGCTCCATTCCTCGGTCCCGATGTCGGTCTGCCGTTTCCTCTCATCACCTTGCTGTCCCACGCCCATGATTTACCTTCCTCAATCGCGTGGGGGTAACCACGCGGGGCATGGCGGGTTCCGTCTCTCCTTCCCCGGCCATGACCTGGCCTTGAAACGCTGGGGATGGACGATAGCCGAAGCGCCTCTCGAAGACCGGTGGGATGGACGGACCCGCGCCGACACGACTTAAAAAGCAAGCAATTTCAGATTGTTATGCGACACAGGCAAGCATCGCCTTAGGGAAAGCCGGCAACAGCCGTCTCAACCTTAAGGATAAGAGGCCGCAACGTATGGTTGGCGAGGGCGAGACGCCCCCTATATCGCCCGATGCGATACAATAAAACATTCCCGTCCACGCAAAACCTGCGAGAGGTCACTGTGACTCATTGGCTGTTCGACAACGCCGGTAACGGCATCACGCCCGCGAATCCGCACGGCTCGCCGCCGATGGCGTCGAAGGTCCGACGGGGCGGCAAACGCGGTCTCGGTCACGAGGTGCACCATGCAACATTTTGATAAAGAGGCCGCCCCCCTCATCGCTTTCGTACAGGAAGAGATCGCGAGCACGTTGAACGAGACCGCGTCACAAATCCTCGAAAGGTTGCCCCCGATCACGCGGCTGAGATTGCTGGCCTTCATGAGCCTGATCGATGATCCGCAAGCGACGAAGGCATTATTGGATGTCGACTCTTCGGGTCGCCTGCGCCTCACCTTGGCGGCCTACGGCGTCCGAAGCGCCAATCAAGGGCATTGATGCCCGGGAGGGCCCTCACGCAGCCTTCATGTTGATGCGCGCCTCGGCCATCTGGGTCAGAAGCTTGTCCGTCTTTCTTTCCTCTTCGAGGGTCTGGGCCAGGAGTTTGGCCACGTCCTTCATGCCGAGTTCTTCGGCCCAGGTTTTCAATGTGCCGTAGCGGGTGATCTCATAATGTTCGACCGCTTGCGCGGCAGCGAGAATGGCGGCGTCGAGCGCTATGCTTTCGGCGAAGTCCGCCATGACTTCCTTTCCCTCTTCGATGATGCCGTTGATAGCCTCGCACTGCACGCCGCGCGCTTGCTTGCCCAGCATCTTGAAGATGTCCTCGAGACGCTCGATTTGACCTTCTGTTTCGGCGTGATGGGTTTCGAAAGCGTCTCTCAGTTCTTCGGACTCGACGGCCTTCGCCATCTTGGGCAGCGCCTTTAGAATTTGCTTCTCGGCGAAATAGACGTCCTTGAGCGTGTGCACAAAGAGATCGTTCAGGGTCTTTTCCTTGGCGGGCATCGTCCGAACTCCTTAGCGGTGGGCGTGTGCTCAACGAGGCTTCGGAGCGGAGGTTCCGCGCATCACCGATACTGGCTCAACACGTCTGCAGCCCTCGGAACCATCGCGATGGCGTAGCGTTCGGCCCTTGCCGATGAAGGAGACGTGACGTGGATCATTCGACTCCGGCCAAGACCGACGCTTTTCTGGACACCGAGCCGAACCTGACGACGGCGGAACGAGCGGCCTACATCGTGACAGGCTTAGCCTTGGCCGCCGCGAGCGTAAAACCGCGCCCGAACCACATTCTGAGCGTTCTCGCGCTCGTCAGCGGTTCCTATCTCGCGTGGCGGGGATATGTCGGAAGCTGTCCCATCAAAGCGGCTCTCATGGGACACTCGACCCCTGCGGAGCAGATCACCGGGACACACTGATCGCCTTTGCGGACCACGCCAAATTCGCGATCCGCAAAATCAATATCAGCGGACGCCCGGGCCGGTCTCAGTAGGAGCTCGTAGAGCGTCCGCGACCGGCGATCAGCCCATACACGAAGAGCACGATCACGGCGCCGACGATTGCGCCGATGAAACCTGCGCCCTCATCTGCCCGATACCAGCCGAGTGCCTGTCCGAGATAGGTCGCGACGAAAGCACCGACGATGCCGAGGATGGTGGTGAGAATGAAGCCGGAAGGTTCCTTTTCCCCGGGCATGATCATTTTCGCGACCACGCCAGCGACGAAACCGATAATGATTGTCCAAATGAAGCTCATGACATGATCCCTTAATCTCTGGTGGCTGAACAGGGAACGCGTATGAGCGGCTAAGGTTGCGCCCCATCGATCATTTCGCCACCGGCGCGGCAAACCGCCCGTCCCTGAGTGAAGGGACGGGCAATGAGGGACAATCCAGCACGGTCTTGCTTGTTCCCGACCTCTTCAATGGGCCGCGCCAAGCGAGGGTCAGGGAGGAAGAGGCTAGAGCTTGATCATGTCTTTTTGAAACATGATCAAGCTCTCGATTCCTTATTGTCGCATGATCCGGGCGAACAACCGGTTTCCACTTATCTCGATCATGCTCTAGGCAGCGAGCGCCTGTTCGAGGATGTCGAGCCCTTCGTCGATGGTTGCATCATCCGCGGTCAGCGGAACGAGGATACGGACCGTATTGGCATACACGCCGCAGGAGAGAAGTATCAGCCCCTTCTCATAGGCGCGGGTGACAACCCGTTTCGTCGCCTCCGCATCCGGCGTGTCGGTTCCCGGCTCCTTGACGATGTCGAAGGCGACCATCGCGCCGGGGCCGCGTACGGCAGCGATCGGCGCAAGATCGTTCCGGCGACGCAAGGCTTCGAGACGGGTCTTGAGGCGCTCGCCGATGGCGTTCGCGCGTTCGACAAGCTTCTCCTTCTCGAACACGTCAAGCACCGCGAGCGCCGCCGCGCAGGCAAGGGGGTTACCTGCATAGGTGCCGCCAAGACCGCCCGGCTCGACCGTATCCATGATCGCCGCCCGACCAATGACGCCGGAGAGGGGAAAGCCGCCAGCCAAGCTCTTCGCCACGCAGATGAGGTCCGGGGCGACATCGTAATGCTCCATGGCGAACATACGGCCCGTGCGACCGAAACCGGTCTGAACCTCGTCCGCCACCAGCACGATGCCGTGCTCGTCGCAGATGCGGCGCAGGGCGCGCATCAGCTCGGCGGGCGCCTGATGGAACCCGCCCTCGCCCTGCACGGGCTCAATGATGATCGCGGCGACGCGGGAGGGATCGACGTCCGCCTTGAACAGGAAATTGAGATACTTCAGCGCGTCTTCGACATCGACGCCGAGCTGCGGCACCGGGAACGGAACGTGCCAGATTTCCGCCTGAGCCGGGCCGAAGCCCTTCTTGTAGGGCACGACCTTGCCGGTCATGTTCATGGCCACGATCGTGCGACCATGGAAGCCGCCGGTAAATGCAATGACGCCTGACCGGCCGGTCGCCGCACGGGCGATCTTGATGGCGTTTTCAGTCGCCTCAGCGCCGGTGGTGAACAGGATCGACTTTGCCGGTTCCGGGATCGGCGCAAGCGCGTTCAGTCGCTCCGCGAGTTCGACATAGGAATCGTAGAGGAGAACCTGGAAGCAGGTATGCGTGAAGCGCTCCATCTGCGCCTTCACAGCCTCCATGATGGCCGGATGGCGATGTCCGGTGTTGAGGACCGCGATGCCGCCCGCGAAATCGACATAGCGCTTGCCCTCGACATCCCACACCTCGGCATTCTCGGCCCTCGCCGCGGCGATCGGGGTCGCATGTCCCACGCCACGCGGAACAGCCGCCTGTCGGCGCGCGAAAAGATCAGCATTGGTTGTCATCGTCAGCCCTCAGTGAAACACAACAAGAGCTTCGCTAAAGGGCCGACATGCAACAATGATCTATTTTGCGCTCGATTGGTGCATTTTATGCACCGGTTGCCGAGACCGAGTGATCAACCCACGGACCCAACCGCGCAGCTTGGCAATATCCGGCTCGTCCCATCGGGCTCGCGGAGCAATGAAATAATAAGCCCCAAGCTCGATTTTGGTCCTGCCGATCTCGATCAGACGGCCGGATGCAAGATCGTCGGCCGCAAGAACCTCGTTGGCAATCGCGACCCCCTGGCCGAGGCGCGCGGCCTCGATGGTGAGATGGGCGTGCCAGAGATGGGAGCCGTGCAGTTCCCGCGCGGGACGAACGCCAGCGCGCCGCAGCCAATCCTGCCATTGCGTGGTCGATTCTTCGTGAACGAGGGGCAAGTCGAGGATCGCTCCGATATCGCTCCCGATCGGATGGCGTGCGAGGAGCGCCGGACTTGCGACCGGAAACACGCGCGGCGTCGCCAGCACTTCCGCCTGCAGGGCGTCCGCGGTCGGCGCTTTGTCGAGGTAAACGATCTCCACATCGGCTTCACCGCGCAGGAGCTGCGGCCGCGCGATAGTCGGCTGCAGGACGATTTCGCAATCGGGCAGCACCGCTTCCAGATCGGGCAGGTTCGGCATCAACCGCAAGGTCGCCAGGCCAGGGGTGCACCAGATGTCCAGCACGCGCCGCTGGCTGCGTCCGAGTTCGGCGGTGGCGCGGGCGATCAGATCAAAGGCCTGCCGAATGTGAGCGTGATAACGCGCGCCCTCCTCCGTCAAGACGAGGCCTCGCCCTTTCGGATGGAACAGGATCAGGCCGAGCCGGGCCTCGAGGTTGTGGATGTGCCGCGAAATCACGGTATGGCTGACCGCCAGTTCCTCGCTCGCCGCACGCACGCTGCCGCACCTCCCGACCGCATCGAAGGCGCGCAGAGCGATCAGGGGCGGCAGACGGCCCTTCATTCCAGGCTCCACGAATGTGACTGGGCACCAATCGGATAGCGGCGGGCATTCCTACCCCGGAACCGGGGCGCTGTGTAGCCTCCGGCCCCGAGCTATCGGATCGGGAGCGTGTTTCCTTTTGAAAGGACGCTGGAAAAAGAGGGTGACGCAAGGACACGTCCGGCGAAATTCTCCGCCAGGAGTCGCAAAGCCAGGTTAGGACGTCAGAACGCGATCAATGCCGGGGGCGGCGTATCTGGCCGGTCGTCGCCACGTCGCGGGCCATATTCAGGCATTCCAGCACCTCGACGTAGCTCGGGGCGACGCCGGGAGTCATGTTGGTCTCTTCCGTGCATCGCGTGCGGTCGGCGGCCGCAAATTGCCCCCATTCCCGGCTCAGCTGCGTCCGCGCGCTTTTCTCCTCCTGTACGCAGTTCTTGTAACTGGGATCGACCGTGAGATCGAGCTGCGCCAGGTGGCGGCACCCGGGCTCGAAGTTGAGGACCGGAACCCGGTCTGCGACTGCCACGACCATCTGTGTCGAGAGAAAGAATGCGGTGAGCGGTATCATCATAGCCAACCTCCTTTTCTCGCCTAGGCGGCCTATTTGTGAAGCTGGGCCGGGGCGAGAGGCTGCAGAACTCCGCCAAATTCAATAGGTGGAGTGGCACGGACTTCCCGGCAAGGACTGAGGGTCAATGGATCTATCGTTCCGCTGACGCCGGAATGACAACAAGGGGAAGTCTCGATGCGCCGCATGACGAAACGGTTTGCTCTCGCCATCCTCGCACCGCTCGGTGTCGTGACCACACTCGCCGGCAGCGCACAATCCGCCGATCTCACCGCCCCACGTCTGATCGAACCTCCTCCGGAGCTCCCCAGCTGGACCTTCCGCGTCGTTCCCTATGGCTGGCTCATGGGGTTGAACGGCAGCCAGACCGTGCGGGGACGGACGACCAAGGTCAATGCGAGCTTCATCGACGTCGCCGAGAAGGCCGACACTCTGGTCGGCCTGATGGCAGATTTCGAGGCCCGCAACGGCCCTCTTGCCCTCTATGGAGACGTCGTCTGGACCAAGGTGGGCCTCTCCGGAAACCATCTGCGAACCCGCTCCCTGGCACCGGGCGTCACAGGAACTCTGGGCACCTCCGTCGATGCGAGCACCCAATTGGGTATCGTCGAGTTCGGAGCCGCGTATGAGGTGGCGCGCTTGGGCGCCCTGGGCGTCGATCTTACGGCCGGCGGGCGCTATTGGTATCAGGAGGCCGATCTCTCCTTCGACCTGCTCGGTACGGTCGGTGCCGGCGACCTTGCAATCGTTGGCGGCCGCGCCATCGCGAAGTCCGGCTCTGTCGATTGGCTCGACCCGGTTGTCGGTGGGAGGCTGCGCTATACGATAGCGCCCGGACACGAGCTCTTTCTGCGCGGCGACATCGGCGGGTTTAACGTCGGGAGCAAGTTCTCGTGGCAAGCCATCGGCGGCTACGATTTCGACTTCGGCGCCTATCAGGGCATCACCTTCTCAGGGATCATCGGCTACCGCGCGCTCTATGTGAACTATGTCCAGGGCCAGGGCCGGACACGCTACGAGTACGATATGCTTCAGCACGGCCCCGTTGTCGGGATCAGCATGAAGTGGTGAGGGATTGCCGTTTCACGCGGACCTTCCGATGAGCCACGCTCAGAGCGGAGCCTCCGCTGTTCAGTGGCTCACCGGACCGTCGATCATCACATGGGGGCAAAGCCGCGAGCATCGCTCGATACGACCATCGACCTTGTAGACCTGCCGCAGGAGGCCGGGCGTGATCACCTCGCTGACCGGGCCGCAGGTGACCATCGTGCCCGCATCGATCACCAGCACCCGGTCAGCCACACGCATGACCTGATTCAAATCATGAATTGCGATCATGACGCAGATCTCGCGCTCCCGCGAGAGGGAGCGGATCAGCGTAAGAACTTCGACTTGCCGGTTCAAATCGAGAGCGCTCGTCGGCTCATCGAGCAGCAGGATCTTCGGATCACGGACCAGCGTCTGCGCCAGCGAGACCAGCTGTCGCTGACCGCCGCTCAGCTCGCACAACCCCTTGAACGCGATGGCCTCGATCCGTAGCGAAGAAAGCAGTTGATCGACGGCTTCAAGATCATCATCCCTCACCCTGCGATCCGTGCCTTGCTTGCGCGCCAGAAGAACCGACTCGTAAACCGTCAGCACCGTGTTCACCGACGTATCCTGCGGCATGTAGCAGACGCCTTCGGAGCCAAGGGCCTCGCCTCGATAATCGAGCCTGACCTGCCCCGGTCCATCGAGAAGTCCGGCGATCCGGCGGAACAGGCTCGACTTGCCCGCAGCATTCGGCCCGATCACCGCCGTCACCTCCCCTCCCTTGAGAAGCGGCGTGGTGATGCCCGAGAGAACGTCCTGCTTGCCATATCGCACGCCGACCTGATGAAGCTGCAGCGAGGCTACCATGATCGTCTCCGGTTGCTCATGATGAGGCTGAAAAGGAATGGCACGCCCACGAGCGCCGTGATGATCCCGATCGGGAAGATCGTGCCCGGCACGATGGATTTGCTGATAACGGATGTCAGCGACAGGATCGCAGCCCCGGAAAGGACGGAGGCGGGCAGGAAGAACCGCTGATCCTCACCGATCAGCATTCGCGCGATGTGTGGGCCGACCAGTCCGATGAATCCGATGGTGCCGACGAAAGCCACCGGAACGGCGGCGAGAAGACTCACGATCAACATTGTCTCGAGTCTGAGCCACCGCACGTTCACGCCGAAGCTCGCCGCTTTGTCCTCGCCCAGACGAAGCGCCGTCAGCGCCCAGGCGCGACGCATGAACAACGGCAGAGATACGAGCAGGACGACGCTGGTGATCGCCACTTTCGGCCATGTGGCGCGCGTCAACGAACCCATGGTCCAGAACACGATGGCACCGAGCGCCTGCTCGGACGCCAGATACTGCACAAGGGCCAGCAGAGCATTGAAGGTGAAGACCAGAGTGATGCCCAGAAGCACGATGGTTTCCACCGTGACGCCGCGACGCTGGCTCATGAAGTGAATGAACAACGCCGCCGCCATCGCCATGATGAGCGCGTTGATCGACACCACATACTCGACAGCCCACGGCAGGATGCCGACGCCGAAGACAAGAGCAAGGGACGCGCCAAAGCTCGCTGCGGCCGATATGCCCAGCGTAAAAGGGCTGGCAAGCGGATTGTTCAGAATGGTCTGCATCTGCGCGCCTGCGGCAGACAACGCCGCGCCAACGATGATCGCCATCAGCGCCGTCGGCATCCGGATGTCCCATATCACGACACTGATCTGGCGGGACATTTCCGGCGATCCGACCAGGGCGAGCACGACCTCACGCATGCTGTAGCGTGCAGGTCCCAAGCCGAGATCCGCGACGACGGAAAGGGTGAGAACGACCAACAGCGCAAGCAGCATCAGCTTCTTGCGGTGGACGAGAGCGCGGTATGCACCGCGCGCCGTTTGCAAGTGAAGTGCGGAGGGACTGGCCAAGGCCTTACTCTTTGTCCGTTAGAGAAGCCCAGTAGCCGGGCTTGTACGTGACCGGCAGGAAGCGCTCGTGCAATGTCCGCATGGTCTTGTGGGGATCGAGATCCTTGAACAGATCTGGATGCTGCCACTTGGCGATCGCCTGGATCGCGACGAACTGGTACGGGCTGTTGTAGAACTGATGCCAGACGGCGTGGACCTGCTTGTTCTTGACCGCTTTCACGCCGGTGAAGGCCGGGCGCTCCATCAGTGCGCTGAGCTTGCGGCGGGCTTCGGGACCGTTCGCTCCGGGACCGACACCGACCCACGCACCACCGGGAACATAAAGTTCCCAATTCGAACCGGTAACGATCACCTGGTCGGGATCGGCGGCAATGATCTGTTCCGGATTCACCACGCCGAACGTGCCGGGAATGATCTTGCTCGCCATGTTGATACCACCGGCAATCTCGACCATCTTGCCGAAATTCTCATTGCCGAACGACATGCAGCAATCGTCGGAATATCCGGCTGCGCGCTCGATCATGACAACCGGTTTTGGCGGATTCGCCGCCGCCAACCGCTTCGTCACGATGTCGATCTGCTCGTTGCGGAACGCGATGAATTCCTCCGCGCGCGCTTCCTTGCCGAACAGCTTGCCCATGAGCCGCATGCTTGGATCGGTATTCTCAAAGGGCTTGTCGCGGAAATCGATGAACACAACTGGAATGCCAACCTTGGCAAGCTTCTCGATCAGCTTTGAATCGTCGGTCGCGGTTTTCGCCTCGACGTTCATGATCATGACATCCGGGGCCAACGAAATGGCCTGCTCGATGTCGAACGTGCCCTCCTTGGAGCCCCCGAATTTCGGCAGCTTCGCGATCAGCGGATATTTCGCGATGTAATCCTTGTACCCGTCGAGATCCGCCTTTTCGAAATCATCGCGCCATCCGACGACACGTTTGAAGGGCGCATCCGTGTCGAGCGCTGCAACGAAATAGACCTGACGCCCTTCGCCGAGAATCACCTTCTCGACCGGCGCTTTGACCTCGACTTGTCGGCCGACAACATCGGTCACCGTGATTTTGTTGTCCGCGGCGCTTGAGGCGGACGGCAGCAGGACGACAAGCGCCACAGCAGCGCAGGCAGCGAAATCAGGAAGTCGCATCACAATTCCCCCTTTCAAAAGGCGCTCTCTCCTATGGTTTAAATTCTGTATCTGCAATAATTATCTTTTAGAATTACTATAGATTACAAACTATTTGCTAGTTTTTATAGATTCTAAACTGCAGTTTATAATAGTTATAGTTTGACCAACTCGGTTTTGACGAGTAGAGCAGCGCCGAACGAGCCTGAGAGCGGCAGATTGCAAAAAATGACGAACTACACGATCCGCGATGAGATCCGCGAATATTGGTCCCTGCGTGCGGCCACCTTCGACGAACAAGTCGGCCACGAGATTTTCTCCGAGGAAGAGAGGCAGGCTTGGCGCGCGCTTTTCCTGCGCCATCTCGGCCCCGGCGAGGGACTCCGCGCGCTCGACCTCGCCAGCGGAACAGGAGTCGTTTCTCACCTGCTCGACGGATTGGGGTTCGACGTCACGGGCCTTGATTGGTCGGAGCCGATGCTGAGCCGCGCTCGCGCGAAGGCCGCGTCACGCGGCGCGAAAATTCGTTTCGTGATGGGCGATGCCGAGCGGACGCTGGAACAGCCGGGCAGCTATGATGTGATCGTGACGCGCCATCTCGTCTGGACCCTGGTCGATCCAAAAGCCGCCTTTCGCGAATGGCATTCATTGCTCAAACCGGGCGGCAGAGTTCTCATTATGGATGGCGACTTCGTCTCGAACACTTTTGTCAAACGCATGATCCAGCTGATCGAGCGCCTGACGGGGCGCTCAGTGGCGAGCCCTCACAGGCCGGACGCAATGCGCGAGGCGCATGAACGCATTCTGCAGCAGGTCTATTTTTCGCGGGGCGCGCGATCGAGCGAGGTCGCGAACCTCCTCCGCGACGCCGGCTTTACTCACATCGAAATCGATCAGGATCTGTCACGCATCCATCGCCAACAGGCGCGCAACCTGCCGTTCTTCAAGGCCTTGGAGCGACAGACGCAGCATCGTTACGCGATTGTCGCGACGAAGCCCGCCTAGAGGGGCTCAGGCGCCCCATGTCTTTTCAAGGACTCTGATCCAGTTCTCGCTGCAGATCTTGCGCACGGCCTCGTCGTCATAGCCCTTGTCGCGCAAGGTGGCGACGAGCGCAGGCAGGCGGCTGGCGTCACGCAGGTCGTTCGGCACGGTCGTGCCATCGTAGTCCGAGCCGAGGCCGACGCGATCAAGGCCGATCCGATCGACCAGATAGTCGATGTGACGTACGAGTTCTTCGAGTTTCGTGTCCGGGTTCTTCGTGCCGTCGGCGCGAATGAACATCGTGCCGAAATTGACGCCGACGAGACCGTCGCTATCGCGGATGGCGTCGAGCTGGCGGTCTGTCAGGTTGCGCGAATGCGGCGTCAGGGCGTGCACGTTGGAATGGCTCGCCACAAGAGGCGCGTCCGACAAGGCGGCCACGTCCCAGAAGCCCTGTTCGTTGAGATGCGACAAATCGACCATGATGCGCAGTTCATTGCACGCGCGCACCAGCGCCTTGCCCGCCTCCGTGAGACCGGGCCCGAGATCGGGTGAAGATGGGAAACGGAACGGCACGCCATGGCCGAAAATATTTGAGCGGCTCCAGACCGGGCCGATGGAGCGCAGGCCGGCCTGATGGAGCACGTCGAGCATGTTCAGGTCAGGATCGATCATCTCGGCCCCTTCCACATGCAGCACCGCTGCCAAAGCCCCAGCCGCAATCGCGCCGCGAATATCGCCACCGGTCCGGCAAATCTTCAGGCCCCCATCGGACACGCGCTCCATGCGGGCGAGGAGCGAGACCAATTCCAGGGCTGCGGCCTGAGCCTCAGCGAGCGGTGGGGCCAGCGGCTCCGGCTTTCCGTCGCTTCCAGTCCCGGTCGTGGAGGACGGAACATAAACCGCGAACAGACCGCCCGCGAAACCTCCCGCGCGGGCGCGCGGTAGATCGAGATGGCCGGTGGAGCCTTCCTGAAGGAAATCGTGCGCCGCCGTCTTGCTTCCGCTCCGCGAGAGACGAAGCAGCACGTCGTTGTGGCCGTCGAAAACGGGAACGAGAGCGTTGGTTGCCATAGTTTCACATCCGAAACGAGAGGAGGCACGAGCCTCAGGATGCTCCCGTTTAGAGGCGAACGGCACCCATCGGCCAATTCAAATTGCGAAGGAAACGATACCGGTCTTGCATAGGACAATTGGGACAACGGCCCGATGCAAAGCGCGCATAAGGGATGCCATTTTACGAATTTGTCAGGCAAAACCCGCGCCGTGTACTTTGCCGGCGCTAGGCAACCGCGTTTTTGGTCGTTGGCGGCAGGTCGAGACCACGAAGCTCGCGGCCGGACGTCGATCGTAAAGTGCGACATTGCTTCCAGCAAATCAAAACGACGATGGGTTATACGTTCGGCCAGAACGTTTTCCCTTACGTTAACAAAGGCCCTTTCAGGCCAGACCTTCCTTGAGATGAGGTGATACGGGATGCTTAATCGGCGCACATTTCTCGCAAGCTCCGCAGCTGCGTCATTTTTCAGCTATACGGGCTTGTCGGCGGCTTTTGCGGATACGCCCAAGGATATCCTGGTTGTCGCGCAGCAGCTCGACAACATGACGAGCCTCGATCCGCATGAAGGTTTCGAAGCGGTCGGCAGCGAAATCAGCTCGAACATCTATCAGAAGCTGGTGAAGGCCAACCTCGACAAGCCGTCCGAGATCGACGGCGATCTGGCCGCATCCTGGGAAGCCAATGCCGACGGCAAGACCTTCACCTTCAAATTGAAGAAGGACGCGAAATTCGCCAGCGGCTCGCCCGTAACGGCTGAGGACGTTGCGTTCTCGCTGCAGCGCCCGGTCATCATGAACAAGAGCCCGGCGTTCATCATCAATCAGTTCGGCTTCACGAAGGACAACGTTGCCGAGCGCATCAAGGCGACGGACCCGCACACCCTCGTCATCGTGACGGCCGAGCCCACCTCTTCTTCCTTCCTGCTCTATTGCCTGTCGGCCAACGTCGCGAGCGTGGTCGAGAAGAAGGCCGTTCTGGAAAAGGCTCAGGGCGACGATCTCGGCAACGGCTGGCTGCGCCAGAACAGCGCCGGCTCGGGCGAGTGGACCCTGCGCGCATGGAAGCCGAGCGAGAGCGTGATGCTCGACGCCAATCCCCACCGCCAGACCAAGGGCAACGTCAAGCGCATCATTCTGCGCCACATCGTCGATCCGTCCGCACAGCTTCTCATGTTGCAGAAGGGCGATGCCGACGTCGCACGCAACCTGACCACTGAGCAGCTTCGCGTGATCAAGGATGACGCCAACTACAACCTCGTCCGCAAGGGCGTGGCGTCGTTGATGGTCATTTCGATGAACCAGAAGAACCCGATTCTCGCAAAGCCGCAGGTTCAGCAGGCGATCAAGTGGGCGCTCGACTACCAGGGCATCCAGAAAAACGTCATCCCGCTGACCCACGTGGTCCATCAGAGCTTCCTGCCGGAAGGCTTCCCGGGCGAGATCAAGGACACACCGTTCCAGAAGGACGTGGCGAAGGCCAAGGCGTTGCTCGCAGAAGCGGGACACCCTGACGGCTTCGAGATCGCGATGGATCACTATTCCGCCCAGCCCTATCCCGATATCGCCCAGACCATTCAGGCGAACCTCGCGGAAATCGGCATCAAGGTGAAGCTGCTCTCGGCCGAGAACCGTCAGGTCCTCACGAAGATGCGGGCTCGCCAGCATGAACTCATCCTTACCGCTTGGGGCTCGGATTACTTCGATCCGAATACCAATTCGGAGCAGTTCTGCGTCAACACCGACAACAGCGATGACGCGCGCAACCGCACGCTCGCATGGCGTTGCTCGTGGCAGAACAAGGACTTCGCGGACCGCTCGGAAGCCGCCCTCAAGGAGCGCGATCCCGCCAAGCGCATCGCCCTCTATGAGCAGATCCAGCGCGATATGATGGCCAACAGCCCGTTCGCGCTCATGTTCCAGGCGGTCATGACGGCGGCTTGCCGCAAGAACGTCTCCGGCGTCCGTCTCGGTACGCTGTCTGACTCCCACTCCTACACGGGAGCCAGCAAGGCGTGACGAAGCGACTCAACGCGCTGGCGGGACTTCTCGCCAGCGTCGGCCTCACGCTGCTGGGGCTTGTCATCATCACCTTCCTGATCGGGCGCGTCATGCCCATCGACCCCATCATCGCGGCGGTCGGTGACAATGCGCCCCAGGAGGTTGTCGAGCGAGCCCGTCTGGAGATGGGCCTGGATCAGCCGATCCTGATGCAGTTCTTCCACTATGTGGTGCAACTGCTTCACGGCGATCTGGGCCGTTCCATCCTGACGAAAAATCCAGTGATCAGCGACATCGCTCGATATTTCCCGGCGACGCTGGAGCTTGCCACGGCCGCGGTCATTGTCGCCGCGATCATCGGCATTCCTCTGGGCGTGTGGGCCGCTGTGCGGCAGGGCACGTGGATCGATCAAACGATCCGCGTGGTCTGCCTCGCGGGGCATTCCGTGCCCGTCTTCGTGCTCGCGCTGATCAGCCTGCTCGTCTTCTACGCGGCGCTCGGCATCGCGCCGGGACCGGGGCGGCAGGACATCGTGTTCCAGGACATGGTGCCTCACATCACCGGCGTGTTGACCATCGACTCGATCATCGCCGGCGACTGGGATGCGCTTTGGGACGCGCTCGCGCACATGGTGCAGCCGGTCTGCATCCTGGCCTATTTCAGCATGGCCTACATCACGCGCATGACCCGCGCGTTCATGCTCGATGCGCTGCGCGGTGAATACGTCATCACCGCCCGCGCCAAGGGCTTGTCGCCCTTCTCGGTGATCTGGATTCACGCCTTCCCGAATGTGGGCGTGCAGCTCGTCACCGTGCTGGCGCTGACCTATGCGGGCCTGCTTGAAGGCGCGGTCGTCACCGAGACGGTCTTCAGCTGGCCCGGCCTTGGCCAGTATCTCACCGTTTCCCTCATGAACGCCGACATGAACCCCGTGATGGGTGCGACCCTACTGGTCGGTCTCGTCTATGTCGGCCTCAATCTCCTCGCCGATGCTGTCTATCGGCAATTGGACCCGCGCGTACGATGAGTGCAGCTTTTTCCCAAGCGTGGTTGCTGGACGAAACACCGGCATCACGATCTCAGGCGGCCTGGGGGCGGCGATACCGCGCCTGGCTCGACCTTCGCTCGAATCCGCTGGCGATGATCGGCCTCGTGGTCGTAGTGGCGTTCGTCATCCTGTCACTCGCGGCGCCGCTTCTCGCGACGCACGATCCCGGCGTGCAGAACCTCACCAACCGCCTTGCAAAGCCTTCGGTCGCGCATTGGCTCGGCACGGATGAGCTCGGCCGCGACATCTATTCGCGCATTCTCTATGGCGGGCGGGTGACGCTCGGCATGGTGATCGCGGTGGTGCTTCTCGTAGCACCTCTCGGACTCGCGGTGGGCTGCATCGCCGGATATTCCGGCGGGGCCGTCGATCGCATCCTGATGCGCGTCACGGACGTGTTTCTCGCCTTCCCGCGCCTGATCCTGGCACTCGCATTCGTCGCCGCGCTGAAGCCCGGTGTCGAGAGCGCCGTTCTCGCTATCGCGTTGACCGCGTGGCCGCCTTATGCCCGCTTGGCTCGCGCCGAGACGATGACGGTTCGCAACAGCGACTTCATCGCCGCCTGCCGCCTGACCGGCGCGCCTGCCGGACGCATCGTGCTACGGCACATCGCGCCGCTTTGCGTACCCAGCCTCGTCGTGCGCATCACGCTCGACATGAGCTCGATCATCATCACCGCCGCAAGCCTCGGCTTCCTCGGCATGGGCGCGCAACCCCCGTCCCCCGAATGGGGCGCGATGATCGCAACCGCCAAGCGGTTCATCTTCGAACAATGGTGGGTGCCGACCATTCCGGGCCTTGCCATCTTCATGGCCTCCCTCGCCTTCAACTTTTTGGGCGACGGCCTGCGTGACGTCCTCGATCCGAAGCAACGCTGATGCTGGTCGATATTCAAAATCTTCGCGTGTCCTTCGCGACCCGCACCGGTACCTTCGAGGCCGTGCGCGGCGTCTCGTTCAAGATCGGGACGGAAAAGCTCGGCATCGTGGGCGAGAGCGGTTCGGGCAAGTCGCTCACCGCGCGCGCCCTGATGCGGCTTCTGCCGCCGAACGCGCGCATTGATGCCGATCGCCTGAACTTCGATGGCACCGACATTCTGAAAGCCGACGAACGCACCATGCGCGGCATTCGTGGCAAGCGAGCCGGGTTCATCTTGCAGGACCCGAAATACTCGCTCAATCCGGTCATGACCATCGGTCGGCAGGTGGCTGAATCCTGGCGTCAGCATAAGGGTGGCAGCCGCAAGCAAGCGTTGGAGGCAGCGGTCGATCTGCTCGATCAGGTGCGCATCCGCGACCCGCGCCGCGTCTGCGACCTCTATCCGCACGAAGTGTCGGGCGGCATGGGCCAGCGCGTCATGATTGCCATGATGCTGGCCCCCGATCCGGCGCTTCTCATCGCCGACGAGCCGACGAGCGCGCTCGACGCGACCGTGCAGGCGGAAATCCTGCGGCTGATGGAAGATCTGGTGTCGAAGCGCGGCATGGGCCTCATTCTGATCAGCCACGACCTGCCGCTCGTGTCGCATTTCTGCGACCGGGTCGCGGTCATGTATGCGGGGCACGTGATGGAAGAACTTTCCGCGGGCACTCTCGCGCAGGCGAAGCACCCCTACACGAAGGGGCTTCTCAACTGCCTTCCCTCTCTCACTCATCCGAAACCGCGTCTGCCGGTCCTGACCCGCGACGCAGCATGGCTGCAATCATGATCAAGGTTGAACAGCTTCGCGTCCGCTTCGGTGACAACGAGGTGGTCAAGGGCGTATCGATTCATGTCCCTGCCGGCGGCAGCTTCGGCATCGTGGGCGAAAGCGGCTCGGGCAAATCCACCGTTCTGCGCGCGCTTTCCGGGCTGAATGACGCCTGGACCGGCAACATCACCATCGACGGCCAAAGTGTCGGACCGCGACGCAACCGCGCCTTCTTCCAAAAAGTTCAGATGGTGTTTCAGGACCCTTACGGCTCCCTGCATCCTCGTCAGACCATCGACCGGATCTTGAGCGAGCCGCTGCTCGTTCACGGCATCGGAGACATCGAGCGCCGCATCGAGACCGCGCTCGCCGAAGTCGCCCTGCCTTCCGCCGCGCGCTTCCGCTATCCGCACCAGCTTTCCGGCGGTCAGCGTCAGCGCGTCGCGATTGCGCGCGCGCTCATCGCGGAGCCGGAGATCCTGCTGCTCGACGAACCAACAAGCGCGCTCGACGTGTCGGTTCAGGCGGAAATCCTGAACCTCCTCGCCGACCTGCGCGAGCGGCGGCAATTGACCTACATCCTCGTCAGCCACAACCTCGCCGTCGTGTCGCATCTGTGCCCGACGGTCGGCGTCATGCTCGGCGGACAGATGGTGGAAGTGATCAGCGCCGAGGATCTGCGCGCCGGCAAAACGCAACACCCGCATACGTCGGAGCTGCGCGCGCTCAGCGTGGGCCTCGAAGAGCCCGCATGATACGTCGGCAACCTGACTTTCTAAAGTAAGGCATTACCCTTCCCCGGAGAATACCGGGCGAAGGCCAAGGAGATGACGATGGACGCTGCCCCCTCCTCCCTGCATTGGTCCGCCGCCGCTGAAGCGGCCAGCCGGATCACCGATGCCTGGAAGCGCGGGGGAGATCCCGGCGGCGCTGTCGTCGTGTTCGATCAGAACGAGATTCGCGTCGAAGCTGCGGGCGGCTTGGAGAGCCTTGCAACCGGCGCTCCGTTTTCCGCCGACAGCGTCGTGCGCTACGCATCGATCACCAAGCATATCCTCGCCGCCATGACCTTGCGCCATGAGGACAAGATCGGGCTCGAGGATCGCCTTGGGGCGCACTTGCCGTTCCTTCGCGCGCCCATGGCGGACGTGACTGTTGGACGCGCCCTCGACATGACTGGCGGTCTGCCCGATGTGCGCGATACGCTCTCGCTCCTCGGCATCTCGGTTCACACGGCGACCGAGGCGCAGCCGATCCTCGATTTCCTCGGCGACCTCGCAGAGGTGAACTTCCCGGCAGGGCACGAAATTTCCTATTCCAACACCGGCTATCGCCTCGTGGAAACGGCCCTGCAGAACAAGGGCCTGCTCTTCGACGAGCTGGTGCAAGAGCACATTTCCAAGCCCCTCGGCATCGACATTCGCGCGCCGGAATTGTGGTTCGATCCCGTGCGCGGCCTCGTGCCGGGATATTGGAAGTCAGAACAGGGCTGGCAGCTCGGCACGGCGGGGCTGCATCTCTCCGCCTCCGGCTCTCTCACCGGCAGCGCGCGCCATCTGGCGATCTGGCTGCAAACGGTTCTTGGCGATCGCGGCCCGGGCGCAAACGTGCTGAAGCGCCTGTCCGCACCACGCACCCTCGCGGATGGCCGCGAGACGCAATACGGCCTCGGCCTCGCCTGGTCGCGGCTTGGCGACAGGCGGCTCGTCGGTCACGGCGGCTCACATGCGGGCTACAAGGCCTACTTCCTGCTCGACCCGCAAAACCACGCGGGCGTCGTCATCGTCTCCAACCGCGAGGACACGGCTCCCTCCGGGCTCGCGCTTCAGGTCATGGCCGCGTTGCTCGGCGAGAGCCTGCCGAAGCGCAGCGCGCGCATTCCGGACGGCCTTTATGCCACGGAGAGCGGTCCGTTCTGGCTCGAAATGAAGGACGGCGTCGCCACCTTCCTTGGCGCAGGCGACACGCTCTACGAGGCGGAGGACGGCTGGTCCGTATCACTCTCCGCTCACATGCCCATGCGCCTGCGTTGGACGGGCGAGGCCATCGAGGGCGAAATCGGTCACGCGGCACGCCGCTTCGTTCCGGTGAAGGCCGATGATTGCCTGTCGCGCGTGCAAGGCCATTGGACCTGCCCGGCCTATCATTCGGCATTCGACATCAAGGGCGACAGGTTCGAGATCGGCGTTGGTCCGGCTCGCATGAGCGCGCCGTTGACGTCGCTCGGCAACAACCGGCTGCTGATGGACGGCAAGGATGGTCCGTGGACGAAGCGCTCCAGCCTCGTCTTCGACGGCGACAAGGTGGGCGTGTTCCTGAACCGAAGCAGGCTGCTGCAATTCGAGCGGACGATTTGACGGAACGCAGTCGTTCGCCCTTACGAGGATGAGGGGGAGCAAATCCCCCCGTCATTCCGGGGCTCGCGAAGCGCGGCCCCGAACCCATACCCGCGCCTATTCCGAGGTTCGTTCAACTCAACAGCGCGCACATATCATAAGGCGCAGCCGTTATAGGTCCGGGCTCCGCTACGCGGCCCCGGGACGACGCGAGAATGTCGGGGTCACTCGCCTTACGACGACCAACGCAGCCTCACCCTGAGGAGGCCGTAGGCCGTCTCGAAGGGCGAGGCGTCTCCAGTGCGCTCTGGACCCTCCTTCGAGACGTAGCCTTGCTGGCTGCTCCTCAGGTTGAGGAGCAGCCTTCGCTGTCTTCAGTTCCTATCGCGCCGTCGCCCGGGCGAAGTCGATGTAGATTTCCCGAAGACGCGTCGCGAGCGGACCTGGCTTTCCATCCGCCACCTGAGCCCCATCGATGGTCACGACCGGCTGCAGGAACGCCGAAGCGCTTGTGATGAAAGCTTCCTTCGCGGTGAGCGCCTCGTCGACGGAAAAGGCGCGCTCCTCGATACGGATCTGGCGTTCTTCCGCCAGGGCGAGCAGCGCCTTGCGCGTGCAACCGGGCAGGATGGCGTTGGAATTCGGGCGCGTGACGATCACATCGTCCTTCGTCACGATGAACACGGTCGAAGAACCGCCCTCGGTGATCTTGCCGTCCTCGATCATCCAGGCTTCCTGGCAGCCAGCCTCAGCGGCGGCCTGCTTGGCCAGCACCTGAGCCAGAAGCGCAACGCTCTTGATGTCGCGGCGCGCCCAGCGAATATCCGGCAGCGTCTTCACGGCGATGCCCCGTTGCGCCAACGGCGATGCCACGATGTTCTTTTCCTGCGTGAACATCACGAGGCTCGGCTTCACGCCCTTGGGGAAAGCGAAATCCCGGTCGGCCGCTCCACGCGTTACCTGAATATAAACCACGCCCTCCACGAGGCCGTTTCGCGCGATGAGTTCTTTCTGGATCTCCTCGATGCGCTCACGGGTCTCAGGCATCGCCAACGCGATCTCCCCGACCGAGCGCTCGAGCCGCAACAGGTGCGACTCATTGTCGACGAGCTTGCTCTCAAGCACCGCCGACACTTCATAAATGCCGTCCGCGAAGAGGAAACCGCGATCGAGAACGGAGATACGGGCCTCGTCGAGGGGCAGGAAGTCTCCGTTAACATAGGCAATGCGGGTCAAAGTCTCGTCTCCTCGTTTCTTACGATCGCTCAAAGCTCGCGGGCAGAATAGCCGCCGGGAAGTCTAGGGATCAACGCTGCGTGTGCCCAATTCGGATTGCGCACCACTCCATGCAGGGTCTGCATGTGCGACCGGGGGGATGACAAGAGGTTTTGACTTGAGTCGCCGGCAAAACCGTTCAAAACAACCATTGGATCGCCAGCACCCGGAGCGCGGCATGGAAATCAAGTGGCTTGAGGACTTCATCAGCCTCGCGAACACGTTGAGTTTCTCGCGTTCCGCCGAGGAGCGCCACGTCACGCAATCCGCCTTCAGCCGCCGCATCAAGCAGCTTGAGACATGGGTTGGCGTCACGCTGGTCGACCGGGCCACCTTCCCCGCCCATCTGACGCCGGCGGGCCAGGATTTCCTTCCGGTTGCGCAGGAGATCGTCAGCACGCTCAATCGAACCCGCAACGAGGTTCGCGGGAGCCAGGGCATCAAGGCGAACACCTTGAGCTTCGCGGCCCTGCACACGCTTTCGATCACCTTTTTCCCGCGCTGGCTACGAAGCGTCGAGCCAAAGTTCGGAGCCCTCGCGACACGCCTCAGCGCCGACAACAGCAGCATGGAAGCGTTCGTGAACTCGCTCACCGAAGGCGAGAGCGACTTTCTCCTCATCTATGCACATCCTGCCGTTCCGCTCATGATCGACGAGGCGCGGTTCGCATACAAAACGCTGGGCCGGGAAAGCATCATTCCGGTGTCCGCTCCCGATGCAGAAGGCAGCCCCCTGCACAAAATCGAAACAACGACGGCACCCGTCCGCTATCTCGCCTATGGCCCTGGCGCGTTCTTCGGCCATGCGCTGACGAATCTGTTCGAGAACCGGCCGCTCAAGCGCGAAGCGGTCTATGAGAACACGATGTCGGAAGGACTGAAGGCAATGGCGATCGAAGGTTGGGGCCTGGCCTGGATCCCTGAGAGCATCCTGGCGGACGACCTCGCCACCGGTCGCCTCGTACGGGCAGGCGATGCATCGTGGGATCTCAGCGTCGAGATTCGCCTGTACCGCTATCTCGCAAACGAACGCGCGATCGTCCGGCGATTCTGGAATACGCTGGAGGGCTGAGCTTCAACCCGCAGGCGTCTTGCTTTTGAACCACCGTCGCCCAAGTGCCAGATGAGGACACGTCCTCCTGCCTTGGGCCCTTGCCATGGATGCCAGAGACTCCGATCCCGTTGAATATGTAAGCCCCGAGGCGTTCGCGCCAACGCTCGATCGCCTTGTCGGAGCGATTGAGGCCGCGGGGATGAGAATCTTCGCTCGTATCGACCATGCAGCTGGCGCGCGCGAAATCGGAACCATCATGCCTCCGACAATCGTGCTGCTCTACGGTCATCCCAAGGGCGGGACACCAGTCATGCTCGCAACTCCGCAAGTAGCCCTTGACCTCCCGCTGCGGGTATTGGTGCAAGAGGGTACCGACGGTCGAGCGATCGTCTCATTTCATCCGGTCGGGCCGATGCTGCTGCGCGCCGGCGTGCCCGATGACCTTGCAGCGAGACTGGAGCCGGCTCAGCGCTTATTGATCGACGCGCTTCAGGCGATTTAAGCCCAATCCATCGGGGATGATCGGCAGCGGCGACGCTGAAACCCGGAGGAGACGATCCCACGCTTTCCGCGGGAACCGAAGCTGCCGAAGCAGCAGACTCGGAGTTTTGGATTCTAAAATGAAATGGCGCGCCCGAAAGGATTCGAACCTCTGACCCCCAGATTCGTAGTCTGGTGCTCTATCCAGCTGAGCTACGGGCGCCTTGTCGGCAGTTGCTTGCGGGAAGCAACGTGTCTGCCGTGGCGGGTGAATTAAAGGGTTCGAGCGCAGTTGGCAAGCCTCATTGTGAAGAAGATTTGCACGAGACTTAAATCTCTTTGCTCCGCACCTGCCGATCGGGAATGACGAGCCTGAAACAAGTGCCGATTTCCGTATGCTCGAGGCCGATCGTTCCGCCATGGAGATGAACCAGCTCAGCCGCAATCGTCAGCCCCAAGCCGGTGCCTCCCTTCCCGGTTGAGCTCCGGAAAGGCGTGAAAAGATCCGCTCTGACCCGCTCAGGAATTCCGGGTCCGTTGTCCGCAACGAGAATGGCGACCTCGTTGCCTTCCCGCATGGCCTTCACACGGATGCGCGGCTGCCCCTCCGGTGTTCCAACCTGACTGAGAGCCCGCACCGCGTTGCGAACGAGATTCACGAGGATGCGGGAGAGTTGGTCGCGATCCGCGTCGATCATCAGATCTCGCGGCACCTGCGCCTCGAAGGCGATTCCGACCTCCGGTGCGAGATCCGTCAGATGAGCAAGATCGGCGACGAGTGGGGCCAAGGGAAAGAGACGGCGCTGCGGCAACTGCTCCGTCGCCCGGCCATAGGCCAGCGTCGATTCGCAGAAGGCGATGGCGCGGTCGAGCGTTGCGACGAGTCGCGGCGCGACGCGCTGCACGGTTGCGTCGTTGACCCGGTCGAGACGATCCGTGAGCAGATGCGCGGTGGTCAGGATGTTGCGCAGCTCATGATTGATCTTGCTGACGGCAAGGCCGAGTTGGGCAAGGCGGCGCTTCTCGCGCAATTCATCCGCGAGCGTATTCTCCATCCGTGCGAGGGCCTGTTCGGCGAGACCGATCTCGTCGGCGCGGTCGGTCGGTCGGATCACCCTCGCGGCATCCTCCGGATTTTCCGAAAAGGCCGTGATGTTTCCGGTCAACCGCCGCACCGGACGCACGATCACCCATTGCAGCGCGAAATAGACGAGGCCAGCCGTGATGGCGGAGATCAATAAAGACAGCAGGAGAATGTTGCGCGAAAATTCGAGCATGGCAGCGCGCAACGGGCGCGGGTCGAGAATCAGCTCGACGAAATCCACCTTCATGCCGGAGCCGACGACCCTGATGGGTTTGTCGGATGCGATGAACAGGCTCTCGAAAGCGTCCCCGACGAGATCGACCCACCGCGCAGAGCGCAGGTCGATGCTTTTGCCGACTTCGGTGGGCATCTCGCCGGTGGCAAGCAGGCTCCTTCTCCCACCCGCCCGAAGGGCAATGGCCTTCGCGCCGACGCCGTTCAGAAGGCGCATTTCGAGTTCTTCGGAAAGCCTCTCCTCCGGCGCTGCATCGAGCACGAGCGCCGCAACTTGCGCGGCCGCGAGGCGGTCGCTGAGCCAGGTCCGCCTGAAATTGGCAATGGAGGGCACATAGATCAGCACCTCCGCGATCATCACGAACAGCACCGTCAACAGGAGCAGGCGCGCCGACAGCCCGAGATGTCTCCCGAGATGCCTTTTCACCGAATGCGGTTGCTCCACGCTCATCCCGCTTTATCCCAAATGGCGAACCAGGCCGATCAGCCACCGAAGCCACGGCTTTTGCGCCGTCGGCTTCAGAAACTCCACCGCCGCGCCCTTGGTCGCTTCGGAGAAGGTCGGGTACGGGTAGACGAGACCAGCAAGATCCGAAACCTTCAATCCTCGCGCCATGGCCAAGACCCACGGCATAATGAGTTCGCCCGCCTGCGCGCTCACGATGGAACAGCCAAGAATCTTGCCACGCCGCGTCACGATGGCTTTTACATGCCCCTCGGTCGCACCCTCGGCCCGTGCCCTGTCATTGTTCGACAGAGGCCAGCGTAGAATTCTCATTCTCCCGTGTTTCGCCCTCGCCTCCGCCTCGCTCAGGCCGACAGTGGCGAGTTCGGGGGCTGTGTGGACGACACGCGGAACAGGCGTTTTGCCGAGCCTGGCAGGTAACCGGAACAAGGCATTGCGGATCACGAGCCCGGCGTGATGATTGGCGACGTGGGTGAACCGCCCGCCCGTCGCAATCGCCCCTGCGCAATCGCCGATGGCGTAGACCTTGCGATTGGTCGTCTTCAAACGTCTGTTCACCAGGATCCCGGAGGCATCGGCTTTGATTCCGGCCGGCTCCAGCCCCTCGATTCGCGGTTCGCGACCTGCGGCGACGAGGAGATGGCTTCCCTCGACGATGTCCCCATTCCATAGGCGCAGCGCGATATTCCCTGAGGAGAGGAGCTCGATGCGCTCAATGGCGGCTCCTTTCCGCAGGGTGACGCCCTCACGGCAGAGGGCCCGCTCGATGACGGACACCATCTCGGGGTCCTCTTGGGCCACAATGCGCGGTCCTGCCTCAATAACCGTGACCGCGGCGCCAAGGCGCCGATAGGCCTGGGCGAGCTCGACACCGACCGCCCCACCGCCGATCACCATGAGATGCCGGGGCCTCTCGGTCAGTTCGAAAACCGTTTCGCTGGTCAGGTATGGAACCTGATCGAGACCGGGAATCGGCGGAATGGCAGGACGGGAGCCGGTCGCAAGAACGAATCGACGGGCCTTGATAACCCTGCCCCCCGCCGAGACCGTGACGGCATCGGTAAAATGCGCCTCCGCCTGAATCACCTGCACGCCCATCGCGCCGTATCGGGCCGGTGAATCCATCGGCGCTATCGCGGCGATCACGCTCGCGACATGCTGCTGCACCCGAGAGAAATCGATGGCGGCACCGTCTCCGTCAGCCCTGCCGCGCTCATGCGCCCACCGAGCTGCCGCGATCAACGCCTTGGAGGGAACGCACCCCACGTTGAGGCACTCGCCCCCCATCCGGTTGCTTTCGATGAGCACGACCGAAGCCCCAAGGGACGCCGCGATCGAGGCCACCGAAAGTCCGGCGGCACCCGCCCCGATGACGCAAAGATCCGGTGTTAACGGTGTGGTGGCGTCCGTTGCCGTCACGCACGATCCCCCTTGAAACGCCGCCCCTGCCAATATCTGACAAGAATCGGCGCAAGAGCCAGCATTCCTAGACTCACGAAGGCCACCGAAAGCTCGGGCGTGAGGAGGCTCTTGGCCTTGAGTGAAATGGCGCAGTCCGTGCCTCCTGCGGCAATGCATTGCGCGCGGATTTTGTCTTGTTTGGCAAGGACATCGTCAAGTCCCGCGCCGACCATGGCAAACGCGAAGGAGGCTGGAATCATGCCGATTTGGGTCGCCAGGACGAATGTCCTCAGCGGGACGGCGAAGAGGGCCGCCGCCAGATTCGTCAGCCAGAACGGCACGACGGGGAGAAGGCGGAGGCATAAAAGGTAGGAAAATGCTTCCCTTTGAAATCCTGCCGCGAAGCCTTGGATTCGGGGGCTTGTTCGCCGCAGGAGGGGGCGTCCGATGGAGGTTCTCGCAATCAGGAAGATGCCTGTCGCCCCCAGAGTGGCCGCCATAATGGCCGCCGCCCCTCCCAGGAGCCAACCGAACAGGTATCCCCCGATGGTCGTCAGGAAGGCCGAAACCGGCATCGAAAGCGTCACAGCTGCCACGTAAAGCAGCATGTAAAGGCCGAGCATTTCAAGCAAATGGGCAGAGACGAGGTGCCTGAGCTGCTGCTGATAGCGGAGGAACGACTCGAAACTCAGAGTCCGGTTCAGATCCGTGGCGAAAATGACGGCCACGGCGACCAGGACGACGAGCAGGGGCAGACCGCGCCACACTATGCGGGCACCTCTTCGCCATAAAAATTCCTGCCCGTCTGTTGCCACGTTTCCTCCGCGAGGCGTTTGTTCTATTTAGCGTCGGAACGGACGAACCCCAAACCGCAATCCCCCGCGCGCCCGGAGCGCTGGAGGCCGGCGGTTCCGAAGTCCGGAGCGGCGTTGACTTTGGCGCGCCCTTCCGTCATAAGCCCGCGAGCTGACAGCGCTCTCCTGGGGCGCTGATCGTTTTTTAGAGACAGTTTCGGGGGAAACCCCACGACATTCCAGACGGGCGCGAGCCTTCGAGCACCGCTGCCCCCAATTCGACCGGAGATGAGCCGTGAAAAGGACGTATCAACCGAGCAAGCTGGTTCGCAAGCGCCGCCACGGCTTCCGTGCGCGCATGGCGACCAAGGGTGGCCGCAAGGTTATTGCCGCTCGCCGCGCCCATGGCCGCAAGCGCCTGTCGGCGTAAGCAGCGTAGAGGACCGCCCGATGCGCGCGCCTTGCGCACGCTTGATCGGGCGCCTGACGAAACGACCTGACTTCGTCGCGGCGGCCTCCGGCCGCCGCTTTCATACTGAGCGGATGACCGTTCAAGGCCGTCCGCGCGACGATTTGGGTCTTGGCCTGCGTTTCGGCCTTACAGTGACGAAGCGTGTCGGCCACGCGACGGAGCGCAACCGCATCAAGCGCCGGCTCCGAACCGTCTGCCAGAAGGCGGGCGAAGACTATTCGAGCGTCAACATGGACGTCGTGATTATTGGACGGCGCGACATCCTGACCGCTGACTATGACGTGCTCATCGACGATCTTAGGCGCGCTCTTCGGACCGTGACCAAACCGAAAGGCACCCGGCCTTCCGATCGTCCTTCATCCCCACCTCCCGCCAACGGCGAGCGTCGCGGACATACCCATGCGTGAAGATAGCAAAAACCTCATCGTCGCCATCGCACTGTCAGTGGCGATCCTGATCGGCTGGCAATATTTCTACGCGGCTCCGCAGTCGGAGAAACAGCGCCTCGCTGCCCAGAATACGGCGCAGCAATCCACGCAAGTCACCCCGAACGCGTCGACGCCCGGCCAGGCAACGGCCCCGGCCGCTCCCGGCGCGGTCCCGAGCTCCTCGGCTCCCCAAGTCGTCGAAACCCGCGAGGCCGCGCTTGCCCGCTCCCCGCGTGTCGCCATCGACACTCCCGCCATCGCGGGCTCGATCAACCTGCGCGGCGGCCGTATCGACGATGTGGCTTTGAAGCATTATCGCGAGACGGTCGATCCGAAGAGCCCGAACATCATCCTGTTCTCGCCCTCCGGCAGCCCGAACCCTTATTATGCCGATTTCGGCTGGGTCGGCGCACAGCCGAGCGCTCTGCCGACCGCCGATACCGTCTGGACGGCTGACCGGACGACCCTGACCCCGTCGACCCCGGTGACCTTGAGCTGGGACAACGGCCAGGGCCTGATCTTCCGTCGCACGATCGCCGTGGATGAGAAATCCATGTTCACGGTGAAGAACGCGGTCGAGAACAAGGGCGCTGCACCCGTCACGCTGAATGCTTACGGTCTCGTGTCCCGCCACGGCAAGCCGGCGACCCTCGGCTACTATGTGCTGCACGAGGGCATGATCGGCGTTCTTGGCGACAAGGGCCTGCAGGAAATCACCTACACCAACCTCGACAAGGAAGGCGCCCTGCCCGGCCAGAACACGGTCGGCAAGACATGGGACGGTGTGACCGGCGGCTTCGTCGGCATCACCGACAAGTACTGGGCCGCTGCGGTCATTCCCGATCAGTCTCAGGCCTTCCAGGGTTCCTTCACCTCCCGGCTGGACGCGAACAACCACGTCTATCAGGCCAATATGCTGGGCGGGAGCCAGACACTTCAGCCCGGCGGCACGACGGAAGCGACGCAGCGCCTGTTCGCAGGCGCGAAGGAAGTGGCGGTCGTCGACGGCTATCACAGCTCCCTTGGCATCAAGAACTTCGATCTCCTGATCGATTGGGGCTGGTTCTACTTCATCACCAAGCCGCTCTTTAAGGTGCTCGACTTCTTCTACAAGCTCTTCGGCAATTTCGGCGTCGCGATCCTGCTCGTGACGGTGATCCTGAAAGCCATCTTCTTCCCGCTCGCCAGCAAATCCTATGCTTCGATGGCGAAGATGAAGGCGGTTCAGCCGGAAATGGCGTCGATCCGCGAGCGCTACGCCGACGACAAGATGAAGCAGCAGCAGGCGCTGATGGAGCTTTACAAGAAGGAGAAGATCAATCCGGTGGCCGGCTGCTGGCCGGTGCTGATCCAGATCCCGGTCTTCTTCGCGCTCTATAAGGTGCTCTTCGTCACCATCGAAATGCGCCATGCGCCGTTCTTCGGCTGGATCCGCGACCTTGCCGCGCCCGATCCGACCTCGCTCTTCAACCTGTTCGGCCTGATCCCCTACGATCCGGGTTCGGTTCCGATGATCGGCCACTTCCTGATGCTCGGCGCCTGGCCGCTGATCATGGGCGTCACCATGTGGCTGCAGATGAAGATGAATCCGGAGCCGCCGGATCCGGTCCAGAAGCAGGTCTTCGCCTGGATGCCGGTGATCTTCACCTTCATGCTCGGCTCGTTCCCGGCTGGTCTCGTGATCTACTGGGCCTGGAACAACCTGCTCTCCGTGACGCAGCAAGGCTTCATCATGAAGCGGAACGGCGTGAAGATCGAACTCTTCGACAACTTGCGCAAAACTTTCGCCAGGAAGAGCCCCGCCAAGGGCTGATCCGGCGACAAGCTGCTCCAATCATCCCCGGGCCTGTCCCGGGGATTTTTTTGGTCGGTACATATGAGTTCGGAGATGATGATAATGCCCAGCCCCGATCCTCGGACTCCGCATCCGATGCCAGGCCACCCTCGTGTCGGATTTCTCAAAGGACTCGTGAACCGGCCGAATATCGAGATCGGCGACTTCACCTATTATGACGATCCGCGCGGCCCGGAGGGTTTCGTCGAGCGATGCGTGCTGCATCATTTCGATTTCATCGGCGACAAGCTTGTCATTGGAAAATTCTGCGCGATCGCGACGGGCGTGACATTCATCATGAATGGCGCCAATCACGCCATGACGGGATTCTCGACTTATCCCTTCAACATCTTCGGTCACGGCTGGGAGGAAGGGTTCGATTGGGGCACGATCAAAGCTGGCTTCAAGGGTGACACGATCATCGGCAACGATGTCTGGATCGGTCACGAGGCCACAATCATGCCGGGAGTCAAAATCGGCGACGGAGCAATTATTGCGGCAAAGTCGGTCGTGACGGCGGACGTGCCGCCTTACGCTATTGTCGGCGGCAATCCGGCAAAGGTCTTGCGCCAACGCTTTTCCGACGATGTCATCGCTGAGCTACTCACATTGCGCTGGTGGGATTGGAGCGTTGACAAGATCACGCGCAACCTCAACGCGATCCGCGGGGCGGACCTCGCCGCTCTGAAAAACACCGCCTGACCCACGCGTTGCGGAGATCAAGGTCCGCCCTATATCGACCGCATGGCGGTGATCGCGACGGGCTCTGGATGGGCGCAGCTCGACTGAAAAAGAAAAAGCCGGCCACACGCTTGGCGGGCAAGTCGCGCGAGGTCGAGCTGAAGCTCGAGCTTGATTCCGATGGGATGTCGTTACTTCTCGGCCACCCCGTCTTCGCGCAGGCCCGTCCGTTGGCCGAGCGCGGCGGATCTCTGCATGCGGTCTACTATGACACCGACGAGTTCGCCCTGCGCCGCGCGGGGCTGTCCGTTCGGGTCCGTCGGCAGAACGGGCATTACACGCAGACCATCAAAGCCGAGCGAAAACACCGAAGTCTCGCCCTCGATCGGTCGGAATGGGAATGCGCCGTCGATGGCGAACTCGACGTTGCGGCGGCGGCGGACACGCCTCTCGCGCCTTTCGTCTCCGGCACATCCGCCAGCGAAAAGGTCCATCCTGTCTTCACGGTCGACACCGATCGCAAGGCCTACGAGGTGGAACGCAATGGCACGACCATGGAACTTGCTCTTGACCGGGTGAAGGTTGTGGCAGGCCACCGCTCCGTGCGCTTCTGCGAGGTGGAGCTCGAACTGAAGAAGGGGGACGCCTCCGCCCTCTTCGCGGTCGCGCGCGATCTCTCGGAGGCTGCGCCATTGAGGCTGACACCGGTCACGAAATCGGAACGCGGCTACGCGCTTCTCGATGGGATCGCCGCCAAGCCGGTCTCTGCCGACGAGATCGATCTCCCGCCGAAGACGTCCTGCGCCGAGTCCTTCCAGATCATCGCGCGCTCATGCCTGTCTCAAGTGGTGCGCAACGAAGCCCTCCTGCGCCGACATCAGGACCCGGAAATCCTGCACCAGATGCGCGTGGGCTTGCGCCGCCTCAACGCCGCGAACTCGCTCTTCAAGTCCATGCTCTCAAGCCGCGAGAGCCGCGCCGTCAAAGCCGATCTCCGCTGGGCGGGAAAACAGCTTGGCGCGGTTCGCGATCTTGATGTCTTCCTCGGCGAACTGCGCAAATCGACGCTTTCGGCACCGAACGATGTCTGGCTGGAGGAGGCCGAGCGTCGGCGTTCAGAGGCTTACGAGGTCCTGTTGAAGACGCTCGAAAAGCCACGCTTCACCGCCGCGATCCTGCACACGGCCGCCTGGATCGAATCCGGCAAATGGCTCACCCGCAAGAAATGCGCCATCCGGGTAGCGCGCCGCCTGACGGTCGAGGAATTGGCCGGGCTGGAGCTGTCGCGGCACTGGAAACGGATCCGCAAGAGCGCGAAACGCATTGCCGAGCTTGATTTCGACGAAAGGCACCGGCTGCGAATGCGCATCAAGAAGCTCCGTTATGGGGCCGAGTTCTTCGCTTCCTCGTTCGCCGATGGCCCCGCCAAGAAACGCCGTCGCTCCTTGCTCGCCATCCTGCGGCGACTGCAAGATCTGTTGGGCGACATGAACGATATCGTGGTCGGCGAAGCCTTGGTGCTGACTCGAGGACAGCAGAAGCCCGCCCGAGCGGAGCGGCGCCTGAAAAAACTCCACAGCGACGCCGAGGCCGCCTGTGGCAAGCTCCTGGAAGCAGAACCGTTCTGGCTAAGCCGCGAATAGGGGCGCTTCCCCGGGAAAGGTGCGGCTTGACGCCTTGAAGAACGGCCTGCGAGCGTCGATAAGGGTCTCATGACCGAAATGGCACCTGAAACCGATCCCTTCCTCGAAACCGGCCGCAAGCTCTTTGCGGGCGCGGCGGACTTCATCTGGGCCGCGACCTCCCTGAAGAACCTGCCCCCCATGGACAAGGTCGAAATCGCCTTCGCCGGGCGCTCCAACGTGGGCAAGTCCAGCCTCGTGAACGCGCTGACCGGGCGTAACACCCTGGCGCGCACCTCCCATACGCCTGGCCGGACGCAGCAGCTCAATTTCTTCGACATCGGCGGGCATTTCCATCTCGTCGACATGCCCGGCTACGGCTATGCCGCGGTGGAAAAGCAGAAGGTCCAGGCCTGGACCAAGCTCATCCATGATTACCTGCGCGGCCGTGCCAGCCTCGCCCGCGTCTATGTGCTGATCGACTCCCGGCACGGCATCAAGCCCTTGGACGCCGCAGTGCTGGACGGCCTCGATCAGGCCGCCGTTTCCTACCAGATCGTCCTGACGAAGGGGGATGAACTGAAGGAGGGTGAGATCGAGAAGTGCATCGCCGATACGGCGCAAAAGATCGCCAAGCGGGCCGCCGCCTTCCCAGAGATCATGCCGACATCGAGCCGGTCGGGTTCCGGGATTCCCGAATTGCGCGCGGGTATCGCAAAGCTCCTCCATGAAAGGGGCGCTGCATGATCCTGCCTGACCGGATCCTCATGGCGCTTGCGGCGCTCGCCGGCCTCACCGGCGTCGCCTTGTCGGCGGCTGCAGCCCATGTCACCGGGGGAGGCAGCCTCACGATCGCGGCCCAATTCCTTCTGTTTCATGCCCCGGCCCTCCTGGCGCTGATCGCCCTCGTCGCGAGCGGGGCCATCAACGCCAAGCTGGCACGGCTGGCGGGCTATGTTCTCGTGCTCGGCCTCGCGCTGTTCTGCGGCGACCTCGCGCGCCGGGCCTTGGCGGGCGTTGCGCTCGCTCCCATGGCCGCCCCGACCGGCGGCGTGCTGCTTATGATCGGCTGGTTCCTGGCGGGCGCATCCTGCTTTGTTCGCAGCCGAGGCTGAACTCCCTGTTTTCTTGGCGGCGCGCCTGGGCTAGAAGGCTCGCCGTTCCATTCCACCCGAGCCGGAGCCCTTCATGTCCGATCCGTCCACGCCCGATCAGCTCCCCAACGTGCATGTGCGCGCGGAGGTCCTGGTTCAGGCTCTGCCCCACATGCAGCGTTATGATCAGCAGGTCGTGGTCATCAAGTATGGCGGCCATGCCATGGGCGACCGCGCGGCGGCCGAGGATTTCGCCGAGGACGTGGTCCTGCTCGAGCAATCGGGCATCAAGCCCATCGTCGTCCATGGCGGCGGGCCGCAGATCGGCAAGATGCTGGAGAAGCTCGGCATTCAATCGGAGTTCAAAGGCGGACTTCGCGTGACCGATGCCGCAACCGTCGAGATCGTCGAGATGGTGCTCGCGGGTTCCATCAACAAGCAGATCGTCGGCTGGATCGGGGCGGAAGGCGGCAAGGCCGTCGGCCTGTGCGGCAAGGACGGCAACATGGTCACCGCCCGCAAGGTGACCCGCACCACCGTCGATCCTGATTCGAACATCGAGAAGATCATCGACCTCGGCTTCGTCGGGGAGCCCGAGCATGTGAACCGCGCCGTTCTCGACCAGGTTTTGAGCGCCGAGCTGATCCCGGTTCTCGCGCCCGTCGCGATCGGCCAGGACGGCCATACCTACAACGTCAACGCGGACACCTTCGCGGGAGCGATCGCCGGCGCCATGGCGGCAAAGCGCCTCCTGCTTCTGACCGACGTTCCGGGCGTGCTCGACAAGAACAAGAACCTCATTCCGGAAATGACCATCGACGATTGCCGCCGCCTCATCGCGGACGGCACCATCACCGACGGCATGATCCCGAAAATCGAGACCTGCATCTACGCCATGGAGCGAGGCGTCGAAGCAGTCGTCATTCTGGACGGCAAGGTGCCCCATGCGGTGCTGCTGGAGCTGTTCACCGATCACGGCGCCGGCACGCTGATCACACGAGGCTGAGCCCTTTTCCGCGGGCCCAACCGTCCTTATATTGTTTTCAATGGGGCCATCCGGCCCCATTGTTGTCTGTAGAGTGATATGAAAGCCGTTCCACCCGCCTCAGCCACCCTGATCTCCGCCGAGCAACGAAGCTTTGCTCACGTCGATACCTGGGTCTTCGACCTCGACAATACGCTCTATCCGCACAGCTCGCGGATCTGGCCTCAGATCGATGAACGGATCACGCTCTACATCGCCGATCTTTTCGGCCTCGACGGCCTATCAGCAAGAGCGCTGCAGAAATATTTCTACCACAAATATGGCACGACGCTGCGCGCGCTCATCAATGAGCACAACATCGATCCCCACCACTTCCTCGACTTCGCGCACGACATCGATCACGCCGATCTCGAGTTGAACATCGGTCTCGGCACCGCCATCGAACACCTTCCCGGCCGCAAGCTGATCCTGACCAACGGCTCCCGCAAGCACGCGGAGAACGTGGCCAGGAAACTCGGAATCCTCGATCATTTCGAGGATGTGTTCGACATCGCCGATGCCAATTTCGTCCCGAAGCCCGAAAGGCGGGCTTACGAGAGCTTCCTCGAGAAGCACATCGTCGATCCGTCGCGCTCGGCGATGTTCGAGGATATCGCGAAGAACCTGATCGTTCCGCGTGAGCTTGGCATGATGACGACGCTGGTCGTACCGAAAACCGTCGATCCCTTCCGCGAGGCCTTCGAGCAGGAGGCCGTGAAGACTCCCCACATTGATTATGTGACCGACGACCTCGCGGTTTTCCTGCAATCCTGCCTGCCGCTGAAACCTTGAGGTCCCGCCTTACGGGGCTTTCGGCTCTTGCCGGATCATCCCGTATTTGTCGTGGAGCTTCATGATGCCCGTCAGCGTCTTGTCATAATCGTGGACCCGATCGGCCTTTTGCGCCGACAGCTCCAGAACTTCCTTGAAAAACGAGCCGAAGCCGCCGGGCGTATAGGCAAACAGAATGCGCGCCGGCACGGGATCGGGATTCCACCAGCGGAAATAGACGCCGCGCGGAACGAACAGCGATCCGCCCGGCTTCAGTTCCTTCGTCTCGCCATCAAGCTGAAAGACGAGCCGTCCCTCGATCAGGTACCCCATCCAGTCTTCGCGCGTATGGGTATGCGCCAGGGGTGGCGACTGGAAATTGGGCGACACCATGCGCTCGATCAAATCGAGGCGCCCGTTCGTCTCCGCGCTGGTGAGCGCGAATCGAATCTCCTCCGCGCCAACCTTGATCGTCTCGCCTTCGCCATGCTGGCGAAGGACCGCATCGAGAGCTGCCATGATAACCCAATCAAATATGCATGTTTTTATAACGTATCATTCTCGCCGCGAGAATCAAATTTTGCTCCCCGAGGCGAGAAGACACCTCGCCTGAGGAGATACCTTGCGGCATCGGGGCAGGGAATAAAGCCTTTCCCTCGCGAGATCGTTGCGTTTCCTTCGAGTTATTGATATAAAATATCATATCAATTCGTGGGATTTCGCAATGCCTATATATAACCCGGCGACAAAGACCTATGTCTTCTCAACGATAGACGATGATATTTTTGACTTAAGTGTTTATGCGCTTACCGAGGCCCGCAATGTTTTAGGGAACGCAAGCGATAACACGATCATCGGCGATGATTTTAACAACGTCATTGACGGTGGCGACGGCAACGATTTCCTCAACGGAGGCCTGGGGCAGGACACACTTATTGGCGGCCTAGGCAATGACTATTATGTCATCGACGAAAACGACGAGCTTGTTGAGAACGCCGACGAAGGCATCGATACGGTCCAAGCTTCGTTCACGTATACTCTGCTGAAAAATTTCGAAAACCTTGTCTTGACTGGGGTCGGCGACATCAGCGGCACCGGCAATAGCGCCAACAATGTGCTGACGGGGAACGCGGGAAACAACACGCTCGACGGCGGCTTGGGAAACGATACGCTGGATGGCGGCAGCGGCGGTATTGATAAGCTCATCGGTGGCGCCGGAAATGACGTCTACAAAGTTCGCGATACACTCGATGAACTCGTCGAGAACCCTAATGAGGGCATCGACACGGTCATTGCCTTTGTATCCTATACCCTAAAGACCAACTTCGAGAATCTCACGCTGTCCGGCAGCGCGGACATCAATGGGAAAGGAAACGACGCGGACAATGAACTTATCGGCAACGCCGGACGAAACCAGCTTGAGGGCGGAAACGGCAACGACACGCTGAATGGGGGCGCCGGAGCCGATACGCTCGTCGGCGGCCAGGGCGACGACGTCTATTTCGTCGACAACATCGGCGACACGATCGTCGAAGCGGCGAACGAGGGCTATGACATTGTCCACGCCTCTGTCGATTTCCGGCTCGCTGACAATTTGGAAGCGCTCGTTCTGGAGGGGCAAGAGGCCACGACAGGAATCGGCAATAATCTCGATAACACGCTCACAGGTAACTTCGGAAACAACACCCTTATCGGCGGCGGCGGGAACGATTATCTGGACGGACGAAGTGGCGCTGATCGCATGATCGGCGGTGCAGGCGATGACACTTACATCGTCGACAACATTGGCGACACGATCGTCGAAGCGGCGAACGAGGGCTATGACATTGTCCACGCCTCTGTCGATTTCCGGCTCGCTGACAATTTGGAAGCGCTC
>NZ_JADQDO010000007.1 GCF_015694465.1 Microvirga alba
CCCCGGCAGAGGCGCCGTAGCACCCTGTGACATTTCTAAATTGCAAAAACCTGAGACATTTCAAAGTGGTTGCAACACACGCAGCCTCAAGCATGGCCGGCCAGCATGACCAAGAGCCATGCAAGCCCGATCCAGGTGATGCCACCTAAGACAAGCATGGCTCCGGCTGAAATGCCTGCGGTCCGGTCCATCCAAAGCGCGCTCATGATCTGGCTTGGCTGGTCCGCTGCGCTTGCAGCGATTCCCGTGGATGCGCTCGTGCCAGAGCTGGAACCCATGAACATGAGTGCCCCAAGAGCTCCCATCCCAAGCCCGACGTAGCTTGCGGTATCAAGCAAGTCGGTTGCAGAGCTCTTTCCCAGGCACCAAACCGTCGCTGCGGTTACGACGAAGGCCAACACGTTCAGGACGACCAGCCCTTTAACAATGCTCTTCATGTCTGTCAGGCCTCGCCTCTAACGACGACGAAGCGTAGGTCATCGGTCCGCTGGCTGCAACCACAGGTCCTTATCCCATAAACGGCCTTTTCCGCGGAGCTTCGCCTGGTATCGCTCGTTAGGGCCCAACCATGGCTTCAGATGCTTCGGCCACCGCGAAGCGATGCTCAAGGCCGCCCGACGACATCTCAAAACACAACATCGGGCGCGTCGACAACAGCGAGCGATGAGGCGGCATCTGTTTGTGGCACGAAGTGGAAGGACCGCTCATGGCACTACCCCGCCAGCTGCGCCTTGCTTTGTCTGGAAACCTCGCAAAGCCCTGACTACGAGCGGATCCAACTCGCCGCCGCTTTTGTCCGCATAGATCACGATGGAATTCCGCATGTCCGGCGTCCAATAGGCCACCAGGTGGTCGCGGATGCCGACGATGGCTTCCTCTTCCGGGTATGACCGGAAGAAGTCCGCGATCTGATTGGCCATGCGGATCAATTTCTCAGTGCCCATGCGACGATTTCCAGTCTGCGGATCCTTTCGGTTGGGCAGAACCACCGGCAAACGCATAGATCGGAACTCCAGGCCGAACCGGCCGCCGCGCAGGAGTAACGCTCTTGCTCTCACTTCGCGGCATCAAGGCCAGCTCCTATTCGCCTGAGGGATTGGTCTTCCGCCAAAAATCTCTCCTGCCAGTCGGAAGGATGGTTCGTCCGTCGCACCTGAACCGCCGTCACCTTGTATTCGGGGCAGTTTGTCGCCCAGTCGGAATAGTCCGTCGTGACCACGTTCGCGCCGGTCTTGGCGTGATGGAAGGTCGTGTAGACCACACCGGGTTGCATGCGCTCACTGATGATGGCGCGAAGCGTAATCGCGCCCGAACGGCTCTCCAGAGTGACCAGGTCTCCATCGCGGATACCCCGGCTCTCTGCGTCGAACGGATGGATCTCGAGGATATCCTCCTCATGCCAAAGGCTGTTCTGCGTGCGCCGTGTCTGAACTCCGACATTGTACTGGGTGAGGATGCGGCCCGTCGTAAGGATCAGAGGGAAGCGTGGACCGGTGCGCTCCTGGGTGGGCACGAACTCGGTGAGCATGAATCGGCCCTTGCCCCGTACGAAATGGTCCACATGCATCACCGGCGTGCCTGTAGGCGCTGCTTCATTGCAAGGCCATTGGACCGAGCCGAGCGCATCCAGCTTCGCGTAGGAAACACCGGCGAAGGTCGGCGTGAGGCGGGCGATTTCGGCCATGATCTCACTGGGATGGGAATAGTTCATCGAGAAACCAAGAGCGTTCGAGAGAGCTATGGTCACCTCCCAGTCGGCCCTGCCCGCAAGCGGTGGCATCACCTTCCGTACGCGGTTGATGCGCCGCTCGGCATTGGTGAAGGTGCCATCCTTCTCAAGGAAGGAGGAGCCCGGTAGAAACACATGGGCGTATTTGGCGGTCTCGTTCAGGAAGATGTCCTGAATCACGACGCATTCCATGGCCTTCAGGCCGGCGATCACATGCTGGGTGTCGGGATCGGATTGGGCGATATCTTCGCCCTGGATGTAGAGCCCTTTGAAGGTCCCCTCGCAAGCCTCATCCAACATGTTCGGAATGCGAAGCCCCGGTTCCTTCTGCAACGGCACGCCCCAGAAAGCCTCGAACATCTGTCGCGTCGCTTCGTCGGATACGTGCCGGTAGCCGGAGAATTCGTGCGGAAACGAGCCCATGTCGCAGGAACCCTGCACATTGTTCTGGCCCCGCAAAGGATTAATGCCGACTCCGGCGCGGCCGATATTGCCGGTGGCCATGGCAAGATTGGCCATGCCCATGACCATGGTCGAGCCCTGGCTGTGCTCCGTGACGCCAAGGCCGTAATAGATTGCCGCATTGCCGCCGGTGGCGTAAAGGCGCGCAGCACCCCGCACATCCGCAGCCGGAACTCCGATCAGCTCCTCCACGGCTTCGGGAGAGTGGCGCTCATCAGCGATGAAACGGGCCCAGGACTCGAAGTCGTTCAGGTCGCAACGCTCGCGCACATAGTCTTGGTTGACCAGGCCCTCGGTCACGACGACATGTGCGATGGCATTGATGAACGCGACATTCATTCCGGGTTTCAGAGGCAGATAATAGTCCGCCTTGACATGAGGCGACTTCACCAGGTCGATGCGACGCGGATCGGCCACGATGAGCCGCGCTCCCTCCCGCAGGCGCTTTTTCATGCGCGACGCGAAAACCGGGTGCCCGTCGGTGGGGTTCGCCCCAATAACGACAATGACATCCGCATGCGCCACGGAGGCGAAATCCTGCGTGCCTGCCGATGTTCCAAGGGTCGCCTTCAGGCCGTAGCCTGTCGGCGAGTGGCAGACGCGGGCGACGGTATCGACATTGTTGTTGCCGAAACCTGCCCGCACCAGCTTCTGAACCAGGAACGTCTCCTCGTTCGTGCAGCGGGACGAGGTGATGCCACCGACGGAGTCGCGGCCGTATCGCGCCTGAATGCGCTTGAACTCACTGGCGGCACGGCCGATCGCCTCCTCCCAGGAAACCTCGCGCCACGGATCGGTGATCTTCTCCCTGATCATCGGCTTGATAATGCGGTCTTTGTGCGTGGCGTAACCCCAGGCAAAGCGGCCTTTGACGCAGGAATGGCCCTCATTCGCCTTCGCGTCCTTGTAGGGCACCATGCGTACGACCGTATTGCCCTTCATCTCCGCCTTGAACGTGCAGCCGACGCCGCAATAGGCGCAGGTTGTAAGGACCGAGTGTTCCGGTTGGCCCAGGGCGATGATCTTGTTTTCGTTCAGCGTCGCGGTCGGACAAGCTTGAACGCAAGCCCCGCAGGAGACGCATTCGGAGTTAAAGAAATCCAGGCCGCCTGTCGACACGCGGGAGGCGAAGCCCCTCCCCTGGATCGTCAGGGCGAAGGTGCCCTGCACCTCCTCGCACGCCCGCACGCACCGCGAACAGACGATGCATTTGGAATCCTCGAAAGTGAAGTACGGGTTAGAAGTGTCGTTAGGTGCAGAAAGATGGCTTTCGCCCTCATATCCATAGCGGACCTCCCGAAGACCGACATCGCCCGCCATGTCTTGCAGTTCGCAGTCGCCGTTGGCGGAACAGGTCAGACAATCGAGCGGATGGTCGGAGATGTAGAGCTCCATGACACCGCGTCGTAGATCAGCAAGCCGATCACTCTGCGTATGAACCACCATGCCGGCCTCGACTGGCGTGGTGCAGGAGGCGGGAGTTCCGCGTCGCCCCTCAATTTCGACGAGACAGAGACGGCATGAGCCGAAAGCCTCCAGGGAGTCGCTCGCGCAAAGCTTGGGGATCTTCGTGCCCAGCATCATGGCCGCCGCCATGACGGACGTGCCGGCGGGCACGCTCACCGACTGGCCGTCGATCGTCAGAGCGACCCTTTGATCGGTTATCGGAATAGGCGTGCCGTAGTCGATTTCCTCGATCAGGGCCATTGTCGCGCGCCTCACTCGGCTGCCGCGGGAAGTTGCGGCGCTTTGTCGAAATCGTCAGGGAAATGGGTCAGTGCACTCTGCACCGGCACCGGCGTCAGGCCGCCCATGGCGCAGAGCGAAGCATCGGTCATGAGGCGGCAGAGATCATCGAGGAGCGCGAAGTTCTTCTCCCGCTCCAGCCCGGCAATGATCCGGTCCACGACCTCAGCGCCCCGTACCGCGCCGATGCGACAGGGTGTACATTTTCCGCAGCTCTCCGCCGCGCAGAATTCAAAGGCGACGCGGGCCTGCTGTGCCATGTCCACGCTGTCGTCGAAGACGACAACGCCGCCATGCCCGAGAAGCCCCTCTGCCGCAGCCAGAGCCTCGTAGTCCAAAGGAAGATCCAGCATGTGTTCAGGGAAATAGGCCCCAAGCGGGCCGCCGACCTGAACCGCTCGAAGGGGCCTTCCGGTCGCTGTACCGCCGCCGAATTCCTCCACGATCGTGCGCAACGTCGCGCCGAACGCCAGTTCGATCAGGCCGCCGCGTTTCACATTCCCGGCCAATTGGACCGGCAACGTGCCGCGCGATTGCCCCATGCCAAAATCCGCATAGGCCTTGGCGCCGTGGACCATGATCCAAGGCGCGGTCGCCAACGAGAGAACGTTGTTGACGACAGTCGGTTTTCCGAACAATCCCTTCAGCGCAGGTAAGGGTGGCTTCGCTCTTACCATGCCGCGTTTCCCCTCAAGGCTGTCCAAGAGGGCGGTCTCCTCGCCGCAGATGTAGGCACCCGCCCCCAAGCGCGTTTCCAGCGTGAACGCGCGCCCCGAGCCCAGCACGGACGGTCCGAGATAACCCTCCTTGGTGGCGATCTCGATAGCGCGGGTCAGGGTGCGATAGGCGTGGGGATATTCCGAGCGGATATAGATGAAGCCCTTCGTGGCCCCCACGGCGAGCCCGGCGATGGTCATGCCTTCGATCAATGAGAACGGATCGCCTTCCATGAGCATGCGATCCGCAAAGGTTCCGCTGTCGCCTTCATCCGCGTTGCAGACCACGTATTTCTGTTCGGCGTTTGCCTTGAGGACGGTGTCCCACTTGATCCCGGTGGGAAACCCTGCGCCACCGCGCCCGCGCAAGCCCGAGCGCCTTATTTCATCGACAATCGCGGATGGCGCCAGCAAGAGCGCACGAGCCAATCCCTCATATCCACTGTGGGAACGATAATCCTCAATCGAAAGCGGATCGATGAGACCGCATCGCGCGAAGGTCAGGCGCGTTTGGCTCGCCAGGTAAGGATGTTCTTCGAGGTGGCCAATGCGGCATTCATGCGCTCCGCCCTTCAGGAAGTCGGCCTCGAAGAGGCTGACGATATCCGACACATCGAGCGGCCCGTAGGCGATGCGCCCCTCCGGGGTCTCCACTTCGACAAGAGGCTCGAGCCAGAATAGCCCGCGGGAGCCTGTCGAGACCAGATCCAATGCCACGTTGCGCCGCGCCGCCTCTTCGACGATCTCGCGTGCGATGCGAGACGCACCGAGCGCAAGCGATGCAGCATCGCGTGAGAGGAAGACCTTGCTCATGTTTCCCGCGCCTCTCGCGCCAACGCGTCAAGCTTATCCGGGGTGAGCCGTCCCAGCGGTTCGCCATCATACATGGCCGAGGGAGCGCAGGCGCATAGGCCGAGGCAGTAGACGCTTTCAATTGTGAGCGCCCGATCCGCCGTCGTTTCCCCCCAGGAAATGCCGAGACGGGAGAGGAAATCGCGCGCCATGCGGGGGCCTCCCATGGATTGGCACGCCTCTGCCCGACAGAGCTTCAAGATATGCCTGCCGGCAGGTTCGCGACGAAAATCGTGATAGAATGTCACGATCCCATGGACCTCGGCGCGGGAGATATTGAGCGCCGATGCAACAAGCGGCACCGCCTCCTCGGGGATGTATCCGAACTCTTCCTGAAGGGCGTGGAGGATCGGCAGCGCGGCACCCTCTAGCGATACATGCGCTACGATGATCTCACTCGCACGAGACTCGTCCCATGGAACAAGTATGGGCATCTTCTCCCCTAGAATGCCTCTAGTCGAAACAGGCCGCTGAATTTGACCACCATGCAATATAGCTATTTCGTGTGCGGTGACCAATCAAGCGGTTGCCGCGCATCAAACCGGCGTAAGCGTCGCCGATGCGTTTGATCGTACTTATTGAAGCGCTCGGCGAAGAACCTTTCCGACCGGAGTCTTCGGCAACTCGGTTCGAAATTCCACGTGTTTCGGAACCTTGTAAGGCGTGAGGTGCTTACGGCAGTGTTCTATCAGCGTCTCGGCGGTCAGATTGGGATCGCGCTTCACGACGACGATCTTGACCGCCTCCCCGGTATTCGGATCCGGGATCCCCACAGCGCCCACTTCCAGCACTCCCGGATGGAGCATCACCACCCCTTCCAGCTCGTTCGGAAACACCTTGAAGCCCGAGACGACGATCATGTCCTTCTTGCGGTCAACGATGCGGACGAAGCCTTGCTGGTCCACCGTTGCAATATCGCCAGTGCGTAGAAAACCATCGGCCATGATCACCTTCGCGGTTTCATCAGGGCGGTTCCAATAGCCCTTCATCACTTGCGGACCGCGCACGCATAGTTCTCCGGCTTCGCCCATCGACAGATCGTGGCCATCGTCGTCTCGGATGGCGATCTCCGTCGATGGGACGGGAAGCCCAACTGAGCCGTTATAATCTACGAGGTCGAGCGGGTTGATGGTTACGGCGGGAGAGGTTTCCGTCAGGCCGTAAGCCTCGATCAACGGCTTGCCGGTCGCCTCCTTCCATCTCTCGGCGACAGCACGCTGCACCGCCATCCCCCCTGCCAGGCAGAATTCGAGATGAGAAAAGTCCATCTTGGCGAAATCCGGATGGTTGAGAAGCGCGCCGAAAAGAGTGTTCACCCCTGTGATGACCGTGAACTGATGCTTCCGAAGTTCCTGAACAAGACCCGGAACATCCCGCGGGTTTGCGATCAGGACGTTGCGGGCGCCTATTTTGAAAAAGACAAGGCAATTCGCGGTCAGCGCGAAGACGTGGTAGAGCGGCAATGCGGTGACGATGGTTTCCTCTCCTTCCTGCAGGAAGGATTTGAGCCATGCGTAGGCCTGCTGAACATTGGCGATGAGGTTGCGATGGGTGAGCATCGCGCCTTTTGGAACGCCCGTCGTGCCACCCGTATATTGGAGGAAAGCAACGTCCTCCGGGCCGAGCTTCGCCGGGCTCCAGGGCGCGCCGGCTCCCTTTTTTAACGCGGTCCGCAACGGAACGGCATTGGGAATACTCCAGGTGGGCACCATCCTCTTCACGTACTTCACCATGAAATTGACGATATGCCCTCTCGGGAAATGTAGCAGGTCTCCGATCTGAGTCGTGATGACGTGCCGGACCTGTGTCTTGCCGACTACCTGTTCGAGAACATGAGCGAAGTTCTCGACGATCACGATGGCCTCCGCGCCTGAATCTTTGAGCTGATGCTCCAGCTCTCTCGGGCTGTAGAGAGGGTTGCAATTCACCACCGTGTAGCCTGCCCGCAGCGCCCCGAACATGGCGACTGGATATTGCAGGAGGTTCGGCATCATGAGGGCCACACGAGCTCCCGGATCGAGCCTCGCAACGTTTTGCAAATAGGCACCGAACTGGCGCGAGAGCCGCTCGAGTTCCGTGTAGGTGATCTCCGTCCCAAAGCTGACATAGGCTGGAAGCGGCCCGAATTTCCGGATGCTGATGTCGAAGAGTTCACCAAGCGAACGGTATTCTTCCAAATCGATCTCGGCGGGGATTCCTGGTGGGTATCTCTTCAGCCAAATCCTCTCCATGCCCTGGGCCGCACGAGGACCCTCCCCGGCACCTATGGTTTGCTGCCTTGGCTCGGCAGCCGCATCATGACCTGTTGTTTCCGCCATCGTCATTATCCTCCCTGCTGCGCTCTCCCTGCTCTCTCCAGATGATCTTCCAGCCGGCCCCTCAGAAATGAATGCCGCGCAGCAGTTGAGTAAACGCGACCTGCTCCGCGGACGACGCTTCCGTTCCCGCTGGCTCTCCCGCCGCCGTTTCGGGGAACATGCGGTAGCCGGCATTCATGATGTTCTGGGCGACATGCGGCAACAACGCGTGCAAGATTTCACCGAAGACCCCGAGCTTTGTTGCGATGCGGACAGGACGGCGGATGATCGCCTGCACAACGAAGGCCGCAGCCTGTTCGGGCGCCAGCGCCTCGACATCGTCATACGCCTTGGTCGGCGCGATCATGGGGGTGCGGACCAGCGGCAGGTTGATCGTTGTGAACTCAATGCCCCGGTCGAGAAACTCTGCTGCGGCGCAGCGGGTCCATGCCTCGAGAGCAGCCTTGGAGGCGACATAGGCGGAAAAGCGCGGCGTGTTCGCCAGCACGCCAATGGACGAGATATTGATGATCTGGCCGCTGCCACGCTTGGCCATTTCAGGGAGGAGACCGAGGGTCACCCGCAGGCAGCCGAAGTAATTGATGGCCATCATACGCTCGAAATCGTGCATGCGCTCGAAGGATTCCTCAATTCCGCGGCGGATCGAGCGGCCCGCGTTGTTCACCAGGACATCGACAGCGCCGTGTGTGGCTCGCACTTTCTCGATGAAGGCGTCGCATTGCAGCTGATCGGTCAGGTCCGCCGAATAGGTGATGAGGGTCAACCCGCGGTCCGATGCTTCCCGGCGGGTTCGCTCGAGCTTGTCCGGATCCCGGGCGACGATGATCGTCGTCGCACCGGCTTCCGCCACCTTGAAGGCGGTGGCCTTGCCGATTCCCGACGAGCCGCCGGTGATCAGCACGGTTCGTCCCGCGACGCAGCCACGCAGGGAGCGATCGACGAACAGGTCCGGATCGAGATGGCGCTCCCAATAGTCCCAGAGCTTCCAGGCATAATCCTCGATCGGCGGAACCGTGATTCCCGCCGGGGTCAGAAGCTGCGCCGCCTGCCGGTTGTCGAACTTCGTCGGGTAGTTCACGACCGAGAGAATATCCTGAGGAAGGCCGAGATCCTTCATGATCGACCCACGGATGCGCCTGAAAGGAGGCAACGCCATCAGACCCTTCAGGAGCTTCGAAGGGATGACCTCGAACAATGAAGCATTGATCCGCAGGGTCATGGGTGGTGCGTGGGCGGCTCTCGCGAAGATGTCCAAGACCTCTCCGACGCGGTGGGGACGCGGGTCCGTAAGATGGAAACAGGACCCGTCATGCCCATCGAGATGCGAGAGATGGTCGAGGGCCGTAACGACGAAATCGACCGGCACGAGATTGATGCGCCCTCCCTCGATCCCGAGACTTGGGAGCCATGCCGGTTGGAGCCAGCGGATCTTCTGGATCAATTTGAAGAAGTAATAAGGACCATCGATCTTATCCATTTCGCCGGTTCTGGAATCCCCAACGACGATGCCAGGCCGGTAGACCCGCCACGGGACCCGGCACTCCTCGCGCACCACGCGTTCAGATTCATGCTTGCTTGCGAAATACGGGTGATCGAGATGCTCGGCTTCGCTGAACATGTCCTCCCGAAAGATACCTTCATAGAGGCCCGCCGCGGCGATGGAACTGATGTGGTGAAATCTCCGCGCGCCGATCCTGCCCGCGAACGTGACCACCTCGCGGGTACCGTTAATATTTGTTCTCAAAACAATTTCAGGCTCGGCCTCGAGATTGTAGATCGCCGCCAGATGAAAGACGTGATCGACTTTTCCCATGAGCCGATTCAGGTCTTCGCTTTTGAGGCCCAGCCCGGCCTGTGTCAGGTCCCCCTGGACAGGGACCGTCCTGCCGGCCGCATCGCCCCAGAAGCGATGGAGCTCGTCGAGGCTCTCCGCCGAAGCGTCCCGCTCCAGGAAGTAAACCGTCGCCTCGGGTCGTGACAGGAGCTTGCGGACGAGCCTTTTGCCGATGAAACCGCTCGCCCCCGTGACGAAGTAAATCATCCTTTTCAGTCCTCGGCGTTAGATCATCCTCTTGAGGTCGGCGCGGACCACGCCATCGATTGGAAATTTTTACACTGGAAGCTTCAGCGGCAGCTGCATTGATATTCGTCAAGGTGTATGCGCACGGACCAGCCTAGGCTTCATATTATCCGCCTGATCCGTGCGGGTTTAGCCGTGCAAGAAAGGACGTCGTGATGCCGGGCAAGTTGAAAGAACACGTGGGAGGCGGCTCGGATGGGCAACTTTCCGCAGCCATTCGGGACTCTGCAAACCAGATCTGGCTCGCTGGGCTAGGAGCGTTCGCCAAGGCCCAGAAGGAAGGCACGAAGATGTTCGACGCCCTCGTCAAGGAGGGCGAAACGATTCAAAATCGCGCCAAGAAGGCCGCTAACGAACAAATGGCCGACGTACGATCCAAGGCGACCGGAACCTGGGACAAACTCGAGAAAGTCTTTGAAAGCCGCGTTGACCGTGCCCTTCACAGCCTCAACGTCCCCACGAAGAAGGATATTGACAGCCTCTCGAAGCGGGTTTCCGAGCTCACGGCCGTCACCAAGAAACTGTCGGAATCCGTGGGAGGATCCACGGCACGTCCGGCTCGTACCGCGGCGAAGAAGAGCGTAGCGGCTACCCGGTCCCATCGTCGGGCGGCATGAGATTAGAGAAGGTCTCGTGAGATGGCCCGCCGAAAGATCGGTGTCGCCCTGGCAGGTGGCGGTCCCTTGGGCGCCATCTGGGAGGTTGGCTCTCTCGTTGCCCTCGATGAGGCATTGAACGGCCTCGATCTCGCCAATTGCGATATGTTCGTGGGGGTCAGCTCCGGTGCGTTCATTGCTGCCGGATTGGCAAACGGCATAACGCCCCGCGGGATGTATCAAATCTTCATCAAGAGTGAAGGGGATGATCCTTTTGAGCCGGATCTTCTTCTTCGTCCCGCCATCGGCGAATATGTCAGTCGTGCGCGATCGTTGCCACGGCTCATCGCAAGCGCTGCCAAGCGCTATTTCGAAACCCCTTCATCGAAAGGTTTCTTCGAGACGTTTCAGGAATTGTCGCGCGCCTTGCCGACCGGTATTTTCGATAGCTCTCCGATGAGCGACTACCTCGCGCGCATCTTGTCCGACACCGACCGCACCAATGATTTTCGAAAGCTTCGCCGCCAACTCTTTCTGGTGGCGACGGATCTGGACAGGAACGAAGTGGTGGCTTTCGGCACACCTGGCTGGGATACCGTGCCGATTTCTCGTGCCATCCAGGCCAGTGCCGCCCTGCCCGGCCTGTTTCCTCCGGTGAAGATCCATGATCGCTACTTCGTGGACGGGGTGCTGATGAAGACGTTGCACGCCTCGGTCGCGTTGAAACAGGGCGCGGAGCTTCTCTTCTGCGTGAACCCGCTCGTCCCGTTCATTTCCGAGACCGCCGCGCGTGGCGTCCACGAGAAGCGGACGTCCATCGTCGCGGGAGGCCTGCCAGCCGTGATGTCGCAAACCCTCCGCTCGATGATCTATTCCCGCATGCAGGTTGCGATGGGCCGTTATGGGCATGAATTCCCGAACGCGGACGTCTTGTTGTTCGAGCCACGCCGGGACGATGCCGAGATGTTCTTCACGAATGTCTTCAGCTACGCGCAGCGCCGCCGCCTCTCGGAACATGCCTATCAGGCCACGCGGGCCGACCTGAGGAACCGCTTCGATGAACTGGCCCCGATCCTCGCGCGGCACGGCATCGAGCTCGACAGGTCCGTCCTGACCGATCCGACCCGCAGGCTCAACGCCTCGGGAAAGCGGCTGGAGGATCGGAGCCCACAGGCATTGAAACTGGCTACCTCCAAGCTCGAACAGACCTTAGACGAGCTGGACAACTGTCTGGAAGGAGCAGGTCGTCTACGCCGCAGGACGAAGCGCCCTTCACGCGAATCCTCAGCCCATCTTCCTGACGGTGCCGTCCTGCGGAGGACGGAATGACGAACCTGCGATGGAAACGGTTTCCATCGCCGGACATACGCCACGATTGTTCCGGTCTCTCAAAAAGCGCTGGGAACGTCTGCAGCCGGGGGATGGACAGCCTCGATGTTGAGCTTGCAAAGGCGGAACCGGTGAGCTGATCAGCGCGGTTCTTGCTTCGGCATGGCCCTGACCGCGCGGGGGAGCCGTCTCTTGCGTGACTTCAGTTCCCGTTCCGGTTTCGCTTTCTTCTCAATCCGCTCTTCCGGCCATTCCTCGCCGCCGGGGCCGAGCAGCACAAAATAAAGAAGCTGGTCGAACTCGGGTTCGAAGCGTGCGACGATGGCTTCAGGATCCGGAACGAGCGCTGCATCGGTGATGAGGCCGAACTGCACTTGGCCATTGTAGGACAGGATCGACACTCCCAAGCCGATCTCGCCCGGCTGGGGTACCCAGTACATGATCTGCCGGATCTTGCTTCCGGCCAGATAAAGCGGCTCCCGTGGCCCCGGCACATTGGTGATCACGGCCGATGCGCGACTGAGCAGGAGCTCGAAAACCTGATCCTGCACGATTTTCGGCGCATAGCCGAGTGCTTCGAGCAAGCCTAGGGTGACCGGAGGTTCGAAGGATGACTTGAGCGCTTCCATCCGACGATGGACCTCGTAGAGACGAGCCAAAGGATTGGCGAGGCCGATAGGCAATTCGATGGCCACGACCCCAAAGCGGTTCCCCAGTTCCCGTACGATTCCGGGCGGACGCAGGTTGATGGGAACGAGGGCCCGTATTTCGACACCTTTGGTCTCATCGCCATTATCTTCCAGGTATCCATTCAGGGCGCCGGCCACGGCGGCCAGCAGCATATCGTTGATCGAGCAGCCGAGGGCGTTGCTGACCGCCAGCACGTCTGGGAGCGCGATGGGATCGGTCCAGGCGACGCGTTTGTTGCCTGACAGCTGCCCTTTGAAACGCGTCTGGCTGTCGCTCGGCATGAGCGCCAAATGCGCGAGTTCGGCGGCAATGCTGGTTCCTTGGCGGAGAGTCTGCGTGGGATCCCCCGCCAGGCCCAATCCCTTGCGCCAGACTTCCCCCGAGAAGCGCAAACCCTCCGACACGGGACGCAAGATGCTCTCCAACAGCCCAGCCTCCCGGCTCCGGGAAGGCGGCCTGCGGTTCGTCATGGCAACCTGCTCCCCATCGACCAGCGACAGCATGACGGTCAGCAACGCCATCCCGTCGGCGATCGCGTGATGGATGCGCGCGACGACCGTCGCGCCACCCCTGTCGTGCTCGACCACATGGAACTGCCAAAGAGGGCGGTTCGGATCGAGCGGCGTCATCGCAAGTTCGGCGACATACCGCTGCAATTCGCCCTTTCCTCCGGGCGTCGGGAGACGGACCCGCTTGATATGGCGTGTGATGTCGAATTGGAGATCTTCGGACCACCAGAGAATGCCGGAACGGTCCTCGACCCGCTGTCGGAAGCGGTCGAAGCGCAGGAGTCGCTCGCTCAGCGCATTCTCTATCCGCTCGAGGATGACAGGAGGCTCGAGTTCAAGGATACCGACGATCTGCATCAGATTGTTGGGCTGGTCCATGCGCAGCCAGGTCGTATCCACCGCCGACATGCGCTCAGTGTTTGACATTTTTCAACATCCACGGCTGCGGCTCTCGCTACGGTTATAGTGCGCGGTCAGGGTGCGGACATGCGGGAAAATGATTGCAGGCCCCGATCTCCGGCGTAGCGGTCCCGTTCCCGGTTCGATGGAGGCCCGTCGATGGACGAGTTCGACTTCGTGATCGTTGGCGGCGGATCGAGCGGTTGTGTCGTAGCGAGCCGGCTGAGCGAGGACCCCAAGGTCACGGTCGCACTTGTCGAAGCAGGCGGGTTCGGCAACGGATGGGTCGTCAAACTGCCGGCCGCGGGCGTACTCATGGTGCCCTCGACCCTCAAGAACTGGGCTTTCGAAACACTGCAACAAGCCAATCTGAATGGGCGTCGAGGCTATCAGCCGCGTGGGAAAGTCCTTGGTGGCAGTTCCGCCATCAATGCGATGATCTACACGCGAGGCCACCGGTGGGACTACGACCATTGGGCCTCTCTCGGCAACGAAGGCTGGAGCTTCGACGAGGTATTGCCCTATTTCAAGAAAGCCGAGCGCAACGACGAATTCGGCGAACCTTGGCATGGTCGCGACGGTCCACTTCCGGTTTCAAAATCAAGAACCGATAATCCCTTTCACGCGATATTCCTCGAAGCGGCCCGGCAAGCGCAATTTCCTCTCTGCGAGGATTTCAACGTGCCTGAACCGGAGGGCCTCGGGGTGTATCAGGTCACTCAGAAGAATGGCGAGCGCTGGAGCGTCGCGCGAGCCTATCTCCACCCGCATATCGGTGCGCGGCCGAATTTACATGTGGAATGCAATGCCAGGGTGCTCCGGATTCTGTTCGACGAGGGCAGGCGCGCGACCGGCGTCGAATTCGAGCACGGAGGTCATCGGCGCATCTTTCGCGCGCGCTCTGAGGTCATCCTGAGCGCGGGAGCGCTGCAATCGCCGCAGATCCTTATGCTGTCGGGTCTCGGAGATGAGAATGAATTGAGACAATTCGGGATCCGCACCGTCGCGCACCTGCCCGCTATCGGCAAAAATCTTCAAGATCACCCGGATTTCATCTTCGGCTACAAGTCCAGGAGCCTCGACCTCCTCGGATTCTCAATCCGAGGGTTCGGTCGGTTGGCGCGGGAGACGAAGCGTTACATCACGAAGCGCCGGGGCATGTTGACGACGAATTTTGCCGAGGCAGGCGGTTTCCTGAAGACGCGCCCGGAGCTGAGCATTCCCGACATCCAGCTCCATTTCGTCGTCGCGATGGTCGACGATCATGCGCGTACACTGCATTGGGGGCACGGCTTTTCCTGCCATGTCTGCCTGCTTCGTCCGCGCAGCCGTGGAACAGTCAGGCTGCAGAGCGCCAATCCGATGGCAGCCCCTTCCATCGACCCGAATTTCCTCGGCGAGCCAGCGGATTTCGAGCAGATGGTTGAAGCCTTCAAGGTCACGCGCCGTCTTATGGATGCCCCCGCTTTAGCCTCGCAGCGGACGCTCGATTGGGTCACGTCGAATGTGCACAGCGATGACGACATCCACGCGATCCTGCGCGAGCGGGTCGATACGGTCTACCATCCGGTCGGGACATGCCGGATGGGGCCTGATGAGACCTCGGTCGTCGATCCTTCGCTGCGGGTTCGCGGCGTGAGCGGCCTGCGGGTTGTCGATTGCTCCATCATGCCGACGATCATCGGCGCCAACACAAACGCGCCCGCAATCATGATCGGCGAAAAGGCCGCCGCCATGATCCGAAGCGGGGCTGGTCACGGGCGATCGTGAAATCTGTATTCTCACTCTGACGAGGTACCCCTACGCGATAAAGGCCTGTCAGAGCTGGTACGACCGGTCGCTGACGACGCTCCCGAAAGGGTTCTTTTGGTCACACCCGCGTGCTCACCTTCTAGCCGCATAACCACTGAACTGATAGACTGTTGAGGAAGTTAATTGTCTAGCCCAATGAATTGTTTAGAAGCGCCGACCGTGGCGATTTTCGTGCAATCATGATCGCCGAGGTTCGGCACTCTCCTGCTTAGGAGGAGGATGATCATGCCCACAAACCTCATTTCGCTCGTGATGCAATTCCTGACCCCCGACCTGATCAACAGAGCCGCGATGGCTCTCGGCCTTGACCGCACTGCCACGGAGAAGGCCGTCCTAGCGGCGGTGCCGGCGCTCTTTGGAGGCTTTACGAAAGCCTCCGCCACGCCCGATGGCGCGCGAAAGCTGTATGACACGGTCTCACAGCAACCCCCCGGCATTTTGGATAGTTTGGCCGGAACGCTCGGTGGCCCAGGCCAAAAGATGCTGGCAGAGAGAGGTTCGGGTATCGTCTCGTCGTTGCTCGGGGGATCGACCACTCAGGCTCTTACCGGCGCTATTTCAAGATTTGCCGGAATTGACCAGAGCTCGACCTCGCCGTTGTTGGGGGTTCTCGCATCCGTGGTGACGGGGGCTCTCGCAAAGGAGACAAGCACGAGCAGGCTCGACGCGCCCGGCTTGGCTCAGCTGCTGAGTTCGCAGAGGGGCAACATCCAGGCTGCGCTCCCGGCGGGATTTGCCGATATCTTGAGAGGATCTGGCCTGCTCAGCGATGTCGAGGGCATACCCGGCCAAGCCACCCGGGCCACGACCACAGCCGCGCAAGCCGCAAGCGCTTCGGCTCAACGAGCGGCTCATGGAGCGTCGTCGATGGCCTCGTCGGCGCGCTGGCAGTATTGGGCGATCCCCGCCGTCGTCGCCTTGGCGGCGGCGTGGTGGCTGTTTGGCAACCGGATGACGCCTCAGGTCACGGAGCAGCAGGCTCGAACGAGTACGGAGCAGGTAGGAGGCCCGGCAACGACTGGGGCGATTGTCCCCGCCGACCAGATCAGAGCCCGCGTCGACCAGGCCATGACGTCGCTCAAGAGCGTCGCTGGCGGGACCGAAATTGCGAACCAAACCACCTCGACCCTCGATGCACTCAGAGCCTCGCTGAATGGGATCACGGACACGGCGACAGCCCAGGCCGCCCTCCCGAAGCTTCTGGAAGAGCAGGCGCAAATGGAGAAGGTTCGCGGTCTCGTCGGCCAACTCCCGGCGGATGGGCGAACCGCTCTCGCCACCATCGTCGCATCTGGCCTCCCGGCGCTCAACGAGCAGTTCGCCAAGGTTCTCGCGATCCCGGGCGTGGCGCCCATCCTGAAGCAGCAGATCGACGGGATGCGCGCCGATCTTGCGACGCTGGCCAAGAGCCCCGCCTAGCGCACTCCTCGTCTGTCCTTGGGAGCGAGTTTCCCAAGGACAGACGGCTTGAGCATTTTCCGCAGAAGTCTGCCGTCCTGACGCTGCTCAGTTACCAGCGGGTTGCCTCTTGTGCCGTGGGCATGCGGCCCTCCGGCGTCAGCTTGTCGACGACCTGGGGCAGCACCCGCGAGAGTTCGTTCAGGAGTTGATCGCGCTGCAGCCCGGTTTGCTGTTGCAACTGATCGACCAACTCGGGGCCAAGGGCGTTGTGCAACTGATCGGGGGCAATGGATTTGTTCTCGCCGGGCCCGACCCAGGATTTGACTGTGTCGCCCTGCCCGCCTTGGGTGAGCCGCTCGACCAGTGATCCGAGACCGCTCAGGCTCGGGAAACCGCGCAACATGCCGCTGGTGATCTTGTCCTGACCGCCGGTCGTATCGGCACCCGGCTCCCGGGCATCCTGCTCCGGATTGGTGGCCGACTGCGAGGTCGAGGGGCTGAGGTAACTCTTGGCGGCTTTCGCTGCCAGCAAGAGAAGCACTGCCTTGACGATAGGCGATGTCGAGCTCGACCCGCTGGGTTGCGATCCGGTCACGCCTCCGAGCACTTGATCAAGAAGTCCCATCTCAGTCTCCTCTCCAAGCCCCTCTCACCAAGCCCCCTTGCGGCCATAACGTCTCAGGCCACGAATTGGTCGCGGAATTGCGGAATCCTCGAACGTCCGTCCGATCCGGGCCTTGGGCGGCTCCATGCCTCATATTCCGGCAATACCTAAAAGGGGGGAGGAAATATCCGAATAGTCAGAATGCAGGCCGGTTCGATCAATCAGCCGGGAAACGACCATGCTAATTTATTCGGAGTGGTCTGCGGCTCGCAGCGGACGTTCGACGCGCCTGCCCAGCCTTTGTTCTGACGGATGCCCCAAGTGCCTCGTCCCGGCCTGTGTCAGCCGTCCATTCCAATTCATGCGAGCAAGGGAGACGACACATGGCGTACGTCAATCTCTTACGGGCTCTCGGCGGTTTGGCCGCCGGAGTGCTTCTGACCATTTCGGTCGGGGCTGCGCAGGCTCAACAGCCCCCGCCGGCGCAACCGACGCAGCAGAAACCCAATATCCTGTTCATCATGGGCGACGATATCGGCTGGATGCAGCCGAGCGCCTACCATCGCGGCGTCATGGTCGGGGAGACGCCGAGCATCGATCGCATTGCGCAGGAAGGCGCGATCTTCATGGACTATGTCGCCATGCAGAGCTGCACCTCCGGCCGGAACGCCTTCTTCACCGGGATGTATCCTCTGCGCACCGGCATGATCCCCCCGCAATTGCCGGGCAGCCCATCCTGGCTGCGCCCTGGCACCCCGGCCGTTGCGAAATTCTTGTTCGATCTGGGCTACAACACCGGCGAGTTCGGTAAGAACCATCTGGGAGATCATACCGAAGCCTTGCCCACGGCCCACGGCTTCCAGGAATACTGGGGCTATCTCTATCATCTCGATGCGATGCAGCAGGTGAGCTTCCCCGACATCAACAAGAACCCGCTAACGCAGACGGTCGCGCCGCCGTGCCGAAACACGCCGATTCCGGGCCTTGCGGACATCCCCGGAGCCGTCGATCCCAAGACCACTACTTGTCTCACGCCCCCACGTCCGGTGCTGTGGTGCAAGTCTTCTGACGGCACCGAGAAAAATCAAAGCTGCAGCGACGAGGGACCGTTGACGCTGGAGCGTTCGAAGACGGTGGACGAAGAGATCTCCGACAAGGTCATCGACTTCCTCGACCGCAACGACCCCAAGAAGACCAACAAGCCCTTCTTCGTCTGGTACAACCCGGCCCGCATGCACGTCACAACCGTGTTGTCTCCAAAGTATGAAGCCATGCTGGGCGAGCGTGGCGGCAAGGATTGGGGCATCAACGAAGCCGGCATGAAGCAGATGGATGACAACATCGGCTACGTGCTCAAGAAGCTCGACGACATGGGACAGGCCGACAATACCATCGTCGTCTTCACCACCGACAACGGCGCGGAGGCGATCAGCTTCCCGGACGGCGGCGTCACGCCGTTCAAGGGCCAGAAGGGCGAGGCCTGGGAAGGCGGCTATCGCGCGCCGCTGGTCGTCCGTTGGCCGGGGCACATCAAACCCGGCACGGTCAAGAACCAGCTATTCGCGGCCCTCGACTGGCTGCCCACGCTCGTAAACATCGCCGGCGGCCCCAAGGGCGACGGCCTCAAGAGCCAGATCGAAGCAGGCCGGTATCCCGGAATCGTGAAGACGACGCTCGATGGCGTCGATCAGCGCGATTACCTGGAAGCCAACTCCACGAAGTCGGCGCGAGACTTCTTCTTCTACTACTCGGGAGCAACGCCCTCGGCGGTGCGCTACAAGAACTGGAAGATGTACTACACCATGTCGCAGCCGGGACCCGCCGGTTGGATCATGCCCCTCGTTCCGTTCCACTTCACGTTGGTCCAGAACATCAAGCGCGATCCGTTCGAGCAGGCCGTCGGCATCGATCAGAAGAGCGCCCTGAGCATCGGCGGCGCGCTCGGTGCGCCGAGCACGGCCTTTCTCTACGACTGGAACCTCCTCCCGATCGGCCAGCAATTGTGGTTCAAGCACCTTGAGACCTACAAGCAGTTCCCGCCGCTGCAAGCGCCGGAGAGCTACAACCTCGATCAGATATTGGCGCAGCTCAAGAGCACCAATCATCCGAGCGACTAGCCGACGAGACACGCGCGACATGAGAAAGCGGGCGGCCCGAAAGGGTCGCCCGTTTCGCCATCCGTACGGGGGGAACGTTAAGCTCGGCTGCAACGTTGACCCGCGACATGCGAGATCTGTTCAAACGCGACCACTTGATCGCCAAGGCCTTTGCGGCGTCCATCGGCCTGCTCGGCATCGCCTTCTTGATGGAGACGGGCCTCCCGCCGGTTAGCGCCGCGCCCGCGACGAGCGCGACGAGTGCCTATGTCGGTTCTGCCGCCTGCGCCGGCTGCCATGCCACTGAAACCAACGCCTGGAGCACATCCCAGCACGCGCGCGCCATGCAGGAGGCAAACGAGAAGACGGTTACCGGCAACTTCAACGACGCAACCGCTGAGCATTATGGCTCCAAGGCGCGGTTCTTCCGCAAGGACAACCGCTTCATCGTCGAGACCGAGGGCAAGGACGGCAAGACGACGGAATTCCCGGTGAAGTACACCTTCGGCGTCGAACCGCTGCAGCAATATCTCGTCGAATTCTCCGATGGACGCATCCAGACTCTCCCCTTCGCCTGGGACACACGGCCTGAGGCAAAAGGCGGCCAGCGGTGGCTTCATCTCTACCCCGACACCCCGATGCCTTCGACGGATTCGCTGCACTGGACCGGCCTCTACCAGAACTGGAACTACATGTGCGCCGAGTGCCACTCGACCGAGGTGAAGAAGAATTACGACGCGGAGAAAAACACCTTTCACACGGCGTTCTCGGAGGTCTCTCTCGGCTGCGAATCCTGTCACGGACCCGCGTCAGGTCATCTTGCATGGGCTAACGGCGGAAAGGCCGCCGATGTGGCGCATCGGGGCTTCGCATCCGTCGTGACACCACGCGCACCCGTCACGTGGTTTCCCGATCCGAAGAAAGGCAGCCCTGAATACTCCGTGCCTCAGGCCAATGGCGGAGAGGTCGAGATGTGCGCGCGTTGCCATGCGCGCCGGGGACAGTTCAGCGAGGATTGGCGTCCAGGTCGCCCGCTTGCCGACACACATCTTCCGGCCTTCCTGACCGCGGATCTCTTCGAAGCCGACGGTCAGATGCACGACGAGGTTTATAACTACGCGTCCTTCCTGCAGAGCAAGATGTATGCCAAGGGCGTCGTCTGCACCGATTGCCACGATCCGCATAGCGGCATGCTGAAGGCCGCAGGCGCCGAAGTGTGTTCGCAATGTCATCTGCCGGAGAAGTTCGCGACCGTGGCGCATACGGGCCATCCTGCGGGGCCCTCCGCGCCCGATTGCATTTCTTGCCACATGCCCGCGCGCACCTACATGGTCGTGGACAAAAGGCACGATCACAGCTTCCGCATTCCGCGCCCCGATCTCTCGGCTAAACTCGGCACGCCCAATGCGTGCAACGATTGCCATCAGGACAAGCCCGCCGCCTGGGCCGCAAGCGCCGTCGAGCGTTGGCACGGCCCCGACCGGAAGGGCTTTCAGACCTACGCGACCGCCTTCCACGCCGCACGGCAGGGACTCCCGGAAGCGCGCGATCTCCTCCTCAAGGTCGCGCAGGACAGCGCCACGCCTGCAATCGCCCGCGCGACGGCGCTCCTCGAACTGAACGGCCGCGCCTCCGCGGAAGTCGATGCCGTCAGAGGGAAAAGCCTGAGCGATCCCGATCCGATGGTCCGCATCGCGGCGCTAAGAGGTCTCGGTGGGCTACCGCCGGACCAGCGCTGGCGGCGGGCGAGCCCTCTCCTCTCCGACCCAATCCGCGCGGTCCGGATGGAAGCGGCGACAACGCTCGCGAACGTTCCGGCGGCGACAATTCCCGCCAATGACCGAGCGGCGTTCGATCGCGCCGCCGACGAATACGTTGCCGCCGAGCGCCTGAATGCAGATCGTCCCGAGAGCCGGAATAATCTGGCCGGCTTCTTCGCGCGTCAGGGCAAGATGGCGGAAGCGGAGGCCGAGTATCTCGCGGCAATCAAGCTCGCCCCAGCCTCGGTCCCTGCGCGGGTGGATCTTGCCGATCTTTACCGCACGCAAGGCCGCGATCCGATGGCCGAGCAACTCTTGCGATCTGCGATTTCCGTCGCACCACAAGCGGCCGCCCCCCACTACGCGCTAGGCCTGACGCTGATCCGCCTGAAACGACAACCTGAGGCCTTGGATCAGTTGCGCCGCGCTACCGAACTCGAGCCCGAACACGCGCGCTATGCCTATGTCTACGCGATCGCCCTGCAATCCGCCGGACGATCAGACGAAGCCCGGCAGGTGTTGGAACAGGCGATCGACCGCCATCCGTCAGACGCCGACATTCTATCGGCGCTCATGCAGGACGCCCTGCGCCAGCGTGATGTCCAAAAGGCTCTCGCCTACGCGGAACGATTGCGAACACTGGCACCCGACAACCTGAATCTTTCGCGCCTCATCGCTCAGCTCAAACAGGTGCCGAAGCCTTAGAGCAAATTTTACAGCCTGGTTCCGCGTCGGAAAATGCGGAGAATAAGATATTCCAGAGCCTCTTTCAGGTCATGCCGATGGCATGCTCTCTCGCATAATCTTCATTCGCGGCAGAAGTCGCCCGATGGCGATGCCCCAGTTGGCAAGGGAAATGCACAGCGTAGCCAACAGGAGAGCCGCGATGCCTGACGCGACGATGATCTTGCCTGCCAGAAGCGGATAACCAAAAACACCGATGAAGTATGCCAGGCTGAAGAGCAGCAGGGATTGCGGCGTTTCACCGGGTGGCGCTTCGTTGGCGGCAAGGCCGTTGATCACCGAATAGGTGAGACCGTAACCGACGCCGAGCGTAACGGAGGCAACCAGGTACGTCGCCCATCCGCTGACGAAGAACCAGAACATCAGGATCGACACGACGATCAGGAACGTGAGGATCGTCGCCATCAGATGAGGATTTTGCCGCGTCACGATACCGGACAGAAACATCCGGCAGCCGATAGCGGCGCTCATGAAGCCAATGAAGAAGATCGAGAAGTCGAGCCCCTTCGCCGTGGCGTAGGAGGTTTGAAAGCTCGACAAACCGCCGAAGATCGCCCCGCCGAGCCCCACCATGACGATCGGAAAGACGGCCTTAGACCGCAAGACGCGGTTGACGCTCGCGAGGGACAAGCGACTCACGCTGGCCGTCCCGTTGGCGGCGGCGATACGCCGGATCGGTTCATGCAAAGCGAGGAAAATCAGGCCGCCCGCAAGACTCGTCGCGGCGGCGACCAGATAGGTCGTTTCGAGCGGCAGGTCGAGCAGCTTCGCAATCCGACCCAGGATCGGTCCCGTTCCGATCCCACTCATCATGCTGCCGGAGAGCAAGGCGAAGAAGCGGATGCGCCTGGCCGGTTCGATGATCGTCGCGACCACGATGGGACCAAGCGTGTAGAATACGCCCCAGCCACAGCCGAGCAGAAACCCGCAAAGCAGCATGCCAATCCCGACACCGGGAGCGGTGGCAAAGCCAAGGCAGCTAAGGCAGAGCACAACACCCGATACTGCAATGGCCCGTGGCGCTCCGACGGCATCGCTGAAATGCCCCGACAGGATCACGGCCCCGATAGTGCTGATGATCGCCGTCGAGATGATCAATCCGGCATCGCCCTCATTGCCTCCACGCGAGGCAACCAGCAGCGCCAGCAGGAAGGTCGTGCCATAGGAGATCGACAACAGATAGCCGCCCAGACAGAAGACTGAGAACAGGCGGTTCGAGGTAAGTGACGGCGTGCTCCGCTCCGCGTTCGGTGGTGACGTCGTATTCGCTCTCATATCGGCCTCTCATGTGGCTCTTTCGCCGTCGCGAGATGGGCGACACGAAGCGCCTTGGTCGCGATGATCAAACGCAAATTGAAACTGCTGGACACGACGAAGTATCGGCATGAGCGGCGTCAGCACGAAGCCGACGCCGCTCGAAAGGAAACGGTGTTCAAGCGAACCGTTGATCGTATTCCAGCACGGCGTTCAACAGAACCTGAGCCCCGGAGGAACATTCTTCGAGCGTGGTGCTCTCCGCTTCGTTGTGGCTCAAGCCGCCCTCGCACGGAACGAAGATCATCGTGGTGGGGGCCACGCGCGCGATATAGGCGGCATCGTGCCCCGCCCCCGACACCATGTCGCGGGTTGGGAAGCCTGCCTTCTCGGTGCCTGCGCGCACGGCAGCGACGCATTCGGCATCGAAGCGCACAGCGGGGGAATCCCACACCTTCTTCGCCACCGCTTCGAGGCCGATCTCCTTCGCGATGGCGGGAATGGCCTCCATCAGCTTGCGCTCCATCACATCGAGCACGGCATCGTCCGGATGCCGGAAATCGACGGTGAAGAACACGTGGCCCGGAATCACATTGCGGGAGTTCGGCTTCACCTCCACGAGGCCAACCGTGCCGACTGCGGACGGCGCATGTTCCAGAGCGATCTGGTTCACGCGCTCGACGACGCGCGCCGCCCCCAGAAGAGCATTGGCGCGCAGGTTCATGGGGGTAGAGCCCGTATGCGCCTCTCGGCCGGTGCACTCGACTTCATACCAGCGCATGCCCTGCACGCCGGTGACGACGCCCACCACCTTCTGCTCGGCCTCGAGGATCGGCCCCTGCTCGATATGGAGTTCGAACATGGCGCCGAACTTCACCGAACCCGGCGCAGCCTCGCCGCGATAGCCGATGCTCTCTATGGCATCCGCGAAGCGCACGCCCTGCCGGTCTTCCCGACTATCCGCGAAGGCGCGGTCGAACACGCCAGCGTAGACGCCCGAGCCAAGCATGGCGGGTGCGAAACGCGAGCCTTCCTCGTTCGTCCAGTTCACGAGCATCAGCGGCGCGTTGGTGTCGTAGCTGAGATCGTGAAGCGTGCGCATGACCTCCAGGCCGCCGAGCACGCCCAGGATGCCGTCGAACTTGCCGCCGGTCGGCTGCGTGTCCAGATGACTGCCCATCGCAATCGGCGCCACGTCGCTCCGCTTGCCCGGCTTGAACGCGAACATGTTGCCGACCTGATCGACCGTGACCGTGCAGCCCAGCGCCTCGCATTGCCCCCGGAACCAGTCACGGACCCCCTTGTCGAGATCCGTCAAGGTGAGCCGACAGATGCCGCCTTTCGCGGTGCCCCCGATGCGGGCGGTCTCCATCAGGCTGTCCCAAAGACGCTGAGGGTTGATGGTGAGATTTTGCATGTTTTAATCTCGTCTCAGCGTGCCACGGCCTTCGGCGCCGTGTTTGCTTTCAATCGGCGCTGCGCCTCCGCAAAGGCCGGCAGCGGGCGGCGGGAAACGAAACGGCCCTGGCCGCGCTCTGCCCTCACCTGCCCGTTTTCCGCCGCCAATCGGCCGCGCAGATAGACCTTCACGGGCAATCCGGTGAGCTCGAAGCCCTCGAACACATTATATTCGATGCGGCTCACCTGGGTTTTCGCGGAAATGGTCTTGGTCGCCTTCGGATCCCAGATCACGATGTCCGCATCTGCTCCCGGCATGATGACGCCCTTCTGGGGATACATGTTGAGAATGCGCGCTGCGTTGGCGGAGGTGGCTGCGACGAACTCGTTCGGCGTCAGCCGCCCGGAATTCACACCCGCGCTCCAGAGCACGGGCATGCGGTCCTCGAGCCCGCCGGTCCCATTGGGGATCATGCGGAAATCGTTCTTGCCGATGCGCTTCTGCTCCATGGTGAAGGAGCAATGGTCCGTGGCGACCACTTGGAGCGAGCCCGCCTGGAGACCGGCCCAGAGGCTGTCCTGGTGGGATTTCGGCCGGAACGGCGGCGACATCACGCGCTGGGCGGCATGGTCCCAGCTCTTGTTGAGATAATCCGTCTCGTCGAGCACGAGGTGCTGGATCAGCGGCTCACCGAACACGCGCTTGCCTTCCGCACGGGCGCGGGCAATCGCCTCATGCGCCGGCTTCGAAGAAGTGTGGACGACGTAAAGCGGGCAGCCCGCCATGTCGGCGATCACGATCGCCCGTTGCGCGGCTTCACCCTCGACCGCCGGGGGGCGGGAATAGGCGTGGAACTCGGGACCTGTCTTGCCTTGCGCGATAAAGTCTTCCTGCATCTGCGCGACGACATCGCCATTCTCGGCATGAACGAGAGCGATGGCGCCGAGTTCGGCGCAGCGCTTGAAGGAGCGGAAGAGGATGTCGTCATCCACCATCAACGCGCCCTTATAGGCCATGAAATGCTTGAAGGTGTTCACCCCATGGGTATTTACGATCTCGCCCATGTCGCGCTCCACCTGATCGGACCATGAGGTGACAGCGAGGTGGTAGGAATAGTCGCCCGCTGCCTTCTCGGACTTATTCCGCCAGTCACGATAAGCGTCGACAAGGGACTGGTTCTGACCCGGAATGCAGAAATCCACGATCGTCGTGGTGCCTCCTGACAACGCCGCTTTCGTGCCCCACTCGAAATCATCCGCCGACACGGTCCCCATAAACAGGAGCTCCATGTGCGTATGCGGATCGATGCCGCCCGGCATGACGAAAGCGCCGCCCGCATCGACGATCTCGGCACCGGCGGGTGCTTCAAGGTTCTCGCCGACGGCGATGATCCGTTCGCCGTCCACCAGGACGTCGGCGCGGCGGCTCAGATCAGCATTGACGACGGTGCCGCCGCGAATGAGTAGGGCCATGATGGATGTCTCCTCTGATTGTTTCTTGTGAGGTTTCTGAAATCGACATCCCCTTGTCGGGGAGAGGCTCGGGGCGCGCGGGCCGAGCGCGTCCTTCTCCCCAAGAGAGGGAGAAGGATCGGGTTTTTGATGAAAGTTACTTGATGGCGTCGGCGACAGCGTGGCTCCAGGCGCCTTCGGGCTTCTTCGTGATCACCGGCGAGTCGCCGCCGGAGGCGAGCAGGGTCGCGATCGTGCGGTCATAGTCGGCCGGATCGAGTTTGCCCTTGCCTGCGGTGTCAAGAAGCTTGGCAATTTCGGCCGCCATGCGCTTCTGGTGCTTCTCGGTCTGAGCGCCCGAGGCGTCATTGTCGAGGATGATCTTGGCTGCCTCGTCCGGGTTCTGGCGCACATAGTCCCAGCCCTTCTGAGAGGCCGCGACGAACTTCGCCATTTTGGCGACGAAGGCCGGGTCTTTCAGCTTATCCTGCATGACATAAAGGCCGTCCTCCAACGTCGCGACGCCCTGGTCCTCATACTTGAAGACAACGAGTTGCTCGGGCTTGAAGCCCGCGTCGATGACCTGCCAATATTCGTTGTAGGTCATGGTGGAGATGCAGTCGGCCTGCTTCTGGATGAGCGGATCGACGTTGAAGCCCTGCTTCAGGACCTTCACGCCACCGGCCGATCCATCGGTCTTGAAACCGAGCTTCGCCATCCAGGCGAGGAACGGATATTCATTGCCCGAGAACCAGACGCCGAGCGTACGACCCTTCAGGTCCTGTGGGGATTTGATGCCGGTCTCCGCGCGGCAGGTCAGCATCATGCCCGACCTCTTGAACGGCTGAGCGATGTTGACGAGAGCGACGCCCTTCTCGCGCGCGGCAAGTGCAGACGGCATCCAATCCACCACCACGTCAGCGCCGCCGCCGGCGATGACCTGAGGCGGTGCGATGTCCGGGCCACCCGGCTTGACGGTCACATCAAGGCCAGCTTCCTTGTAGAAGCCCTTGTCCTTCGCGACGTAATAGCCCGCGAACTGAGCTTGGGTGACCCACTTCAACTGGATCGTCACCTTGTCGGCTTGAGCGAAGGCGGTAGTGGTGAAGCCGAGAGCGACTGCCCCGGCCAGTAGAACGCTTCTCATCATTCTTCTCTCCTCCTACGCCGTCCGCTGTTCCCTTATGTGCGGTACGACGGATGCCAAAATGTTGCGCCGCGCTCGACGAGAGCGACAAGGCCATAGAAAATCGATCCGGCAATGGCAGCGAGCGCGATTTCGGCCCACACCATGTCGAGCGACATGCGGGAGACCTCGATTGAGATTCTGAAGCCCATGCCCACGATCGGTGTGCCGAAAAATTCCGCGACGATCGCGCCGATCAAGGCCAGCGTCGAGTTGATCTTCAGAGCGTTGAAGATGAACGGCAGAGCGACGGGAAGCCGAAGCTTCACGAGCGTCGTCCAGTAGCCCGCCGCGTAGGAATGCATGAGGTCGTGCTCGAGCCGACCCGCCGCCGCCAAGCCCGCCACTGTATTCACCAGCATGGGGAAGAACGTCATCACCACCACGACCGCCGCTTTGGACGGCCAATCGAAGCCGAACCACATGACCATGATTGGCGCGATGCCGATGACGGGAAGCGCCGAGACGAAATTGCCGAGCGGCAGAAGGCCCCGCCTCAAAAACGGAATCCGGTCGGCGATGATAGCGACGAGAAAGCCCGCCAGACACCCGATCACGTAGCCGGACAGCACCGATTTCACGAAGGTCTGTAGAAAATCGGCGAGCAGCACAGGCAACGAAGCGACGAAGCGGCCGCCAATCGCTGAAGGAGCCGGCATGAGCACGGATGGAACGCCCGCGCCGACGACGATAACTTCCCACAGGAAGAACAGGAAGGCACCGAAGAGAATCGGCACGCAGAGACCCGCGAGACGCCGCATATTGAGATTTTTGGGGCGTAGATTTGAGAGCCCGCTCAACGCAACTGCCGCTGCGAGCCACAGGACGATGATAAAGGCCCAGAAACCAAGACCGGCCTGGCCCGCCACGGTGGGGCTATGCACCAGATTGAGCGCGTAGGCGCAGCCCAGCAGAGCGAGCGGCGTCAGGACGATGGCGCGACGAGAGACATTCATGCGGAGCGCGCTCCCATGCTGCGGTTCACGATGCGCTCCGCGATGCTGACGATAGCGACGAGCAGGGAGGCCAGGATTGCCGCGCCAAAGAGCGCGGCCCAGATCTGGATGGTCTGGCCATAATAGGACCCGGCGAGAAGCCGCGCGCCGAGACCTGCCTGGGCCCCTGTCGGCAACTCGCCTACAATGGCGCCGACAAGGCTGATGGCGATCGCCACCTTCAGTCCCGTGAAGAGATAGGGCAGCGAGGCCGGGAGCCGCAGCTTCCAGAAGGTTTGCGCCAGTGACGCCGAGTAGGTGCGCATGAGGTCGCGCTGCATGGGGTCAGGCGAAGTCAGCCCCTTCACCATGCTGATCGTGATCGGAAAGAAGCAGAGATAGGCGGAGATGATCGCCTTCGGGAACAGACCCGTAATACCGATCGAGCCCAGAACGACGATGATGATCGGCGCAATGGCGAGGATCGGGATCGTCTGCGAGGAGATGATCCAGGGCATGAGGCTGCGCTCAAGCGTCTTCACATGGACGATCAGCACCGCGAGCACACTTCCAAGCAGCGCGCCGAGGGCAAAGCCGAGCAGCGTCGAGGAAAGCGTCACCCACGCATGAAACAGGAGGCTTCGCCGGGACGTAACTGCCGTGTCGATCACGGTTTTCTTCAGTTCGACGAGGACTTGATGCGGAGCTGGCAGCATCGGCCGCTCCTGATCCATGGTCGCGAGGACGATCTCACTCGTGGAGCGTTGCTCGCCCGCCCGAATGAAAGCATCCGCGACCCCCTGCCAGTTCATCAGAATGGCGGCGACATACCAGAACGCCAGGATTGCCAGCACGACCACGAGAACAGGCCCCGTGTTCCCCTCCCCGAGGCGGGAGGTTTTGCCGGACGCCCGACGTACGGGCAGGCTCAGTGCCTTAGTCGTCATAGGAATGCCCAGCCCTCAGACCCTCGCGGACCCTGTGTGCGATCTTCAGGAATTCCGGCGTCTCGCGAATTTCAAGCTTGCGCTCGCGACCCAGGTGGCTCGCATCGATCACGTCGATAATGCGCCCGGGGCGCGGCGACATCACCACGATTTTGGAAGACAGGAACACCGCCTCCGGAATGGAGTGAGTGACGAAGAGCACCGTCTTGCGGGTCTTGTCCCAGAGCTTGAGAAGCTGCTCGTTCAGGTGATCGCGCACGATCTCGTCGAGTGCCCCGAACGGCTCGTCCATGAGGAGGAGCTTCGGATCGAAGGAAAGCGCGCGGGCAATGGAGGCCCGCTGCTGCATGCCGCCAGAGAGCTGCCAGGGAAACTTCTTCTCGAAGCCCTTGAGGTTTACGAGTTCGAGTTGCCGCTGGGAGCGCTCCTGCCGCTCAGCCTTGGACAAACCAAAAATTTCGAGCGGCAATTCGACATTTTTCTGAATGGTGCGCCAGGGATAGAGCGCGGGTGCCTGGAAGATGAATCCATAGTCGCGCCGCACGCGGGCTTCGCTGGGGCTCACGCCATTTACATGGATGTGGCCGCCATTCGGCTGCTCGAGGTCAGCGATGACCCGCAGCAGCGTCGTCTTCCCACAGCCCGAGGGGCCGATGAAGGAGACGAACTCCCCCTCGGTGATCTGCAGATCGACGTTCGAGAGCGCATAGACCGGGCCGTCAGCCGCCTCATAGGTGAGAGACAGGCCTTTGATGTCGACCACAGGCGCATGGGGTGGTGCTTCGGATGCAGGCCTCGTTCCCGAGGCGAGCCCAGAGGGTACTCCGCTTCCGCCCATGAAGTCCTCCGCTACGCGCTTCAGCACGGTCTCTCCCTTAAGCTGCACCAGTTTCACTCCCCATCGCAAGGATCATGCCAGCGAACTTTCGCCGAATAACCAAGCCGGGCGCTCCGGAACCTTGCTCGGTCCCTGAGCATCATGCCGCCGCTTTCAGCACATCACCGATCGTGCCGACGATCTGGTCGATCTGCTCTTTCGAGACGATGAGCGGCGGCGAAAGCGCGATGATGTCGCCGGTCGTGCGGATCAATACCCCTCGCTCAAAACATTCCAGGAACACGGAGAAGGCGCGCTTGGTCGGCTCGCCAGCGATCGACTCCAGCTCGATCGCGCCGACGAGGCCGATATTGCGAACATCGATCACGTGCTTCGTGCCTTTGAGCGAGTGAAGGGCCTGCTCCCAATAGGGCGCAAGTTCCGCGCCTCGGGTCAGGAGGCCCTCGTCCGCATAAGTGTCGAGCGTGCCGATACCTGCGGCGCAGGCCAGAGGATGCGCCGAATAGGTGTAGCCGTGGAAGAACTCGATAAGGTGCTCGGGGCCCGTCATGAACGCTTCGTAAATCTCCGATTTCACGAAGACCGCGCCCATGGGAACGACGCCGTTGGTGACGCCCTTGGCGGTGATCATGATATCCGGGATGACGCCGAAGTAATCCGCGGCGAAAGGTGTTCCGAGACGGCCGAAGCCCGTGATGACCTCGTCGAAGATGAGGAGAATGCCGTGCTTGTCGCAGATCTCGCGCAAGCGCTTGAGATAGCCCTTCGGCGGAATGAGCACGCCCGTCGAACCTGCAACCGGCTCCACGATGACAGCCGCGATGGTGGAAGCGTCGTGAAGCGTGATGACGCGCTCCAGATCCTCCGCCAGTTCAACACCGTGCTCCGGCTCGCCCTTGGTGAAGGCGTTGCGGGCGGGATCGTGGGTGTGACGGATATGGTCGACGCCGGAGAGCAGGGTTCCGAACATCTTGCGGTTGGACACGATGCCGCCGACCGAGATGCCGCCGAAATTCACGCCGTGGTAGCCACGCTCGCGGCCTATCAGCCGGGTGCGGGAGCCCTGCCCCTTCACGCGCTGGTAGGCGAGCGCGATCTTCAACGCAGTCTCGACCGATTCCGATCCGGAATTGGTGAAGAAGACGTGATCCAGCCCCTCGGGAGAGATCTGCACGAGGCGCGAGGCGAACTCGAAAGCCTTCGGATGGCTCATCTGGAACGCAGGCGCGTAGTCCAGCTCCGCGACCTGGCGCTGCACCGCCTCCACGATCTTCGGGCGGCCGTGACCGGCATTCACGCACCACAGGCCGGCGGTGCCATCGAGGATCGCCCGGCCATCGTCCGTGTAGTAGTGCATGTCTTGAGCGCTCGCGAGCAGACGCGGCGTCTTCTTGAATTGCCGGTTTGCCGTGAACGGCATCCAGAATGCGGCAAGATCATTGGGGATCGGGCGCCTCATTGGCACGACGTTCATGGTTCTATCCTCCTGAAGCGGACGCCTTGGGCAGCGTCGCAATGCGTGGTTGATGGGCTGCTCTTGCCGGAGCCATCCCCGGGGACGTAAGGTCCCTGCCGAAAGCAGCATGAAGGGATGTCCGGTGGCTGATGAAGTTGGGTCGGGAGCGCAAACGACGGCGCGCAAGACGACCCGGACAGGCGAAGCGAATGCGGAACGCATCCTTGATGCCGCGCTCGAAGTGTTTGCAGCTTATGGATACCAGGGGGCCCGCATCGACCAGATCGCCGCGGCGGCCGGTTTGTCGAAGCCCAACCTGCTGTATTATTTCCGCACGAAGGAAGAGCTCTATACCGCAGTCCTTCGACGGACCCTCGACATGTGGCTGGAGCCGCTTCGCGAGCTCGATGCGCTCAGCGACCCCAGAGTGGCGCTGAGCGCCTATATCGCCCGCAAGCTCGACTACTCCCGCAGCCAACCAATTGCCTCGCGTCTGTTTGCAATGGAAATGCTGCAAGGCGCTCCGCATCTGACGGCGGCTCTTGGTGGAACTTTGCTTGAACTCGTGGAGATCAAGTCGCGCATCATCGAGGGGTGGATCCGGGAGGGGCGATTGCGCCCCATCGATCCCAAGCACCTCATCTTCGCGATCTGGGCGACGACGCAGCACTATGCCGATTTCAGCACCCAGATCCGTGCGCTCACGGGCAAGGGTATCGAGGAGAACGACTTCTACGAGACGACCCGCGCCATGCTGTCGGGAATCATCCTCGACGGCGTCTTGCCGCCTGAAGACGAGCCGCGAGAGCTTTGAAGCGATCATACTGGCTATCATCCATATCAAGACGAAAAATGGAAACGGCGCCGGGTGACCGGCGCCGTCAGACAGCTCATTCAGCAGGTTCGGCCGGCTGCAGAGGCTTCGCCGACATCGGATTGTTGGGGTGCTGCGTCCAATTGAGATAGGAGCCGTCAACCATGCGACCCGTCCGCCGGTCGATTTCGTTCACCAGGGGTTCCATGGTGATGCAGTTCTCGATGGGGCAGACGCTGGCGCAGAGGTTGCAGCCCACGCATTCCTCGTCGATCACTTCAAAATGACGTACGCCGTTGACGAGATGGGTAATCGCCTGGTGTGACGTATCCTCACACGCCACATGGCAGCGACCGCACTTGATGCAGAGATCCTGGTCAATCTTCGCCTTCACGGCGTAATTGAGGTTCAGATACTGCCAGTCGGTGACGTTCGGAACCGCCGCGCCGACGAAGTCGGAGATGTTGGCGTAGCCCCGCTCGTCCATGAACGCTTCGAGCCCCGTGATCATCTCCTGAACGATCTTGAAGCCGTAAACCATGGCGGCGGTGCAGACCTGCACCGTACCGCACCCCAGCGCGATGAACTCCGCCGCGTCGCGCCAGGTCTCGATCCCGCCGATGCCGGAGATCGGCAAGCCGCGAGTCGCAGGCGAGCGGGCGATTTCCGCCACCATGTTGAGGGCAATCGGTTTCACCGCCGGGCCGCACATGCCGCCATGGGTGGCCTTCCCGTCCGTGTGCGGGCTCGGGATCATGCGCTCGAGATCGACGCCGGTAATCGAGTTGATGGTGTTGATGAGGGAAACCGCGTCCGCCCCTCCCCGCTTCGCAGCCTCGGCAGGCTTGCGGACGTCGGAAATGTTGGGCGTGAGCTTGACGATCACCGGCATGCGCGAATGCGTCTTGCACCAGCGCGTGACCATCTCGACATATTCCGGAACCTGGCCGACCGCGGCGCCCATGCCACGCTCGGACATGCCGTGTGGGCAGCCGAAGTTGAGCTCGATGCCGTCCGCTCCCGTGGCCTCCACGCGCGGGAGAATGCGTTTCCACGCCTCTTCCTCACAGGGCACCATCAGAGACACGACGATGGCACGATCCGGCCAACGCTTCTTCATTTCGGTGATCTCTTGAAGATTCACTTCAAGAGGCCGGTCGGTGATGAGTTCGATGTTGTTGAAGGCGGAGATCCGACGGTCGGGTCCGTGCACCACGCCGTAACGCGGGCCCGAGACATTGACGACCGGCGGCCCCTCCTCGCCGAGGGTTTTCCACACGACACCACCCCATCCGGCGCGGAAGGCGCGCTCGATGTTGTAAGCCTTGTCGGTCGGAGGAGCGGAGGCGAGCCAGAAGGGGTTCGGCGATTTGATGCCGCAGAAATTAACGCTGAGATCGGTCATGGTGCCCTCCCTTATTCCGCTGCCATGGGCATGATGCCCCGGAGCGCATGATTGATGGACAAAGCCGCCTGTTTTCCGTCTTCGACGGCAACCACGGTGAGATCCCGGCTGCCGGCCGCGCAGTCGCCACCGGCCCAGACGTCCGGAAGAGAGGTCCGTCGTCCGCTGTCCACGGCAATGCGTCCCGAGACGAGGTCGGGCGTATCGCTCGACCCTTCGAGATCCTGCGGCACGAAGAGCTGACCGATGGCCTTGAAGAGCTGATCGGCTGGGAGGGAGAAGGTCTCACCGGTATCGACAAGCCGTCCGTCCTTCTCGGCCGTTGCGGCGAAGGTGACAGAGCGTAGAGCGCCGTTCTCACCGTGAACCGAGAGCGGGCGCGCCCAGTGCCGAACCACGACCCCCTCGGTCAGTGCCAGCTCCTGCTCGTAGCGGCTCGCACCCATCTGACCGGCGCTGCGGCGATAAACGATCGTCACCTCCTCGGCCCCGAGCTTTTTCGCCTGCACAGCGGCATCGACTGCGGTCATGCCGCCGCCGATCACCACGACGCGCCGTCCGATCGGCAACTTGGAGAGATCAGTCGACTGACGCAGGTTCTCGATGAAGGCGACCGCATCCTCGACACCGCGCAGCCCGCCGTCGTCGACGCCAAGGGCGTTGACGGCCTGGAGACCAAGGCCGAGAAAGACTGCATCAAAATCGCGACGAAGATCCGCCAGTGTGAAATCGCGGCCGAGCGCGTGGCCGCAGCGCAACTCGATGCCACCGACGCTGAGAATCCAGTCCACCTCGGCCTGAGCGAAGTTATTCGTGGATTTGTAGGACGCGATGCCATGCTCATTCAGCCCGCCGGGCTTTTGCCGCGCGTCGAAAACAACCACGTCGTAGCCGAGCGTCGCAAGCTTGTGCGCGCAGGAGAGACCGGCCGGACCGGCACCGACCACCGCAACGCGTTTCCCTGTCGGAGCGCCTTGCTTGTAGAGCCGCCGCCCAGAGGCCATCACGGCATCGGTCGCGTGACGCTGCAACTCGCCGATGATGACCGGCTTGCCTTCAGCATCGTTACGCACGCAGGCCTGCTCACAGAGGGTTTCGGTGGGGCAGACTCGGGCGCACATGCCGCCGAGGATATTAGAATCGAGGATCGTCTTACCGGCACCCTGCGCATTTCCCGTCGCGATCTGCTTGATGAAAAGCGGAATGTCGATACTCGTCGGGCAGGCCGTGACGCAGGGAGCATCGTAACAGAAAAGGCAACGCTCCGCCGCAACCCGCGCTTCATGCTTGTCGAGCGGTGCATGGAGATCGGAAAAGGCATCGGCATACTCGCCGCAGCCAAGCCTCCCCGCACGGATATCCGGTGCTGAAGTCATGAGTCCTCCTGCCCGCTCAAGGCGGGGCTTCCAGGCTATCGAACCGTTCACCTCGGCCCGCCTCTCAAGGGGCAAGCTCGTTGATTTGACCAGCTGATCAAAGATTTAGAATTATGTCAAACTGGCTCGATCAACTTTCACGCTGGTCATTGACAGTGTCGTAGAGACATCTGTCGACCGGAAATGCATCGAGCTCTTCTCAGATGACGACTGAGGAGCGACACCCTCGCCGAGTTTCGAGACATCGACAGGACACTCGTCCGTTCTGAATTCGCGACGGTCGGCTCTTTGAAGACGAAGCACGTGGGGCCTCGAAAAAGGTGCTTGACCTTACCACGTTGGAACGCTGCACCGTCGCGGCACTCACCTGAAACGGAGCATTCCCATGTGCAGCAAGCACCAGCATTCCAATGACCAGGCTTCCACCGCTGCGACAGGCGCGGGCCTTTCCGTGCGCGTCGATGACATGACTTGCGGTCATTGCGCCGGCACCATCAAGAGCGCCATCGAGAGCTCGATTCCGGGAGCGAAGGTGACGGCCGATCCCCAAGCCAAGCTCGTATCGGTCGAAGGGGCTTCCGATCTGGCTCAGATCAGCAGCATCATCACCCTCGCCGGATACACCCCAGCCCCCGCCCTCAGCTGAGCGGCTGGAACCGCGCACGAAATCGTTAATGGCGGCCTTCTTCGGGCCGCGAGCATTAGCTGCAGACATCTCGTCTGCAGCCTTTTTGTATTCTCCCTCAGGATCGGGTCTTGTCTCGCCCGTCCCCGTGGTCGCAGGCGCTGTGGTCCGCCAGCACCTCGATGACCCGGCAATCGGCGACGCGCTTTCCGTCACAGCTTGCCACGATACGCTCCAACTCGGCGGCCAGACCCGTGAGGCGGGCGATCTTTTCGCGAACAGCCAGGAGTTGCTGACGGGCGATTTCATCGACCTGTTCGCAGGGAGCCAGCGGATTCTCGCTCAAGGCGATGAGCTGGCGGATCGCCTCGACGGCGAGACCGAGTTCCCGGGCATGCAGGATGAATCGCAACCGCTCCACGTGTTTGGCCAGATAGCGGCGTTGATTGCCTTCCGTGCGCTCCGGCGCGGGAAGAAGGCCGATCCCCTCATAGAAGCGGATCGTCTCGACCTTGCATCCGGTCACCGCCGAGACGTGGCCAATCGAAAAAGTTCGCTCCAGCATGAGATTTCCTCTTGAACCTGGAGTTACTAGAGGAATTAGGTTCCCCATCCGATGTCAACCCGCTACTTACCGCACCCTTGAGGAATCGGATGAACGCCCCTCTCAACGACGCTTGCTGCGACCATGATCATCACGGTCATCCGCATGATAACGCCGCACCTGCGGCCGGTTCGACAACGTGGAAGGTGGAGGGTATGGATTGCGGCAGCTGTTCTGCCACCATCCGTACGGCTCTCGAACGGCTGCCGGGCGTCTCGGGTATCGCGCTTTCCACGACAAACGAGACTTTGACCCTCGTTCTCGACGAAGCGAAAACCAAGGCATCCGAAATCGAACAGCGCGTGGCCAAGCTCGGATACAAACCGACACGAATCCCGCCCAAGACGGAACATCATTCCCATCACGCGCATGGGAGCTGCTGCGGCCACGATCATCACACCCCGCACGCTCATGCTCATGCTCATGTCGAAGCTCCATCTGCCGATGCGCACATTTGGAAAGTCGGGGGGATGGATTGCGGCAGTTGCGCGGCCACGATCAGCACGGCTCTCGAGCGCCTGCCTGGCGTTTCGGGAATCAAGGTTTCCATCACCAACGAGACCTTGTCGCTCGTGCTCGACGAGGCCAAGACGCAAGGCACAGCCGTCGAAAGCCAGCTTAGGAATCTCGGCTATCAGCCGACCTTGATGCGCGGCCGCTCAGCTCCCGTGAATGCTGCTCCGGCGAAACCGAGTGAAAAGCCCACCCCTCCCTGGTGGGCGACCCATAAGGGCAAGATCGCCGTAACGTCGGGTCTGCTCGTCGGCGCGGCCTATGCCGCAAGCCTTGTGGTGCCGCAGGCCTCCTACTGGATCTTCATCCTTGCGACGGTCGTCGCCGCAGCTCCTATTGCCCGGCGGGCCTTGATGGCCGCCTTGGCGGGAGCGTTTTTCACGATCCAAATGCTGCTCACGATCGCGGCCTTTGGCGCCCTGTTCATCGGAGCCGCCGAGGAAGCGGCGATCGTCGTCTTCCTCTTCGCGGTCGGCGAAATGCTCGAAGGGGTTGCCGCCAACAAGGCGAGAGCGGGAATCAAGGCTCTGGGAGCGCTCGTTCCGAAGACGGCCATCGTGGACGAAGCCGGCCGGTTGCGCGAGGTGTCGGTGGAGACATTGCGGATCGGCCAGGTCGTCCTGGTACGCCCGGGAGACCGCGTGCCCGCCGACGGCAGGGTGATAGATGGTACGTCGAGCGTCGATGAATCGCCCGTCACGGGCGAATCCATCCCCAAGCTGAAGGAGCCCGGCACGGAGATCTTCTCAGGTTCGATCAATCATGACGCCGCGATCCGCGTGCGGGTCGAGCGCACGGCGCAGGACAACATGATTGCGCGCATCATCGCCCTGGTAGAAGAGGCGCAAGAGGCGAAAGCGCCGACCGAGCGTTTCATCGACCGCTTTTCGCGGTTCTACATGCCCTTCATTGTCGGTCTCTCCGCGCTCGTGGCCCTCACCTCTCCCGTATTTCTCGATGGGGATTGGGCAACGTGGATCTATCGCGGCTTGACCCTGCTGCTGATCGGCTGCCCCTGCGCCCTGGTCATCTCTGTGCCTGCGGCCATTGCGTCGAGTCTCTCGACGGCGGCCCGTCATGGGCTTCTCGTCAAGGGCGGTGCAATCGTTGAAAGTCTCGCCAAGGTTCAAGTCGTTGCTTTCGACAAGACGGGCACGCTGACGCTCGGGCGCCCCCTCGTCACGGATGTCGTCTCCGTCGGAGCGACGACTAAGAAGGAGGTTCTCTCCCTTGCTTTCGCAATCGAGCGGGAATCCAGCCATCCCCTCGCCCAAGCGGTCGGCGCGCGGGCGGAGGAGGATGAGATCTCGCCGGTCGCCGCCACAAATGTCCGCGCCCTCCCGGGACGCGGCATGGAAGGTACGGTCGGATCGCAGACCGTCTTCATCGGCGCTCCGCGTTTCGCTGCCGAACGGGCAGCTCTCGACACGCGGCTCATCCGCCAGTTCGAAGCGCTTGAAGAGGAAGGCAAAACCGTTGCGCTCGTCGTGATCGGAAGCTCGGTCGCCGGCATCATGGCCTTCCGCGACGAACCTCGGGCCGATGCTCAGCAAGGCCTGTCCGATCTCAAGACTCTCGGTGTCGAGACCATCATGCTGACGGGGGACAACGCCCGGACGGGTCAGGCCATCGGCCGCGCCTTGGACGTCGGCGTGCGGGCGGAGATGATGCCGAGCGACAAATCCGACGTGGTTCGCAAGATGGCGGAAAGCCGCCACACCCTGATGGTCGGCGACGGCATCAACGACGCACCGGCTTTGGCTGCGGCTCATGTGGGCGTGGCAATGGGGTCCGGCACAGACGTGGCCCTTGAGGCGGCGGATGCAGCCCTTCTGCGGAATCGCGTCACCGATGTCGCCACGATGATCCGCCTGTCGCGAGCGACGATGGCCAATATTCGCCAGAATATCGGCATCGCGTTGGGATTGAAGGCGATCTTCCTCGTGACCACCATCACGGGCGCGACGGGCCTCTGGATGGCGATCATCGCCGATACAGGTGGCACGGTTCTCGTGACCTTGAACGCCCTGCGCCTGCTCGGCTTCTTCGGCATTTGGCGCCGGAAGCCCCCGGCGGCTCCGCAGATCAACATGTCCCTCAAATCGGCTTGATCAGCCAGGATTTGGGAGGCTCATCCTTCAAGAACGCGGGCGATGAGACACCGCTCATCGCCCGCGTTCTTGCGAAAGATCAAAGCCCTCGACGCGAAGCCCCATCAGTCTTGTAAGGGGAATGAGCGGGAGGCGGTTCATGGAGACTTTGGTCAGCTTCAAACCCGTACACCTCGCCGTTCGGAGCGGCGGGGAAAACGGCAGACTTGTCTTTGCGGGCGACTGGCTGGTAGCCGTCATTGCTCAGGTCGATGACCCGCACAGCTCCCGTCCGCACCAGTGGATCATCAGAGCGGGTTTTGGCCCCTGCGCCACGGACCGCGGGCGCGCGTTCAATACCCTCCAGGAGGTATCGGTCTGGATCAACAATCAAGGCCCAGGCCTCGACCAGGCTTCCATCAAGAAAGAGCCCTTCCCGGCTTCGGAGCCCGGTTAGCTCTGCAGGCCACGGCGCTTTCGCCAAAACGGGACAGAGCCATGGCTCAAACCTTTCAGTTTGTTCGATTTTTCCGCGAAATCAGTTTGAAAGACGTCCCCCTCGTCGGAGGCAAGAACGCGTCTCTGGGCGAATTATATCGGGAGCTGATGCCTCAGGGCCTCCTTGTGCCGAATGGTTTCGCCATAACGGCCGAAGCATACCGCTATGTCCTTGATCACGCTCAAGGGTGGTCCCGTCTTCATGAAATCCTGGGTGGGGTCGATCCGAGCGATGTGGCGGACCTCGCCGCGCGAGCAGGACAGGCCCGTGATCTCGTCTATAGCGCCCCGCTCCCCGCGGATCTGGCCGGTGAGATCCTGCGGGCTTATCGTGAACTGATCGCGGAATACGGTGCGCAATTGACGGTCGCGGTGCGAAGCTCGGCCACGGCTGAGGATCTTCCCACCGCGAGTTTTGCAGGGCAGCACGAGAGCTATCTCAACGTCTCCGGTGAGGCACAAGTGCTTGATTCCGTGCGGCGCTGTTTCGCCAGCCTGTTTACGGATCGTGCCATTCGCTACCGCATCGACAACGGGTTCGACCACTTCAAGGTCTTCAACTCGGTCGGCATCATGAAGATGGTCCGCGCCGATCTCTCCTCTTCCGGCGTCATCTTCACGATCGATACCGAAACTGGCTTCCCGGACGTGGTCTTCATCACCGGTTCCTATGGCCTGGGCGAAAACCTCGTGCAGGGGGCGGTTGATCCCGACGAGTTCTATGTCTTCAAACCGACTTTCAAGCGCGGTAACCGGGCGGTTCTGCGCCGCTCCCTCGGAGCCAAGAAGGTCAAGATGATCTACGCGGAAGGAGGCGCGCGCCAGCACACGCGCAATATCCCGACCGACAAGAAGGAGCGTGACCGATTTTGCATCCCCGACGACGATGTTCTTGTTCTCGCCGACTACGCCATCAAGATTGAGGAGCATTACAGCGCAAAGGCGAAAGAGACCCGCCCCATGGACATCGAATGGGCGAAGGACGGCCTCGACGGCAGGCTCTATATCGTCCAGGCCCGGCCCGAGACCGTTTCCTCACGCATCAACCGCATGAAGCTCGAGGAATACCGATTGGAGCGCACGGGGCCGCTCAAGGCCGAAGGCAGAGCGGTAGGCACTAAGATCGCATCCGGCAAGGCTCGCCTGATCGCGCATCAGACTGATCTATCCACGTTCCAGCCGGGCGAGATCTTGGTCGCCGACACCACCTCCCCGGATTGGGGAACGGTGATGAAGACCGCAGGCGCCATCGTCACCAATCGAGGCGGACGCACCTGTCACGCCGCCATCGTCGCCCGCGAACTCGGCATCCCGGCTGTTGTCGGCACTGACAAGGCGACCCTTGCGATCCGCACTGGCGATCTGGTCACCGTGTCCTGCGCAGAGGGCAATACCGGGCACGTCTATGAGGGCGAGATTCCCTTCACGATCGAGCACACGGACCTCTCGGCACTTCCACGCCCCGCCACGCAGATCATGATGAATGTCGGAGATCCCGACAACGCGTTCGGTTTGAGCTTCCTTCCCAACGACGGCGTCGGCCTCGCACGGATGGAGTTCATCATCACCAATGCCATCAAGGTGCATCCGATGGCGCTTGTTCACCCCGAGCGGATACTGGACCCGAAGGAAAGGATCGAGATCGAGCGGTTGACACGGCACTATGCGAAGCCTGCCGATTTCTTTGTCGAGCGCCTGTCCGAAGGGGTTGCGACCATCGCTGCGGCTTTCTTTCCGAAGCCTGTGATCGTGCGGCTTTCGGACTTCAAGACCAACGAATATGCGAGCCTCCTCGGCGGGAAGGCGTTCGAGCCCGAGGAAGCCAACCCGATGCTGGGTTTTCGTGGAGCCTCGCGCTATGCCCATTCGGCTTATGAAGCCGGGTTCGCGCTCGAATGCGCGGCGCTGAAGCGTGCCCGCGAGGTCTTGGGGCTGACGAACATCCGCCCCATGGTCCCATTCTGTCGCCGCGTGGAGGAAGCCGAGCGGGTGGTGGCGAAGATGAGTGAATTCGGCCTGACGCGCGGAGAGAACGGGCTCAAGATCTATGTCATGTGCGAAATCCCCAACAACGTCATTCTGATCGATGCTTTCGCCCGCCATTTCGATGGCTTCTCGATTGGCTCCAACGATCTGACGCAACTGGCGCTAGGCGTGGACCGGGATTCCGAGATCGTGGCATTCGACTTTGACGAGCGCGACCCCGGCGTCTTGAAGCTGATCGAACTTGCCGTGGAAGGGGCCCGTCGCAACGGCCGTCACTCAGGTATATGCGGCCAGGCCCCCTCGGATTATCCCGAAATCGCCGAATATCTTGTCCGCCTCGGCATCGACTCGATCAGCCTCAACCCCGACACCGTTCTGAAGACAACGATGCATGTCCTTGAAATCGAACAATCTTTGGGCCGCAAGCGCGTGGCGTAGGTGCCTGCGCCATGTTTGAGTTCCCGGTTCTCATCGCAGATATCGGTGGGACTTACGCCCGCTTTGCGGTTTTGCCGGCTCCCGGCGAACCGCTCTCGCGCCTGATCACCATGGCGACATCCCTGCACACAACGCCGGGTATGGCGATCCGATCCGCTCTCAACGCATTAGGCGGCCCGTCGCCGCGTTCCGCGCTCCTCGGTGTCGCCGGCCGCGTCGACGCTCCTACCGTTCGCCTGACAAATGCTTCATGGACCATCGATGCGGCGGAGATCGGAGCGGATCTCGGATTGTCGAGCGCGATGCTCGTGAACGATTACGTGCCGGTCGCGGCCGCCCTGCCCTTGCTTGAAGTCGGACAGCCCGTCGAGATTGCTCGGATCGGGCCGGCCATTCCTTGCGGACAAGGGAACCGGGTCGCGCTCGGGCCGGGGACGGGGCTCGGGGCCGCCGCCTGCATTCCCGTGCGAGGCCGATATTGGCTGCAGCCGACCGAAGCGGGACATGTGGATTTTGGGGCGTGTGACGCAGACGAACTCGCCATCTGGCCCTTGATCGACCGGGTCGGAGGCCGCATCACCGCCGAGACCGTGCTGTCGGGGCCGGGTCTCACCCGGCTCCATCATGCTGCCGCGCAGCGCAGGGGGCAAGTACCCCCCTCCCTCACGCCCGCTGAGGTGATTGCGGCGGCTTCCTACGGTAAAGATGAGGCTGCATCTGACGCTGTTCGCCACTTCCTGTCGCTGCTGGGGCGCTTTGCGGGTGATCTGGCGCTTATCTTCAACGCGACAGGCGGGGTTTACTTCGGCAGCGGCATCCTCCCGCGCGTCATCGATCTTCTCGATCGCGGCGACTTTCGACGCGCCTTCGAGCGCAAGTCACCGTTCGAGGCCGTGATGACGCGCATTCCAACCTTCGTCATCACTCGCCCGGAACCGGCAATCCTAGGGCTGACGTCAATCGCGAACGCCCCGGACCGCTTCATCTTCGAAGCCCATGGATGGGCCACCGAGGCTGCGCGCTTTCCTCTACTCGCCACCGCTACGAAATAGGCGCCTCGGCGACGATCTCTACGGTGATTTGATGCAATCGCGCCCGGTCGGCGCTTGGACCGATCAACACTTCGACAACGCCCGCTTCGAGAACCGGGCGGAGATCGGCATCGAGATGCTTCAGGTCCTCGACCGCAACGCGGAGCCGCACAGTCCCGGTTTCCCCCGCCGCGAGTTCGATCTTGGCGAAATCCTTCAGTTCCAGGATCGGCCGCGATACCGACGCGACCGGATCGTGGATGAACAGGAAGATTGTTTCCTCCCCCTCCCGAGACCCTTCGTTGCGCACCTCGACATCGACAACGATCTCGTCCTTCGGCCCCAGCGTCGTTGCGTTGGCGCGCAGAGCGGCAATAGCAAAAGACGTGTAGGACAGCCCGTCTCCGAACCGGAACAGCGGATCGTTCGGCATGTCGAGATATTTGCTCGTGAAGTGGTTCTCGGGATCGCGCGGGCGCCCGGTGGGCCGCTGGGCATAGAAGATAGGAATCTGCCCGACGGCGTGCGGCCAGGATACCGGCAGCCGGCCGCTCGGGTTCCAATGCCCGGTGATCACGTCGGCCAGGGCGTGACCGGCCTCATGGCCTAGGAAACCGGCCGCGATCACAGCATCCGCGCGTTCCACCAGCCAGCCGATCACGAGCGGGCGTCCGCTCATGATCACAGCGATCACCGGCTTGCGAAGAACGAGGATCGCCTCCGCGAGATCGCGCTGACGTCCCGGCAGATCCATATGGGCGCGCGATGACGCTTCCCCGCTCATCGACCGGTCCTCACCGAGGCAGAGTACCACGGCGTCGGCCGCCGCAGCGGCGTCCACGGCGGCGCGAATGCCCTCACGATCCTGCCCCTCGATGTCCATGGCCTCGATGGCGGTGATCTGGGCGATGGGAAGCGCGCTCCTCAATCCATCGAGGACAGTCGCCGCGTGCTCCGGGTCCCCGAGAGCCGACCACGGCCCCAGCATGTCGGAGCGGGCATTGATCAGCGGGCCGATGAGCGCGATCCGCTTCATTTCCGGATCGAGCGGGAGAAGCGAGCGCTCGTTCTTCAGGAGCACGATCGAGCGCCGCGCGGCGTCTCGCGCCAACGATCTGTTCATCTGGCGCAAATGCGGATCGGTGGCTTTGAATGTGTCCCCCTTGTCGGGCGCATGAAAGAGGCCGAGCCTTGCTTTGAGGGCAAGCACGCGCCCCACGGCGGCGTCCACATCCTCGATACGCGCCGCGCCGCGTTTCAGAGCGATCGACAGACCGTGCTCATAAGCGCCGCCCATCATGTCGATGTCGATGCCTGCGCGCAGCGCCAGGGCTGCTGCCGCGGCAAGATCCTCTGCGACGCCGTGATTGATCAGTTCCTGGATCGCGCTGTAGTCACTGACGAAAACCCCATCGAAGCCCCATTGCTGCCGCACGAGATCGCGTAGCACGGTGACATTCGCCGACATGGGAACGCCGGCAAGGTCCGTGAAGGCCGGCATGATGACCGCGACGCCCGCTCGGACCGCTTCATGAAAGGGCGGCAAATAGACCTCATGCAGCAGGCGTTCCGAAATATCGACGGGTGCGTATTCGCGGCCCGCCGCGACCGCTCCGTAGGCGGCAAGGTGCTTCGCCGTGGCGGCGAGCGAGCCAGGCGCCGCGGGATTACGGCCCTGGAAGCCATTCACCTTCGCCTGCGCGAAGCGCCGGGCGACCAGCACATCCTCGCCCGGACTTTCCGCGATGCGGCCCCAGCGCGGGTCACGAGCGATGTCGAGCATAGGCGCGAAAGTGAGGTTGATCCCGTCGGCAGCCGCTTCCGCGGCAGCGGCCTCCGCCGTTCGCCGCCATAGGTCCGGATCGAACGCCGCCGCCTCCGCAAGCGGAATCGGAAAGGTCGTGTGATGGCCATGAACCACGTCGAGCCCGAAGAGAAGCGGGATTCGCAGGCGGCTCTCCTGAATAGCGATGCGTTGCATGGCGCGGATTTGCACTGGATCGACCAGGTTGAGCAGACTACCGGCTCGACCTGCCCGGACCGAGGTATTCAGGTCGCTTGCCCTGCCCGATCCGGTCGTCACGCCGCCGGCATCCAGCATCGTGAGCTGGCCGATCTTCTCTTCCAGGGTCATGGCCTGGAGCAGCGCTTCGACCCTTGGCTTATCCTCAGTCATGACGCTCTCCGCGCCTCGAATGCTCAGGAATTAGGGCGTCATGATCGCCAGGGAACGCTCACCCCCTCGCCCAGCGAGGCCGCCGACACGATATTGGCCTAAGAGAAGCTAGATCGGGAGCGTCCGATGCCGGAACGATTCAAGCCTCCCTATGCCTTCGTGCGGAGCCACGTCCGGTTGATGATCCGTGCGCTCGCCCGCTCGGACCAGCGAAGGACATTACTGTGGATATGCGCGGGGCTCGTTGTCGTCATCAGCGCCAATACCATGGGCCAGATCCGGCTGAACGCCTGGAATCGCCCCTTCTATGATGCGGTAGCGCAGAAGGAGCTGAAGGAATTCCTTCAGCAGCTTCTGGTCTTCGGCCTCATCGCATCGAGCCTGCTGGTGCTCGGGGTCATCCAAACCTGGTTGCAGGAATTTCTGAAGGTGAGCCTCCGCGAGGCCCTGACCCGGGATCTCATCCATGAATGGCTGAAGCCGAAACGGGTCTATCGCCTGCCGCTTGCGGGAGAAATCGGCACCAATCCCGACCAGCGCATTCATGAGGATATCCGGCATATGACGGAGCTCTGCGCGGACCTCGGGGTCGGCCTGCTGCAGGCGTCGCTCCTCCTCGTCAGCTTCGTCGGCGTTCTCTGGGTTCTCTCCGGCGAGATGGCGCGATCGGATTCGACGAGTCTGGTGGCCGTGCCGGGATACATGGTGTGGTGCGCTCTGGCCTATGCGCTCATCGGCTCGTGGCTGAGCTGGTATGTCGGCCGCCCTCTCATCGACCTCAATGTGGAACGCTCCGCAAGGGACGCGGACCTGCGTTTCGCGCTCGTTCGCGTCAGCGAGTCCGCCGAGGCGATTTCGCTGTTTCAGGGCGAGGCCGATGAGCGCCGCATGCTCAACATCGAGCTGGACCGGGTGATCGCCGTCATGCGGCAATTGGTGAACGGATTGGCGCGTCTGACATGGATTACCTCCGGCTACGGTTGGCTTGCCATCGTCGTTCCGTTCATCGTCGCGGCCCCCGGCTATTTCACCGGGCACCTCAGCTTCGGCACCCTCATGATGACGGTGGCTGCCTTTCAGCAGGTCCAACAGGCCCTGAGATGGTTCGTGGATAATTTCCCGAAATTGGCGGATTGGCGGGCTGCGCTCCTGCGCGTCATGCTTCTTCGCGAGGCTTTGACCGTGCTCGAAACCCTGGGCGCTGATGTGGAACATATCGCGTTCAGCGACGGGCCGGACGCCAAACTCGTTTTCGACAAGCTCGGCGTGTCGCTCGTCAATGGTCGCGCGAAGTTGAGCGAGCCGCATATCGAAATCGCGGCCGGTGAGCGCGTGTTGATCCTCGGCGAGGCGAGCGCGGGCAAGACCACGCTTTTCAGGGCTCTGGCCGGCCTATGGCCCTGGGGGAGCGGGTCAATTCTCCTTCCGCCCGGGCAGGGCATCATGTTCATGCCGCAGCGCCCCTACCTGCCGCCCGGGTCGCTCCGGTCCGTTCTGGCCTATCCGGCGCCTCCGGAGGGTTTCGAGAATGCGGCGTTCATTGCTGCTCTCGATCGGACCGGGCTCGGTCACCTCAAGCCAGACCTCGATGAGGAGGCGCGCTGGGACCGTTCACTTTCGCTTGAAGAACAGCAGCGGCTTGCCTTCGCCCGGTTGACGCTTCACCGGCCGCGCTGGGTCATTTTTGACGAGGCGATCAGCGCGCTCGATGATGACCGCCGCCGCATCATCCTGTCCATTTTCGAGCACGAGCTCGCGGGCGCCACCGTGATCAGCACAAGCCGCCGCCACTCTGCCGACCAGTTCTACGGGCGTACGCTGAAGCTTGTCCGTGAACGCGGAGAGGCGCTGAACCTCAGGCTCCAGCCGCAAAGATCCGGCGCATCGCCCCACAAATTATACAAGGCCCCTATGCCGAGCAGCCCCTAGGCCGGCCGAGGGAGCATCGACTCGACGAGGTCGGTCCTGAGATGCTATTGTGACGGTTTGGCAAATCGGTGAGTGCAACACAGCATGACCACCTCTGCCGGTTCCTCACATCATTCGCGGCATGAGCGGGATTCCTCCCGGATCCTCGATGTCGTGCAACGGCAAACCCTTCGATTCTTCTGGGAATTCGGCCACCCCGTCAGCGGCCTTGCCCGCGAGAGGATCACCATTGGCCAGCCCCTCGATGATTGTGTCGCAATCGGAGCCTCGGGCATGGGCGTCATGGCGATCATCGCGGGCGCCGAGAGAGGGTGGATCTCGCGGGACGATGCGCTCAAACGGCTCCTGACGATGGTGCGTTTCCTTGAGCGCGCGCCGTCGTACCACGGGGTTTTTCCCCATTGGATGGACGGCCGGACCGGCGCGACGATGCCGTTCAGCCGGAAGGACGATGGAGGCGATCTCGTCGAGACCGCCTTTCTTCTTCAAGGGTTGCTCTGCGTGCGGCAATATTTCCAGCGGGAAGAGCCCGACGAGCGCGAATTGCGAGGCCTGATCAACCGGATCTGGGGCGACGTGGAATGGGATTGGTACACACGTGGCGGGATCAAGATGCTCTACTGGCACTGGAGTCCCAATCACGACTGGAGCATGGACTATGAGATCCGAGGCTGGAACGAGTGCCTTATGGCCTATATTCTCGCGGCCTCCTCGCCGCAGCATGCCATCGATCCTAAAGTCTATCACGGTGGATGGGCCCAAGGGCGGGATTTCAGAAACGGGCGAACATACTACGACATCGAGCTGCCGCTTGGCCCCGATTACGGCGGAGGGCTGTGCTTTACCCATTACTCCTTTCTCGGCCTCGACCCGCGTGGATTGAAGGATCGTTATGCCGATTACTGGCGGCAGAATGTGCACCACGTCCTCATCAACCGCGAACACTGCATCCGCAACCCGCACAATTTCAAAGGCTATGGCCCGGATTGCTGGGGTCTGACGAGCGACGACACGGACGAAGGCTACCGCCCGCTTCACCCCGCGAATGATCTCGGTTTCATCGCGCCCGATGCGGCTCTTGCGAGCTTTCCCTATGCGCCTGAGGCCGCCATGCTCGCGTTGAGGCATTTCTGCGGCCCCTTACGCGACCGGATCTGGGGCGAATGTGGATTCACCTCCGCCTTCAGCGAAACCAAGGACTGGTATTCGCGCGACTATATCGGCGTCGATGAAGGACCGATCGTGGTGATGATCGAGAACTACCGTTCGGGGCTGCTGTGGAGGTTATTCATGAGCTGCCCTGAAGTCCGATCCGGTCTCGCCAGGTTGGGTTTTGAATCGCCTCATATGGCTTGACCGAGGAGCAAATGGGAAACGCCGATCAATCGCTCATCGAATGGATGGAGGCGGAGATGCGTTTCGCCTCCGCCGCCATTCTTCAAAGCGTCTCGGCGACCGACCTCGTGATGAACCGGGCTTCCTTCGGCCAAAGAATCGTGCCGAAGCCCGGCTCAATTGTCGCCGCGCCGGCGACCGATCTGTCAGGCGGCGATCCGGATTATTTTTTTCATTGGCTCAGGGATTCATCCCTCGTCATGGACGCCTTGAGAATCCTGCACCAGCGCGGCAGGCTCGATGACGCACCTCGACTCTTCGGGGATTTCGTCGCTTTCAGCCTCGGTCTGCGCCGCCTTGATGGGCCTGCTCTGTTGAAAAAGGGAGATATTCGGCAGGGGGTCGAGCCAGGTTTGCTGAAATATGTGCGACCAGATGACGAGCTGATGAGCGTGCTTGGCGATAAGCTTCTGGGCGAAGTACGGTTCAACCCCGATGGCGCCCTCGACATCATCAAGTGGTCGCGACCTCAGAATGACGGCCCGGCTCTGCGGGCACTCAGCGTCCTACGATACGCTTCCTTTGGCACGCAAGGGCAAGCCGCCAACGACCTTGCTTGCGGCGACCTCGCTTTCGTCGAACGGCACTGGAGTGAGCCATGCTACGATCTCTGGGAGGAGGAGTTCGGCCATCACTACTACACACGCCTCGTCCAAATGGCGGCGCTTGAAGACGGTGCACAGTGGATGAGCGAAGAAGGTGATAACGATGGAGCCGGCCGCTTCCGGGCCGCCGCACACGCTCTCCGCGAGAGCCTCGATCTCCATTGGTCTCCGACGCAGCGCTTTTATCGCAGTCACATAGGCGGCACTGACAATCCGCAAAAGGATCTGGACGCCTCCGTCATCCTCGCCGTGCTGCATGCAGATCGCGCTGGCGGCGCGCACAGCGTGCTCGATCCGCGGGTCCATGCCACGCTTGAAAAGCTCGAAGACCTCTTCATCGCCGAATACCGCATCAACAATGCACTTCGCCCCGGGCGCGGCCCGGCGATGGGACGCTACGCGGGCGATCACTACGTCAGCGGTGGGGCCTGGTACATAACCACATTGGCTGTGGCCGAATTCTACTACCGTCTCGCGGGCTGCCTTGCGCGAGGCCATGGACTCGCATGCAACGATGACAATGCGTCGTTCCTGGCTCGCATCCTCGACGGCCGGATGAGCTTGCCGAACGAGGCGCTGACCGTGCTTCTCGAACGGGGCGACGCCTTCATGGCGACGGTGCGGGATTATGCGCCCGCCTCCGGTGAGCTCTCGGAGCAGTTCGATCAATCGACCGGCGAACCAACCTCCGCGAAGAACCTGGCCTGGAGCTATGCCGCTTTCATCACCGCATACGACGCTCGGCAGCACGCAATCAAAATTTAATGTTACACGTCAAATGGCTTTACGAATGAACTGATTTGAATACAATTTTTCCACATCGTCACGCCGACACAATTCGGTTCCCGGCGTCATGAGGGTCGCCGCGCCGGCGGCCATTCCGAAGCGTACGGCATGTTCCAGATCCAGGCCACGCACCAGGCCGAGAGTGATGGCTGCGACCATGCTGTCACCTGCCCCGACTGCACTGCGGATCGGGACGTCGATGGGCGCAAGTCTCTGGAAGCCCTGTGCCGTGACAAGCAGCGCCCCCTGCGCTCCCAGCGAAATGACGATCACTTCGCTGCGTCCGTCCGCGATCAGCTCTTGCGCTGCCTCCACTTGTTCCGCCTCGCTGCGAAGCTCGCGGCCGACGCATTCCCGAAGCTCCCGCAGGCTCGGCTTGAGAAGGTAGACTCCCTGTCGCGTCTGCCGGAGTGCCTCACCTGAGGTATCGAGGACAAAGCGGGCGCCCGACCGCTTCGCCAGGTCAGCGACGCCGCGAAAGAAATCCGGCTTCACCTCGGGCGGCAGGCTGCCGCTGGCGACGATGAACCGGGCATTGGCCACGTGTTCAACAAGGCTCTCAAGGCAGGCCCGTTGCTCATCGCCGGAGAGTGACGGCCCCGGCAACACGAATCGATATTGCTGCCCGCTGCGACGCTCATCGACCGTAAAGCTCTCTCGTGTCACGCCCTTGATGGGGATACGCTGGTGAGGAACGCCGTCCCGTTCCAGCAACCCCTCGAGCGCAAGGCCAGCGGGTCCGCCTGCGGGAAAGACGGCGAATGCCTCACCGCCCAGGATCTTCACAACTCTGGCGACATTGATGCCCCCGCCTCCCGGATCATATCGGGGCGGCCCGCAGCGCATCTTCTCTGTCGGGATGACCGCCTCCGCGCTTGTCGCAATATCAAGCGCCGGGTTCATGGTGAGCGTTACGATCTCAGGCAACCCGATTTCTCCAGGGCGGCCGCGCGAAGGTCCGAGGTGGTTTCCGGCCACTCCGCCCGGGCAAGGAAATTATCGGCGCGCGACGGCAATATTCAAGGCGAGGCTCGCTGCCTCGTGGGGGCTCACCGGCGGGATTCGAAATCTAACCGGTGCGCCCTAGGATTCTTGGCTATTCGCCCTTGCAAGGACGTGGATGACATGAAGCCCGCCGTGAATGCCTTTCCCATGCCGGACAAGGTGGAATCCGCACTCGGGAGAGTCCAATCATACTGGCAATCGTTGAGGCGTGGTGAGAACGACATACCGTTTTCTGACGACGTCGATCCGTCCAGGGTTCCAGAGCTTGAAGACCAGATGATGCTGGTGACCGTCTTCGAAAATCCGGAGCGGTTTCGGTTCGAAACCGTGGGAACGCATATTCTCCGCTATTATGGCGTGTCTTTGCCCGGCAAGTTCAGCGATGAGGTGGAGGAGCGGCCGCCCTTCGACTCTTTTACGCAGCAATGCACCGCCACTGTCGCGCAACGTGCTCCGACCCATTACCGCTTTGAAACCTCCGGCCTGAACACAGGGTACGCCCGCATTCTGCTTCCGACCTGGGGAGACGGCCACGTGATGATGCTGCTCGGCGCGGTTGCGCGCCTTTGAGGCGCAAGGCGTGATGTCCGGTCAGCGCGGGTCCCGCGCGAGCTTCTCCACGGAGACTTCATGGACCGCCCGGCCGCTCCTCTCGAACGCGGTGATGTTGGCGAGCGTCGTCTCGGCAATGCCGGTCAGGGCTTCCTTGGTGAAGAAGGCCTGATGGCCGGTGATGAGCACATTGGGGAAGGTCAGCAATCTGGCGAAGACATCATCACTGATAAACCGATCGGAAAGATCCTCAAAGAAGAGGTCCGCCTCCTCCTCGTAAACGTCCAGCCCAAGGCTGCCGATGATCCCCTCCTTCAGCCCCCGGATGACCGCCTGCGTATCGATGACGGCTCCGCGGCTGGTGTTGATCAGCATGATACCGCGCTTCATCTGCTTCAACGCGTCGGAGCCGATGAGATGATGTGTCGCCGGAGTGAGCGGACAGTGAAGGGAGACGATGTGGGAGGACGATAGAAGCTCCTCCATCGAGCCATAGCGCACGCCCAAGGCCTCGCAGTTCGGGTTCGAACGAGGGTCATGGGCGAGAACCTTGCATCCGAACCCGGTAAGGATTTTCGCCACGACCTCCCCGATCTTGCCGGTTCCCACCAGCCCGACGGTCTTGCCATTGAGATCGAAGCCAAGGAGCCCTTCCAATGAGAAGTTGCCCTCTCGTACCCGGTTATAGGCCCGATGCGTTTTCCGGTTGAGGGTCAGGATCAGCGCCAGCGTGTGCTCGGCAACCGCGTGAGGCGAATAGGCTGGCACCCGCGCCACCGTGACCCCCTCACGACGCGCGGCCTCCAGATCGACATTGTTGAAGCCCGCCGAGCGTAGGGCGACAAGCTTGATGCCTTTTGACGAGAGGCGGGCGAGGACATCCGCATCGACCTCATCGTTGACGAAGACGCACACCGCCTGCGCACCAGCGGCGAGTCCCTCGGTCGCGGGAGACAGGCGCGCATCGTAATACGACAGAACGTGTCCCAAGCCGGTGTTTGCGGCGTCGAGAAAGCGACGGTCATAGGGCTTGGTACTGAAGACGGCGACGCGCATTGGAACACCTCGTAACGCCGGCTCAAGGCGGCTCCGGCTTTGCGGTGGAACCGAAGTGCAACAGAAGAAAACCGGTCAGCGCGACCACCGTGAAAGCCGCACCGGCCAGAAAGGTGGCCATGGGACCGTAGACGTCCCATAGGGCACCCGCGATCATACTCGCCGCGAGCAGGACCAATCCGGCGATCAGGTTGAAGATCCCGAACGCCGTCCCTCGCAATTCCGGAGGTGCAGTGTCGGCTACGAGGGCGGCAAGCAACCCTTGCGTAAACCCCATATGCAGGCCCCAGAATACTACCCCCACCATGACGAGTGGAATTGTTTGGCCGAGCGCCAGGATCAGATCGGCAACGATGAGAAATCCAATTCCGACCGCGAGCACGCCCTCGCGCCCCAACTTGTCGGAGAGAAGTCCGGCGGGATAGGCCGCGAGCGCGTAGACAATGTTCATGACCACCATCACGGTCGGGACCAACGCCAGCGGCAGGCCCACATTCCGGGAGCGGAGCACCAGGAAGGCCTCGCTGAAGCGGGCGAGGGTCAGGATCGCGGCCACCGCGACCACGGCCCAGAACGGACCGGACAGGCGCTTCACGTCGGAGAGACGCAGGCGCGGCCTCGTCTCCTCCTTATGGCGAAGGGGCTCCTCCACGCCGAACACCATGAGGCCAAACGCGATGAATGCGGGCGGAACGGCGATCCAGAACACGAAGCGGAAGTCGTCCGAAGTCAGCAACATCAATCCGATTGCAGCCAGGGGGCCAAGGAACGCCCCGACCGTGTCGAGCGACTGGCGCAGCCCGAAGCTCGCACCGCGCAAATCAGCCGGCGCTATGTCGGCGACGAGGGCATCCCGGGGAGCGTCGCGGATCCCCTTGCCCACCCGGTCGAGGAACCGGGCCGCAACCAGCCATGCAACCGTGCTCGCCAGCGGAAAAACAGGCTTGGTGAAGGCCGCGAGACCGTACCCGATCACCGCCAGGAGTTTGCGCTTCCCGAGCCAGTCCGAGAGAGCCCCGGAGAAGACTTTCGTGACATTGGCCGTCGCCTCCGCGATGCCCTCGATGACCCCGACAGTGAGCGTGGAAGTCCCGAGGACCGTCACGAGATAGACCGGCAAGAGCGCATGGATCATCTCGGAGGAGATATCCATGAACATGCTCACCAGCCCGAGCGCCCAGATGCCGCGCGGAATTTGAGAGAGGCTCGAGGTCGAGAAGGTCGCGTTCGTCTTCATAGAGACGCCCTTCCGGTCCACGGTTCCGGAGCCGGGTAACCCATCCAACGACAAGTCTACGACCGCGCACTTCCGGCGTCAAAATCACACCCCGCTCCCCGCGGCGTCCGGTCGGATGACGGGGCGGTCGTCGTGGATACTTGTCTGCGCTCCGAAAGGGTGCTACGGGGGTCAAACCGACGAGCGTGAAAAACCCTTTAATTGTCAGCGTTTAGCGACGACGGTCGGAGACGTTACCTCTCCGCCATGATTTCGCGCCGATCCGGCCTTAGGCGGGCGCCTTTGGATGTCAGTGAAAACCTTTGAAGTAAGTGGATTTGGCGGATGAATGCTCCCGCGCCCAAAGTCTCGTTCGTGTCCCTGGGTTGCCCGAAGGCCCTGGTCGATTCCGAGCGCATCATTACCCAGCTCCGCGCTCAAGGTTACGAGCTGACCAATAAGCACGTCGGCGCGGATGTGGTGATCGTCAACACCTGCGGCTTTCTCGACAGCGCCAAGGCCGAGTCCCTCGAGGCCATCGGCGAGGCCATGGCGGAAAACGGCAAGGTCATCGTGACCGGCTGCATGGGTGCCGAACCCGAACAGATCCGCGACCAGTTCCCGAACGTCCTGGCGATCACCGGGCCGCAGCAATACGAGACCGTCGTCACGGCGGTCCACAAGGCCGTGCCCCCGGCGCACGATCCCTTCGTCGATCTCGTGCCGCCCCAGGGCGTCAAGCTCACGCCCCGGCATTATGCCTATCTCAAGATTTCCGAAGGCTGCAGCAACCGCTGCTCCTTCTGCATCATCCCCAAGCTGCGCGGCGATCTCGTCAGCCGGCCGGTCGGAGATGTGCTGCGTGAGGCCGAGAAGCTGGCGAAGGCCGGCGTCAAGGAACTCCTGGTCATCTCCCAGGACACCAGCGCCTACGGCCTCGATATCAAGTATCAGCCGAGCATCTGGAAGGACCGGGAGGTGCGCACGCGCTTCTTCGACCTGTCGCGGGAACTGGGCGACCTCGGCATGTGGGTCCGCATGCACTACGTCTACCCCTACCCGCACGTGGACGAGGTCATTTCGCTGATGGCCGAGGGCAAGATTCTTCCGTATCTCGACATCCCCTTCCAGCACGCTTCACCTTCGGTGCTGAAGGCCATGCGCCGCCCGGCCCATCAGGAAAAGACCCTGGACCGGATCCGCAAGTGGCGCGAGATCTGCCCGGATCTCGCCATCCGCTCGACCTTCATCGTCGGCTTCCCCGGCGAGACGGAAGAGGATGTCGCTTTCCTGCTCGACTGGATGAAAGAGGCCAAGCTCGACCGGGTCGGCTGCTTCCAATACGAGCCCGTGAAGGGCGCGCCCGCCAACGAGATCGGCAACGCCGTGCCGGATGAGGTCAAGGAAGAGCGCTGGCACCGCTTCATGCAGACGCAGCAGAAGGTCAGCGCCAAGATCCTCAAGGCCAAGGTCCGCAAGACTTTGCCGGTCATCATCGACGAGGCCGGGCCGACGGTCGCCAAGGGGCGCACCAAGTACGATGCGCCGGAGATCGACGGCGCAGTCTACGTCGCCTCAGCCAAACCGCTGCGCGCGGGCGAAATCGTGGACGTCAAGATCGAGCGGTCGGATGAATACGACCTGCACGGGACGGCAATTTAAGAAGCCTTAAGAACCGACGATCTGAGCGCTGTTGATGGTGTGAACGCCCGCAGTCTTCAGATCGTCCAGAGCCCGCGCGAGCGATCCGTTCGCGTTGATAGCTCGGGACGCATCCTCGATCAGATAGGTGTCGAACCCGGCGGCCTTTGCGTCGAGGGCCGTCCAGGCGACGCAGAAATCCGTGGCGAGGCCCGCGACGAAGACACGGTTGAACCCGCGCTCGCGCAGGTATCCAGCAAGCCCGGTGCCGGTCTTGCGGTCGGCCTCCTTGAACCCGGAATAACTGTCAATCTGAGAGTTGTGCCCTTTGCGGATCACGAGTTGCGCATGCGGAATATCGAGTTCGCGCGCAATCTCGGCTCCCCGCGTGCCTTGGACGCAGTGATCGGGCCACAGAACCTGCGGGCCATAAGGCAATTCGATCATCTCAAAGGGTTTTTTGCCCGCATGGCTGGAAGCGAAGGAGGCATGTCCCTTCGGGTGCCAGTCCTGGGTCAACACCACATGGCGGAAGGCTTTCGCCATTTTGTTGATGGGCGCGATGACCGCGTCGCCGTCCGGCACGGCGAGCGCGCCGCCGGGCAAAAAGTCATTTTGGACATCGACGACGATGAAGATGTCGGTTTCCGTCGGCTTCAGCGGCGCATTCATAGGCCACCCTCATGAAAAAAGGCAGCCGATCGCTCGGCTGCCTCGTTGTGAAAACGCTGTCGCTTATTGCGGCAGCTTGTCGTCGATGCCCTTCACATAGAAATTCATGCCGAGCACCTGCTCGTCGGACAGAGCACCATTGCCCTTGCACTCGACCTGCGAGCCGTCCTGCTTGAGAACAGGGCACTTGAAGGGGTTGAGCTTGCCGGACTTGATGGCGGCCTCGGTCTCCTCGGCCATCTTCTTCACGTCGTCGGGCATGTTCTTGTAGGGGGCCATCACGACCGCGTGCTGAGCCAGGCCGTCCCAGGTGTCTTCCGACTTCCAGGTGCCGTCGAGAACGGCCTTGGTGCGGGCGACGTAATAGTCGGACCAGTTGTCGATGATGGCGGTCAGCTGGGCCTTGGGCGCGAACTGCGCCATGTCGGAGGCTTGGCCGAAGCCAAACTTGCCGCGCGCTTCGGCAGCCTGCAGCGGAGCCGGGCTGTCGGTGTGCTGGGCGACCACATCCACGCCCTGGTCGAGCAGAGCCTTGGCCGCGTCAGCTTCCTTCGCCGGGTCGTACCAGGAATTTGCCCACACAACCTTGATCTTGATGTTCGGGTTAACCGACTGGGCGCCGAGGAAATACGAGTTGATGCCCGCGACGACTTCCGGGATCGGGAACGCGCCGACATAGCCGATCGTGCCTGACTTCGACATCTTGGCGGCGATCTGGCCGATGATATAGCGGCCCTCGTGGAACTTCGCCGCATAGGTCGAGACGTTGGGCGCGCGCTTGAAGCCCGTGGCGTGCTCGAACTTAACGTTGGGATACTTCTTGGCGACTTTCAGGGTCGGCTCCATGAAGCCGAAAGACGTCGTGAAGACCAGGCCGTGGCCGGTGCGGGCGAGCTGCTCGATGGCGCGCTCGGAATCGGCCTCCGGAACGCTCTCCACATAGGTCGTCTCGACCTTGTCGCCGAAGGCCTTCTCGATGGCTTTGCGGCCGACATCGTGCTGATGGCTCCAGCCGTAATCGCCGACAGGGCCCACATAGATGAAGCCGACTTTCAGCTTCTGCTGAGCGGCTGCGCCGCCCGCCGACAGCGCCAGAGCCGTAGCTCCCGCCAAAGCGCCGATGAGACTCCGTGAAAACATAGTCGCTCCCCTCAGGTTTAGATTCCGGTCATCCGTTGCAGGTCCGGGCACTCCTGGCAACTGCCCTGATGCCCACATTATCACCGCTTTGATTATCGGTCAGGCACGAAAGGCGCACCCAGCGAACCGGGGGCCCCAACAGCTCTGCCGTGACGAAGCGACAGGAGCAGAAGGGCCAGAATCGTCGCCAGATACGGCACCGCCGACAGAAGTTGGGACGGCACGCCGAACTGGGCCGCCTGGGCATGAAGTTGCAGGACTGTCGCCGCACCGAAAATATACGCGCCGATCAGGGCCCAACCCGGCCGCCAAGCTGCGAAGACCACCAGCGCCAGCGCGATCCATCCGCGACCAGCGGTCATGTTCGGGGACCAGAAGCGCGTATAGACGAGCGACAGATAAGCCCCGGCCAAGCCGGAGCAGGCCCCACCGAACAGGATCGCCAGAAACCGCATCCGCCACACCGGCAACCCAAGCGCATGGGCCGAAGCGTGGTTCTCGCCGATGGAGCGCAGCGTCAGTCCGGAACGGGTCTTCGTGAGGTAATACGCGACGGCGACGGTGAGCGCGATGGAAACGTAGACGAAGAGATCCTGCCCGAAAAAGAGGCGACCGACGATGGGCAGATCGCTCAAGCCGGGAATGGAGATGGGTGCCACTGGATCGCGGCGCGCACCCACGAACGGCGCGCCGATGAGGCCGGAAAGCCCAAGGCCAAGGATCGTCAAGGCGAGGCCTGAGCCCACCTGATTGGCGGCGAATCCGAGCACCACGAGCGCGAAGAGGGCTGACATCAATGCGCCCGCGAGGATGCCTGCACCGACACCGAGGAGGGTGGAATCGAACGTGACGGCGGCGGCGAAGCTGCAGGCCGCGCCCATCGCCATCATGCCCTCGACGCCGAGATTGAGGACGCCGGACCGTTCCGTCACCAATTCGCCGAGAGCGGCGATGAGCAGCGGCGTGGAGGCGGTGACGATGGTCAGCAGAATGGCTTCGAAAGTGGTCACTTGCGCCCTCCCCGTGTCACGAACCGAATGCGGTGGCTCACCAGGGCATCCGCCGAAAGCACGCAGAGCAAGAGAATGCCTTGGAAGGCCTGCGTGAGATCGAGCGGCAGTTTGAGCAGGATCTGCGCGCTCTCTCCGCCGATGAAGGTCAAAGCGACAACAAGCGATGCGACAAGAATGCCGATGGGGTTGAGCCGTCCGAGGAAGGCGACGGTGATCGCCGTAAATCCGTATCCGGGCGAGATCGATGGCTGCAACTGCCCGATCTGGCCAGAAACCTCGCTGATGCCCGCGAGGCCCGCGAGACCGCCTGAAATCGCAAACACGGCCATCGTCGTGCGCTTGGCGTTGAACCCGGCAAAACGGGCCGCGCGGGGCGCATCCCCCGTGAGTTTGAGGCGATAGCCGAAGAGGGTTCGGCCGAGCACGATGGCAGTCACGAGGACTGCGACCAGGGCGAAGATCGTCCCGTAATGGACGCGGCTTCCCTCGCCCAGCAGAGGCAAGGTCGCGGCCGGGTCGAACGTCACCGATTGCGGGAAGTTGAAACCCTTCGGGTCACGCCAGGGCCCGCGCACCAGATAATCGAGAACAAGCTGCGCCACATAGACAAGCATAAGGCTGGTCAGGATCTCATTGACGCCGAACCGGGTTTTCAGGAAGGCCGGGATGAGGCCGTAAAGAGCCCCGCCCATAATGCCGAGAACGAGCATCGCCGGCATCACCCAGAAGCCGGCGTCCGTTCCATGGGTCTTGAGCGCCAGCCAGCTGCCGAGGATCGCTCCCATGACATACTGGCCTTCCGCGCCGATGTTCCAGAAATTGGCCCGGAAGCAATAGGACAGGCCAATGGCGATTAACGCGAGCGGCGTCGCTTTCACCAGAAGCTCTTGCAGCGCCCACGGATCGCTCAAGGGTTGGCTGACGTAGACCTGGAACGCCGCGATCGGCGAACGGCCCATGAGCCAAATGACGAGGCCGGCAATCAGGAAGGCCGTGACGAAGGCCGCGACCGGCGCGAGCGTCCTCATGACAGGCGAGATCGTGGGGCGGGGCGTCAGCTCAAACCGCATGGGCCGCCCCTTGAGATTGCGCGACGCCAAGCATTTCGAGGCCGACCGCTTCCTTGGTCCATTCGTTGATCGGTTTAAGCGCGCTCAAGCGGCCTTGGTGAATAACCGCCATCCGGTCCGCGACCTCGAACAACTCATCGAGGTCCTGGCTGATGACCACCACCGCGCTGCCTTCGCCCGCAAGATCGACCAGCGCCTGACGGATCAGCCGTGCCGCGCCCGCATCGACGCCCCAGGTCGGTTGATCGACGACGAGGAGTTTTGGATGGCGGATGATTTCCCGGCCGATGACGAATTTTTGCAAGTTGCCGCCGGACAGCTTGCGCGCCTGAGGGTCACCGTCCGGCGCGCGGACATCGAAGGTTTTGATGATCGCGCGGGCGAGCCGCTTGGCGGCATTGAGCAGGATGAAACCTGAGCGGCTGACTTCCGCCGCTGCATGGGAAATGAGCGTATTCTCGCTCAAGCGATGCGTCGGCGCGGCCGCGTGCCCCAAGCGCTCCTCGGGCACAAAGGCAGCGCCGAGACGGCGGCGGCTGTCGATATCGACCCCGCCACAGCTCTTGCCCGCGATGACCACGGCCTCGGCCTTATCGGCCAGCCGCTCGCCGGACAAAGCCGCGAACAGCTCGCTTTGACCATTGCCCGCGATGCCCGCGATGCCGACGATTTCGCCCGCCTTGGCGATCAGGTTGATGTCGTCCAGCGCCTGCCCGTGCAGGCCGCCTGACGGCATGGAAAGATGCCTCACCGTCAGCATTTCACCTTTCGGCACATGAGGCGTGCCGGTGCGGACTTCTCCGACCTCGTTGCCGACCATCAGCGCCGCGATATCCCTTGCGCTGCGCTCGCGCGGGTCGATCGAGGCGACGAATCGCCCTCCCCGAAGAATCGTCGCGCTGCGGCAGAGACGGCGCACCTCTTCCAACTTGTGGGAAATATAGAGGATCGCACAGCCATCCGCCGAGAGCTTGTCCAGGGTGACGAAGAGATGTTCGGCCTCCTGCGGGGTCAGAACGGAGGTCGGCTCATCGAGGATCAGCAGTCGAGGGTTCTGAAGCAGGCAGCGGATGATCTCGATGCGCTGCCGCTCACCCGCCGAAAGGGTCCACACGGCGCGGTCCGGTTCCAGAGCCAGCCCGTAAGCCTGGCTGATGTCGCCCAACTTGCTGCGGACGGTGGCGAGGCTCCAATCGTCGGAAAGGGCGACGGCGATGTTTTCCGCAACGGTCAGCTCGTCGAACAGGGAAAAGTGCTGGAAGACCATCCCAAGACCAAGAGCCCTCGCCTCGACCGGGGACGACAGGAAGACCGGACGGCCCTCCCACAGGATCTCACCGGCGGTGGGCTCGATGACACCGTAAAGTATTTTCACCAGCGTCGACTTGCCCGCCCCGTTTTCGCCCAAGAGAGCGTGAATTTCACCGGGTTGAATGGCAAGGTTGATGCCGTCATTGGCCAGAAGATCGCCGTAGCGCTTGCTGATTCCCTTAAGTTCGACGAGGGGCGGTCCCGAGGGTGAAACGTCTGCCTGCACGCACTACGCTCTAACTTGAAGGGTTGAGGACGGCTAAAGACATAAGAATCTTGGATGATCGACCGGGTGGTCTCGAATAAAAACCGCCCAGGATCGACATTACCGAGTGGACCAATCATAGGGATTTGCCACGTAGGTCGGCAATGGCGAATGCATGGTTTATTGTGAGTCTGCAATCCGTCCACAGCTTGGTCGTGAGAGAAGCCGGTGACTGAAGACATTTATGACATCGCCATCGTCGGGGCGGGAGCGGTCGGCATCAGCGCCGCCCTCGCCTTCGCCCGCGACGGCTTCAAGACGGTCCTCGTTGGAGGCCTCGATGCGCGACGGGACGGCCGAACGGTCGCCCTTCTCAACGGATCAGTCCGATTTCTCGAAGCACTCGACGTCTGGCCCGCGATCAGCGCCGAGGCGGCCCCCCTCGAAACCATGCGGATCATCGACGATACGGGAAGCCTCTTCCGGCCGCCTCCGGTCGCCTTCACGTCCCGCGAAATCGGCCTCGATGCCTTCGGCTGGAATATCGAAAACGCCACGCTCGTCGAAAAGCTCACGGCCGCGGCGAAGGATTACGATTGTCTGACGCTCCTCGCCCAGCAGGCGACGGGCTTCGAGGTCGATGAGGCTGCAGCCTCCATCACGTTGGTGACCGGCGAGACACTCAAGGCCCACCTCGTCGTCGCGGCCGATGGGCGGAACTCGAAACTGCGCGAGATCGCTGGGATCGAGGTCAAGACATGGTCCTATCCGCAATCGGCGGTGACGGCGATTTTGGCCCATGAGCGGGATCACCGCGAGACCTCGACCGAATTTCACACCCGTCACGGCCCCTTCACCCTCGTCCCGCTGCCGGGGCGCAGATCGAGCCTCGTCTGGGTGACCAGTTCGGAGGACGCTCAGCGTCTCGCCGCTCTCGACGACACCGCCCTCGCCCGCGCCATCGAGCGGCAGGCGCAGTCGCTTCTTGGCGCCATGCGTATCGATGGTCCGCGCGGTCTCGTGCCCATGAGCGGTCTATCCGTCAGCCGCTTCCAGTCGCCCCGCATGGCCCTCGTCGGCGAGGCGGCCCATGTCTTCCCACCCATCGGGGCGCAAGGCCTGAATCTCGGTTTTCGCGACGTCGCCTCCCTCCGCGATGCGGTCGTGGATGCGCACGACAACGGCCACGAGCCCGGAGTCGATGAGACGTTGCGCCAATACCAACGCGGCCGCGATCTCGACGTGCGCCTGCGGTCAGCCGCCGTTGACGGCCTGAACCGCACGCTCCTCTCAGGCATGATCCCGGCCGACTTCCTGCGAGGAGCGGGACTTCTGGCGATCAGCAATATCGGCCCGCTGCGGCGGGTCGTCATGAAGGAAGGCGTCCTTCCGCATGTGGGGGCGCCCCGTCTGATGCAGGGCGTCGCTGCCTGAATGCGATCTAGGGGAACAGGTCGTAGGGCAACGCGCCAATGCTGATCACGTAGAGAAGCACGGTCAGGGTCGCCATCGAAACAAGCGTTCCGATCAGCACGCAGGCCGAGGCACGCTCGACCCCGACATTGTACTGGGTCGAGATGACGAAGATGTTCAAGGCGGGCGGAAGCGCCGCCATCGTGATCGCCGCATAGGTCCAGGTCGGTCCGAAATCGCCGACGGCCGACAGCAGCACCCACACGAAGAGCGGGTGCAGAATCAACTTGATGAAGACGAGCGCCGGAACTTCGCCGGGGATGCGGAGCAAGGGCCGCATCGCAACCGTCACGCCAAGGATGAACAGGGCACAGGGAGCCGCCGCCCCTGACAGCCAAGTGACCATCTGGTTGAGCGCCACCGGCAATTCGAGGTGCAGATAGCTCGCGGAGACGCCCAACGCCGACGCGACGTTGAAGGGGTGCGTCACAACCCTCCAGATAATCCGCCGGATCGTCGCACCGAGGCTGAGTTTCTCGACCCCGGCGACGGACATGAGAAGCGGCACCAGGGAAAACAGCAGCAGATTGTCGAACACGAAGATCAGTACGACGGGCGCGCTAGCCGCCTGACCGAGCGCCGCCAGGATCAGCGGCGGCCCCATATAACCGATATTGGAATAAGACCCGGCCACGCCCTGCATGACGGATTGCGGAAGATCCCTGGTGTGCCGCCATCCGGCAGAAAACGAGAGCACAAACGCGCAGAATGTCGAGAGCGTCGTGGCGGCGACGAATGACCAGTTCGTCAGTTGATCGAGCGGCTTGTCGGCAATGAGCCGGAAGAACAGGCACGGCAGAGCCACGTAGATGAGGAAGAACTGCATCCAGGCGAGCCCGGATTCGGGTTGTTTGACCATCTTGCCGCAGAAAAAGCCGAGGCCGATGAGGCCGAAAAAGGGGGCGAGCAGATTGAAAAGCCCGATCAGGTCGGACATCGCGGGCTCCGAGGACGCGGAAAACGGGGGCAAGCTCTTCTGCCAAGCTTCCCACGATGGGACAATCCCGCCTGTCGGGAGCCTCCTAGTCCGAAAACGCAACACTCCTTCAGCGAAATCCGCCGCTTCCCCGCGATCTCTCGATTGTGACGTGGTGTCATTTGGAGATGGCGGCCCCGATCGCTATATGCGGGTTTAGGAGTGCATCCCCATGAAAGCGAGTTCAGCCAAATTCTCGATCGGCCAAGTGGTCAGGCACCGGTTATTTGAATTCCGGGGGCTGATTTTCGATGTCGACCCCGAATTCGACAACACGGAGGAGTGGTGGCTCGCGATCCCCGAAGAGATTCGGCCTCCCAAGGAGCAGCCGTTCTATCATCTCTTCGCCGAGAATGCCGAAACCGAGTATATCGCCTACGTTTCCGAGCAAAACCTTCTTCTCGATCACTCGAGCGAGCCGCTGCGCAATCCCTTGATCGGAGAAATGTTCACCTTGGATCAAAGCGGCCTGTACCGCGCCAAGCCGATCCTTACGAACTAGAGCATCTTCCGCGCAAGCGGGAACCGGTTCTGCGTGAGAACGCGCTCTTGAAAACGAAAACGCCGGGCGTTGAGCCCGGCGTTTGTCATCTGATCTGGAAGTCGAGCTCAGGGCTTCGGAGCGGCCGGAGCTGCGCCCGCCGGAGCGGCAGAATTTCCGAGCTGCTTACGGAGTTCCTCGCTCTTCTTCTCGAGTTCTTCCTGAAGCTTCTTCTGCTGCTCTTCGAGCACCTTCGGGTCGATCGCCGGGCCGTCGAAAGCCTTGCCGAAGCCGGCGGCGGGAACCGCGAAGGTTACCAGGCGGCCAGCCTGATTCTGCACGCTGACGTTCAAGGAAGAGCCCTTCTTGAGGGCGGCGATGAAGTCGTCCTTCACCGGAGCTTCAGCAAAGCAGCCGTTGGGGAAGCAGACCGCGTATTTGCCGTCGGTCGGCTGGCCCTGGTCAACCGCGAAGCGGATGCCGGGCTGCAGGAGCAGACCGAGCGGCATCAGGAAGCGCACGATCTTCTGCGCCTGCTGGCCCTTCACGTCGTAGAGGGCCACGGCGAGGACGGGCTGGCCCTGATCCGACACGAAGTCGCGGGTGGTGTAGCAGATCTCGGAGTTCGTACCCTGGTCCTTGCCGCAGACTTTCGTCCATTCCGGCTGCGAAGGCTCTGCCTTGACCTGAACGACCATCGGGCCGTTACCCTGCGGGGGCTGGCCGGGCTGCGCCGGAGCGGGCACAGCGGGCTTCGGTTGGGCGGCGGGAGCGGCGGCAGGTGCAGCCGGGCGCGGCGCGGTCTGCGCCAGAACGGGTGCGCTCACGAGAAGGGCCATGGCGGTCGCCAGGCCACGGGTGCCCCCGAAGCTCGCGAGGCGGGACGCGAATGACATGTCGTAGATCCTCTTCAGTCGGAAGGACGGCTCTCGAATGGGCCGTATGGCTCGGCGCGGTTCGTAACCTTCAATGGAACGGTGAATCTTTGCCGATTAGGGCGAAGACATGACGTGTGGGGCTCCTTTAACCTTTCATGGGCTATGTTTCCAGTCGCTCGGGCCAACTTTCTTTATAATATCCAGCCTGATAAATCGCCGTTTAAGGCCAGGAGCGCCATGGGCTTCCATCTTCGTCGCGTATTTGGGATATTCACAGTTATTGCCGTGGCTGGCCTCGGGCTAGGTTCCGCGCCGAAGGCGGATACGCTGCGGCACGGCATCGCCATGCATGGGGAGCCGGCTCTTGCTTCGGGGTTCGACCACCTCCCCTACACCAATCCGGACGCGCCGAAAGGTGGCCGAATCACTCTCGCGCTGCAAGGTTCCTACGACAGCCTCAATCCGCTGATCGTCCTGGGCGTCGCCCCGGACGTGGTGCCGCGATACGTGCTGCAAAGCATGATGCTGCGCTCGCTCGATGAGCCCTTTACTGTGTATGGGCTTGTCGCCCGCTCGGCGGAGATGCCGGACGACCGTAGTTCCGTGACCTTCAATCTCGACCCGAGGGCCCGCTTCTCCGATGGCAAGCCGCTCACGGCGGAGGATGTGCGCTTCACCTTTGAGCTGTTGAAGAAGGACGGCAAACCCTTCCACCGGTCGAGCTTTGCTCAGGTGAAGGCCGTTCAGGTCGAGAATCCGCAGCGTATCCGCTTCGACCTCTCCGGTTCGAATGACCGGGAATTGCCGCTCATCATCGCAACCATGCCCATCTTCCCGGCCCATGCGACGAACCCGGAGACCTTCGCGAAAACCACCCTGACGCCGGCGATCGGTTCGGGGCCTTACGCGATCACGGAGGTCAAGCCGGGCGAGAGAGTCGTGCTGACCCGCCGGCACGACTATTGGGGTGAAGATCTGCCGGTCACGCGCGGGCTCTATAATTTCGAAGAGATTCGGTACGATTTTTATCGCGATGCCAATACTTTATTCGAGGCTTTTAAGGCAGGACTTTATGATTTTCGGATCGAAGGCGACCCCGGTCGCTGGGCCACGGGTTACGACATCCCGGCAGTGACAAGCGGCCGTGTCGTCCGAGAAACCGTGCCGATCCGGCTGCCGAAGGGTATGAACGGCTTCGTCTTCAATACGCGCCGCGCGCATTTCAATGATCCTCGAATCCGCGAAGCCCTTGGCTACGTCTTTGATTTCGATTGGGTGAACCGCAACCTGTTCTTCGGCCTGCTGACGCGATCCGACAGCTACTTCGCGGGATCCGACCTGTCTTCGGCCGGGCGGCCCGCGAATGAGCGAGAGCGCACGCTTCTGGAGCGGTTTCCGGGCACCGTCACAAAAGAAATTCTCGAAGGCAAATGGTCGCCCTTCTCGTCCAACGGATCGGGTCGCGATCGCGAGGCCGCGCGCCGCGCGCTTGCCCTCCTCGGCGAAGCAGGCTGGACCCTGGACAATAACGTCCTCCGCAAGAAAGGGACCGGCGAGCCATTCGTATTCGAAATGCTGGTCAATTCCCGCCCGCAGGAACGGCTCGCGCTCAATTTCGCTCAAACCCTGATGCGGCTGGGTATCGAGGCCCGCGTGCGCCTTGTCGACGATGTCCAATATTGGCGTCGATTGGCGCAGTTCGATTTCGACATGATCCAATGGGTCTGGCCGGTCACAGCATCGCCGGGGAACGAACAGCGCAACCGCTGGAGTTCATCCGCAGCCAAGAGGAGCGGCTCGGCGAACTATTCGGGAGCAACCAATCCGGCGATAGACGCCATGATCGATGCGATTCTGGAGGCAAAGAGCCGCGGGGATTTCGTGTCGGCGGCGCGCGCGCTCGATCGGATTTTGCTGTCCGGTTTCTATGTGGTGCCGCTATTTTACATCGGGGATCAATGGCTTGCCTATGATAGCAACCTCAAGCACCCGCCGCAGACACCACTTTTCGGAACAAACATCGATTTCTGGTGGCGTTAGCCGCAGCGCGCCGGATTATGAAACAAAAGCACGCAAACCGTTGAGCTTGCGTTCAGGCTGGGAGTGAAACAAGGATCCCTGTGAGGCGTTAAAGGACACGCCGTCCATCTTTGCCATCACGTGTCGCCGCAGGGTATCGCTATGAACGGATTGCAGAAAATTCTGGTCGTCGATAACGGCGAGCGCGCTTGCGAAGGCGCTCTGTCCGTGGAACTCGCCGAGTTGGGATTTGCAAGCGTAACCACGCCTCTCGAAGCGGCGGACGAGGTTCTTGCCACCATGCCGAGCCCAGTCGCCGTTCTGCTGCAGATGCCGCGCCGCGCTGATTTGTCTGAACGTCAGCGTTTCCAGGATCTGGCCCGCCGCCTCCGTAAAACGCTGTCGTCGAGCGGCGTGCCGGTCATTCTGACCGCCGGAATGACCGGCATCGCCTCGGTCCTTCAGAACGAGCTCGGGGCCCACGCCGTCGGCCTTTAATTCATCTGGAGAGCAGTCCGAAGGCCGCATTTTCGATGACAGTCGGGGTTTCGTCGGTCACGAAATAGGCCGAATGTCCGCGACTGTGCCCGCGCCTGATAGACGGCAACCGTAACCTGGAACCGCCCAGGGCCCATCGGGGATGGGGCCCGGAAAGGCTTCGATCATCGTCAGGCGGCTTTCTTCTCCGCGATGCGCACGAGGCTGCGCAGAATCGTGGTTGAGGCTTTGATCCGCTCATCCGGCGTTTCGACATCGCGGATGAAGACGATCTTCATGTCGGGCCGCACCTTGGCGAAAGAGGCTTGCTCGGCGACATAGGCCACGAGCCCGTTGGGGTTGGCGAAGGAATTGTCGCGGAAGGAGACAATGATGCCCTTCGGGCCGCCATCGACCTTCTCCACATTGGCGCGGCGGCAGAGCACCTTGATCGCCATGATCTTGAGAAGCTGATCGACCTCGGACGGCAAAGGCCCGAACCGGTCGATAAGCTCCGCGCCGAAGGAATCGATCTCCGCATCCGTCTCCAGGGTCGACAGGCGGCGGTAGAGCCCGAGGCGCAGTTGCAGATCCTGCACGTAGCTTTCCGGAATCATCACCGGCGAACCGACCGAAATCGTCGGCGACCATTGATCCTCGGCCGGCTCCTCGATGCCCGCCTTCAATTGGGCCACGGCCTCCTCCAGCATCTGCTGATAGAGCTCGTAACCGACCTCCTTGATATGGCCCGACTGCTCCTCGCCCAGGAGATTGCCTGCGCCGCGAATGTCGAGATCGTGCGTCGCGAGCTGGAAGCCTGCGCCCAGGGTATCGAGGGTTTGCAGAACCTTCAGACGGCGCTCGGCCTGAACCGTCATCGGCTTGTTCGCGGGCACGGAGAACAGCGCATAGGCGCGCGTCTTCGAGCGCCCGACGCGGCCACGGAGCTGATAGAGCTGCGCCAAGCCAAACATATCCGCCCGGTGGACGATGAGCGTGTTCGCGGTCGGAATATCGAGGCCGGATTCCACGATCGTCGTCGAGAGCAGGATGTCGTATTTGCCCTCATAGAACGCGGTCATGACATCTTCGAGCTGACCCGCCGCCATCTGGCCGTGCGCGACCGCGACCTTCGCCTCCGGTACTTCCTTGTCGAGGAAGGCTTTGACATCGCCGAGGTCATCGAGACGCGGCACCACATAGAACGCCTGCCCTCCGCGATAGCGTTCGCGCAAAAGCGCCTCGCGGATCAGCAACGGATCGAAGGGTGTGATGAAGGTGCGCACCGCCAGACGATCGACCGGCGGCGTCGTGATGAGCGAAAGCTCGCGCACCCCGGTCAGCGCCAGTTGCAGCGTGCGCGGGATCGGCGTCGCCGAGAGGGTCAACACGTGCACCTCGGCGCGCAATTCCTTCAGGCGCTCCTTGTGGGTCACGCCGAAATGCTGCTCCTCGTCGACGATGATGAGGCCGAGGTCCTTGAATTCAATGGACTTCGCGAGCAGGGCGTGGGTTCCCACGATGATGTCGACAGAGCCATCCGCAAGGCCCTGCTTCACCTTCTTCATCTCAGCGGCGGGCACAAAGCGGGAAGCCTGAGCAACGGTGAGCGGCAGGCCACGGAAGCGCTCGGAAAAGGTCTTATGGTGCTGGCGCGCCAGGAGCGTCGTCGGCACGACGATGGCGACCTGTTTGCCGTTCATCGCCGCGACGAAAGCGGCGCGCAAGGCAACCTCGGTCTTGCCGAAACCCACATCGCCGCAGACGAGGCGATCCATCGGGCGGCCCGAGGCCATGTCATCAAGAACCGCGTCGATGGCGTTGAGCTGGTCCTCGGTTTCCTCATAAGGGAAGCGGGCAGAGAACTCGTCATAGAGCCCTTCCGGCGGCGTCAGGCGCGGCGCTTCCTTCAGGATGCGCGCGGCGGCGATCTTCATCAGCGCACCGGCCATCTCGCGGATGCGCTTCTTGAGGCGCGCCTTGCGCGCCTGCCAGGCTCCGCCGCCGAGCTTGTCGAGCTGGACCTCCATCTCCTCCGACCCATAGCGGGTCAGGAGTTCGATGTTTTCGACGGGCAGGAACAGGCGGTCGCCGCCCGCATAGTGAAGCTCGAGGCAATCATGTGGCGCGCCCGCTGCCTCGATGGTCTTCAGTCCCTCGAAGCGCCCGATGCCGTGATCCACATGCACCACAAGATCGCCGGGGGTGAGCGCCGCGACCTCGGTGAGAAAATCCTGCGGACGCTTCGCCTTGCGCTTTTGGCGCACGAGGCGGTCGCCCAGAATATCCTGCTCGCTGATGACGGCGAGATCGCCGGCCTCGAAGCCGGATTCGAGGCTCCAGACACCAACCGGAATTTCGTTTCGCGGATAGGCCATGGCGTCGGAAAAGCGCGCGATGGGTCTGGTTTGCCTTAAGTCGTGATCCTGCAGCACGTGGGTGAGACGCTCGCGCGAGCCATCTGACCACGCACCCAGGATTACGCGTTTACCCGCCTTTTGCAGGTCGCGGATATGGCCGATGACGGCCTCGAATACATTCGCGTTTTCGTCCGCCCGCTCGGCGATGAAGTTGCGGCCTCGGCGCGCGTCGCAATCGATAACGTTGCGCCCCTCGCCGGCTGGAACGGCGAATGGGGTCAGGCGCGCGAGGGGAAGACCGGCCGTCCGCCCGGCCCATTCCTCGGGCTTGAAATAGAGCGCATCCGGTGCGAGCGGCCGATAAGGCGCGACGCCGGGCTGGTTCTGGCCCATGCCCTCGCGCCGTGCATCGTAGTAATCCTTGACCTGAGACAACCGTTCAGCGGCAGCATCATCGGCCAAGGCATCGAAAATCACCGGAATGCCGGGCACATAATCGAGCAGCGTATCGAGGCGGTCATGGAACAGGGGGAGCCAATGCTCCAGACCGGGATAGCGCCGCCCCTCACTGATCGCCTCATAGAGCCGGTCGTCGCGGGTCGGTGCTCCGAAAGCCGCGATATAAGCCTGACGGAAGCGCTTGATGCTCTCGGTGGTGAGTTGCACCTCGCTCATGGGAACGAGATCGAGCGAGCGCAGCGTGCCGACCGTACGCTGCGTCTCCGGGTCGAAGGCGCGGATCGATTCCAGCGCGTCGCCGAAGAAATCGAGGCGGACGGGATTGGGAAGACCTGCCGGGTAGAGATCGATGATGCCGCCGCGAACCGCGTATTCGCCGGTATCGCGGACGGTGCCGGTGCGTAGGAAGCCGTTGGTTTCGAGCCAGCTCACCAGAAGCGTGGTGTCGACCACATTGCCGGGCGCAGCTGAAAACGTCTCCGCCGCGATGCGGGCGCGAGGCGGCACGCGCTGGACCAGGGCGTTCACTGTCGTCGAGAGAATGCGCGGGCGATCCTCGGAGGTCTTGGAGCGCGCCAGCCGTGCCAGTGTCGTCATGCGTTGTGCCGTCACGGCGGCGTTGGGCGACACCCGGTCATAGGGTTGGCAATCCCAGCCCGGGAACGGCAGAATCTCGATCTCAGGCGCGATGAAGCCGAGGCTGTTGGCGAAATTCTGCTGCCTCTGCCCATCGCGGGCGACGTGGACCAGTACGGCCGGCCCCTCGACATGACCCGACAAGCCCCGCGCCAGATCGCCGATGGCGAGCGCATCGAAGCCGTCCGGAACGCTGGACAGCGTTAGACTCTCGCCCTTCTTGAGGGCTTCCAGGGCGCGGATCAAAGCAGACTTCATGGCGGATAGTCGGGTCTCTGGGAAGGTCAGACGTGGATCGGCGAGGTGTGCGAATGAAAGGCTTTCAGGCGGTGGAAAAGGGGCGTGTCGTAGTTTTCCGGCGTCTGCGCCTCCCCGGTGATCCAACCGAGCAGATCGCGATCAAGAACCTCGATCAGCCGCTCGAACTCGGCCAAATCCTCTTCGGACAGGTTCGAGATCTCCGCATCGGCGAAGCGGCCCATGATCAGGTCCATCTCCCGCATGCCCCGGTGCCAGGCGCGAAAGAGAATCTGTCGACGCCGGACATCGAGCTCGGCGCTGGTCCGTGTGGTCCCGCTCATGAAGATGCTCCTAATGGGTTGAGGATGGCGTCGCCACAAGGCGGCTTCGCCGCTATATAAACATCTCAACCTGACTTACTACCCGTTTGAATGTCATTGCGCCCCTCCATCCTCGACCCGCTTTTTGCTCCGGCCACCACGCTCCCCGGCGTCGGACCCAAAATCGCGCCCCTGCTGGACCGCCTGCTGGGCGAGCCCGGCCGCCCGGCGCGGGTCATGGACCTTCTGTTCCATATCCCGACCGGGGGTATTACCCGGGAGATGAAGGGCTCCATCGCCGATGCACCCATCGGCGAGCCAGTGACGCTAGCCGTGACCGTCGTCGCGCACCGCCCCCCGCCTCCCGGCCGCCGCGCCCCCTATCGCATTCTCGTTGAGGATGAGACCGGCGATGTGGTTCTGGTGTTCTTCAACGGCCACAAGGCCCGGCTTGAAAAGCTGCTGCCGGTTGGCGAGCGGCGCTATGTCTCGGGCAAGATCGAGCTGTGGGATACCACCCGTCAGATGGTCCACCCGGACCGGATCTTGGACGAGCGCGGGATCGCGGATCTGCCACCGGTCGAGGCGATCTACGGCCTGACAGAGGGAATCTCTTCCCGCATGGTCGGACGCTATATCGGGGCCGCCTTGGACAAGGTGCCGCGTCTGCCCGAATGGCAGGACGCCGCGTGGCTGGAGCGAAACGCCTTGCCTGATTTCGGCGCTGCGCTCCTCGCCCTTCACAAGCCGGGAAGCGCTGCGCAGGTCTCCGAGGAAGCGCTTGCCAAATCGGCCCAGCGCCGACGCCTCGCGTATGACGAATTGCTGGCCTCGCAACTCGCGCTTGCCCTGGTCAGAAGCCGCATGCGCCGTCTGCCGGGGCGCGTGAATGCAGGCGACGGGCATCTGGTCGGGAAACTAAAGCGTGCCCTGCCCTTCGGCCTGACGGGATCCCAAGCTCAAGCCATCGAGGACATCCGCCACGATCTCGTCGCGGACAAGCGCATGCTGCGCCTCCTCCAGGGCGATGTGGGCTCAGGCAAAACCGTGGTCGGGCTTCTTTCCATGGCGAGCGCCATCGAGGCCGGACGTCAGGCGGCTCTCATGGCCCCGACCGAAATCCTTGCGCGCCAGCATTTCGAGCGGATTGCGCCCCTTGCCCGCGATGTGGGCCTGACTATCGCGCTCCTCACGGGGCGCGATAAAGGCGCGGAGCGCAAAGCCGTTCTGGCGGGGCTCGCGGATGGCAGCATCCAGATCATCGTCGGGACCCATGCTTTGTTTCAGGAAGGCGTCGCCTTCCATGATCTGGGACTTGCGGTCGTTGATGAGCAGCATCGCTTCGGCGTGCATCAGCGGCTCGCGCTCGGGTCAAAGGGTGAGGCCGTCGACATTCTCGTCATGACCGCGACGCCGATCCCGCGCACCTTGGCGCTCACCTATTTCGGCGACATGGACGTGTCGGTGCTGAGCGAGAAACCGGCGGGCCGCAAACCCATCGCGACCAAGCTGATCTCCATCGAGCGGCTGGACGAAGTGATCGGCGCCATGGGGCGGGCGCTAGAGAACGGCGATCAGGTCTATTGGGTCTGCCCGCTCGTGGGAGAATCCGAGACGGTCGACCTCGCGGCCGCCGAGGAGCGCCATGAGCAGCTCAAGAGCATCTTCGGCGATCAGGTCGGCCTCGTACACGGCAAGCTTGCGGGCAAGGACAAGGACGCCGCCATGGAGCGGTTCGCCCGCGGCGAAACCAAGATCCTTGTCTCGACGACCGTCATCGAGGTCGGCGTGGACGTGCCGCAGGCCACGATCATGGTCATTGAACACGCGGAGCGGTTCGGCCTCGCGCAATTGCACCAGTTGCGCGGCCGTATTGGACGCGGCTCGCGCGCCTCGACCTGCCTGCTTGTCTATAAGGGACCGCTCGGACAGACCGCCCAGGCGCGGCTCGAAATGATGCGCGAGACAGAGGATGGCTTCCGCATCGCGGAGGAAGATTTACGCCTGCGCGGCGAAGGCGAGGTTCTGGGCACTCGCCAGTCAGGCTTGCCCGGGTTCAAGCTCGCACGCCTGGAGGTGGACGGTGAGCTTCTTTCCGCCGCGCGTGACGATGCGCGCCTGATCGTCGAGCGAGATCCCGAGCTGACCAGCGAGCGCGGACGCGCCTTGCGCGTCCTGCTCTACCTGTTCGAGCGGGATTCCGCGATCCGCCTGTTGCGGGCGGGGTAGAGGCAGCGTTTTTCGTCGCGACCCTGGAATGACACCCTCCCGCGTCATTCAGGGACGAGCGAAGGCGAGAGCCACGCTAACGCTTGCGGACAGAGCGCAACGATAGCTGTCGCTTCTCATCCGGATAATGTCAGTGTTATGGGTTCAGGGCCCCGCTACGCGAACCCGGAATGACGGCTTATTCCACCGTCACCGACTTCGCGAGATTGCGCGGCTGGTCGACGTCTTTGCCCATGAAGACGGCCGTGTGATAGGCCAGCAACTGGATCGGCACCGAATGCAAGATCGGCGCGACGATGGGATGCGCGGACGGCATCACGATCGTCGCCATGGTGTCGAGGCCGGCTTCCAAAGCGCCCTTCTCATCCGTGATCAGGATGATCCGCCCGCCACGCGCTGCGACTTCCTGCATGTTGGAAACGGTCTTCTCGAACACATTGTCATGCGGCGCAATGACGATGACCGGCATGGTTTCGTCGATGAGCGCGATGGGGCCGTGCTTCAACTCGCCTGCCGCATAGCCCTCGGCGTGGATGTACGAGATTTCCTTGAGCTTCAGCGCACCTTCGAGCGCGAGCGGATAGGACGTGCCGCGTCCGAGATAGAGCACATCCTTCGCCTTGGAGAGTTCGCGCGCCAGGATCTCGACCTGGTGCTCGCGCTTCATCGCCTCGCTCATCAGGCCTGGCACGCCGATCAGCGCATCCACCAGTTCCTTCTCGTGCTCGGCGCTCAAAGTGCCGCGCGCCCGACCGGCGGCAATGGCGAGAGTGAGAAGAACCGTCAACTGGCACGTAAATGCCTTCGTCGAAGCGACGCCGACTTCCACGCCCGCAAGCGTCTGAGCGATCACACCGCTTTCCCGAGCCATGGTGGAGGTGGGGACGTTCACCACAGACACCGTGTGCTGCTTCTCGGCAGTGGCGTAACGCAGGGATGCCAGCGTGTCGGCGGTTTCGCCGGACTGGGAGACGAAGAGCGCGAGGCTCCCGGGCTCCAGCGGCGCTTCGCGGTAGCGGAATTCAGATGCCACATCGATCTCGACCGGGATGCGCGCGAGCCGCTCGAACCAATATTTCGAGACGAGGCCCGCGAGGTAGGCGGTGCCGCAGGCCGAAATCGAAATGCGCTTCAGATCCTTGAAATCGAACGGAAGCTCGAAGGGCAGCTCGACCCGTCCGGCGGAGAAGTTCACGTAGTGGGCGAGCGTGCGGCCGACGACCTCCGGCTGCTCGTGAATTTCCTTCGCCATGAAGTGGCGATAGTTGCCCTTATCGGCGATGAACGAACCGCTTTGGATCTTATGGCGGGTGCGTTGAACCATTCGCCCCGCCTCGTCGCGGATATCCGCGCCGCCTCGGCTGAGGATCGCCCAATCGCCATCGTCGAGATAGGCGACCTCGTCGGTAAAGGGCGCGAGAGCCAGCGCGTCGGAGCCGAGATACATCTCACCCTCACCGTACCCGACGGCGAGCGGCGCACCGTGGCGCGCTCCGATCATGAGATCATCCTCACCGGAGAACAAAAACCCGAGCGCGAAGGCGCCCCGCAGACGGGGCAGCGTCACGGCGACGGCTTCAATCGGCGGGCGGCCCTGGCGCATTTCGTAGGTTACGAGCTGGGCCACGACCTCCGTGTCGGTCTCCGTCTCGAAAATGATGCCCTTGGCCTCAAGTCCGGTCTTCAACTCGCGGAAATTTTCGATGATGCCGTTATGGACAACAGCAAGCTTGTCGGTCGCATGGGGATGGGCATTCGTCTCGTTCGGCTTGCCGTGGGTTGCCCAACGGGTATGGCCGATTCCGATAATGCCCCCAAGAGGGGCCTGAGACAGCTTCGTTTCAAGATTGCGAAGCTTTCCCTCCGCTCTGCGGCGATCAAGCTTTCCACCTTCCAGTGTAGCGACGCCGGCAGAGTCGTAACCTCGATACTCAAGCCGCCGCAGCGCCTCGACGATCTGAGGAGCGACGGGCGTTTTACCGACAATTCCAACGATTCCGCACATGCTTTAGATCGTCCTCTGATCGCTTTTTAACGGTTAAGCTTGCAGCTCTGCTACCGAGGCTGCCGCTTCTACTCAAATCAACTTGCGTGACCGATTGTGACACGCGGTATCATTTTTTCTTGTTCGCGCTGACCTTCTCACGGAAGGCGGTGACCCATCCTTCCTTGACGATCTGGCGGCCGCGACCGAGACCGAGGGCGTTGTCGGGAATGCTCTCGGTGATGACGGATCCCGACCCCACGAACGCGCCCTTCCCTATGGTAACTGGGGCGACGAGCGAGGAATTGGAGCCCACGAAGGCGCCCTCCCCGATCTCGGTGCGGTATTTGCTGAACCCGTCATAATTGCAGGTGATGGTGCCTGCGCCGATATTCACGTTCGCGCCCACGTTTGCATCGCCGAGATAGGTCAGGTGGCCGACCTTCGCGCCCGCGCCGAGTTCCACGTTCTTGATCTCGACGAAATTCCCGACCTTGGCCTTCGACCCGATGGACGCGCCTGGCCGCAGACGCGCGAATGGGCCGATTCCCGCGCCCGACGCGATGCGAGCGCCCTCAAGATGGCTGAAGCTGTGAATGACAGCGCGATCCTCGACGACGACGCCCGGCCCGAAGACCACATGCGGCTCGACCACCACGTCGCGCCCCAGCTTGGTGTCGTGGCTGAAGAAGACAGTCTCCGGGGCCACAAGGGTCACGCCGGCCAACATGGCCTGCTGGCGCAAGCGGTCCTGAAGCATGCGCTCGGCCGCGGCAAGCTGCGCGCGATCGTTAACGCCGTGAACCTCTTCCTCCGCAACCGTAACGACAGCGGTGGGATGTCCAAGCTGGCGCGCGATAGCAACAATATCCGTCAGGTAGTATTCGCCCTTGGCATTCTTGTTGTCGACCTTGTCCAGGACGGGCAGCCCGACCTCGCCGCGAAATGCCATCAATCCGGCATTGCAGAGCGTAATGGCCCGCTCCGCCTCGGTGGCATCCTTGTGTTCGCGAATGTCGAGCAACTGATCGCCCGACATGAGAAAGCGGCCATAGCCCGTCGGGTCCTTGGCATCGAAGCCGAGCCCGACCACACCCGCGCCATTAGCGAGCGGCGCGCGCAGCTTGGCGAAGGTCTCGGTGCTGACGAGCGGGGTATCCGCATAGGCAACAATGACGTCGTCTGGCTTTTGCTCCAGGGCCTCGCGGGCGCTGAGGACCGCATGACCGGTGCCCAGCCGCTCCCGTTGAACGTAAATCCTCGCCCCCGAGAGAACCTTGCGTGCCTCCTCGGCGACGTCCTCTCGGTCCGGTCCGATGACGACGGCGATGTCGGTCGCGCCCGCGGCCTTCACGGTCGCCAGGACGTGGCCCAGCATCGAGCGGTTGGCCACCTCGTGAAGAACCTTGGGTCTGTCGGATCTCATCCGCGTACCCTCGCCAGCCGCCAGCACGATGGCGAGGCAAGTGCGGGAGGAGGCCGTCGTCGGAGAAGCAGATGATGTCATAAAATTGCATTCCGGTAGGGGTTTGCAGTGGAGCTAACTCAGAGTGGGGAATTCGGCAATCATTCCATGGGACATGAGGCCGTTTGCGTCACCAACTCGTTTACTTCACGCTCACGATTGACGATATGTATGGAGATTCCCTTTTACTGGCTGAGAAGCCTCGTACAGACAAGAGTATCGCCGTGCCGGTTCCGCCGGGGTTTTCGTCCCCCTTCCATCCTCGCCGGCGTGATATGCTCGCCTATATCGGCGTTTCCGCCGTCGGGCTCGCTTTCGCGCCTGCTGCTCGGGCTCAGACCCCTCAAGCGGTCATTTCCGCGCGAATGGGCGACAATCAGTCTTTCGATCCGGCCAATGTAACGGATATTGCGCGGCAGCTTGCGCGCAAACCCTTCGTGCCACAGCCGAATGACCTGCCGGATTTCTTCTCGAACCTGAATTTCGATCAGTATGTCTCCATTAAGTCGCTTCGTACCCCGATATGGGGAACGGAGGGGCGCGGCATCGCCGTGGAGCCGCTCCATCGCGGTTTCGTGTTCAATAACGCGGTCGATCTCTACCTCGTCGAGGACGGCACCGTCCGTCGGATCGGGTTCGACCCCTCAAAGTTCGACTATGGCCGCCTGACGCCGCCGGAGAAGCTCGGAGATATCGGTTTCTCCGGCTTTAAGCTGATCGCGACGCCGAGCGAGGGACCGCCCTTCGATTTCGCTATCGTGCAGGGAGCAACCTTCTTCCGCGCGATTGCGAAGGGCCAGACATTTGGGGCCACCGCGCGCGCGCTGACCCTGAAACCGGCAGAGGCCAAGGGCGAGGAATTCCCAGCCTTCCGGGCTTTCTGGCTCGAGCGTCCGGCAGTGGGAAGCAATGGTATCACGATCCACGCCGTGCTCGATTCCGAATCGACCACGGGCGCGGTGCGCATGACGTTCCGACCGGGCGACATGACCATCATCGACGTGGAAACGACTCTCTTCCCCCGCGTAAACCTGGAGCATGTGGGCCTTGGCGGCATCGGCTCGACCTATTTCTACGGGCCCAACGACCGCCGCAACGCTGACGATATGCGTCCCGCCGTCTATGAATCGTCCGGCTTGCAAATGCTGAACGGCAAGGGGGAATGGCTTTGGCGCCCTCTTCATAATCCCGAGACCCTGCAGATTTCCGCTTTCGTGGACAATGCGCCGCGGGGCTTCGGCCTGCTCCAGCGCGAACGGTCATATGAAGCGTTTCAGGATGACGACCGGCGTCTCGAACGCCGCCCGAGCCTCTGGGTCGAGCCCTTGGGCGACTGGGCACAGGGGAGCGTGCAGCTTCTTGAAATTCCGACAGACGCTGAAATCAACCAGAACATTCTGACCTATTGGCGGCCCAAGGCGCCGATGGCTGCCGGATCAGAAGTGCCCTTCGCGTACCGGCAATATTGGTGCTGGAGCCCCCCTGAGCGTCCGCCTCTCGCAACGGTCGCAACAACCCGGGTCGGTCGCGGGTCCGGTGGCCGCAGACGGCGCTTCGCAGTGGACTTCTCCGGTGATATGTTGGGTGACACTTTGCCGGCAGACCTGAAACCGGTGCTGACCGTCGGCCCGGGAACCGTTCAGAACGTCAAACTCTGGCCTTACCCAGAGCGGAAGACGGTGCGCGTTGCTTTCGAGCTTGACCCGGGCAACGAAAACGCGTGTGAGATGCGTCTCATTCTTGAGGCAGGCGGGAAACCGATTAGCGAGACATGGCTTTATCGTTGGACACCATAGGTCCCGATTCGAACGTGGAGGCCCTTCAGCGGCCCGATTCCGTGATGCCGCCCGAAAGCCGTCTGGAGATGCCAACCCAGTCGCTGCGGCACTGGTCGGCTTCGCAGGAGCGGAAAGCCATTGTGAAGCATCCCCGCATGGGGACTTGGCTTGCGCGTCTTTTCGTGTTCGGCGGCGGTCTTCTGCTGACGGGATACGGCACCTACGAAATGTATCAGGTGGTGTCGGTTAGCCGCACCACGATCCTGCAGTGGGTGCTGGTCGCGCTCTTCACCGTTAATTTTTCCTGGATCGCGGTTGCCTTCACGAGCGCGCTTCTCGGCTTCTTTGCCCTGCTCCGGCAGCCCAAGACCCCAGCCGGACCGCCCTCCTCGCTGTCGCACCGCACCGCGATCGTCATGCCGGTCTATAACGAGCAGACGTCGCGCACCTATGCGGCTTTGGAGGCCATTTTCGAATCGGTCGAAGCGACGGGGCTCGGCGCGCATTTCGATTATTTCATTCTCTCCGACACCACGCAGCCGGATGCCTGGATCGCGGAGGAGCGCGCGTTCCTTGCGCTACGCGAGCGGCTCGGACCGCATGCCCGATTCTACTACCGTCACCGAGCGAAAAACTACCATCGCAAGGCCGGAAATATCGCGGATTTTGTTACGCGTTGGGGCGGTCATTACGAGCACATGCTCGTCCTCGACGCCGACAGCCTGATGACGGGCGAGTGCATCACCCGCCTCGCTGCGGCGATGGAGGCCGATCCCGATTCCGGCATCATTCAGTCGCTGCCGCTCATCATCAATCGCAACACGCTTTTCGCCCGCTTGCAGCAATTCGCAGCGCGGGTGACGGGCCCCGTCATTGCGACCGGGCTCGCCGTCTGGATGGGCCGCGACGGCAACTATTGGGGCCACAACGCGATCATCCGCACCAAGGCTTTCGCCGATCATGGCGGATTGCCGGATCTCAAGGGCAAGCCGCCGCTGGGCGGGCATATCCTGAGCCACGACTTCGTCGAGGCGGCCTTCCTGCGCCGCGCGGGCTGGTCCGTCTATATGCTGCCCGACCTCGTGGGCTCATATGAGGAAAGCCCGCCCTCCCTCATCGACCTCTCGGCGCGCGACCGCCGCTGGTGCCAGGGCAACCTGCAGCATTCGCGGGTGATCGGGGCCAAGGGGCTGAAGCTGCCGACGCGACAGCATTTCGCCACCGGCATCATGTCCTATCTGGCCTCGCCGTTCTGGCTGTTCCAGTTGATCGTCGGTATCGCGCTGGTGCTGCAGACGACCTACATCCGCCCGGAATATTTCGCCCGCGACTTCCGCCTCTACCCGGTCTGGCCGCGATTCGACCCCGAGCGCGCTCTCGCGCTGTTCGCGCTGACAATGGGCATTCTGCTCGCGCCCAAGATCTTCGGCCTGATCCTGATGTTGCTCCGCGGCAAGGATCGCCGGGCCTCCGGTGGCGCGATCCGTCTCGTCGTGTCCTCGGTCATAGAGATCACTTTGTCGGCCCTCCTCGCGCCAATCCTGATGCTGATTCAATCAGGCTCGGTGTTTCAGATCCTGCTTGGCCGCGACACCGGCTGGCAGCCGCAGCGCCGCGACGACGGCTCGATCCCGCTCAAGGACATCATCCGTCGCCATCGTTCGCACACGGTGCTCGGAGTTCTCGCCGGCCTGTCCGCTTTCATGATCGCGACGTCCTTGTTCCTGTGGATGTCGCCGACGATCCTTGGCCTTTTGCTTGCTATTCCCCTGTCCTGGCTCAGCGGCCAGCTGGGGGCGGGCTTGGCGCTGAAGAAGATCGGGCTCCTCATGACGCCGGAGGAGCATGCGCCCCCGAGCATCGCGACGCGCGCCAATGAGTTGCAGGTTCGGAACGCCGCCTTCGGCTTTGACGATGAGGACGGCCTGAAGGCCCTGTTCGAAGACGATGCGCTCCGTCAGCGGCACGCCGACATGCTGCCCCCGGCGACGCTCCGCAAGCGCGGCGTCATCGAAACCGAACGCGCCCTCGCGGAGGCCAAGCTCGTCGATGCCGAAACCATTGACGACGCCATCGCCTGGCTTCACCCAAAGGAGCGTATGGTCCTTCTGCATGACCGGGCTCTCCTCGACAGGCTCGTGCATTTGAAGAAGGCACCGACTGCAGGGGTGAAGGCCGCGGAATAGCCCTATTGGAGGCTCTCACCTGTTCGGAGCAGGCTCCGGGACAGCCATTTCCGTATCGCTCGCAACCTCGCTCAACAGCCAGTCGCGGAAGGCCTGAACCTTAGGGGAGCGCCGGCGTGCTTTGGGGAAGACAAGCCAATAGCTCCGGTCTGCCTCGAGGATGAGATCGAAGGGTTGGATGAGGCGACCGGCAGCCAAATCGGCCCTGAAGAAGCCGGGGTTTATCATCGCCACACCCTGCCCGGCCATGGCGGCCATACCTTCAAATTGCTGTGCGCCCAGGGAATGATCAGGGCGATCAGACAGGTCGACGTTCTCGACTCCCGCAGCGGCAAGCCAATCCCGCCACCATGGATCGCCCGGACTGATGATGGGCAGCTTCAGCAAGTCCGCAGGCTCCCGCAGATCGACCTGACACAGCAGCTTCGGGCTGCAAACGGGCGTAAACAGGCTCGGGAAAAGAAACTGTGATTCCATCCCGGGCCAATCGCCCTTGCCCGTCCGGATGGCGACATCGAACTCGTCCTGGTTGAGATCGAGGATCTGAGCCGACACCGCGATCTGAACGGCGATGCTCGGATGGATCTCTTGGAAATGCCCGAGACGCGGAACGAGCCAGCTTGAGGCGAAGGTGGTGAACGTCGCGATCGACAAGACAGATTGAACGCTCTCATCCACCTCTGCGAAAGCGGTTCGAAGCGCCTCGAACGCCTCCGTGACCGCAGGCGCAAGCTGGCGTCCTTTCGCTGTCAGCACGACTTGGCGCGGCTTACGAATGAATAAAGGCGCGCCGACCCGGTCCTCCAGCATCTTGATCTGATAGCTGACGGCGGCTTGCGTCATGCCGAGTTCCTCGGCAGCTCGCGTGAAACTTTGGTGTCGCGCCGCCGCTTCGAAAACGCGCACGGCGCTCATGGGAGGAAGTCTAGGCATGAATGATCCATAAGGCGTCCTTATGGCAGACCTCCCCCTTTCGCTTTGTCAAGATGGGTTCTTCAGGCGCACCTTGTCGGGGCATTCCAGAGGGCTTGGGAGCCTTTGGACAGAACGAAATCGGTGATCGTCATGAGATACGAACAGGTCCATCGCTTGCACGGCGTGGAGAGCATCTGCTGCCGTTTGAAACTGTGGTTAAGCCCTGCCCCACGGCATCACAAGGGCCCGTTTCTCGACCCGAGCGATCTCTCCGACCATGAAAGGCGAGACATCGGCCTACCGGAACGAGTCCGGTACGTCGACTGGCACGCATTGACCACATTGAGACGGAATGGCTGGTTCTAGCTCCGTTACGACGTCAAGCGGCTCGGCTTGAGGTCGCCGCTCTCCTCCAGAAGGGAGTGTCCCGTCGCCGCGATGTGAGCCTCGATACGCTTCAGATCGCGGACGATATCGAGCTGCAGCGCGCTCGTGTCGCCCATGGTATTGCCCGAACGGAGCTGTTCGAGATTTCGTTGGGTGATCGCGCGCTCCAGATCGCGGAAGCGTTCCTTTTCGGCGACGAGCTTTCGCGCCGAGCCGATGTCCTGGAACATCAGGACCGAGGCCGCGAGTTGCAGATGCTCCAGCAACTTCGCGTGCATGCTGTTGATGTCGGCCAGGCTGTCCTTCGGCAAGCGCAGGTGATTCTTGATGCGCTTCGAGGCAAGCTCCATCAGATTCTTGTCGATGATATCGCCCACATGTTCCAGGTTGATGGCGAAGGCCAGGATGTCGGACAGACGCTTGGCTTCCGCATCGCTCAAGGCCTCGTGGTTGATGGAACTCAGATAGCGCCGGATCGCGCTGTAGAGGTGATCGACCACGTCGTCGGTGCGGCTGACCACATCGACCCGGCTGATATCGTCCTCGTGGAAGAGGTCCTGCGAGCCGCGCAACATGGTCTCGACCGTATCGGCCATGCGCAACACCTCGCGGGCGGCGTTCGACAACGCGACGGAGGGCGTATCAAGCGCGTCCGTGTCGAGATATTGCGGCACGCTGGGATCGGACGCTCGCAGCTTCTCGGGGAAGAACTGCAGCAGCAGTTTCGCGATCCAGGGCAGCGGCAAGATGAAGATCGCCGCCAGCACCACATTGAACAGCGTGTGGAAGTTCGCTGCCAACCGCGATGGGTTGGGGTCGAACATAGTCATGTACTTCAACATCGGATCGAGCAAAGGCAACGCCACGACGCAGCCGACGACCCGGATGGCCAGATTTCCCGCAGGGACGCGACGCTTGACCGGGTCTCCACCAGTTCCTTCGAGCAGCGGATTGAGCGCACTGCCGAGATTAGCCCCCAGAACCATGGCGAGCGCCGCATGCGCATCGATAACCCCGGCACTGGCCAGGGACATGATGAACAGCATCGCCGCGACGCTGGAATGGGCCGCCCAGGCGAAGGCGGCCGCGAGAAGCACGAGGATCAGCGTATCCGGCGCAATGGCGGCGAGGAGGCTCTTGAGAGCGACAGAGGACTCGATCGGTCGAATCGTTTCGCTCAGCAAGTGGAGGGAAAGCAGCATCAGGCCAAGCCCGATGGTGACGCGCCCCAGATCCCGGGCGCGGCTCGACGTTCCGCGGCGGAAGGCGATAAATCCGCCGAAAATGAGCACCGGGAAAATCAGGCTGATGTCGAAGGACAGGACCTGAACGATCAGGGTCGTGCCAACATTCGCGCCGAGCATCACGGCCAGCGCCGGCACGAGATCGACCGCGCCCCCGGCCGTGAAGGACGCCACCATCAGCGCCGTCGCCGTGCTGCTCTGCAGAACAGTCGTGACGCCCACCCCTGCCAGGAATGCGCGCAGGCGCGTGCGCAGACCTACCCCGAGGATCCACCGGAGATCGCTGCCAAAAGCGCGCTGAACCCCGCTATTGACCATGTTGATGCCCCACAAGAGCAGGGCAATCTCACCGAGAAGGTGGATCAGGACGGAGGTCGCGGACATTCATTCCTCAAGACAGCAGATAAGATGAACCTATCTGCTTAATCCTCCTGGCGCGGCCCGGCAATCTGATTGCCGGCTAATAATGAAGTTGGCGAAAGAAATCCCCCAAAATCAGGAAGCTCCACTTATTTGCCGGCAAAGGCCTTTATTGCAGAGAGGGTATATCTGAAGAGTTCGGTTTACGTCTGAAAGCCGGGATCCCGATGAAGCCGGCGGACCGAGCCGGAACCCTCATGTTCAAGGCTCGCCACCCTGTTGCGGCCGCGAGCCTTGGCCTGATAGAGCGCCGCGTCGGCCCGAGAGAGCAGCTCCTGCGGGGATATTCCGGTGGCGGTCGCATGACCGACGCTGACGGTGGCATGAATCCGTGATTGCACCTCATCGAGGCGGTCCTGTGCGAAAACCACCCTCACCTGTTCCCCGACCCGTTGCGCCTCTGCTGCCTCCGCCTGGATAATCGCGGCGAATTCCTCGCCTCCAAGCCGTCCGAAAGCGCAAACCGGGAGTTGCTCGGCGAGAACTCGCGCGAATGTCTGAAGAACCGCATCGCCCGTGGGATGCCCGTGCGCGTCATTGATCTGCTTGAAGTTATCGAGGTCGAACACCAGGCAGCTCAAAGGCGCATCGCCGTAGCGGGAGGCCAACTTTTCCGCATCGAGAAAGAAGGCCCGCCGGTTTGGGATCAGGGTCAATGGGTCGAGGAGAGCCGCCTGCCGGGATTCGTATTCGAGCCGCTCCTTGGCCATCGAGAGGAGCAGCACGGCACTCGTTGGAACGTAGAACATGTTCAGCAACGCCAATTCCGAGGACCAGCGGCTGGCCAGAACATCGATCCACGGACCCGCGTTGAGAAAGGGGCCGACGAGCCCGCGCAAGGCACAAAAAATCGCGGCCGTGAAAAACACCACGACAGCGGCCCGTTGCGACATCAGGCGTTGAGGGGCATGTTTCAATAACTCCCAAGCGGACAAGGCGAGATAGGAGCCGGAGATCGCCGCCATCAGGGCCAGCCGTTGGCTGAAGATGCTTTCAACGAACGGCCAGGCGGTGAGCCACGCGACCAATCCGATCAGCCCGCGGAACGGCTCTAACGGGCGTCCGTTGAAAACCCGACACCCGCAATAGAGCAGCCCCATGCTGATGGCGACGAGTGCGTTGCCGATCAGGATCGCGCGGTTCGGCTCGGGGGAGGAGAAGTTCTGTAAGCCGATGAAAGCCACGCCGATTGAACCCAGGAGGGAACTCGCCCCCCACCATCCCAAAGCGCGAATCTTCCGATTCTGTGCCCAGGAAAAAAGCAACAGACCGCCCATCAATGCGCAAAGCATGACGGAGGAAGCTCCGAGCGTAGCCGGATCAAGGGCGCGCATGCTGATGCTCGAAGTAGTTTCGCGGACGAACAAGGGAGTTATACTCGCAATAGGGCATGAAAAATTGTGACGCCACCCCTAATTTTGCGGCGGAGGCATTGCTTTTATTCAATATTGCCAAAGAGCTCCTCCTCTGACGAAACACCACCCCAACCTTCCCTTAAGTCAACACCGAGCCATTCCATGCTAGAGTGTTCTGGGACACACCACGCATTTCGGAACGGCGAAATCCGAGGCAGATCGCGTTCGCCGGGACGATTGTCCTGTGGGGATTGGCCCGGCGTGGTCGGCCGAGGCCTTGAGTCAGGGGGCCCGGTAAGGGACTCTGGCGGCCAATTTTCAGATTCGAAGCCCGAAGGGCGCATTCATGGCCAAACTGCACTTTCACTTCTCGGTGATGAACGCCGGCAAGACGACCCAGCTGCTGCAAGTCCGGTACAATTACATCGAGAATGGTGGCCTGGTCATGCTGTTCACGAGCGCTCTGGACGACCGCGCGGGCGTTGGCAGGGTGTCATCGCGGATCGGACTTTCCGCGGACGCCATTCCGCTTCGGCACAGCGATGATCTGGCGGCCATCGTCGGAGAGGTTCATGCAAAGACCCCGGTGACGGTGGTTCTGATTGACGAAGTGCAATTCATGACGTCTGAGCACATCTGGCAGGCCGCGCGGATCGTCGACGAGTTGAAGATCCCGGTGATGACCTACGGCCTGAAGAACAACGTTTTCGGCGAATTGTTCAGCCCTGCGATCTGCACCCTTCTGGCGCTGGCGGAGGACATCAAGGAAATCAAACAGCTCTGCCATTGCGGACGCAAGGCCACGATGATTCTGCGCTACGACCTGGATGGCAACGCGGTGAAGACCGGAGAGGTCGTCGAAATCGGCGGCGACAGCCGCTACGTCTCGGTCTGCCGCCCCCACTGGGTCGCAGGCGACATCGGCGCTGCGAGACGCGCCGCGCTCGGCAAGCCGGCAAAGGTGGAGTGCGTCGCCGCATGAGACGTGCATTGGCCCGATCGTCGCGGCGCTGAGCCGATCATTTCTTTGGCGGATCTGGAATGCCGAGCCGCTCCAGGACGGCCCGAGTGATCCGCCCGCAGCGGGCACCTGCAAACGGAAACACGTCAACGAGCGCCGATGAGAGCGTCTCGTTGAGAGCCCGCCGGAGGATGTGCCGGGCGCGATGGAGTCTCGTCTTCACCGTCTCGGGTTTCAGGCCGAGCTGCGAGGCAGTCTCCTCGATGCTCATCTCCTCGATATCCCGCAGCACGAACACGACGCGGAACGGATCCGGCAATTGATCCACGGCCCGTTCGAGCAAGCGGCGGATTTCGGATCGGGCCGCCGCGACTTCCGGGTCGCTGTGGTGGCGGCCCGTCGGGAGAACGATCACGCGGGCTTCTCCTTGCTCATTGATGGTATCGAGGTGCTTCAACTCGACAGCCGGGCGCTGATGCCGGAGCCGACCGAGTGCCTCATTGAGAGCGATGCGCGTCAGCCAGGTCGACAGGGTTGCGTCGCCCCGGAACCCTCCGAGGTGGGTGAACGCGCGCAGGTAGGTTTCCTGGACCACGTCCTCGGCCTCGGTATCGTCGCGAAGGACGCTGCGCGCGACGCGGTACAGGCGGCGGTTGTATCTCTGCATGATCAGACCGAAGGCCGCGCCATCCCGACCCCGCGCCCGTTCGACCAGCGCCATATCACTCAAATCGTCCAGCCGTGAGGCTGCGGCGGCTCCAGATTGCATGGTCAAGCTCCATGTCCGGCGATGAGAATATAGGGCCTTAAGATTCCAACCCCATGGGGTCGGCTCAGGTTCGACGAACGATGCCGCGCTGCATGATCTCATCGACGGACGGGAATGCACGCACCGCCGCCTCGGGTATTGGTTCGGTGCCTGGTTGCGCGGGCGACGCCACGCCTTTTGCCGGCGGCCCACTCGGCTGCCCCACAACGATCCGCCCCACCATTCCAGCATGTTCATGGGGGAGGCAGAAGTAATCGTAGATTCCCTCTAAGGTGAAGGTGACAGAAAAGCTTTCCTGCGGAAGCAGGTAGTCCGAGTTCCACGGAGCGGCTCGCTCGGGGATGCGAAGCGAGTGCGCGTCGTTCTGCGGATGGTAGGCCGTGGATGTGTGGGCGTTTCCGGGATCGAGATTGATCCACCGAATGGTCTGGCCAGGCCGAATGCGGATCCCGATGGGATCGAACCAGACCTGAGAGCCATCGGCGTTTCCTTGCATCCGGATCTCGATTTGGGGGCTCGCACCCTGTGCGGCGGCTCTGCCGTACAGGGGAGAGGCGAGGAGAACCCCGCCGATCCCTAGAATATGGCGCCTGGATAACATCATTTTGCCGCCACCCGCGCTTCATCCGTCTTCGAAACATGCCACAACACCACATGAGCGTGAGGCTTCTCGACGCCAGGATGGCCGGCATTGTAATAGACATCGACGTGGTCAACTTTGCCGCCGGGTGCGGCGAGGTTGTCGAAGCGTTTGTCCTTGTTCGCGAGATCCTCGATGGGGAGCATGTAGACCGTGCTGACGAGGCGGCCGTCGCGGTCGTAGGCCAGGAACGGGCCGGCCGGCAGGGTTTTGGGATCGACATAGAGCTGACCGAGTCCAGGCAGGAAGTCCGGCAGCTTCACAAGCTCGCTCACTTTTTTATAGGAGCCTGTCGGCGGGGCCTTTTCGACCTGATCGGCAGCGAGAGCCGGCATGGTGAACGCCGCGATGGCAGCAGCGGCAACGAAGCGGAGAAACATAACGTCATCCTCTCTCTTGACCCGGCGAATGCCCGGCACATTCGATTGGATGGAGCTTCGTCAGAAAAGTTCCCGGAAAGTTCGACACGCGTGTGTTGTGGAAGCGGCCAACCATTCGGGCGGTTCAAGCCGGAGGCGGCCCTCGGTGGGTTCCGCTCTCCGCAACCGAAATTGGACAAGACTTGGTGACGCATCCGTACGGTCACGTCCGTCGGCGCCAGCAGGAACATCGACGTCAACGCATGAACCGGGTACCCTGACCAGCATGGTTGTCGCTGATCTTGAAACATGAACAGGCGCATTCTCGGGCTCGTCGGCCTCTGGTTGGCATTGGTATTCACCATCGCGACGCTGGTGGCTCTCACGAGCTATGCGCGCCTGCGCGACGCCTTCGATACTGATGCGAGTGCGCTGTACCGGGTCATATCGCAGCGCGTGGACCAGCACGATGCGCACCTGACCAGCATTGCGGCGGTCCTGTCGAACGCCGATCCGTCCTTTTCGACCCTGCGCGCGGTCGCCGAAGCGGTGCTGCGATTCTACCCGCGCATCGCAGCCATCGACGTTCTGAGCCTGGATCCCACGCCGGCGATCACGTTCACCACCCGCGAGCTGAACCCGGGCGTGGATGCAGGTGTTTTGGCGGCCCAAGCCCGCGCGCTATCGCCAGGACAGGCCGTTGTGGTGTCGGGGGATCACCGCAACGCGGCCTACGAACTGGTCAAGCGGCTTCCCCCGGGGCTTGCCTCCGTCGGCGCGGTCGCGATGACCATTGACGCCAGACGGCTGGTGGAGCCCGAGGGCGGGTTATCGCCGAGCACTTTCCTGATCCTGCTCGATCCGTCCGGAAGGGTCGTTCTGCAAACCGATGAACCACCGCATTCCAGCGGAATCGTTCCAGCCTTCGTCTTCGAGAAAGCCCTCGGCAGCCGCTCCCAACCGCTCGTCCTGCGGTTGCAACAGCAACCCGCGATGGAAGACCTGCTGCCGCCTGCCGCTCTCGCAATCCTGGCGATTGCCGCCGGCCTCGGCGTCGTCCTTCTCGCCTTCGTCCTTCGGGAGCGGCGCGTTGCGAAGGAAGCCTCCGCGCGGGAGCGCCTGCGCGAGCATGAGGCGCGGCTTGCCCATGCCATGCGGGTGAATACGGTCGGCGAAATGGCGTCCGGCATCGCCCATGAGCTCACGCAACCACTCACCGCGATCCTTAGCCAGAGCCAGGCCGGGCTTCGCCTGGCCCACGCGTCGGAGGAGCCTGCGCAGATCATCGGCGTTCTTGAAGCCAATGTGCGGCATGCGAAACGCGCCGGCGACATTCTGGCGCGGCTCAGGGCCTATGTGTCCAACAAAGGCCCCGCCGTCGAGGCCACGGATCTCAACCTGCTGGTCCGGAACGTCGCCGCCTTGTCCCGGCACGATCTTGAGAGCCGCGGCATCACGCTCCGACTCGAAATCGGCCCCAACTCTCCCCTGAGCGCGATTGACCGCGTGTCCATCGAGCAGGTCGTTCTCAACCTCATCCGCAATGCCGCCGATGCGGTTGAACCCGTGCCGGAGGAGCGGCGCATCATCACGCTCGCCACTGCCTGGGAGGGCACGGACGCTGTCATCGTGGTGTCCGATGCAGGCCCCGGCATACCGGCCGCGAACCTGCCGCGTCTGTTCGAACCCTTCTTCACGACCAAAGCGGATGGGATGGGCCTCGGCCTGTCCCTGTGCGAGCGTCTCGTCGAGGCTTTCGGCGGGCGGATCACAGCTGAGAACGGCGCGATTCAGGGCGCGGCTTTCACGATCTACCTTCCCGCGCTTTCCGGGACCTTGGGAGCCGCCGCCGAATGAAGCCCTCGCAGCAAACGGTCTTCCTGATCGACGACGACGAGGATGTCAGGGACGCCCTCGGTCTTCTCCTGCGCACTGTCGGCTTTTCCGTCGAGGCGTTTCCGAACGCCCTCGCCTTTCTCGAACGCCCGAACCGCGAGAAGCTTGGCTGCATCGTGGCCGATATTCGCATGCCGGGGCTATCGGGCCTGCAACTGCTGGAGCGCCTCACAGCCGAGGGTGACCGGATGCCCCTGGTCGTCATCACGGGCCACGGCGACGTGAATGCCTGCCGTCGCGCCTTCAAAGGCGGCGCGGTCGATTTTCTGGCGAAACCCGTGGACGAGCAGGTGCTGATCGAGGCGGTGGGCGTGGGCTTCGCCCGCCTCCACGAGCGCACCCGTCAGCAGGCGGAACGGGGCGAGCTAAGCGCCCTCCTCGCGCGCCTGACGCCGCGCGAGCGCGAGGTGCTCGATATGGTCGCGCGCGGCTGGGCGACGAAGGAAATCGCGCGGGCGCTCGATCTCTCTCCCCGGACGGTCGAAACCCACCGGGCGAATCTCGCGGAGAAGCTTGGCACGAATTCCATCGCCGAATTGGTGCGCATGGTGCTGGCGGATCCCGAGCGAGGCGCGCCTCCGTAGATTTACGGAGCCCGCTCCGGCGGCGTCCCGATAACCCGCTCCGCGATGGCGCGTTAACTTCTCCCCGTCGAACAAAACGGCTCGCTTGTGTGAAGCCTCATCGGAGAAGGTCCATGTCGAAATTCCGCCTCGCCACCATCGCCGCGCTCGCCCTGATCCCCGCGGCCGCCAGTGCCCAAGTTCTGCAGGAGCGTAACCTGCCGCTCAGCATCGCGCAGGAAATCGCCGAGGGCGCCGTCGAGGCGTGCGCCGCCAAGAACTTCAGCGTGACAGCCACGGTCGTGGACCGCGCCGGCCTCGTCCGTGCCGTACTGCTCACCGACAAAGCGGGACCGCACACCATCGAGGCGAGCCGCGCCAAAGCCTACACCGCGGCTTCCGCGCGCAACAACACCACTGCCATCATGGAAAACGCCGAGAAGAACCCCGCAGCTCGTCACCTCGCCTCGATCGAGGGTTTCCTGCTGCTTGGCGGCGGCGTTCCGGTGAAGGTCGGCGATGAGGTGATCGGCGCGGTCGGCGTTGGCGGAGCGCCTGGGGGCCACCTCGATGAAGAATGCGCAAATGCCGGCATCGAGAAGGCGAAGGCAAAACTCCGCTAAGAACGCCCCGTGGTCGGCCTCGCGCCGGCCACGTCATCTCCCGACGGAGTCACCGGCCCGCACTGGCGTGTCGCCGTACATGGCCTTCAGCTGGCCATGGGCGAAGGCGAGAGCCGGCGGCATATCCATCTTGCCGCCCATGATTTCGATATAGGCGCCGGATTTGCTGGCGCGCGCCGACTTCATCGCTTCATCGAGTTCGCCGAGCGTGGTCACACGAGCGGTGAACCAGTCGGCGCAACCAAGCGTCTTGGGTAATTCGGCGTAATTCCAAGGCGCGAGGTCGTTGTAGGTCCAGTTCGGATTTTCCTCCAACGCCCGCTCGACAAGATAACCACCATTGTTGAGTACGAAGACAATAACGTTTGCTCCGAACCGTCCCATTGCGCCGATGTCGTTCGCAGTCAGTTGATGCGAGCCTTCGCCCGTGATCAGAATTGTGCGCCGACTCGGATCGGCAAGCGCGACACCGAGGGCGGCCGGGGTCGCCCACCCGATCGAACCCCACAGAACTTGCGCTTCCACCCGCACACCGTCCGGAAGGATCGTTGGCGTCATACCGAGGCTTGAACTCCCGGTCTCGAGAACGACCGTGTCCCCGGCGCGCAGGAATGCCGCGTAGCGCGGATAAAGCGCCGCCATCGTGATCTTGTCGGATGGGTTGCCGTTTACCGGCGCAAGCGCCTGCGGTTTTGCCCGGTATGGCGCCGATGATCGTTTGAACTTGGCCAGCTCAGACAGAACGTCCGCAAGCCGGACATTGGCGATAACTTGGTCGCCGATCCTGACGTCGTCGAGGCCGACGGTAATAAACCGGGACAGATCGAGGTGGCTGGAATAGGCAGCCGTGGTGATGTCGTTCAAATTAACGCCGCCCAGATCGAGGACGATATCGGCGCTTTCGACGATATGCCGCGTGTCCAGCTCTGACACCGCGCCGGCATATATGCCGGCAAACTGCGGATGCCCCTCGTCGATCGAGCATTTTTCCATGAGCGTTGTGACAAAAGGACAGCCCAACGCTTCGATCGCCTTCTGTGCCTGCTTTTGCAAGCCAAGCCGCGAAACTGTGGAGGCCGGAAACGCGACGACGGATTTTGCTTTGTCGACGCGCTCAGCGATAATCGCCATCGCCTTTTGTAACGCTGCCTCGTTTGATCGTGGCACGATCGGCTTCACGTCAACCGGCACGACGGGGGATAGCGCGTAGTCCGACGGCACGGCGATATAGGCCGGCTGATTGTTGCGGCGCGCCTCCGCGATGACGCGCTCCATTTCGACGACGCAGTTTTCCGGATTGATGACCGCGTGACAGCACGCTGCGTCGGCGGACAGCGCAACGAAATTGCCGAACACGCCGTCACCGAGCGTATGATGGGCGATCTTGTGTACGCGCTGATTTTGATAGGATGGCATTCCGACGACGTGAAAAACCAGTGATCGTTCCGCCTTCGCGCCCATTACGCCGTTTATGGCCGAGAGTTCGCCGACGCCATAGGTCGTCACCAACATCGCTGCGCCCCGGATGCGCGCGTAGCCGTCGGCGGCGTAAGATGCATTCAATTCGTTGGCACAACCGATCCATTTGATTTTTGCACTACTGTCAACCGCGTTACAGATCGGAAACGCATAATCGCCGGCAACGCCAAAGCAGTGTTCGATCCCTTCTGTAGCCAGTCGATCGACGATGTAATCGGCGACACTCACCGCCTTTACTGTTCTTGACGACGCGTCGGACCGTGGAACTGGCATATTCATGCTCCTTTTCAGTTTTACTGACGCGGTTGATGGGGCGAAGCCCTGGCCTCAGCGTCCTGCGGCTGAGTATCGCCAGCGCGTACGTCGCCCGGAGCATTAAGTTTGGCTGCGCGGGTTCTAAGCCCCGCGGAACATGACGCGGGTTGCGCGTCGTAAACGCCGCCCAGATTCGGCGGTTCCAACGAGGCCCAAATTAGTCTTCACTCATTGAGGAGGTCTACAACAAACGCAGGCTTCATTCGGAGCTGGGTATCTCACCCCCGGCAGTTCGAGGATCATCACATCCGGCAGACTGGCAAAACGGCAGCCTGGCCAGTGTCCACCCTCAGGGGCGCACTCCAAAGAGCTCCGCTCCCCGAGCAGGATCCAAGTTGCGCGCCAGAGAATGAACCGATCAGAGGTCAAGCAACTGCCGGAGCTTCTCTAAGCGCTCCATGGCTGGAACACCGTCAGCAATCGTCGGTGCGGCAGACGCCTCTCCCTTGAAGAGCTTTATCCCGTCGGTCAACAAGGCGTGGTAGCCCTTGTGATCCTCGTTCGCTGCCGCAGTGAAGTTGGGTTTCCACGTCAGCGTGTCGACATCTTCGGCCAACGTCGCCCCAAGATCATCGGTCTTGAAGGGCGGATTCCGGTTCCAGCGCACCTCAATGACGTCATCGACTTCGAGCCGCTGGTGATCCCCCATCAGCTCGACGCGCTCCACGGGAGCCCCGCGTGACTGGACTGTACCCATCGCGATGGTACCGATCGCACCGCATTCGAAGTCGAAGTTGACATGAAAGAGGATGCGTCCGGGGGCCGCCTCGACCTTGCGGGCGCTCATCGAGCGGACCGGCGAGACGAGGAATGAGACCAGATCCATGTAGTGGACACAGTGGTGCAGAAAGAAACCTGTGTAATCCACGTTCCCCGCAAAGTAGGTCGGGGCCGTCATGTAATAGCCAGTCAGCCCAAGAACGCGCCCAAAGCGACCAGAGGCGATAATGTTGTGAGCGATCCTATTGCCGATAGAGTATCGCTTCATGAAGCCCAGCACCAACGGCTTGTTGGCCCGCTCCGATGCTCTTAGGAGTTCACGAGCGCCCTCTGCGGTCGCCGCAGGTGGCTTTTCCATGAAGACAGGAAGTCCACGCTCCAATGCAGCCTTGCCGAAGACCAGGTGCTGATCCGGTCCAACTGCCATACCGACCACGTCGATGCCGCGGGAGTCGATGAGTTCCCTCGCATCCGATGTGAGCTTGCTCACACCGAACTGGCGGCCCGCCTGAGCCAGTCGTGTTCCATCGACGTCGCACAAAGCCGCGATCTCCACGTCGTGCCGAAGGAGTTGAGGGAGCAACATCTGGGTGGCATGCGTGCCGCAGCCAATCCAGCCGATCTTAAGAGTCATCGCCGATATCTCGTGAGGGTGAGGTGGGATTTCAGGAATGAGACGCTCGCGGCGAGACGCTCGCTCTCGTCTTCGTGGGGCGGGCGCCACTGTGCGAATGGCACGCCGAAGCGGTCGTCGTCTCGGCGGAAAGGCTCCAGTGAGATCGGCCCGTGATAATCGACGTCATGGAGCGCGCGACACACCTCGACCCAGTTGGTCGCGCCGGTCCCGAGGAAGCCGCGATGGTTTTCGTTCGCTTGAAAGTGAATCGTGCGGGAACCAGCGAGGCGAATAGCCTCGGGGATCGACGCCTCCTCCATATGCATGTGGAAGGTGTCGAGCATGAGCCCGACCGACGGGTGGTCGACGGCATCCAGCAGCTCGATCGCTTGTGCGGTCGTGCAAAGAACATCGCTTTCGAAGCGGTTGAGCGGCTCGACGGCCAGCTTTATTCCAACGGCGCCAGCGTGATCCCCGGCTTGCCTCAGGCCAGACACGCACCGTTCCTTACGAGCTAACCTTTCAGCCTCGTCCACCGGCGCCGGTGGACGACCCGCGAAAACGAGCGGATTACCAGTCAGTGGGCCGCCGACAATTTTAGCGCCCAGCGCTGCCGCGCAGTCAGCAGCATAACGCAAGTAGTCAACACCGGCTTGATGGGCCGTCGGATCGCCACTCGCCAGGTTCCGCTGCAAGTTGACCCGGGCTGCGAGCACCACCTCCACGCCCGCGTCATCAAGTGCGCGACGGGCGGCAGCAAGATCGATCTCGGCGGGCTCAGGCACGAGGAGCTCGACGAAGTCGAAACCCAGCGACTTCATGCGGCCGAAGAGAGGAAAGTGCTCGGCCGTGAACGGACGTGCATACTGCATCGAGATTAGGCCAACCGGATTCATGTTCGTCCTTGTTTTGAATACTTGGCGCCCGGTCATCCCTTGACGGCGCCCTGGGTGAGCCCGCCGATGAGACGGCGCTGAGCGATAAGAAAGAGGATGGTCGCCGGCAGGGCACCGACGACGCCACCGGCCGAGAGCAAGCCCCACTCGATCTGGTACTCGCCGATCAGGGTCTGAACGGCGACGGTGACCGTGCGCACGTTGCGACCACCCAGAGTCAGGGCATAAAGGTACTCGTTCCAAGCCGTGATGAAGATATAGATCCCGGTCGAAACGATCCCGGGCATCGCCAGCGGCAGGATCACGCGCCGAAGAGCCTGCAGACGCGTACAGCCATCGGTCATTGCCGCTTCATCAAGGCTTTTGGGGATCGCGTTGATGTAGCTCGTCAGCATCCAGACCGAGAATGGGATCGCGACAGTCGCGTTGGCGATGATCAGGGCAGCATGCGTATCAAGAAGCCCGATGCGCCTCATCAGCACGAACAGCGGCAGAATGAGCAGGACCACAGGAAACATGTTCACAAGCAGGAACTGCAGCATCAGCAGCCGCCGGCCGGGGAACCGGAAACGCGAGAACGCGTAGGCAGCGGTCACGGAGACGACGAGACCCAGCACCATCGTCCCGGTCGCCACGATCAGGCTATGGCCCATATTGCCAAGGAACGACGTGCGGGAGACAAGGCGGACATAGTTCTCAAGCGACCAATCGCTCGGGACAATGGAAACACCCAAGGCCGCCAGCCTCTCTTGCGGCGTAACGGATGTCAGGACCATCCACGCGAAGGGACCAATCGCAAGAAGCACGATCCCAAGAGCCGGCAAGTCAGTCGTCAGTATCCGTCTCGACAGTGTCGGCTTCCCGATCATCGCTCGGCCTCCCCTGAGGTTCGCGCAATGTAAACCGCCACAACACCGGCAAGGAGCAGTGTGAACATGACCGCGATCGTCGTCCCGTAGCCGAAGTCGAGGTTCTGGCGCGCTTTGACGAATGCGTAGAGAGGCAGCGTTTGGGTGGCATAACCAGGCCCGCCTCCCGTCATGACAAAGATCACGTCAATTGAGTTGGCGACCCAGATGATGCGCAGGAGACCGGCGGTGGCGAGAACCCCGGCGATCCCCGGCAGGGTGACGTGACGAAACTGTCTCCAGGCGCTAGCGCCGTCGATTGACGCTGCCTCGTACCGGCTTTTGGGAATGCCCTGTAATCCGGCCAAGATCATCACGGCAAAGAAAGGGAAGCCCTGCCAGGTCAGCGTGGCGATGACGGCGTAGAGGGCTTTGTCCGGATCCGCGAGCCAAGGCACCGCTGATTGGATCATCGCGAGCCGGAGCAGGATTTCATTCAGTACGCCGGTATTGGCGTCGTAGATCCAGCGCCACATGAGCGCAATGACGACGCTCGGGAGAGCCCATGGAATGATGACCAGAGCCCGTGCCAAGCCGCGCCAGGGGAACTCCCGATTGAGGACCAGCGCGGCGACGAGACCGAGCCCCATCTGCAAGGGCACCGTCAGCCCGATCCAGATGGCCGTATGGCCGAGGGTTATCCAGAAGACGGGGTCTTGGACGAGCTTGATGTAGTTGCCGAGGCCGACGAAGCGAGCGGCATTCGGCCGAAACAATACGAATTCGTAGAGGCTCGTTACCACAGCCTCGATCATCGGCAGGAACACGATGATGATGGTCACCACGACCGCCGGCGTCAGCAAAGCATACGGCAACAAGCGGTTGCGCCACGAGTGAGCCGGGGCGGCTTGGTTCGGCAAGGCCACGGATAGCGTCATCGCGCCAGATCTTTCGTCGGAACGGGAGAGACTGCGCCCTTTCGGGCGCAGTCGGTGCGATTACTGCGAGGCGAGGAGCGCCTCGATCTCTTTCATCATCTGCTCGGAGGTGATCTGGCCCGTGAGGGCCCGCTGCATGCTGGTCGGCCACACCGTGTTGACGAAATCGGCCGTGGCCGACGTCTGGGGCAGCACGGCTGCGAACGGAAGCGAGGCGACGGTCGCATCCACGAAACGCTGCTCGTGGAGCTTCCAGTCCTTGGAACCGCTCTTCGTGACGGTCAGCTGCCCTGTCGCTTGATTGAAGAGCACGTTGTTCTCGCCCTCCGCGAGGAACGAGATCCACTTCCATGCCGCATCTTTCGCTTTCGAAGACGAGAAGATGGCAAGCGACTCGTCGCCATAAGACGTCCAGGCGCGGTCGCCGCAACGGGGAACCGGCGCGGCAGAGACCTTGTCGCCGAGCGCCTTCACGATATCGGCCGACGAGCCGATGTGGTGAATGGTCATAGCCGTCTTGCCGCTCTTGAAGGCGCCAAGGATTTCCTGGAACCCGTCGTTAGGGGCGGATGGCGGAAACACCTTTTGGACCCGATAGAGGTCGATCAGCCATTGATTGGCTTTGATGGCTTGAGACGTCGTGAGACCACCCTTTTCGAACTTCGCCCCACCCGAAAGTACAAAGGTGCCCCACTGATCCCAGCCTCCCTTCCCGCCGCGGAAGCCAAACCCGTAAATGTCGGGTGCTTTGGTCAGGGCTTTTGCTGCAGTCAGGAAGTCGTCACAGGTTTTCGGGGGCTCAAGGCCCGCAGCTTTGAAGAGATCCGGCCGGTAATAGAGATAGAGCACCACGTATTGGATGGGCAGGTAGTATTGCTGTCCGTTCGGACCCTTGTTGAGCTCTAGAAGATTGTCGAGGAGGTCGGCTTTGCCCGGCCACGCATCGATCTGCTTCCCGACCGGCTCGAGTGCGCCCATCTCGACAAGGCGCGGTTGAGCGAAGAGTTTGACCATCGCCGCGTCCGGTGCATTGCCGCCGACGATAGATGTGTAGAGATTGTCGTAGTAGCTGTTCCAGGGAATATTCTCGGCTTCGATCTTGATGCCGGGATTCTTGGCCTGAAACTTCTCGACGAGCTTCGACATCGGATTGTCCGGATTGTCGAAGTGATACCAGAAGCGCACCGTCTCGGCTTGCGCTCCGCCCGCTACGGCCAATCCTGCCGCTAAACTGCAGGCCGTTAGAAATTTTTTCACCAGACGTTTCATCGCTTCCTCCGCTTTCAACGGTTGGTCTGTGCCAACCTCCGGGCCGCTGCTCCAGCCTCGGCCAAGGCCTTCCGTGCCGCTTCAAGGGACACGGTCATTTGCAGGAACCCGTGCACGACGCCGGGCACAACCACGACAGGGTCGTTACGCCCCAACGCCTCAAGGCGTCGTGCCAGAGCCAGAGTATCGGACAAAAGCGGGTCGATCCCGGCGGCCAAGAGCCATAGAGGCGGCAATGCCAGCAACTCGGAATCGGAGGCTTCAAGAGGGGCGGCCAGAGGGTCCGACCGGACAGCCGCATCCGGCACATACCAGTCCCAGTAGCGGCTCATCTTGCCTGACGTCAGCCCCGGCCCGTCGGCGAACCGCCGGTGCGATGGTGAACCATGATCGGCCGAATAGACCCCGTAGAAGAACAGGCCGCCGTCAGGGAGCGCGTGCCCCAGCCGCTGCTCATGGATCATGGCCGCCAAAGCCAGATTTGCTCCCGCGGAGTCGCCGGAAATCAACAGGGGACCGGCCTCAAGTCCTAATGCCACCGGGTCGGATCGCAAGGCACGCAGACAGGCCACAGTATCCTGAAGTCCGGCGGGATACGGGTGTTCCGGGGCCAGCCTGTAGTCAGCCACGATGACCGGCAGGCAGGTCTCGACGGCAAGGACCCGAGCGCACCGCTCATGCGTCTCCGGGCTGCAGAATGCGAAACCGCCGCCATGCACGAACAACAGCGCGCCCGGCTCGCTGTTCGCGGGAACCAATATCCTCGCGGGGCACTCTGCCGAGCCGAGGCTTGAATTGGCTGGCACAACGTATTCGTGTATTCGCGCCATGGCCGGAAGATCGACATTCCAGCGCGCATTACCCTGTGCTGCAAGGGCCCGTCCCTCGGCGGCAGGCAACAGCGTCGGATCCGCCTGAGCCCCCTCCCCGGCCATCTGCTCCAAGAGCGCCGCCATCTCCGGCGCCAGCCTGTTGCAGAGATCGTGAGGGCTTTCGAGCATCACTGGTCCCCCATCATAAAGACCTTCGGACCGAGATCGACGATGGTCGCAATGTGATGGGCCAGCGCTTGTGACGCGGTAGGCGTGTCTCCGCGCTCAATGGCATCGACGATCGAGATGTGACGGCGGGCGGTCGCCACGAGATCGCGCGGCGCGTCCGATTGGGAAATCTTGAAGCGATGATTGTGCACCAGGCACCGGTGCAGGATCGGCTCCAGCGCCGGCAGATTCGCGTCTTTCAGCAGCCTTCTATGAAAATCACGGTCTAGCTCCGCCAACTGGTACTCATCGCCGGAGCGGGCTGCATCCTCCATGGCGTGGACGAGCTGCCTGAGTTCGGAGACGAGGGTCCGGCTTGGATGCTGGAGCACCCGGACAACGCTACGGCACTCGATCGACTGCCGCAGTCGGAACATCTCCACCGCCTCGTCGGCTGTGCACTCGGAAACGCGCGTACCACGATGCCCTTGCCGAATGACTAGCCCTTCCTCCTGCAGTTGCAGGAGGGCCTCGCGGACCGGCCCCTGGCTGCACCCGAAGCGGGCGGCAAGCTCAAGCTCCACCAGCGGCTCGCCTGATGAGAGCTGCCCGAGCATGATGTCCCGCTTCAAGGCCTCAAAAACCTCCCCCGATCGCGCAGGGCGGAGGGTGAGGTCGCGCCTCGGGCGCTGCAGATTAAGCTCCGACATGTGTCGTTGGTCCGACTGTTGCACACTCCGACCATTATCATTATCATTATTGATAATCAATGGGGCCCATAAACCGCCCCGCGAAGGGTTAGGAACGTCCGATGGCGCAGATCAGGCTCGATCGACTCAGGAAGAGCTACGGAGACTTCGAAGTTGTCCACGGGATCGACCTCACGATCGACGACGGTGAGTTTGTCGTCCTGGTCGGCCCATCCGGATGCGGAAAATCAACTCTTCTGCGGATGATCGCTGGCCTCGAGGAGATCACGTCGGGCACCCTTCGCATCGGCGATGCCGCCGTAAACGCGTTACCGCCTGCGGATCGCAATATCGCGATGGTGTTCCAGGATTATGCACTCTACCCGCATATGAGCGTCGCCGAAAACATGGCTTTCGGCCTCAAGATGCGAAACGCGCCAGCGGCGGAGATCAAGCAACGCGTCACGAAGGCCGCGGAAACCCTTAAGATTACTTCGTTATTGGAGCGCCTGCCCGGCCAACTCTCCGGCGGCCAACGTCAGCGTGTCGCGATGGGACGAGCGATCGTGCGCGAACCTGAAGCCTTCCTGTTCGACGAGCCTCTCTCGAACCTCGATGCCGCCCTTCGAGTCGAGATGCGCCTCGAAATGGCAAAGCTGCATCGGAGGATGCAGGCGACGACCGTCTATGTGACCCATGATCAAGTCGAGGCGATGACCCTTGCCGACAGGATGGTTGTCATGAATGCGGGGCAAGTCGAGCAAGTCGGACGGCCTCTCGATTTATACCATCGGCCCCAGACCCTTTTTGTCGCTCGCTTCATCGGCAGCCCCACAATGAATACCTTCAATGTATCAACTGAACCCGGAGCGTCAGGCACCATCGGGGTCCGGCTTCAGGCTAAGCCGATCGAGATCCAGGCAACTCAACAGTTGAGCAGCGCCTCCTCCGTAACTATCGGAATACGGCCGGAAGACATGAGCGTCTGCGACGCAAGCGATGCGTGGTTCACGGGCGAGATCGTCGTTGTCGAACGGCTCGGAGGGCAAACCTTTGCCTATCTCGATGTTGGAGGAGATCGCCTCCTCACCGTCGAACTCCCGCGCGCAAGTGAGATGTCACCCGGAACGACCCTCTCCGTGAAAGGCCACGTGAATTCGATTCATGTCTTCGCGGACGACGGCAAGCGCCTGAATTGAGATGTGTACGATCCCTTGCGGGTGAGCGCAGCGCCGACAGCGCTCGTTCTGACGCCTTGATAAGGAACTAATTGGCTCCGGGCTTGGCTTTGGAGCCGCAGTCGGTAGCCGATGGCTGACCGCTGTTCCGCTTTCTATCGCTCAGAATTGGGGCCCCATGTCAAACATTGACGCCCGCTACGAGCAGATATTTCCGAAGCTCGATCCCTCCGAGATCGACCGCCGCGCGGTTCGTGACGGGCGTCCTAGCTCCGGCTCGGTGAAGGTCTCCCGGGCATGATCCGCCAGGGCGCCTCAATCGTCGAACTCGGCCAGTTCGAACAAACAGTTGGAAAAGTTCCCTAGGGTTTGTCACCATGCCTCCGGCTTCGCTGAAGTCATCACGCACAAGAACAGAAAGCCTCTCTCGTCATGAGGAGGCGTGTGCCGGGGAGAGAGATGAAAAGACGCGTCCTTGTTGCCGAATTCATGCACGAAACGAACACGTTCAGTGTGCAGAAGACGGATGAAGAAGCCTTCATCAATTGCTCGTACTATCTCGGAAACACGGTGCCAGTCGCGTTCAAGGGCACCCGCACCTCTCTCGGAGCGGCGTTCGAGGCCGCTGAGAAGTATGACTGGCAGTTGGTCCATCCATTGGTAGCCGGCGCCAATCCCTCTGGTCGCGTGGTCGATGCCTGTTTCGATAAACTCGCACAGATGATCGTGGAGGCGAGCGACGGCGTTGATGGAATCCTGCTCCATCTCCATGGCTCCATGTCGACGACAAGCCACGACGATGGTGAAGGTGAACTCCTGGCACGAATCCGGTCTCGGATCGGGTCCGATGTTCCGATCATCGTCGTTCTCGATCTTCATGCGACGGTGACACAGGAGATGGCTGATCACGCCAACGCTCTGATTTCCTACCGCACCTACCCACATGTCGATCAATATGAGCGGACGTGGCAGGCGGCGCAATTGCTTGACCGGGCTCTGCGCCGTGAGGTCGCGCCAAAGGTAGCACTCGCTCGCCGGCCCATCCTCTATGCGCTCGACGGTGGGCGCACGACATCGCCGCCGATGGTCGAACTTCTCCGCCGCGCGGATGAGATCGAGGCCGCGGGCAGAGCGCATGTGGTCAGCATCCAGGCCGGTTTCTCCTCCGCGGACGTACAGGATATCGGACCGTCTATCGTTGTCGCGGCCGATGATCGTGCGGAGGCGCAACGCATCGCCGAAGAACTGATGGATTATGCCTGGGAGCAACGCTTTTACTCCTCGATCCATTTCACGCCAGTTCCCGAGGCAATCGAAAAGGCACATGCGGGTCAGGGGGCTTCCAAGCCGCTGATCATCGCCGATTATTCAGATAATCCGGGCTCCGGCGCCTACGGCGACGCGACCGCGCTTTTGAAAGCCATTCTCGATGCAAAACTGGAGAATGTCGGCTTCTACGCGATCCGCGATCCGGAGGCCGTTCTCGAAGCGCAGGCCGCCGGTGTCGGAAACAAAGTGACCCTGAGGCTCGGTGGAAAGGTTGATCCGAGCATGGGCGGGGCCCCGCTTGAGATCACCGCCGATGTCGCAGCAATCACTGACGGCCGGTTCATCGCCTATGGCCCGATGGGTGGCGGCGCGCGGCGGAACTATGGCCTGAGCGCGCTGCTCCGGGTCGGCGGTGTCGAAATCATCCTCATCACCAACAACGGACAGGCGACAGACCTGGCTCAGTTCACATCGCTCGGCGTCGACCCGACGCGCAAATCCACAATCGTCGTCAAATCGATGCAGCACTTCCGCGCCGCTTTCGAGCCGATATCCCGCGAAGTCGTGGAGGTCGATACCGGCGCCTTGTCGACCAAGGACTTCAAGAACCGCCCCTACCGCAACGTCCGCCGGCCTATCTGGCCGCTGGACGATATCTAGCAACCAACTGTCGAGCCGCTGCTCTTACCCCTGCAGCGGCTCGCGACACCTCACAGCGGGTCATTCCGCTCCGAAGGCTCTGGGGCTCTCGACGCCAAAGTAGCAAAGTCCGTCGCCGGGTTTGGCGTTCGTATTCGGGAACACGATGAAGCCGGCCTCGGGAGCTACCACCGTCTTTCCATTGGCACGACGGACGATGATCTCTCCGGCGGAGATCGCGGCTCCTGTGTTCCAAGGGCCTTCCAGGCGATCGCCGTCGTTCTCGCAGAGGAAATAGTCGACGATCTGGATGGCCCGCTTCACACTCGCTTGCGGTGCGGGGGCCTCGATCAGGCCGAGATGCGCGAGCGCGTTCACGATGGCGTTGTATCCCACCTCGGCCGCGTGGGGATCGTCATGCTCACCGCATTCCAGGGTGACGCCGTAACCACCTGAGAAGCGCATGAACTCGGTGGTGCCTACCCCCTCGGAGATGACGCTCTTGAAGCCCAGCCTGGCCTTCTCCTTGACGAAGCGATCATAGACGTTGAGCCAGCCATGCATGACGACCGGGACGCCAAGCCGAGCCGCGAAGGCCGCCTCTGCCTGCGCGTGTCTGAAGGGCTCCACGTCGCCGCTATTGTCAGACGGTCCCGCGAACACGAACGGTTCACCGCGCGATTTGAACGAGTGCAGGTCGAGCAGCACGTCATGCTCGCGCAACAAGGAGCAGATCCTGTTGCCGATCCTGTCCTCATAGACCTCGGCAAGCGTCCGCTCGCGTAAGTCGCGGTTCAGGTTCCTGTCGCCTTCACGCGTGCGCTGACGATAGGCCTTGAGGTTCGCCACGGGCACGAAAGTCACTTCTCCACGGCGTATGGACAGGCTTCCCGCTCGGCAGTCGGAAATCGCGCGCAGAATGGCGTTCGGGCCGCAAGGTTCGTTGCCGTGCACGGCCCCGATGACGATCAATTTCGGCCCCGAGCGGAGGCCGGAAAAGCGGACGCTCTCAAGCGGACCGTCTTCCTCATTGACTCGCACCGGCTCATCCGGCTGGGCAGAGCCGATATCGATCAGCATCCCGGGCTCGAGCCGTCGCAAGAACTCGACGAGGTGTTCGCGGGGAATGCCGACACATCCGGCAGTGCCACTTCCATCCGAACTGGCGGCGTGAATGAACAGAGCACTGCCTCTGCCGCTCTCGACGACGGAATCGTTGAAGCCAATCGGAATGATGACGTCGAACAGGCGCTCCCGGCGCGTGCGCTGCAGTCTTTCATCCGCACGCTCGGTGCCCTCGGCGAAGACAAGCCGATTGTAGTGCCCGCCCTCCTCTTCCCAGATCATGTCCGACGAAAGCGGCACGAACGGGAAGCGCAGGTCGCGCGGCATATCCGGAAACGCCGTGGAATCGAAAAAGCCATAACGCAAAGGGAAGACGCCGATTGGCGACCGCTTGTCACCCTCACGCTTTAACGAGGCCTGAACCAGCCCTCCGGCTCCAATCGTGCAAGGAATACTCCACTCGCCGATGCTCAATGTACCACGATGCGGAGCGTCGCCTTCGGGCGGGACGCGGACACGGATTGTCGGTACGCGGGTCATACGATCTTTCCTTTGGACTGAGGATGAGAAGCCTCTGACCGGGTCGGGAGCCTCGGTCAGGCTGCGAGTTCACGGACACGGCGGCAACGGACGCTATGCCCCTGCCCCAGATCCTCAAGGTCGGGGATGGGCGGTCTGCGGCAGATGTCGCGCGCTTCGGGACAACGGGGATGAAAGCCGCACCCTGTCGGGGGATCGAGCGGGTTTGGAATTTCGCCGAAGATCTTCGCCCCCTGGGCGCGTCCGAACGGATCGGGAATGGCCGCAATCAGGGCCTTCGTATAGGGATGCCGCGGATTGGTGAAGATGCTCTTCCAGTCACCCGTTTCGACGATGCGGCCGAGATACATCACGGCAACGCGGTCACTCATGTGTTCCACCACGCCGAGATCGTGGCTGATCATGAGATAGGACAGACCGAGCGTTTCCTTCAGTTCCAGCAGGAGGTTGATGATCTGCGCTCGGATGGAGACGTCGAGAGCGGAGACCGGCTCGTCCAGGAGGATGATCTTCGGCTTGAGGATCAGCGCGCGAGCAATGCCTATGCGTTGGCGCTGGCCGCCGGAGAATTCGTGCGGATAACGTTCGGCATGCTCGGGCCGCAGACCCACATGACCCAAAATCTCGGCGATTCGGTCCTCGACCTCGCTCTTGGCTTTCACGCCATGCAGGCGCAATGGGGTCTCAAGGGTCCGGCGCACCGTCTGGCGCGGATTGAGAGAGGAAAAGGGATCCTGAAACACCATCTGGACGGTACGGGCGCGCGCCATGCGGTCTCCGGCGGCCCCGTCGACGGCTTTGCCGTCGAGGAGCACTCGGCCACGTGTCGGAGCCTGCAAACCCAGAATCGAGAGGGCGAGCGTAGATTTACCGCAACCGGATTCGCCCACGAGTCCAAGGCACTCGCCGTGCTTCAGCTCGAGATCGATCCCATCCACCGCGTGCACAACGCCGCGCGGCCCACCCAACAGGCCGCCGCCGACGGGGAAGTGCACCGCGAGATCTTCAAGCTTCAGGAGCGCGTTCGGAGCTTCAGACATGGTGATGGCACCTTACAAATCCGCCTTGAGGCAGGTGCGTTTCAACCGGATCGACCGCGCGACAAGTCTCGCTTGCCGCGTAACAGCGGGGATGAAAGCGACAACCTTGCGGAAAGGCTGCCACGGGCGGCACCACGCCGGCGATCTCCTTCAGCCGCTGGCGGCCATGCCTTGCGCGCGCGCCGAGCAACGGCAGCGAAGCGATGAGGCCGTTCGTGTAGGGATGACGTGGCGCTTGAAAGATCTCCTCGGCGGCGCGTTCCTCGACAATGCGCCCGGCATACATCACACCGACCCTCTGGCACATGTTGGCGATGAGACCGAGGTCGTGGCTGATCATGAGAACAGCCGTTCCACGCGCGGCGCAGAGATCCTTGATGAGATCGAGGATTTCCGCCTGCACAGTCACGTCGAGCGCTGTGGTCGGCTCGTCCGCGAGGAGCAGATCCGGGTCGCAAGCCAGAGCAATGGCGATCATTACGCGCTGGCGCATGCCGCCCGAGAGCTGGTGCGGGTAGTCCTTCACCCTGCGCTCCGGCGCGGGCACTCTCACGCTGACGAGCGCCTCAATGGCCAAGCGCTCCGCCTCTGCCCAACTCTTTCCCTTGTGCAGAACGAACATCTCGGCGATCTGCCGGCCGACCGTCGAGAGCGGATTGAGAGCCGTCATCGGTTCCTGGAAAATCATGGCGATGCGGTTACCGCGCAATTTGCGCATCTCATCGGCAGGCAGGTTCTGGATCTCCTGACCGTCAAATCGAACGGCGCCGCCGCTAAGGTTCAACGGTGGACGCAACAGGCCAATCAAGGAAAGGGCGGTGATGCTTTTGCCGCAACCCGACTCCCCGACCAGACCCAATGTCTCGCCGCGCATGATGGTGAAGGAAACATCCTGCACGGCGGCGAAGCGGGCATCGCCGATCGCCAGGTCGATCCTCAGGTGCTCGACTTCCAGAAGGGGCTTCGTCGTCATGCGCGTCGGGACCGGGAGTGTGGGTCCAGAATATCCCGCAAGCCGTCGCCGAGGAGGTTCAATCCGAGCACGGTGACGAAGATCGCGAGCCCTGGGAAGATAGAGATCCACGGCGCGGTGGTGATTTGTTCGCGGGCGTCGGAGAGCATGCTCCCCCAGCTCGGGAAAGGCGGCCGGATGCCGAGCCCCAGGAAGGACAGGGTAGCCTCAGCGAGCACCGCGCCACCCATGCCAAGGGTGCCGATGACGATGATCGGCCCCAGCATGTTGGGCAGAAGTTGGGTCAGCATGATACGCAGATCGCCGTAGCCCAGCACCTTCGCCGCCTGCACATAGCCCTGGCTCTTGAGGGACAAGGCGGAAGCGCGCGCGATACGGCACGTGAAGGACCAATTGGTGAGCCCGAGGGCGATGAGCAGGCTCGTCAGGCCAGGGTTGAGGATCGCCATGATCGCCAGAGCGAAGATGAGCGAAGGGACGGCCAGCATGAGATTGGTCAGGCCGTTGACGAAATCATCCCACCAACCGCCCCAATAGCCGGCCGAGAGCCCGAGGCAGACGCCGATCACGGTGTTGATGAGCTGCGAGACGATGCCGACGGTGAGCGAGATGCGGGCGCCGTAAAGCACGCGACTATAGATGTCGCGACCCTGCGCATCTGTGCCAAACCAGAATGCGCTGCCCGGCGGCTCCTCGGCATACATAAGGTCCGCAGCCATGACGGGGTCGGTATGCGCCAGCCACGGGGCGAAGATGCCCGCGATGATCACCATGGCGAACAGCGCGCCTCCAAGCATGAGATTGGTTCCGAATTTCATGGGATCGCCTCAGGTGTATTTGATCCGCGGATCGATGACCGCGCAGAGGACGTCGACGAGCGTATTGACGAAGAGAAAGAAGAGAACGATGGCCAGGATTGCGCCCTGGACGACCGGGATGTCGCGCAGGGTGACACTGTCCACGAGAAGAGAGCCGATGCCCGGCCACGAAAAGAGCTTTTCCACCACCACGGCCTGACCGATCACCGTCCCGAACTGTAGGCCGACGGTCGTTAGGATGAGGACCAGCGCGTTTCGGGTCAGGTGCCAGCGTACGACGCGGCTCTCGCTCATGCCCTTCGCCCGCGCAGTGCGCACGAAATCCGCATTCATGATATCGAGCACAGCGGCGCGGGTCGTACGTGCGAGAAGCGCCATCGGCGCTACGCCGAGTGCGATCGAGGGCAGGATGAGATAGCGCAGGCTGCCGTCGCCATAGCCAAAACTCGGAAGCCAGCCGAGCACCAGCGCGAAGAGATACATCAGGAGAAGCCCAAGCCAGAATTTCGGCAAAGACAATCCCGACACTGCGACCACCATGGAGATCGTGTCGACGAAACTACCCGACCGCATTGCGGCGATGAAGCCCAGCGGCACGCCGATGGCGATCGCGAACAGCATGGCGGCAAACGACAATTGCAGAGTCGGCCACATGCGATCCGCCAGCACCTTGGTGACCGGCTGACGGGTTCGGAAGGACATGCCGAGATCGAATTGAGCCAGCTGGCCAACATATTTGCCGAAACGGACATACAACGGATCGTTGAGCCCGAATTCCTTGTTCATCCGTTCGACCACGGTGACGTCGACAATAGCGCGACCATCATCGCTCAGGCTCGCAGCGAAGGTGCCCGGGATGACGCTGAACATGACGAAGACGAGAAAAGCGACGGCCAGGATGATCGGCACCGTCTGCAGGATACGCCGCACAAGATAAGAGAGCATTCAGATCCCCCAATCCCGACGCCCGCGCAAATGGCACGAACGTCGGGATGTCACCGGTATCGAACTGGAGCTCGTCTATCGGGCTACTTCGCAGCCGGCGACGACGCTTCGACCCACATGTCCTCGTAGTTCTGGATCGCGAGCTCGGTCGCGTTTGCCTGAAGCCCCTTGATCCAGGGCTGATAGGCCATGACCGCCTTGTTGTAGTTGAAGAACCACATCGGCGCTTCGTCATAGACGATGGCGTTGACCTTCTTCAGGGAGTCTATCTTCTTTGCCGGATCGTCCGCTTTGCCGGCCTCATCGAGAAGCTTGTCCACTTCCGCATTCTTGAAGCCATAGTAGTTGCAGGCAGAGACCGGCGTCGATGAATGGAAGCACTTGAGTGCCTGCTGCGGATCCGGCCCCGAGGACAGAGACCACGCGAAGGCTTGGAAATCGCCCTTACGCACAACCTCGCCAAGCACGGTACCTTCTACCGGCTTGATCTTGGCCTTGATACCGACCTTTTCCAGCATCGGGATCACCGCCTCGACGATCTGAATGCCCCAGCTTTCATTCGCGGTGGCGGTCCATTCGAATTCGAACCCGTCCGGATAACCCGCCTCGGCGAGAAGCTTCTTCGCCTTCTCGGGATCATAGGCAAAGGCCTTCATCGACTTGTCGTAGGCTGGCGATGTCAGCGGCAGGTAGCCAGTGGCGCGGTATGCTTTGTCCTTGGACAGCCGCTTGATGATCAGATCGGAATCGATGGCGTGGTTGATCGCCTGGCGAACCCGCTTGTCGGTGAAGGGTTTGAAGTTGAGGTTGAAGCCCCCGAGGCGGGTGTAAACCTCGGCTACTTCAAGAATGCCCTTCGACAGTTCCGGGTCGGCCTTGTAGGCCATATATTGCGCGGGACCGAGGATCGAAACGTCGATTTCCTTGTTGCGGAAGGCAACGTCGCGGGCCGAAGCTTCGCCCATGATCAGGACGACGACCTTGTCGGCATAGGGCTTGCCGGGCTTGTAAAACTTATCAAAACGCTCTGCCACGATGCGTGAACCGGGCACGTATTCGACGAACTTGAACGGGCCGAGACCAATCGGCTTGGTGAGGAAGGACTCCTTCACCGCCTCATCCGCCGGATAGATCGATGTAATCGCGTTCATGAAGAAGTATCCCGGCTCGGCCTTCTCTGTGAAGGTGATCGCCAGGGTGGAATCGTCGATCTTCTTCAGACCCGAAATCGTTTTCGCTTGACCCTTTTCGACTTCGACGGCGCCCTTGATCAGGCGAACCGAGCGCGCGCCTGGATACGCCTTCGCGCCGTCCATGAGACGCGTGAAAGTCCAGATGATGTCATCCGCGTTGAGTTTGCGTCCGTGATGGAAGAACGCGTCATCGCGCAACTTGTAAGTATAGACCAGTCCGTCCGCCGAGATATCGACGGACTTCGCGAGGTCGAGAACCGGCTTGTTTCCTTCCGAATCCCAGTTGTAGAGCGAGCGATGGATCGCCTTGGCGTAGATCTCGTCCTGCGCGCGGTTTGACGTGTGAATATCGAGATTCGCAAAGCTCGAACCATAAGGCGCAGTAAAGCGTATCGTGCCGCCCACCCGTGGGGTCTGAGCTTCGGCGCCGCCGCTGATTGAAAGCGCCAGAGCTGAAATAGCTGAGGCGAGAGCGAGTTTCTTCAGCACTTAGAGTCCTCCTCGATTTTCCCTCTTTGCGGACATGCCCAGAGCGGCAGGCTCGCGTTCTTGCGACCCCACGAGGGATTGCGTGAGGCCTGGTGCGTCGAAGCGTGCTCCCTCTTGATGTTTTAGATCACGCCAAGACGATCGTAGACGATATCACCTCCGAGGATCGTAAGATCACACTGAGTGCTGTCAAGAATTTCTTCCGGCGTCGCGTTGAGTAGGTTACGCGAAAAGACAGCAATGTCCGCGAGCTGACCTGGAATGAGCTTGCCCTTCACCTTCTCCATCTTTTGGGAGAATGCGCCAAATTCGGTATAGGCCTGCAATGCCTCCTCGATCGACACGCGCTGACGCGCATCCATCACCGTGCCCTTCCACGTCTTGCGCGTGAGCATCGAATAGAGGTTCGGGAACGGGTTCGGCGAGCACACGGGCGAGTCGCTTCCCGTGGCGGGCTTGAATCCAAGATCCATCCAGGTCTTGAAGGGATAGCTGCTCAAACCTCTTTCCTCGCCGAGCACCGAGACGTAGGCATCCCCGAAATCGTAGATGAAGACCTGCTGCGGACACGGATAGATGCCAGCCTTGATCATGCGTTCATGCTGCGCCGCGGTAGAGAAGCCGCAATGCTCGATGCGATGCCGCCGATCGGGATCGGGGATGGCCGCAAGGGCGCGCTCATAGGCTGTGATCAGCTGCTCGATGGCCGCATCGCCGATCGCGTGGCAGATCAGTTGATAGCCCTTCGCATGCGCGTCCATCACGAGGTCATTGAGTTCATCGTCCGGCAGCATCTGCACGCCGGTGGTCTCGTCATCGCCGAGATAAGGCTGGGTCATCCAGGCGGTGCGGCCTCCAGCCGATCCGTCGAGGAAATACTTGACGCCACCAATCATCAGCATGTCATCGCCTGTGCCGGAGACGAGGCCCGCCTCATAGCATTTTGAAACGATGCTACGCTCAGGGTCACCGAGCAGCGCAAGCCACGTGCGAACTGGAAGCCGCCTCTCACGCTTGGCGCGATGATATGCGGCTATCTCGCCGAACCCGCCGCGCTGGCCGACCGCCGCATCCATGCAGCTCGTAATGCCGTACGAAAGAAGATACTTGCCGCCACGTTCGATGGCAGCGACGAGATCGTCTTCGTTCGGTGAAGGGATGACAGCCCAAAGAGGTGCACGCGCATTCTCGGCCAGGAGACCTGTCAAGCGGCCATCCCGCTGTTCTATCAAGCCTCCAGGGGGCGTGGGCGACGTCTCATCGATACCAGCGAGCTTGAGCGCCAGCGAGTTGGAAACCGAAATGTGGCCGCAGGTGCGAATGAGCATGACCGGGTTGTCCGGTGACACGCGATCAAGCTCCTCGCGCAGTGGATGGCGTTTCACATCGAGTTTTGTTTGGTCGTACCCGCGCGCGAGAACCCACGCGCCAGTCGGCAATTTCGCCGCACGCGATCCGATGGCGGCCAGCAGAGCATCGAGACTCGGCGCCGCCCCCGGTGTCGCATCGACCCAATCCATCGTGAAGCCGAGAGAGATGAGGTGAAGGTGCGAATCGTTTAACCCGGGCGTGGCGAACCGACCCTCGAGATCAATGACACGCGTACCGGGCCCGATTAGGGAGGCGATGTCATCGCTGCGGCCCGTTGCGAGAATGCGGCCTTGCCAGACAGCGATCGCTTCGACGACACCCTTGTCACGCCCGCACCAAATTGAACCATTGCACAGGACCAGATCCGCCTTCGGCCAGGATCCGGAAACTCCCGCGCCATCGGACTCACGCGAAACATCGAGCTTCGGCATGTTGTGACTTCCCTCCCCTTTTTGCTTCAGCTTGGCATGAGAGCGTCGCCTTTGGGAACAGGAGAATGTGAGGGAAGCAACGATACGGGACGGTGAAGATGCCGGGCCGGTTTCATCTCTCACCGATGGCTCCCTGCGGCCACCTCCCGGTCACGCGAGAATTGGTAAGCCTAGTGCAGGATCTGACTGAGGAAGAGCCGGGTGCGCTCGTGCTGCGGGTTCTTGAAGAACTCGTCGGGCGTGTTCATTTCCACGATCTGCCCATAATCCATGAAGATCACCCGGTCCGCGACCTTACGGGCGAAGCCCATCTCGTGCGTCACGCACAGCATGGTCATGCCTTCTTCCGCGAGGCCGACCATCGTGTCGAGCACCTCTTTGACCATTTCCGGATCGAGCGCCGAGGTCGGCTCATCGAACAGCATGATCTTGGGGTTCATGCACAGGGAGCGCGCAATCGCCACGCGCTGCTGCTGGCCGCCGGAAAGCTGGCCCGGATACTTGTTCGCCTGCTCCGGGATCTTGACCCGGGTCAGGTATTTCATCGCCACCTCTTCCGCTTCCTTCTTGGGCATCTTCTTCACCCAGATCGGCGCGAGCGTGCAGTTCTCGAGAATGGTGAGATGCGGGAACAGGTTGAAGTGCTGGAACACCATGCCGACATCGCGGCGCACCTCGTCGATGCGCTTGAGGTCGTTGGTCAGTTCGGTGCCGTCCACGATGATGCGGCCCTTCTGGTGTTCTTCCAGACGGTTGATGCAGCGGATCATGGTCGATTTGCCGGAACCCGAAGGTCCACAGATCACGATGCGCTCGCCGCGCCGGACATTGAGGTTGATGTCCCGCAGCACATGGAACTCACCGTACCATTTGTTCATCTCCTCTATCTCTACCGCGTTCGCGGTTGGGAGCGGAACGGATCCAGGATTCGGGAACACAACGGCACTTTGCGTCGACATGATTTCGCTTTTCCACGGAGTTGGGCTCAATTTGCGTCGGAATTGGTCGGCCTCGATACCGAGGCCTCCCGATCGGGGTCATAGGGACATCTTGCGCTCCGTGCGCTCATACTGCGGCGTCAAAAATAGCTCGAACCTCTTGAAACCGATCATCAGGATCATGTTGATTGCGAGATAAATCGAAGCGACCATGCAGAAAATTTCAATGACCGCGAATGATTGACCCATCAAATCCTTGGCGACACCGGTCAGCTCCATCACCGTGATGGTACATGCAAGCGAAGTTGCCTTCAGCGTTACGACGGCCTCGTTGCCGTAAGTGGGGAGCGCACGGCGCACCGCGATGGGCGCCGTGACGAGGAAGAAGGTCTTCATTGGAGAAAACCCCAAGGCGCGCGCGGCTTCGACGACGCCCGACGGTACGGCTGCCAAACCGCCGCGCATCACCTCAGCGGTATAGGCTCCCGTGCAAAGGCTCATGGCGATCACCGCGCAAGCAAACGGATCTCGCAAAACGAACCAGGCATAGCTGTCGCGCAACCAGGAAAACTGGCTCAGGCCGTAGTACAAGATAAAGATTTGCACCAATAACGGCGTCGATCGGAACGCCAAGACGTAGAAATCTGCCGGTCTTCGCACCAAGGCATGGCGCGATCGACGGGCCCACGTTGCCAAGCCGGCCATCACGAACCCGAGCGGCAAAGTCGCCGCCGCCAACGCCAATGTCATCCATAGGGCACTCGCGAGTTCGGTGAAGACGTGGAGTGCCGATTCAAGATCCATGGTTTCAAGCCCAACGCATCCGCGCTTCCAGCGTGCGCAGCAACCGCGACGAAGCACCCACAAGAAGAAAATAGAGAAGCGCAGCCACCCCATAGAAGACGAAAGGCTGCCCGGTCGTGCGTCCGGCGAGCCCGACGACACGCATCAGTTCCGCCAGCGAAATCACGGACAGAAGAGTCGTTTCCTTGATGGCCATGATCCAGACATTGCCGAGACCAGGGAAAGCCAGTCGGAGCATCTGCGGCAGAACCACCGTCCACAATCCCGGAACCGGTCGCAGCCCGAGTGCAGCAAATGCTTCAAACTGGCCTTTCGGCACCGCCTCGTAGGCACTGCGGAACACCTCGGAACTGTATGCGGCCGTCACCAGGCAGACGGCGAGAACGCCGACGGTGAACGCATCCACCTCTATGTAGCCGGTGTATCCAAAGCCGCGCGCAATCCACATGAGCGCGCCGTTGGTCCCGAAGAACAAGAGAAAAATGACGAGCAACGGCGGCACCCCGCGAAGCAGAGTGGTGTACACGCTGGCGAGCGCCCGGAGGATGGCGCTCCGTCCGAGTTTTGCCAGGGCGACACAGAAGCCGAAGACAATGCCAAGGGCATACCCGATCGACGCGCAGGCCAGCGTTACTGCCAGCCCCAGAAGCAGAGCCTTCGACCAGCCTTCGCTACCCCAGGTAAACAAATCCGCAAGGGTTGTCGCCGGCATCGGGTTCAGGCCCCGCAAATCTTCGGATCAGCGGGAGTGGATACATCGAAGCCAAACCACTTTTCGGAGATGCGTTTGACTTCGCCCTCAGCCTTGAGCGCGCACAGCTGGCGGTCCCACTTGGCTTTCAAATCGCCCTGGTCCTTCCGCATCAATCCACCCGCGCCGACACCGAGATAGTTGAACTGCTGGAAATCGAGGTTTGGAGAAAGGATCTCGATCGGTTGTCCCTGGCTAGAACGGGTCAACGCAATCCAAGGAGACCGACCGGCCAATGCTGCATCAATGCGGCCGGACAGAAGATCGAGGTTCAAGCTGTCCTGGTTGTCATAGAGGCGCAGCGTAACCTTGCCCTTCAGCTCGTTGTCCATGAACTTCTGGCTCTGCGTGCCGGACTGAACCCCGAGGATCTTTCCACTCAGCGCTTCCTTCAGCTCGGGCCAGCTTGTCTTACCATTCAGGCCGGCGGTTCTTTTGGCTGCGAAATTGATCGGAAGGTTCGCGTAGCTTTGGGTGAAGGCGAGGCGCTTTTCGCGTTCGGGCGTGATCGAGATGCCGTTCACCAAAATATCATACTTGCCCTGCTCAAGAGCTGGGATCAGACCTTCCCAGGGCTGGGACGTGAAGCGGCAGGTCCGCTGCATGCGCTCGCAGACCAGTTTGGCGAGGTCGATCTCGAAACCGATCAGGTCTCCGGTCGGCGTCGTACCCGTCCACGGGAGATACCCGCCATCGGTACCGATGCGCAATTCGGGTAGCTTCTCTTGAGCAACGGCCGAACCGCCGAGAATAAGACCGACCGATATCGTCGCCAGCAAGCGACCCATTCCGATGATTTTCATTGTTCCCTCCACGTTTTTTGAATTCGCGTTTTTTGAATTTGCGTTCAAGCGAGTCTGGTTTCCGGCCGAGCCTCTGTCCCAAGGTCCCAGAACAATCCTGTCATGATCGCGAGGCCCTCAGAAACGAGCGGCCGCAACAGATGCTCGTTCGGCGCGTGCTGTGAGCATCCCGAGTAAGAATGGGGGACCCAGATCGTTGGGATCCCGAGGAGATCGGCAAAGCAGTCGTTGGGCAGCGAACCGCCGGCATTCGGCAGGATTGTCGGCGTCACTCCCGTCGTGTTCGTCACCGATGCCGCGGCCCATTGCATCAACGGGTGATCGGGATCGAGGCGCGTTGCCCCCCAATCCGATTCAACAGCCTTTGGCACAACCTGGACATTCGCAAATCCGTTCTCGTCAAGATATTCACGGATCGCGGGCATGAAGGTGTTGGGATCGGTATCGACCGTGTAACGGATTTGGAGCCGGGCGGATGCTCGCGGCGGGATCGCGTTGATCGGAAGTTGCGGTGTCCCCGCCGTCATCGCCAGGACCTCGAGCGCAGTCCAGCCGAAGACGCGCTCGGATGGCGTAAGACCGGGCTCGCCCCACCAAGGATCAAGCTCGGGCCCCTCGGCGCCCGTCTCGATCACGATCTTGGTGAGAGCCGCGCTGACACTCGGCGGGACGGCACGGGGAAGGATCTTTCGCACCCCGATGCGCCCGGTCTCGGAGATCAGGCTCGCGATGGCATTTGCGAGAATAACGGCCGGATTGGCAATCAGGCCGCCCCAGTTGCCCGAGTGGTGAGCCCCGGCGCGGAGATCGCAGATGAGATCGAAATCAACCGTGCCGCGCGTACCGCCGTCGAGAGTGGGTCGGTCGGGCGAAAGACGCGGGCCGTCCGACGCAATAAGCCAGTCCGCCTTGAGATCGGCCTGATGCGTCACACACACTTCTCGTAAGCCTGGCGAACCAACCTCCTCGGAGGTCTCGATAAGGGCGACCGTGTTGAACCCGAGGTGGCCGCGCGTGGCCAAGACGGCCTCGAGCGCCAGCATGACAATGGTGTGCTGGCCCTTGTTGTCCGCCGTGCCTCGGCCATAGATGCGATCGCCTTCGACGCTGACCTGCCATGGGTCCCGGCCATTCTCCCAGGCGCCTTCCATGCCGGCCACCACATCGCCATGACCATAGACCAGCAGCGTCGGCAGATCGTCGCCTTCGTGACGCCTGGCGATAAGAAGCGGGCCGCCGGCCGGGTCAGAGTTCGGGATGACCGAACCAGTAAAACCGAGGAGCGATAAGTCATCGCTGATCTCCGACAGATATCGGTGGCAGTCGGGACCGCGTGCGGGATTCTGGCTTTCCGTCGGAATGGCGACGCGACGAGTGAGGTCGGCGAGGAACCGACCGTCAGTCGCATAGGCGGTGGCGGCGGCGATTGCATGGGCCCGAGACATAAATTTGCTCACTTGTGGTTCATGACGGCAAGATGACGTTGCGTTGCTCATTCGTGCAAACCAATAATTTTCCCGCTTACCCGCAATCAGATTGAGTCTACCTCATGGCCCGTCACCTCCCTCCGCTGCCCGCCTTACGGGCATTCGAAGCCGCCGCCCGGCATCTGAGTTTTGCCCGGGCCGGGGCTGAGCTGGGCGTGACACCGGGAGCGGTGAGCCACCACATGAAACAGCTCGAAGCCTGGGTTGACGGTCCTCTGTTCGAGCGCCGCGCCAACGGCGTCGTCCTGACCGAGACGGGTCGAGTCTTCGCCACCCGGATTGCGTCGATCTTCGATCAGATCACAGCGGCAAGCGTCGCCGCCCGATCGCCACTCCACGGCACTGCCGTGACCGTGCGTTGCCAGTTCTCCCTCGCCACCAAATGGCTCGCGCCACGGCTGGGACGCTTTCGGGCAACCCATCCCGATATTTCGGTTGCGGTTTTTGCCCTGCCCCACCGATGGAACGCGAACGAACCCGACCCCGACGTTGCCATCTATCACGGCCGAGGCACCGTTCCGGGCATGCGACAGGACCTGCTGATCGGTGGAAGACAAGTGGTTGTAGCGGCGCCTCAACTTGTTGCGGCGCTGCCTCCGGCGCCGACGCCAGCGGACCTTTTGTCGAGACCCATGATAAAGGTCGATTTCGCAGAACCCGGCTGGCACGATGAAGGCTGGGAAGCCTGGTTCGCGGCCGCGGGATTCGGGCATCTCGAACTACGCCCCGGCCTCACCTTCAATCTCACCTATCTCGCGATCGAGGCCTGTCTTTCCGGGGCTGGGTTCGCGCTGGTCCCGGACTTTCTGGTGGCACAGGAACTCGCAAGCGGCCGCCTGATCGATCCCTTCGGGATCTCATTGCCGGTTCGCCAGCCCTACGTGATCATCACGCCGGAAGCCAGCCTGACGCGCCCAGAAGTTGCAATCTTCCGCAGTTGGGTGCTCGCAGAAGGGCAGCTCCCCGCCTGAGACAAGCGGTGTCGTGACAGTATCCTACCCGAGCAGAATCGAGGAATTCTGGCGTGCGTCGACAACACAGCCAAAGCCGAAGTGGAGCAGGCCGCATACAACAAGAACACGTTCAGGGCACTGTTGGCCGATTACCAAAGTCATCCAGACTGGGCAGACCGCACGGCGCCAAGCACCCGAGCACTCTACCGCCGATACATTGAGACCATTTTGGAGGCTTGGGGTGATTGCCTCGCGCGGGACCTCACAACGAGGGCGGCCCAATCCGCAATCGACACTTTTGCGCGGATGCCGCGGGTCGCCGCACAGTTCCGATCCTTCCTCCGCAACCATTCCGATGGAGCGAGCAGACGGCATGATCTGACCAACGCCGACTCGGTTGGCGCCTGGATTTTCGGGGCCGTTTGGCGATCTCGTCAATCGGCGCCTACGCCTGCGGCCGCCTGCTTGATGAGCTTCGCGACCGCCGCAGGCTGGGAAACATAAATGGCGTGGCTGCCCGGCTGGTCGACGGTTTTTGCGCCAGCGCGCTTGGCCATCATGCGCTGCGCGCCGACGGGGATCATCTTGTCATCGGTGGCCACAAGGTACCAACTGGGTTTGCTTCTCCAGGCTGCTTCCGTGCAATGAAGGCAGTCCCATTACGACCAACCGCGATTGTCGGTCGGAACACCCCACGAATGTAATTTCTGGACTGCCAGGCGAAAAGGCACCAACATTCGAACTCAGCATCTAATTAACTTGACGATGAGGCCAAGCGCGCTTGACCTCCTTCAGGGGCGGACGCCGAAATGCTCTGCCCTCACAAACGTCCGCTCATGCCCTACGAGCAGACTACGGCGTTACTTTAGCCTCGTGCCAAAAGCGGTCGTTTGAAAAACTAAATTGCAACAAAGCCCGCGCGTCGCTGCTATCGGATGCCGTCGCCGCCATTGGCCGGCCGACTGGCGCCAACCAGCCAAATATGTCCAAGAAGGACTGCCAGGGTCGCATGCAAAGCGACCGCTGGCCACAGAAAGACGCCGGTCAATCCGCCTGCAAAGCCTATATAGGCGAGATACAGAGCGACAACCGCACTGTAGATCAACATGCCGGCCAGTGGCGGGCCCGGCCAGCAGGCGGCCCCCAACCCTATCAGGGCAATGCCGGTCACGCGCGCAACCGGCATGGCGACTCCGGTCAGTTCCTCACCGAGCAACAACCTCCCAACGAGCGCGGGAACAACCAGCAACGCCAAGCCGGTCGCGGCTTCGGCGACAGCGGCGAAAATCAGCACCTTTTTCATTGCCCGCTTCAACTCGGCCCCTCGCGCTGGCGACCCTGTCGGCAATGGCTCGAGGCGGTTAGGGCTTCACGGTCGCGCCCTGTTCCGGTTCGAGCTTGAAGGTCAACTTGTCGATCTTGCCGGTAAACTTGAACGGAACATCGTAGCGATATTCCACCAGCGCGAGCCCGGTGCGGGTGTCCTGGCCGATGTCGAAGGTTTCATCCTCCGGGAACGTGATCGGCGTGGCGTGCTCCATGGAATTCCTGACCACTTCCTTGCCGTCCACAGACAGCACGCCCGTGCCCCCCTTACCCAAGCCCGGACCGTCCGACTTGAAGTCGAAGACGATCATGTGCTTGCCGGCTTCCATCTCCGGCCCTTCCCAGATCGTACGCTTGAGGTCGAGGAGGTTGTAGAGAAACACGACCTTGCCCCGGCCGACGCCGAACTCACCCTTGCTCAGGAACAGGCCGTAGCCGCCGAAGCGCCCGCCCTGGGTGACGATCATGCCTTCTGCGCCGCCCTCTGGGATCTCGACTTCGGCCGTGATGGTGTAGGACTTGTTGAGAATGTCCGGCGCGCCGCTGGCCGGCACGCCGCTCAGTCCGCCCGAGTAGGTGAAGACATTGCGTCCTGCCGTCAGGCTCGGGCGCGGCGTGTTCCAGCGTGCAAGCGACGAATTGTCGAGCGGCAGGACGTTGTTCTTCTGCGCCTCGGCATAGAACAGATCCTGCATCTCCTTCAGCTTCCCCGGCATCCTTGTAGCCAAATCATCGGACTCGGTGGGATCCGTCTGAACGTTGTAAAGCTCCCAATTGTAGCCGGTGATCACATCCGGAGGGGTCGCCGTGCTTAACTCCCAGGGAAGGGTTGCCGGCGTCGTCGCCGCCACCCATCCATCGTGATAGATGGCGCGATTGCCGAGCATCTCAAAATATTGCGTTGTGCGCCGAGACGGGGCAACGGCGTTGGCCTTATCCCACGTATACGTCATGCTCACACCGTCCATCGGACGCTGCTCGATGCCGTTACTCATCTGGGGCTGCGGAATGCCGCTCGCTTCAAGGATTGTCGGGGCGATGTCGATGATGTGGTGAAACTGACGGCGGACGCCGCCCACGTCATTGATGTGGCCGGGCCAGGACATGGCCACGCCCTGGGCGGTCCCGCCAAAGTGCGACGCCACTTGTTTCATCCATTTGAAGGGCGTGTCCAACGCCCACGCCCAAGGCGCTGCGAAGTGCGGGTAGGTCCGTTCCGATCCCCAGAACTCGTACCAGAGAAACTGATCTCTGACGGGCACGGACACGCCATTGAAGGTCGTGAATTCGTTCGGCGTGCCGTTGATCATGCCTTCCGCGCTCGCGCCGTTGTCGCCGCTGATATAGATGATCAAGGTGTTGTTGAGCTCGCCCAGGTCTTCAACGGCCTGGATCACGCGGCCGATCTGCTGATCGGTATAGGCGAGATAAGCCCCATAGACATCGGCCTGCTTGATGAAGAGCTTCTTCTCGTCCCAACTGAGGGAATCCCAATTCGGCAACTCCTTCGGCCAGGGCGTCAGCTTGGCACTTTCAGGCATAATGCCGAGCCGCTTCTGATTGGCGAAGATCGTCTCACGGAGTTTGTTCCACCCGCCGTCGAAGAGATGCATGTCGCTGATCTTCTTGACCCATTCCGCCGTCGGATGATGCGGCGCGTGGGTGCCCCCGGGGACGTAATAGACAAAGAACGGTTTTTCGGGCGCGATCTCCTTCAATTGTCTCATGTATTGGATGGCCTCGTCGGCCATGGCTGTCGTCAGGTTCCAGCCGGGATTGCCCTGGAAGGGATAGATGGCCGTCGTGTTGCGGAACAGGTTCGGTTGCCACTGGCTGGCATCGCCGCCGACGAACCCGTAGAAATACTCGAAGCCCATACCGATCGGCCACTGGTCGAACGGCCCTGCCTGGGTGGCCTGATAGGAGGGTGTATTGTGATCCTTGCCAAACCACGAGGTCGCGTATCCGTTCTCCTTCAAAATTGTGCCTATGGTGCTGTTCGCTTTCAAAATGATCGAGTCGTAGCCCGGGAACCCCGTCGCGATTTCGTCCACGACTCCAAACCCGGCGACGTGGTGATTGCGACCCGTGATCAGGGCCGCCCGCGTCGGCGAGCATAGCGAGGTCGAATGAAAGTTCGTGTAGCGCAGCCCGTTCTGCGCGATGCGATCCAGAGCCGGTGTCGGAACGACGCCGCCAAACGTGCCCGGCGCGCCGAAGCCGACATCGTCGGTCATGATGAGCAACACGTTGGGCGCGCCCTTGGGCGGCACGATGCGCGGCGCCCACCACGGCTTCGACTCCGAGGCTCTCTCCTCGATCACCCCGCCGAACGGGGGATCTGGCGGCGGCAACTGTTTGCCGTCGATGGTCGTTGTTGCGCCGGGTGAGCCTGGCGTGCCGGTCACCTGTTGGGCCTTGGCCACGGAGATTGTCAGGAGGCCGGCGGTGATCAAGGAAAGGGCAAGCGACGTCGCTTTCATATCCGTGATGCTCCCGTGTTCGGCGAGGAGGGCAAACCCCCTCCTCGCGGCCAAGGCCGGACCAGCCACATGATTGCGTTCTACACGCTTTTCGTGACGGCCTGCTTGATTGTAGGGGACACCCGCTTGATAAAAACGGTCAGATGCCTGACTCCTTGGGGTTATCGGCTCCGGTCCCCAATAGCATCAACGCGCCGAAAGGGATGCGAGGCCGTTGCGCAATCCAAGGTGCGTACCAGTTGGCAACGAGAGAACATTGGTCCTCCAACAAGAGAGCACCTCCTGATTGAAACTCTCGCTGAGGGGCCGGCGTCTGACAGGCTATCGGATCCGGCCGGTTCATCGTCCGCGAAACGGCCTCCTCGCTCAGACCGGATCTCTTCGATCGATTGCAGTCGATGGCTCGGAGCCACGGACAATCCCAAGCCAGTTGATGGAGACAAAGATGAACAGCAGCGCGTCAAGCGAAGCCGCGAAGGCGGTTGTCCGCCGGAATACCCGAAGAGGTGCAAGGCAGGATCCATGCCTCGGGATGGACAGTTGAGTTTCGCGGTCGCGGAACGCGGCGCTATGAAATGATGCTCCGCGACGGGCGGTCGAAAGCCTTTTCCTCGACCCCAGCTCGTCACGAAGCGACGCACCACTTCTTATTTTTTCGCAGCCGCCATTGCCCCCCTAAGGACTGGAAAGACCCGCGAGTCGCCCGACTGCGCGACGTTGAAGCGCAGGAAGGCCGTGGCCGCCCGCGAGACGCTGAACACGTTGCCCGGAGCCAGAACGACCTTCTCCTCCACGGCCATGCGGGCAAGCACGGCAGAATCCTGCCCCTCCGGGAGACGACACCAGAGATAGAAGCCGCCGCGCGGCATGAGCCACGGCCGGATGCCAAGGGACTCCAGCCGGATAGCCACCTCGCGTCTGGCCCGGGCGAGACGCCCGCGTATTTCCTCCATGTGTTTGCGGTAGCTGCCACCTGCAAGAACACTGGCAATCAGCTCTGTCGCAACCGGGCTCGGTCCGCCGAAGCTGGTCGCGACCTGGAGGTCGACCAGACCCTCCATCCAGTCTTTTCGCGCGGCGATGTAGCCGCAGCGGATCGAGGCGGAGAGCGTCTTCGAAAAGCTGCCAATCCGAATGACGCGGTCGAGCCCATCGAGAACGGCGAGACGTGGGGACGGCTCCGGCTCGAAATCGGCAAAGATGTCGTCCTCGACGATCGTAAGGTCGTGGGCCGAGGCTGCGCTCAAGAGCCGGTACGCGGTCTGCGGCGAGAGGGTGGCACCGGTCGGATTATGAAGCGCGGAGTTGGTGATGTAGAGGCGCGGTCGCTCAGCGGTCAGCACCGTCTCGAAGGCTGCCATATCGGGACCGGTCGGCGTGTAGGGCACGCTGACGATTCTGACCTGGTGCGCCCGAAGCAGCGCCTGAAAATTGAAATAGCATGGGTCATCGACCAGCACCGCGTCGCCGGGCCTCAGCATGAAGCGGCAGATCAGGTCGATTGCCTGCGTCCCCGAACCCGTCAGCATGAGCTGTTCGGGCGAAGCCTCGAGGCCCTCTTTAGCAAACCGTCCGAGCAGCAACCGGCGTAGGGTCGGCGAGCCGCGCGTGCTGCCGTAATGGGCGAGCACCGCATCCTCCCCCCGCGCGAGTGTCCGCAACGCGCGGCGAAGAGCGGAATTCGGCATCCAGTCCGCCGGCAGCCAGCCGCAGCCGGGCTTCATGACTTTGGGATCGGCGTCGAGCGACTGCCGCGACACCCAGAAAGGATCGACCGCCCGGTCGCGCGGCGGCCCCGCCTCGCTAAGCGTCATCGGCGGCAAGCCGCTGCCGGCGACGTAGAAGCCAGAACCGCGCCGGGCGCGGATCAGGCCCTCGGCGGCAAGACGATCATAGGCCTCGACGACCGTGGACGGCGACACGCCCATGGTCGCGGCGAAGCTCCGGATCGAAGGCAACCGATCGCCGGAGACGAGTGCACGGCTCGACACCTTCAGACGGATCGCCGCCATTACCTCGCCGGTGCGTGTATTGTCCCCGCCCTTCATTCGTCCTCCGACGATTGTATGGCTTATCATATGCATACAGTTTTGTTGAATTGTATGGCACTGTCCCTGTCCGCACCAGCCCCGGTTTCCTACGATGCTGCTTTCCGAAAGCTAGGCATCATGGATCGAACAACGGACGGATGGGGCAGCGGCCTCTTGGGTGTCATCATCTTCAGCGGCTCCTTGCCGGCGACGCGGGTCGCCGTCGGCGACTTCTCGCCCCTGTTTCTGACCTCGGCCCGCGCGGCCATCGCCGCGCTTCTTGGAGCAGCCTTCCTCGTTCTGCTTCGGCAAGTGAGACCCGCGCGCGGCGATCTCGGCTCGCTTGCCGTGGTCGCGCTCGGCGTTGTGGTCGGCTTCCCGCTGCTGACGGCGCTTGCGCTCCAGCACATCACCTCGGCGCATTCCATTGTCTTCATCGGCCTCCTGCCGCTCGCGACCGCCCTCTTCGGCGTGCTGCGCGGCGGCGAGAGGCCGAAGCCGGTGTTCTGGCTGTTCTCGGGGCTCGGCGGTGCGACGGTCGCGGGCTTTGCCCTTTTCAACAGCGGCGCGGGTTCGCTCATGGGCGATCTGCTGATGGTAGCCGCCATCCTGCTGTGCGGCCTCGGCTATGCCGAAGGGGCATCGCTCTCGCGAAGGCTCGGCGGCTGGCAGGTCATCTCATGGGCTCTCCTTCTGGCGCTACCGACGATGGCGATGGTCGCACTGATAACGATGCCGGAATCCTGGGACGTTATCAGCGGTCCTGCCTGGCTTGGCCTCGCCTATGTGTCGATCTTCAGCATGTTGGTCGGCTTCGTCTTCTGGTATCGCGGCCTCGCGCTCGGAGGCATAGCGGGCGTCGGGCAGCTGCAACTGCTCCAGCCCTTCTTCGGCCTGGCGCTCGCGGCCCTGCTGCTGCACGAGCCGGTCGCCTGGACGATGATCGCGGCGACGGGGCTCGTTGTCGTTTGTGTCGCCGGCGCCAAGCGTTTCGCTTGATGCTGGCGGATGTGTGTCGTCACCGAGATCAACCGTGGTGGGCGTAGCCACGTCTGCATGAGATCGCCGAACATCCGAAACGCTTCTATTGATCAGTTCGGCTGACATGGCGCCTTGCGGCTAGACACTTGATGTCTGAAATGGGTCAGGAGCGGGCATCTGCTGGCAGCAATTTGCCGCCATACGCGATGGAGCATCAACCGCGCCTCGCCGCCTCGATCGCGGCGATGTCGATCTTCTTCATGTCCATCATCGTGTCAAACGCGCGTTTGGCTTGATCGCCGCCTGCCGCCAGCGCCTCCGTCAGCGCGCGCGGCGTGATTTGCCAGGACACTCCCCACTTGTCTTTGCACCAGCCGCACGCGCTCTCCTGGCCGCCGTTGCCGACTATGGCATTCCAGTAGCGGTCGGTCTCTTCCTGATCGTCGGTGGCGATTTGGAACGAGAAGGCTTCGTTATGTTTGAACGCGGAACCTCCGTTGAGGCCGATACAAGGAACGCCCACGACTGTGAATTCGACCGTCAACACGTCGCCCTCTTTGCCGGCCGGGTAGTCACTGGGTGCACGGTACGCGGCACCCACCGCGCTGTCAGGAAAGGTCTCGGAATAGAAGTGGGCGGCAGCCTCGGCGTCCTTATCGTACCAGAGGCAAATCGTATTCTTGGCCATTGCGTGTTCCTTTCGCTGTGAAGCCAGTACTCCGGCCTTTTTTCCCACCGCTCTTCCGAAATAGGTAGCGAACCGCATTTCTCCACCCCGGATGGGTCCGTCCCGCCAGGGCGATCGCCATGGGCAGCTAACCGAAAGCGTCGCTGTCCGCTTTGGGTCCAAGTATGGAATTGATGAAGGGAAACCGAGGTCCGGTTTCCCCCGGGGAGGCTGCCGAAGATTACAGAGCTTAGGCTAAACCAAGTTTTCCTACTGGCTGCACGGTCGAGCTTCCCTGCGGGGGCTTCGTTTCGGGGGCACTGTAATGCGAGACACTATCGCCGAACTGCCGAACCACAGCACCATGGACCCGCGACAAGCTGATGGACCCCAACCGCCTCTCAAAGCCAACGAGATCTGGTCCATTCGGGTCTTTCTCGAGCCGGGTCAGACGAAGCGAAAGGATCCATCGGCCCGCATCCGGATCTCCGCTGAGCGGGTCGGATCGGCCCCTCAATCCCTGCCCCGTTAAAATCCGGCGAAAACTGCCAACTGAATTTCCCCTTTAGCGCGTGATCTTGCGCCGGATCGACGTCGCCGAGGGCGTGACGCCAGCCGACCAGTCCCTTGAGCGCCAGGGGAAGGTCATCGCCGTGCTGCGCTTCCGCACGGAGGCCGAGCGAAGGTTCCACTCTATCCGGAACTCATGGTGCGGCTCGATCTGATCAAGAGTGGCCGGATCTCGGGCTTGATGCTCGTGCGGGACTGGGACGACGGAACCGCTGGTCTTCCGATTCCCTGGGTGACGCAAGCGGGCGATCTTTCCTACATGGCGCACGAAGCCAAGCGTCTAATCCGCCTCGCCGGCCTGCGTGACGAATTGAGCCTGACCTCCTTCCGTCACGGGGGCATGACCGAGATGGGTGACGCCGACCTGACCGATTCCGCGCGATCTCCCGTCATAAGACGTCGAAGACCTGCCGACCTACGTCAAACGGACACAAAAGCAGACCATCGACGCCACCAAAAAGGGCGTTCCGTGCGAACAAATCGGGGCGATTTATCTGAATAGCAGATGCCCGCTTGTCTGAATGACGCTCTGAAAATGGCGCTAAGTTATTGAAGTCCTTGGCGACCCCGGCAGGGCTCGAACCTGCGACCTACTGCTTAGAAGAAGTTAGGCTCATGAAGAAACCTCGGTTATTTCTACGCACTTAGGATACTCCCCTCAAATTTTTGAGGGATATTTTGAGGGATGGCACACGCCGGACTATTCCGTTGACGCAGCAAGATCGCCTTCGACTGCCCGAGGAAGTCACTTCCGTGGGAGCGATCTCCGAATGCGTATGATCCCGAGTGCAAGGCTCGCTTCACCGATCTGGTGGCGACCAGCCGCCCTCCCCCGGACCTCCCGCCGATGATGCGGAAGCTCAGGATCAGAGGTGGGAAGGATTGAGGACGCCCAGGACCACGGTTCCGCACAACCGTCCTGATGTGAATAGGGAGAGCTTATTGCGCCGCCAAGGTGATGCAGTAATGTTCGGAGGAGGAGATCGGAACCAACGATGCCGCTGCGATGTCTCGACCCCACTGGACGGAGCATCCACTCTTTCGACCTATCCGAAGACGAGTGGCAGGCCCTAGAGCGTGAGAATAAAAAGGCACGCCATCTCAGGATGCCGTGCTGCTCAGCACTGGTAGCTTTAAAGCGGTCGAGCCTCAAAACCCAGTTCTTTGCGCACATCGCTCGCGGGGGATGCAAATCCACCTCTGAAACAGAAGAACATCGTCACCTGAAGTGGTTGGCTGTCATGGCAGCGCGTAACCACGGCTGGGTGGCTGAAACTGAAGCCATGGAAATCACTCCTTCTGGCGAGCCATGGAGGGCTGATGTTCTCGCGCGAAAGGGGAAATACAAGGTTGCCATCGAAGTTCAGTGGTCCAAACAGACGAATTCCGAAACCTCACGGCGACAACAGAGATATAGAGAGTCTGGCGTTCGCGGCGTTTGGCTCTTTCGCCAATCTGATTTTCCAATCACTTTTGACCTTCCTGCCGTAAGCATCGGCGGGAGCCTAAAGGGAGGGTTTTTAGCTCTTATCCCATCATATCAGGATGCGACCCCGCCTAGTCTTCGGGACCGCTGGCATCAAGTTCTGCCGATGAATGAATTTTTGGACGTGGTCTTCCGCAGCCGCTTCCAGTTCGGCATTCCGGCCAGCAGCGATGCCACGGTCGCCGTCCGAACCGCGTTGATGCCTTGCTGGCAACCTACTTGCGGGGCCAAGACACGCATCTTGACTGGTGTCGAGATATCGTTTGGGCCTCACGAATGTACGCTACCGGCACCTGTGCTTGCCAAGCATCCCGAGATTCTGCGGATTGTCCTGAACCAGCTATCGGAGAACCCACGCTACAGCACCAATCTGAGCCCATCCCTTGAAAGCAGAGAATGCATCGGCTGGTCAATACTTCGAGCAAGAAGTGTACTTCAATCAGGACAGGCCGCACGTCTTCCCGATCAGGCTTCCCCAGTCATGGTGTGATGCCATTGCAAGCCACATGCCTCTGGGAGTTTGGAGCGCCTATCTGGCCTCAGAGGACGGGCAAACCGTTGAAATCCCTGCGTCTCAGCTTTGAGTGTTTGGTCACACGCGCACGGACGTTTTCAGTTTAAACGTGCCACCTGTGTCTCTTACCCTTCGACAATGGGGACGCCCATTCGGTGCTTTGCCTCACCACCTCCTCAATCTTCTCTGGCGAGAATTCATCAGGAGGGAGAACCTCGTTTAGCTCCTTCCGAGTGGTAGCCTCGCCTCTTGACGATCTTGATCATCCGTCTGACGGCTGGATCAGTCAGGCCCAAAAGCGGCTTGTTCACTGGTCCCACCTGAGCAATCCTACATTGCCATAGTACAGCACCCGGACGGCAGATGGGCACCAATTCTGACAAGCATACAGCCGAAAAGCACATAGCCGCAGCTATCGCCCGCCTGTCCAAACAGGCGACCAACGACGTGAAGGCGTTGCGCGAACGTGCCGAGAAGATCGGGCTGACCACCCTCGTGGCGGCGTGCGACGCGGAATTGAAATCCCGTCCTATCGAGTTCTCTCAAGAGCAGGCCGACTCCTTTGAGGCTATGGCCGAACAGGTCAAAGACCTCGACCTTTATGCCGCTATTGGGCATGCCTTCACAAAGGCCCGCCTTCCAAGCCCGGAGGAAGAGCAGATCATACGCTGGATGGCCGCTAATCCGGGTGGGTCCTATGAGGACGCTCGGAAAGCCTATGGCAAAGGGGGCCTTAGTCTGGTTATCGGACACTTGGTCTACGACCGTTATGGCTGCTTCAAGAAGTTCATGAAGCCGGGGGAGGACCAATCAAGCGTGTTGATCTCAAAGGACCGATCCGGCGGAAGCGTCAGGTACACTCTGAAACCAGAGGTATTGGCTGTGTTCAAGGAAATCGGCGTAATCTGAACCTGATCAGGTAGGAATTTGGAGCAGATGACCTGCCGCTGAACTTTCATCCAGCGGCGATTAGAGCCTCGGCGGTTGATATGCCGTGTGGCGTGAGGTGAGCAACGGGCAAGCGCGCGGAACTTTTCCTTTGCGCGGCGTGATGGCCCCTCCCGAGTGAAGGCAATTTAACCCTCATCCTCTGGGTTGAAGCCCCAGAAAGCTTGCAGCCAAACATACCGCGCCGCAGTCTGTAGGCCGACAGCGAGTCAGGTTCATGCCGCATCTTGGGGTCTCATGGTTTTGGAGGCCAGGGTGGCGCTCAGGGACCTTAATTTCGTGATGCTGATAGGCCGCTGTCCGTTCTTCTGCATCGGACCACAAGCATTCCAAACTGGTTCACCCGGTCCGTCATACACGACTTCCGCCTCCGCTGTGCTCACCATCCTTAGAACAATTAGTCGCTCGCAGGTGTAGTACAGTGATACGCTCCGACCACCCGTGAGTTTCACCTGAACGAGCCGACCTTCCTGGTCACGAGCATCGTGACCGCGCTCAGACATCGGAAACAACTCAAGACCGAAGGTTTCGGCTGCAATCACCTCACCTATAGAGCCCACTAAGTGGCCATCTGGCGTAAATTTCCGACCAGGATATGCCGCCTCTAGCTCTGCGACTGCTGCGTATATGGCGCGCACTGCGGGAGGAAGTTGGATAAGCATTGGGGGCTTAGCGGCAAGCATTTTGATGGCTCGATCTCGACGAAGGTTAGCTACTAAATCTTAGTACTCGGTCAAATCAGACAAAAGCCGAGGGTATTCCACTCCGTCTGGAACTCACCGGAATATGTCGAGGCGAAAAAGCTGCACGAGGGCTCGGGCGAACTCGATGCATGGGCGATGCGCTGGGTCTGAAGTCTCAGTTATGAGATGGTCCCGCGCGAGATCGCAGTCAGAAAAGCGACGGTCAGGGTTTGTAAGCACGCAATGACAGCACTTTGAAGCCGTCAGAGATCGCCGGTTACATCCACCAGTGCCCGCTATCGCGTTTTATCGGATGGCTACTTCGCACGGACCTAAATGATTCAATTACAAAGCCGTGCACCTCAACAACGAATCTAAAACGCTGTTAACTACGCTCACATGCCACCTGTTAAGACCGAGCGGTTTCTGGCCAAAATCCTAACTAATGATAATGTAGACTATCACTAATGAGAAGCCGATGAACGACCTCGTTATTGCGCCTGATCACCTCCCCTCGCCCGACCTGATCGAACTCGAACAAGAGGCTTCCGAAATTGCTTCTCGGGCTCGCTCGGCGAATACCGTACGCGCTTACCAGAACGACTGGTCACATTTCTCGTCCTGGTGCAGGAACACGGGCCTTCAGGCACTCCCTGCGCTGCCCCGGACTGTTGCGCTCTACATGACCGCGCACAAAGACCGGTATTCGATGGCAACTCTCAATCGTCGCCTGTCCTCGATTGCGGCGGCTCATCGAATGGCTGACCATCCCTTCGATACGCGCTGCCGCGAGATTGCACTCGTGATGGATGGGCTGCGTCGCACCAAGACAGTCCGGCAGCGTCAGGTCACAGCATTGACCACCCCGCTGCTCAAGCGTGCCCTCGATGGCTCGTCTGAGACCCTGGCGGACCAACGAGATCGGGCTCTGATCCTGATCGGAATGGCCGGGGCTCTCCGTCGCTCCGAGCTTGTCGCTCTCGAAGTCACGGACCTGACATTCTCGTCAGAGGGAATCCGGCTCGTCATCACACGTTCAAAGGGCGACCAGTTCGGCGAAGGTCAGGTGATCGCCATCGAGCGCACCGGCACTAATCTCTGCCCGGTCGCCAATCTGGAAGCCTACCTGGAGCGTGCGGGCATCAGCGGAGGTCGCGTGTTCCGAGCCATTGATCGGCATGGCAACGTCAAGGCCCGAATGTCGGATCAGAGCGTGGCGCTGATCGTCAAGAAGTGGACTGGTCAGGCGGGTCTTGATGGCGAGTACTCGGGCCATAGCCTGCGCGCTGGCTTCGCGACCCAGGCAGCCAAGAGCGGTGTGGAAGAGCGCAGGATCGCTGCCACGACCCGGCATAAGAACATGGAAGTGCTCAGGAAATACATTCGCGAAGGCAGTTTGTTCACGAACGCGGTTACCGCTGATCTTGGCTTGTGACGTGTACTCGGATCGCAGGCATTTTTGGGACAGGCCGGTGGAACTTCCCAACCTGCTAAATGGGACAACATCTGTGGAACGGCCTGAAGACATGCTCGGAGTTCCCGGAGAACCTTGGTCATGCGGGACTGTCTCACCGCTCCTGATGTCGGCGAAGATGCTGTTCAGCCGTCGATCCAAAGTTAGTTTCAGGGTCGCTCGTTCGCGTTAGCTTTCTGTGTCCTGATGATAAATCCTCATATGAGGAAGTGTTGCTCACAGAACCGCTGCGCCCAAATCGACTGCGTACCCTGCTCACGCCGGTATTCGAATAGACTTGCCCGCCGTATCCTCGCCACCGAGCCTCGCCAGCTATTCGCCATTGAGTTCGAGGTCTTTTCGCCCTCACTGGCTAACTTCTGGGGCTGGCGCACCCAAATCCGAAACTTGATCGACTATCGTCGAAGAGTTGACCGGTGGTGGAACTCCGTTGAACTTCACGTATGGCTTTCCCATTCCCAGGATGGCCGGGTCCGTGGCGTATTGGCGCTCGATGCTGTCACCGAGGCCGAGTTCTTCTCTGCGCTGAATGCTCGCTGGCCGACCACGTTGCACCACATCAGTTCTGCCGACTTGTGGGACGCCGTTTATTCAGCAGTCCGACCTGAGATCATCACTCGGTGCGGCCCTCGTCAGGCCCGCTACCAGTCCAGGAAGCTGACGATCCCCGCTCGCAGGAAGCGTCCGGCTGTAATCCGGAACCCTGCCGTGGCTGACCTCGTCTCCAGTATCGATCCCATGCCCATACTGTTGTGATCGTCTCCTCTCGAAGAAAGCAACTTTCAGGATAATACCGCCCCCTACCCACTTGCTATGTAACGGCCTAAATGCGTCAGCGCTCGGTTTCAAAGCCGCGTTGGAAACCACACCTTGAAAAGGGCCGCATCGGTGAGGCTTCGGAATCGAAACCGGCGACCAATCAATCGCTCTGGGTCAGGTCCAATCGGCTCGATCACATAGGCTTCGGTGCAGTGCTCCTCGCACCATTCTCGCCTCTCGCTAAGGGCGTGTTCGAACTGTCCAGGACGGGCAAGGGTCTGTCGGTTGAGGCCGATGCAATCAACGATGTGCGGGGCTGTATGATGGGTCATCCGGTATTTAGGCAATTGAACGAGAGAGACGTACATCGCCGACATATGCAGAAATGGACGCAGGAACATTGCTGGGGGAGCACATGACAATCTATAGCCTTGAAGACCTTCAACGCATGACACCTGACAAAAGACGGCAACTCTACCAGAACGCCGTTGATCGGCGTGACAAGGGAGGACAACCGATCATCGACCTGATCGAGTCTTCAGGGCTTCCCCTGCACTCCACAGAGGGTCTCACGAACGACGACCCGACCTTCTTGCGGATGGAGGAGATTATCTGGTCGGCAGAAGGGCGAGAGGCCGCGCTGAAGGCGACTGAAGCCGGGCTGCCTGCCCTTTCCGGCATCGATCCGCTGCTTCAACGAGAACTCGGTGCTCTATACGGCCCGCATGACCTCGGCACAGCCAGCGCAGGTGCAGTCGTCGCAAAATTGATGCGGCACCTGGGGCACGAGGAGGCGGGAGCAGGTAGCTGCCCGGAGGGCTGTGTAGCCAAGACTGCAATGAAGTGGCGTCCGAGAAAGAAGTAGTCGCCCGCCAATGGTGCTGGATAGCCTGGGACCGAATGCTGGCGCGAGCCATTTGCGAGGTTCAGCAGGGCAATGAGGGTGGCTTGAAGCATGCGGCCCCCTCAACACGGCGCTACTGGGCCAATCTAAGACAGTGTCATGCTGCTTGGGCTGGCTCCGCAAGCTCCGTTTCCACGGCAGCCAGCCCCTCCTCCATGTTGGCTTCGTGCTCGAAACCCAGATCGCCGACCGTGTCCCAGATTCCGAGCAGATGAAGAACGTCGCGCACACGAGGGCAGCCGTCGCCAGGGGAAAGAGCCGGAATTCCCCGTGCTGCGAGCTTACGTCGGACCGTGGCACAGAGTGCTGCACTGGGCCGTCCGTTCCCATGCACATGGATATCAACGAGGATGAACCGTCCGTCCGTCGTTCGACGACAGTCCGCAATTGCTCCAGGATCATGGAGCCACTCGATGTACGCTCGTGATCCAGTTGCGATGAGCGGCGGCAGTTGCTGGGCGGCACAATTTTGATAGCGCCGCCCGAGTGCGATCATTGCCTCACCCGTCGTCAGCACCGCAAAATCAGGATCATCTTTCGGAATTGGCGGCACAGCCGGAGGCCGATCCATCTTACTCACCCAGCGAGTGAAGAATGTTGCAAGGTCCGTCTTCGGCTGGAGATTTTCAACTGACTGGCGAATAGCTTGATCGGAGGCCGTCGAGACTACTCTACGGATCAGCGTAAGGGCGGCGTTCGCACTCTCAACCTGATCCACGCTGTAAATGCGGTCCAGGATGTTAGAGTGGACAAGGACGGAATCGAGACGGTGTGCGATCTCGATGTGCTTAGCGGTGATTGGGCGGCTATAGTGCATCAATGCTCGAACGCGTGAGCGGTGCTCAGGACGCGTGTGCAACTCGACCAGCAGGCGGCAGGTCTCCTCAGAGAGAGGCTCGTTTCCAAGCTTTCCAAGCGTTCCGACCATTCCAGGGGCGGTTGGATAAAGGCACCGAACGATGTCACGAACTCGGCGGTGCAGGATTGTGTAGCTGATGTTAACGAGGGGTTCGGGAAATCTGACTTCGTTATTCAGAGGACGAAGACGGGACGCGAGAACGTCAGGGCACTTGAGATCAAGTTCACTGAGGACCAGGGCCATCGTTTGAGCGCGCAGCTTTGAAGCGGAAATGTAGCGGCGCAGTGTGCCGTTGACGACTTCATCGCACGCAACCAGTTTGTTTGTAATCCATCCGCTGATGGGCCGATGGTACCTGAATGGACGGGGTTGAAATGACGGGACCAAAAGCATCTCCGTTGCAGTTGCGGATACCTCACGCTCCCACCGATCCGAAATCTGTCAAATAATTTTTGGCCTGCCGTCCTTGATCATCTGGGCGCGTCCGCTGGTCGCTGCTATCTCTACCTTCCTTTGCGTAAGGCAGGTGCCAGCAGTTGCGGTTCTTTGTTTTCTTCAGCTTCCTTCTCGCTTCCCTTTCGGCCCAGGCCCAACCGATTGCCGGTCAGGCGAGCGTCATCGACGGAGACACTATCGAGATCGCCGGGACCCGCATCCGCCTGCACGGGATCGATGCGCCTGAAAGTGGTCAAATTTGCCAGGACGCGAGGGAGCGGAATTATCGCTGCGGCCAGCAAGCCGCTTTTGCATTGGCTGACTGGATTGGCCGGGCAACGGTCTCCTGCGAGCCGCGCGACACCGACAGATATGGCCGGGTCGTTGCAGTCTGTCGCGCCAGAGGCCAGGACATGAACCAGTGGATGGTTCGCGCCGGGTGGGCCATCGCCTATCGTGAGTACAGCCAAGAGTATGTCCCGGACGAACTAACCGCTCGGCGAGCCCGTGCGGGACTGTGGGACGGGACCTTCGTGCCGCCTTCAGAGTGGCGCAGAGGGCGACGATAACCGTTGCCCGGCTTGTTGAGGAAGAGCGCTGAAGCTTCCTTGAGGCTGCCCCAACCGATTGAGATTGCCTGAAATCGTATTCTGTTACATGAGATCGATACCCCAAGAGGGGCCAGATGCGTCAGGCTGCGACGGTCGAGATTACCGCTGTGGGCAGAAAGCCGCTTTTGCCTTGGCCGACTGGATCGGGAGGGCCACGGTGTCCTGCCTTCGGACTGATACGGATCGTTATGGCCGGGACAGCCGCCCCGAGTGGGTGAAGTCGAAGGCCAAGCGCAAGCCTGAGCGAACCAAGAACGGCAGGGACATTTTCTCTCGGCTGGTTCAGCTACTTGCGCCAGCCTCCGTAGCTGCATCGCGAGAGGCTCCCAAAATCCGCTGGGCAGTGCTCGACCGGACTGTCATCCCGTAGTCGAGAAGGTGAAGTCCATCGACATCACCTTGACGCCAGTCTCGGACCTCGCCGGTGATGGCTCTGAGAGCAACGTCAAACTTTGATCCCCGCGCCAAATCAGGTACTGCTTCCAGCCATTGAGGGTCTGGGGCGCTGGGTACGGAATGCCGATACTGAAATGGTTAACGAGGGACGACGACATCAGGGCTGCCGGGAGCGTGCCCTATCGCCTACTGGAGGAAGTCCCCGGCCTCGGCTACGGCGACCGCGATACCGGCAACATGCTCATCCAGGGCGACAATCTCGATGCCTTGAAGGCGCTGCTGCCGTTCTACGCTGGGCAGGTCAAGTGCATCTACATCGACCCACCCTACAATACCCGGTCGGCCTTCGAGCATTACGACGACAATCTGGAACACAGCCAATGGCTGGCGATGATCTGGCCCCGGCTGGAATTGCTGCGCGAATTGCTGGCCGAAGACGGCAGCATCTGGGTCAGCATCGACGACAATGAGGGGCATTACCTCAAGGTCGTGATGGATGAGGTGTTTGGGCGGCGGAACTTTCTGGCTGAGATCATTTGGCAGAAGCGCACGTCAAGAGAGAACCGGGCGGCTATAGGATCATCGCACGACGCGCTCTTGATCTATGGCAAGATGTCGGCCCAAGAATGGAAATCTGTTCGGAACCCGCTGCCTCCCAACGACAAGGGTTATTCCAACATCGACAATGACCCGCGAGGTCCGTGGCGCTCGATCCCTTTCTCGGCCCAAGGGTATCGCCCCAATCAGATGTATATAATCACATCACCCAACTGCACTCGGCATGAGCCGCCACGCGGACGCTGCTGGGGAGCGACCGAGCCCGTGTTTCTTCAGTATCTTGCGGAAGGCAGGGTCTATTTCCCGAAAGGTGGCAGCGGCAAGCCCCGTATCAAGCAATACATGGGCGAAGAGGCCGGACTGGTGCCGATGTCCCTTTGGTTGGCGGAAGAAGTCGGCACCACGGAGGCATCCAAGCGAGAAATCCTTGACCTGTTCAGCGACGAAAGCCCGTTCGGCACTCCCAAACCCGAACGCCTGATGCAGCGGATCATCCACATCGCCAGCAAACCCGGCGAACTCGTATTGGACAGTTTCCTGGGCTCCGGCACCACGGCGGCAGTCGCCCACAAGATGGGCCGTCGATACATCGGCATCGAGATGGGCGACCATGCCGTAACCCACTGCCAGCCGCGCCTCAAGAAGGTCGTGGACGGCGAACAGGGTGGCATTTCCGGGGCCGTGAACTGGAAGGGCGGCGGTGGCTTCCGCTATTTCCGGCTCGGCGCATCGGTGTTCGACGAGACCGGGCAGATACGTCCCGACATCGAGTTTCCCGTACTCGCCGCTCATGTGTGGTTTTCGGAAGTCCGGTCGCCATGGTCCAAGCCCGATCCGCTGTCGCCGGTGCTCGGCGTCCATGATGGCTGCGCCTATGCCTTGCTCTACAACGGCATTCTGGGCGACAAGTCGGCCAGCGGCGGCAATGTACTGACGAAGAAGACACTCGCCGTGATCCGTAGCGCGCTGCCCGAGGACTTTGCCGGTCCCGTTACCGTGTACGGAGAACGCTCGGCCCTGTCCGATGCGTCTCTGCTGCGCGAGCAGATCACCTTCAAGCAGACCCCCTATGACGTGAAGGCTCGGGCGTGATGGAACTCAAGACCTATCAATCGCAGACACTCGACACGCTGCGGCGGTTCCTCACCAAGGCCCGCGTGGAAGGCCCCAGCGCGGCCTATGGGGCCATTGTTGCTGAACCCGAGATGGCGAGACGCCTCAAAGGCTTCGCAGGCTCCTACAAGGCCCTGAACGGTCTGGATGAGACGCCCTATGCCTGCCTGCGGCTGCCGACCGGTGGCGGTAAGACGGTACTCGCTGCTCATTCCGTTAACATCGCCAAGGAGACGTGGATCGAACGCGACTTCCCGCTGGTGCTGTGGCTGGTGCCGACGACCACCATTCGCAAACAGACGGTGGACGCGCTCAAGAACCCCCGGCACCCGTATCGTGCCGCCCTGGACGAAGCGTTTTCCGGTCGGGTGCGGGTGTTCGACATCGGCGACTTCACCCAACTCCTGCCGCATGACCTGCACTCGAACTGCTGTGTCGTGGTCGGCACGATCCAGACGCTGCGCGTGAAGGACACCGATGGCCGTAAGGTCTATGCCCACCATGAAATGCTGGAGCCGCACTTCACCGGCGTACCTGACAAGATGCCGGGGCTGGAGACCATAGAAGACGGCAAGGGTGCGGGCACGATCAAGTTCTCGTTTGCCAACCTGATGCACCTGCACCGCCCGCTGATGATCGTTGACGAGGCGCACAAGGCCGTCACCGGGCTGTCTCGGGATATGCAGAACCGCGTGAACCCGACCGCGATCATCGAGTTCACTGCGACCCCGCGCGCCAACTCCAACATTCTGCATTCGGTCTCGGCTCAGGAACTCAAAGACGAGGAAATGATCAAGCTGCCGGTCATGCTCGCCGAGCATCAGACATGGCAGGCTGCCGTGACCGGCGCGATCTCGAAGCGGGCCGAGCTTGCCGAGGACGCGGGTCGGGAGCGTGATTACATCCGCCCCATAGTCCTATTCCAAGCCCAGAACAAGGACGAGGAAGTCACCGTCGCCGTGCTCAGGCAGCACCTGATCGACGTGGAGGGTATCGAGGAGCACCGCATCGCCGTTGCCACCGGCGACCAGCGCGACCTCGACGGCATCAACCTGTTCGACCCCGACTGCCCGATTGATTTCATCATCACCGTGGAGGCGCTGAAAGAGGGCTGGGACTGCTCCTTCGCCTATGTCTTCTGCTCGGTCGCCAACATCCACAGCGCCACCGATGCCGAGCAGCTACTGGGGCGGGTGCTGCGCATGCCCTATGCGAAGAAGCGGTCGATCCCGTCGCTCAACCGCGCCTATGCCAACCTGACATCGAAGTCGTTTTCGGAGGCCGCGCACGCGCTGAAAGACCGGCTCGTCGCCATGGGCTTCGAGGAAGGCGAGGCTGAGGACAACATCCTGCCCGAGCAGCTTGACCTGACCGAAGGGCTGTTCGGCCATGCTCGCCGACCGCAGTCGAGTGTCACCGTGTCGCTTGACGCCGACCCCGCTGCCGTGAAGGAACTGGAAGCTGCCGCGCCGTCCAAGGTCCGGGTGACAATCGGGGACGACGGCAAGGCCGTGGTCAAGATCACCGGCTTCCTCAGCCCTGCTGAGAAAGAGAAGCTGATCGCAGCACTACCGGAGACGGAAGCAGACGGCTTCTCCGAACAGGTCGCCAGCTACGAGGCCGAGCATCTGCACCAAGCCTCGCCTGCCGAGCGGGGCGAGACCTTCACCGTCCCGGCGCTGATGGCGTGGGTGCAGGGCGAGCTTGAACTCGCCGACACCGACATCCTCATGGAATATCACGACTGGTCGCTCACCGACCATTCGCCGAAGCTGGAGGCCAAGGACTTCGCCATACAGGCCACGGCGGACACATTCGAGATCGACATCGACCAACAACGGCTGTTCGTGAAGCACGCCGACCAGAGCGCCCAACTCCTGCTCGACATCTCGGTTGAGGGGTGGAGCGATCAGACGCTGGTGCTGTTTCTCGACCGGCAGGTGCGCGACAAGTTCATCGGACAGGGGGAACTGGTACGCTGGCTGACCGAGTTGGTGAACTACCTCACCGGCCCGCGCAACATCCCGTTGTCGGCGCTGATGCAGTGCAAGTATCCGCTGGCCCGCAAGGTCAAGGAGCGTATCGCCGACATCCGGGCCAACGAACGCGAGGGCGTCTATCAACGCTCGCTGTTTGCCCCGGAGGCCAAGCCCGAAATCTCCTTCGACAACGGCTTCGTGTTCACGGGCGACATGTTCGCCGGTGTCCGCACCTATCGCGGTTCCTATCGGTTCTCCAAGCACTTCACCGGCTGGGATCAGGTCGCAGCCTTCGACGGCGCTGACGACGGCGAGGAACTGAACTGCGCCAAGATGCTGGACAGCCTGCCCGAGGTCAAACACTGGGTCAGGAACGTGCCCCGTCACCCCGGCGCGTTCTGGCTGCCGACGGCATCAGGGAAGTTCTACCCCGACTTTGTGGCGGAACTGACCGATGGCCGCATCCTCGCGGTCGAATACAAGGGCGCGCACCTGACTGATGCCGCCGACACCGACGAGAAACGCGCCATCGGGACGCTATGGGAGAAGGCCAGCGGCGGCAAGGGTCTGTTCCTGATGGCCGAAAAGCAGGTGGACGGGAAGGATGTGCGGGGGCAGATGCTGGCGAAGGTTCGATGACCATCGTCGGCGCAGCGGGGCTGTCGCAGTGGGCCGTCAGTTTCTGGCGAACTAACTTTCCCGCCCACTCCGGCTCCTCGCCTGAGTGTGACTGCGATCAGTGCATCTGAGGCTCGCCCTGGTCCCGTGGCAGCAGTTGGCGTGACTGCCTGACAAATTCCTCGACGATTGTACGACGTTCGTCGTTCAGCCATGTGACTCGCCACTTGAATAGCTTGGGTCCAACAGAATCGATCATCACGAGCCCGCGCCTGTGATCGCCCAGATTCAATTCAACTCCGAGAGCGTGCGCTCCAAAGGACGTATCCGAGTAGGGCCGCACACCCTGATGGCTCCCATGAAGTTGCCGCAGAGTGCTGTCCAATTCCCGTCTGGCCACCATCTCCGGAGGTGCAGCGATATCTGCTTTATAAACATAGAGCGTCGCCTCGACCCTTGGCCCAGAGTACCCGACGCAATACCCAAGGCCGGACTGCTCACGTTCGAAATCCCTGAACGCGGAATAGTCCAGTCCAGCAATCTTGAACGGAAAGGCCAGCGCGAGACTTGGATCGATATGGATCACGTAGGGGGTTGGAACAGCGTCTAGCAGATGCTGAGGAGTGGAGAAGAAGTAGCTGACCTTCTCACCGACGACTTCTGTCGGCGTGAGGGCGACCCTCTGAAGCCCCAGACGAAAGAGCACCTTTCCTGCTTCTTCGTGAAGTTCGCGAGCGAGGATGCGCCAGAAGATTTCGCTTCCTTGGGCATAGCCCCCACCCTTCTGGAGTAGAGATAATGTGATCTCCGCTGCCCGTGAGACCCCGTGCGGGTCCCCCGTTAGGATGGAGATTGGATCGGTTCGTGTGCCAGCGCCATCCCCAACGGGTAAGTCAACTTTGAAGTCGCGTAAGAATGCGTCACGCAGGCTCATGTTCAGTCCACAGTCTACAGCACATCACGGATATCGACATGTTATCTGGCGCGAGCGCTGCTTCCATCGGAATTTATTTTCATGGCGAACGATGAGCGAGATCGCGATGTGGTAAACGAGGCAACCTCTCTGTCTGGAAAGAATCCGCTTGCGGCTTCCTGGTAGACCTCCTCAGTTCGCTAGATAATTACGTCGCCACCATCGTAGATCGCCGTGCCATTCTCATAGGTGATGAGGTCCTTCCACATCGTCACCACTACGGTCTTCCCATCGGGGCTCCGAGCGGACCAACTCCAGCGAGGATTTCGACCGGCTGCTCCGAAATAGGCGAAAGCCGCGTTCACTCCTGTCATCCTATCCTCATAGCTGGAGAGCATCAGCGCATTCGGCACGGCTTGAGGATCGTACCTACTTCATTGGCCGTCAATTTCTGGACCCGCCCCACCTCAGCCGTCGCTCTATTTTTTCCGAACTAACTTTCTCGCCAAACCGCTCCGACCCGAGTTCGGCTAATGGTACCGATCAAGAATTCGGCTTTGCCATCCACTTCTTAATGTCCGTCAAACTAACTACGAACACCGGCTGCTCCAGAGAGCCTCTTTCCGTCCAAGACCCCTCCGAGAAGCCCTTCGTGGACGATTCACTGAACCCTGCATCGAACTCGACAATGTCGCCTGAACTAAGTTCGGCCACCTTGTTGTAGACCAGCGTTCCTGATTTCAGCCCGGTGGCATGGTATGTAATGTTCATACCTTCATAGTTAGAGACCAGTTCAATCTCAGCCCAATCCCCACCCTGGTTTGTGGCGATCTTGGCCACGCGCCCGATCCATCTGGTTGCCGTTAGGCCCTCTTGCTTTGAGTAGTTGATCGTCCATTGGTTAGCGGCATTCCAAACAGCCGATTTTTTGATCTCGTTAGGAGCCGCTGCATACTGCTGAGCAAACTCCAACCTCTTCGTTTCGAAGGTCCGCTGAGCAACGCCGTAGGCATCTTTGAAGGAAACTTGCTTTTCGGTCCGATTGCTGACTGTGGCAGCTTTCGTCTGCCCTGTCGGCGCGACAAACCTGACCGGGGTGAGGAGCCAGTGGTTTTTGTCCTCTGGAGCCAAATCACCGTAATTGAAGATGATGAATCCGGCAGCGATGAAACTCATGATTCCTCCCGCCAAGATGTTCGATGGGCCAGATTTTTTAGTCCAAAGGCCAATTACGATGCTTATGATGGTGATCTGAGCGAAGAAAACGATCCAGAAGCTGCTCACCTGACCCTCCAGCGTACCCTGTTACAAGATTTGCGTACGAATATGGATTATTGTCCATAGGTCAGTTTGGCAAGTTCGGTTTCGGTCTGCTGTATGGATATCCAGCAGATCGTTGCCAGGAATGTGCGCCGCTATCGTCTCGCGGCGGGGCTGTCGCAGTGGCAGCTTGTGGATAGGCTGGAAGCTCTGGACGCCGACCTTGGGGTTGATCAGGCGTATCTCTCCCATCTGGAGAATGGCCGTAAGAACCCGACTCTCACGACGCTTTGGTACATTTCAGAGGCGCTGGGAGTGAAGATCGAGCAGATCGTGAAAGAATAGCGTCGTTGCGTCCACTTAGACTAACAGTTGAAGAATAGGAGTGGCCTGAGCGCCGAAGCTTCCCATCCTCGCAAAGGTTGTGGGTAGAGTTGCCCTCACCCCCGCGTTCCACTTTTGTTCGCATCAGACGCCCTCTATCTTCCCAGAGTGTAGGGAGTCGATGATGGCGGAACGGAACGGATTTTTCGAGGAACAGCGTGAGCAGTCGGAGGTGAAGGCCAGCATCGTGGCTAAGTACTTCGCTGCGTGGTCAAATGTGATGCTCAGCGTGAAGCGGGCATACGGGGGCATCGAGCGTCTTGCCTATATCGACCTCTTCGCTGGACCGGGACGGTACGAGGATGGCTCCAAGTCCACACCAATCATGGTACTTGAACAAGCGCTGGCCAACCCAAAGCTGTCGGATGTCCTAGTTACGATGTTCAATGACAAGGACCCAGACAATGTGAACTCGCTTAATTCAGCTATTTCGGCATTGCCGGGCGTCTCGCAGTTGAAACACCCGCCACAGGTTTACTGCGGTGAGGTTGATGCAGATGCGGAGTCGATGTTCAGGCGTGTGAACCTGTGTCCGACGTTCTCCTTCGTCGATCCGTTCGGATACAAGGGGCTCTCTCGTGGCTTCATCCAGGCGATCATCAAGGACTGGGGCTGCGACTGTGTCTTCTTTTTCAACTACTCCCGCATCAACGCAGGGCTAAACAACGATGCCGTTCGGCATCATATGGACGCACTCTTCGGACAAGAGCGTGTTCAGGCTATGCGAGCGACCATGGCCGAGATGTCATCTGGCGAACGAGAGCCCTTCATCCTGGAGGAGCTTGCAGCCGCGCTCAAGGACTTGGGAGCTAAGTTCGTATTACCTTTCCGCTTCAGGAGAGAAGATGGCAGCCGCACCTCCCATGCCCTTATCTTCGTGTCCAAGAACATCCGGGGATACGAAATCATGAAGGACATCATGGCACGGGAGAGTTCTACCGAAGACCAGGGTGTGCCCTCATTCGCGTACTCCCCTGCCGACGCCAGATGCCCACTCCTATTCTCACTCAGTCAACCCCTCGCAGGGCTCGCCGACGATCTGGCAATCCGCTTCGCTGGCCGGACGATGACGATGAAGGCTGTGTATGAAGAGCATCATGTAAATCGTCCATTCGTCATCAAAAACTATAAACGAGTTCTCGGGGAGATGGAGGCGGCAGGGCGGATTGTCGCCGACCCACCAGCAGCCAAACGTAAACCGAGAGCCGGGCAGCCGACGTTCGGCGACAACGTCCGGGTCACGCTCCCGAGGAGGAGTTGAAGTGGGCAGTTCCTCCTCTATCGAATGGACCGACGCAACATGGAACCCAGTTGCTGGTTGCACCATTGTCTCGCCCGGCTGCACAAACTGCTATGCTATGAGGATGGCTGCGCGCCTGGAGGCGTTCGGGCTAGAGAAATACTCGGGTACCACCCGAAAGACTGGTGGTCGTTACAAGTGGACTGGCAAGGTGGTGCTCGATTATGGAGCCCTTGAAGTCCCGCTGAAGTGGCGAAAGGGACGCCGGGTTTTCGTGAATAGCATGTCTGACCTATTTCACGAGGATGTGCCACTCACCTTCATCAAGGACGTTTTCGGAGTTATGGCAGCCACCCCACGCCATACCTTCCAGGTGCTAACAAAGCGAGCGGATCGACTGCTGGAACTCTCGCCGTCCCTGACGTGGCCCAGCAATACCTGGATGGGAGTGAGCGTTGAGAACTCTGACCATCTTTGGCGCATTGATCGGCTCAGAGAGACGGGGGCCAAAGTGAAGTTCCTGTCTCTGGAGCCGCTGCTCGGACCATTGGTGCCCGGCCTCGACTTGAAAGGAATCGACTGGGTGATCGTTGGTGGAGAGAGCGGTCCCGGTGCGAGGCCCGTTGATGTGGAATGGGTACGGGCCATACGTGATATATGCGTCGAGGCTGGAGTAGCGTTCCACTTCAAGCAGTGGGGTGGACCCGTAAAGAGTCGGACTGGGCGTAATCTTGATGGCAGGACGTGGGATGAGACGCCCAGTGCTCGTCTATAGGCGCTCCCAGTCTCCCGTCACCTTTCGCAAACTAACTTTCCCGCCCACTCCGGCTCCACGCCTGAGTTCGGCTGATGGTTGGCGGTGACGGGCCGAAGGCTTTTCCAGTGCGTATCCCGCTACTCGGGCAACTCGCCTGTTCACCTGCGAGAGCCGCTTAAACTCAGTTTTCCTGCTCTGCCAGCGCCCGAGACCTCAAGGCTAAATAAGCGTGAACACCAGCCCCGAGGGTTCCAATGCACTACAGCGATCTTGAAGCCGTTCACCCTGCCAAACGTGAGAGACCGGGCTGCATCGCCCACCTATACGCTCACAAGGCAGAATGGGAGGACCTTCAGGATATGATCCAGGAGCACGCGCCAGCGGAGATCGTCGGCATTGAGCCTGTCTTCATTCTTCCAACTTTCACTATTGAGGTGCTCTGCGAGAATCCCGAAGCATCGTTTGCATTGATGATTGCGTGGCTCGCATACAGCGAGACGAGCCCGCACCGACCGCATGGAAAGGAAGAAGCCCTGGCTTGGGGAAAGCAGTTTAGTTCCTGCGTGGGTATTTCGACGGACTGGAAATTTTGACCTGCATGTCTAAGCGCAATTCGAGCGTAGGGTGTAGAGGGATCGTCGGACTTGATGCGAGAAACTTGCTTTCGGGCCGTGAGGACCCGCTGTTTCCGCTGGACCTCACTTCCTCGATAATGAATGAGGTCTGCGCCAGGACCGGTCTCTAGAGCGCCATCTTGAGCATCAGGATATCTGCATCACTCTTGGCGAGCACGTCCTGGTGTGTATTTCGCCGAGAGATCGGCACAATCGCATGGTCCCCAAGTGCCATCTGGGCGATTTTTGCACGAACGTGTTTCTCGGGACCAAGCACGCGCAAGCAATGCCACGTCTATAAGGAAGTTGATTGCGGCAGGGATCACTCCGTGACCCTGCACCGCTTCACGGCATCCGTGCGGGTCTTCCCTCGCTACGCTCAGTCCAGACCTGCACTCCGGCCATTCGCGGTTTCCTGGAAATCCCGTAGTGCTTGGTGGCGATACCTTCTGGATTTGCATTAGGAAGTTGCTTTCTCGCCCATGCTCTAGGACACGCTTCATTTCTCCCCTCTCCTTCCCAGAGAAGGAAAATCGATGGGAAGAAGAGGAGAGAATGTGATCGGTATGCTCCGAGGTATCCGACTTCATAAGCCGCGTAGCCGGTTTTACCCGGCGCAGGTGGTCACCCGAGACCTGCTGTAGCAGCCGTATTCTGACGCGAACGCACCTAGTGATCAGGCTTTGGGGTGATGGACTGGATGTGCGTTAAACGCCTTTTTCATCCGCCCGCCTTGTGCCTGGGGTCGTTCCATGTGGTCTGACGGTTATCAATCTGGTGGAGATTGAAGCACAGATATCTCGGCAATGAAGCGACCGGATATCCGTAAGCGCGTCGCCGAATCGCTCAAGGCGCGCGCCATTCTTGGTAGTGCCTTCTTGCAAAGCGACTTTTTCAGCCCATTGCCGAGCAGCCGTTACTCATCAACCAACTTGGGCGATGATGTCCGTCTCGTCGGTCCCTTCTACCTCATCGGTCCGGTCTGCGGCGTATATGGCTAGGCCATGCCTCGTATAGTCCCGGATACTGTTTTTGGGCGGCTGCCACCCGATTGCTAAGCCTGAAGAGTATGACTGTATTTATCTCACAGGCACGTTCCGAAAGTCGATTTCTTTCGGTCTGGCGATGATAGGCGACCTCAGTCTTGGTATCCCTGGAGAACCCACCGTTCGTCGCTCAAGCGAATAGGGTACTGATTGCCCAGCATGGCCTTGCTCCAGTGTTCGGCCTTCTCGGTGAGCTTCTGAATTCGCACCTGTGGCAGCCGCTTGATCTGAGCCGTCGTCAGACTGGGGGCATACAGAAGTCCGCGATCAACATCGGGCTCCTCGAAATCGGGGTCGTCCCACACGGGTGTTGTCGTCATCTCTACAATCCTCAAATCAACTTTCGCCCGGTCCATATCCGCTTGTCACGTTTCGGCAACTGGAGAACCGATCTATGGTTGGCCATCGTCGGGGGTTGGCCACTGTCGCGCACTCACCAATTCTCGTGTGAAAGCGCATTGAGAGCCCGTTGCTCTGCTGTGACCTGTGGGTCTGGACCTCGCTGTAACATTTTGAAGTCTGCACCCCCGTGTGCCGCCTGAACCGTGATCGTCGCTTTGTCGGCTTCCCAGCGAAGCAACTTTGCGATTGGATTGCGCCGCAGGAGTTCGGTCAGAGCCTCGTCAGCAAGATCGGCGAGGTCCTCGTTGGACCAATCGGAAAGGTCTTCGGCTGTTTGGTCAGAGTGTTGGTTCTGCGGGGTCGTCTCACTGGTGTCTTTTGGAGACACGCTTTTCATGGATGTTTCCCGAGAGGGCTCAGTCCCAGGTTGGCCTTTGAAACTTTCATATGGCGTGACGAAAATCGTCGGCACCGGAGGATGCATCAATCCGGTCAAAGTGCTGGACACAAGGAACTGATCCAAATCGTCTTGGAGCCCCTGCATCCCGTATCGGTACCGTGCCGAATGATGCAGCATCATCGTCTGCGCGATTTTCTTCAGACGACGCGGTGACACTTCGTCCAGCCGCCACAGGTTCTCGGTGAACCATGCGATTGCTTCGTTCTGCACGGCCAGCGGGATGAAGGCTTTCCGATCCTCTGTCTTTCTGAGCAGGTTGTGCAGGACCGCGAGAGAGATGGTGTACTCCCACCGCTCTGCCCGATCTCCGTCGATGGTGATGGGGTGCTCGCGACTCGCCAATGCCAAAATGTGTGCGATGCAGGCACTCGGCCAATGGCTGTAATTGTTAAGGTCTCCGTTCAGCGCAAAGACAAGAGGAGCGGTCAGAGGAATCGTCTTGTCGGTCGAAACCTCGCCTTTCTTCGGCGGCACCCGGATACGGATCACCTTCGGACCGTTCGGGTCCGTGGCCATCTTCAGGAGGTTCAGGCACCGCTCTGATCTGAAGAGATGATCGCACTCTTCGAAGATCAGCGGGATTTTTCCCCTGGATTGCTCGAACCAGAAGAGAAGATCGTGGTAATCGCGCGGGATCGCACGAATGACGGTCTTGCCAGCACAGGCAGCATTGATTGTCTGAGTTTTACCCAGTCCGGCCCCGCCACTCAGATAGCAGGCACGGACATATCCATCGAGCACTTGCTGCACGCGGCGCTGGGCGGTTCCAATTCGCTTCGAGAGAGGGTTCTCGGCTTCAACGGTCTTCCAGTCGTCCTCGGTTGTTCGTGTTTTCAATGTGTAGGTCATCGTCAATTCACTCGTGTTGGAAATAGAAGTGCGTGAGCGCCCACGACTTCCCGGCATCAGGGCACAAGAGCACCCTCAAGCGCATCAAGCATCGCTGCTCGACGTGGGAAACCTCGTCCATCGTGGGACGAAGGCGTGGTGAAATCTGCAAAAACCTCCGGGACATCATCGTGGGCATCCCGCAGGACGGGAGTTGACCTCCCGGATGTAGTTAGAGCCGCCATCGTGGGGGCAAAGTCAGTGCTGGCCAGCGATTGCGCCGAACTTCTAGTTCAGAGCACACACGTCGTCAACCGCTTTTGTGATTGATCCGTAGTATTAATAGCGTCGAGTTCGTTTATATCCAGGTCGAAATTTCGTTCACCAAATTTCATTATTTCGTCAGTTCCGAAATTTTGGAGACAATTCGCCGGAATTTCGAAATCTATATTTCTCTTTACATCGAAGACATCATGGAATTATGAGTTATGTCAGGATTATTCCTACAAGAGATTTTCATGCACAACGACATTGCAACCGCTGTCGCACCGAGCGTGCGCTACCGACCCAGTCCCGCGACCAGAAAGAATGCCGGACGCTTCCTCTTCTCAGCCAAGTTGGCTTGGTCAGACGTTACATGGGGGCCGAATGGAAACTCACTTTTTGCCGCCCGCAAGGTTGGTTACCCGGTCCATCCTCGTGGAGACGACCCTACCCGCGAAATGCTCCGAGAGGCTCTGAGGCCCTACTATAACGCCCGCAAATACCGCGACGCCTGCGCAATGGTTGAAGTGCTGCTGGTGGCACGTGCCTACGGGGAAGCAGACATGGTGGACCCGGATTTCATTGCATTCTTGAATGTCACCGCGCCGAATGATTGCGCTGGTATTCGCGAGTTCATCCGCCGTTTCGGCCCGGCGATGGAGTCACTCAAGAGTGTTCACTTCTGAAACCAGATTTCGCAGCGAGATGGCTGCCTCACAGCGGGCACCCCACTTTAATTTCGACTTTTCACTGCCCTCCCCGGTACATTTTGGGGAGGGTCGGAACACCGCCCAGAAGTTCTCGAATGTACGCACAACTCACAAAGCAAGTTTCAGCAGAGCGATTATCGAGCATGTTCTAACCAAATGAGCGTTGGCTCGGTACGCTCACAAGTGAATTTCATGAGTTATCAATCCCACTCGTTCGACCCGACGCTGTACGCGAACTTCGGCATGCTGAGCGGCGAGGCTGTCTACCGCCCCGACGAAGTCACCGACGTTCTCGAATGCGACATCGGTCATGTGTACGATCTGATCAGGCTGAAGAAACTGCGAGCCTCGAACATCGGCACGAGCAAAAAGCCGATTTGGCGAATCCGCCATTCAGCTATTGTCGCCTTCCTTGCCGAAAACGAGAACACCCAAACACCACCCGAGGCGACAGAATATCCGAGGCCGGTCAAGGCCAAGTCGGTCCGACCTCCCAAGACAACTAAAGCTAAGCCTCTTGGCCCTTTGGTGAGAGCAGCAGGCGGTCTGGATGACAGCTTTGCCGCACGGTATGCGGCAAGACGGGCCGGACAAGCTCAAGGGGATTGAAGTCATGGCTGTGATCCTGCCGAAAGGCGGCAAGACATTCCGGTATGATTTCACGGTGGACGGGAAGCCCCACAAGGGCTCCACTGGGATCAAGGCACGAGGCGTGCCGGGGAGTAGAGAGTTCGAGGCATCGAAGGCAGAGGCCAAGAGGTACGTCGAGAATCTCAAGACAGAGAAGTTGGCTGCCGCTGCAAAGGCGCTCATATTGGCCAGCGCGAGGCAGACACTGGGAATTATTGACAGCAACGGGAACACGGTGATCCCGACATTTCTGATGGCCGTAGACGCCTACTGGAAGAACCAAGGCGAGAAGGCTGCCAACGCCCAGGATGATGAAAAGTATCTGTTTTGGCTGACAGACGTGATCGGGGCCGACACTCTCGTCACTGACATCCGCAACAGGACGGTCGAGATGGTGGTGAATCAGCGCGCGTCAATGCCTAAGCTGTCGAAACCCCGCCGCGATAAGAAGACCCGCAAAATGGTCCCTGGCCAACCGCAAGTGTTCGACTTCGAGACAGAAAAGCTTCGCCCGTTCGTCCCCGGAAAGGACGATCCTCGACACATTGTCAAGCTGGCTCCATCGACGGTGAACCGCACGTCGATTGACGTGCTGAAGCGGGTTATCCTTTATGCTCGCGACACTCTCGAAGTGCCCGGAATGCCACCAATCAAGTGGAAGGACTACCGACGTAGGGAAGCAGAGGCCCGGAGCCGGACCCTCTCCCATACGGAGGAGATGCGGATCGAGAAGCACCTGCGGGAGGGTTATGGCGCGGCGTTCAAGTTCGCCATCAAGGCCGGGTTCCGCTTGTCGAACTTCACTGAGGCGTTCACTTGGAGGCAAATCAATTTTGACACGCGGACCATCACCATCATCCAGAAGGGTGGCCGCGAGCACACCATTATCATGACGGATGAAATGGAAGCGATCCTGCGGGAACAAATCGGACGCGACCCGAAGTATGTGTTCATGTTCCGGTTCAAGGGCCGGGGCTCTAACCCGAGGCCGTGGCGCAACCCGACGAACGGCGAAATCTATGTGCCCGGCAAGCTCTATCCCGTCAGCTACTGGGGTTTCGATTCGTGGTTCGATGACGTGAAGGAGGCGACCGGCATCGTTGGGCTGCGCAATCACGACCTTCGCCGTACGGCAGCCAGCCGGGTCGTCCGAGCGATTGGCGACCGAAAAGCCGCGCAGCACCTGCTGGGGCACGGGTCGGAAAAGATGCTTTCGGAGGTTTACGACCAGATCGAGAAGGAAGAGGCGTTTGCGGCACTCAACGAGGCCGACCGACGCATTGCCGCGCGGCGAGCGCAGTGGGACCGTTGACGAGATTCTCTCTTTCAGCCCCAGCAGATATTGAACAAAGCCCCGGCCATCAGGTCGGGGCTTTCGCTTTATGGGAACCCAGCAAACGACGAGAACAGGACTGGAGCAAATTTTGAGGGATGTTTTGAGGGGTGAACCCCCTCAAAGTACCGTTTGAACCCTCAAAGTCCCTCGACACAGTAGTCGATACTCCTTCAACCGAAGGCTCAATCGGGACCTGTGGATTGTAAAAACCCTGCAAATCCAATAATTTAAAGGGTTTCGGAATGGCGACCCCGGCAGGGCTCGAACCTGCGACCTACTGCTTAGAAGGCAGTTGCTCTATCCAGCTGAGCTACGGGGCCGTCGGTCTAGGCCCGGGGAGTTAGTGGGTCCAGGGGCCAACGCGATTGAATTTGAAATTGTCGGAATAGGCCATGGGGCGCCGCTTGGTCTCCTGCGGTTCCTCGACCCGGTATGCGATGCCCTCACGCTGGGCGTAGGCAACCGCCTCTTCCTTCGTATCGAACCACAACCGGAGCTGCTGGCGGGTGTCGGCGGAGCTCGTCCAGCCCATGAGCGGCTCGATCTCGCGCGGCTTGTCCAGCTCGAAAACGAGGAGCCATTGCTTGGTCCGGGCCAGGCCGGACTGCATTGCGGATTTGGCGGGCTTGTAAATCCGTGCGGGCATCGGATCGGCACTTTCTCAAACGTTCAATCGGTGAAGATGGTCGGGGCGGCAGGATTTGAACCTGCGACCCTCTGGTCCCAAACCAGATGCGCTACCAGACTGCGCTACGCCCCGCCTTCGTCACCGAAGGGCTGTTGGCTATCACGAGCACCCCGGTTTCAGCAAGCTCCTAACGTCAACGCTTGAACAGGGGATGTTCAATCCGGTCGCCCGCCTTGATTCCGAGCCGCGAGGCCGTTCCGGCATTGAGTTCGAGAACCGCCAGGACCGGCTCGCCGGATGGAATCGTGCGAGTCGACAGGGGTTCCGTGTTGGCGGCTATCCGCGCGATGGTCCCGTCGGGGCGGACAAACAGCATGTCCAGTGGGAGGTAGGTGTTCTGCATCCACATGGAAACCGGCTCGACCCGGCCGAAATCGAACAGCATGCCCCGATCGGCAGGCATCGATCGGCGGTACATCAGGCCTTGCGCGCGATCCGCGTTGTTTCGGGCGACCTCGACCTGGAAGCTCTGCTTCTGCCCGCCCGAGAGGACAATTGTCAGGGATTCAAGAGCTTGGGCATAGGCCGCCGTAGCCGTCATGACGCACAGGGCGATCACGCCGAAGACAGATGCGAGCCGCTGAGACACGACCGGGCTCATCAGTGCGAATGCGGGAGGTTCATGTCGGCCAACCGAACCTCGGCAGCCATGAGCCCCTTCGAGCCATCGCCGAAGCGGACGAAGACCTGCTCGCCGGGCTTCAGCTCCGCGATGCCGTAGCGCCGCAGCGTCTCCATGTGCACGAAAATGTCCGGCTTTCCCTCTCCTTGCGTGAGGAAGCCGAAGCCGCGCAGGCGATTGAACCATTTCACGATGGCCGGCTCCAGCCCGCTCGTCGGCACCACCTGGACATGGGTGCGCGGCAGCGGAAGCTCGGAGGGGTGAAGCGCCGTCGAATCGTCGAGCGACACCACGCGGGATGCCTGGAAACCCCGGGGGCGTTTCACAGCCTCGACCACGATCCGGGCCCCTTCATTGGCGGCCTGATAGCCGTCCCGGCGGAGGCAGGTGACGTGCAGCAGCACGTCCGGCATACCGTTGTCGGGTACGATGAAGCCGAATCCCTTGGCGACATCGAACCATTTGATCCGGCCGCTAACCTGAATGAGTTCGAGGGCATTCTCTTCCGCGACAGACTGGGAAGCCTCACGGCGCCCCTTTTCGAAAGAGGAGCCCTCCTCTCGAAGGTTGAGTGAGTTGGTGCCGTAATCGCTAGCCATGAAAAAACCCAGACTCGAAACAAGAACCCGATTCTTAACGATAGGATAACATTGTCCGGTTTGAGGGGAAGTCCGAAACGGCCTTCGGGCGACGATGTTTTTGGGGGTAGGAGCGCCCGCCTCAGATAAGTCCCGGCAAAACCTGGCCAATTTCCGCATGGACGACAAGATCGGCGATGTCGTCGAGGGGTGTCGGCTCCCGGTTCACGATCACCAGCTTCGCCCCATTCTCCTTCGCGAGCGCGGGAAATCCGGCGGCCGGATAAACGACGAGGGATGATCCGACCACGAGAATGAGGTCGCAGGTCAAAGCGAGCTTCTGGGCCTTTCGCATCGGCTCCTGCGGCATCGACTGGCCGAAGGAGATGGTCGCGGATTTAACGACCCCGCCGCAGGCCTTGCAGGTCGGCGGGTTGCCGCTGGCCTCGAATTGGGCCCTGACCTCACGCAGGTCGTGACGGCTTCGGCAGTCGAGGCATGCCGCGTAGGTGCCGTTGCCATGTAATTCTATGACCTGATGATCCGCGAGGCCGGACGCCTGATGGAGCCCATCTATATTCTGCGTGATCACGGCGGGCATGCGGCCCGATGAGATAAGCGCGGCGATGGCAAGATGCCCCTGGCTCGGCCGTGCGCCCTGATAAAGATCGTCCATGACGAATTTTCGCCGCCAAGCCTCCCGCCTCGCCTCGACATCCTGGAGAAACACATCGAAGGGGATCGGCTTGTTGCGCATCCACGGGCTGTCCGGAGAGCGAAAGTCGGGCACGCCGCTCTCGGTCGAGATGCCGGCGCCGGTGAAACCGGCGACGAGGCGGGCCTCCTCGATCATTTCCTGCAGATCGGCGATTGACGCGGCAAGGCTATCGGTCATGAAGCTAATATAGGAGCGGCAGGACTGATCGTAACGCCCTCCCCCTTGTCATGCACGGGACGAACGCCGGTGAAAGCAGATTCCCTTCAGGCTCAGGCCACCGCCTCCCAACGCTGGGACGCCATCGATGTGGCCCGCGGCCTCGCGATCTGCGCCATGATCACCTACCATTTCAGTTGGGACCTGAGCTTCCTCAACCTGATCGGGACGAATATCGTCCAGATCCCTGCCTGGCGCTGGTTCGCGCGCATCATCGCGGGGTCGTTTCTGTTTCTGGCCGGCGTCGGGCTGGTCCTGGCCCACGCCCAAGGCCTGCGGCGGAAACCGTTCCTGCGGCGACTTGCGAAAGTCGGCGGCGCGGCTCTCCTCATCACGCTGGTGACGTTCTTCGCCTTTCCCGAGAGCTACATCTTTTTCGGCATTTTACATTGCATCGCCGTGTCGAGCGTTCTCGCTCTGCCGTTCTTGCGGCTGCATCCTGCCCTCACTCTAGCGGTTTCCGTATTCTGCCTCGCCGCGCCTTCGATCCTGACAAGCCCCGTCCTCGATCAGCCCTGGCTCGATTGGCTCGGCCTGGGATCGTCCGCCCCCGTGACGAACGATTATGTTCCGATCTTTCCCTGGTTCGGATTGGTGCTCTTGGGAGTCGCCCTCGCCAAGGCGCTGCTGCCGCGCCGCGAGACGATGGCGCTCGCTCGATGGCGCGGCGGGAGCACCCTTTCACGATCCCTGATCTGGGCCGGCCGCAAGAGCCTGCCGATCTATCTGCTGCACCAGATCGTGCTGCTGGCCCTGCTCTACGGTGTCCTGCAAATCACCGGCCCGAGCCCCATGGCCGAGGCCCGGCCTTTCATCGCTGAATGCGAAGCAAGCTGCGCGGACCAGAACGGGCAGCCCGGGCTCTGCCGCGCCACCTGTTCCTGCATCGTCCAGACGCTTCGCGAAAGCGACGTATGGAAGCGGGTCCTCAGAAACGAGGTCAGCTCCGAAGACGAGACGCAGATCTCAAGAACGGCGCAGCAATGCCTGCGCAAAGCTCCATAGAGCATGATCAGAACAAGCGGAAACATGATCAAGCTCTAGGAACCAACCACGTTCAGGCGGCCTTCGCCGGCCGCCCCCTCGCGCTCCGAGCGCGCCTCCGCCAGAAGGCAAAGAAGCTCGAAGGCGATGGACGCGCCCACGAGCGCGGTTCCGCCGGATTGATCGAGCGGCGGGGAGACTTCCACCATGTCCGCGCCGATCAGGTTCAGGCGCCGGAAGCCGCGCACGAGTTGAAGGGCCTCGCGGCTCGTGAACCCGCCGATTTCCGGCGTGCCGGTCCCCGGCGCGAAGGCGGGATCGATGGAATCGATGTCGAAGGTGAAATAGGTCCGCCCCGTGCCGACGACGCGGCGCGCTTCGGCGATGGCATAGGGAATGCCTTTTTCCGCGACCTCTTCCATGTCGATGATGCGGATGCCCTGATCGAGCGCCCAGTCACGCTCGTCGGTGGAATACATCGTGCCACGGATTCCGATCTGCACCATGCGCTTGGGATCGAGCACGCCATCCTCGATGGCGCGGCGGAACGGCGTGCCGTGGGTCAGCTTCTGCCCGCCGAAATAGGTATCCCCCGTGTCGCTGTGGGCATCCACATGGATCAGGCCGAGCGGCTGTTCCGCGCCGAGGGCGCGCAGGATCGGATAGGAGATGATGTGATCGCCGCCGACGGAGAGAGGGGTGACGCCACCCTTGTGCAGATAGGCCACCTCGGCCTCGATCCGGCGCAAGGTGTCCTGCACGTCGATCGGGTTGACCGCCACATCGCCCACATCCGCGCAGGCGCACAATTCATAGGGCGCCACCAGCGTCCCGTAATTGACGAGGCGCATCAGTGAGGACGCCTCGCGCACCTGGCGCGGGCCAAGGCGCGTGCCGGGCCGGTTCGTCGTCGCTCCGTCGAACGGAATGCCGAGAAGCGCGATGTCGATCTCGCCCGGAGCCTGCGTCGGTGCAATGTGCGGCAAACGCATGAAGGTCGAAATGCCGGCAAAGCGCGGCACCACCATGCCCGACAGCGGTTGATAGGCCTCCAGGCGCTCCCGGCGGCTGCGGTGATCAGTCTTCTGCTTCAGGTTCTGAGCCATGATGTCCCGGTCCTTAACTTAGTGAATGGCGCGGGCGAAAACCCGCTCGATGCGTTCCATGCCCCAGTCGATTTCATCGCGGGTGATCGTGAGCGGCGGCGCAAAGCGCAGGACCGTGCCGTGTGTGTCTTTCGACAACACGCCGTCCGCAAGCAACGCGTCGCACACCGCCCGAGCGGAGACGACGTTGGTATCGACTTCCACGCCGATCCAGAGACCACGGCCGCGCACCTCCTTGACGATGTTGCTCCGCATGGAGCGCAGGCGCTCCATGAGATAACCGCCCATTTCGGCGCTGCGCTCGACGAGTTGCTCCTCTTCGATCACCGCGAGCGCTTCCAATCCGATCCGCGCGGCAAGAGCGTTGCCGCCGAAGGTGGAGCCGTGGGAACCGGGATCGAAGACCTTCATCAAGTCGCGTGTGCCGACGAAGGCCGAAACGGGATAGACGCCACCGCCGAGGGCCTTGCCGAGGATGAGACCGTCGGGGCGAATGTTCTCATGCTGGTGGGCGAACCAGCGCCCTGTCCGGCCAAGTCCCGATTGAACTTCATCGAGGATGAGAAGAACGTTGTGCCGGTCGCAAAGGGCCCGAAGCTCCCTCAAGTACCCGTCGGGCGGGACCACGATGCCCGCTTCGCCCTGAATGGGCTCGATCAGAACCGCGCAGGTGTTCTCGGTGATCGCATCCGCGACCGCTTGCGCGTCGCCGAACGGGACGAGCTTGAAGCCGCCCGCGAACGGACCGAAACCGTCCCGATAGGATTCATCCGAGGAGAAACCCACGATCGTGGTGGTTCGGCCGTGGAAATTGTTTTCCGCAACAATGATTTCCGCGCGATTATTCGGAATGTTCTTGAGGCGGTAGCCCCAACGCCGAGCGGCCTTGATCGCCGTCTCGACCGCCTCCGCGCCGGTGTTCATAGGCAACGCCATGTCGAGGCCGGTCACGCGCACCAGACGATCCAGAAAGGGACCGAGCACCTCGGTATGGTAAGCGCGGCTCGTGACGGCGAGGGTCGATGCCTGCTCCATCATGGCCTTGAGAATGCGCGGATGCCCGTGACCGAGGCTGACGGCCGAATAGGCGCTCATCATATCGAGATAGCGCCGCCCTTCGATGTCTTTCGCCCACACCCCTTTTGCCTCCCGCAGCACGACGGGCAAGGGGTCGTAGTTCGCAGCGGTGACCGATTTTTCGAGCGCGATGTGATCCATGGGTGCCTCCATGGACAAGGTTAAACGCACCCCGTTCCCGATGAGGCTGAAATCCTAGATCATCACAGCCAATTCTGTCGTGGGAGCCTTTGCGGTGGTCAATCCCCGCTGTCCAGGACCGGGTAGCCCTCGAAGGCCTTGAGGGTCTTCAGAACGAAGGTCGTATGAATGCGGCCAATGCCGAAGCTGGGATCGGCGAGGAACGCCTCGGTCATGGTTTCATAGGCGGCGAGCGTCGGCGCAACGATCCGGGCGATATAGTCATATTCACCGTTGACGACCTGCAACTCGACCACGGACGGATGAGCGCAGAACGCCCGCTCCAGCCGTTGCCGTGCGCTGACGGAGGGATCGCGCATGCTGATCCCGGCGAGCGCGATGATGTCGTGCCCCAGGGCCGCAGGCTCCACCAAAGCCGTATAGCCGCGGATGATGCCTTTCTGCTCCAGGCGCTTCACGCGCTCCAGGCAGGGACGCGGCGACAGCCCCACACGTTCGGACAAGGCCTGATAGGTGATGCGACCACTCTGCCGAAGGGCCTCGAGGATTGCGAGGTCGATCCGGTCGAGGGTGCCTTTTGCGCTACGGCCGAGCGGCTTGGTGGGCGGCTTCATGATGTCTCTCGAAACATATTGCGCTCTCCGCGATCGACGCCATCGCCGCGCGGTCGAGCGCGTCTCTATCGTACCATCACCAAGCGGCGCAATTCCATGTTGCCATCAACCACCAATCAGGATGCCAGCAAAGTAATTATCGACGGTTGTTTTTAGGAATATTTGGACCGATGTGTTTGTTGTTATATTATAGCGATATGGCAATGTTGGATTGTAATATTTTTTCAACTCAAAAGATATAGCGTTTCAATCTAACCTAGCGTAATTGATGTATAACGTTACGTAAAACAGCTAGGGGGCAACCATGACTTCGAGTGCGCAGTCTCACGTCCTGACGCAGGTCACCGACCTGTGCAGAACCATCCTCGATAAGGGGGCCCCGAATATTGAGCCGGGAATGTCGCTCACGCGAGATCTCGGCTTCGACTCGATGCAGTTGATGCAGTTCTTCGCCGGGATCGAGACCCACTACCCCGCCATCGTGCTGGAGGATTGGTTTATCGCTCACTACGCCGGGGCGCGGGACACGGTCGGCAGCGTTGCCGACTACGTCGCGAGCGCCCTGCATCAAGTGGCCGCGGAGTAGAACCATGCTCGGCAACAACTCTGCTCTTCCAACCTTCGTCGGCCTTTCTTCGGCGGTTCCCAGGCAAGCCTTCGACCAGGAAACGCTTTGGGACAACGTGTTCGACCAGTGGTACGCGGAAATTCCGGATGCCCGCGACATCGGAACCCTCACGCGAGTGCGCAAACGGCACATGGCCTGGAACCCGGCGCTCGACGTCGGACATAAAACCCGTGGCATCGGCGAGCGCATGAAAGCCTTTGCCGGAATCGTCGAGGAGGTCGCAGGCGAAGCCGTCGAAGACCTTCTGGACGCGACCAGATCGAAGGATATCGGCAGCATCGTGATGGCGAGCAGCTCGGGCTATTACGGCCCGACACCGGACTATTTCCTCGCCAAGCGGTTCGGCTTCAAACCCAATGTCCGCCGCACCTTCATCGGCCATATGGGGTGTTTTGCCGCCTTCAATGTCATCAAGACGGCCATCGATTCCGTCGTGACGCGCCCGGATGAATACACCATCGGTGTCTGCGCCGAATTCAGCAGCCTGCATTTCCGGCCCGAAGCGAGCCGCGAACAGGCAATCGTCCACAATCTGTTCGGGGATGCGGTCGGCGCGTTCACGATGGCCATGCGGGAGCCGGGCCACGGCCCCCAAATCCTCGCCACGCACACGCACCAGTCCTACGAGACGTCGGACATGATGACCTTGTCCATTCTGGACGACGGCATCCGGATGACGCTCTCTCCCTATGTGCCCTTCGTCATCGCCAGCCTCATCAATGAGTTCGTCGAGGACCTGTGCGCAGCGGCATCCGTCGATCCGGCCAAGATCAAACACTGGGCGATCCATCCCGGCGGCCCGAAGATCGTCGATCTCGTCGCGCAGAAGCTTAACATTTCGGACCGCCAACTCGAAGCGACGTGGCATGTCCTGAGCGAGTACGGCAACTGCGCATCCGCCACCGTGCTCCTCGTGCTCGATCACCTCATCAAGCACGACAGGCCACAGGCGGGCGAACTCGGCATCATGCTGGCCTTCGGCCCAGGGCTGACCCTGGAAGGCGCCCTGCTTCGTTTCTAGAGCCTTTTTTCCGCAAACGTGGACACCGGTTTTGCGAAAGCAAAACGTCTAGACCGCCCATCCGCGAGACATCACCATGTACAAGACCCATTCCTGCTCTCTGGGGCAGCAGTCGCTCGCCATCGATCTGTCGAACATGGCCGGCGTGCCCCTCTCCGGCGAGGAGAGAAGCGTCGTCGAGGTCCTCCGCATTCGGGCCTTGGCCGCGCCGGACAAGACGGCCTTCTTCGTCGTCGAGTCGAACACGACCATCGCTGAGATCTCGAACCGCGCACTTCTGGAAGAAGCGACGGCTCTTGCCGGGCGACTGGCGGCGCAGGGATTGCGGCGCGGCGACTTCGTGCTCCTGGCCATCGAAACCTCAGCCGCGCTTCTCACGGCCCTCTTCGGCTGCCTCATTGGCTCCTTCGTTCCCTGCGTGGTGGAAGCGCCGCCCGCGAGCGCCGATGCGACCGATTGGGCCGAGCGGCTGGCGCAAAGGGCACGCTATGCCAACGCCAAGCTGGTCCTGGTTCGGGAGGATTGCTGCGACGTCCTCACAGCCGCGGGCTGCCCCGCCATCAGCATCGAGGCGCTGCCCGAGGCGCGAGCCGTGGCAAGCGGCGAAATCTCGGAAACCGATCCCGCTTTCCTGCAATTCACCTCCGGCACAACCTCGCAGCCGAAGGCGCTTCTGGTCGATCAGCGCACCTTGCTGAGCAACGTGCGCGGCCTTGCGCAAGCGCGGCAATGGACGCACGAGGATGTGATCGTAAGCTGGCTGCCGCTCTATCACGACATGGGACTTGTCGGCTTGACGATGACGGGCTTTGCAACCGGCATGACCGTCGTGCTGATGCCGTCCAATCTCTTCACAATGAATCCCGTCCGTTGGCTCTGGGCCATTCACACCTTCGGCGGAACCGTCTCTTCAGCCCCGAACTTCGCCTATCAGTTCGTCGCGTCGCACGCGCCGGAACACCGCACGCGCGGGCTCGATCTTTCCCGGTGGCGCTGCGCCATCAACGCGGCCGAGTTCATCCAGAAGCGGACGATCGACCTGTTCACGACCCGCTTCGAGCCGCACGGCTTCAAGCGAGAGTTCTTCGTCTCCGCCTACGGTCTCGCGGAATGCACAGTCGCCGCATCGACCACCCGTCCCTCGGACATGCTGGAATTCGACATGATCTCACGACGCCGCCTCATCACTGAGGGCGTTGCCTCTGCGGTCGATGCGTCCGATGCCGATGCCTTGCCGATCGCCTGCGTCGGACCGGTCCTGCCGGGGCACGATGCGCGGATCGTCGACAACGACGGCAAGACCCTTCCCGATCGCATTCAGGGACAGATCCTGCTGTGGGGTCCGAGCGTCGTCGGCCGCTACTACAAGGAGGCCACGCCCAGCAACGTTCACGACGGCTGGTTGGAGACCGGCGATCTCGGCTATATCGACGAAGGCCAACTCTACATCACCGGCCGTATCAAGGATCTCATCATCCGCGCGGGCGCGAATATCTCCCCTTATGAGATCGAGCAGGTCGTCGGCGAAGTTCAGGGCGTTCGCTCCGGTGCGGTCGGAGCGATCGGGCTTCCCGATCCGAGCAAGGGCACGGAGAACCTCATCGTGGTCTTCGAGACCACCCAGAAGACGTCGGACGTGGTCGAGGCCATGCGTCAGGCCATCCGCGAGCGGCTGACCCAAAGGCTCAGCATCGCCGTGGACCACGTCTTCGAGGTCGCTCCTCACACCCTGCAGAAGACCACGAGCGGCAAGCTCCAGCGCGTAAAGCTTGTGCAACTGGCGCAGGAAAGGTTGAAAGGATCGCGCACCTCCGCCAAGTAAGGATCCGTGAAACAAGTTTGAGAGCCGGAGGTTGATGCGGTGCTAAAGGATTTCTTGGCCGATCTTCCTCTGATCGCGATCCTGCGGGGTTTGACCCCGGACAATGCCGAAGCGGTTGGCAATGCTCTCGTGGAGTCGGGATTTCGCGTCATCGAAGTCCCGCTCAATTCCCCCGATCCGTTTCGCAGCATTGAAATCCTGGCCCGGTCCCTGCCGAAGAATGTGCTCGTCGGTGCCGGCACGGTCCTGAGACTGGAGGACGTGAGCGGCGTTCATGATGTGGGTGGAAAACTCATCGTCATGCCCCATGCCGACCTCGAGGTCATCCGTACCGCGAAAGAGGCTCGCCTCATCTGCACCCCCGGCGTTGCAACGCCAACCGAAGCCTTCGCTGCGCTGAAGGCGGGCGCCGACGGGATCAAGATCTTCCCCGCAGAGGGCATTCCGCCGGTCATTGTGAAGGCGTGGCGCGCGGTGCTGCCGAAGGATGCGATCGTGCTCCCCGTCGGCGGCATCAAGCCTGAGACCATGAAATCCTACGTCGAGGCGGGCGCGAATGGATTCGGGCTCGGCTCGGCGCTGTTCACGCCGGGCATGTCGGTCGAGGACATCCGCAGGAACGCGAAGGCTTTCGAGCAAGCCTGGCGGGCGTTGCGGGCGGGATGAGCTGGCTGATCCAGCCGAGGCTGATCAACGGCCCGTTTGACGATCCGGGGCTCTACATTGACTTTCGTTACGGCCACCGCGCCTTTCTTTTCGATCTTGGCGATCTTGCTCCCCTGTCCTCGCGGGAGTTGATGCGCGTCAGCCACGTTTTCGTTTCCCACACGCATATCGATCATTTTGCCGGATTCGACCGGCTCCTGAGAATTTGTCTTCATCGACCGGGCCCGCTTCACCTTGTCGGGCCGCCCGGTTTCATCGACAGGGTCGAGCACAAGCTTCAGGGCTTCACCTGGAATCTCGTCAACGAAACCTCGGTCGATTTTCAGCTCCATGTGAGCGAATTCCACGAGCCTCTTATCGCTCGCGCCGCGCATTTCGCTGCCCGTCAAGCCTTTCGGCGACAGGAAGTGCCCTGCCCTGACCTGCCTGTGGGCGTCGTCCTCGCAGAGAACGACTTTCATGTCGAAGCGGTCGCGCTCGATCACGGCATTCCGTCGCTTGCTTTCGGCTTGCGCGAAACCACCCGCGTGAACGTCCGCCGCGACGCCTTGAAGGGGCTCCGCCTGCCGACTGGGCCCTGGCTCAACGATGCCAAGGCGATGGTCCGCGCAGGGATAGAAGCGGGAGAGCTCGACATTCCCGAACTCGGCAAAGTGCCTCTGAGCGCGATCAAGGATCGGCTTTTCTTCGTCGGCCCCGGCCAGTCGCTGGCGTATGTGACGGACACGGCCATCAGCCCGGAAAACGAGCGTAAGATCCTGTCTCTGGCGCGCGACGTCGATCACCTTTTCATCGAGGCCGTCTTTCCGGAACGGGACAGGGCGCTTGCACTGGAAGCGCACCATTTGACTGCGTCAGAGGCCGGACGGCTTGCCCACGCCGCCCATGTCAGGCGCATGACGGTGTTTCACCATTCCACGCGCTATCTCGCCGAGGGCGATGCCCTTCGCGCGGAAGCCATCCGGGCATTCCGACCTGTCTGAAGCGAGGCCTCACGCGCGCCTGCGAAAGTCGGCGATAAGCGTGCCGTCGTTACCGAACGGCGGAAAGGTCACGAAGCTCGGCATCGGAACGGTCGAGGCCTGGTTCACGAGCGTCTCGTATTCATCGAGCGGGATCGTGACCGTCGAGAACCGCGGCAGAACCACCCGTGCGAGCCCATGCGTCGCAGCGATAGCGACCGTCAACAGCAGCCCATAAGCAACCAGGATCGGCAGAGCCGGCGAGAAATTCAGTTGCGGGAGTGAGCCGAGGACAAGCGGAACATACCAGGATGTCGCCGAGATCGCTCCCGATGCAAACAGCACGGACCGTTGTCGCGGAAGCAGCCCATCGAATAGGGCATTGCCGATGCGGCTGCGAACGAAGGGCAGAACGGTGCGGTGAATAAACATGCCATTCAGCGTCAGAACACCCACAATCGCGATCTTCGCCCACACCTTTTCATTCGTCAGCTTGATCGGATCGAAAAGCGCGTAGTGAATAAGAAAACCAAGGCCTGTCAGCCACAGAATGGTCAGGCCGATGGTGACGACCTTCGAGGAAAACTCGATCACATGGCAATATTCGTTCGTGACTTTGTTCTTGATGAGAAATCGAACGATGATCAGGTCGAGCAACGTCGCGGCCCCAAGACCAAGAACGAGACCAACGAGATGAAATGTCGTCAAAGTTGACTTGTATGTAGCGACGGGATCAGCTGAAAGCTTTTCGATCAGCGCTGCGAGATCCATGTTCTTTCCCCCACTTGGTATTGAAGCGTGGCCTTAGTATTTCATGATTAAAAACGGCCAAAACGTGGTATCGCGAGCAAAAATGCCTCTCTTAAATAATGTTATGATTTTTTTCTCGCCAAGAATGAAATAGAATTTTGAATATTGTCCGCACAGATCGAGTTATGTGCTAATTTTTATGGCGCATAATACTTTATTATACGCGCCAGATTGAAACCAATTTCAATCTGGCGGCAAACTCAGCGGCTTTCTAATGCCGTCCGATGAAAGCGACGGATGCATTGGTGCGTCATCTTCGTCCGATGCGCGCCCTCCGGTCTTCCACCTCGTCAGGGCTTCGTGTCGCCTGCCTTGACGATGATTTTGCCCACCATTCGTGGATGAAGCGAGCAAAAGTAGGTGTATTCCCCCGGCGTCGTAAAGGTGAAGCTGAACCGGTCGTCGGTATCCAGCGCCTTCGACCGGAAGGAGCGGTCCTCGGCGGTGACGGTGTGCGGAATATCGTCCGTGTTGGTCCAGGTGACCGTCGTTCCAGGTGAAACGGTGAGGGTTTGAGGGGCGAAGGTGAAATTCGCGATCTTCACCTCACCCGAGGAATCGGCCGCTTGAACAACGAGATCATCGGCGAACACCGTCCCGACGGCCAACAACGGCGCGAGGAGACAAGCCAAGCGCTCTAATCTGTGAAATCGGCCAACCAACAATTTCGCCATGATTGCCTCCGGTTGCTGCTGGTCACACTGCTATCCCATCAGCGGCGCGTCGAGGATGGCGAGGTTTTTTTTGCCGGGAACGTAATTAACCGTCGCCACACCAAGCCATTTGCGCAATTCGCCGGCAGGAACCTGCATTGGCCCCGGCGCAGGAGCCGTGCCCGGCGCTGGTTGCGGGAAGGCTGTCGAACGCGCGGTATGGAAGGCGACGTTGCCTTCGACCTTCTGCATGATCTGGTGAATGTGCCCGTTCAGCACCGTCACCGAGCCGAAGCGCTTCAGATACGACAGCGCCCGTGCGCCGTCATCGGTGCCCCAGCCCCATTCGGGATACACACTCCAGAGCGGAATATGGGCGAAAACGACGATCGGCGTGCTCGCTGAAAGCCCTCGCACATCGCCCTCGAGCCACTTGAGCTGATCCTCACCGAGGTTCCCGAGGCCTCCCGCCTTGAGATCGACCACATTCACCAACCCGATGAAATGGACTCCGTCCTGATCGAAGCTATACCAGCCGGCTCCCTTGGAGCCTTTGCCGTAACGCTCGCGGTAAAGCTTGCCCGCCCCTTCATCGAGAACATCGTGCTCGCCCGGGACATAGAAGACCGGCAGACCGACCTCCTTGATAAGCTGATCCGCGTCGTCGAACTCCTTCTCTCGGGAGAGATGGCTGATGTCGCCGGTATGGACCATGAAGGACGGCTTTCCGGGAAGCGTCTTGAGCTTCGCCACCGCCTCGCGAAGGGTCGCAAGAGCATCGGTGTTGGGAGGTCTGTCGAACCCGATGTGACTGTCGCTGATCTGCAGGAACGTCAGCGGGCTGCTTTTGACTGCGCTTGCCGCCTGCGCGCTCGAAAGCCCGAGCGAACGTGGAAGACCGTCGTTCACCATCCAGAGAACACCAGTGCCCGCCCAGGTCATGCATTCCAGAAAACCGCGCCGGCTGATGCCATCATCGTCTTCCGACGGTAGATTGTCGTGATCGGGGGTTTTCATCGAGACCTCCATGCCACGTTGTCGACGCATCGAACGGCCGGCTCTGGCGATGTCGTGAACAGAGCGGCAAATCCCGCGCGAACTGCAAAGGGCGCGAACCCAGCTTGAGAGTGCGATGCGTCTTTCAGGATAACGCGCGGCGTCGGCAATGGCTCCGAACCGACGCTGTTGTGTGGCACGGATGCAGGGGGACGCATCACCTCTCGTTCGAGACGATAACGCTCAAACGATCTCGATATGGCGCGTCCTCATAGCCTGTGCGAGAACGCCACGCTCGACGCCGGCGAGAGCGTGATGTCAGGCTTCGCCAGTGTTCGCTGTCAGGATCAGAATCAGCTTAGCGGCGTCCGCCACGGCCTCCGCGGAAGAACGGCACAGTCAGGAGCCGCCGTCCCGTTTCGTCGGTGATTTCCAGCTCGATATTTCCGGCATCGGCCAGCTCCTCACGAAGCTCCTCGACCGTCGCCAACGCCTCGGCGCGCGCGGCCTCGAAGTCCGGCAGCTCGACGCCCTCATCGTCCTCATCGAGATCGTGTCCGTCGCGGATATTGAAGAAGTAACGGGGCATGAGCATCCAGCGTTAGAATGAAGAATATCAGGAACGCACGCATTCGAACGACAGAGTCAAACTAGCTCCGTCGCGTCAATAAAACACTTGAATTTTTACGGTGAGATGAAGTGGCGCGGCCTAGGGGAATCGAACCCCTCTTCCCAGCGTGAAAGGCTGGTGTCCTAACCGATAGACGAAGGCCGCGTAATCGGGGCAGTGCCGCCGAAGTGGGCGGACATATAGATGGGTTCTCAGAAGACGGCAAGCCGTTAGATGCGTTATTCCGGCTTCGCGACATCCATAATTCGCAACCCCACTTTTTCGCCTCCGCCCCAGCGGTCGATCGACAGGGTTCCGGCCACGTGCAGCGGGCTGCCGATGGCCCCGGAAAGCGCGTTTCCGAGAGGCTGCCCGGCCGCACGGAAAGCGATTCCGCCAATGAATGAGCCGTCGCCCCCGCGCAGTTTCACGCGAACATGCCCCCCGCTGCCAACTTCCCGCGCTTCGACGATTCGGTGATGGGGAAACACGAAAACGGGTTCCGGCTGCCCTGAGCCGAACGGCCCTGCCCGGTCCAGCACCGTGACGATTCCCGGCTGCGCGCCACCTGCGGTCATGGCCGCGTCGATGGAGAAATGATCATTGATTCGCGCGCTGCTCACAGGCTCCGCGAGCTTGGTCGTCACAAAAGCGAGGAATCGATCCACTTCCGCCGCGTTGATGGTGATGCCGGCTGCCATGGTGTGCCCGCCGCCCTTGATTGCGAGGCCCGAATCGACCGCGGCCCGAACGACCGAACCGAGATCGACACCAGGCACGGATCGGCCGGAGCCCGTCGCCGTGCCGTCTTGATTCACGGTGAAAGCGAAGGCCGGGCGGCGGAATCGCTCCTTCGTCCGGGCCGCGATCAGGCCCACGACGCCTGGATGCCATTCCGTCGAGGCCGTGACCACGACGGGGAGTTCCGGCGCACGTTCGAGCGCGAGAAGCGCCTGAGCCTCGGCCTCGGCCACGGCCTCGACCTCGATGGCCTGACGCTCGCGATTCAGTTGATCGAGTTCGGCGGCCAGCTTCCCGGCCTGAATGGAATCCTCCGTCAGGAGAAGTTTCGAGCCCAAAGCCGCATCGCCGATGCGTCCACCCGCGTTGATGCGCGGACCGACGAGATAGCCGAGGTGCCAGCTCTCGGGCGCCCCCGCCAAGCCGGCGGTGTCGAGCAGCGCCGCCAGACCGATGCGGCGGCGGCTACGCATGATCGTGAGCCCCTGCCGCACGAAGGCGCGGTTCAGCCCGATCAGCGGCACCACGTCCGCCACGGTCGCAAGCGCCACGAGATCGAGGCTTCCCATGAGGTCCGGCTCAGGCCGGCTGTTGAAGAACCCGCGCGCACGCAATGCGCGGTTGAGAGCGACCAGGGTCAGAAAGACCACGCCCGCCGCGCAGAGATGGCCGAGCCCTGACAGATCGTCCTGCCGGTTCGGATTGACGATAGCGACAGCCTCTGGAAGCTGCTCGGGAGCCTGGTGGTGATCGAGCACCACGGGATCGAGACCAAGATGCTTCGCTTCGGCCAAGGGCGCGATGCTGGCGGTGCCGCAATCGACCGTCACGAGCAGTTGGGCGCCCTGCTCTTTCAGGCCGCGAATCGCATCGACATTAGGGCCATAGCCTTCGGTGATCCGATCAGGAATGTGAATGAGATATGGCACGCCGCAGGCGCGCAAATATTCCGCGAGCAAAGCGGCGCTGCAGGCCCCGTCCACATCGTAGTCGCCGAAGATCGAGACCTTCTCGCTGCGAAGAACAGCGTCGGCGAGACGGTCTACAGCTCTTTCCATGTCCGTCAGGACATTCGGGTCCGGCATCAGGTCGCGCAGGCGCGGATTGAGGAAGCGTTCCGCATCATGGATCCCGACCCCGCGTCCCGCGAGGACGCGTGCCAGAACATCCGGCAGGCCATGGGTCTGGGCGATCGCCACGGCGAGAGTGCTTTGCGCCGCGTCGCATCGCTCGACCCAGGTGCGGCCGAGGACGGATTCGGTGACGTTAAGGAAGGGGCGAAACAAGGGAAGAGGAGCTGATTCGGTCACGCTTGAGAGGTTACCCCCAAACGCGCTCAAAACACCCGTCGATATTGAATGAAGCCGCTGCGCGACGCGACCTTGTCATAAAGAGCCTGGGCGGAGGTGTTGGTTTCATGGGTCAGCCAGTAGACCCGGCTCGCCCCATCGGCCTTCGCCTTCTCCGCGACAGCCTCGATGAGCGCGCGCCCGACGCCGCGGTTGCGCGCTTTCTCGGAGGTAAACAGATCCTGGAGATAGCAATAATCGCCGATGGTCCAGGTCGAGCGGTGATAGATGTAGTGGACGATCCCGACGACTTCGCCATCAAACAGGGCGACGAGGCCGTGCATGGGCTCGGCGGGATCGAGCAGGCGCGCCCAGGTCTTATCGGTGACTTCCGATGCTAAGGTCGCCTTGTAGAAGGTCAGATAGCCCTGCCACAACGGCTCCCAGGCCTCACGGTCCCCGGGCCCGAAGGGGCGAATGACGATACCGTTGTTGCTGGTGTCCGACATCATGCGCCCCTTTCGTTACACTTGGCCTTTCCGGCCTTTTGCAAACGGCTCCCCTCGCGCTTCGACGGGAGCCGATTTGAATCCTAGTCGAGGTGGAACTTCGACAATTCGCGGTGCTCTCCGTAGATGCGGCGCACGGTGCCGGTGGCAGAGCGATAGACGACCGTCTCGGTCGTGATTACGTCCCTGCCGAAGCTGACGCCCTTCAGAAGCGCGCCGTCGGTCACGCCGGTCGCGGCCACGATCACGTCTCCGCGCGCGAGATCGGTCATGTCGTACTTCCGGTTGGGATCGGTCACGCCCATCTGGAGCGCGCGCGCGCGCTTCTCGTCCGTGTCGAGGATGAGGCGGGCCTGCATCTGGCCGCCGATGCAGCGCAGCGCGCCCGCCGCCAACACGCCCTCAGGGGCAGCGCCAATGCCGAGATAGATGTCGATGCCGGTTTCTTCCGGCTTTGTGGTGAAGATCACGCCCGCGACGTCACCGTCGGAGATCAGGCGGATGCCAGCGCCCGTCTTGCGGATCGCGGCGATGAGATCCGCATGTCGCGGACGGTCGAGCACGAGAGCGGTCAGCTCATTCGGCTTCACGCCCTTGGCCTTGGCGAGACTGTGAATGTTCTCTTCCGGGGAGGCATCGAGATCGACGACGCCCGCCGAATAGCCGGGGCCGACCGCGATCTTGTGCATGTAAACGTCGGGCGCTGCGAGCAGCGTACCGGCTTCCGCCATCGCCATGACGGCGATCGAGCCCGGCATGTCCTTCGCGCAGAGCGTCGTGCCTTCGAGCGGATCGACCGCGATATCGACCTTCGGGCCGTTCTTGTTGCCGACCTTTTCGCCGATGAAAAGCATCGGCGCTTCGTCGCGCTCGCCCTCGCCGATCACCACGGTGCCGTCGATGGGCAGCTTGTTCAATTCGCGGCGCATGGCGTCCACGGCGGCTTGGTCAGCGGCCTTCTCGTTGCCGCGCCCGCGAAGCCGCGCGGAGGCGACGGCGGCGCGCTCGGTAACGCGGACGAGTTCCAGGGTCAGAATGCGCTCGATGAGCTGGCCCGGTTGGACGGTAATGCCTTGCGACATGGACGTGTCGTCTCCCTTGTGACGATGCTTGGCGAGCCCTCGGGCCTGCCGTGATTGATGCTACTCGCGTTCGATGCGAATGACCTGGGGCGGTTCGGCGATAAGGCCATCCCCGGAGATCTTCTCCACAGCGGAGCGGATTGCAGCCTCCGTCGCCGCATAGGTGATGAGAACCAGCGGCACGGGAGCGCCGGAGCGACCATGCCGGTCCTGCGTCGCCGCGACCTCGGAGCGCTTCTGAAGGATGCTTTCCAGAGAAATCTCGGCCTCCGCCATGCGCGTCGCGACACCGGCCGCAACGCCCGGACGGTCGTGAACCGTGAGACGGATGTAGTAACCGCCTTCGTGGCGCTGCATCGGCGCGCGCGGGGCCTTTTCGAGGTGCCCAACCGGACGACCGAAGGGCGGCTCCGCCTTGCCGGAGGCAACATCGGCGATGTCGGCGACGACCGCGGATGCGGTCGCATCGCCGCCCGCGCCGGGGCCGATCAGGGTCAATTCCTTGACCGCATCCGCGTCGATGGTCACAGCGTTCGTAACGCCCATGACCTGCGCGATGGCCGAAGATTTCGGGACCATCGTTGGATGGACCCGCTGCTCGATACCCGTCTCGGTCCGCTCGGCGACGCCCAGAAGCTTGATGCGGAAGCCAAGCTCGGAGGCCATGGAGAGGTCGAGCGGGGTGATCGAGGAAATGCCTTCCACATAGATGGCGTCGGCATCAACCTGCGTACCGAAGGCGAGGCTCGTCAGAATGGCGAGCTTGTGCGCCGTGTCGAAGCCCTCGACGTCGAAGGTCGGGTCGGCTTCGGCGTAGCCGAGACGCTGCGCGTCCTTCAGGCATTCGGCGAAGGTCAGCCCTTCCAGCTCCATCCGCGAGAGGATGTAATTGCAGGTGCCGTTGAGGATACCGTAGAGACGCGAAACTTTATTTCCCGGCAGGGCCTCGCACAGAACCTTGATGACCGGAATGCCGCCGGCGACGGACGCCTCGAAAGCGAGCGATACGCCCTTCTCTTCGGCGAGTTTGGCGAGCGCGAGGCCGTGCTTGGCGAGCAGCGCCTTGTTGGCGGTGACGACGTGCTTGCCCAGCGAGAGCGCCGTCCTGACCGTCTCGAGCGCCGTCCCTTCCGAACCACCGACCAGTTCGACGACGCAATCGACGTCGGCCGACTTCGCCAGCGCCACGGGATCGTCGAACCACGTGAAGCCGGTCAGGTCGAAACCTCGGTCCTTGGCCCGGTCGCGGGCCGATACGGCCACAACTTCGACAGGCCGTCCGCCGCGTTGAGCAACGACTTCATTTTGGCGGTCAAGGATTTGGATGACCGATGCGCCAACCGTGCCGAGGCCGGCGATGCCGACCCGAAGAGGACGTCCCACGAACAACAGCTCCCTCAAGAAAAGTCGCGTTGCTCTTTACGACTGCTACGGTTGCATGTCCATGCGCTGTGGGTGGTAAGCCCCCTAGCCGGCTCGCGGGAAAGGCACCACGTTGTGGAGAGTCTGCTCCGCCGTATCGAAGAACTTGCGGATATTGCGGGCGGCCTGGCGGATGCGCTGCTCGTTCTCCACAAGGGCGATCCGCACATAATCGTCGCCGTGCTCGCCGAACCCGATGCCGGGAGCGACAGCCACATCCGCCTTTTCCACCAGGAGCTTCGAGAATTCGAGGCTCCCCAGGGGCCGGAATTGCTCCGGAATCTGCACCCAGGCGAACATCGAGGCACTGGGGGCTGGAATGGTCCAGCCGGCCTTCTCGAAGGCGTCGATCATGACATCGCGGCGGCGCTTATAGGTGGCGCGCATCTCGCGGATGCAATCGTCCGGGCCGTTGAGGGCGGCGGTCGCGGCTACCTGGATCGGCGTGAAGGCCCCATAATCGAGGTAGGATTTCACGCGGGCGAGCGCCGCCAGAAGGCGCTCGTTACCGACCGCGAAGCCGATGCGCCAGCCGGCCATCGAGAAGGTTTTGGACATGGAGGTGAATTCCACCGCCACATCGATCGCCCCCGGAACCTGAAGGATCGAGGGTGGCGGATTCGCCTCGTCGAAATACACCTCGGAATAGGCGAGATCCGAGAGCAGGATCAGCTCGTGCTTCTTCGCGAAGGCGACCAAATCCCGGTAGAAATCGAGCGAGGCCACGTAGGCCGTCGGGTTCGAGGGGTAGCAGACCACCAGCGCCACGGGCTTGGGGATCGAATGCGCCACGGCGCGCTCGGCTGCCGGGAAGAAATCGGGGGTCGGTTCGGCCGGGACAGAACGGATCACGCCGCCCGCCATCAGGAAGCCGAAGGCATGAATCGGGTAGCTGGGATTGGGAACGAGGACCACGTCGCCGGGCTCCGTGATGGCCTGCGCCATGTTGGCGAAGCCTTCCTTGGAGCCCAGAGTCGCGACCACCTGCGTATCGGGGTTCAGCTTCACCCCGAAGCGACGCTCGTAATAACCCGCCTGGGCGCGCCGGAGGCCCGTGATGCCCTTGGAAGCCGAATAGCGGTCCGTACGCGGCTTGCCGACGGTTTCAACCAGCTTGTCGATGACGTGCTGCGGGGCTTGCAGATCGGGGTTTCCCATCCCCAAATCGATGATGTCGGCCCCGTTGGCACGGGCGGCGGCTTTAATGCGGTTGACCTGCTCGAAGACATAAGGGGGAAGACGCTTGATGCGGTAAAAATCCGTCATGGCTTTGATCCTCGAGCAGCAAATTTGAATCGGTTGTTAGCCCTTACTGTGTCCTAACGGAACCCGGTTTTTTCGGAAGAACGACGGGCTCCGGCGCGGGGGTGCCTCCCAATTGAGCAGCCGCGGCTCCCGCCGCCTCGTTCCGCGTCCGGGCCGCATCGAGTTCAGCCTCGACTGCCTTTAGCTCGTCAGCGGTTTTCGCAGCGGTCGTCCGGCCCGGATTCGACGTGCCGACCGGCATGTATTCCAACGTAGCCGGCCTCGTCGTCGAGACGAAATCCGGCGTCGTCGCCATTTTGGGGCCCGCACCGACCGACGCCACGAGATCACGCGCGGGATTGGAATCGCCGGCACAGGCCGCAAGGCCCATAAGGGCGAGGCCCGCCAAGCCAGCGAGGGAGGCGCGGGACGTCAGAGGGGTCGAAAAACGCATTGTGTGTTCCAAGAATCGTAACATGTGTCTGGCATATATGAGGGCTCAATGGCTAAAATGTCGGAAACGCGGCTCATGAGCAATGGCGGCGGGCCGTCGGGAGAGCGCCTTATGAGCACACCGCTCGAAGACGAGAAGGCACAACCCTCGACTCCGGATTTCGAGGAGCTGTCCCGCAATATGGCTCGTTTCATCGAAGGAGCCGGGAAAGCCGCCGCCGCTTATTTCAAGCCCCTCGAGCAGCAACAGACCAAACCCCGGATGTCCGGCGAAACCGAGGAGGCGATCAAGGCCCTCGGTCATGTGGCCGAAGCCTGGATGTCCGATCCACAGAAATCCGTCGAAGCGCAGAGTCGCCTCGGCACGCAGTTTTTCGATCTTTGGGCGTCGACGCTCAAACGCGCACAAGGCGAGCCTGCAGAGCCCATCGTGCGGCCCGAAGCCAAGGACAACCGTTTCCAGGACCCGGAATGGTCGACGAACCCCATCTTCGACTTTCTCAAGCAGGCTTATCTGATCACATCCCGTTGGGCGGAAGGGATGGTCGATGGCGCCGAAGGAATCGACGATGGCACGCGGCACAAGGCCCAGTTCTACCTGAAGCAGATTTCGAGCGCGCTTTCGCCTTCGAATTTTCTCATGACCAACCCGGAACTCATTCGCGAAACCTTCCGGCAGAACGGTGCGAACCTCGTTCGCGGCGTGACCATGCTCGCGGAGGACATCGAGGCCGGCGCGGGCGAGTTGCGAATCCGTCAATCGGACCCGACGGGCTTCAAGGTGGGCGTCAACATCGCGACGACCCCAGGAAAAGTCATTTTCCGCAATGAATTAATAGAGTTGCTTCAGTATTCTCCCACCACGGATGAGGTCTTCAAGCGACCCCTTCTGATCGTGCCACCCTGGATCAACAAGTTCTATATTCTCGACCTGAACCCGGAGAAGAGCTTCATCAGGTGGGCGGTTTCACAAGGGCTCACGGTCTTCTGCATCTCCTGGGTCAACCCGGGCGCGCAGCATGCCGAAAAGAGTTTCGAGCATTACATGCGCGAAGGCATTTTCGCTGCGCTCGATGCAATTCACGAGGCCACAGGCGAGAAGAAGGTCACGGCCATCGGCTACTGCGTCGGCGGAACCCTGTTGGCTTCGACCCTCGCCTATATGGCCACAAAGCGCGACAAGCGCATCGACAGCGCGACTTTCTTTACCGCGCAGGTGGACTTTACCTTCGCAGGAGATCTGAAGGTCTTCGCGGATGAAGGGCAGATCAAAACCCTTGAGGCCAGTATGAAGATGCGCGGCTATCTTGAGGGCGCGCACATGGCGAACGCGTTCAACATGCTGCGGCCGAACGACCTGATCTGGCCCTACGTGGTCAATGTCTACATGAAGGGTCACGCGCCCTTCCCGTTCGACCTGCTGTACTGGAATTCCGATTCCACCCGGATGCCGGCAGCCAACCACGCCTTCTACCTGCGCAACTGCTACCTCGAAAACAAGCTGGCCAAGGGCGAGATGGAGATTGCGGGCGCCAAGCTGGACCTGAAGAAGATCAAGATCCCGATTTTCAATCTCGCGACGAAGGAAGACCACATCGCCCCTGCCCGCTCGGTCTTCGTTGGCTCGAAAACCTTCGGCGGCCCGGTCGAGTTCGTCCTTGCCGGGTCGGGGCATATCGCCGGCGTCATCAACCCCGTGAACAAGCCGAAATATCAATTCTGGACCGGCGGCCCCGTCGAGGGCGAGTTGGAGGATTGGGTGAAGAGCGCCACCGAGACGCCCGGGACGTGGTGGCCCTACTGGCTGTCCTGGGTCAGGGAGCAGGCCCCCCGCACGGTCGCGGCCCGCGAGCCCGGCGGCGGCAAGTTCGCGCCGCTTGGCGATGCGCCCGGGACTTACGTTCTCGCACGGGCTTAGAGGCCGCTAAAAAAACGCGGGGGCCGTTTCGGCGATCGCGATCGTCTCCACCCTGTCATTCCGGGGCCGCAAAGCGGAACCCGGAACCTACACACGCCGACGGCTTAAAATCTCGGATTTCTACGCCTTCGGCGCGGCCCTTTGGGTCGAGCTCCGCCGACGCGGCCTCGGAATGACAGACTGGAAGCGCGGCGCGGCCTAATTCTCAGGTGGGAGCCTGGACAAGACCTCATCCAAGGCGGAGGGGTCAGCGCCTGCCTCCCGCAGAAGTCTCTCCAGCTCGGGGGTGAGTTGCCGTCGGCGACCGCCCGAGCAGTCACGTGCTTAATGGCAGCCCTCTGAGCCTGGGATAAACTCTCCAGATCTGCGTTGAGTGTGCTCATTGGGATGAACCAGAGGCGAAAGCTTTGTCGTCCTCATACAAAACGCAGGCTCGCCATGTCATGCCGCCTGACTTAGCTCATGAACGTCTTTCGAGCGCTGCGGGCTCGGAGGCCAAACAGGTGCCCGCGACAACCGGACGAGCCTGTAAAATGACGACCTCATAAGAAAAGGCCGGCATCATGCCGGCCTTTCTCGTTGTTCGATTTGCCTTGCGGGCTCTTAGTTCTTGCGAACAATCGGCGCCGGGATCGGCTTCGCGGGGTTGTCCCAGCGATACTTGATCGAAGCCGCAATGATGTCGACCCCTGCATCCACCTTCGCCGCGAGCACTACGCCGCGGGTCGGGAAAGTCGGGTTACCGGGCGAGATGTCGATGTCGGTGTTTCCGACCGTGAAGATATGCGTATAGGCCAGGTCGAACGAGAGCTGATCGCTCCAGTTGTAGGTCGTGCCCAGCGACAGCCAGATGCGGTCGGAATCGGGAAGACGCGGGGTGCGGGTATGGACGTCGATCGGCGAGATTTCGTAGGCGAGACCCGCGCGAACCGTCCAAGCCGGATTGATGATGTATTCGCCACCAAGCGAGAAGAACCAGCCATCCTTATAGTCGAGCGGTATGTAAGGCGACTGGGCCAGGAGCCCGCCGGTCAGGCCGTCGGTGACGCGCGGGAAGCCCAGACGGCTCCAGTTCGTCCATTCCGCCGTGGCGTGGAGAGTGAACGCGTCGGTAACGCGCTGGCTCACACCGACAGAAACGGATTCCGGCAGAATGAGGTTGGCTTTAATCGGAATGCCGAAATACTGGAAGCTGCCGCTGAGATCCTGCTGGACCGCAGAGCGGAAGCCTACACCGATCGCGGTTCCGGCAAACGGCGTGAAGTTCGCGCCGAGCGAGTAGCCGACGCCCCAGCTGTCGCCTTCCAGACCGGCGCTCGCAGCGAACGGCGACGGCGCGGCCGGGGTCGGTCCGACGGCTGAGAAAAAGCGAACCTTGAAGTACTGCGCGCGGACACCCGCACCGATCGACATCCAATCGTTGACCTTGTAGCCGATGGTCGGCTCAATCTCGGCCGAAAGCACCGAGGTCGTCCGGGAATAGAGCTGACCGGCCCAAGTCGTGTTCGGCTTCGTGGTCAGCCCGAACGGCGCGCCGGTATAGAGGCCGACCCAGAGCCGGTCATTGAGCTGGATGCTGGCATAGGATGCGGGAACCACCCCATCCCTGCCGACATCGCCAGCCCCACCAAGAGCCAGCAAGCTACCCGGAACGGTCAAGGTCGGGGTGACGTCGGAGCGCGGAATGACCCCGCTGGCGTGCGCCTCGAACTGCCAGCCGGGCTGCATCGTGATGGTGGCCGGGTTCCAGTACATGGACGACACGCCCGCCGAACCGGCTGCGACGCCGCCGAAGGCCATGCCGAGGCCTGTGGCGCTCTGCTCACGAAGAGCGAAGGCGCCCGCCTGGGCTCCCCCTTGAGCGGAAATGAGAGCCGCGAAGGAAACCGCGGCCAGGGTCAACGAACGATTGAAACGGCTCATGGAGGATCCTGCCCTAATTGGATCAGTTCTGATTCTGCCCGCGGAATCCCGCGTTGAGACTTAATCTGCCCATGCTTTAATTTGGCCGCAATCGGTTAATGAAAAACGAAGGCTCGCCGTTCGCGATCCGATCCAACAGCACTTATTCTATTTTGTTTTGAATTTTACTATTCGTCTACTTCAAAACCAAGAACATCCAAACATGGTTCATATATAAACCAGTATACTTGATCAACCGTAGGAAGTTTTTTCCATCCACCGTTGAGCGATCAAAATTCCGCAATTTGTGCGCCTTCGTGACAAAACGGCAACATATTTACGTCGAGAAAGTGCGTTGCTCCGCTTCATGAATGTGCCAAATAAGATCAAGTCAGGGATGACAGGAGCGCTTGATGAAGCTGGTGCGATTTGGGACGGTCGGGCAGGAAAAGCCCGGAATTGTCGATTCAAGCGGTCAGATCCGCGACGTATCGGGCATCGTTCCGGACATTACCGGCGAAACTCTTGCGGCGGGTGCCCTCGCCCGGCTCAGGTCAGTTGATCCGAGAACGTTGCCGCTCGCGCCAGCAGGGGTGCGCCTCGCCCCCTGCATCGGCAAAGTCGGCAACTTCATCGCGATCGGCTTGAATTATGCCGATCACGCGGCTGAAACCGGCGCGGCAATCCCGGCAGAACCCATCGTCTTCAACAAGGCCCCCTCCTGCATCGTCGGCGCCAATGACGATGTGATCATCCCGCGCGGATCGCAGAAGACCGATTGGGAGGTCGAACTTGCCATCGTCATCGGCGAGCGCGCGTCCTATGTGGGCGCGAACGAAGCCATGGAATTCGTGGCGGGTTATTGCGTGTGCAACGACGTATCCGAGCGCGAATATCAGATCGAACGCGGCGGCACCTGGACCAAGGGAAAAGGCTGTCCGACCTTCGGCCCCCTCGGCCCCTGGCTTGTCACGACGGACGAAATCCCCGATCCGCACAACCTGTCCATGTGGCTCGACGTAAATGGCGAGCGTATGCAGACGGGCTCGACCCGGACAATGATCTTCAACGTCGCGCAGATCGTGTCCTACGTCTCGCACTTCATGATTCTCGAGCCCGGAGACGTCATCACGACAGGAACCCCGCCCGGGGTCGGCATGGGAATGAAGCCGCAACGTTTTCTCAAGCCGGGAGACGTGATGAGCCTCGGGATCGAAGGCCTCGGCGAGCAGCGCCAGCGGCTAGTGGCGTTCGAGGGAAGCACCCTCGACACCAGCCACCACAAGCGGGCTCACTCCTGATTGAAGTGACCACTTGTCTGTCGGCGAAGGAATGACTCTTCGCCGACGAATGCCTTGGGCCTCAGGCCAAACCCAGCATCAACTGGATATTCTGGACAGCGGCTCCGGATGCGCCCTTGCCGAGATTGTCGAGGCGGGCGACGAGAACGGCATGTCCGTATGCGTCATGCCGGAAGACGCACAATTCCATCCGGTCCGTGTCGTTCAGAGCCTCGGGCTCGATGCGCTCGACGCGCTTGTCGCCAACCGTCGGAAGCACGCTGACGAGGCCACCACGATTGTAGTAGGCCTTGAGCACGGCTTCGAGATCCTCGGCCTTGGGCTTGCCCGGCAGCATGTCGAGGTGAAGCGGCACGCTCACGAGCATGCCCTGCCGGAAATTGCCGACGGACGGAATGAAGATCGGCCGCCGGCTCAGGCCCGTGTAGCGCTGGAGTTCCGGCACATGCTTGTGCTCGAACCCGAGGCCATAGAGCTCGAACGCCGGAGCCGTTCCTGCCTCATAGGATTCGATCATCGAGCGGCCGCCGCCGCTGTAACCGCTGACCGCGTTCACGCTGATCGGATAATCAGCCGGAATGATGCCCGCATCGACAAGCGGACGAATAAGCGCGATGGCGCCGGTCGGATAGCAGCCGGGATTGGCGACCCGATCAGCGTTGGCGATGGCGTCGCGCTGCGTCGGTGCTAGTTCGGCGAAACCATAGACCCAGCCGGGACTGACCCGGTGCGCCGTGCTGGCGTCGAGAATGCGCGGGCGCTTGCCATTCAAACCCTCGACGAGGCTCACGGTCTCGCGCGCGGCATCGTCATGCAGGCACAGCACCACAAGATCGACCTCGGCCAGAATGTCCCGCTTCGCGGCGGGATCCTTGCGCAGTTCGGGGGCGATGCTGCGGATAGCAATGCCCGGAACGTCCAGCAAACGTTCGCGGATGCCAAGGCCGGTGGTGCCCGCTTCGCCGTCGATGAAGACCGTCTTCGCCTGTTGGCCAAGCCCTGCTGCGTTTGTGGTCATGGTCGTCATAGCCGCTCCGATCTGCCTGTCAGGCCGCTGATATAAGGAATATGGCTTCAGAGAAAACAAAAAAGCCGCGCGGTGAGCGCGGCTTGCGATCAAACTGGGACAGCCGTCATCGCGCTCGCGCAGCGGGAGCGTTCGACAAGCGTCGGCGGATGATCAGCGTGTTATTCATGGCCGTTTCCATGCTCCCGAAGTTCTTTGCTGTCAACAATCCCGTCGAGCGCGGACAAACAAAAAGGGCGGCCCGTGGACCGCCCTTTCGCAAAGATAAATTCGACGCTTAGCGCTTCGAGAACTGGAAGCTGCGGCGGGCTTTCTTCTTGCCGTACTTCTTACGCTCGACGACACGCGAGTCGCGGGTCAGGAAGCCTTCCTTCTTGAGCGGACCACGAAGTTCCGGCTCATAGTGGGTCAGCGCCTTGGCGAGGCCGTGACGAACCGCGCCGGCCTGACCGGAGAGGCCGCCGCCGGCGACGTTCACGACGATGTCGTACTGGCCATCGCGGCTCACGAGCTGCAGCGGCTGCGCGAGGATCATGCGGAGCACGGGGCGCGCGAAATACACCTCGACCGGACGGTCGTTGATGACGATCTTGCCCGAGCCGGGCTTGATCCACACGCGAGCGACGGCGTCCTTACGCTTGCCGGTCGCGTAGGCGCGGCCCTGGGCGTCGAGCTTCTGGACGTGCTTCGGAGCTTCCGGAGCGGCGGCCTGGGCGTTCTGGCCCAGATCGGCGAGAGACTGGAGGGTCGCCATGATTAGACTCTCACATTCTTGCTGTTGAGGGCAGCAACGTCGAGCGCTTCCGGCTGCTGAGCGGTATGCGGATGCTCAGCGCCGCCGTAGACGCGCAGGTTGCCCATGATCTGGCGGAAAAGCGGGCCGCGGGGGAGCATGCGCTCCACAGCCTTCTCGACCACGCGCTCAGGGAAGCGACCGTCGAGAATGAACTTCGCGGTGCGTTCCTTGATGCCGCCCGGATAACCGGTGTGGTGATAGTACACCTTCTGCTCGCGCTTGCGGCCGGTGAACACCACCTGTTGGGCGTTGATGACGATAACGTTATCGCCGCAGTCGACGTGGGGCGTGTAGTTCGCCTTGTGCTTGCCACGCAGGCGCATGGCAACGATCGTAGCGAGACGGCCAACAACGAGGCCCTTCGCATCGATCAACACCCACTTCTTCTCGACCTCGGCGGGCTTCAGCGAAGTAGTCTTCATCGCGCTGTTTCCCGTTGGAGCCTTTAAGGCTCAGGTTCTGAAAACGATAACCGCCGCGAATTGCGGCGGCGAGTGAGGGGTGAGTAGAGGGTTTAAGGACGCAAGTCAACGACAATCGCCATGCAAAGCAACCTCCAAAACCCTTACAAATCAACGCCTTTTGCGGTAACGGTATCTAAATACCGCATATACGGTAGCTAATTACCGCATCCTCGGTTGAGATTGTAAGCTTAGGCACCCCTCACTACAATCCTCGAGGCCCTACGAGAGGAAGCACCCTCATGACCGACGAACTCGTCTTCTATACTAATCCCATGTCGCGCGGGCGCATCGTGCGCTGGATGCTCGAGGAAGTCGGTCAGCCGTATCGGACCGAGCTTTTGGAGTATGGCACGACGATGAAGGCCCCAGCCTATCTCACGATCAACCCCATGGGAAAGGTGCCGGCGATCCGGCATGGCGACACGGTGGTCACGGAAGCGGGGGCGATCTGCGCCTATCTCGCGGATGCCTTCCCCGATGCCGGCCTGGCTCCCCCGCCGGGCGATTCTCGGCGTGGTCCTTATTACCGCTGGATGTTCTTCGCGGCCGGACCGGTCGAGGCTTCCTTGAGCAACAAAGCGCTGGGCTTCGAGGTCCCCAAGGAGCGGCGAGGCACGATAGGCTACGGCAGCGTCGAGGACGTGGTGAATGCCCTGGAATATGCAGTCACTCAGTCCGACTATATCGCCGGCGATCGGTTCACTGCGGCCGATGTCTATGCCGGTTCCCAGATCGGGTGGGGCATGATGTTTGGAACACTGGAGAAACGGCCAGCCTTTGAGCGCTATTGGCAGCGGATCAGCACCCGCCCCGCGGCTGTGCGGGCGCGGGCAATCGACGACGCGTTGGTGCCTCCAAAGGGCGCATAGCGTTCTCTTGCGCGGTTGCCCGGGAAACCCTCTCCACTGCGCTCGGCTCTCACCGCCGGTCAGGAATCGAATACGTTCCCGTGGCATGGCAGACGATGTCCTCGCTGCCCTCGGAATAGATGGACACCTCGCCCACCGCCAAGCGCTTGCCAAGCTTCAGCAGGCGGCAATCGGCGATGAGCGCTTGCTGCTCCGGCTTTCTTAGGAAGTTGAAGTTGAGATTGGTGGTGACGGCGAGCGGCACCGGGCCGATATGAGCCAGGATTGCGGCGTAGAGCGCGACGTCGGCAAGACCCATCATGGCTGGCCCGGAAATCGTGCCGCCGGGCCGCAAATGCTTTTCATGATAATCCATCCGCATGCGAGCGGAGAACGGGCCGATCTCTTCCAGCTCGTAGGTCCGCCCCCCAACATGGATCTGCGGAAATTCCCGGTCGAGAAACTCCCTCAACGCGTCGAGGGTCATGATCGGTTGGTGCGATGTCATCGGCGCATGATGCTCATTGAACTGCCCTGCCCTATCCCATACGTTTCCCGCATGAACCACGACAATTACCCGAACGATTATATCCGCGGCATCCTGCAAAGCGTGAAGACCATTGCGCTCGTCGGAGCTTCGCAGAATCCGGCGCGCCCGAGCTGGATCGTCATGAAATACTTGCTCGAGCGTGGGTACGACGTGATTCCCATCAATCCCGGCATCGCCGGCCATGAGCTTCTGGGCAAAAAGGTCTACGGCAGTCTCGCCGAAGTGCCCGGTCCGATCGACATGGTCGAGATTTTCCGCAACTCGGAGGCCGCCGGACCCATTACGGACGAGGCATTGGCCTTGCAGCCCCTGCCGAAAGTGATCTGGATGCAGCTCTCCGTCCGCAACGACGAGGCGGCCGCGCGGGCGGAAGCCAAAGGGATTCAGGTGGTCATGGATCGCTGCCCGAAGATCGAGTTCGGGCGGCTGTCAGGCGAAATTTCCTGGCAGGGCGTCAATTCACGGATGCTTAGCGCCAAGAAGCCGGTCCTTTCCGGCAAGGGTTTCCAGAAACTCAGCCTCAATCGGCCCAGATAGATCTCCCGACGGCAACTCCCTTGACGGCCGAACGTTTCGTTCTTTAAATAGAACGATCCATAACAATCTCGAGGAAGAGGCGCCTGCAATGACTGATCGTTTGCCGGGGTTCAACACGCTCGCCATTCATGCAGGAGCGGCGCCCGACGCCGCAACCGGCGCACGGGCGACGCCGATTTATCAGACCACGTCCTTCGTCTTCGACGATGTCGACCATGCGGCCTCGCTGTTCGGCCTTCAGGCTTTTGGCAACATCTATTCGCGCATCGGCAATCCGACCTGCGCCGTGCTGGAAGAGCGCATCGCGGCCCTTGAGGGCGGAACCGCCGCTCTCGCGGTCGCCTCGGGCCATGCCGCCGAATTCCTCGTGTTCCATACCCTTCTCCAGCCGGGCGACGAGTTCGTGGCGGCCAAGCAGCTCTATGGCGGCTCGATCAATCAGTTCAACCATTCCTACAAGAACTTCGGTTGGAACGTGGCCTGGGCCAACGCCGACGATCCCGCGAGCTTCGAGGCCGCCATCACGCCGAAGACCAAAGCAATCTTCGTCGAGTCGATCGCCAATCCGGGCGGCGTGATCGTCGACCTTCAGGCCATCGCGGCCATCGCCAAGAAGCACCGGATCCCGTTCATCGTCGACAACACGATGGCGACGCCGTACCTGATCAAGCCGTTCGAGCACGGCGCGGACATCATCGTGCATTCCGCCACCAAGTTCCTCGGCGGGCACGGCAACTCCATCGGCGGCCTGATCGTCGATGGCGGCTCGTTCAACTTCGCGGGCGACGACCGCTATCCGATGCTCTCCAAGCCGCGCCCCGAATATGGCGGCATGGTTCTGGGCGAGACCTTCGGCAATTTCGGCTTCGCCATCGCCTGCCGCGTCCTCGGCCTGCGCGATCTCGGACCGGCGCTTTCGCCTTTCAACGCCTTCCTGATCATCAACGGCATCGAGACCCTGCCGCTACGCATGCAGCGTCATTCGGACAATGCTCTCGCGGTGGCGGAGCATCTGGCTCAGCACAGCAAAATCTCCTGGGTCAGCTATCCGGGCCTGCGTTCCGACCGCTATCACAACCTCGCCCAGCAATATTGCCCCAAGGGCGCGGGCGCGGTGTTCACCTTCGGCCTCAAGGGCGGCTATGAGGCGGGCGTGAAGCTGGTGTCGAATCTGAAGCTGTTCTCGCACCTCGCCAATATCGGCGACACTCGTTCGCTGGTCATCCACCCCGCCTCCACCACGCATCGTCAGCTTACCGACGAGCAGAAGACGCAAGCCGGCGCGGGTCCCGAGGTGGTGCGCTTGTCCATCGGCATCGAGGACAAGGAAGACCTGATCGACGACCTCAACCAGGCTCTTGACGCTGCCTAAAGGTCTCAGATTCAGCGACGCAAAAATTGAGGGCCCGGTCATGCCGGGCCCTTAAACATTCCGCTTCGGTAAAAATGGGCTCAGGCCGCCGCGCGCCCCGAACCTGCTTTTTTATAGGCGGTATGAATGGCGCTCAGCGAACGGTCGAGCGCGTTCCAGAGACGCTGGATCTCTTCCGCCGCATGCGAATCCGGCTCGAATTCCTTCGCGCCCTCTCCGGCGGCGAGGGCGAGCGAGAAATCGGCGCGATGCGTGATCTGCCCGGACCAGACCGGAACCTTGAGCGCGTTCAGCGCGCCGCGCGCATCGGATACGATCGGGACTTCGACGTCGTGGCGCTTGGCGGGAGCGCCATTGATGACGGCGGCGTAGGGCTTGCGCAGCTCGCGCGCCACCTGGACCGTGTCCTGAAGCGCCGCAATGTCGAACAGGCCGGGCCGGGTCGGAATGATGACCAGCGTCGCGTGCTTGATGGCCTCGACGACGGCGGGCGACTTGTTCGGCGGAGTGTCGATCAGCACCCACTGATAGCCGTCGCGCTTGGCTTCCTTGAGGGTCTCGTCCAGAGAGCGCGCGCCGCGCTTGAGGCTCAGGTCGCTTTGTCCGCGCAGTTCATGCCAAAGCGACAACGAGCCCTGCGGGTCGGCATCGATCAGGAGCGTGGGCCGAGAAGGGTTGGCGATATAGCTCGCGAGATGAGCCGCGAGCGTGCTCTTGCCAGAGCCACCTTTTCGCGAAGCAAAGACCAGCACATTCATGCCCGACTCCCAATAACTCTTTTCCTACGACCTTGCGCAGTCGAGTGACACGTACATTAACATTGCTTCTATGTAGCAGAGCAACCCTTCAGTTCCGGTGTCGGCCGCCAAACGCTGTGCATATCCCCAGCCAAACCCAGCATTCACGGTCGCCACTGTAAAGGCTCCGCATCTCACAGTCTGCCGCGCTTCGCGCCGCAGGGCATCCGCTCGCCCCGCTCCCCAACAACACGTGCTGCGACGACAGAGTCGGATAGGCCTCCGCAAAGCAGGACTTCCGTAACCGGCGAGCTTCCGCTTACATAAGATCGCATTGTCATCCCTCACCACGTCTCCTGGATTTCACATGGACCTCTCGCTCCTCCTTTCGGCGGGCATCGCCGGTTTCGTCTATGGCATCACGCCAGGCCCCGGGGTGCTTGCGGTCCTTGGAATCGGCGCGGATCGCGGTCGGCGCGCGGGCGCGGCTTTCCTGATCGGGCATTTGGCGGGCGACGTCCTGTGGTCTGCTCTCGCGCTGGTCGCCATTATCGGCGTCACCACCATCGGCTCCTTCGTTTTCGATCTTCTGGGAGCGGTCAGCGGCCTTTATCTGTTCTGGCTGGGTTGGAGAGCGATTCGCGTCAAGAGAAACGCCGATGGCCGAATCGACATTCCGGTCCGCCGACCGCTGCTGCACGGCCTGACCTTCGGCATGACAAACCCCAAGGCCTATCCGGTCGCGGTCGCCACGCTGACGGCGCTCCTTTCCGCCAAGGCGAGCGCGCTGACCTGGAGCATGTTGCCCGCGCTGCTCGTCGCGAGCTGTCTCGGCGGAATCGTCGCTTATGCGATTCTCGTCGCTATCATCGGCGCGAGCGCCGTGCGTAAGACCTATCGGCGCTACGAGATCGCGATCACGCGGGTGTCGGGCCTCATGTTCATCGGCTTCGCCCTGAACGCCCTGATCCATTCCGTGCCGGGGCTGTTCATGCCGAAGCGGGCTTAAGCGGCCTTTGTCAGCCCACTCACGCGCGCATGCGCCACCGCCATGCCCAGCACGGCCATGGCGAAGACCTGATGCGCCAGCCCGGCCCAAAGGGGCACGACGAACAGCAGCGTGACGATGCCAAGAGCCATTTGCGCGAGGGTCAGGCCGGCGAGCGCCGTGGAGCGCCGAGAAGCCTTCGACGCGGGCGCTTGGCGGCGTAACGACCACGCATGCCAGAGGGCGAAGGCGACGATGGCGTAAGCTACCATGCGGTGGTTGAACTGGACGAGGACGACATTGTCGACGAAGTTCTCGATCCACGGCTTGACCACGAACAGCGCCGAACCTGGCGGGACGAATGCGCCGTCCATCAGCGGCCAGGTATTGTAAGTGAGCCCGGCCTTCGATCCGGCGACGAGACCGCCAAGCGCGATCTGAAGAAGGACGAGGCCGACCAGGAAGCGTGGCGCGAACCGACCGATATTCCCCTCGTTCGGGATCTCCTCTGGGTCTTTCAACCCGGCGGCCACCCAGACGAGGCAGGCCAGAATCACGCTTGCGACGGTCAGGTGCAGAGCGAGCTTGATCGGAGCAACGGCGGTCATGCCGGGTTCCAGACCCGAGGCCACCATGATCCAGCCGATGGCCCCCTGCAGGCCGCCGAGCGCGCCGATGGCGACAAGCGTCAGGACCAATTTGCCTTTGATGGCGCCGCGTGCCCAAAACCAGAGCAGAGGCAAGAAGAAAACGAAGCCGATGAGACGGCCGAGCTGCCGGTGCCCCCATTCCCAGGCATAGATGAACTTGAACTCGGACAGGCTCATGCCCTTGTTCATGAGTTCATATTGCGGAATTTGGCGATACTTCTCGAACTCGGCCAGCCAAGCCTGTTCGGTCAACGGTGGGATCGCCCCCGTGACCGGCTTCCACTCGGTGATGGACAGGCCGGAGCCGGTGAGACGCGTCGCTCCGCCGACGGCGATCATGGCGACGACCAAGGCCGCCAGGATGTAAAGCCAGGTGCGGACGGCTCTCAAGGACCGGGTCTTGGGATGGCCTGCCAGAGGCGCGCTTTCGGCTAGGGCTGCGACAGCCATGCTCACTCTCATCGTCGATTAGGGCTTGAACGCCGGATGCGGCTTGTCACATAGAGGCAGCACCTGCGCGAGGCAATCAATGCCGGTGACGCACCTTCACGGTGGGCATCTTTCACGGCGCGACAGCAGAAGAGGATATTCGAAATGCGCATGCGCACTCGTAAGCTGATCGGGACGGTGGTGATGCTGGCCTTTATCGGGTTCTACGTGCTCTTCGCCATGGTCGTCGCCGAAGGCCGCATCACGGACGCGCCGAAGCCGGTGCAGACCGTGGGCTACATCCTCCTCGGCCTCGCCTGGGTAATCCCGCTGCTGCCGTTGATTCGATGGATGGCAAAGCCCGACAAGGCTTGAGCGTCGGCTGCCCCTCGCCACCTAAAGAAAAGGCCCGCTTGGAGCGGGCCTTTCTTCTATCAAACTAGCGGCAAACCCTGCGGCGGCGCTGTTCCCAGCCCCAGCCGGGAACCCACTCGCTGTAACGCTCGGTCACGCAGCGCTCGACGTAAACCGGCGGCGGCGGCGGCGCGTAATAGACGGGCTCGGATTCGACATAGATCGGCTGGCGCGGCGGCGGAGGCGCGACATAAACGGGAGCAGGCGCGGCATAGACCGGGCTCTGCGACGCGGCGATGGCGCCACCGACCGCGAGGCCTCCCAGAACACCGATAGCCGCCGCCGCCCCCGGCGACAGGCGATCTCCCGCCGCGGCGGGCGTCACCGCGGACAGGCCGGTCACAAGAGCCAGAGCGGCCACCGTGCCAGAAACGAATTGGATGATCTTCATGATCGTCACCTTATTCCTTGAGAGGTCCTGATTCTCCTCCCCTTCGCAGGAAGGAATAGCGTCCCGAACCTCTCTGGGAGCTGAATGAACCATGGCAAAGCTATGGCCGCGAGCCGTTTCGTACGCCATGGTCACCGAAACGTAAATAAGATTACATTCCCTTATCGCGGAGCGCCTCAATCGGCGGCGGTTCGCAGCGGCACCGACAACAGCACGCGGATCAAATCCGCCTGCCGATTCGTCTCGGTTTTGCGGAAGAGATTTTTCAGGTGGAACACGACGGTGGTCTGGGCAACCTCGAGTTCCTCGGCGATCTGATCCAGGCGCTTCCCATCGATGAGCATGAGAGCGACGCGCGTCTCCGAGGGAGTCAGATTGTAGAGCCGGACCAGGGTATCACCCGAGACCTTGGTCCGCTGCTCGGTGTCGATCAGGAGCAGCACGACGGCTTCCGGCTTGTCATCCGCAGAGAAGCGTTGGCCCGGAATCAACACCAGATAAGGACGACCACCGGACAGGCGCGGATAGGACACGATTTCGTCCAGCACCTCTTCCTCGAAGGCTTTCGCGATTCCTTCATAGAGCTTCGCGTTCTGCTTCGGCACCGAGCCCTTCAACATGCCTTGGGCAACGCTCAAACCGTCATCCTCCGCAAGAATGCGCTCGGCCTCCTTGTTCGTCAGGCGCACCGCGCCCTTCTCGTCCACGATGACGACGCCAACGAGAAACCGGTCGAAGGCGAAGGTCGCCTTATAGAGCGCCTCGACGGTGTGTCCGCGCGACGATTTCAGGATTTCCTGCCATGCCTCCTCAGCGCGCTGCACCGCACCGGATTGCACGCGCGCCACCTGGTTGAGTCGCGCCGAAATCGAGGCAAGCAGAATTTCGTAGTCGATCGGCTTGACGAGATAGTCGTCGGCGCCGGCCTGCTTGCCGACGAGGACATCGTTCCGACCCGCCAGGGCGGTCAGGAAAATGAACGGTACATCAGCGAGGCTGCCCTGCTCACGCATGGCTTTCAGGACACCGTAACCGCCGAGGCCCGGCATGGTAATGTCACAAAGAACGAGATCCGGCCGATGGCTTTCCAGCAGCGCGATGGCCTCGGTCCCATTGGATGCCTGAAGCACACGGTAGCCGCCCGCGGCTAATTCCTCCGCAAGGTCGACCCGCAGATCTTCTTCGTCTTCAATGCATAAAATCGTCTTCTGGGCATTCATCTTATAAAGCCAATCATGCAGCCTGCTGAGCCTGATCTATGTTCGATACAGGCAAGTCAAAGGTAAACAAAGACCCGGCAGCCTCGTAACTTTCCACCTGAATCTCCCCACCGTGCAAGTGCATGATTTTTTGAGCAAAATTCAAGCCTATTCCCGTCCCCGCGATGCCGGTGGCTGTGCGAGCGCGGTAGAATCGATCAAAGATCTTCGCGAGTTCATCGGCGGGAATGCCGAGGCCCCAATCGCGAACAGAGCAGAACGCGCGAGATCCATCCATCCACAACTTGACCTCCACAACCGGGGTTTCCCCGGAGTATTTGACCGCGTTCGATAGAAGATTGATGACGACCTGCTCGATGAGAATCGTGTCGCAATAGACCTGAATGGGAGTTTCAGGCGCATTGACGCGAATGTCGGCCTGAGGGCTCACCTCCCGCTGCCTGTCACAAATATCCAAAACGAGCCCGGCCAGATTGCAGGACGTAGGATTCACTTCAATCCGCCCGGCATCGAGCCTCGCGGCGTTCAGGACGCTGTCGACGAGGCGGGTCAGACGGCTCGTCGCGTTCCGAATTCGCTGGACGCGGGTCACGAGTTCCTCTTCCGGCACATTCGGCCCGCGCCGGAGGATTCGCTGCGCGCTGGAATCCAGGATGGCCAAGGGCGTGCGGAATTGGTGAGAGACCATTGAAACGAAATTGCGGTAGGCGCTGGTGGTCTCCCGCTCACGATCGAGCGCGTTTTGCAGGGCCTGTGCAGCCTTCTTGTAGCCCGTAATATCCATCAAGCGCACGAAAACCGTACCGCCATCGGCCTTCGTGACGGAGAGACGGGCCCACACGTCCTTTCGGAGGACAACATCGAGCTCGATCTCAGTGAAGTCGAGTTCCGGATCCAGAAGCCGGGTATCGGCGCCCTCGCACATCGCGAAGCATCGCATGAAGGTGGCAAGCGTCATTTCCTCCCAGCACCAGATAGCAATGGGATCGGCCGCCCAGATCTGTTCATTGGCGAAGAGGAGCTTGCCCGCCGAGTCGAAGGCTGCGAAGCCATCCGGAGCCGTTTCGATGGCGGCGATCAGGCGGCGTTCGGCCTGACGCAGAGCGGCCGTCCGCTGTTGAACCTTGATCTCCAGATCGAAGTTCTCGCGCTCAGCCTGCTTGCGGGCCCGCCATTGTTGGGTGACGTCACGAATGAACGCGATGCCCAGTTTGCGCTCCGCCATATTGAGCGGAAAGCAGTTGATCTCGAGACACCGCTCCTGTCCGATCGCTGAAGCGCTCTCATCCTCGAAGACGGAGCTTGTTCCCTGGACAGCCAATGCAAGGGATTTGACGATATCCGGCTTGAGGAAAAGCGGATCCAGTTTCTGAAGTTGCTGACCGACCGCGCTATCCGGCCCCAGCCCCAACAGCCCTTGCATTCCCGGATTCCACAGCAGGCAATTCTGAAAATCGTCGAAGATGACGATGCCCTGATTGCTGATGTTGTTGATCACCAGATCGGACAGTTCCTGCTCCTGGCGCAGTAAGCGCTGCGCCTGCTGCGCTTCCCGCACGCCCTTAAAGAGGCGCAGCAGCAGAAAGGACGCACTGATGACGATGCCGATGATGAAAGCCATGCTTTCGAACACAACGCTCAGGTATTTCGAGCGCGTCGAGGCTCCATGCTCGCGATTGAGAAGCACGACCTTGTTGGCGACGTCCCGCAACATGTAGGCAAGGTCGCGTGCCTGCGCTCTCAGCTGTAGGGCGACCTGCGGCGAGAGGTTCTCGTCGAAAAGCGGCTCGGCAAGCGTCAACTGGAGATAAGCCTGCTTGAAGCCGCCCATGACGCCGAGGCTCTCGATGAGCTCGCCGTAGGACCCCTCCATGAGAACGCCAAACCTGCTGATCAGGATGGCGAGCCGGAAGTTCGGCTCCTGCTCCAGACCGGTAAAGGGATCATTCGCAGCCTTCCGCGCCAGGCCTTCGGCCAATAACTCCGCCTCGAACTGCGTCTGCGTGAGTTGCCAAAGCTTGACATGCGTGTCTTCGCTGCGCAGATCGCTCTCGACGGAAAGCAACCGCACCACCGTAAAGACCAGGCAGGCCACCAAGCCGGCAATGGCGAGCAGCGTGACGAGAGCCGTTCTGTAGTTATGCGGACTGCGCTTCATCGCTACTCAACATGCAAACGATTTAGTTGCCACACCCAGCGTGAATCGAACCTGACATCTTTCAGGATCGAATGAGCGTCACGCGGATAAACAACCCAGAGAGGCCCCTTGTCCCGGAGCTTCAAGGGCTGCCCCTCGAGGCGCAGCGCAAGCAAGAGTTCATATTGCAGATCCTCGAAGGGAATGTCGGCCTGGTAGTCGTTCAGCGCGCTCGCCTTCATCGTCATACCCCTCGCGCCGATGCGATCCAGCACAGCCCGGAGAGACACCCCCTCGAAGAGCTGAGGTTTCTCCGAAAGCTCCGAACTCGTTGTCAGGGACAGAATGCCGAACGACTCAAGCATGGCTCGGTCGAAGCGGGCCTGCCCCGGCGCGTTCGTCTGCTGGATGTTTCCGGTGATTGTGAGGATCACGGGACCGGTCGGAGCCGGCAACGGCTCGGATGCGAGGGAGGTGTTTCCCCATCCAACCAGGGCGATCAGAGAGAGAAACAACGCGGCGCGTACCATGCAGGCCCCACAAAGAGACATAATAATATTGGTTTTAGTTTGTAAGAATTTTTCAGAGGAAATCCAGCATCTACCGTAGCGATAAATGTTAGGCATGTGCTCCCAGTCGCTGCGAAAATCCTCGAATCCAAACGTAATTAAGGACGGACGACACCGTACAAACGTTATTATGGTGAATAATTCGTACCAAACTCAGTTTTTATTCAGCGTTACAATAAAAACAACTATGCGACATAAACTGCCAATAATTCAAATAAACTGACTTGAATACATAACTAAGCGCCGTGGAATAAACGCACGGCGCACAATTATTTCCAAGCTCCACTAGAATCACTCTTTTCGTGGCGAGGTTTGGCAGAGGCTCAGGTCTTTTGGCGCACTCGAAAGCGGCCTCAATCCCAGGAAATGTGGGACGTCTCTCCGCCGGGTCGAAAAAGGGGGAATCGGCTCCACCGGCCGTCGGAGGTCCCGTGCGGCCTCGCGCGGGATCGCAAGCGACGCGCGCGCGACGAGGCGTAGTGCTCCGAGTTTTAGCAAACAACGCCAAACTTTAAATTGCAAAACAGCGCTTCATGGGGAGGCTTTTACTAGCGCATGCCTTGTCTTCACAGGCCTGTCTCTTGGGTATGCCAGCACACATCATCGCGAGCGATATTTGCTACGCTGCGTTCCGAGGCTATATTGAACCAGTCAAATCCCACGCGGTCGAGTTCTCAGCCGCCCTTTCAAACGAGGAGTTAGACATGCGCACGTTCGTTGCGGCCCTGGTCGCGGTGACCACGGTCGCCTCAGCATTACCTGCCAGCGCGGACTCTGTCCCGAGCCGCACTCTACCCGACGTGCAGAAGGCCTATCCGTCCGAAAGCTACACGCAGTATTATTACCGTCGCGGTTATTACGCCCGCCCGTACTACTACCGCCGCGATAACGGTGCGGCGGTCGCCGCTGGCGTTGCGGGCATCGCAGCGGGTGCTCTCATTGCGGGTGCGATCGCCAATCAGGCCGCTGCCGCTCCGGCCGCGCCCCCGCCCCCCGGCACGGTGAGCCCCTCGGTGGCAGCCTATTGCGCGCGCAAGTACCGCTCCTACGACCCGGCCACGGGCACCTTCCTGGCTCACAACGGCATGCGCTACGTTTGCACCTATCCGTAAACCCGCGCGAAGCCACAATTCGCCAAGTACAGCCCCGCCGCATCCGCAGCGGGGTTTTTAATGGGAAGCTGTGAAAGGTAAAAACAACGCGGCCGGCGCATCGATGCTGCGCGTCAGACCCACGATAAAAAGGAAAGACCGACCCGGATCGGTAATGGTCGGAGCGAGAGGATTTGAACCTCCGACCCCTAGTCCCCCAGACTAGTGCGCTAACCGGGCTGCGCTACGCTCCGACGCCTCAACGGCTTGGTTCATCTAGCTTTCGAGTCGCCATTGCGCAACCCCCGAAATTCATTTTGGGAACAGAAAGGAGCCAAGACGCACAGTTCGGGACCGAAAGTCCCGAAAAAGTCCCGAACGATGTTCCCGAGTCGTTCATGGCCTCTCCTTCCTCTATTGGAGGCGGACGATGAGCCACCTCTTGCACCCCAGCTTGTTCGTGGCGATAGCCGTCCCCTTGGTTGTCGGCGCGGTCCTTATCATCGTAGTAATGCTTCAATGGGGGCGGAGGACTGACGCCGCTTTTGACCGGATAGGCAGAAACATGGACGGGATGAAAAAGCTCCTTGAGGAAGCGAAGGAGATAGCCCGCCCCACCGGAGAGAGGGACGCGAGATGAGCGAGGATTCGACTCCCGCTTAACCCTATGGCATGTTCACGCTTCGTTCACGGACAAAGACATGCCAACAATCGGGGATCTAAAGCGCCAAGGCTATGACGGGCTGCACATTATCTGTGATGGATGCGGCTACATCGTCATCGTGTGGTGGCAGCTTTTAAAGGCGTCAGACGGGCAAATGCTCTCGACCGTGGCGAGGAAGCTTAAATGCGTCAGGTGCGGCGGGCGAGCCAGAGAGGTGGCAGCCTGCCGGAGAGGCGAAGGTGCCCCCTCACCTTATGACATGGGGGTTAGTCGGCGGCCTGCGAATGACCGGTAGGCCTCCCAGCTTTGACGCGCTCCTCAGCTTTTACCCGGAAAGCCTCCGCCATAGAGAGTTGCAGGCGAGCCACCCAAATTTCTGGGAGCTTCATCGCCTTAACCTGACCTCGCTCGTCCGTGTAGGTCAGAGAGAACCCGCCGTCATGATAGCTGACGAACGGGCGGATGATTGGATCGTATTCTTCGACTGTCACGGCCCAACTCCCGTCCTGATCCAATCGTCCGTGATCGGGTCCGCTGGCGCATCAATCCGAACCGGGCCCTCATCCCTTGCCTTCTCCCGAAGGTAGGCTTTCGAGCACGCGGCGTAGTATCGGCTGACCTGACCGGCCTGCCTCCCAAGGGCTTCAACTGCGTCATAGGCGAGCGCCAGAAGCGCGGCTTCTGCGTCGCCTTTGTTGAGAGCCTTATATTCCGTCACGATGTCTTCTGGGCTCATGCCGCCCTCTTCAGCATCGGCAGACAAGCTGTCAGCCGGTCAACCTCGCCATAGTCCCGATGGAGTGTGATCGACACCATGGAGCGGGGAGACATGTAGCCCTCGCCAGCGTGCCACGCATCCTTAGCGGCCAGAGTGTTGAAAGATTCCAGACGAACACCGTTGCCCGCTTTCACACGGTCATGATGGACGTGGCCGGTGTAGCCATAGCGATGTTCTGTCTCTCCCCATTCCCGGGGCCACTTGGCGGCCATATACCCCGCCATGTCCCCCATCTTGAGCATGTCGCCATGGGTCGCGGCAACCATGCAGAGCCCAAACTGCTTCATGAAAAAACGGGACGGATCGGTGCTGATTGAGACGCGGGGATTGTCGCGGAACCAAGCCGCCAAGGCGATAGCGAGCATGAGGCTCGTTTCGTCGTCGTGATTGCCGGGGAGCTTCCGGTATTCAACGCGCTCGTGCTTCTGGAGGGCCAGTTCGATCACTTCGACGGCCAACTCTACACCAACTTGAGCCACCTTGCCGTAACGGGTGTCAACGTCCAGCGGGTTCCCACTACGAGCCGTCTGGTTCTTGCTGTTATCGGTGTGGAAGTAATCGCCCATGTCGAGGATGAGGGCGGTTCTTGCTGGCGCGGCCCGACCCACAAGGTTTGACACGCTGGACCGGAGAAGGTCAGCCGCAATCTTCAGATCGTAGTCCTCCCCCGTCTCCTTCGCCCACGAGAACAGGCCCAAGTGGAGATCCACGACAGGGTAGACGACCAACAGGCTCTCGTCCGTGTAGCCCGTAGGTGCCGGCAGAATTGCCGGGGATCGGTAGCGCTCAAAGGCGTCTCGAATCGCAGACTCGACAGCCGCAGCCTTCTCGTCCGTCGTCGTCTTGGTCCATTGAAGGATGACGTTGCCAGCTACATCGGTCAGGGTCGATATGCCCTTGACCTTCTGATTCAGCGGGATCTTGACCGGCGTGGACCCATCAAGCCCACGCTCCGCAGCCCGCAATAAGCGGTTCTGCAAGGTGCTCCGGGTGATCCCCAATTCCCTTGCGGCGTCGTCAAGGGTTCGGTGACGATTGCGAACCTCTAAGGATCGCAGAAGCTCTTCATCAGAGAGCGGGGGAGTCGGCATTCACACGCTCCACGTTGTTCCCCTCGCCTCATCCATGATGAAGCAAGGCAGGAATGAGCCTTGATAGGCGCAGGTCTTTTCGAGCTTTGAGGGGTGGCTGACGCGTGCGGTCTTCACCTCACATGAAGCGAGGCATACGACCGCGACCAGCGCCGCTATACGGGCTGCCATGGATAGGCTCCGATTGTGGGGGATTAGCGGGGGAGGAAGGGCAGATACTTCGCGGCAATGCCCGCCATAAAGCCGCCGATGGCTATCAGGATGCCGATCATCCACCGGGCACCCTTCGCCTGAAGGAGAAGGTCACGAAGCTCCCTAACCACAGTGTTGGTTTCTGCGAGCGTCTCGGAAAGGTGCTCGACCTTTACTTCGAGGGCGACAATGCGTTCGCGGGTGTCGTCGCTCATTATGCACCCAACGGCTTTCTAGCCTTCCACCGGCCATAGAGTGTGTAGAAGCCGCCGCCGATACCCGTCAGGGCCGTTGCGTAAATCTCGATGCTCGGTTCCCCGTTGGCTGCCGCCATGATGAGAGCAGACAGGCCGGAAAGGATCGTCGCGATAGCGCCCCATGTGACACGTGAGGCATACCATGGCTCATTATTTGTCAGGTGCTCGATGACGGGCTTGACGACGGCGGCGACCTCCTCCCGAACGGCGGGGGCATCGACACGGGCAACCGGCACAGCCGGCGCGCTGATGAGCCGGTCAACGACCTTCTCAGCAATGCTGCCTATGATAGGGACAAGCAGAGGATTCATCCGAAGATCCTTTTCAGAAGGGCGACAAGCCAGTTGGTCGGGGGTTCAATGGGTTCGATGTCGCGCGGCGATTGCGACACGGCGGGCATCGCTTTGGTCGCGAACAACAAGCCTTCCGCCTCTCGTCTCCGGATCAAGCCGGGGAGCGTCTTCCCTCCTGCCTTCACCCATTTCCGCATCTCGGAAGGGACAGACTGATAGTCCCCAGCATTGAGCTTTTTCAGCAGGGTCGAGCTACGAAGGTTCTTTGGCCCGAGGTTGAACGTGAAGCACACCAGAGCATCAAACTGCTCTTGGTTGAGAGGGACCGTTACGAACTCGATCACGGCGCGCTCATACTGGCCGAGATCGCGCTTTAGAATGTCCTCGGCATCCTTCGGCGTGATGAGCAGCCCTTCCTTCGGAGTTGGGGCACCCGCCGCCGCCGTATGACCATAACCAATGGTGAGGACACCAACTGCATCGCGGTAGGCTTTGAGTTCACAGCCCTCGAACTCTTTGATGAGGGCAAGCCCCTTCTGCCCCGTCTTCATCGACAGGTTCGCCATTCTCTGTTCTCCAGATAAAGAAAAACCGCCCAGTTGAGGGGCGGCTTGGGGTGGGATCATTCCCGTGTTAAGGAGCGGCGACACGCCCGCAAAAGGAGACCCATCTTGGGCCTCAGACACGATCTCAACGACATCCAGCGCGAGCTTCAGGCGGAGAAACAGGCAAAATTCAATCGCCGCCTCCCCTTCGGAGACCTGATTACAGATCGCTGGCAGAACGCCCGCGAATGCGGCTTTGGCGAAGGCGCGTCGATGTACGACAACGTGCTCGTGCTCGGCAGCGTCAGCGTGGGAGCTAAAACCTGGATTGGCCCCAATGTTATCCGTGACGGCTCAGGCGGGCTGGAGATCGGTGAATATTGCTCGATCTCGGCAGGGGTTCATATCTACACCCATCACACGGTCGAGTGGGCGACTTCGGGGGGCAAGGCTGACCCGGAGCGCCGCCCTACCAAAATCGGAAGCCGGGTCTATATCGGCCCGAACACAGTCATTCAGATGGGCGTCACTATCGGAGATGGCGCGGTGATCGGCGCCATGTCCTTTGTTAACCGGGATATTCCGGCAGGAGCAAAGGCGTGGGGAGTTCCCGCTCGCGCACAGTGCGAAGGGAACTCTGTGAATGAAATGCGGCACCCCACCTCGTAACCGCGCCCATCATTCGTCAGCCACCGACCTGGCGCCGGATGACAGGCGTACTGGTCGAGTAAGGCCCCGGATAGAACAGCGCGCGCCAAGCCGCTTCAGTCTCGATGATGTTGTTGGGTCCGAGGCCGGTGATGTAGCTCGCTCGAGACGAATAAGCGGACGGCAGATACCAATGGGTCTTGCCGTCAGATGTATCGATGCCGGGTATCTGGTAAACGCGACGCAACCACTCCCGAGTATCTTCCTCAGTCTTCAGCATCATCCCGCCGTAGATACCTACTGGGGGCATCCCCGAGGTCGGGTCCTCGGCCCGGATCTCCTGTTCAGCCAGAGGCACGAAGACACAGTTCAACACTCCACGGTCTACCACCTCCGTCAAAGACAGAAGATCGTCCGTGCTCGTGTAACCGGTCGCCGTATAGGCGAGATTGTTCGGGAAATCGAAGAGCCGCCAGCGCCCGTTGAAGAACACCTCCGACAAGACATGCCCGTCATCGAAATCAGTCGGCGTCTCGCCTGTTACTAGGCGGCAAATCCGATGGGGGACGCCAAGAGACGCGAAGATCGGCTTGGCGAAGTTCTCCGTTAGTGGCCCGCACCGCGATGCGAGCTTGCGGGTTCGGGCCGTCGCGAGCCAATCAGCCGCCGCGAGCCCCTCATCCTTGTAGCCATACTGCACCATCTCAGCGATGCCCCGAGCTACTGCGAGAAGATCGAGATTGTTGGGGTCGGCAATCAACTGATAGCCGGCGCTCATGTATGGAGCGGGGCCAGATGGTGGCGTGGCATCGTAGGCCATCAGCGCGAAAAGCCCTTGCCGTCGCAGATCATAGGTCAGCCCGTTAACAGTGTAGAGCCCCGGCGCGATGATTAAGGTCGTCCCCCATCCCGCATCAGGGTTGCCCTGATCGAGACCAGCAACCGGGATCGCCTGCTTGTACGACAGATAGCGCACGATCTGGTACAGCGTGGAGGAGACCGCCATCAAAACCGCCCTGCCATCTCGCGGTAGCCGAGCGTGCTTAACTTAAATCCTGTATTCGCCTGGTCCGCGCGGTACGCAATGCGGCTTTGGTTGTCCGTCAAGACCGTCACGCGGGTGAATTGGTCGTTGGTCCCGCCATTATAATTGACGAAATCATAGCCTACATTGGCGAAGCTCGGGGCCACATCGGCAACATCAGGAGAGCCGACTGACACACTAGAGACAACTGATACAGGCGCGGAAATCTGCACCCTGATCTGTGCCTCGGTCTGGAATCCGGGCGGCACAAAGAGCGCCGTCAAGGCTCTGGTCGTTCCGGCCGTCGTGCTGAGATCAAGGGTTGGGCTCGCCCATAGCACCCACCCGGACGGCGTGTGCACAAAATCGCGGATCGCAGATCCATCGTAAAAGACCGAGAAGATCCGCCGCTTGGAAACGTACCCGCTCGGCAGCGTCGGAGTCAGACTTTTGGAGCCATAAACGTCCGTCGTGCCGTCTGCCTTGCCGATAACGAACAGATGCCACCAGCCCGAACTTGCCGCAGCATCCAAGAGCCCGCCAGTCGTCCCTGCGGTCCATGCGACGAAGTTCTTGGTGAAGGCGGCCAGATTGAGGGTCGCTGGGGTGCTATCATCAGAGGCGCAACTGCCGGCTGCTATGGCAATCGAGGTTGCGGAGGGGCGAGACACCTTCAGCCCGAAGAGATGGCCCTGCGGCAAGGAGCCAGCTGGCGCCACAGGAGGGGCCAGCGAGATCGGGTCATAGGTCCACTTGCTGGTACCGTCCGAATAGAAGGCAACCGTATTATAGGCCCGGCTCATGACGACGGACCCGGTGCCGCCATTGATCGTGTTCGTGCCAGAGCGGGCGACCGAGAGGGTGTTAGAGCCGTTGATGGCCCCTACCTCGTCAAAGACCCGGATAGCCGTGCCAGCGGGAACGGCGTTGGCCGCTGGGAGTGTATAGGTGCGCGGGGCCGTCAAGGTCACGGTCAAAGCTACCAGTCCGTCTTTGGGCTGCCCGACGCGGTTGCTGTCCACCATCGCAACACGGGTGATCTGGACATCGCCCATCATCGCGACAGGGAGCCCGCCCGGTGTCGAGCCGTCTTGCAAGCGCAGGCGCTGGCCATCCGAGATCACTTCACCGGCAGGACCGGCATAAGCATCAACCGCAGCGCGGTTGGGGAGATCAGCGGCGGCACCCTGCCGTGCAAGCTGTCGGGGTTGTCTGGCCATCGTCAGAGGCTCCAATCGTTAACGGAAGAGGGGTCGCTTGGCTGCGAAAAATCGAGCACCTGAAGTCCAAGCGCGGTTGCCCATGCGGTTGCCTGAGTTGCCGCAGCCGTTGCGATGCCCGCCTGCGTAGTGGCGATGGTTACGCCGCTGGCGACGTTGCTCTCGCTTGTCGCCGCATTGCCAGCCGACGCCGCAGCCGCATCCTTGTGCACACCCGCCTGAACGCTGTTGTTGTAGGAGACCGAGGCCCAATGGTAGGCCGAATAGCGCCCTGGAGTGACTTCGACGTTGTAAGACTTGTCGGACCATTCAGCCGCCCGGTCCCGCGAAACGAGCGCGGCGGCATCGCTCGCCGCCGCATTGGTGGCGCTTGTCGAGGCGTCTGACGCTGCGGCCTGCGCATCCGTTCGGTACGGCCCGATGATACTATCAAGGCTGCCCCCCGGAACCGCCGCCCATGTGGACGAGCCCGCAGGACGGCTCTCAATCACGAATGTGGTTGGGTTGACCCGGAACTCCGTAATTGGGCCAGGAAGCCCAAGCGTGAACTTCAGCTTCACACTCGACGGACCCCGAGGGCGGATTTGAACCTTCATCAGAAATTGCCCTCGCCAATGGTCACGGAGCCGTCGAACACTTGGAATTCATCGCCCGTTTCGAGGCTCCGGAGTCGGCAGCCGTGGTCATATTCCCCCACATGGAGGGAGCCCCGAGCGGCCTTGAAGACGACGTTAGGCGGCGAAACTGTAAGGCCTGAGCCTTGAGAGAGCCGGAGTATGTTGTGCCCATGCTTGGCGACGACATATTCGATTGCGTAGCCACCGAACGGGAAAGCCGTTCCGTCCGCGCTCTCAAAGGGGATAGAGAACAAGAACGTCTCATCGTCTGTGCCGGTGACATGCACCTCATAGGGAGCTGTGCCGCTCATAAGGCCTCCAAAGAAAAAGCCGCCCCGGTGAGGAGCGGCTCGAAAGAAGAAGGCCCGCCGAAGCGAGCCCTAAAGAGAATGCCGCTCGGAGGCGGCTCGGTGTGTTGGCTATGGGGCCTTCCCCTCCCCTTCCTTCCCCGTCATATTGTCCTATCTCTGGGGAGGGAACGTCGGAAAATGAGCCTCGTCCATAATGAACGGGTAAAGCTAACAGCTACCTATTTGAACGGCATGGGGATTTCTCTTTATGCCGTAGGTGGCATTGCCCCAGTTATCGCAGCCCTGAATTCACCCGGCCCTAAACTCTTAACCGGAACGGCGATTGCCTGTACGGTTTGCATAATGGTGAGCAATGCCATACATTTGGCTGCCCGATACGTGTTGAAAGGCTTGAAGCCATGACGACTGCCCAGTTCCTTACTCTACTGGTGATGCCGGTCGGCGGCCTTCTCACAGCCGGATTCCTTTTTTGGTGGACGAGACATAGCCACTAAAGGCCGGCCCGGCCCAAGAAAGAGCCGAAGAAATGAGCCGCGAACCAATCTTCGGGCCGAACGCAAAGCCTATGCTGGCCCAGACCATCATTGGGGTGATTATTGCACTTATAGCCCTCGAGCTTACCGCTGGATGGCTCGAAAGGGGGCTTTTCGACTTTTCCTGCACCTACATCACCGGGTCATGCGCCCCAGCTCAGACAGGCTCATCGGCGCGTAATTAGGCAAGCTGGTGCCTTGAGGGGAGCTGCCCTTCATGAGCAGATCAATCATTGCCCGCTGAGGCCCTGAAAGCGCTCCAGCGGTCGGCATGACCCCGCCATTGCGGATCAAGAGCTCCGCTGCTTTCACATTGCGCCCGGTGAGAGCCGTCGCCCCCGCTCTGGCAAGCCCGCCCATAACCGGCGCGGCAACGGCACCGACCGGACCTGCCACATGGTTGCCGATGGCCATCCCGCCAATCCCAGATACAACCCCGGTCGGGGCGAGCTTCCCGAGGAGGCGTAAGCCGTTCTCAACGGGCCCACCCTTTGCCACCCTTTCAACCGCAGCCTGCTCCGCAGGGCTAAACATCCGCTTGAAGTCGCTGCGCTTGGCCAGATTGCGAAACTCAGTGCGGATAGCATTCTCTCTGCCCGACCCAGAGAACATCTGAGCGTTCAGGTCAACGCGACGGCTCATCTCGTCAAGGAGATCCGTCTTGCGAGCGCGCGCCCATAGATTACGGGCATTCTCGATGAGCCCAGAAGCCATCTTGGGGTTGCCGGAGATCACCTCCGATGTCGAGACGTTCGCAAGATAGTCATCCAACTTATCGATCATGATGGAGGCAATGCGCCTCTCATCAGGCTCGTTGCTCTTTGCGGCAGCGCCAAGGACACGCCGCAGAACGTCGAACTGCTTCAGAGTGATCGGCTGGCCCTTTGCCTCTTCGAGCCGCGCCAATGCCGCCGAAGCGCGCGGATGGATAGAACGGTCTATGCCCGCTTCTGCGACGGTCGCCGCGATGTCGTCTACGTTTTGGGCGAAACTCTGCGGCTTGAGCACGAGCCCGACATCTTCGGCCTGCTTGTAGAGCGCATTGGAGGCGGCCTTTAGCCCTTGAGCATCTGGCACTGCCTTCTCCGCTGCCTTCTGCGCGCCGCGCGCACCGATAGCACCGAGCCCGCCGCCAACTAGCGTGCCAATGGCAGCGCCACGCCCGGCTTTTGCGAGCCTGTCGTCAACCCCTTCGCCTTCGCCAGCGCCGTAGAGCCCGCCGTAAATCGCTCCTTCCGCCGCACCCGCACCAACCATTTTTGGCACAGTGGGCTTGGCGATGTTCAGAAGCGTCACCCCGCCCTTTGCGAGATTGCCGCCTGTCGTCAACCCACCCGCTACACTGCCGATGCCCGTTGCAATCGGGTATTCTTCCCTCGCCACATCAAGCTTGCCGCGCTCCTGTTCAAGTTTGCGAGTGTAGGCATCACTGAAGCGCTGACCAATGTCCTTGCCCGCATCCTGCCCGGTAATCGCGCCCTTGATCGCTTCGATGGGCGTCATGGCTCCCGCCATCAACTCATCACCGAACCCGAACGTTAAACCCTGAAGGATACCTTCCTGCCCGGCGCCGAGTGCGCCCATCGTTCTGCGGGCCTGCTGCTGCCCAGCAAAGCGTGGGTCGTTGGCCTCGGCGAACCGCTGCAACCCGGCCTGCATCGGGCTCATCTCGGGGGCCTTGCCCGCTGCAATCGGGCTCTCGCTAGCCATCGGCCCGTTGCCGAACCGATCATCAAAGCTGGCCTTCTCGGGGGGGGCATTCCCGCCGATGTGTGCTTGGAAACCGGCTAGGGCCTTATCCATGTCTGGCGCGTCAACCTCATAGGTCTTCGCGCCGTGCTCAACCTCGAAAATAGGCATCAGCGCTTTTCCCTAATCCGAATGCCGCCGGGGGCCGCCACCCAGCCGCTTTGATCCACTTGGGCGTCGCCTTGCGAGGATTTGAGGCTACCTCCCTCGCCACCCGCTCCAGGGCCATGGATGATATCGGTATAGATCTTCTTCACGCGGGTTAGGTTACGGATGAACTGGTCATGGCTCTGGGACTGCTCAAGGCTGCCGATGGCCGACCCAAGGAGTTTGTTTTCGTTATCGCTGACCGCGCCGAGAGCACCTCCTGTTGGCGAGGCTTTCCGCATCTGCTGAAGCCTGTCGAAGGTGGCGTTCGCTTTGATCGTGGTGACAAGATTGGAGATGTCGTGTGCATTCGTTCCAGCGAGATATGACATCGCCTGCCCGGCGCCGCCCGTAACCGGGAGCCTTGATTGTTTGGCGAGTTCAAAGATCCTGTCGATGTCCTGAACCACAATATCCGCTGCCTGCTTCGCCTGCGCCTCTGCCAGTGCGGCCTTCGACGGGCCGGTGGCAAAGCCAGGAACCGGCTCGGTCTGTTTATTGGCTGGATTGAAATAGACTGGTGTCTCAGACCCATCGGCATTCTTGATGGTCTTGATTTCCCACTTGCCGTCGATGCCATCCGGGGTAATGTCCGAGGCCTTCCCCGCGTTCTGGTCAATGTAGACAATGCGCCCATTGACGACTTCCGTCTTCACGTTCGGGCCCCGATAAACTACGCTGCCGTCAGGACCCACAAGCGCGTTGCCGACAGCCTGCGGCTTGGTCATATCATGCCCGAGGCGTTCCCGGTCATTCTCAAGACGGCCCTGGCTAATCCCGACTTCCTGCCCCTTCAGACTGAACTCGCGATCCTTATTCGCTTGCTCCCAATTCTTCTCCCACAGTTTGACGGCGAAGTCCTGCTGCGCCTTCTGGTACTGTTGGTAGAGTTCCACGCCCTTGGCCCGAACATAGGGGTTCTGGCTGCCGAGCATGTTTTGAACATAGGCGGGCACCTGGACGGGGGAACCGCCCTGCCCTGCGCTTTGACCGGGGATGAGGAACCCTTGTGCGTTCTGTGCGCCAGGAGCCGGCAAGTCCGCCCCAGGTAGCCCCTTCGCAATAGATGCGATCTTGGCCCCATAGTTCGGATCTGTGGCATAGCCGGATGCCTGTAGGGCTTGGATCTGGCTATCGAGCCCTTGCGCTGTCTTCAGTGAAGCATAGCGGGGGTTAGAGTTGATGAAGTCGGAATAACCCTTCACGCTGTCGCCAAGGCCGCCATAGGTGCGGAAGCTGTCGTTCACCTGAACCGGCTGACCGTTAATAACCTCGGTGGTAGCGAGGTTCTGTCCCCCGCCCTGACCGTGCGACTTGATACCGAAGAAGTTGTTCCCCGGTGCCTTTGTCCCCCACGCGCTCTCAAGCGCTGCCTGGGCTACGATGATGCGGGGGTCAACGCCGGTCTGCTTCGACGCTTCAAGAGCGAAAGGCATCACTGAACGGGTAAAGGCTTCCCTGTCTCCCCCGAGCTGTTGCGTTGGGTTGGTGCCGTCCATCGCGGCGAATGTCGGCTGCTTGGGCTGAGGCTGCCCAAGAGCGGAAAGCGGCTGCGTCGGTTGACCCGCTGCCGATGGGGGGCCGCCCATTCCGCTCGCCATTGCCTTCGCAATCTCGTCGCCGGATTGAAGCTGCATTTGCTTCAGATTACGCTCTAGAGCCTGATCCTTCGCATCGAAGAACGTCTTGCCGAGGTTCGCGAGGGGCTGGAAATTCAAAAGCGGGGGACCGTAACCACCTGACATGGATTAGCCTCCAAACCCGAACATTCGAGACCCAAGCGTTGAGCCATTCGTTGGCATCCCGGACAGTCCGCCAAGTGCACTCGCGCCGAGGCTTGCAAGGCTCATCCCCATGTTCCAACGGTTCGCAGCTGCGTTCTGCCCCGCCATCATCCCACCTTGCACGGCATTCGAGATTCCGTTTGTCGTATTAGCGAGAGTGCCGACGCCAAGCCGAGTGCTGTCGCCATACACGCCAGCCTCGCCTGCGCCCTGCTGCGCGTAGAGATCGCCAATGCCCTTCGTGAGCCCAGCTTGTGCGCCGGTCGCGTTGTATCCGACATCACTCACGCCTTTGAGGCGGTTCAGATAGTTGCCGTATTCTTGGTCCGCGAGATGCGAGGAATAGTCAGCAATAGCCGTCATGGTGTTGCCGGACCCAAGCGCCCCGAGAGCCGATTGCTTACGGGCTACGGCATCCGTCCCTTGGTCCCTCTGCCACTCATAGCCTGGACCGGCGCGGAAATTGCCCACAGAGCGGTCGTAGCCGTCCTGACCATTGACGCCCGTTGCATCGGCATATTGGCCGAACGCCTTCAGGCCCGTTTCGCGGTAGGGGCTATAAAGATCGATCGCATCGCCGTAGCTGCTGCGCGCGGCATCGAAGCCCTTCCCAAGGGAGGCGAGCGATTGCGTCTGCCCATCCTGAATACGCTTATCGATCTGGCCTTGCTGGTCTTGGAGGTATTGAGCCTGCCAGATGGATGCAAGGCGACCGGCCTTGCCGGAGAATGGTGAACTCAAGCGAGCCTCCCAAAGAAAAAGGCCCGCCGAAGCGAGCCTTGTTGATCGTGTAAATTTTTGTCAGCTAGTCGCCGTCTGGCGGTGCAGGCGGCTCATACGGCGCGATAGCCAGAGCCCCCGCCTCGCACATGGCTTTAATGCGGACCCAATCTGGGCTCGTTTCGTCTGTTGGGAACTGATGAACGTTCCCCATATCCTCGACCGTCACATAGGTCTGAGCGGAGTTGGCCCACCGAACAACCATTGCTACCGCTTCCGCATATCGATCATGATGGACTTGTCGGTGAACTCGAATGTAACCGTGCCCGTCGTTGCAATCGTTACCTGCAATTCGTACGTGTTCGACCCGGCCATGTCGGCATCAAGCTTGTTTATGAAAATGGGGGAAAAGTCAGCGAACAGAAACAGGTTACCCGAGCGGAGGACCGTGCTGCCGTTCTTCAGCAGCCTGTAGCGCCCCGTGATCGTCCCTGTGCCGCTGGCGAGTCTGTATTGACAGTCTGCGCTGATGATCGCGGCGTACCCGCTGATGCCTGTGGCGGATGCCGATATGAGCGTGAACCACCCCCCAGCAGTGCTGTTGAGGGCTGTCACCGATCCAGACGACACGACCGATGGGGCTGTGACAGCCTGCGTTGCTATGTCGAGCGTCCCGACCCTGACTGGCACATTGAAGGTAAAAACCCCCGCCGTGTAGTTGAAGACGTTCTGAGCCGTCCCGCTGTCCGTCAGGCGAAAATCGTTCGCCGCGAACCCGATAGAGGCACCGCCACCGCTCTCGGCAATGATCTGCATCCCGGCATAGGTGTCGCCCGCCGTCAGGAACACACCATAGGCCGCAACGGATCCGGCTGGGCCTGCCATGGCCCCGAAGTAAATCTGTCCGCTGGCCGTCGCCTTGCCCACAGAGGCCGAAACCGTCGTGATCTGCTCTGCAAGCGCTGCATCAGCCGCAACGCGGGCATTGGTTTCCGTTGTCACCGCTGCGGACGCGCCATCCGCAACCGCCTTCACCGTATCAATGCGCTGGTCTGTCTTGACGATGTTCGACCGGAACCAATCGCTGGTGAAATTCTCCCAGTCGAGAAGGTATTGCGTGGGCCTGCCGTCCGCTGTCACCCGAGACACGTTAAAGGGAAGGTTCGGCGGCTGGGAATCCAGAAGCGGCGTGATGTCGTTCGATGCCATCAGGGCCGCCTCTGCTGAAGATCCGGCACAGATGCACCCATGAACGAGAAATCTTGCGTCGAAGATGACGAGAACCGCACCCGCAAGCCGTGATGGGTCGACAGCCCGGCACGGTTTACAGATACGGGATATTTGTCAGCCTGTGACAATGAGCGGCTGAGAGGCGTTGCCCACGTCTTGCCGCCGTCATGCGACCATGACACGTCAACCATAGCCCCATCGGCTTCCGTAAAGTCGCCATAGATGCCTGGGACCGCCACCCGCACCGGGAAGTCCTTCAAGGGCTGGCTTTCGATGGTCCAGGGAGCGACTACGCCCGCTTCCGTCCGTAAACCATCCTCAACCTTGAGGAGGTTCGTGGACAGGGTGTCGCCCATAATCCAAGCGCCATTGAGCTTCACGGAATGAGAGGCTCGCCAACGATTGGTACCCGTGCTCAAGCGCTCATTCCAGAGACCAGAGCTAACGTTCAGTTCCCATGTCCCCGCATCAGAGGACAGGACCCAATAGGCGTTGCCCTTGGCGGTATAGACATAAGCTTCAAGCGTCGAGACCGTGGAACGGGCAATAAAGGCTTCTACGTCAGGGGTGGAGACCCTTGGAGTATCGAAGCCTCTGAGAGCCCGCACCGTGCCGTCATGAGCCACGAAATGAGGCTCCCGGTCCCATCCCAGTTCAAAGCCAGCCACCGCCATCGTGGTAAGTAGGCCGACAGGAAGAACCGAGGTCATTCTCGCCAGGGGGAACGGCATAGCCCCGACATTCTTCCACGGCTCGATGGTTTCGGTGCCCATCGCAAAGTAAGTGCCTGCATGGACGAACCCGCGCTTGAGGCCGTCCGGCTTTGCTTCCGCTGTGGCGAAGGACAGAGCGTTAATATTGGTGCTGTTCAACTCACTGGCGAAGATCCGGCCATCGGGGATGGTGAAGTCAAAGAACCCGTCTTGGAAGTCCACCGAATTGACCGTGGCTGGCAGGTTCGTGCCGGGGTAGGCGGAGACAGCGGTTTCGGTCAGTATGTACGCCCCCCCGCCTTCACGGACGGCCACGATATCCGGCGTTGAGACTCCACCAGTGACCTTGTTGTTTCGGGCAAGCGTGACGCCATCCGTTCCGGGGATAGAGCCCGTAAGCGTAGTAACCGTTCCTGCCGAGGATACCTTCACGACAGCGCCTGAATAGACCGCGTACAACGTCCCATTCACGTCAATGAGCCCACGCGGCCCGCTCTTGGTCGTATTGGCAAACACGGACAGCCCCGCAGAGCGCCGGTTGTAAACCCGGTCGCCCGCCTTTTCGTTGTACCCGTTGACAATACGGCCCTCTCCCTCACCGGGGCGAAGGCCTGGCGTTGAGGATAGAGGGAACGGAACGGCTACCATTGAGAGCCCCCCAACCGACGGCGGGGGCGGAGAGCGCTGTCGATCGCCAGTGTCTTACGCGTCCCGCTGCCGATCCGGGCAAGCGTCCTTAGGCGGTTCTCCGCAAGCGTGATGGCATCTGTATCCCTCGGCCTTCCGAACTTCTTGGCGCAGGCTTCGGCCAACAGCACCACGAGATGAGGGAACGTTGAATCGGGGATGTCGTCAGCGTCCCCGATGTAAATGGCATTCCGGCTTGCAAGATCCTCCAAGAGCGGCTGAACGCGAGCATCGACGGCGGCGATATCCTCAGCGCTTGCGACTTGACCCGCGCCGAGAGCGTTCAACTCCTGAAGCGCCTCCGTTATCAATTCGCTCTTGGTTTTCGACATGGGGTACCCACTTGGCGGGCGTATCGGCCCAGCCGTCTGGCAATGCTTCGCCAGCTTTGAGGTGGAAAATCTCGGCGGCCCCGTCCTTGGCATAGCCCCAGGTCGGAGTAAGGGGAGAGCTTTCGCCCTCCCCCTCAGTCTCAAGCCGCATTAGGGGCTGCCGCTCAGGCGGGCCGCGAGGCGCGGGTCGATGGTCTTGACGCCATAGAGGATGTCGAGACGCCACTTGGACACGTCGTTCACGCCGTCATAGAAGGGGATCACGCGAACGCTCAGGCCGTTGGTGGACTTGCGCGCCACATCGACCGCACCCGGAGGAGCCACGAGCGGGACCATCGCGAGAGCAAACGCATTCTTGTGGAACACGAGGTTCTGAGCGTAGCCGGTGGCAGCCGTGCCAAGGAAGGTCATGGCCGCATTGTCGGCAGGGCCAGCCGAGACGTTCTGGAACGCGCCCGAGGCGATGATCGCCGGGGCAATCGTGAGGGTCGCATTGCCCGAGCCGTCAGACGAGGCATCAGCCACCACCGTGAACTGCTTCAGGTGGGGAAGAACGGCCTTCGTGATCGGGTTCACGTCGTAGACGTTGGCAATCGTGAACACGTCGCCAGCCTTGACGCGAGCCGCAGCCGCGGCGGTCCAGCCGTCAGTGATAAGCGACTGAGTGCCGGTGTCCTTGGTCGCGGCGTAGGTCGTGGCCTGGTTCGCGCCGTTAACGAGCGGGGAGCCGCCCAGCGGGCCAACCGTGTGGGTCGGAACGTTCTGGGTGGAATAGGTATCCACGCCACCGATGACGCCCAGCTTTGCCTTGCGATAGGCGTCCTTGGCCGCATCCTGCATGTAAAGCGCAGTCTGCGAGCCGAGCATGCCCCACTGGTCCGTGGGCGACAGGACGGCAGAACGCATATCGGACGGGACGGCACCCAGATCCAGACGCTCCGGAGCCTTGGCGAAATCTGCGAAGGAGTTCACGACTTGGCCGGGGGTGCCGACCCAGTTCGGGATATCCTTGTAGAGCGCCATGAGGTCCTGATCGACCTGATTGGCAAGCTGCACCATGGCAGGCTTGATCACGCGATCGGCAAGCTCACCGATCTTCAGAGTCAGGTCAGACGAGGTGAATTCGAAGTCCACGCCCTTCTGCTTGTTGACCGTGATGGAGGTCGTGCCTTCCACAACGTCCTGAGACGAGGAAACAGCGCCATCGCGGACGGTGAACTGGGTCGGCTTGCGGATCGACACCGAAGCACCCGGCTTGTAGCCGTTGACGCGGTTATCGAACTCGTTTTCGTACCCACGATAGACGAGGTTCGCCATCACGAGTTCGTTTTCCAGGATCTTCACAGAGGTTTCCGCGATGATGCTGGACGTAAGGACAGTGTTAGCCATCTCAGGCTATTCCTTTCGAGGGGAGATGGTCCTAGCGCCGGTAGGTCTTGGAGATGTACGCGTCGATTTCCTGAGACGGCGACATCACACCAGCACCGCCCTTGACTGGAGCGGTCGGAGCAGGGGCCTTGGTTGCTGTGTTGGGTTTCGGCAGGGACAGGCGGTGTTCCAGGCGCGCCACTTCCATTGCGGCCTTGAGAGGCGGCAATCGGTTGAGTTCGGCGGCCTTGGCGGGGTTCTTCGCCAGATGGTGCGCGAGAAGCGGACCCTTCTCGCTTTCGACGATCAATTGCGTCAGCGTTCCAGAAATCTGGATGTTGGCTTTCGTGATGGTGGCTTTCAGGCCAGGGATGGCCTTTTCAGCACTCTCCAACCGCTCGCTGTAGTCTTCAAACGCTTCTGCCTGCCTAGCAGCCGATTGGGCCGCCTGACCTTCCAGGGCGCGTTTGATTTGTGGCTTGATGACGAGTTTCGCGGTTTCATACGCCGTGCGCGCTTGTTCAAAAGCGAGATAGTCGGCGTAATCCGCTTCCTTGGGCGGCTCCCCGATTTCAGCCTTGATAGCCGCGTCCAGATTGCCACTGTCTACCGGTGGGCGACTGCGGATCTGAGCTAGTTCGGCTTCAAGAGCTTCGTTTCGGCGCTTCAGGCGCTCAACGCCGGATGGGCGCTTGCGCTTTGGCTGCTCGTCTTCGTCTTGATCGTCTTCAGAGTGGTCGGCTTCGCTATCATCAGCGGTGCCGTCGCTCTCAGTCCCTGTATCGGCTTCGTCCTTCGGAGTTTCCTCCGTAGAAGTGACCTCAGACTGTTGTTCCTCAGTGACTAGCGCCTCGTTCGACGCCTGCTCATTGGAAAGGTTGTCATCCATGTGAAGTGGTTCCAAAGAAAAAGCCGCCCGGTTGAAGGGACGGCTTGCTCATCATCGCGGCTGGCACCTCTTGCGCCTGCTCGCGTGAAGGTCAGACCGGCAGTGGTGCGCCGGGATCGGTTGAGCCATTAAAAAAGCCGCCCGGAGGCGGCTCTTGTGGCTGAATGGGGTATTGCTCCATCTCTGGAGGCATTGGGCCTCCCGGGGGCATTTCTGGTGGCTCTGGCGGCATCGGGGGCGCTGAAATCGCCTGCCCGATCTGGCCAAGGAGATGTTCAAGAAGCGCGAACCGTTGTTCGACGGCGGCGGGGTCGATCTGGAGCGGTGCCATAATGGCAAGAGCTTCAGCCTCGGCCTTGTCCGCTTTCGCTTTAGTTTCGCGGGCTTTCTGTTCCGTCAATTCCCGCTCGGCATCCTTGGTTTTAAGCTCAATCTGCGCGGCCATTTCTTGCATCGGGTCGGGGGGCGGCTGCGGGATAGGCTTGTCAGACTCCGCCTGAATGACGGCTTGGATCTGCGGAGGGGCAAGAAGCCTGAATCGCTCGGCCATCTCATCAGCCATCGGCCAATCTTGCGCCTTGACGTATAGATCGCCAATGGCAGGCAGGGCTTGCGGGTTGGTCTGGAGGAGCTCACGCATACCGTCTCGAGCTTCTTCGCGCCGCGTGGTGTAGCTCGGCCCCATGGACATGACCACATCGTAAGCGCCGACCGTCAGGTCATTCATGACCATTTCAGCCTGGCCGTCGAACGCCACGCCTTGAGGCTGGTTGACCTTCAGTTCCTCTGTCTTCCCGTCCTCTCCAGTGATACGGAGAGTGCGCGCCGTGTCGTAAATGTGCGGGATTAGATCAACGAGGATCGTCCCTGTGTGCTGGATCGCGAAGCTAAAGTTGTCCACGTAGACGAACGACCCAATATCGCCCTCTCGCTGCTTCGCGAGGATGGCCTTGCCGCTGTGCTCGGTCGATGGCGCGCCCAAGCCCGAGTTGAAAATGCCGATCGTCCGCTGGATGTCGTCGTGCGCGAGCTGAATCTCTTGGCTCAGACCAGTGGACGAAACTGCCGGCTGGACACGCTGGGGCGCTTGGTTCCCGTTAGCTGGGTCGGGCGTATATGGCAGATACGGATGGTTGACGGTGTTCGCCGTCCCCCAAATGTCCTGATGCTCCTCGAAGTTCTTTTCCGTCCCAATGAACGGAGCCTTAGGCTGAAGCGCCACGACTTCGGTTTGAGCCGACCGGCTGTAATTGTACATCCGCTGCGGGTCACGAGCGTAACGGATCGCGCCGAAGCGAACGACCTTGCGGCCAATCGTGATCTGATTGCCCCAAACGGGGACGATGGGGATGTATCGGCCCGGATGCTTCTCAGGGCCTTCAAGGACTTCGGAACACGAGATGACGCAACGCCACACCTCGTCAACGTCCCTCTCATCTTCGCGTTCGATCATACCAGCCGCGCGGGCCTGTTCGACGATTAGAGCCGCTTCCTCCGCGCGCTTCGGGTTGCTGTCGCTCAGGTCAAAGACCGAGCCATCCTTGAGCAACACGAGCTTATGCTTGGCGGGCTTCTTGTACCAATATTCCGCAACCCTGACATGGTCATCGGTCAGCCAGTCGGTCATTTGGCTAGCGTAGGTTTCTGAACCATAGCTCTCAGGCGTTTTGCCGGGGAATTTGGCCTTAAACCCCGCCCGGCTCATGTCCACGGGCACAAAGCAGAATTTGGCGTCGGCGCGCGAAAGCTCAGTTGCATCCGGGTCCCAGAGGACGGACACGCCATCCTCAATCGTTTCAAGCTTCAGATCCTGGTTGAAGGTAGAGGGAGAGGAATACTCAGCTCGCACCCGCCAATGGCCAACGCCACAGGAAACCTGACTATCCGCCGTCTTGGCATAAACCGCCGTCTGCGCCTTTGAACGGTTCTCGATGTACCGAATGACCCCAGCCATGGCATCAGCCGTCTTGGGGTCGCCATGGTCATCGACGGGGACACACTTGATCGCAGGGCGCATCTGCCGGATATCGCCCGTGATCTGACGAACGTAGGTCGGGAGCGCGTTGATCGTCAGGCAGGGGCGTCCTTCAGCATCGCGCGCAGCCTTAGCCGGCTGGTCCCATTGGTTCAGGCCAACCAGAAACTCAAGATCGTAGTAAGCCTCGCGGATATTATCGCGCTCGCGCTGCCATGCAGATTCATAGCGTTGATGAGCTTCCGTCAGGAAGTCGGCATCATCTTGGGCGTCTTTGCCCTTCCGTGCCTTGTTCTCGTCAGTTGCCATCGAATTAAGCACCCATCCAGCCGCCAGCGCGGCGAGTCTTCAGCTTGCGTTCCCGTTCAGCGCGGGGCTCTTCCATCGCAACGGCGAAATACCTGAATGCGTCAGAGCCATGAGACGCCCAATCGTGGAGAGGCGTCCGCTTGAACGTCTTCTTGTCTTCGTCCAGTTCGTAGCGGTAGTGGCGAAGGCACTGGAGGCCGTCCGCCGTCTTCTCGTCGTCAAACCAGCACTTGCCGAACACTGTGCGGGCAGCGTTGATGCCGTCAGCCAGTGAAAGGCGTGGCACGATGCGGACCGTCCGCCCAGCCGCACGCATCAGCTCTTCGACGCTGCGACCGGAGCCCATCTGCTTCGCCTGCGCGTCATGCGGCAGCCAATCGGTGCCGTAGACGTAACCCCGCTCTTGGAGCTTCTGGAGATAATGAGAGAGCGGCTTCTGGCAGTCCTGAAGGTAGTCAATCAGCCTGAATTCAAAGCCTACGGCCTGAGCGAACCAGATCGACGTATTGTCAGCCCAACCCAAGTCCCAGATCGTATGAACGGGCTTTGACGCGTCATACGGAACGCGTGTAATGCGCCCGCCCTCCGTCGCCGCCCGGATCTCAGAGGCGTACACAGCGCCATCTAGCGTCTGCTTACAGAAGCCCTCCCACACGTTGAGATAGGCGTCTTCGTCTCTGGCTTTCAGGTCGTCCTTTTCGGCCTTCAGAACCTCAGGGAACCACGGGTTATCCGACCAATTGATCTTCTGGACGACGGCCCCGGCTGGTGGGGTGCGAACGAACCGCTGATAGGTCTCGTCCTCCTCAAGGCCGGGGTTGAACGTGATCCAGATTTCCGACCCTTCCTTGCGGATCGTCGGTATCAACGTTTCCCACGAAGTCTTTGAAACCGTTCGGGCCTCCTCAACCCAGACGATGTCAACGCCCTCTTTTGACTTGATGTTGCCGATGTTGTGCTTCAACCCGGCAAAGATGAACAGCGAGCCGTTCTTGCCCCGCACTTCCGTGTTGAGAACCTGATAGAAGTCCTCAAGGCCGAGGTCCCGTATCTGGTCCTTAAGAAGCTGGTGGACTGAATCCTCAATCGACTTCTGAATCTCACGGGCACAGAGCACCCGAAGCGGCCTTTGCGCCCCTAGGATCAGGAGAGCGCGAGCAACACCCCATGACTTCGCACCGCCGCGCCCGCCGTAGAGCACCTTGTAGCGCCCAGGCTCAAACAAGCACTGGAGCTTTTCGGGGAACTCAGCATTAACCGGCATCGGGCCGCTTGAAGATCACTGCAATGCTGTGCTGGACAGGCGGCGCGTCATCATCGCCGGATATCGGCTGGGTCGCCTTCCCGTAAGCACGGTCAAGGATCTCCTTGATGGCTGAAACGCGGGCTTGCTCGCTCTCAGCCTCTTGGGCCAACCGCGCCAGCTCCGTGACAACGGAGGGCACGTATTGGCGGGCAAGAGCCTTGATGTCAGCGGTTACGATATTGGGCTTGCCCTTCTGGCGACCGCCAGTCTTAGGAAGCCCCTTGGGCCGGGGCATGGTTTCTAAACCTATCTATTTTAGATTTCGTCGCCTTCACCGAGCCTGATCGTATCGACAGGGGGGGGCAAAAGCTCGTCCTTAAGGGATTGGGGCGCGCATACTCACCACCTTGCGACAAGGGGATAAGCGCTTTTGGTTGTGGGAGATGACGGCCCCAAAAGGGATTGATGCAGGCCGGGCTTGATACCGGCTAAGGGCGGCGTTGCCCGCCTTTCATACGGCGCGGGTCAGCCATCTTTAAGCGCTTTACGCCCCACGCAAATCGCGCCTCCGCTGCGTGTCCTTCCACGCCGCTGCACCAAACTGAAAAGGCCCCGCGACCATCTCTGATCCGGGGCATAAAAATCCATACCGGCTAACGGGTTGCGTTGCCTGGGCCAGCCGACGCCTCAGGAGGCGCTCCGTTTTTGCTGGTCATCCTACGTCAATGACTAGCACACGGCGTCAAGCTCTGCAATAGCCATTTTCGCGGGGATGTCGATTTTCACCTTCCGGCCATAGACCTCGGCTTCAAGGGCGATGGTCGTCTTGGAAGCGTTGAGGATCGTTGCTGTGAAGCCCTCGAATGGACCGCTTGCCATGCGGACGGTCTGGCCAGATGCGAATTTCGCGGCGAAGCGTTGGGCTTCCTTCACCGTCTCGTCGTGATCGCCACGCTCGTAGGCATCCTGCATGCGGGACATAATCTCGTCTGGCACGCGGATCGGTGCCCCCTTGTTGTTGAGGATGTCCGCAACGCCATCGGTCAGGCGGATTGGGTAGAAGGAATCCAGCCCCTGCTCCAAGCCGACGAAGAGGTAGCGAGGGAAGAGCGGACGCTCCACCCTCTCACGCTTGTTCTTGTCCCCCTTGGCGCGATGCGGAGGCACCTTCACCCACTTCGCCATCATCGGCAGGAAGGTGGCATAGCCGAGGGCCTCCAAGCCGCCCTGTGCACGCTCCTCGCACTTCGGGTTGGTGAAGATGACGTACCAGCTCGGATTGAGTACCGGGCGCGCAAGCGGCGATGGCCGGGAGCGGGCCTTTGTCTTGAAAGTACGCGGGACGCGATGGGTCAGAGATGAAGGCTCGAAGGACATAGGTCTTCCCCGTTGCAAAAGGTCGGTCCCCTTTAAAAGTTGGTGGTCTATAGGCGGGCTTTAGTGACCGCTCTGTTGGGAGTTGGTGGGTTCAGTTGGATCGGTAGGAGTGGAGGCCTTGGTGATTGCTTCGATCATGTCGGCCATGCCGAGGAGACGCCCAGCCACCCATTCGCGCGGATAGGTCTCAACAACGGAAATCTGCTCGCCAAACCCGCCAGGGACGTGGTTGTAGCCAGTGCGCTTGCGCTCCTCGACCTTCAGCGTCTTGTCTGCGGTATCGCGCAACGCCGCGACGACTTGTGATAGAACAGCCTCACTCATTTGCTTTCGCTCTCTTTGGGAAGGATGGAGTCAATGGCGGCTTTGAAGGCCTCCTCGAAGTTGGCCTCGACCTCCCCGAAGTTTTCTTCCAAGCCCCACTTGCGCATTCCCGCTACCATCTCGCCCGTAGGCTCTCGGAGAACGCGGAGGGCGGCGATGGCAAGCTCAGGATAGATCCGCGCCAAGGGCTGGGCGATTAGCTCCTCACGGCGCTTCGCCATAGCCCCGGCCATCTTCTCGATCATCTCGTTCATTGGTCGTCCCTGTGCTTGAGGGAGCGGACCTCATCCGCGAACGCCTTGGCGACTAGCTGCGTAGGGTGGGTGATCTCCTGGCCTTCAGGCCAAAGCTTATCCGCCGCCCTCTCCAGAGCATCGTTCTCGGCTTGGCGGATGGCTTTGGAGATAGCCCTGGTTTTGGCCATTGGAGACCCAGCAGCGCACGGACCGCCGTCGTCTCCCACGCCAGTGATGGCCTCCGCCCTTGCCTCCGGGCTCATTCCTTCTGTCATGGGTGGGGCTCCTAGAATGGGATATCTCGATCTGGGTCCAGGCGCCGGATTTCAACTGGCGCACGGAGTTTCGCCGCCGCCACCGCGTGAAGAACAAAGAACTCATGCCCCTTGCACTTCTCCGCAAGACGGGCAGCCTCGCGCTCTGCATCCTCGTATGATGGATGGCGATAGGTCGGAGGCCCTCCGTTCGGATTCCAAACAACGTAGAAATTCAGGTCGCTTTGCATGTGGGTATCTTCCCTCCTCTGTCTAAAGATGATGGTCAGCCAGCCATACCAAGGGCTTGCATGTAGAGCTCAAGAATGGCTTCAGCCTCTTGGCGCTCTGCGTAATCCTGCTTTCGAAGGGCGATGATCTTGCGGATCGTGGCTCCATCAAAGCCGTTGCCCTTGGCCTCCTGGTAGACCCCTTTGATGTCTTCAGAGAGGCCCGCCTTTTCTTCCTCGAGACGCTCGATGCGCTCGATGAAAGCCTTTAGCTGGTCGGCGGATACGGATTCAGTTTGGAATGCGTCGGTCATGTTGTCCTCAGTGGTTCTTCGATTGCGCGGGAATAGCCCGTCGCGCCCCTGTCGCCGCTAGGCGAATCCGGGCGGACAGGGCCGCCAGTTCGTCAGCGACCTCGGCAACGGATGGGACGAACTTGTATTTCCGGGGGATGCCGTGGACCGGGTCAGCGGCAAGCTTGATGACGACCACCGGGAACTGCGCAAGGTTCGCAATGAGCCCGATGAGGTAGGTATCCGGGTCAACGAAGTCTCGAGCGCGGTAGCTGCCGACGATGGCCTTTGCAGCCTCTTTCGCGGCGATCGGGTCAGCGCGGCCGCAATCCATCGCCTCATCCATCGCGAGCACGATGTCACATGCCGTCGTGTCCGGAACCCCGGTGTGAGCCGTCTGGAAAACTCTGGCTATCGCCTCCCCAGGAAGCAAGCCGTTCAAACCTTTCGTCGATACGGTCGAAGGCGCTCGCGAATTCTGACTTACGGTGAGGTTGTTCATGTGGTCCACCTCGTGGCTGAATCGTTGCGGTTGTTGGGTGCTCGTCTTCCCAGCGGCCCTTGTTCAACCAAGTGGCTGGGTGTGGGATGAACTGGGGGTCTGGGTTTGTTTCGAGGTAGGCCCGGAGCCCTGACAGGATCTTGGCGAAGGGGACCCTGCCGGATTTGCGGACCTTGCCCAGCGCCTTCTCGGCATCGGGCTTTCCAACCTTCCGAGGGTACAGCCCGTAGAACTGCGCAAAGGCGTCCTTCGGCCAATTGGAATGAGCTTCTGCTACGATGATCAAATCACCGCCCGCCTCGTCCGCGCAATCCTTAGCGTCAGCTAAGGTAATATCTGTATCTGTCTCTGTATCTGGGGGCGTTGCGCAACGGTCATGCAACGTTGCGTCGCCGTTGCGTTTCCGTTGCCGTGACTTGCGGGAACGCTCCGTTGACGTGTCGCTTTCATATTGGCGATCAGACCACCGGCACACGCGGCCATCTTCAATCATCCCCATCCGGGCCATTTCCGCCAGAATGCCGGCCACGCTTTCAGTCTCGCAGCCCAGAACGTCCGCGATAGCATCCGCGTCATTATCGAAGGCCCCGCCGTCCTGTGTTTCGGAGGCGCTTTCGAGGATGTAGCACCACACGAAGACAACACGCTCCCGCGTCGCCTTAGCCCGACGCGCAATGCCGCCGAACTTCGGATCTGTCGCCAGTCCTGTGTAATGGCGGAACCAACGAGTCATCAGAACGCCTCCTCAGCCCACCCGCCGCCGTCTTTCTTGGCGCGGGCCTTCAGGGCGATGAACCGGAACGGGTAAAGCTCTGACGCAACCTTGATCTTCACGCGAGCGTCATCCTGCCAGAAGCCTTTGACCTCGTGCATTTCCATGGTGCCGTCGTTGAGCATGACGGCGAAGTCAGGGCTGTAGAACGTGCTGTCGGCAAGACGGAGCTTCACGCCTTCGAACTTGTACCAAGCTACCTCCCCGGCCCTTTGGCGCAGGGAAAGGAAGTCGGCATAAGCCTTCTCAGTCTTGTTCATTTCGCCTGTCTTGAGGCGACCAAGGGCGAGGATGGTGGCGTTTTTCATGCCAGCACCTCCAGCCGTTTCTTGATGGTCAGGACGGCAAGCCGGTAATCAGGATCTGCCGCCATGCGGGACTCGCAGCGGGTCGCACCCTTGATAATGGTCGTGTGGTCCTTGCCGCCTATAACGCGGCCAATGGACGGGTATGATTTCCCCGTCAGATCCCTCGCGAGATACATGAACGCTTGCCGAGGTTGGACCACGCGCATGGTTCGCCGCTCGTTCTTAAGATCCTGCGTCGTGACCTGGAACCCAGCGGCCACGTGCTCCAAGATGAGATGCATCGTCAGCCGTGGGGCCGCTTCGGACGAGCAGACGAGCCTGAAATTATCCAGAAGCTCAGCGACAGTTGGCTGTCTCACCTCGACTACTGGCGGCGGCAGGGCGACCGGGATAACTGGCGCGGCCCGCCCTACCCGCTCAAAGGGGACAACTGGCATGGCGGGCCGCTGGTTGAAAACCGGGCGCGGACGAGCAAGCGTGGTGAAGCCGGCCATTACTCTTCCCCCTCTTCGCCGGAGAGCCAAGGCGCAAGGGCAAATGCCTTTGCCAATAGAGCGCGCTCCTGCTCTTGGAGCCGGGCAACTTGTTCCAAAATATGATTGGCTTTGCGTTCTCGGTCCGCGCGGAACCGCCTAGAGAGGGGCAGCTTGCGAACGGCTTGCCGCTCGCTCCAGCGCTCTAGCCAGCGCTTGCACCTGCTCCGCAATCCTATTCTGCTCAGCTTGAAGGTATTGGAGTTTGTCACGGATCTGCCCCAGGTCTGCAGGAGTGTTCTGTCGAAGGGCAACCCGAACTTTTTCCACGGCTTCAATGCCTGGGTTCTTGGCTTCCCGGTTGAAAAAGGCTTTGGCGGTGCGGAAAGAGATCCCCGCTGCACGGGCAGCGCGCTCTAGCCAACGGTCGCGGGTTTCATCGCCCCGTCGATTGCCTGCTAGCTCAATAATCGCATCGCGCATTTCGTCGACAACGAGGGTCACGACACGACCTCTCGCGCTGGATGAACTGTCCAACATAACGGACGCCTCTTGTGGTGAGTTGAACTCACCGCAGCGAAGGGCTTCGAATGATCATCAACGGCCATCGATTCGACTTTGGCGAGTACATCGATGGCCTGAAGGGAACTCAGAAAAAGAGCCGGGAGCGCGGGACTCGTGCCCCCGGCCAAGTCAAGGGAGGCGTCAAACAGAGTGCGGGCAGGAAGCCGGTCGAAACGCGCTTCAAGGCCACACTGAACGAGCCGGGAGAACCCCGGCCCTCTTACCGGACTATCCGGCAAGCTCGGAAAGGGCAGTGAATGCCCCAAAACTGGAAGCCGGTTGCTTGCCCCACGAGCGCAACCGGAAAAGCTCGTCAAAGAACTCCGAAAACGGGCCTCTATTTTCAGGGTGGGGCGCGACCCTATGGCAGGGGTCGGCGCTCTTGCTGCACGATGCGGCAAGCTATGAGGGGGCAGTGATTGGCCCCAGAAACTGGATAATGTGAGCGCGGCCATCATGCCCGCGCGCCTCGTGGGGCCACTCGGGCCTCGGCCATATCCGCGAGGCTTTTCAGTGTGACCCCTGTAATCTTTCGGGACCGAGCAGCCGTTACCGCACGGTTCCAGTATGGACTTGGGATGACAAACCCCTGTCGCTCACGGTGAGCCATCCCCTTCCCAGCGGAATACGTGATGCCGAGATCCGCAACGAAATCCGACAAAGACGGCCACCGATCAATGATGCTATACTGAGTCATAGCTATAGCTATAAATCATGACCGACATAAGTCAAGCAATGAGTGATGAAATATATCCACCAACCTCGCTAAGCGAGGATATGGCACGGAGCAAGAAAGAAGAGCGGGAACAGAGGGCCGCTCGCCTGAAAGAGGCACGCCTCAAAGCGGGCTTTAAAAGCATGCCCGCTGCCGCTCGTACCATGCGAGTGAATATCTCGACCTATAAGGCCCACGAAGCCGGGACAAACGGCTTCGACACGCCTGACGCCAGGATCTATGCCAAAGCGTTCAAGGTCTCGGCATCTTGGCTAATGACGGGCGACGAGACCCCGGAGGACGCCGAGACGGAAGCAGCACCGGAACAGGCATCGGTGCCTCATGCCGATGTTGTCGGAGAGGTTGCGGCTGGCCGCTGGCTGTCGGTCGATTTCCACGACGAGGCCAAGTACGAGCCCGTACCCTTCGTGCCCGGTCGTTTTGCTGACCTGCCTCAGACAGCCTATCGCGTCGTCGGGCCATCGATGGACCAGAAACGCATAGACGACGGGGACTTCATAATATGCGTTCCATACATAGCAGCCAGAACCGCACCGCAGAGCTATGATATCGTTGTGGTTGAAACCAGCCGAGGCGGTGAAATTGAGCGGACCTGCAAAGAATTGATTGTAGGAAATGAAGCTTACGAATTATGGCCGAGATCAAGCCAACCGTCATTCTTCCACCCGATTATAATCCCACGTACCCCAGAGAACGAAACGCAACCGTGGGCTATAGATGATGATAGCAAGACTGTTACCCTCGTTGCGCTCGTTATAGGCAGATTCCGACCATTCAGCCAAAGTTACTGAACAAAAACTAAACACCCAGACCCGATATACAGAACAATTGAATCGCCCGTTAGATTTCTACGATTGCGCGGGAACAGCCGATCGGTGAGCATACCCCTTTATGGGTAGGGCGGGGGCTACGATGGGCAAAGTAAGGGGCGCTTTCCAACTGGCAAAACCACCTCCCTGTTGCGGGCAGGGCGGAACTATCTGCCGCTTCGATAGCTCTGAAACCCTTATTCTATGGAGCCAGGAAACCGAGATCCGGGATGGCGACATGGTGATGCTTGAGTATGACGGCGGCGCCTCAACCAGCATCGTTTACTTGCGCGCCTCTCGCGCCGCTGACGGCATCTCCCTTCATACCCGCTGCGACCATCCACCATTCCCGGTCCACTCGGGCGCTACCGAGCTGACCAACGGCGTTATATCCCTAAAGATCCTTGGCGTGCTGAAGGGCTCGTACCTCGCATTCTAGAAATAGCTATTTTTTATATCCGGACCGCTTGACGCGTCGGTCATAATATGTGACTGTCGGTTCATCCAACGAGGATGAGCCCCGATGCCGCAGACCCTCACACACAAGTTCGAAGACGCCCCGCTCCTATCACTGAGCGATGCCACCGCACTTCTCGCCACAGGCAAGGTCGAAGTCTCCTACGATGACGATGGAGAATGGACGGCTCGCGAGATCCAGCTTGTGGTCAAGGATAGCGCTGAAGACGAGCGCGCTATCTACCTCGACAACCGCTATAACCGCGAAATCTGGAACGCTGTCGTTTCCGGCCTCAGAGCCGACATAGACGAGGCCGTTGTCCTCGCTCTCGCAGAAGACGGCATTGCCATCCCCGATTGGAACGATGAGCACCGCCTGAGCGCCGCTCAACTCGTCGACCGTATCGCGATGGGGGCCCGGTGATGCTCCAGCCATCCAACGATCAGCAGATGATCCGTCTCGCCGCTCTGAAAGCAAAACTCTCGGCGACGGATGCTTTGGCCGATCTGATCAGAGCCAGCGCCATTCGCGACACCTCCTCAGACGAGCCATACGAGAACGCTTCGGCTCTCTCCGGTCACATCTCAGCAGCTCTCGCGATGGTCGAGATCATTCTCGAGGACATGGGAGCGACGGCATGACTCCCTACAGCGAAAGCAAAATCATCGGGGAACTGGCTGACAACGGCTGGCCTGAGATGTCGATGAGCGACGCAACCGAGATCCTCGTCAATCGAGGCATTCGCCCTTCACTCTCTCCTATCTCGCTTGAGGAAGCCATGAAACGGGCCAAGGCCCGCATGTCCCGACGCAAGCGCGTCTTCATCAACGACCACAGCCCATCTCCCTCAACATTCCCCGTCGCCGCTGAATAAGGAGCCGACGTGATGGCCAAAAAGCCCGCGCCAAAACCCACGCCTGAAGTCATCACTGCGTTCAAGGGGTTTGATAAGAACCTCGCTTGCCGTAGTTTCCAATATGAAATCGGCAAGACCTACAAATCCGACAGCGCCAATATCGTTCGCTGCGCTGCGGGTGGGTTCCATAGCTGCGACAACCCGCTCGATATCTGGTCCTACTACCCAGTCCTGGCCGACGACGGGTCTCTTGCGCGATACGCAGTCGTTGAGGCCAGCGGCAAGATTTGCCGCGCCGAAGCAAACGACACAAAATTCGCTTCTGGCGAGATCACCATCAAAGCCGAATTGAAGCTGCCTGAGTTCATCAAAGCCGCCGTCTCATGGATGATGAATAATGTAAAGGCAGACGGAGAAGCCTCCTCCGGGCACTACGCACGGCTGGCCTCCTCCGGGGACTCCGCACAGCTGGCCTCCTCCGGGCACTACGCACGGCTGGCCTCCTCCGGGGGCTACGCACAGCTGGCCTCCTCCGGGGACTACGCACAGCTGGCCTCCTCCGGG
>NZ_JADQDO010000008.1 GCF_015694465.1 Microvirga alba
ACGCCTCCCCCACAACATCACCAGGACCCATCAAAAAATACAGACACGTGAAAAACGGATAAAATAGCGAACTCAGCGACGCCTCGTCCAGAAACCGGGACACGGCGAAGCCATCACGCTGAAGCTTCATCGCTGCCTTGCCCCGGCCATATCCTGGTCAACGGCTACCACGGCGAGCCGTGACGCCACGCCACGCCGTGATTGGTCATCTCGTCCAGGAACGCTTTGCCGCGCGTCGCCCGAGAAATGCCCTTTATGGCGAATTGCACCCTGGTCAAGCGCTTTTCCCCGAAAGCGCGTCCCGTCGATCCTTTGCCTCTTCAGTGCTCCTATCAGGCCAATGAATCTCGGCGCAATCTGGAGCGTTTTCCGATCCGCTCGAAATGGAAAGAGGCTCTGAACACTCTGGTCTTATTGCGTTTGTCTCGCGTACGAACGGGTCCAGAGGTCTGCGGATAATGCTCTCGCTGTCGTCCTTCAGAGGATGTCCATCACAATCCTCCTGAATCGAAAAGGAGAGGATGATGATGTCTCGCGGATGACGGGATCAAACTCCAATGGCGAAAGGCGCATTGCACGCGGCCCAAGGCAAGATCTCCAAAAGGATTTTACGGCAGATCGTGGACGATTATCCCATTTCCATTAGAGTGCTTGTGGAGACCGCCAAAGACGCGGCTCCTCTGTGCACTCGGGAGATGATGATGTCGATGATGATAACCCGCCGGAACCTAGCCAAACTCGGTTTTGGGATCGGCGCCGGGGCCCTGCTTGCCCGCAATGCGCTCGCGCAAACGCCTGCGTTCTTTCGGATCGGAACCGGCGGAACGGCCGGAACCTATTATCCTGTCGGCGGTCTTCTGGCGAATGCGATCTCCAATCCCCCGCAGCTCGTTCTGACTGCTCAGGCGTCCAATGGCTCCGTCGCCAACATCAACTCCATTGCCTCGGGCGCGCTCGAATCCGGCTTCAGCCAGGCTGACGTGGCTTATTGGGCCTATACCGGCACCGGCTTGTTCGACGGCAAGGGCAAGATGGAGGATCTGCGTCTCCTGGCGAACCTCTATCCGGAAAGCATCCATCTCGTGGCCGCCAAGTCCGCGAACATCAAGTCGGTCGCCGATCTGAAGGGCAAACGCGTTTCGCTTGACGAGCCCGGCTCAGGTACGCTGGTCGACGCGCGCATCATCCTGGAAGCGTGGGGCATCAAGGAAAGCGACGTCAAGGCGGACTTCCTGAAGCCCAACCAGGCGGCCGAGAAAATGCGCGACGGCGGCATGGATGCCTTCTTCTTCGTCGGTGGTTATCCAACCAGCGCCATCACCGAGCTTGCGGCGACGGGCGGTGGAATCGACATCATCCCGCTGGCGGGCCCGGAAGCGGAGGCGCTTCTCAAGAAGTACACGTTCTTCGCCGCCGACGAGATACCTGCGAATACCTACAAGAATGTCGGTGCCGTGAAGACGCTGGCCGTGGGTGCACAATGGGTCACCTCCGCCAAGGTGCCGGATGCTGTCGTGTATGAGATCGCGAAGGCGCTCTGTAGCGATAAGACGCGCGCCGCGCTGGATGCAGGCCATGCCAAGGGCAAGTTCATCCGCAAGGAAACGGTCCTCGCCGGCGCCGGCATCCCCGTTCATGCGGGTGCCGCCAAGTTCTACAAGGAAGCTGGGCTCCTGAAGGCCTGATCAAGCCTCGTCCCGCATTGCCCGCCTCTCGCGGCCGGAAACCGCGAGGGGCCATTTTCTATCGCCCTATGACGCGAGTCCATGACCATGTCTCACGCCGACGCATCCGTGCTCATCGAAGACCGTAGCCTCGAGGAAAAGTTCGATCCCGAAATGCGCTTCCGGCCTCTGCGCTTCGGCACGGCCTGGCTCGTGGCGGGACTGCTCTTCGCGCTGTCCATGTTTCACTACTATACTGCGGGCTTCGGCTTGCTGCGGGAGACGACCCATCGCGGCATCCACATGGCGTTCGTGCTCGGGCTGATCTTTCTCGTCTTCGCAGCGAGGAAATCGGACCAGGATAAAGTCGCGCCATCGCAATGGTGGCGGCCGGGCGGTATCTCACTCCTCGACTGGACGCTCGCTGCGGCTGCGGCGATGGCGAGTTTGTATGTTCCCTCGATTTTCCATGAGCTCGCCTTCCGGGTCGGCAACCCGACGACGACAGATGTGGTGATGGGCACGATCCTGATCGTCGTGTTGCTCGAAGCCGTTCGACGTTCGGTCGGCTGGCCGCTTCCGTTCATCGCGATCATGGTAATGCTCTATGCTTATTTCGGCCCGACCATGCCCGGAATTCTCAAGCATCCGGGCGCGTCCTGGTCCAACATCGTCAATCATCTCTATCTCACCAGTCAGGGAATTTACGGCATCGCGCTCGGCGTCGTGGCGACCTATGTCTTCCACTATGTGCTCTTCGGCGTGCTTGCGACGCGCGTCGGCCTCGGAAAGCTTTTCATCGATCTCGCGTCCTGCGTGGCCGGCCGCTATGCCGGTGGTCCCGCGAAAGTGTCGATCTTCGGTTCGGCCTTGTTCGGGATGATCTCCGGATCGTCGATCGCCAACACGGTCACGGTCGGCTCGCTCACGATTCCCGCCATGATCCGGATGGGTTATCCGCGCCATTTCGCGGCGGCGGTCGAGTCGACAGCGTCGACCGGTGGGCAGATCACGCCGCCGATCATGGGGGCCGCGGCCTTCCTGATGGTGGAGTTCTTGAACGTCTCCTACCAGACGGTCATTCTCGCGGCGATCGTGCCGGCGCTGATGCACTTCTTCGGCGTGTTCATGCAGGTTCACTTCGAGGCCAAGCGCTCCGGCATGCGCGGCATGAGCGCGGAGGAATTGCCGCATGCAATGACCGTGCTGCGCGAAGGCTGGCAGTCGGTCATGCCGCTGGCCGTGTTGCTGATCGTCCTCTTCTCCGGCTTCACGCCCTATCTGGCGGCGTTTTGGGGCATCACGGCCTGCGTGCTCATCGGCACCGTGCGGGTTCCGCTGGTAACGATGGGTTTCCTTGCGGCCATCGCAGGAGCCATCGCCGCGGGCCTTCTCACCAAACTTGTCTTCATCGTGCCTGTCTTCGCGATCGTCTGCGGGCTGATGATCTATACGTGGCTGCAGAGCGAGGCGGGCAAGGCCAAGATGATCGAACTTGCCGATGCTTTCGTGGTCGGCGCGAAATACGCCATTGGCGTTGGGGCGGCGGCGGCGACCGTCGGCATCATCGTCGGCATCGTGACGCTGACGGGCGTCGGGTTCAAGATTTCCTTCATCGTCACGTCCTTCGCAACGCAGATCGCGCAGACCTTGGGTGACTTCATGCCCGTGTGGCTGTTTGATTTGAAATCGATGACGTTGTTCTTCACGCTCGTGATGACCGCTGTCGTGTGCATCCTGCTCGGATGCGGCGTGCCGACGACGGCCAATTACATCATCATGGTGACGGTGGCGGCGCCTGCGCTCGGCCTTCTCGGAGTGGCGCCGATCGTGGCTCATTTCTTCGTGTTTTATTATGGCGTTCTTGCCGACATCACGCCTCCCGTGGCGTTGGCAGCCTATGCGGGCGCCAGCATGGCGGGGGCGGATCCGTTCAAGACGGGCAATACCGCGTTCCGTCTGGGGCTCGGCAAGGCGCTCGTGCCGTTCGTGTTCGTTTATGGACCAGCCATGCTGATTGTGACGCCGGAATTCACGTGGCCGAGTTTCCTCATGATCGTGAGCTCTTGCATGGTTGGGATCGTGCTGCTGTCCGCGGCTTTCACCGGATATGCGCTCGGGGCGTTGCGGACCTGGGAACGGTGGCTCGCTGGCTTGGCCGCGCTTCCGATCATTGCTCCCGATGGGACGATGACGGCGATCGGTCTTGCGCTTGCGAGTCCGGTGATTGTATCGCAGCTTCTCAAGGCGCGGGTGCGTCAGGCGGCCGTGGCGGCATAGCAACGGTCGGTCGCCATCATGGCGCGATGGGAGTGACTCATGAAGACCAAGACCGACACGTTACGGGCCTATGCGCGTCTCGCGCCGGTCATCCCCGTGGTCACGATCGACGACGCGCGAGCGAGCATCGATCTGGCTCATGCCCTTCTGGGAGCCGGCCTGTCCGTGATCGAGATCACGCTTCGGACACCGCAAGCGCTCGATGCGATCAGCGCGATCGCGAAGGCCGTGCCCGACGCCGTCATCGCCGCGGGAACGGTCCTGCATGAGAGCCAGATTCGTGAGGTGGTCGATGCGGGCGCGAAATTCATCGTCACGCCTGGGACGCCTGTCCGTCTCGCGGAGCATCTGCGAGAAGCCGCGATTCCCGTCATGCCGGGTTGCGCGACCGTGTCCGAGGCCATGACCCTCGCGAGCCTGGGCTTCGAGGTTCTAAAATTCTTTCCGGCCGCTGCCTCGGGGGGCGCTGCCTGGCTCAAATCCGTCCAGGGGCCATTGCCGAAACTTTCGTTCTGCCCGACCGGCGGGATCGATCTTGCGAGCGCTCCGTCTTACCTGTCGCTCGCCAACGTCCCCTGCGTCGGTGGAACGTGGATTGCGCCGCAGGAGGCCCTGAAGAACGGCGATTTCGCGAGGATCGGACGTCTTGCCGCCGAGGCTTCGGCCCTCCGCAAGGCCGCGTGAACCAAACGCCGAGGCCTCCGTTGTGTTCTTAGCTCGGCTTCGAACACGTTCGAGGAGGCCGCCGTGATCGGTTACAAAAAATTGCTCGACGCTGTCGTCGGGGTCAGTCGCCCCTCCGATCAGGACGCGGGCGATGAGGCGAGGAGACTTCAGGGCGATCAAGCGACGTCGAAAGAGGCCCCCAGTCGCCGTTACGCTTTGGCGGAGCGTGTTGCGAAAGTCGGCGGCCTCGCGGTGATCGTCGGTGTCGTCTATCAGGCTTTTCATCTCCGCCGCAGCGGCAAAGACCGGGCGAGTGAAGGCGAGGCCGGGTTGTCCGCCTCGACCGCCCCGGGCGTCGAGGCTCGCGAGCAAGGGCTCATCCCGCCAGAGACCTCCCGTTTTCATCCTGTCTCAGCGACGGAGGACGATGCGCTGCTTTTCTTGCGCGCCATGGTGGCGGCGGTGACCGCCGACGGCCGCGTCGACGAGAGGGAGCGCGCGTTGATGGTCAAAGGCCTCATCGAGGCCGGAATCGATCCGCAGGCGAGCCGCTGGCTTGAGGATGAGCTCGCCTCGCCGGCGGATGTGGAAGAGCTTGCCGACGCGGTGAACGATCCTGAAAAGGCGGCGCAAGTCTATGCCGCCGCGCGCATCGCCATCGAGCCTGATACGATTCAGGAGCGCGAATTCCTGCATCGGCTCGCTGAAGCCCTCGATCTTGATCCGATCATACGCTCGCAGATCGATGACATGATTGGGGCGCTTCAGTAGGAAGGCAGCCCAGCTTGCAAAGGGACAGGCTTGTGCAAAAGTGCCTATGGCACGGCCGGTTGATTTCGGACACGGCACCGGCTCAAATCGAGATCCGTTATTCGTTGAAACCAGAAAGGACCGCGGAATGGTTGAAAGGCCTCACCGTCGCACGCCCGATCAGCTTCGCTCTCGCCTGTGGTTCGACAATCCCGACAATCCGGGCATGACCGCTCTCTATCTGGAGCGCTATCTGAACTATGGCCTGACCAGAGAGGAACTGCAGGGCAAGAAGCCGATCATCGGCATCGCCCAGACAGGCTCGGACCTTTCACCCTGTAACCGGCACCATATCGAACTCGCCAAGCGCGTGCGTGACGGCATTACGGCAGCGGGCGGGATCGCGTTCGAGTTCCCGTGTCACCCCATCCAGGAAACGGGGAAGCGGCCCACGGCCTGCCTTGATCGCAATCTGTCCTATCTGTCGCTCGTCGAAGTCCTCTACGGCTATCCGCTCGATGGCGTCGTGCTGCTCACCGGTTGCGACAAGACCACGCCCGCCTGCCTCATGGCGGCGGCGACGGTGAACATTCCGGCGATTTCGCTCAATGTCGGTCCGATGCTCAACGGTTGGCACCACGGCGAGCGGACAGGATCGGGAACGGTCATCTGGAAAGCGCGCGAGCGTCACGCGGCGGGCGAAATCGACTACAAGCAGTTCATGGACATCGTTGCTTCGTCGGCGCCCTCGGATGGTCATTGCAACACCATGGGCACGGCCTCGACCATGAACGCGCTGGCCGAGGCTTTGGGCATGTCGCTGCCGGGTTCGGCCGCGATCCCCGCGCCCTATCGCGAGCGCGGGCAGATATCCTACGAGACCGGCCGGCGCATCGTCGAGATGGTATGGGAGGATCTGAAGCCGTCCGACATCATGACGCGGGAAGCCTTCGAGAACGTCATCGTCGCGAATGCCGCGATCGGCGGCTCCACCAACGCGCCGATTCATATCAATGCCATCGCCAAGCATATCGGCGTGCCGCTCACCTGCGATGACTGGGAGAAGGTCGGATTCGAGATTCCATTGCTCGTGAACATGCAGCCGGCGGGCGCGTATCTCGGCGAAGAATATTATCGCGCGGGTGGTCTGCCGGCGGTCATCGCCGAGTTGATCGCGGCGGGGAAGATCCATGAGAAGGCGCTGACATGCGCGGGTACCACCATCGGCGAGAATTGTCGCGGCAAGGACACCTGGGACCACGACGTGATCCGGCCCTATGACAAGCCGCTGAAGCAGAAGGCGGGCTTCCTCAACCTCAAGGGCACCCTGTTTGATTCCGCGATCATGAAGACCTCCGTGATCAGCCCGGAATTCCAGGATCGCTATCTCAACAATCCGAAGGACCCCAATGCGTTCGAGGGACCCGTCGTCGTATTCGACGGTCCGGAGGACTATCACCACCGCATCGACGATCCATCACTCCATATCGATGAGCACACAATCCTCATCATGCGTGGCGCGGGCCCGATCGGCTATCCCGGCGCGGCGGAAGTGGTGAACATGCAGCCGCCGGGAGCACTCATCAAACGCGGGGTGTTCTCCTTGCCCTGCATCGGCGATGGCCGTCAGTCGGGCACATCGGGCACGCCCTCGATCCTCAACGCGTCACCGGAAGCAGCGGCTGGCGGCGGATTGGCGTTGCTTCAGACAGGCGACCGCATCCGCATCGATCTCAACAAGCGCAGCGCCGATATTCTGATCTCGGACGAGGAGTTGCGCCGCAGGAGGGCGGATCTCGAGGCGAAGGGCGGATATGCGTACCCTGCGAGCCAGACGCCATGGCAGGAGATTCAACGCTCCATGGTCGATCAATTGTCCGAGGGCATGACCTTGAAACCCGCAGTGAAGTACCAGAGGGTCGCCCAGACCTTCGGTGTGCCGAGAGACAATCACTAGAGGTCTTCGGGTGGCTCATGGTTGATCGGCTGAAAGGCAAGACGGCGCTTGTCACCGCAGCGGGGCAGGGGATCGGGCGTGCGATCGCGCAGGCCTTCGTTCGCGAGGGCGCGCAAGTCTGGGCGACGGACCTCGATGCCGGTCGATTGACCGACCTTGAAGGCGCGCGGTGTCGCACGCTCGATGTGCGCTCGCCAGAGGCGATTGCCGCGTGCATCGCTGAGACGGGGCCCCTCGATGTTTTGGTGAACGCGGCGGGCTTCGTGCACCATGGCACGGTGCTTGAATGCTCCGACGACGATTGGGATGTCTCGTTCGATCTGAACGTCAAATCCATGCACCGCACCATCCGTGCGGTGTTGCCGGGCATGCTCGACAAGGGGGGCGGGTCGATTGTGAATATCGCGTCCGGGGCATCTTCGGTGCGCGGTATTCCGAATCGCTATGCCTACGGTGCGACGAAGGCTGCCGTGATCGGGCTAACCAAGGCCGTGGCGGCGGATTTCATCCGTCGGGGCATTCGCGTCAACGCCATCTGCCCCGGCACGGTGCAGTCCCCTTCGTTGAACGAGCGCATCGAAACCCAGGCCGCCGCCTCGGGCCAAAGCGCCGAGATCGTGCGGCAAGCCTTCATCGACCGTCAGCCGATGGGGCGGCTCGGAACGCCGGAGGAAGTGGCGTGGCTGGCCGTGTATCTCGCATCCGATGAGGCCGCGTTCACGACCGGACACATTCACCTCGTCGATGGCGGCTTCGCGCTCTGACAGCGAGCAAACCTTAAGTAGATCGAATCGGATAGGGCGTCTCCGCCACCGCGGTCAGCGGTCCGTTGCCGGAGAACCATGAGGTCAGGTTGTCGACGACGAGCTGCCCCATGGCCCTTCGCGTGTGCACCGAGCCGGAGGCGATGTGGGGCAGAAGCACGACATGCTCCATGTCGATCAGCTCCTGGGGAACGCGCGGCTCGTCGTCGAAGACGTCGAGGCCTGCCGAGAGGATAGTCCCCGCGCGCAGCGCTTCGATCAGGGCCTGCTGGTCGACGACGCTGCCGCGAGCGACGTTGATCAGAATGCCGCTCGGCCCAATCGCCTCCAACACCTCCGCATTGATGAGATGCCTTGTCGATGCGCCGCCGGGAGTGATGACAATGAGCACGTCCGACGCCTCGGCGAGGCCGACGAGGCTGGGATGGTAGGCGTAAGCCATATCCTCCTGCTGCGTCCGGCCATGATAGGCGATGGCGACGTCGAACCCTTCGAGCCGCTTCGCAATCGCCTTGCCGATACGGCCCAGTCCCACGATGCCGACCTTTCGCCCACGCAAGGTGGGCGAAAGGGGGAAGGATGCCTTCAGCCATCGTCCCGCGCGCAGGTAGCGATCGGCCTGTGGGATCTGGCGTAGGGTCGCGAGAAGGAGGCCGATGGTCAGGTCCGCCACTTCTTCGTTCAACACGTCCGGCGTGTTGGTGACGATGATGCTGCGTTTTGCTGCTTCAGCGACGTCCACATTGTCGTAGCCGACGCCGAAGCTCGAAATGATCTCCAGGTTTGGCAGGCGGTTGATGAGCGCGGCGTCCGCGCGCCCCGTCATCGTGCTCGTCGCGAGGCCGCGAATGCGTGGGCCGATCTCGGCGAGATAAGCCGCGCGGTCGGCCTGCTCCCACAGGCGATGCAGGACAAAGGCCTGGTCGAGGGATTCGATGACGCTCGGCAGCATCGGCCCGGTCATCAAGATGTCGGTCTTGGTCATGCGTATGATCCTGATCGCGAGAAGGGTGTGCTCTAGCCCAGGCTGCAGCGGGCCGCCGCGCCCTTGCGGAGAGCCTCGTCGATGGTTTTGCCTTGCCGCTGGAGAGCGCTTTTGACGTCGGCGGGCAAGTGCAGCCAGTGGCAGCCGCGCAGGGCCGCCTCCAGGCCGTAGAGCGCGTTGAGGCTGACGCGTCTGGGCAACATGAATTTCAGGCGCCGATAGGCTTCGACCGACCCCAGCGCCTGAAGGTCCCCGACTGTGTGGATGCCCACTTCATCGAGCCACGCCTGCGTAACGGGCCCCACCCCCGGCAGGGTGCTGATAGGCGCATCCTTCATGCTGATGTCTCCGGCTCGCGATGCCTTATCCGTTCACGATAGAGCAAGTAGAGCCCGGAAGCGATGACGATGCCTGCTCCGACGAGGGTCCAGGTGTCCGGCCAATCGCCAAACAGGATGTAGCCCAAGGCCAGCATCCAGATGATCTGCGTGTAGATGAAGGGGGAGAGGATAGCGGCCGGCGCGCGCGCATGGGCGAGCACCAGAAGCCAGTGCCCGAAGGCGCCGATTGCGCCTGTCATTAACATCAGAAGCCATGTCAGGGGCGAGGGCGTCGTCGTCCAGATCCACGGCAGGAGCGGCGTCATCAGAACGAGGCCGGCGAGACCGGAATAGAACGTGGTCGTGGAAGAGGAATCATGGGCCGCCAGCATCCGGGTCGTGATGCCGTAGAGCGCATAGGTGATAGCGCCCGCCAGCGAGAGCAGGGCAGCGGGTTGCATGGTCCCGAGGCCGGGCCGCATGACCACGAGCACGCCGACGAGACCGAAGCCGATGGCGATCAGGCGTTGCGAACCGACGCGCTCTCCCAACATCGGCCCGGCAAGCAGGGCGACGATCAGCGGCGTCGAAAACTGGATCGACGTGGTCTCGGTCAACTGAAGGTATTTCAGCGCGGTGAAGCTGCAGATCGTCGTGAGAAACATCAGCCCCGAGCGTATGAGCTGCAACGGAAGGCGTCGTGACTTCAAAAATCCGGGCTGTGTCCAAGGATTGATGAGGAAGGATGTCAGAACCACGCTCGACATGTAGCGGGCCCACACCGTGACGAGCGGATCGACCGAGCGGTTGACCCATTTCACCGTGGAATCGAGGCACGAAAAGCAGATCAGCGCCGCGCACATGAGCGCGATGCCCGTCAAGCGTTGCCGCTTCACCGAGGAAGGGGTGGAGGAGAGGACGGGAGTCGCGAGGTCAGCCATGACGCCATGCTAACGGCAGAGCTGCGTCTCGACGAGTGTTCGCCGCGCACAGCCCTCCTGCGCGCGGAACAATTCTGAAGCGAAGTGAAAGCGTGATCAGGCCGGAATGGCGGCGGGTTGATCGGACGAGCCGATTTCGTCGAGCTCGTCGTCACCCTCGAAACCCGTCTGGTCTGCGCCCGTTATGCCGGCGAGGTTTTTAGCGGCTTTACGCAGAAGTTTTCTAAGGCGCTTGCGGTCCTTGTTATCGAAACCGTCGAGAAGCTCGGCCTCGACTTCGTTCCAGAGCGCATCGATGGCAGCGGCCTTGCGCTTGCCTTCCTTGGTCAGCTTCACGCGAACCACGCGCGCGTCACCTGGTTCGGTGTGGCGCTCGATGAGCTTCAGGGTCGAGAGCCTCGATACGGTCTTGGAGGCTGTCGGAGGACGGACGCGCAGGATGCCGGCCAGTTCGCCCATGGTCATGGGTCCCGAATTGACCAGCGCCTGCAGAACCTGTTCCTGTCCCGCGAAGAGGCCGAGCTCGGAGAGCTTGTCGCCGGTACGGCTGCGGTGGAGCCGCGACGCCTGAACCAAAGCCCAGCCGACGGTTTTCACGCCCGGATGATTGTCGTCCTTGTCCATCCACGTCCCCGCTCTTCGGAGCAGCCTCGCGCTGACGGCGTCATCCGCGTCTACTCTCTTGTCTCATTGCGCATGGCGGTGTCGGAAAAGCGATTCGCGCTCTCCCGGATCAGCCCATCGCCCCGACGGTCGCACCATGGTCAATAGTCATGACGATTCGATGACAGTTCGTCACAACCTAACAAATAAGATGTGGCCCTTTGCCTAAGCCTCAAGGGTGAGGGCACTTTCATGCCAGCGCCGCAGCAGGGCATGGGTCAGGGCGGATAACAAGAGGAACAGGACGATCCCTGCCACCGCCAGGAGAACCAGCGCCGCGAAGAGGCGGGGGATATTGAGTCGGTACTGGCTCTCGAGGATGCGATAGGCGAGCCCTGCACCTGCCCCAGCGGAACCAGCCGCCATCTCGGCGACCACGGCCCCGATCAGGGAGAGGCCTCCGGCGATCCGCAGGCCCGCCAGAAAGGCGGGAAGCGCCGCAGGTGCGCGCAGAAGCCAGAGCGCTTTCAGTCTTGAGCCGAGGCGGGCGATGGGTGTTTGCGTCGGCGGAACGCCATAGAGCTGAAACAGTTCGAGCAGATTCCGATCGACCGATTGGAGGCCCAGCATCGTGTTGGACAGGACCGGGAAAAAGGCGACGAGCCAGGCGCAGGCCAGCACCGCGATATCCTGCGGCATATAGATCAAGAGCAGCGGCGCGATCGCGATGATCGGCGTCACCTGCAGCACGACCGCAAAGGGATAGAGTGAGTATTCGACCACCCGCGACAGGCTGAGCAGAACCGCGAGAGCGACACCACCGGCGACGGCAAGGCCAAGTCCCAGCAACGTGGTTTTGAGTGTCACGAAGAGCGAGGCCGACAGCAGCGGCCAATCGGCGACGAGGGTTTGTGCGACCAGGCTCGGCGCGGGCAGGATATAGGGCGGCACGGCGTGGCGGCGGACATACATTTCCCAAACCCCGATGGCGGCAATGAAAACCGCAAGCGGCAGGATCAGGCGGAGGAGGGTGCCCTGCCTTGCTGCGCTGATGGGTGAAAATGTCGTCATCGCTCACACCGGCCCGTCTGAGGTCAAACTGATCAGGAGGCGCGATACCTCCTGGCACAGGGCGGCATAGCGCGGGCTGGTGCGGAAATTCAGGCCGCGTTCGCCGGTCGCATCGGCTTTGATCTCGGCGGCGATGCAGCCGGGGCGCGGCGTCATGATCGCGATGCGGCTTGAGAGATACGCGCTCTCGAATACGGAATGGGTCACGAACACGATGGTGCAACCCAGTTCGCGCTGCAACCGCAACAGATCGTCATTGAGCCTGAAGCGCGTGATCTCATCGAGGGCGGCGAAGGGCTCGTCCATCAAGAGGAGTTTCGGCTTCACACTGAGCGCGCGCGCGATAGAGACGCGCATCTTCATGCCGCCGGACAGTTCTCGCGGATAGGCGTCGGCGAAGGCCTCGAGGCCGACGAGGGCAAGGCATTTTGCGATGCGTCCCTGTGCATCACGCTTCGACAGCCCGCGAAGGCGCAAAGGCAGCCACACATTGTCGGCGACATTCGCCCACGGCATCAGCGTCGGCTCCTGGAAGACGAAGCCGATATCGTCGCGATGGTCCAGGCTCGATGCGGTTGGCCAGGTCACTCTGCCTTGCGTCGGCTTCGCCAAGCCGGCGACGATCCGCAGCGCCGTTGATTTGCCGCAACCGGAGGGACCGAGAAGAGAGATGAACTCCCCCGCGCGGATATCGAGATCGAGCCCGGCAAGCGCCGTCACACCATTGGCGAAAACCTTGGTGACCCTTTGCAGGGAGACGAGGGGGGGAGCGGGCTCTGTCATGCGAGGCTGCAACGCGAAAGGCGTCGCCTCTCCTACTTTTTCAGATCGAGCCCGACGCCCTTGTTCACGAACTGGAGCGTATAGGCCTTTTTGTAGTCCAGATCGGCCTTGAACAATCCGGCCTTCACCATCTTGTCGAAGAAATCCTTCATGCGCGCATCGCTCATCGCGCCGATGCCGCGAGTGGACGTGTCGCCTGAATCGACGATGCCATATTCCTTCATCTTGGCGACCGAATAGGCGATGAGCTCATCCGTCATCTCGGCATTGTCGCGTTTGATGAGCGCGTTCGCCTTGGTGCTGTCGCCGTAGAGATAATTGTACCAGCCGATGGTCGAAGCGTCGATGAAGCGCTGCACGAGATCGGGGTTCTTCTCGATGAGCTCGCGACGGGTCTCGACCGTCGTGGAGTAGGTGCTGAAACCGTGATCCGCGAGCAGGAAGACGTTGGGCTTGAAGCCCGCCGCCTTCTCGATGGTCAGCGGCTCGGCCGTCACGTATCCCTGCTGAACCGCCTTCTTGTTGGCGATGAAGGGCGCGGGGTTGAAGCCGAAGGGCTTTACCTGCTCGTCCCTGAAGCCGAACTCCGCCTTCATCCACTGATAGAAGGTGGCGAAACCGTCCTTCGAGATCAGGATGTCGTTCGACTTCTTCAGTTCGGTGAAAGTGTCGAGGCCCTCGCCCGGATGGCTCAGGAGGATCTGAGGCTCCTTCTGAAAGTGCGCGGCGACGACGACGGTCGGGATGTCCTTCTCGACCGCCGAGAAGGCCTGGATCATGCTGCCGCCCATATAGAAGTCGAGCTTGCCGACGGTCATGAGCATTCGGTTATTGGCCCGCGGACCGCCCGGAACGATCGCGACCTTGAGGCCATATTTCTCGTAGGTGCCGTCCGCGACCGCCTGATAATAACCGCCGTGCTCGGCCTGGGCGATCCAGTTCGTCCCGAAAGTCACCTCGGTCAGCGGCTGCTGCGCCCGAGCGCCGCCTGCGCCCCATGTGAGAGCAATCGCCAGCGCTCCGGTCATGTAAGTCTTGAGCATCATCGCAGCCATCCTCCGCCGTTTGAGGCCAGCTTCTGCGTGGTTCGAACAGCCTTGGCAAGTTCCCTTTGCGGCAGCTTCCGGTCTTCAGGGCGCGATCATTCCACGGCCCAGGGATAAGTCCAGGTCTCCGTCAGCGTCCGATTTCCGGCGCGCAGGAAGGCGCGCATATCGGTGGACTGGCCCGGCTCGAGCTTCACGTCGATGGCGGCCCGGAAGCCCTTGGTGTGGTCGTTGGGCACGATGAAGGTGTGCGTGATCTGACCGGCCGAAATGGAGGGGATCAGCTGCACCAAACCGGGATCGCTCAGGTAATAGGGCAGGTTCCCGCCCGCGAAGTCGATGATGAAGCGGCGATGGGTGGGATCGCTCGGGGCATTCGAACCGCTGGCGCGAGCCGGAGCGTGGAATGTGTTCACCACCTTGCCGCCCGGATGCAGCCCTGCCGACGATACGGCGCGCAGTTTATAGGAGAGCGTGATCTCCTGCCCCGCTTCGTAGGGACGATTCGGCTTCCAATAGGCAACAATGTTGTCGTGGGTTTCGTCGGGGGTCGGGATCTCGACCAGTTCCACGCGGCCCTCGCCCCACTGGCCGACGGGCTCGACCCAGTAGCCGGGTCGCTTGTGATAGTAAGCCTCGAGATCCTGGTAGTTCTCGAACACGCGGTCGCGCTGCATCAGGCCGAATCCACGGGGGTTATTGTCGCTGAAGGACGAGACGCTCTTGCGGGTCGGGTTGCGCAAGGGACGCCAGATCCATTCGCCCGCGCCCGATTGCATGAGAAGCCCATCCGAATCGTGCAGCTCGGGACGGAAATCGTCCGTGCTGTGCCGATCGTTCTCGCCCTCGAAGAACATCGAGGTCAGCGGCGCGATGCCGACATTGGCGATGGCCTTGCGCGGGAACAGAGTCGCTGTGACATCGAGCGCGGTCTCCTTCGACGGATAGACGTCGAAGCGATAGGCTCCGGCCACAGAGGGGCTGTCGAGAAGCGCGTAGATCGTCGCCCGCTCGCTGTCGGGCTTGGGCGTCTCGATCCAGAATTCCCGGAAAAAGGGAAACTCCTCGGCGTCCCCACTCTCCACGTTGATCGCGAGGCCGCGAGCGGAGAGGCCGTATTTCTGATCGGCCCCAAGAAAGCGGAAATAGCTTGCGCCGAGGAAGGCGATCAACTCGTCGAAGATCCTCGGATCGTTGAGGGGATAATGCAGGCGGAAGCCCGCGAAGCCGAGATTGACCGGCAGCGGCTTCTCGATCTTGTTGCGGCCATAGTCGAACAACTCGCGCTGATAGGGTACCGGAGTCGGCACGCCGTCGCGCAGCACGTTCACGGTCACGGGGCGCTGGAAGAGAAAGCCTGGATGGAAGAGCTGCATCCGGAAAGGTCCGCCGCCGGTCGCCAGCAGCGCCCGGTCGGGACGGAAGCGGATATCCCGGTAATCGTCGAAGCTCAGACGGTTCAGCGGCTCGGGCAACTGCGCGGGAACCGGTTCGTAAGGCGCGCCCGCCAGCTCGCGCGCCTTGCGCACGACGTCCTCAAAACGGAAGGGCGTAGGCGCAGGCACTCCATTCTGCTGAGTCTGGGCCAAAGCCGATGTCGCTGCGGTGGCGAGGAGGCTCTGCAGAAGGGCGCGGCGAGACAGGGGAATCATGGATACTGAACTGTGCTTTTTTCTTCGGTTGAGAAGGTGCCGGATGCGGCGGCGCGAAAAGATTCCGGACCGCTTTTCGTGGACCTGCGCCACTTAATGGAGGCTGAACGGGTCCGGCGGGAGTGTTTGCGCCGGGAGAAGTGAAAAAATCCTGCGAAAGCCTCAAAAAACTCTTGTCGTCCGAGTCCATTGGACCTATTTGAACCCTTGCCCAATTTCGCACGTGCCTGTGGTCGCGTGCCGGTTGGTGGGCATCCGGACAAGAGGCCGGACAGCCGCCCGAGAACAACCTCGTTCTCGATACCCCTAACCGGCAGCCGGAGGCGAAACCGGCGTACTCCGCTCTCAACGGAGGACGTGGCTTAAAGCAACGACGAACGGGCTTTTTTGGTCTCGTTGGCCCTCCAAAGGTCAGCACCGAAGAGGCTTGTTTATCATTGCCAGGCGTGCGGTCAGGGAACTCCCCTTTCCAATCCAAGGCAGCATCGTCGGGTGAAGAGCCCATCGGCGCACCTCGTGTCTCCACAGCACGAGTGCTCGATGCAACTTCCCTCGCTGACGCCGGGTGCGTTGAATCCTTTGGTGGGTTTCGACGACATCTGAATTTCAATCCGGGGCCAGGAAGGTCCCATTGAACCTTTGGTGGGGAGAGCGCCATGACTCAGCGCATCCGTGAATTCCTGCGCAACCGACGTGAGGACGGACCTTGCGTCGTCGTCGACCTTGATGTCGTGCGCGACAACTATTCGAAATTTGCCCGTGCGCTCCCCGACACGCGCGTGTTCTACGCAGTGAAGGCGAATCCTGCGCCGGAAGTACTGAAAGTTCTCGCCGATCTCGGCTCGTGCTTCGACACGGCCTCCGTCGTCGAGATCGAGATGGCGCTGACCGCGGGCGCCACGCCCGAGCGCATCTCCTTCGGCAATACGATCAAGAAGGAGCGCGACATCGTGCGCGCGCTCGAACTCGGCGTGCGTCTCTACGCGGTCGATTGCGAGATCGAGGTCGAGAAGATCGTCCGCGCTGCGGAGCAGGTCGGCGTTCCGGCATCCGAGGTGAAGGTGTTCTGCCGCATCCTGTGCGATGGCGCGGGCGCGGAATGGCCGCTGTCGCGCAAGTTCGGCTGCGTTCCCGAGATGGCGGTGGACGTGCTGGAGCACGCCTGCCGTCACGGGCTTGAGGCCTACGGCGTGTCGTTCCATGTCGGCTCGCAGCAGCGCAACACGGAAGCATGGGATCAGGCGCTGAGTTCCGCTTCCACGATCTTCCGCGAATGCGCCGATCGCGGCATCCACCTGTCGATGGTCAATCTCGGCGGCGGTTTCCCGACGAAGTACCTGAAGTCGATCCCGCAGGTGGAAGCCTATGGCGAATCGATCTTCCGGGCGCTCTCGAAGCACTTCGGCAACCGCATCCCTGAGACGATCATCGAGCCAGGTCGCGGCATGGTCGGCAATGCGGGCATCATCGAGGCCGAGGTTGTTCTCGTCTCGGCGAAGAGCCGCGATGAGGGCGAGGTGCGCTGGGTCTATCTCGACATCGGCAAGTTCGGCGGTCTCGCCGAGACGATGGATGAATCGATCCGCTACCCGATCCGCACCGAGCACGATCACGACCCCAAGGTGCCGTGCGTGCTCGCCGGTCCGACCTGCGACTCAGCCGACGTTCTCTACGAGAAGGAGCCTTATCCGCTCCCGGTCTCGCTGGAGATCGGCGACAAGGTGCTGATTGAAGGCACAGGCGCCTACACGACCACCTATTCGGCGGTCGCTTTCAACGGCTTCCCGCCCTTGAAGTCCTACGTGATCTAAATCGCGTCCCGCCTGCCTCGTCCTTTCGAGGCAGGCACCAACCCGAAAAAGTTGTCCCGGACGGCCTGCTCGTCAAAGGAGCAGGTGCGAGGGCTGTCGCTTACCCCCAAACTTGGGAGGCTACGGCCATGATCACCATTCGCGCGGAAACAATCCGCGATATCGAGGCGCGCGAGGCGCTGCTTGATGCCTGCTTCGGACCGGCCCGGTTCCAGAAGACCTGTGAGCGCCTGCGCGAAGGTCGCACGGCGGCCGAGGGCTTGTCACTCGTCATCGAGCAGGACAGCGCCATCGTCGGTACCGTTCGCCTGTGGCGCATCAGTGCCGGCCCGAACCGACCGGCCCTGATGCTGGGCCCGATCGCCATCGATCCCGCCTGCCAGAGCCTCGGTTTGGGCGCCAGGCTGATGCGCGACGCGTTGGCTCGCGCCGCCGCGCAGGGGCACGAGGCGGTGCTGCTGGTGGGAGACGCGCCCTATTATGAGCGTTTTGGTTTCTCCACGAAGCACACGGGCTCCCTCTGGCTGCCCGGACCCTATGAGCGCAACCGCTTCCTCGCCTTGGAACTCAAGGCGGGAGCGCTCGATGGCGCGCGCGGGCTTGTGTCCGCGACCGGCGAGACCGCGCAGAAGCCCGATCTCGCGGCCCTTGTCGCAGCGGCGGCGCAGGGCGCTCTCGGAGGCTTGAACCGCGCCGCCTGAAATCCCCCGGCAATTGACGCGCGCTGCACCGGAGGAAATGGTGCGGCGCGCGTTCGTTTGTCACCGATCCACTCTAACCACCGATCCACACTAACCTTAAGTTGCCTGACGAAGGAGTTTCATCAATGACCAACTGGCCCGTCCATGGCCGGATCTCCGGCCCGATCGTGATGATCGGTTTCGGTTCGATCGGCAAAGGAATGCTGCCGCTGCTCGAGCGTCATTTCGAGTTCGACAAGAGCCGCCTGGTGGTTATCGATCCCAACGATGCGGACCGCCATATGCTCGACGAGCGTGGCATCCGCTTCATTCATCAGGGTCTGACACCGGACAACTACAAGCATCTCCTGCAGCCTCTTCTGACGGAAGGTGGCGGCCAGGGCTTCTGCGTGAACGTGTCGGTGGATACGTCTTCCCGTGACATCATGGAACTCTGCCGCGAGCTCGGCGCGCTCTACATCGACACGGTCGCCGAGCCGTGGCTGGGTTTCTATTTCGACAAGAACGCCGGTCCGGCGGCCCGCACCAACTATGCGCTGCGCGAGATCATTCTCGACGCGCGCCGCAGAAACCCCGGCGGCACGACCGCGGTATCCTGCTGCGGCGCGAATCCCGGCATGGTCTCCTGGCTCGTGAAGCAGGCTCTCCTCAACCTCGCGAATGATCTTGGCCTCAAGTATGAAGATCCGAAGACCCGCGAGGAGTGGGCGGCGCTGATGCAACGCACGGGCGTTAAGGGCATCCACATCGCCGAGCGGGATACCCAGCGCGCCACCTCCGAGAAGCCGATGGGCGTGTTCGTGAACACCTGGTCGGTCGAGGGCTTCGTGTCCGAGGGATTGCAGCCGGCCGAACTCGGCTGGGGCACGCATGAGAAATGGATGCCGAGCAATGCGGGCACGCATGAGAAGGGTAATAAGGCTGGGATCTATCTGTTGCAGCCCGGCGCAGATACCTACGTGCGCTCCTGGACGCCGACCGCCCAGGCACAGCGTGCGTTTCTTGTAACGCATAACGAGTCGATTTCGATCGCCGACTTCTTCACCGTGCGCGACGGCGACAACGTCACTTACCGCCCCACCTGCCACTACGCCTATCATCCCTGCAACGAGGCGGTGCTCTCGTTGCACGAGATGTTCGGCAATGCGGGCAAGGCGCAGGACGAGTTCCACATTCTCACCGAGGATGAGATCGTCGACGGCATCGATGAACTCGGCGTGCTGCTCTACGGCCATGCCAAAAATGCCTATTGGTACGGCTCGCAGCTCTCCATCGACGAGACGCGCATGCTCGCGCCCTATCAGAACGCGACCGGCCTTCAGGTCACGTCGGCGGTTCTGGCCGGCATGGTCTGGGCGTTGGAAAATCCGAATGCAGGCATCGTAGAAGCAGACGACATCGACTTCCGTCGTTGCCTTGAAGTGCAGATGCCCTATCTCGGCCCTGTTGTCGGCGTGTATACTGATTGGACGCCGCTTGAAGGCCGCCCCGGATTCTTCCCCGAGGATATCGACACCTCGGATCCCTGGCAGTTCCGGAACGTCCTCGTGCGGTGATCCGCTATTCCCATGGCCGGCCCCGCGCCGGCCATGGCCTCAAGAGAGACGCGCATGCCCCATTTCGAGGAATTTTACGCCAACAAGCTCCTCGGCTCCCTTGGAGTCGTCGATGCAGCGGCCGTGCTCGATCTGCGGAGCGCGTCCCGGGAGAAGGCGGCCGCCTCGATCCAGGACATGCTGGAGCGTAGCCGCTTCGCTCAGAGCAAGGCCGTCGCGATCCGTCTTGCGCCGCCGCCGGAGGGCGGAGGCGAAACCCTGTTCCAGCCCGTCGGCAAGGCGTTGTTGGAAGCGAAGAAACGCGGTTGGATCGAGCGGTTGCAGACTTTGCCCGCGCAGGACGGGCTTGGGTTTTACGTGGTCTTGTCGGGCAAGCCCGAGCGCGAGGACGGGCCGCCGGGCGCGGCCTGACGGCGTTACTGCGCAATCGCCACGCGGATGTCTTCTTCCGTCACATCGTCGAGCGCCTTCGCGACCTTGTAGGCGCGCGTTTTGACGCCGGGCTCCATCACCAGAATGATGGTCTCGATGCCTGGGCAGGACGGGTCGGTGCAGGCGATTTCGTTGACGGCGAAGGCGGTATCGGGCGCGGCCTGGAGCACCGCGCGGGTCCATTCCTTCACGCGCTGCACGGCTTCCCGATCCGGCTTGGGCCGACCGAATGCCCCTTTCAGGAAGGCCCCGAGCCGCGTCATGTGTCCGACCTCAGGTGGGGAGCGTCAGGATGCCCGCCTGGCCGTCCTCGCAGCCGAAGGCGAGGCGTTTGCCGCTCTTGTCCCAGGCGAGTGCAGTCACACCGCTGCCTTCGACGGCAGGGCGTACCAGAAGCTCGGAAGCGTCGGTGAGGCGGATGAGCAGGATGCAGCCGTCCTCATAGGCGACGCCGAGCACATAGGTGTTGGGGTGAAACGCCACCCGGCTGACCTTGGCATGGCGCACGCCGCATTCGCGCGGCTGCTTGCCCATGGGGCCTTCCTTCGATTCGAAGGGCCAGATGATGGCGGCCTCAGCGCCCGAGGTCGCAAGCCATTTGCCGTCTCCGGACCAGGAGAAGGAGCGCGTTTTCGACGGATAGCCGCTCATACGCATGTTGCCCTTGTCAGGCACCAACCGCCAACCGTGCAGGGCGTTTTCCTGCATCGAGGTCACGACGAAACGGGCATCCGGCGACCAGGTGACGTCGAGATGCGAGCCTTTCCATTCGAGCGTTTCCGGCTTGGCCTCCACATTGGGAAACCACAAAGTCGCGCCGTTGTAGTGGGAGATCGCAAGACGGTAGCCCTTGGGTGCGAAGGCGAGGCCGCGCGCGGTGCTGGGGACTTCGAGGACTTTCTCGCGCCCCTTGTCGTCGCGGGCGACGACGCGCTTGCCCGCGCCATAGGCGAAAGCGCCCCCGGCGCTGACGGCGAGAGAGTCGATCCACGCGCCCTTGGTCTCGGCGAGCGTTTTCGTCGAGCCGTCCGCGCCGGTGACAGCCACGCGCCCATCATCGCCGCCGGTCACGAATCGCTCGCCGTCGCTCATACCCACGAGGATGCCCGCATCGGGATGAGCCTCGACGCGATGCGTCTCACCGTCCTTCGTCAGCAGCACGCCGCCATCGCCGAGAGCGAAGGCGGTTGTGGCCTTCAGCCAGCCTATGGCGGTGACATGCGCGCCCGCATCGATGGGCGTGACGTTCTGGGTGAGAGACGGAGCGGTTTGAGCGGTCATTCAGGCGATCCCTTCAGGGGGCCAATAGCATAGGATAGCGGAAAAGGAGCAAACGTTTGCGTCATTCCGGGATCGCGAAGCGGAGCCCGGAACCCATAGCCGCGACATTGTGCGATAAGATGCCGAACATACGACATCTTGGGGAGCGCCTGTGTTTATGGGTTCCGGGCTCGTGCTTCGCACGCCCCGGAATGACGGACCACGCTCACGCGGCCGTCGCCAAAAAGCCTTCCTTGATCGCCTTCTCGTTCAAATCGCGGCCGATGAAGACAACCTTCGAATCGCGCTTCTGGCCGGGCTTCCAGTCGTCCTGCACGTCCCCGTCGAGGATCATGTGCACGCCCTGGAAGACGAAACGCTTCGGCTCATTCGGGAAGGCGACGATGCCCTTGCAGCGCAGGATGTTCGGACCCTCGACCTGGGTCAGGTTCGAGATCCACGGCATGAATTTTTCCGGATCGACCTCGCCGTCGAGCTTCAGGGAGATGGATTGCATCTCCTCGTCGTGATGGTGGTGATGGCCCTGCTCCAGAAAGTCCGGCTCGATTTCGATGATGCGGTCGAGATCGAAGGCCTTGCGGTCGAGCACCTCGCTGATCGGCAGGGAGCATTTCTGCGTCCGATGCAGCTTGGCGTAAGGGTTGATGGCGCGGATGCGCGCCTCGACCTCGGCGAGTTCATCCGCTGTCACGAGATCGGTTTTGTTGAGGATGATGACATCCGCGAAAGCGATCTGGTTCTTGGCCTCGGGCGCGTCCTTCAGCCGGTCGGAGAGCCACTTGGCGTCGGCGACGGTCACGACCGCGTCGAGCCGCGCGACGTCCGACACGTCCTGGTCCATGAAGAAGGTCTGGGCCACGGGGGCGGGATCGGCGAGGCCGGTGGTTTCGACGATGATGGCGTCGAACTTGCCTTTCCGCTTCATCAGCCCGTCGAGAATGCGGATCAGATCGCCGCGCACGGTGCAGCAGATGCAGCCGTTGTTCATCTCGAACACTTCCTCGTCCGCGCCGACGACGAGCTCGTTGTCGATGCCGATTTCGCCGAATTCGTTGACGATCACCGCATAGCGCTTGCCGTGCGGCTCGGTGAGGATGCGGTTGAGGAGGGTGGTCTTACCGGCGCCGAGATAGCCTGTGAGAACGGTGACGGGAATCTTGTCGGTCATCGGATGTTCCAGAGGGTTTACGGGTGTCATCCCCGGCGGCGGAAGGAGATCCAGGTCCGGCCGGGCCGTCTCTGGTTTCCCTTCCCTCGCTTCGCTCGCCGGGAATGACATCCAGGCGCGCTTGCCGCAAGGGGTTGCTCAGCTCGACAGAGCGCTGCTGAAGGCCCTTATATTGTGTCTCATCATGTCAATGTAAGTCCCGGCCGGACCGCTCGGGTCCGAAAGCGCATCCGAGAACACCCGCTCGCCGATCCGGGCTCCGGTTTCCTTCGCGATGCGCTCCATCAGGCGCGGATCGGAGACGTTTTCCACGAAGATCGCTGTGATCTTCTCGCGCTTGATCTGCCCGATGATCTTGGCGACGTCCTTGGCCGAGGCTTCCGAATCCGTCGAGACACCCTGCGGCGCGATGAATTCAATCTCATACGCATCCTCGAAATAGCGGAAAGCGTCGTGGGAGGTAATGATCCTGCGGCGCTCAGCGGGGATGCTCGCCACGAGGCGCTTCACGTCGGCCTCCAGGCTATCGAGCTTCTTGAGGTATTCGGCGGCATTCGCCTCATAAGCGGCCTTGCCGGCGGCATCGGCGGCCACCAGCGCATCGCGGATATTGGCCACATAGATCTTCGCGTTGGCGATGCTCTGCCAGGCATGGGGATCGAACTCGCCATGGTGGTCATGGCCGTGATCTTCGCTCTTCAAAGGCTTCACGCCCTTGGCGGCCTGGACCGTCGCCGCCTTGGTGCCGGAGGATTTGACCAGCCGGTCGATCCAGCCTTCGAACTTGAGCCCGTTGCTGAAGACGACCTTGGCTTCCGTCAGGCGGCGTCCGTCGGCCGGCGTCGGGGAATAGACATGCGCATCGCCATTGGGGCCGACAAGGGTCGTGACCTCGACGCGGTCGCCGCCTACGCTGCGGACAAGATCGCCCAGGATCGAGAAGGTCGCGATCACTTTCAGCTTGTCGGCGCTTTGCGCGATGGCGGTCAGCGGCGTTGTGGCCAGCGTCAGAGACCCCATCAGAAAGGATAGGGCCATTCTTCTCGTCGTCATAGGCTTGTCCCCTTTTGAGGATGTCAGGCTTCGAGGTGTTTGCCGGGCCATGCGAGCCACAACAGGCCGCCCTCACGGCCAAGAAGGAGCGAGGCGGCATAGATGCCCCCCGCAGCCAAAATGATCGCGGGGCCCGCAGGCAATTCCGCATGAAACGAAAGCAACAGACCGGCGAGTCCGGACACCATTCCGATCGCCACGGACACGACCATCATCAGGGTGATGTCGTTGGTCCAGAAGCGCGACGCGGCGGCGGGCAGCATCATCATGCCGACAGCCAGCAGCGTGCCGAGCGCATGGAAGCCGCCGACGAGGTTGAGCACCACGAGACCGAGGAAGATCAGGTGTGTCGGCGTTCCAGCTCGGCTCACCGAGCGCAAGAACGTGGGGTCCACGCATTCGAGCACGAGGGGCCGGTAGAGAACGGCGAGCGCTGACACGGTGATGGTCGAGATGGCGGCGAGCAGCAGAAGCGTATTGTCGTCGAGCGCCAGCACCGTGCCGAAGAGAACATGAAGCAGATCCACGTTCGAGCCGCGCAGCGACACGATGGTGACGCCGAGCGCGAGCGACAAGAGGTAGAATGCTGCGAGCGAGGCATCTTCCTTCAAGGTGGTGAAGCGCGAGACGAGACCCGCCGCGATGGCGACGACGACGCCTGCGACCAGGCCGCCGATGGTCATGGCGGGAAGCGACAATCCGGCGAAGAGATAGCCAACGGCGGCTCCCGGCAGGATGGCGTGCGCCATGGCATCGCCGGTCAGACTCATGCGGCGCAGCATCAGAAAGACACCGATCGGGCCGCCCCCCAGAGCAATGGCGATCACGCCCACAAGGGCGCGCCGCATGAACTCGAATTCGGCGAAGGGGCTGTAAACGAATTCAAGCATGGACGCGCCATTCTGCAATCTGATGGAACGCGCTCACGCAGCGTTCCGGTGGCACTCATGCGCATGAGGATCATGCGCCTCGACCATGCGGCGAGCTTTCAGGAGATTCTCGGCACTCAAGACCTCGTGGGTCACACCCCAGGCCACCGGCTCGCGGGCGATCAGCAGCGCCTGCGGGAAGACCCGCCTCACCATGTCGAGATCGTGCAGCACCGCAACGACGGTGCGGGATTCATCGTGCCAGCGGCGGACGAGATCGAGCAGATCGGCAGTGGTGCGGGCGTCGATGGCGGTGAAGGGCTCATCGAGCAGGATCACGGATGAATCCTGCAGGAGGAGCCGCGCGAAAAGGGCGCGCTGCATCTGGCCGCCGGAAAGGGTGGAGATGGGGCGGCGTTCGAAGCCGATCAGACCGACGGCGGCCAGCGCCTCTTCGATCTTCGTCCGGTCCTTGCGGCTGATGCCGCCGAGAAGGCCTGAGCGGGACCAGAGCCCCATGGCGACGAGATCATAGACCGAAAGCGGGAAGGAGCGGTCGATGTCGGCGGCTTGAGGCAAATAGGCGATGGGTGCGTTCGACGAGCCAATGAGGCGGATGCGGCCCTCAAGAGGGCGGAGCGTCCCGACGATCCCTTTCAGGAGCGTCGATTTTCCGGCACCGTTCGGGCCGACGACCGCCGTCAGGCTGCCCGCGGCGATCTCGCCGTCCAGGTGGTGAACGGCCGGGCGTCGGCCATAGCCGAGGGTCACCTCATCGAAACGGATCGCGGTCGCGGACATGGGTTCACGCCAGAACGAGAAGGACCAAAAACCAAAGCGCCGCGAGGACGATGCCGGCCCCGGCCAGACGCTGCCAGGCCGAGAGGCGCAGGAGCGAAAAGGTCGGAGCGGCGGCAATCGCGCGCGGCGCATGCTGATGATCGCTATGCAACATACAATCCAAATATAACGGGAGTTCCGCCATTTCTAGAGGGCGTATAGTATTTTATACGCATTTTTTGATTGTATATTTTTGCGATGCAACCTTAGGCGGTTGGATGGTATTGGTAGAGCCAGGTTTCGCTCAAAATCTCATCACCGTTACGAAGAAAGCAGCGCATCTCGACGGGTTCGTTTCCGGCGGCGGTGAGATCGAACTGGGTGCGCCAATGGCCCGGCACGTTGTCAGGAACGGCCTCGGTCAGGATGTTGGAGAACTCGCCGCGTGAGGCGGTCAGCACCGGCTTCGGATAAACGCCGCTCGCCAACCGGGTCAGGGGCTCGCCGAGGAACTCCACCATGAATTTGCGCACACCCTTCGGCCGCGCCGTGCCGGCTTGGCCGCCATTGCCGAAGCGGGTCGCGACGACGCGGGCGAGGTGGGTCGGATAGGGCTCTTCCGCCGACCAATGCATGCGGAAGCGGAATTCGAAAGCTTGCCCCGCCTTGGCCGGCTCGTCCGGCACCCACATGGCGACGATGTTATCGTGGATCTCGTCGTCGGTCGGGATTTCGACCAGCTGGATCGATCCCTTGCCCCAACTGCCTTCCGGCTGAATCCAAAGGGACGGACGGCGGTCGTAATAGACCCCGTCGAGGTAATGGTCGAAATTGCGGTCACGCTGGAGAAGGCCGAACCCTTTCGGGTTCTCGTCCGAGAAGGTCGATGTGATGATGCGCGGCGGGTTGTTGAGAGGCCGCCAGATGCGTTCGCCCGAGCCCGTCCACATGGCCAGACCGTCCGAGTCGTGGATCTCCGGCCGCCAGTCGATGGCGGTGGGCTTGGTGGTTTCGGAATACCAATACATGGAGGTCAGCGGTGCAAAGCCGAGGCGCGCCACGTCCTTGCGCAGGAAGACCGCGCTGTCGATGTCCATGATCACCGCGGCCGCCCGCTGCATCACGAAGCGGTAGGCACCCGCAACGCTCGGACCGTCGAGCAGGGCATAGACCGTCACCGTGTCCGAACCCGGCTGCGGGGTCTCGAAATAGACATGGGTGAAGTCCGGGAACTCCTCGTTCTTCCCGTGCACCGCCACATCCACAGCAAGGCCACGGGCGGAGAGGCCGTATTGATAGAGTTCGCCGATGGCGCGGAAATAGGACGCGCCGAGGAAAGCGACCCAGTCGTTCTTGCGCCAATCGAGCTTGCCGTTGCGCGCCTCCTGGAAGCGGAAGCCCGCGAAACCGGAATTCGCCGGAAGCTTGCGGGCCGGGGAATCGACCGGCATGTCGAAATAATCGCTGTCGTAGACGATCTCGCGGGCCTGGCCCTTATCGACCACGTGCATGCGCACCGGCTTCTGGAAGAAGCGCCCGAGATGGAAGAAGGTGACCGGGAACTCGCTCGGCCCGTTGGCCCAGAGCGCAAGGTCGGTCTTGAATTTGATTTTGCCGTGGGCGTCGTAGTCGATCTGATCGAGGATCTCGGGCGAGGGGCGCGGAGGCGCGACGTAGCGCGACCCGGCCATATCGCGGGCGCGCTTCTTCAGGGCGTCGAACGAGAAGGGAACCGGCGCGCCGGCTTTCAAGGCCTGCTGCGCCAGGGCCGGGCCGGAAAACCCGGCGGCGGCGAGGCCCGCGGTGGCGGTTGCGAACTGAAGAAACTGACGACGATCGAACATGAAGGAGCGCATTTTTTGAGTGGTGAAGCGGCAGACCCCTACCGACCAAGGTGGCAGGAGTAAGTCCCTCTTATCCTCTTGAGTATTCCGCGTCAGCCGCCAAACTGGCCTCACACACAGACGCCGCTGCGTTATGCGGTGAAAAAAAGGGAGCTACGCCATGTCTTTCTCGTTTCGGCGCCGTCTGATCGGAGCGGCTGCGGCTTTTGGTCTAGCCGCCTCCAGCCTCCCCGCTCAGGCGCAGGATTTCATCAATATCCTGACCGGCGGCACGTCGGGCGTCTATTATCCGCTCGGCGTCGCCCTCTCTAAAGTCTTCACGGAAAAAATGCCGGGGAGCCGCCCCTCGGTCCAGGCTACGAAGGCTTCGGTCGAGAACCTCACCCTGCTGCAGCAGGGCAAGGGCGAGATCGGCTTTACCTTGGGGGACAGCCTTGCGCTCGGCTGGGCGGGAGACGAGGAGGCGGGCTTCAAGTCGAAGCTCGACAAGCTGCGCGGCGTCACCGCGATCTATCCCAATTACATCCAGATCGTGGCCTCCAAGGAATCCGGCATCAAGACGCTGGCGGACCTGAAGGGCAAGCGCCTCTCGGTGGGCGCGCCGAAATCCGGCACGGAGCTCAACGCGCGGGCGATCCTGCAGGGGGCGGGCCTGAGCTATAAGGATCTCGGCAAGGTCGAGTATCTGCCCTTCGGCGAATCGGTCGAGTTGATGAAGAACCGCCAGCTCGACGCGACGCTGCAATCGGCGGGTCTCGGGGTGTCCTCGATCCGGGACCTGGCGACCTCGGTTCCGATCGTGGTCGTGGAGATTCCCACCGAGGTCGTGGACAAGGTCGGCTCGCCCTACGTAAAGGTGTCGATCCCGGCCAATACCTACGACGGCCAGACCGCCGCCGTGCCGACCGCCGCCGTGGTGAACTACCTCGTCACCCATTCGGGCATGAAGGACGACGCCGTCTATCAGATGACCAAGGCGATCTATGAGAGCCTGCCGGACCTGATCGCGGCCCATGCGGCGGCGAAGGACATCAAGCTCGAGAACGCGCTCTCCGGAATGCCGGTGCCGATGCATCCCGGCGCCCAGCGTTATTTCGATGAGAAGGGCGTGAAGAAACAAGGTTCCTAAACCTATCGGCCTATTTCACAATCGAGCCGGAGCAGGTGAACTGCTCCGGCTTTTTTGATGGCGAACCGACAATAAAAACAGGGAGGCAGCGCGCCATGAGCCAGGGTGTGAACGCATCAGAAGTCACGCAGATGGAAGCCCCGTCGGAAGCGGTGAATCCCGAGCATGGCTTGCCGGAGAATTTCGGTCACGGCCTCCTCGGCCGTCTGCTGTTCTGGATCGCCGTCAGCTTCTCGACCTTCCAGATCGTCACCGCCTTCGGCATCCCGCTCGACCGACCGATCCTTGCGGGCGTGACACTGCTTCATACCGTCGGCGCGGCCTTCGTCATGTGGGCTGCATGGCTCGCGGCTTTACGGATCAAGGGCGAAAGTGTCGCCAACGGTGCCTTGGCGCTTCTTTGCCTCGGCGTGACCTATGCCCTCATTCTCAAGTTTCCCGGCAGCCTTCCAAGTCAGGTCGTCCGAACACTTCATGTGGGCTTCCTGAGCCTCGTGGCCGGCGCCATGCTGGCCAACCACAAGGCGCGCACTCCCGCGGCGCGGGCCCTCGGCTGGCTCATCGGCCTGATCGGCTTCCTCATCGGGCTCTATCACTGGGGATTTTACAACGACCTCGTGAGCCGTGCCGGCGAAGTGACGCAGACAGATCTCGTCGTCGGCATCACCGCCATCGCTGTGCTGTTCTACCTTGTCTGGAGAGTCATGGGGCCTGCGCTGCCGATCGTCGCGGGGTTTTTCCTGGCTTACTGCCTGTTCGGGAACTATCTCCCCGCACCCTTCGACCACCGGGGCTATTCGCTGGAGCAGGTCATCGAGCACATGGCCTTCGGAACGGAAGGGCTCTACTCCACGCCCACCCTGGTTTCGGCGACCTATATCTTTCTCTTCATCCTGTTCGGCGCGTTCCTCGAGCGCGCGGGTATGATCCAGCTCTTCACCGATGTGGCCATGGGCCTGTTCGGCGGGGCCAAGGGCGGTCCGGCGAAGGTGGCGGTGTTCTCCTCCGCGTTGATGGGCACGATCTCCGGTTCCGGCGTCGCCAACGTCGTCTCCACGGGGCAGTTCACCATCCCACTGATGAAACGCTTCGGGTACAAGGCCGAGTTCGCGGGCGGCGTCGAGGCCACCGCTTCCATGGGCGGTCAGATCATGCCGCCGGTCATGGGCGCAGTCGCCTTCATCATGGCCGAGACCATCGACATGCCTTACGTCGAGATCGTCAAAGCCGCGATCATTCCCGCTCTTCTCTACTATGCCTCGGCCTTCCTGGCGGTGCATCTGGAGGCGGGCAAGGCCGGTCTCACCGGCTTGCGGAGGGCGGAATTGCCGAGCGCGGCGCGGGCGCTGAAGGAAAAATGGCACCTCATCCTCCCGCTTGCGGTCCTCGTCTATCTCCTGTTTGCCGGATACACGCCGCTCTTTGCGGGTTCCATCGGCCTCGCGCTGACGGTGGTTCTCATCCTGGCGGGGGCGCTCGCTCTCGGCCTCGTCAATGAAACCGTGCGTATTGTTTTCTGGGTCGGCCTGGGCCTCATCGCCGCCGCCTTCCTGTGGCTTGGCGTCGCGCTCGTTCTGGCGTTGGTCGCGGCTCTGGTCCTGCTCAGCCTCTTCGTGCGCGGCGGGCGCGAGACGCTTGACGCCTGCCGCGATGCGCTCGCCGACGGCGCGCGTCAGGCGCTTCCGGTCGGATTGGCCTGTGCGGTCGTCGGCATCGTCATCGGCACCATGACGCTGACTGGGATCGGCACGATCTTCGGCAATTGGGTCGTCTCCATCGGCAAGGATTCACTGATCCTGTCGCTGGTCCTGACCATGCTCGTCAGCCTCGTGCTCGGCATGGGTATTCCGACGATCCCGAATTACATCATCACCTCGTCGCTCGCCGCGCCCGCGCTGCTGTCGCTCAAGGTGCCACTCGTCATTTCGCACATGTTCGTCTTCTATTTCGGCATCATGGCGGACCTCACGCCGCCCGTGGCGCTCGCGGCCTTCGCTGCCGCGCCCATCGCCAAGGCGTCCGGTTTCAAGATCGGCTTCCAGGCCATGCGGATCGCCCTGCCGGGCTTCGTTATCCCCTATATGGCGGTCTACGATCCCGCGTTGATGCTCCAGCCGGTCGCGGGCCTCGCGGGGTGGGGGTATTGGGTCGCCGTCGCCTACATCGTGTTCAAGACGGTCCTCGCCATCGTGCTCTGGGGCGCGGCGTCGGTCGGCTACCTCAACGCGAAAATGCCCTGGTGGGAACGCATCGGGGCCGCCATCGCGGCGGCATTCCTGGTGCTGGCGGCCCCCGTCACCGACGAAGTAGGGTTCGTCCTCGCGGCGGCGCTCATCGGCTTCCACCTCTGGCGGACGCGCCGCGTCGCAGCCGTCGCTCTCGGGCGATGATCTGCCTCGTCGCAGGCTCCACGATCGCGCCCCTGCTCGCGGGTGCGATCACGTTGGCCTGGACACATTCGGTTGAAAAGATCGTCTGGGAAGAGGATTGGCGCTCGGGGCCGGCTGGGCTCGAACTCGTCGAGGCGCGGGTGCGTGGCTCAGGCGCTGGCATGGAGCCGCAGCCTGAGGCGCGGTTCGTGAATGGGATTTGGAAATGGCATCCGACGCTCGCGCCCCAGCGCGAGGTGATCCTGCGGCGATCGGGCGCGACGGCGGATTGGCGGATCTGCATCTCGGCCCAATGCCGCCCGATGGAGGCTTATGTGCCGGCCGCGGCCGACCCGGTCGTGATGAAGGTGTGTGACGGTTTTTAATCGCGCATGATCTGTTGGGAAAACCGGATTCCGCTTTTCCTGATCATGCTTTAGGCGATCGGCTCCACCATCGTGCAACGGCGCCACAGCGCGAGGAGCGCATAGGCGGCGAGCAGGCTGAAAAGCCCCATCAGGACATAGCCGACGACGTGGCCGAGTTCGAACAGGCCGGCAATGGCCCATCCTCCAGCGATCGCGACGCCGAACACTTCCGTGCCGATCAACACCATGATGCTCAGGATGGTGATCAGGTTGCGCCAGTTGGTGCGGTTTTGCTTGGCCACGGTCGCGTACTCCAGATTTTTGGGTGCATGATCTTTTCGAAAAAGCCGGACGCCGCTTTTTTCGGATCATGCTCTGAACGATGGGACTACCCTAAACGACCCCTCCGGTGCAAGGTTTGCGCACCTTCCCACTTTTGTCGCGTCATGTCCGAAACACCTGTCTTCGCCACCGCTGCCGTTGCGGCTCCCCATATTCTCGCTGCCAAGACCGGCCAGATGATTCTGGCGGCCGGGGGCAATGCGGTGGAGGCCATGGTTGCCATGGCGGCGACGATCGGCGTCGTCTATCCGCATATGAACGGGCTGGGGGGCGATGGGTTCTGGCTGGTGCGGGAGCCGAGAGGCCGCATCCACGCGCTCGATGCCTCGGGGCCGGCGGGGACGCTTGCGACCATCAAGCGCTACCGGGACAAGGGCTACGACGTCATTCCGCCGCGCGGGCCGGATGCGGCGCTCACCGTCGCCGGGGCGGTGGCAGGCTGGGCGTTGGCGCTCGAGCTCGCCAGGGCGCTCGGCGGGCAGATGCCCCTCGATCTCCTGCTTGGCGACGCCATCCGGTTCGCCCGCGAGGGCTATCCGGTCGCGATAACTGAGGGGCGAAACGCGCTGCTGGAGGCGCAAGATCTCTTTGCCGCGCCTGGCTTTGCGGCGGCCTTCTTGCAGGAGGGTAAGCTTCCATCCGCCGGTGCCGAGCGGCGCAGCCTCAAGCTTGCCGATGCCCTCGGACAATTGGCCCATGTGGGGCTCGCCGATTTCTACCGCGGCGATGTGGGGCGCGAGATCGCAGCCGATCTGGAGCGCATGGAGAGCCCGATCCTGCGGCGCGACCTGGAAACCTACCGCGCCCGTGTGGTCGAGCCTTTGAGCCTGCGGCTGAAGCACTCCACAATCCATCATCTTCCTCCGCCGAGCCAGGGACTCGCCTCGCTGCTGATCTCGGGGATGCTCGAGCGCCTCGGGTTCCGGCATGGGGAAACGCCAGAACATCACCATGGGCTGATCGAGGCCTCCAAGCGGGCTTTCGCCATCCGCGACAGCGTGGTGACAGACCCCCGCGAGATGAGCCAGGACCTCGCGGCCTTCCTCACCCGCGACGCTCTGGAGCGGGAGGCCGCGCATATCGATACGCGCCGCGCCGCCGTCTCATCGGCGTCCTCGGCGGAGGGCGGTTCGGTGTGGATGGGGTGCATCGACAAGGACGGTTTGGCGGTTTCCTACGCCCAATCCGCGTGCTGGGCCTTCGGCTCCGGCTGCGTGCTGCCATCGACCGGGATTCACTGGCACAATCGCGGAATGTCTTTCTCCCTCGATCCGGCGAGCCGAAATCCGCTGGAGCCGGGACGAAAGCCATTTCATACCCTCAATCCGGGGCTCGCCGTGTTCGACGATGGCCGTGTGCTGTCATACGGCACCATGGGCGGCGAGGGACAGCCGCAGATCCTCGCCCAGATCTTCACGCGTTACGCGGATTTCGGCATGAGCCTTGCCGACGCGGTCGATGCACCACGCTGGCTCTTCGGCAGGAACTGGGGCGCGTCCGCGCCAACTCTGAAGCTGGAAGACCGGTTCGACCCGAGCCTCGTTCGCGACCTGTCGCGTCTCGGCCATCCGGTCGAGGAGTTGGGCAGGCCCTATGCCGATGCCCTCGGGCATGCGGGCATGGTGGTGAAGCACCCCCGCAACAGGCGGGTCGAGGCGACCCACGATCCGCGCGCCGATGGCGGTGCGCTCGGGCTTTAGTCGGATTTAGCTGACCGTTCCTGCAACCCACAAACCGAAGAGCAGGCTGAGGCCCAGCACCAGCACGAAGGCCGCAGCCAGAAGCTCGATCCCCGCGATGGCGACCGCTCCCGACGCGCCGCGTCCTCCGGCGACCTTCAGCGCCAGCGCTTTGGCGAAGACGGCGAGCGATGCAATGGCGCCCGTGGTCAGGGCGGTGCCCAAAGCCATGGCGAAGGTTGCGGCGATTCCGGCAGCAAAGAGCCCCTGTGACAGGGCGAAGACCAGGACCACGAGTGCTCCGGCGCAAGGCCTGATTCCGGCGGCGAGCGCGACCCCTGCCATGTCGCGCCAACGGGTCAGGCGGCGCAGTTCCTCCGGCGGAGGCATATGCACATGGTCGCAATCGTCCACCTGCGCGGCCGCCAGCGGATTGCGGGCGAGTGTCAGGACGCCCAGCACCTTGCCCGCCTTGCGCCAGGTCATGACGACGCCCAGAAGCGCCACGACGGCGAAGCTCATCAGCTCCACTCCGGTCGTAACCCGGTTCATGGTGGCGGCGGTCGCCTTGAAGAGAAGTGCGACGAGGCCGACGATCAGGATCGCGACGAGCGCCTGAACGAAAGCTGCGGCCAAGCTGAGGGAGAATCCCTTCACGAGCGCCCGCTCGTCAGCCACGACATAGGCCGCGATCACGCCCTTGCCGTGGCCCGGGCCTGCTGCGTGAAAGATTCCATAGGCAAAGCCGATAGCAAGAAGCGGCCAGACCGCGCCGCCCTGATCCTTCAACGCGGTAACGGCCTGCTGCAGGCTTTTGTAGAATCCGCTCTGGACGGCAAGGATATACGCCCCGAGATCACCCGAGGGGGCAGCCTCCCGCAGGCCCATCCCGAAGGGGTTTCGCGACGGAGGCGTCTGCCCCGGGGCGAGCCACCAGACGAGGAGGCTGACCGCGCCTGCGACGAGCGCCACGGCCGTGAGCACGAGGACAAGCCGCTGCCAGATTGGAGCCTTTGTGGGAGTGTCCAAACCGATCGGTTGCGCACTCACGGACATGCGATGATGGCCTTGTTGGCAAATTGCATGCCGAAATTCGAGGCGGCGGTCAGGGTCTGGAAGAAGGCTTCCGACATGTTCTGTTGCGGGGTTGCCTCGGGATTTTTGGGCCGGGAGATATTGGTTGCGCAGCCCTGCGGGGCGTTGGCGAGCTTTACCGCGTCATTGCCATCGGCGAGGGTGAAGCCGACGAAGAAAGTCGGATCGTAGATTTCGAGCGACAGGGTCTTCGCCGACGCCATGGCCTTCAGGGGCAGGAAATAGGTCAGGGTGACCGCCTCGTCCGCATAGTTCATGCGGTAGTCGCGGGGCGCGTCGAAATCCTGCTTCTTTCCATTCGCCTTGAGCACGGTGAAATAGTCGAATTCAACGAGGGATTCCGTGTTTTCCTTGGCCAGATCCTGCAATTCCTCGGGCGTCAGCTTGCCGTCGCCGTTCTTGTCGAGGCCCTGAGTGACATAGGCGGAATAGGGTTTGTCGAAGGTCCAGGCATGGCGAATGCCGGTCACCTTGCCGTCCGGGCCGTAAACCACTTCGGCCTTCGCGATCACCCAAACGTGAGGATGCGCGATGGCCGGCTCGGCGAGTCCCGCCAGAACACCCGCGCCGAGCATGGCGGGCAGGATTTTGAGACCAAGGCGATGTATCATGCGTTTGTCTTGGCAATAGCGACGCTGTCGCGGACCGATGGGTCTTCCACTATGACGCATTATAGTTAAAGGAGGCGAAACGGTGGCGCTCTTGATTGACGTTCCAAAGTACATATGTCAGCATTGCTGACTTAATAGCAAAATGAAAAAGATCGGTTCACCGGCGAGAGCATGATCAGGACAAGTGGCATTCGGGTGCCCGTCTGGATCGTGCGGTATCAGGGAATCTGGAATTTGATCCTGTTTCATAGGCACAGGATCGAAATCTAGAGGGCGAGGGCTCCAGGGAGGACACGGGCAATGGCCGAAGGTCATGTAGCGCTCCGTAACGTACTGCTCGACGACAAATACGATCTCGCCAAGGACCGGATTTTCATCACCGGCACCCAGGCCGTCATCCGCATGCTGATGATGCAGCGCGAGCGCGACCGGCTGGCCGGATTGAACACGGCGGGCTTCGTGTCCGGCTATCGCGGCTCCCCCCTCGGCGGCCTGGATCAGAACCTCTGGCGGGCCAAGAAATGGCTCGAAAAATCGCAAGTAACCTTCCAGCCCGGACTGAATGAAGAGCTCGCCGCAACGGCGGTGTGGGGCTCGCAGCAGGCCGAGATTCGCGGCGACGGCAAATATGACGGCGTCTTCGGCATGTGGTACGGCAAGGGCCCGGGCGTTGACCGCTCCGGCGATGTCTTCCGCCATGCCAACATGGCCGGCTCCTCCCAATATGGCGGTGTGCTCGCCCTGATGGGCGATGACCACACGGCGGAATCTTCCACTGTCGCGCATCAATCCGAGTTTCATTTCGTCGACGTGATGATGCCGATCCTGAACCCGGCGGGCGTTCAGGAGATTCTCGATTACGGCCTCTACGGCTATGCCATGAGCCGGTTCTCCGGCACCTGGGTCGCCTTCAAATGCGTGAAGGAGAACATCGAGTCGACGGCTTCCGTCGACGGTTCGCTCGACCGCGTGAAGATCATCATGCCGGATGACTTCATCATGCCGCCCGGCGGCCTGAACATCCGCGCGCGCGATGGCGTGCTCGATCAGGAAGCCCGCCTCCAGGATTATAAGCGCGATGCGATGATCGCGTTCGTGCGCGCCAACAACCTCAACCGCATCGTCCTTTCCGGCGGCCGCAATCCGAAGATCGGCGTGATCACCGTTGGCAAGTCCTATCTCGACGTGCGCCAGGCATTGGACGAGCTCGGTCTCGATGAGGTCAAGGCGAACGACATGGGGCTTCGCCTCTACAAGGTCGCGTGCCCCTGGCCGCTCTCGCAGCGCGAGCTTCTCGCCTTCGCCGAAGGCCTCGACAAGATCATCGTCGTCGAGGAAAAGCGCTCGCTCATCGAAGTGCAGCTGCGTGAGGAACTGTACGGCACGGCGAACCAGCCGCTCTGCATCGGCAAGAAAGACGAGAGCGGCAATTGGCTCTTCCCGGTGAAGGGCGCGCTCGACCCGAACGACATCGCGATCGTCATCGGCGAACGCCTGCTCAACTATCACAACAACGAGGACCTGCGCGGCCGCGTCGGCCGCCTGCGCCATGCGCAGGAGGTTCTCGCCGCGACGAGTGATGTCGCCAACCGCGTGCCGCATTTCTGCTCCGGCTGCCCGCACAACACCTCGACGAAAGTGCCGGACGGCATGCGCGCCTATGCGGGCATCGGCTGTCACTACATGGTGCAGTGGATGGACCGTTCGACCGACGGCTTCACGCAGATGGGCGGGGAGGGTGCGAACTGGATCGGTGAAGCGCCATTCTCGACGCGCGGCCACGTGTTCCAGAACCTCGGCGACGGCACCTACAACCATTCCGGCGTGCTCGCCTTGCGCTGGGCGGTCGATACCAAGACCAACATCACCTACAAGATCCTCTTCAACGACGCGGTCGCCATGACCGGCGGCCAGCCGCATGAGGGTGGGCTGAAAGTCGATATGATTGCCCGTCAGGTGCGGGAAGAAGGCGTCGAGCGCATCGCGTTGGTTTCCGACGAGCCGGACAAATATCCGAAATCGACACGCTGGCCCTCCGGCATCACGTTCCATCACCGGGACGATCTCGAGGCCGTACAACGCGAGCTCGCCGCGATCCCCGGCGTGACGGTGATGATCTATGATCAAACCTGCGCCGCCGAGAAGCGCCGCCGCCGCAAGCGCGGCACGTTCCCCGAGCCGGACAAGCGCGTCATCATCAACGATCTCGTCTGTGAGGCCTGCGGCGATTGCTCCGTGCAGTCGAACTGCGTCGCGGTGCAGCCGCTCGAGACCGAATTCGGCCGCAAGCGCCAGATCGACCAGTCGAACTGCAACAAGGACTTTTCCTGTGTGAAGGGCTTCTGCCCGTCCTTCGTGTCGGTGCATGGGGCCAAGATCAAGAAGGCCGTCCCCGAGACGGCATCGACCGACGGAATGGTCTTCAAGCCGCTACCGGATCCCGTGATCCCGGCCATCGACCGCACGTTCAATGTCATCGTGACGGGCGTCGGCGGCACAGGCGTCGTGACCATCGGCGCGATCCTCGGCATGGCGGCGCATCTCGAAGGCAAGGGCCTCGGCATGATCGACATGGCCGGCCTCGCCCAGAAAGGCGGCGCGGTCTACAGCCACGTACGTCTCGCCAACACGCAGGACGACATCCACGCGATCCGTGTCACGGCGGGCGCGGCGCATCTCGTGCTGGGCTGCGATCTCGTGGTGACCGGCACCAAGAAGGTGCTGGCCTCGGTGAAGGAAGGACAGACCGCGCTTGTGGTGAACACCGCCGAGGTGATGCCCGGCGAATTCACCCGCAACGCGGATTTCTCGCTGCCGACGGAGCGCCTGAAACGCGCCATCAAGACGGCGGCGGGCGAGGACGGCGTCGCGTTCGTCGACGCGACGGCGATTGCGACCGCGCTTCTCGGCAATGCGATCGCCGCCAACATGTTCACGCTCGGCTACGCCTATCAGACCGGCCATGTGCCGCTGAGGGCGGCGGCCATCGAGAAGGCGATCGAACTCAACGGCGAAGCGGTGAAAATGAACCTCGCCGCCTTTACCTGGGGCCGCCGCGCGGCGGCGGAACCCGAAGTGATCGCGACCTTCATGCGCGACCTGAAATCCTCGACCGAGGAACTGAAGATCTCTGACAGCCTCGATGAAGTGATCGCGCGACGCGTCGGTTTCCTCGAAGGCTATCAGAACAAGGCCTACGGCAAGCGCTACCGCACTCTCGTCGAGCGCGTGCGTCAGGCTGAGACGAAGGTCGCGCCGTCCTCGACGGCGTTGACGGATGCGGTCGCGCGCTCGCTCTTCAAGCTCATGGCCTACAAGGACGAGTACGAGGTCGCCCGCCTCTACACGGACGGCCATTTCGAGCGCCAGGTCGCCGCGACTTTCGAAGGCGAAAACCTGCGCTACGAGTTCCACCTCGCGCCGCCGCTTCTTGCCCGCAAGGATCCGGTGACGGGCTTGCCCCGCAAGATGAGCTTCGGCCCCTGGATGATGAAGGCATTCAAGGTCCTGGCGGCCCTGAAGGGCTTGCGCGGCACGCCGCTCGATGCCTTCGGCTATACGCATGAACGCAAGACCGAGCGTCAGTTGATCCGCGATTACGTGGTCCTCATCGAGGAGATCGTGAACCACTTGACCCCGGCCAACCACGCAACGGCTGTGGGCCTTGCCAACGTCCCGCAAAAAATCCGCGGCTTCGGGCATATCAAGGAACGGAACCTCAAGACCGCGAAGGCGGAAGAGGCGCAATTGCTCACCCGCTTCCGCGCGCCGGAGCAACCGCTGCCGATCGCGGCGGAGTGAACATCCTTTGTCCCGGCCATTCGAGATCGCCGGGACGCTTCTCTCCACAGCCTCATCCTGAGGAGGCCGTCAGGCCGTCTCGAAGGACGAGGCGTCTCCAGTGATTTCGGGATCATCCTTCGAGACGGCGCTTTCGCGCCTCCTCAGGACGAGGTCGTGGTTCAAGCCAGCCGCCAATCCACCGGCATCAGGCCCCTGGCGGCGAGCCATTCATTGGCGCGGCTGAACGGCCGGGTTCCTCTGAAATCCCGCAGGCGATTGAGCGGCGAGGGGTGACCGGTTTCGATCACCAGATGTTTCGTCTGGTCGACCTGTGCGGCATGTTTCCGCGCTGAGCCACCCCATAGGAGGAATACGACGGCAGGCTGTCGCTCCGAGACGGCGGAAACCGCCTGATCGACGAGCGCCGACCAGCCGAGTTTCAGATGCGCCCCGGCTTTGCCGGCTTCGACGGTGAGCGCCGTGTTGAGCAGCAGCACGCCCTGCTTCGCCCACTTTGTGAGGTCACCGGATTTCGGCATCGGCTCGCCAAGATCCTCCGCCATCTCGGCGAGGATCGTGCGCAGCGAGGCAGGTAGGCGGCGCGAGCCGCGATAGGAAAACGCGAGACCATGGGCGTCGCCCGGCGTCGGATAAGGGTCCTGGCCGAGAATGACGACTTTGACCTTGTCGAGCGGCGTGAGAGCGAGGCTGTTGAACACCGCCTCGGGCGGCGGCAGTACATGGGCTCCCGTTGCGGTCACTGCATCGACACGCGCCGCAACGAGATCCGCGCTGCCATCGGTGAAGAAGGGCAGCGCGGTCCATGCATCTGGTCCCGTTTGGCGCGCGCGGAAATCCGCGAGCGCCTTAGCGAACGGGCCGCTCATCGAATGACGATGCGGCCTTCGACCTTCGCGTCCACCGTGCCGAGCTTGCGGACGTAAGACATCACCTCGTTCGCCATCAGCTTGCCGTCGGTGAGGCCGACCAGCACCTTGCCTTTGGTGAAGGAGACGTAGCCGTCGCCGCCCGTCAGCATGAAGTTGTTGGTGGCGACCTTGTAGCGCTTCGCGAGGTCGAGCGGCTGCCCGTTTGCCTGGATGTTGCTGACGCGCGATCCCACCGGGGCCTTTGAGTCGACCTCGAACTTCAGGCCCGAGACCTGGGGGAAGCGGCCGCCGCGGATATCGATTTGCGACACGCCGTTTTCCAACGCGGCCTTGACGTCGGCGCCGGTCACCTCGACGAGCGACGTGGTGTTGCCGAACGGCATTTCGGAAAGGATGTCGCGGCGGGTCAGTTTGACGCCTGCCGGATATTCCTTGTTGGCGCGGATGCCGCCGCCATTGGTGATGGCGATGTCGCCCGCCGTGGAATCCTTGATCGCATCGGCGACCAGATTGCCGAAGGCGGCTTCCTGGGAACGGACGGTGCTGGAGCGGGTGTCGAGCGCGTTCGTCGACGTGCCGATCTCGACGTCCAGTTCTTTCGACAGGGCGGCTTCATAACGTGAAACGACCGCGAGAACTTCCGGATCGGGATCGAAGGCGGAGGTATCGTTCACGCGGAAGCTCGGGCTCCAGGTGACCTTGCGGTTGCTGCCCTCGCCGGCGACCGTCGCGATGATATCGACCGCCGTGACATATTCAGCGTCCTCGCCGGACTCGACCATCACCGTCTTGCCGTCATAGGTGATGGCGAGATCGTGGTCGTGGCCGGTCAGCAGAACATCGGCAAGACGCGAGCGTACGATGGCGTTGTCCACGTCCCGGTCGGTATGGGCGACCGCCACGATCATGTCCGCGCCCTGCTTGCGCAGATCAGCCGCCTGGCTCTTCAGCACATCGAGCTCGGGCAGGAACTTGAGATCGCCCGGCGAAGAGATGCGCGCCGTTTCCGCCAGCGCCAGGCCGACGACGCCGACCTTGACCGGGCCAAGATCGAAGATCGCCGAATCCTTCATCTTCGGAACCGGCGAGCCGTCCGCCTGGCGGATGTTCGCGCCGAAGAAGGGGAAGTTCGCCTCGCCCATGCGCTTCAGATAGATGTCCTTGCCGAAGTCGAACTCGTGGTTGCCGGGCACGAAGACATCCGGCTTCACCATGTTGGTGAGCTCGATGATATGCGCGCCCTGGTCGAAGCCCGACATCAGAGACGGAGAGAAGGTGTCGCCCGCGTGGCAAAACAGCACTGGGACGCCACGCGCCCGCTCGGCCTTCACGATCGCGGCGAGCTTGGCGAATCCTCCACGACCTTTTGTGTCTGACATCTTGTAGATGTCATTGACCAGCAAGAGTGTGAACGTGACCTTGGGGGCGGCTGCCTGCGCCTCGTTACGGCCGCCCAGCATGGTGGCGGACAGACCCGCGCCAAGGCCAAGACCCAAGGATTGACGACGTGAAATTTGAACCATGATTGCTTCCCGCTGAAGGCTGAAGTTAGGATTCTTGTGCAGGCCCAGAATGATCAGTTCCTTCCGGCCGAGCAAGCCCCATCCCGCAACTTAGATGCAGGGGTTAATGACAGGCAGATGACGATAGGGCATCATTCCAACCGGATTGGATTTCGGGCGGTTGAACCCATTCCGGCCACGATTTCCAGGTCTGTTCCGGGTCGAGGGATTGCACGCCTTGAATGGAATGGGGCGCGTCGATTCAACCAGGGGGCGTCGTCCGGCGATTTTGCAAAGGCCACCTTACCTTGCGTTTCATTCCTCTATAGGCTCGGGCACCCGCGAACCGCACCGCCAACCAAGACCCGCCATTGATCGATTGAACCGAACTTGTCGAATTCCGAATTAAGAGGCTCCACATACGCGATGCAGAAGGTCTCGCGGAGGCGGCGAGACCGGTCGCGCGCGCGCGGGCGCATCGCCCTGCTCATGGGCCTGATCGGAATGGCGGTCATCTTCATCACGTTCGGCTATGTCGCTTGGGAGCAGCGCGACCGCCTGGTTCGGCAGATCCGGGCCGATACCAAGAGCAATGTCTTTTTCCTGTCCGACCATGCTGCAAGGCTTTTCGAGGTCACGGACCTGACATTGAAGCAGGCAGCCGCCCTCATCGCGGATGAAAGCTGGTACACGATCGAGCCCTCGCGGTCCCATTGGGAACAGCTTCGGGCGATCAAGGTGGCATTGCCCTATATCGAAGACATCTGGCTCAACGATGCGACCGGACGATTGCGGATGACGTCGGTGTCTTTTCCGGCGCCGAGTTCGAACGTGGCGAATCGGGATGCCTTCAAGGCTCAAGTCGAAGGCGACAGCGGTCTTTTCGTGGGCGAGCCGATCATCGGACGCGTGACGAACGAGCCGACATTCCTGGTCAGCCGGCGCCTTCAATATCCAGACGGCTCTTTTCGCGGCATCACCTCGGTGTCGGTGGCCTTGTCCTATTTCGATCTCTATTGGCAAAGGCTTCATTTGCCCAGAGGCAGCCGGGTCACTCTGCTCCGTGCCGATTCAAAGGTTGTGGCGCAATACCCGCCGCCCGCCGACGGGCTGTCATTCGTGCTGACCAACAAGGACGCTTTCGACCGGGCCCTGGTGGCGAACCCGCATCTGGGGACCTATTCGTATGTCACCCTGGGGGAAATGAGGATTGGTTCTTACCATCAGGTCGGAGAGCTTCCCCTCTACATTCTGGTCAGCATGCCGGCCGACGCCTACTGGAACCCCTGGATCGCTCAGGTGAGGCTTTACGGAACCTTCGCGCTGATCGCCCTTCTGTCGTTTTTGGCCCTCGCGATTCTGGCCTGGCAACATTTTCGTGAACAAGCGGCGAATGCCGCATTGCTGACGAAGCAGGTTGCCCGGCGTACGAGCGAGTTGCAGAAAGAGACGGCCGCGCTCGAGGTGTTGAACCGAACCGGCACCGCGCTGGCGGGCGAACTCGAGGTCGACCGTATCGTCCAGAGCGTCGTCGATGCGGGTGTGCATCTTGCGGGCGCGCAGGTCGGAGCTTTCTTCTACAGCGGCGACGCTGAGGAGGCTGACGGCTATCGTCTTTTCGCGTGGCCGGGTGCATCCCATGATGATTTCGCGGGGTTCCCGCCAGGGCGTAGCAGCAAGGCCTTTGTGCCGACCTTGGCGGATGGAGAAACCATCCGCTCGGATGATCTCACCCGCGATCCTCGTTACGATTATAATGCCCCCTATGGCCGCATGCCTCCGGGACCCGCGCCGGTGCGGAGCTATATGGCAGTGCCCGTCATCTCGCGAACCGGGGAGAGCCATGGCGCACTTCTGTTCGGCCACCGGCGGCGGGGCATCTTTACCGAACGCGCCGAGCGCCTCGTGAAAGGTCTCGCGGCGCAGGCGGCGATCGCCCTCGACAACGGCCATCTCTATCAGGCCGCGCAGCATGAGATCGCGGAGCGCGCGCAGGCCCAATCTCAGCAGACGCTCCTGATCCGCGAACTCCATCACCGGGTGAAGAACACCCTCGCGACGGTGCAGGCCGTGGTGGGCGCGACCGCCCGCACGGCCTCGAGTATCGACGAGTTTTACGAAGCGTTCGTCGGGCGCATCATCTCGCTCGCCAACACGCATTCTCTGTTGACGGAGGCGGTGTGGCAGACCGCACCACTCCGCGAGATCCTGGAGAAAGAACTCAGCCCCTACAATGATGGCACCGGCGAGCGAATCGTTCTGGAAGGCCCTGCTGTCGAACTGCCGTCCGAGGCGGCCGTACCCATCGGCATGTCCATTCACGAACTGACAACGAACGCCGCCAAATACGGCGCCCTGTCCGTGAGCGGGGGGCGCGTCTTCGTCAAATGGACCACCGAGCCGAACGCTGACGGAATTCATTTGAAGCTGACATGGCTGGAGCGTGGCGGGCCGACTGTCGAACTTCCGAAAAAACAGGGCTTCGGCTCGCGTCTGCTGCACCGGGTGCTTGCCACCCAATTGAGTGCGAAGGTGGAGATGAGCTTCGAGAGCGAGGGATTGCACGCCTCGATCGAAGCCGTGCTCAAGGAGGCCGCGTTCATCCGGCCCTCCGCCTGAGGTGGGATTTTCCGTCGCGAAAGGCGGAATGGCGGAAACTTATCCTTTGACGTGACACGCGATCACGTTGGCTCCGACGCTTGAAACCCCTATTTAGAACCGCATCAAACAGCGCGGCCAAAACCCAGGCTCGCCAAGGGGCTATTCGATGGACGACACAGTCAAGCTCGCCAGTCTTCGCCAGGGCGCCTGTCCGGTGGATCATCCGCCGGCGAGGACCGGCCGGGTCGGCGTGCTGCTTCTCAATCTCGGCACGCCGGAAGGCACCGACTACTGGTCCATGCGCCGCTATCTGAAGGAGTTTCTCTCCGACCGGCGGGTCATCGAAACCCCGCGCCTGCTGTGGTGGCCGATTCTCAATCTCATCATCCTGACGACGCGCCCCGGCCGCAAAGGGCGCGATTACGCGACCATCTGGAACAAGGAGCGTGATGAGGGGCCGCTGAAGACCATCACCCGCGCCCAGGCCGAGGATCTGGCGATCCACCTGAAGGGTGTCGCGGGCGACAAGATCACGGTCGATTGGGCCATGCGCTACGGCAAGCCGGAAATCCGCCAGCGGATCCAGGCGTTGCTCGATCAGGGCTGCGACCGCATTCTCATGGTACCGCTCTATCCGCAATATTCGGCGGCGACCTCGGCTACCGTTTGCGACCATGCTTTCCGGGCGCTCATGGACATGCGCTGGCAGCCGACACTGCGCGTCGCGCCGCCCTATCACGACGATCCGGTCTATATCGACGCGGTGGTCTCTTCCATGAAACGGGACCTGGCGAAGCTGCCCTTCGAACCGGAGGTCATCCTCGTCTCGTTTCACGGCGTGCCGAAGGAATACCTGCTGAAGGGCGATCCCTATCACTGCCATTGCCTGAAGACCTGGCGCCTGATGCGCGAGGCCTTTGGTTGGCCGGCCGACAAGTTCCGCCTGAGTTTCCAATCGCGCTTCGGGCCCGACGAATGGCTCCAACCCTATACGGACAAAACCGTGCAGGCGCTTGCGGAAAGCGGCGTCAAGCGCATGGCCATCGTCGCTCCCGGTTTCTCCGCCGATTGCCTCGAGACGCTGGAGGAGCTCGACGTCGAGAACCGCGAGATCTTCATGCATCACGGTGGCGAGCAATTCGCCTATCTGCCCTGCCTTAACGACAGCGAGGATGGCATGCGGGTGATCCGCCACATCGCAGAGCGAGAGCTTCAGGGCTGGCTGTAAGAGGTCGGACCTAGGCGACAGGAAAGCTTTCGGATAAAGCTTGAGGCTCGCGCAACGATCGGTTGTCGGGAGGTCCCATGCCGATTCCGTTTGGCTTCAATGTTTTCGTGATCGCCTTTGTCGTGGTCGTCGTCGTAACGATTGCCATGGGCGTGAGAACCGTGCCGCAGGGCTATGCCTATACGGTCGAGCGGTTCGGGCGCTATGCGCGCACGCTCGGCCCCGGCCTCGGCCTGATCCTTCCCTATGTCGAGCAGGTCGGGAAGAAAGTGAACGTCATGGAGCAGGTGCTCGAGGTTCCAAGCCAGGAGGCGTTCACCCGCGACAATGCGGCCGTCACCATCGATGCGGTCGCCTTCTTCCAGGTGCTCGACGCCGCCCGGGCTTCTTATGAGGTCTCGAACCTGCATCAGGCCCTTCTGGTCCTGACCATGACCAATATCCGCACCGTCGTCGGATCCATGGACCTCGACCAGTTGCTGTCGCACCGCGACGAGATCAACGAACGTCTGCTGCGGGTGCTTGATGCAGCGGCCTCGCCGTGGGGCGCGAAGGTGACCCGGGTCGAGATCAAGGACATTCTCCCGCCTGTCGATCTTGCCGGTGCGATGGCACGCCAGATGAAGGCCGAGCGCGAAAAGCGCGCCACGGTGCTCGAAGCCGAAGGCCAGCGCCAATCCGAAATCCTCAAGGCCGAGGGCCAGAAGCAGGCCCAGATCCTCGCGGCCGAGGGCCGGAAGGAAGCGGCCTTCCGCGATGCGGAGGCGCGCGAGCGTCAGGCGGAGGCCGAGGCCAGGGCGACCTCCATGGTCAGCGACGCGATTACGGGCGGCAACCTGGCGGCGGCGAACTTCCTCGTTGCCGAGAAATACGTCGATGCGCTCCGTTCCATCGCCACCGCGCCGAACCAGAAGCTCGTCATCGTCCCCATCGAGGCCGCAGGGCTCGCCGGGACCTTGGGCGGCATCGCCGAATTGACCCGCTCGGTGTTCGGCGACGGCGGTACAAAGGGGACGCGCAGCGTGCCGAGCGTCACCGGCGGATCGGATCGTTCATGATCGGCACGATCATCAGCCTCGGGCCCTGGGCCTGGATCATTCTGGGCCTCGCGCTGGCCGGCTTGGAGCTGCTCGCGCCGGGCGTCTTCTTCATCTGGCTCGGGCTGGCGGCGATAGCGACCGGCTTGCTGGATGCTGGCCTGAACCTCTCCTGGCAGGCGTCGGCAATCGTCTTCGCGGTGCTTTCCATTGCGGCCGTCATTCTCGGGCGCACGGCCACGCGCGCGAAGGCGCAGCCGGATACGCAGTCCAATTTCCTCAACCGGCGCGGAGAAACCCTTATCGGGCGCGTCTTCACCCTGGAAACGGCGATCCAGGATGGGGAAGGGCGGGTCAGGGTCGATGACAGCTCATGGCGCGTGACCGGGCCGGATCGCATGGCGGGGACGAAAGTCCGCGTCGTGCGTGTCGAAGGCGCGACCCTCGTGGTGGAAGAGGCTTAGAGCTTGATCATGTCTCTTTGAAACCTGATCACGCTCTCGATGCCTCATTGCCGCATGATCCTGGCGAACAACCGGCTTCAACGTGATCTGATCATGCTCTAGGCCGCGCCCGCGCGCAAAAGATCGAGATAATGCACCAGGCCGACAGGGCGCTGGTTCTCGACCACGATCAACGCCGTAATCTTCGAGGTCTCCTGAATCTCCAGCGCTGTCGCCAAAAGATCGTCGGGCGCGATGGTGCGCGGCGTGCGGGTCATGATGGCCGAGACGGGCAGGGTGCCGAGATCGGGCTTGAGGTTACGCCGAAGATCGCCGTCCGTGACGATCCCCGCAAGCGTCCCATCTTCCTTCACGACGATGACCGAGCCGAAGCCCTTCTTGCCGATTTCCTCGATGGCCTCGTTCATCTGCGCGTTGATGCCGATGATCGGCAGGCGCTCGTTCTTGTGCATCACGTCGCGCACGAGCTTCAGCCGCGCCCCGAGTTTGCCGCCCGGGTGGAAGACGCGGAAATGTTCGGCCGTGAAGCCACGCTTTTCCAGCAGCGCGATGGCGAGGGCGTCGCCGAGCGCCAATTGCATGGTGGTGGAGGTTGTCGGCGCGAGCCCGTTCGGGCAAGCCTCCTGCGCCTTCGGCAGGGTGAGGCAAAAATCGGCCGCGTGGCCGAGGGTCGAGGCTGCGTTCGAGGTCAGAGCGATCAGCGGCACCCGAAAGCGGCGGGCATAGCCGACGATGTCGGCAAGCTCCGCGGTCTCGCCCGACCAGGACAGGGCGATGATGACATCATCGGGCTGCACCATGCCGAGGTCGCCATGGCTCGCTTCGGCCGGGTGGACATAATGCGCGGGCGTGCCCGTCGAGGCGAAGGTCGCGACCATCTTACGGGCGACATGGCCGGACTTGCCCATGCCGGTGATGATGACCCGGCCGGGGGCCGAGGCGATCTTTTCCACCGCTGCGGTGAAAACGGAGCCGAGGCCATTGCCGATGGCGTCCATCAGAATGGTCAGCCCATCTCGCTCGGTGGAGAGCGTCCGCAGTGCCGAGGCGACGGCTTGGTCGAGCAACTGATCTTTCGGTTGTACGCGTGTCATAGCCGCCCCCTGGAGTATTCGGTCCGCCGCAAAACGATGCGAGCCCCGGTTCATTGAAACCGGGATCTCGTCTAACATGGCGCAGCAACGGTGCGGAACCCTTCCGCCCCTGGCTATTTTTGGCGCAGCAGCGCTTCCAGTTCCTGCCGGAAAGCGGCGCTCAGGTCCTCGCGCTCCAGGGCATAGGCCACATTGGCCATGAGGAAGCCGATCTTCGAGCCGGTATCGTAGGTTTTGCCTTCGTACTTCATGCCGAAGAACTTCTGGTCCTTCATCAGCCGGATCAGGGAATCGGTGAGCTGGATCTCATTGCCCGCGCCACGCTCCTGGTTGGAGAGCAGGTCGAAAACCTCCGGTTGAAGGATGTAGCGGCCGGAAATGATGTAATTCGACGGGGCGGTGCCCTTCGGCGGCTTCTCCACCATGCCGGTGATCTCGAAGGTCTTGCCGAATTCCTGGCCGACCGAGACGATGCCGTATTGGTGCGTCTGATCCTCTGGCACTTCCTCGACGGCGATGATATTCCCACCGTGCTGGTCGTAGGCCGAGATCATCTGCTCCATGGAGCCACGGCTCAGCATGTCGGGAAGGATCACGGCGAACGGCTCGTCGCCCACCAGTTCCCGGGCGCACCACACCGCGTGGCCGAGGCCGAGGGGCTCCTGCTGGCGGGTGAAGCTGGTCTGGCCCGGCTGCGGCTGGTCCTGCGCCAGGGCTTCGAGCTCCTTCACCTTGTTGCGGCTCTCGAGCGTACGGTTCAGCTCGTAGGAAATGTCGAAATGATCCTCGATCACGGCCTTGTTGCGGCCGGTGACGAAGATGAAATGCTCGATTCCGGCGGCGCGCGCCTCGTCCACCACGTGTTGCACCACCGGACGGTCGACCACGCACAGCATTTCCTTGGGAACGGCCTTGGTGGCCGGCAGGAATCGGGTTCCGAGACCGGCGACAGGGAGGACTGCTTTGCGGATACGCTTCATTGAAGGGGCCATGATGAGCAAAGAAGAAGAAGGGGAGGGGAAAAGGGAGAGAGAATAACGAAACTGTCAAGGCTCGATCTGTCATCGGACGATGAGGAATCCGCCTTGTCGCGTCGCATGAGGGCCAAGCTTAGGCGTTGGACCTGAATTGAAGCTGAAGCGTTTTGGTTAAGATGTTACATAAGCTGTTACAGAGGGCTGGTTTTTGGAGGACGGATATGACGGTTCTGGTCACAGGCGGCGCAGGCTATATCGGCAGCCACATGGTGCTTGAGCTGATCGATGCCGGTGAGCAGGTGATCGTTCTGGACGACCTCTCCACCGGGTTTCGCTGGTCGGTTCCCCCGGCGGCTACTCTGGTGATCGGCGATGCGGGCGATCAGGCCCTCGTTTCCCGCCTCATCGATGAACACGGAATCGACAGCATCCTGCATTTCGCCGCCAAGATCGTCGTGCCGGAATCGGTCGCGGATCCGTTGGCCTATTACCTCAACAACGTCGTCAAATCCCGCGCGCTCATCGAAACCGCCGTTGCGAAGGGGATCAAGAGTTTCATCTTTTCCTCCACGGCGACGGTTTACGGCAATGCCGGGGCGAGCCTGCTGAGCGAAGACCTCCCGGTTGCTCCGATCAATCCTTATGGCCGCACCAAGGTGATGACCGAATGGATGCTGGAGGACACCTGCAAGGCGCACGGACTGCGCTATGCGGTCCTGCGCTATTTCAACGTGGCCGGTGCGGATCCGAAAGGGCGCTCGGGCCAATCGACCCCACGGGCGACCCATCTGATCAAGGTGGCTGCTCAGGTCGCTTTGGGGCGGCAACTTTATTTCGAAGTCCTGGGCACGGATTACGACACGCCGGACGGCACTTGCGTGCGCGATTACGTGCAGGTCAACGACCTTGCCCACGCCCATCTCGTGGCGTTGCGGCATCTGCGCGAGGGTGGAGAGAGCATCGTCCTGAATTGCGGCTATGGCCACGGCGCCTCGGTGCTTGACGTCATCAAGGTCGTGAAGGAGGTCTCGGGAGTCGATTTCGAGGTTCGCATCAGCCCGCGCCGAGGTGGCGACCCGGCGCGCCTCGTCGCCAAGGTGGACCGCATTCGTGGGCTCGGCTGGCAGCCGAAATACGACAATCTGGCGGACATCGTCGCTCAGGCCCTGCGCTGGGAACGGTTCCTGGCGGATCGGAAAGCCGCATAGGTCCCCATCTATCAACCGCCCGTTAACCTCCTTAATGTCGTGATTGCAGGACCGAAACACTGTCCTGTCCGAGAGCGACCCTTATGCATCAGCCGCTTCGATCGGCGCGCCGTTCCGTCGGCGGAGCCCTCATTCTTGGTCTGTGCTTTTCGCTGAGCCTCGCCGAGGCCGCTTTCGCGCCCGCGCGTGCGCAGGAGGCATCGCAGGCCGGGTTTCAACGCTTCGTGCAGGGCCTGTGGCCGGCGGCCAAGGCGCGGGGCGTCTCGCGGGCGACCTTCGACGAGGCGTTTCGCGGGGTCGAGCCTGACCCCAAGATCATCGCTCTCACCAACAAACAATCGGAATTCGTTCGGCCGATCTGGGAGTACATCAACGGCTCCGTCTCGGCTCAGCGCCTGGAACGCGGCCGCGACATGGCCGCCCAATGGTCGAAGACGCTCGACGCAATCGAGCGGACCTATGGCGTTCCCCGCTCCATCGTGCTCGGCGTCTGGGGCATGGAGACCAATTTCGGCAGCTTCACCGGCTCCATCTATGTGGTCCGGGCGCTGGCGACCCTGGCCTATACCCGCTACCGGGGCGATTTCTTCAAAGAGGAGCTTTTGATCGCGCTCCAGATCCTGGAGGACGACCATATCGACCGGGCCAAGATGCTCGGATCCTGGGCCGGCGCCATGGGCCAGACCCAGTTCATGCCCTCGAGTTTCATGAAATACGCCGTCGATGGTAACCGGGACGGGGTGCGCGACATCTGGGGTTCGGTGCCTGACGCGCTCGCCTCAACTGCCAATTACCTGCGCGAGCAGGGCTGGGAATCGGGATTGCCCTGGGGTTTCGAGGTGCAGCTGCCGAAAGGCTTCGATTTCCGCAATCTGCGGCAGGGCTTCGCAAGCTGGTCCGCGCTCGGCCTGCGCCGCGTGGACGGCAAGGCGATACCGCGCTCAGGGGAGGCGACCCTCTTCCTGCCCGGCGGCGCGAAAGGGCCGGCCTTCCTGGTCACCGAGAATTACAACGTCATCAAGACCTACAATTCCTCTGACGCCTACGCGATGGGCGTTGCGTATCTCGGCGACCGGGTGATGGGCGGATCGCCGATCCAGGGCGCATGGCCGAAAGACGAGCCGTTGCTCGACAAGGATCAGCGGCAGGAAGTGCAGAAGCGGCTGGCGGGATTAGGACTCTATGAGGGCGACGCCGATGGCAAGCTTGGCTCGAAGACGCGCGAGGCGGTGCGGAACTTCCAGCTCAAGCGCGGATTGATCCCGGACGGCTACGCTGATCTCGCGACCTTGCGTGAATTGCGCGCGGCCCGCTGACGGAGCTCCGGTCTAGCGCTATAAAAAGGCGGGTCCGGAAGAACTGGAACCGCCCATGGGTTTGACGCCATTCCTTCGGCTGGTTGCGATGACCCTTCTGCTTGTGGTGGGAGGCAGCGCCTCGACGCATGCTCAGTTTGACTATCCCTCCTCGCCATATGGCTATCCGGCGCCCGCTTATCCGCCGGCTCCCGGGTATCGTGATCAGCGAGCCTACCCGCCCGGCTATTATCCCGGAAAGCTGGTGCAACCAGCGCAACCGCAACAGGGCTTCAGCCTGCGACGTCTTTTCGGCATTCCAGATGATTTGCCGCCCGTGCAGCAGCCCATGGCACGGCCACGAAGAGTCGTTCCTCCGCCTGTCGCCACAGCTCGGCAGGAGCGACCCAAGATCAATGCGACGACGCATGTGGTGGTGTTTGGCGATGTGCTCGCCGACTTTGCGAGCCAGGGCCTGGACGATCTGTTCGCCGACGCCATCGACGTCGCCGTGGTCCGCAAGACGCGGGGCGACAGCGGCCTGGTTAGACACGATGCAGCCGACTGGTCGAAGTTCATCAAGGACGCGCTCGACGCGGACCGGAAAACCACCGTCGCCGTCGTCATGCTGGGCGCGACGGATCGGCAGGCCCTGAAGGACGGCGAGAACAGCGTGGAGCCGTTCACCGAGCGCTGGAAGGAGCTTTACCGCGACCGCGTCGATGCGCTTTTGCGGACCTTCCAGGACCGCAAGATCCCGGTGGTCTGGATCGGCTTGCCGCCCATGAAGAACAACAAGCTGACGGATGATATTCTCGCGATGAACGAGATCTATCGCGAGAGCGTTCAGCGGCTCGGCGGAACTTACGTCGATATCTGGCCCGGCTTCGTCGACGAGGACAACCGGTATGTAATGACAGGACCCGACGTCGACGGCGAGCTCGCCAAGCTTCGGGCGAACGACGGTGTGCAGTTCACCAACGCCGGCGCGCGCAAGATCGCTCATTTCGCCAACGCCGACATCAAGCGCATCCTCGAGACGGCGCAGCCCGGCTCAGCGGACTCCATCGATGCGGCGCTGCCCGCTCCACCCGACACCGCCATGCCTCCGTCGCTTCCCGTAAAACCGGCGATTGGTCCTGTTCTTCCCCTGACCCGCCCCGATCCGGCCTCGGGCGGGAAGCTGATATCCGAGACTCCGAAGTTGAACGGCGATCAGGCCTATTCGGTGAGACGCGCTCTGAGGAACGGTGTCGCGCCTGTCTCGCGACCGGGGCGGGCGGACGATTTCCGGTGGCCGCCCTCCTAGGATGTGGCGCTCCTTGTGCCGAGGCGCACTTCGCATCCAATGGGTTGCATTATATCAACGAGCCCAGCTGTTTTTTCGGTTGGTGACGATCATGCCACTCTCAAAGTGCGTCGCGGGCTTGGGCCTCGTTCTAGGATTACTGCCGACGAGCGCATTCGCAGATTTCTGGACGGACAATGAATGCACTCTGGCCGAGCCTCAGCCGGTGTTCAAAAACGGCAAGTTCAGGCTCGATCGGGAAAAAGGCATCGCCTACGAATCCATCGCTCTCAACAAAAGCATCATGCTCCAGTTGGAGCAAACGGCGTGCGCGTCCGTGAGCCACACCTATACTTTCATGCTGAAAGAGCGGCCGACGAATACAAACATTGTCGGGTGGGAGTATGGAAAGGCTTTGGAGTTGCTCTCGTTACTCGAAGCGCGTTCGGATCCGAGACTCCGTTTCACTGCCGAGAAAAAGGCGCTGAGCAGCTACGCACAGTTGGTGCTTGAACCCAAGCAAGACGTGGACATCAACATTCGCAAGCCGCACGATCAGTTCTACGAACTCATCTCGATCGCCAGCCAGATTCATCAGGACACCACGAAAATCATCGTGAAAGTGTCGAGCGGGCCTTACTGAAGCATTCAAGATTGCCCGCCTCGGGTCGCATCCGAAGCGGGCGGCGCGTCTCTTGTTTGATAACGGACGGTCCGATCAACGCGGAAGGTCGCTTGCGCCCGTCAGATAGGTGTCGATGGCGTGCGCGGCTTGGCGACCCTCGCGGATCGCCCATACGACGAGGGACTGGCCGCGGCGCATGTCGCCTGCCACGAACACCTTGTCGCTTGACGCCCGATAATCCCGGTCATTGGCGATCACGTTGCCGCGCCGGTCGAGCTCGACGCCGGACTGCGCCAACAGGCCTTCCTTCACCGATCCGGCAAAGCCGATGGCGAGGAATACGAGATCGGCCTTGAGCATGAATTCGCTGCCGGCGATGGGCTGGCGCTTTTCATCGACGCGGGCGCATTGCACGCCGATCACGCGACCCTTCTTGCCTTCGATGCCGAGCGTTGCCGCCTGGAACTCGCGTTCCGCGCCTTCCGCCTGACTGGAAGAGGTGCGCATTTTGGTGGGCCAGTAGGGCCACACGGTCAGCTTGTCTTCCCGCTCGGGCGGCTTCGGGCGAATGTCGAGTTGCGTCACCGAGAGCGCGCCTTGACGAAACGCGGTGCCGACGCAGTCGGACGCCGTGTCGCCGCCGCCGATGACGATGACATGCTTGCCCGCGGCAAGGATCGGCTCGTCGGCGACGGCCTCGCTGCCGACGCGCTTGTTCGACTGGGTCAGGTACGGCATCGCGTAATGAACGCCCACGAGGTCCTGCCCCGGCAGGTTCGGGTTGCGCGGATCCTCCGCGCCGGCCGCGAACAGCACCGCGTCGTACTCGTTGTGCAGCGACGCGAAGGTCTTGGTCACGCCGACATTGACGCCGCAATGGAAGGTGACGCCTTCGGCCTCCATCTGCTTTACGCGCCTGTCGATGTGGTACTTCTCCATCTTGAAGTCCGGAATGCCATAGCGCAGCAAGCCGCCGGGCTTCGCCTCGCGCTCGAACACATGCACCTCGTGGCCGGCGCGGGCGAGCTGCTGCGCGGCAGCGAGGCCAGCCGGGCCCGAGCCGATGATGGCAACGCGCTTGCCGGTGGTGGTGCTTGCCGGTTCCGGCTTGATCCAACCCATCTCCCACGCCTTGTCGGCGATGGCCTGCTCGATGGTCTTGATCGCGACCGGCTGATTTTCAAGATTGAGCGTGCATGCTTCCTCGCACGGGGCGGGGCAGATGCGACCGGTGAATTCCGGGAAGTTGTTGGTGGAGTGCAGGTTGCGCGCGGCTTCTTCCCAATCGTTCTGGAACACCAGGTCGTTCCAGTCCGGAATCTGGTTGTGCACCGGGCAGCCCGTCGGCCCGTGGCAGAACGGAATGCCGCAATCCATGCAGCGCGCCGCCTGTTTTTTCAGGTCGCTGTCGTCCAGCGGCAGCGTGAATTCGCGGAAGTGGCGGATGCGCTCACCGGCGAGCTGATATTTCTGCTCCTGCCGGTCGTATTCGAGAAAGCCTGTGACCTTGCCCATGGATCTGCCCCTTTATCCTTATTCCGCCGCCTGCAACGTGCGCAGCCGATCCATCTCTTGAAGCGCGCGGCGATATTCGACCGGCATGACCTTCACGAACTTGGTGCGATAAGTCGCCCAATTGTCGAGGATCTCCTTCGCGCGGCCCGAGCCGGTATAGGTCGCGTGGTTGGAGATGAGCTGCATCAGTCGCTCCTCGTCGGAGCCTGTCATGTTCGCGAGGATGTCGATGCGGCCCTTGGTTTCCAGATCACCACCGTGGTGGAGGATGCGCTGCATCAGCTCCTCTTCCTCCTCGACGGGTTCGAGATCGACCATCGAGAGGTTGCAGCGCTTGGCGAAGCTGCCATCCTCATCGAGTACATAAGCGATGCCGCCGGACATGCCTGCCGCGAAGTTGCGGCCGGTCTGGCCGAGCACGACGACGAGGCCGCCGGTCATGTATTCGCAGCCGTGATCGCCGGTGCCTTCGACGACCGCGATGGCGCCCGAATTACGGACCGCGAAGCGCTCGCCCGCGACGCCGCGAAAGTAAGCTTCACCGGCAATCGCGCCATACATCACCGTGTTGCCGACAATGATGGAGCGCTCCGGCACGGCCTTCGTCTTCGCGGACGGCCTGATGATGAGCTTGCCGCCCGAAAGGCCCTTGCCGACATAGTCATTGGCTTCGCCTTCGAGCGACACGGTCACGCCGGCCGCCAACCATGCGCCGAAGCTCTGGCCTGCGGTGCCCGTCAGCTTCACGGTGATCGTGTCGTCGGGCAGACCCTCATGGCCATAGCGCTTGGCGACCTCGCCCGACAGCATCGCGCCTACCGAGCGGTCGGCGCTGCGCACTTTCGCTTCGATCGTCACCGCCTCGCCGTGTTCGAGCGCTGGTGCAGCCTGTGCGATGAACTGATGATCGAGCACATTCGCGATCGGATGAACCTGCCGTTCGCTGTGGCGGGTCGCGATCTCCGGCCCGACCTCCGGTTTGTGGAACAGCTTCGTGAAATCGAGGCCCTTCGCCTTCCAGTGGTCGATGGCGACATTCTTGTCGAGCAGCTCGGATTGGCCGATCAGTTCGTCGATGGTCTTGAAGCCCATCTCGGCCATCAGCTCGCGCACTTCTTGCGCCACGAAGAAGAAGTAGTTGATGACGTGCTCGGGCAATCCCTTGAAACGCTTGCGCAACACCGGGTCCTGCGTCGCGACCCCGACGGGGCAGGTGTTGAGGTGGCACTTGCGCATCATGATGCAGCCCGCAGCGATCAGCGGCGCGGTCGAGAAGCCGTATTCGTCGGCACCCAGAAGCGCCGCGATGATGACGTCGCGTCCGGTGCGCAAGCCGCCATCGGCCTGGATCGCAACGCGGCCGCGCAGGCGGTTGAGCACCAGGGTCTGCTGCGTTTCCGCCAAACCGATTTCCCACGGCGAACCCGCATGCTTGAGCGAGGTCAGCGGGGACGCACCGGTGCCGCCTTCAAAGCCCGAGATCGTGATGTGATCGGCCCGCGCCTTCGCGACGCCCGCAGCGACCGTGCCGACGCCGACTTCCGAGACGAGCTTCACGGAGACATCTGCTGCCGGGTTCACGTTCTTCAGGTCGAAGATCAGCTGCGCCAGATCCTCAATCGAATAGATGTCGTGATGCGGCGGGGGCGAGATCAGGCCGACGCCCGGTGTCGAGTGGCGCACGCGGGCGATCTTCGCATCGACCTTGTGGCCGGGAAGCTGGCCGCCTTCGCCGGGCTTCGCGCCTTGGGCCACCTTGATCTGCATCATGTCCGCATTGACGAGATATTCCGTCGTCACGCCGAAGCGACCGGACGCCACCTGCTTGATGGCGGAGCGCTTGGACCGGCCATCGGGAAGGGGCTTGAAACGATCCGGCTCCTCGCCGCCCTCGCCGGTGTTCGACTTGCCGCCGATGGCGTTCATGGCGAGCGCCAGGGTCTCGTGCGCCTCGCGCGAGATCGAGCCGAAGGACATGGCTCCCGTGGAGAAGCGCTTCACGATTTCGGCTGCCGGTTCCACATCGTCCAATGCAACCGGCGCGCGCCCGCTCTCTTGCGCGAGCTTGATGCGGAACAGACCGCGGATGGTCTTGAGGTGATTGTCCTGCTCGTTCACGAGGCGCGCGAATTCGCGGTAGCGATCCTGCGCGTTGAGGCGCACCGCGTGTTGCAGTGTCGCGACCGTGTCGGGGTTCCAGGCATGGGCTTCGCCGCGCAGGCGATAGGCATATTCACCGCCCACATCGAGCGCGGTGCGATAGATCGGCGCGTCGCCGAACGCGTCGCGATGGCGGTGCACGTTTTCTTCCGCGACCTCGTCCATGCCGATGCCTTCGATCATCGTCGCGGTGCCGAAAAAGTCCCGGTTCACGAACTCGGATTTCAGGCCGACAGCGTCGAAAATCTGCGCGCCGCAATAGGATTGATAGGTCGAGATGCCCATCTTCGACATGACCTTGAGCAGGCCTTTGTCGATGGACTTGATGTAGCGATAGACGATCTCCTGTTCGTCAACCTCCGGCGGCATCTCGTCCTTCATGGCGAGAAGCGTCTCGAAGGCGAGATAGGGGTTGATCGCTTCCGCGCCGTAGCCTGCGAGGCATGCGAAGTGATGGATCTCGCGCGGCTCGCCGGATTCGACCACGAGGCCGACCGAGGTCCGCAGTCCCTTGCGGATCAGGTAGTTGTGTACGGCAGCGGTTGCGAGCAGCGCCGGGATCGGAATGCGATCCGGCCCCACCATGCGGTCGGTGAGAATGATGATGTTGTAGCCGCCATGCACGGCTGCTTCGGCGCGGTCGCAGAGTCGGTCGAGCGCGCCGTCGAGCGCAGCGGCACCCAGCTCGGCGGGATAGGTGATGTCGAGGGTCTTGGTGTCGAAGCGGTCCTCGAAATGACCGATGCAGCGGATCTTCTCCAGATCCTCGTTGGTGAGGATCGGCTGGCGCACTTCCAGGCGTTTGCGGCGCGAGGTGCCTTCGAGATCGAGGATGTTCGGACGCGGCCCGATGAAGGACACGAGGCTCATGACGAGCTCTTCGCGGATCGGGTCGATCGGGGGGTTCGTCACCTGCGCGAAGTTCTGCTTGAAATAGGTGTAGAGCAGTTTCGGCTTGTCGGAGAGCGCGGAGATCGGCGTGTCCGATCCCATGGAGCCGACCGCTTCCTGCCCCGTCACAGCCATGGGCTGCATGAGCAGCTTCAGGTCTTCCTGGGTGTAGCCGAATGCTTGCTGACGATCGAGCAGCGACACATCGGTGCGGGATTCGCGCGCCTGTACCGGCTTCAGATCTTCGAGCACGATCTGGGTGCGCTTCAGCCAATCCTTATAGGGATGGGCGTCGAAAAGCTGCTGCTTGATCTCGTCATCGGAGACAATGCGGCCCTGCTCCAGATCGATAAGGAGCATCTTGCCCGGCTGAAGACGCCACTTCTCGACGATCTTCTCTTCCGGAATCGGCAGCACGCCCATCTCGGACGCGAGCACCACGAGCCCGTCATCGGTGACGAGAAAGCGCGCGGGCCTGAGGCCGTTGCGGTCGAGCGTCGCGCCGATCTGCTTGCCGTCGGTGAAGCACACGGCGGCGGGGCCGTCCCACGGCTCCATGAGGGCGGCGTGATACTCGTAAAAGGCGCGCCGATCCTCGTCCATGAGCGGGTTGCCGGCCCACGCTTCGGGGATCAGCATCATCATGGCGTGCGAAAGCGAATAGCCGCCGCGCACCAGGAATTCGAGGGCGTTGTCGAAACAGGCGGTGTCGGACTGGCCTTCGTAGGAAATCGGCCAGAGCTTCGAGATGTCGTTGCCGAAGAGGTCGGAATCGACAGAGGCCTGGCGCGCCGCCATCCAGTTCACATTGCCGCGCAGCGTGTTGATCTCGCCGTTATGCGCGACCATGCGGTAGGGGTGAACGAGCTGCCAGGTCGGGAAAGTGTTGGTGGCGAAGCGCTGGTGCACGAGCGCGATGGCGCTCTCGAAACGCGAGTCCTGCAGATCCTTGTAGTAACCGCCGAGCTGGCTCACCAGCACCAGGCCCTTGTAGACGATTGTGCGCGAGGACAGGCAGACCGGGTAGTAACCCTTCGTACGCGGGTCCTTCATGTCGTAGACGGCGTTCGAGATGACTTTGCGGGCGAGGAACAGGCGACGCTCGAACGTCTCCTGGTCGTCCATGCCCTTGCCCTTGCCGATGAAGATCTGCCGGTGCAGGGGCTCAGACGCCTTTACGCTGTCGCCGAGATCGCTGGAATCCACCGGCACGTCGCGCCAGCCTAGGAATTGCAGGCCCTCATCCGAGATGGCCTTCGTCACCAGCTCCTCGACGAGCTTGAAGCCCTCCGGATCGCGCGGCATGAAGAGATGGCCGACGCCGTATGCGCCTGCCTCCGGCAGCCAGATGCCGAGCTTCGCGCATTCGGCGGAAAAGAACTTGTGCGGGATCTGAACCAAAATGCCGCAGCCGTCGCCGGCTTTCGGGTCCGCGCCGACCGCGCCGCGATGATCGAGGTTCAGAAGGATCGCGAGGCCCTGCTCGACGATGGCGTGCGACTTGCGGTTTTTCATGTCGGCGATGAAGCCGACGCCGCAGGAATCCTTCTCATGGGCCGGGTTGTAGAGGCCTTGAGGAGCGGGCAGGCCGGGATCGCGTGTGACCCGCGTCTCCGTTTTGGCGGCCGTGCGGGGCGAGACTACGATTTCCAGGCTCTTCTTCGACACGTCGCTCATTCCAGATCCTCATCCAATCGAACGTCATAAATGTTCTTCGAGGCGGCTTTTTTGAGGGCCGCCGGATGATCAGATCCTCCGGATGCCCGCCGTTTCTTGCGTTCTTGGAGGCTCGGGTCCTGGAGAGAAGCCCGCACCTCGCGGGCATTCTGGGCTGGAGTTCAGCCGAGAGTCGCCCGTCCCGCCCACGTTTTGCAGGCGGCTTTGTTGGTATCTCGTTTCGTTCGCGTCATGCGAAGCATCAAGAAAACCTCAGGGCCAAAGGGCGCAAACGCCCAGATGGGACAGTATCGCTGTCCTAATGCCTGGCAAATTGCCAGAGTTTGGCCGGAGGCACAAGAGGGTTGAAAAATATTTTAGACAAAAATTTCAAGATGAGCCGCCTGGGTGTAATAAAGCCATGATTTTGGGCGGCAAGAACGAAAGTCTGCGCCGATGGGTCAATGTTCTTGACATGTGCGGGCCAGTCGGGAGGCTGCGCGGCTTGAGGAGATGATTCATGAATTTCTTAAGCGACAACATCGTCGGCGCCAGCGCTCCCGTTCTGCAGGCCCTGATGCAGGCCAATGACGGCGCGATGCCCGCCTATGGCGGCGATGACATCACCAAGCGCATCAAGGCCCGCTTCGCCGAGATCTTCGAGCACGAAGTGTCGGTGTACTTGGTCACGACGGGCACGGCGGCGAATGCGCTGGCTCTCTCCTCCATCGTGCCGCCCTGGGGCCTCTGCGTGTGCCACAAGGAAGCGCATGTCATCGACGACGAATGCGGCGCGCCGGAATTCTTCATGCATGGGGCGAAGCTCGCCGGGTTGCCGGGTGTCGGCAGCAAGCTGACGGCAGCCTCCGTCTCCGCCTACCTTGAGGGCTTGCCGAAGGCCGTCAAGCAGATGCCGCCGAAGGCGTTGTCCATCTCGCAGGTCACGGAAAGCGGCATGGTCTACGGGCTCGACGAGATCGCGGCCCTGAGCGCGGTCTGCAAGGCGCATGGCCTGTCTTTTCACATGGACGGCGCGCGTTTCGTCAACGCCCTCGTGACCTTGGGCTGCACGCCCGCCGAGATGACCTGGAAGCAGGGAATCGACATCCTCTCTTTCGGCGCGACGAAGAATGGCTGCCTCATGGCGGAGGCGATCGTGGTGTTCAAGCCGGCTTTGGCGGAGGGGCTCGATTATCGCTGCAAGCGGGCAGGACAGGTCACTTCCAAGGGTCGCCTCATCGCGGCGCAGCTCGAGGGCTATTTCGCGAACGATCACTGGTATGACAATGCCCGCCACGCCAACCGGTTGGCGACGCTTCTCTCGGACGGCTTGTCGCAGTTGCCCGGCGTGCGACTCGCTTGGCCGACCGAGGCCAACGAGGTGTTCCCGATCCTGTCCAAGAGCCTCGACCAGGCCCTGAGGGAGGGCGGGGTACAATATCATCCTTGGACGGATGTGAGCCTGCCTGCCCATGAGAGCGTGGGGGCCGACGAGGCTCTGGTGCGGCTTGTGGTCTCCTTCGCAACCAGGGAAGACGACGTCCGCCGGGTGCTGGAAATCGCGCGCTCTGCTGCGTCCCGGCAGGCGGCCGAGTAAAACTTCTCGTGATCGAGGCTGCCCTATCCACGCCGCATTCTCCCCCGATCACTTTGCCCGAGACCGGTGACCGAAGGGGCATCCTCCAAAGCCCCAGCGGGACCTAAAAGGACCAGGTTTCCAAAAATAAAAGCGCCCCGGGGTAAACCGGGGCGCTCTTTTTTTGCGGTAGAGGGTGCGTTACGCGGCCTTCTTGGCCTCGATAGACGGGGCACCGCTCGTCGCAATCGGAATGAGCTTCGGCTTCTTGGCCTCGGGGATCTCGCGCACGAGGTCTACATGGAGCAGGCCATTTCCAAGGGCCGCGCCGACCACCTGGACGCCGTCGGCTAACTGGAAGCGCCGCTCGAAGGTCCGCGCCGCGATACCCTGATAGAGAACCTCGGCCTTGCGGTCCTCGGAAGGCTGCCTTTCGCCGCGCACCGAAAGGGTGTTTTCCTTCACTTCGATCGCGAGGTCGCTCTCAGTGAAACCGGCGACAGCGACCGAGATGCGGTAGGCATTCTCGCCGGTGCGCTCGATGTTGTAAGGCGGGTAGCTTGGGGCCGCGTCGACGCCGACGAACTGGTCGAGCATCGAGAAAAGACGGTCAAAACCGACCGTATTGCGGTAAAGGGGAGCAAGATCAAACTGTCGCATGGCATATCCTCCTGTGAGCAACATGCGGGCGATCCACCATAAGAGGCTGGATCAGGGTTCGTGCCGCCGTCTGGCCGGCACTCATTTAATTTGGGAATGGGTGTTTTCGCTTTCAAGCGGTGAAAACTCCTCTCGCGCGGTTGCGAGCGGAAGCGGGCTGGCATGTCCTGGCGGCCCCTTTAAGGTAAGGTCGTTTTAATAACTCGACCCCCTGTTTGAGCGTGGGGAATCCTGGAGACTACGATGTCATCTGTCGCGATCCATCTCGGCACCTGTTACCCCCGCGTGGAGAAGCAGGAGGAGATGGTCCGACGACACCTTCGCGCGGCAATCGACGCGGTGGATCGCGACTTCGCCGCGCCTCGTCCGCCTCAGGGCGATCCCGCCGATCTCGAGGCACTTCGATCTTTGCTGGTTCTTGAGGGCACCCCGGCCGAGGTGGCATTGACGGCCAGTGGGCAGAGTGCCCTCTCCGCGGCGCTTCTCGCATTGTGCCCATCGCCCGGCATCCACGTCGCCGTAGAGGAATGGAGCTTTCCACACGCGCTGAAATTGCTGCGCCAGATTGGCGCGACCGTCACGATCCTGCCGATGGACGACCAAGGCCTGCTGCCCGAGGCGCTCGAGGCAGCCGGCCGGGCCGGCGCGCGCGTGCTCTATACGACGCCGACCGTTCACAATCCAACCGGCGTCACGATGCCGATGGCGCGTAGGAAAGAGATCGCTTCTCTGGCGGAACGTTTCGGCATGTTCATCGTGGAGGACGAGGCTTACGCCTTCCTGGAGGCAAGCGGGATTCCTCCGCTCCAAGCGCTCGTGCCGGAGCGTACCATTCGCATGGTCAGCCTTTCCAAGGTGATTTCGCTCTCGCTCCGCCTGGGAGCAGTGGTGTGTCCGCCGTCGCTGTTCGGCACGGTGATAGAGCGCGTCCGTATGATGGGCGGCATGGCGAACCCCGTCATGACGGCGGGCGCGGCGAGCCTTGCCCGGGCCGGAGAGGTCGAAAGCCTCATTGCCGCCAAGCGCCAGGAGGGGAGCAGGCGCCAAGCCCTCGCGCACACCATCTTCCGGGACGGGTACCGGGCTCATCCATCAAGCTGGTATGGCATGGTCGACATCAGATCTGAGGGAAGTGCCTTCGCCGAGCGCGCACGGCGGGCCGGCGTGATCCTGTCGGCGGGAGGCGAGTATCGTGCCGATGAAGCCGATGTGCCGGCTGTGCGAGTCTCTCTTGGGGGAGAAGCGTCCTGGCAGCGCCTCAGCCAGGGGCTCGAGATCGTCGAGCGCATGCGCGAGACGGGTTAGCCCCAAGCGCTTTCCAGGAGCCTCGGCGCTTGAATTCCAAGTCTCACAAGACAATTATTCCGTGGCTTCGTTCGAACTGCCCTATAAAAGGGGTGTTCTTCCCTTGTTCGGGACCTCTCTGGCCGTGCAGTTTTTCGAGACACCCGACAACCCCGTACCGCCACAGCCGACGCTTGTGCATGTCGCGACGCGGGACGGTTTGAACCTGCGCGCCGCCACGTGGATGCCGGAAGGCTCGGAGCCCAAAGGCACCGTCTGCATTCTGCAGGGCAGGGCGGAGTTCATCGAAAAATACTTCGAGGTGATTGGGGAGCTGCGCCAGCGGGGCTTCGCCGTTGTCGCGTTCGACTGGCGCGGGCAGGGGCTCTCGGGCCGCCAGGTGAAGAACCCGCGCAAGGGGCATGTCCGGCGCTTTGCCGACTTCCGCTTCGATCTGGAGGCGGTCAACGACCAGATTCTGAGGCCTCATATGCCTCAGCCCCATTTCGCTCTGGCGCATTCCATGGGCGGTGCGATTGCCTTGAACGCAACCTGCGAGGGGTGGTTTCCCTTCCAAAGGCTCGTGGCCGTCGCGCCGATGATCAGCTTGTCGATCATCAAATATCCCCGGGCGGCGCGTTGGGTGACCTGGGCTCTCAAATACCTCGGCTTTGGCAAATCCTTCGTTCCGGGCGGTGGAGAGACCTCCATCGCCACGATGCCTTTCAGGGGGAACCGCCTGACGAGCGACCCTGTGCGCTACGCGCGCAACGCCAATGCCGCCACCGCCATAAGGGATGGGGCCATCGGTGCCCCGACGGTGTCGTGGCTGGATTCCGCCTTCCGTCTCATGAAGCGCTTCACCGATCCGCGCTATGGGCTGAAGATTCGGCTGCCGACCCTGGTCATCGCGGCGGGCGCGGACCCGGTCTGCTCAACGCCCGCCATCGAGCGGTTTTCCGCGCGCCTGAAGGCAGGCCACGCCATCGTCCTCCCGGGGGCGCGGCATGAGATCCTGATGGAGCGGGATGAGATCCGCGAGCTGTTCTGGGCCGCCTTCGACGCCTTTATTCCAGGCAGCTCCGACACGGTTTCCGTTGCGGCGGTGATCGCCACGGGGTCAGCGGCTGAGCAACTCGACCGCAGCCGCATGGACACGGCGGTCGCCGGCGGCCACGACGCGGCCTCCGTTGGCGGCTGAGCCGCCGTCCCAAGACGTGACGATGCCGCCCGCGCCCTCGATGATCGGGATCAGGGCGACGATGTCGTAGGGCTTGAGGCCGGATTCGACGACGAGATCGATGTGGCCCGCGGCGAGCATGCAATAAGCGTAGCAATCGCAGCCATAGCGAGCGAGGCGGGCGACGCTTTCGACCCGGTCATACGCGCGCAGCTCTTCGCCGGCGAATAGTTTCGGGCTGGTGGTGGAAATAACGGCATCCTTCAGGGATGCGCAGCGCCGCGTCATGAGCTTGCGCTCGCCGCCGGGGCCGCGATAGGTCGCGCTGCCGCCATCGCCGAAGAAACGCTCGCCGGTGAAGGGCTGATGCATCATGCCGAAGACCGGTCGGCCGCGATGGTTCAGGCCGATCAGCGTGCCCCAGGTCGGAAGCCCGGAGATGAAGGCGCGGGTGCCGTCGATGGGGTCGAGCACCCACACATATTCCGCGTCCTCCCGCTCCGCGCCGAATTCCTCGCCGATGATGCCGTGTGTCGGGAACGTGCGCGTGATGAGCTGGCGCATGGTCGCCTCGCTCGCCCGGTCGGCTTCCGTAACGGGATCGAAGGCTCCGCCGCGGGATTTATCTTCCGAGGCGATGGAGGTGCGGAAGAAGGGTAGGATCGCCTGGCCTGACAACGTGGCAAGCTCGTTGACGAAGTGCTTGAAGTCGATGAGCCCCATAGCGCCCGTGATCCTTGTAACTGCCTCGCTGTCGATGCCGCCGCTTTTATCAACCACGCCTTGTACCGCAAGCGATTCCATCACGAGAAACGCGAATCTTCGTCGTTTCGGATGTCGGCGGCATAACGCGGCTGATGTGTCGGAGAGATATTTTCGCGGGCAGGCTGCTGCCGAAGGTCATTTATGCTGAGCCTTGTACCTCTGAATGGAGGCTATCGCCCCACATCCGACCACCCATGCATCAAAGGCATGGATGAACGCAGATTTACTGTTGCAAATGGTGCGGCGCGGTGTAGATTGTGCAGTGCGATAAGGCGATGGCGTCGCCGTATCGTAGCCCTTCTTGGGCGTTTCCTCCCTAAACTTCGGGCCGCTGGCAACAGCGGCCTTTTTTCTTTTCAGGATGCGGTTCCGAAGGGGGAGGGGCTTATTCCGCCGCGATCTGCTGGGGCGTGGCGTCGCCTGCGAGGTCTTCGATGACCTGGGAGAAAGCCTGGGCGAGATCGTCCGCCAGCGTCGCGAAGGCCGGCTTCTTCTCCATATTGCGCTCATCCATGTAGATCGCGCGGTTGATCTCGATCTGCAGCGCGTGCCGCCCAAGCGCCGGTTCCCCGTAATGCTCGGTGATGAACCCGCCCGCATAGGGCTTGTTGCGGATCACCGTATAGCCGCGCCCGCGCATGGCGGCTTCGACGAGATCGATGAGGAACGGGGCGCAGCTCATGCCGTAGCGGTCGCCCAAGACGATATCCGCCTTCGCGCCGTCCTCGCGGCTGACGCTGCTGGAGGGCATGGAGTGGCAATCGATGAGGATGGCGTGGCCGAAGGCCTGGGCGGTGCGGCGGATGAGCTGGCGCAACATCCGGTGGTAGGGCTTATAGAGCCACTCGATCCGGTGCAGCGCCTCCTCGACGGGAATGCGCGCGGCGTAGATCTCCTGTCCATCGGACACGATGCGGGGAATCGTGCCCAAGCCTCCTGCGACCCGCATGGAGCGGGTGTTGGCGAAGGGCGGCAGCCTGCCGTCGAACATGCGGGAATCGAGTTCGTAGGGCTCCCGGTTCAGGTCGAGATAGGCCCTGGGAAACCGTGCGGCCATGAGCGGCGCGCCCAATTCGACGGCGCAAGCGAACAGTTCATCCACGAAGGCGTCTTCCGAGCGTCGCAGGGCCATGGCGTCAAGACGCGATTCGGAGAGGAAAGAGGCCGGATAGACCGCACCGGCGTGAGGCACGTTGAAGACGAACGGAACGGTCTGGCCGAGAGGCTCCGACACGATAAACGGAGGCTGGAATTCGTCGGCGATGATGGGCCGCATCAGGATGACGATGATCTCAGAAAGAACACAGGGTTTGAATAGTGTAAGGCAGCCTTTCCGTCTGTCTACGGCAATATCGTTCGGGGTCTGCGTCGTTCTTTCACGGCTTATTTACCGCGAAGCCTCATGAAGGTCGGATACACTCGCCACAACTCGGGGCTGGCAGCCGATGAAGATCCTTCTTGCCGAAGACGATAACGATATGCGGCGCTTTCTTGTGAAGGCGCTGCAGAACGCAGGTTACGATGTGGCCTCGTTCGATAATGGCCTCTCTGCCTATAACAGGCTTCGCGAGGAGCCCTTCGAGCTTCTCCTGACCGACATCGTGATGCCGGAAATGGACGGAATCGAGCTGGCCCGCCGGGCGACAGAGCTCGATCCTGATCTCAAGGTCATGTTCATCACAGGATTCGCGGCGGTCGCACTGAATCCGGATTCTCAGGCACCGAAGGACGCGAAGGTGCTTTCGAAGCCGTTCCACCTGCGCGATCTCGTCAATGAGGTCGATAAAATGATGGCGGCCTAAAAAAGGTTGGGGCTCCCGCTTGCGTCTCCGGCCGCTTGTGGGTATATCGCCCTCCACGCGAAGCGGGGCCTAAACAGTCACCGCTTCCCGGGCGCGTAGCTCAGCGGGAGAGCACTACGTTGACATCGTAGGGGTCACAGGTTCAATCCCTGTCGCGCCCACCATTTGCTTTTTTTCCGGCCTCCCCGAGGGCCGTAGGAGACCGGATATGAAGATCCGTAACTCGTTGAAGTCGATCCGCGGCCGTCACCGTGACAACCAGCTGGTTCGTCGCAAGGGCCGCATCTACGTCATCAACAAGACGCAGAAGCGCTATAAGGCTCGTCAGGGCTAAGCTTCACTGCGGCGCAAGCCGCACGTATTTATGAATTGACGACGCATGCCGGGATCCTAAAATCCCGGCATGCGCTTTTTTGCGTGCCTGTTGACCGCTTCGTTGAGCCTTGTCGCGTATCCGATTCATGCGCAGGACGCCGCACGTCCCAGGACTCCTCCCACTACGCGAACGCTGCCACGGCCCTCCACGACCGACGACTTGTTCGACCGCCTCGCGAAAGCGCGGAGCGAAGACGAGGCGAAGGGAATCGCGTCGCTGATCGAGCGGCGCTGGGCGCGCTCCGGCTCCGATACGGCGGATCTCCTGTACAGCCGTGCCGCCGAGGCGTTCGAGGAAAAGGACTATCCGCTCTCGGTCGAGCTTCTCGACCGTATCCTGACGCTCCAGCCCGGTTGGGCCGAAGCGTGGTATCGGCGCGCCATCGTGTTCTACCAGCTCGACGATCCGGTTGGCGCCATGGCCGATCTGCATCAGGCATTGACGTTGGAGCCGCGTCATTTCGGCGCGTGGACGGGCCTCGGCCATATCTATCTGGCGTCAGACGACAAGCCGCACGCGCTTGAGGCCTATCGCCGGGCGCTCAAGCTCAATCCGCAGGAATCCACCATCCAGGTGATCGTGTCGCATCTCGACCATGAGGTCGACGGGCTGGATCTCTGACGCGCCAAAGCCCCTGTTGATTCTGAAAAAAGGCCCTGGCGGAATGTTCCGCCAGGGCCTTCGATATTTAAGCCTGTGCGGCGTGTTCCTGGCTGATGAAGGCGATGCGCACCATGTTGGTCGCGCCTGGCGTGCCGAAGGGCACCCCCGCGACGATGATGATTCGGTCGCTGATCTGCGAGAAGCCTTCGCGAACGGCGAACTTGCAGGCGCGGAACGCCATGTCGTCGACGTCGCTCGCGTCCTTCGTGCGGATCGGATGCACGCCCCAGACCAACGCCAGGCGACGGGCCGTGTTGTGGTTGGGGGTCAGCGCAACCACCGTCGAATTCGGCCGCTCGCGCGCAATGCGGAAGGCGGTCGAGCCAGAGGACGTCCAGGCGGTGATCGTCTTCACATGCAACGTGTCGGCGATCTGATGCGCGCCTGCGGCGATGGCGTCCGAACCCGTCGCCTCCGGCGCCGATCCTTGTGTCTTGATGATGGACCAGTAGCTCTGGTCCTGCTCGATCTCTTCCGCGATCCGGTTCATGGTCGCGACCGCTTCCACCGGATACTGGCCAGAGGCGCTTTCCGCCGAGAGCATCACCGCGTCCGCGCCATCGTAGACGGCGGTCGCAACGTCCGAGACTTCGGCGCGGGTCGGGACCGGCGAGGTGATCATCGATTCGAGCATCTGCGTCGCGACGACGACCGGCTTGCCGAGTTTGCGCGCTGTACGGACGATGAGCTTCTGGATGCCGGGGACTTTTTCGAGCGGCATCTCGACGCCCAAATCGCCACGGGCGACCATGACCGCGTCGGAAATTTCGACGATCTCGTCGAGGCGCGCGATGGCCTGCGGCTTCTCGAGCTTCGACATGACGAGCGCGCGGCCGCGCGCCACCTTTTTCACTTCGGCCACGTCTTCCGGGCGCTGCACGAAAGAGAGCGCGATCCAGTCCACGCCGGCATCGAGCGCGGCTTCAAGGTCGGAACGATCCTTCTCCGTCATGGCGGCGACGGGGATCACCGTGTCCGGCAGGCTCACGCCCTTGCGGTTGGAGATCTTGCCGGCCACCTCGACCTCTGTGACGGCGGCGCCGCTCTTCACGCTCTTCACGCGCAGACGCAGCTTGCCGTCGTCTATCAGGACCGTATGGCCCGGCTCCAGGGACGAGAGGATTTCCGGGTGGGGAAGATAAACGCGCTTCTCGTTGCCGGGGGTCTGGTCCGCATCGAGGGTGAAGGACTGGCCCTTCACCAGCATGGCGCTATCGCCCTCGAACGTGCCGACGCGCAGCTTCGGGCCCTGGAGATCGGCCAGAATGGCGATGGGTCGCTTGAACTTGGCCTCGACGGCGCGGATCATCTCGACGCGCTCGGGCAGGCGCTCGCGGGCGAGGTGGCTCATGTTCAGGCGGAACACGTCCGCTCCGGCCTGAAACAGCTTCGCGATCATCTCGGGATTCTCGGAGGCCGGACCCAAGGTTGCGAGAATTTTGGTACGCCGGACGCGTCTCATTTTTTAAGGCCCCCCTGGCCGGTTTGTTTCGGTGAGCTGGATCGTCCAGCTCTTTTGTTGACCTGTGTCGACTTCAAAGAAGCCGTTGCGATCGAAGCCCCGGGCGAGGCAATCTTCCGTGCCGCGGATCGTGAATTCGCGCTCGCGGGTGCACATGAAGGAACGTCCGCTCCATTCGCCGCCGCGATCGTAGTCGATAGCGTAGACATAGTAGAACCGGCCACCGAGCTGCCCCTTCAGAAGGGTTTCGCAGCCGCGCGAACTGAGGTTCCACCAGCCTTCCGTCACCCAACCCTGCGCGTCGCGATAGCCCAGCGCGATTCCGACGCGGCTCGACGTCATGTTGCACAGACGCAAGTCGGCCCGCGCCGGCGACGCGGCCAGGAAAAGGCCTGCCGAAAGGGCAGCCGCCAGCCCGAGGCTGAGCCGCCCGTTAAGAGCTGAGAGGAAAGATGCGGCCTTCATGGATATCGGTTCGGTCGGTTTGGAATGAACGAAATCGCACAATGCTTCGAGAAGTATGTCGAATCGTTGTCGGCCAGAAGCGATGCCGCATCAAGACCCAGCCGCATGAATATTGTAAATTTAGCCTGCTAATAACTTTTTTGGCGGTGGATACGGGCCTCTGACGTCCTCATTTCGAGGCCGGGGCCTGAGGCTTCGGTCGGGCGGCCCAGATGCCGAACAGGATCAACGCGCCGCCGAGGCTCTGGATCAGGGTCAGCGCCTCGCCCAGGATCACCCAGCCGAACAGGGCGGCGGCGATCGCCTCGAGGAAGATCACCAGGGACGAGAAGACCGGCGGCAGCCGCCCCAGCGCCACCGCGAGAAGGCCGATACCGCCGGCCTGGCTGATGAAGGCCAGCGACGTGAGGGCCGCGATGCTTTGCCAAGTGTGCGGCATCACGCGGCTGTCGAACAGAAGCGCGATCACGAGGAGGCAGGCGGATGTGACGATGCCAGCTTCGAAAGTCACCCGCGCCGCGCCAGCCGTCTTGCGCGCTTTTCCGATGGTCAGAAAATAGAGGCCGAAGAAGAACGCCGTGAAGATTCCATAGAGATCGCCGCGGAGGCGGCTCGGGTCTACCTGCAGGCTCTGCCCGATCAGGGCCGCGCCGCCGGCGAGGCAGAGGGCAAGCCCGACAAGGGTGCCGCGCGACACCCGCTGCTTCAGGAACAGCCAGACGATCAGGATGACAAAGAGTGGAGCGGTCGTTGCGAAGAAGGTGGCGTTGGCGACGGTGGTGTTGAGAATCGACAGGTGCCAGAAGAACAGATCGCCCGTGAAGGCGAGGCCGGCCAGGACGGTCGCCTTGGTGAACGAGACCTTCGGCGCGTCAGCCGGGGCCTTGGCCTCTTCGATCCGCATCCAGAGATAGAGCACGGGCAGCGCCAGCGCGACGCGCCAGAAGGCGCTCGCGAAGGGGCCTACTTCTGGTGAAGCGAAACGCACGAAGATCGGGGAAGCGCCCATGGCGACGGCCCCCGCGCAGAGCGCGGCGAAAGCAGAGGCGAAGCCCGCGCCGAAGCGCGCCGTTTTTGATGGAGAGGACATGAATTCAGTTGAAAGTTTTAGAGCATATGACGCAAAAGTGGATGCCGATTCTGCGAATAAAAAAGCGGCAAAACAAAACATTAGGCGCTTTCCGATCCCGTGAGATCGGATGACGATCGAGCGCAGAAGGTCGCGTTGTCATGCTTCCTACGGCAGTTTAAGGCTTCGCTTCAACCCTCAAACGGCCCTCTCGTCCCCCATGTCTTCCTCCGCCGCGATCAAACTCGCCGATCCTGCCCTTGAGCCTTGGCCCGTCGAAACCATCGCCGGGGCAGTCGAATCGGGGCTCCTGATTCTGTGCGATCACGCTTCCAATGCCGTGCCGCCGGATCTCGGCGATCTCGGCCTGCCGCCGAGCGAGTTCGAGCGCCACATCGCCTACGATATCGGCGCCGCGGCCGTGACCCGCTCGCTTGCCCGCCGTTTGGGAGCGCCGGCGATCCTCACCCGGTTTTCGCGCCTGATCATCGATCCCAATCGCGGGCGGGACGACCCAACTCTCGTCATGCGCTTGTCCGACGGGGCGGTTGTGCCGGGCAATGCCGATGTGGATGAGGTGGACATCCAGGCCCGCATCGCGCGCTTCTACGATCCGTTCGATGCCGCCATCACGGCCGGGATCGAGCGCGCCATGGCGTCGGGGCATCCGCCGATCATTGTGACGGTCCATAGCTTCACGCCGGTCTGGCGCGGCTGGTCGCGCCCCTGGCATGTGGGAATTCTGTGGGATGCGGATGAGCGCTGCGCCGTCCCGCTGCTCGACGGCTTGCGGGCGGAAACGGGGCTCGTCGTCGGCGATAACGAGCCCTATGATGGGGCTCTTGCGGGCGATACGGTTCACCGGCACGCCACTGCGCGTGGTCTCGCCAATGCCTTGATCGAGATCCGGCAGGATCTGATCGCGGCGGACGAGGGCGCGCAAGAATGGGCTGAACGGTTCGCCCGGTTGCTTGCGCCCATCGCCGCGCAGGAGGCGTTGCGGGCCCCCAAACTCCACGCCTCCCGCACGCAAGAGCGTCTGCGCCGTCATTGAGGACAACGCCATGAACGAGATCGACGCCGCGACCCGTACCGAATTGGAGGCTGCCGCGTTCCGCAGGCTGCTGGAGCATCTGCGCGAGCGGACGGATGTTCAGAACATTGATCTCATGAATCTCGCGGGCTTCTGCCGCAACTGCCTGTCCAACTGGCTCAAGGAAGCCGCCGACGCGCGCGGCCTGGCGCTCTCGAAGGATGACAGCCGGACCTATGTCTATGGCATGCCTTACGAGGAGTGGAAGGAGCGCTACCAGGGCGAGGCCAGCCCCTCGCAACTGAAGGGCTTTGAGGAATCGAAGCCGAGGCATTAAAGAGCCTCAAGCAAAGAATGTAACACTGATCTCAATGCTACCAATCAAGGGCGAATTTCATGGATGACGCAGCTTTTCAAACCGAATCCGTCGCGGCCGACCAGCTGAAGGCCTTCATCGAGCGTATCGAACGCCTCGAAGAGGAAAAGGCCGGCATCGCGGGCGATATCAAGGACGTCTATTCGGAAGCCAAGGGCAACGGCTTCGACACCAAGGTGATACGCAAGATCATCTCCATGCGTAAGCGCGACTACGCCGAGCGCCAGGAGGAAGAGGCGATTCTCGAACTGTATATGCAGGCGCTTGGGATGGCCGGCTGAGATTTCTTGTCTGCAGAGAAACAAAAGGCGGGGTCGATCCCCGCCTTTCGCTTTTCGGGCCCCACCGGGGCGGCTGATCCCGCCGCGGTTTAACGCGCGCACGAACCGACATCTGCGCATGTCCCCTTGACGGTGCAACGACAAGGCAAGCGCGTGCGTTCTGATACCGATCGCAGCGATGTGGCGGGTAAGGGCAACGATGGCGGCGCAAGAGTTTGATCTTGAGAGATTTATTCGAGCGCAGGCTCCCGTGTACGACCGGGTCATCGCCGAATTGGAGGACGGAAAGAAGCGGACGCATTGGATTTGGTTCATCTTTCCGCAAATCGAAGGCTTGGGCCATTCACCGATGGCCCAGAAATACGCCATCGGCTCTCTCGATGAGGCCCGGGCCTATCTCAACCATCCGATCCTCGGTCCAAGGCTCATCGCATGCACCGATCTGGTGCTGCGGTGCGAGGGCATCCCGCTCCATGCGATCTTCGGATCGCCCGACGACATGAAGTTCCATTCCTCGATGACCCTGTTTGCCCTGGCGTCGGACGCCGGCACGGTCTTTCATTCCGCGTTGGATCGTTACTTCGAGGGTCGGATGGATTCCAAGACGCTGGCGATCCTGGGATTGCGCTCTTGATAGGAGAGGCACGCGTTGGCCGCCTTCGACGAATGAACGACGGAGAAAAAAGGCAGGGTCCGAGCCCTGTCTTTTCCTTTATCGCACGACCTGCAGCGGCTTGACCGCCGGGCCGGTGAACCGATTGGTTGCGAGATCGCCCATGGGTTTGGAGGAGAAGCCCATGTTGAGGCTCGGACCCGTTGTCGTCATGAGCGCGCTCGCGGAGCTTTTCTGAGCTGGAGCGGCTGACGGCGGATGGGCAGGCTCGGCCTTCGCCTTCAGGTCCTTGGACGGATCGCGGAGGGTCGAGCCCGTGATCGGAATATCGACCGGCGCGACGGATGCCAGGGTGATCGGGCGCACGCCCGGACGGGGCGGGGGTAGCGGCGCCGAAGAGGCGCTCGCCATCACACTGGCCGAGCCGCGTAGCTCTCCAAGGCCCGGGATCGGGTTGGTCTCGGCGAGCGAACCCGGCCGGACTGGCGGGATCGGGGCGTAGGCAAGGACGGTGGTGTCGACGACATCATCCAGGCCGGGACGGCGCGGCGGCATCGGCGCGAAGGCCACGCCCTTTGCAATCGCCAGATCGGACCCGTTGGAACCCTGTCCCGTCGGTCCTTGCTGCCAGGAAAGGGACGGCCCGTTAGGCGTCTCGACCGTGCTCGGCGGGCCGGCGATCCTGGTTGGCGGAAGCGGCGGTGGATTCAGGTCCTCACGCAAGGCAGGCGCGATCGAGGCTGGCGCCACGGCCACAGCTTGCGGCGCGGGTTCCGGTTTCTGCTGGGCGACGGCGACCGGGCGCGTGACGGCCGGCTGCGTGTTTGGCTGCAAGGCGGCATAGACCGAGGAGTTGGAATCGCTCGCGTAGTAGCCGTTCTGAGGCGAACTGCTCCGCGACGCGAGAATATTTCGGCCTGGTCGGGACGCAGCGCGGATTTCCTCCGCGTCCTCGTCCTCGTCGCTGCCGCCGAAAAGGGTCGCCCACAGGCTCTTGCGGCGGGTGGGCGAGGCAACCGCGTCCTCGCCATCGGCCACGGCGGTGTAGCCGCCGACCGTGCCACCTTTCGCCAGCACCTCGGCGCGCGCTTCCTCATAGCCGGCGAGCGGCGTGCCGTCGGAGGGAACGTGCACGGTCTTCCCGTCCGGGAAGATGCGGGTGAGCTGATCGCGCGTCATGCGCGGCCAGGCGCGCACGCTGCCGACATCGAGGTGCACGAAAGGCGTATAGGCGTTGGGGTAATAGCCGACGCCGCCGTTCTGCAAGCGCATGCCAATGGCGCGCAAGCGCTCGGTGGAGGCGTCGGGCAGATAGAAATCCATGGCCTTGCCGAGCATGTGCTGGCTGTTCTTCGCGACCGCGCTGGAGCGCCGCCGCAGCATCGAGTTGGTCTGCGGCGAGCGATAGGCCGAATTCACGTGGACCGGCGCGCTTGAGCCGACCTCGCGATACACCTCCCACACGGTATCGAAAAGGCGCGGGTCCATGCGGGTCGGCTCTTCCCGACGCCAGTCGCGCAGGAACCAGTTGAGCTGCTGCAACCCTGCGGAATCATACTGCCCGTTCCGTCGGAACGTGACCGTGATGCTTTCCTTGGTGTTGTTGTGATAGAGCGTCAGCGTTCGCGTATCGCCGTTGGCGATCGCATCCTGCGTGCCTCGCGTGCCGCCCACCATAACCACGATCAGGGCCGCAAGGCCGATTCCGGCACGGCGCACGATGTTCGACGCGACCGTCGAGCGGTCCGAACGCAATACTCTCACTGTGATACTCGTCTTTTGACATGCCGCGAGGGTGGGAGCGGCATCCCTTATAGTGAAGGGATCTTTGTCGAAGACGGTTACTTCCAGGTTAAGTGCGCGCGAAAAAATCCGGCCGCCTTTTCGGGCCGGGAAAGCTTACAACGAAAAGCCCAAGGCAGCGCGCACCTTGCGGTCGATGCCATAAAGATCGTCGAAGGTCTTCATTACGCCGTGCTCGTCGACCGCGAGGGTGAAATAGGTCAGGTGCACAGGGAGCGGCGTGCGAAGGTTGACGTAACGTTCGCCCTTGCCGATGAGGCCGCGCAATTTCTGCTCGGACCACGTGCTCTCCTGACCGAGGATCTCCTCCGCCAGCTGGAAAGGCTGCTCGACGCGCACGCAGCCATGGCTGAAGGCGCGCTTGCCCGCCGCGAAGAGGGACCGGTTCGGCGTGTCATGCAGATAGACCGCGTGCTGGTTCGGGAACATGAACTTGACGAAGCCGAGCGCGTTGCGCTCGCCCGGCGGCTGCTGCACGGAAATGCGGTCGCCGTTGCGGATGACCTTGTAGCCCCTGCGCGCTGCGTAGGTCGGGTCGTTCGCCAGAGCCGGCAGGAACTCTTTTTTCAGGATCGACGGGGGCACCGTCCAGGACGGGTTCACAACCAGATATTTCATGTCGCCGGAAAAGATCGGCGTCTGCGATTGCTGCTTGCCGACGATGACGCGCGTCTGATGAATCACGCTGCCCGCATTGACAAAGCGCAGGCGAAACTCGGGCACGTTGACCACGATGTGGCGCGCGCCGAGATCGCCAGGCAGCCAGCGCCAGCGCTCCATATTGGCAATCAGCTCGCCTTCCATCTGCGCAACTGATGGCCCGGAAAGCGCCGCCGCCGTCTGCGGCGTCAAAACACCATTCGTCGGCAGGCCCTTTTCTTTCTGGAACGCGGCCACGGCGGACGCGAGCCGTTCGTCATAAACGTTCTTTGCGTCAGCCTCTTTCGTCAGGTTGAAACGCGCCCGGATCAAAGGCACGCGCGGGTCCTCCATCCCCACGCGCAAGGTCGCGCCCTTGGGGAGACGCACGGTCGGCTGGGAGGGATGATTCGCGCGCAGCTCGGCGAGATGCTTCTTCAACGCCTGATAGCCGGGATGGGGTGGATTATAGGCGGCAAGCACCGCGCCCGGATCCTTGGCCTTCGCGACTTGGCCGAGCACTTCGGCGACAGCGGGCAGATCGAGCTTGGGCGTAAGCAGCGGCGAGAGGCGAGACGGGTCGATCCGTCCGCCGCGCGCATCGCGGGCATAGCGGATGACGGAAACGCTCAGTTTCAAATCGGCCTCGGCCCATTTGGCCGGCGCGGCATCTTTCTGCAATCCGAGATCGGGGAGGGGATAGTCGACTGGATCGAGGCCGTCTTCATCGGCAGCCTTGAGGCGCGCAGCGACCGCTTGGGCGGTGGGAGACCAGTTGCCGTCCTGAGCCCATGCCAGCGGATACTTGGCTTGCGCGTAGAACGCCGCCAGCGCATCCCGATCGGCGCGGCTCAAGCGCAGATCGCGCATGAATGCGTCGTCCGCGAAACGCCCTTCGACAGCGATGCGAAACCAGTCCGTGGGCGTGACGGTAGCGGCCGCGATGTCCGGCACCGGAACGTCGAGGGCCTCGGCCGGCTTCAGGTCCGAGGCCGTGATCGTGACAGGCGCAGGCGCTTCGGGAAGCGGCATCGCGATGTCCCGCGTGGTCTCCCCGATGACGACATCATGAAACGAAGGTTCGGCTGCCGATTGCGCAAGAACGGGCTGGAGGGCGTCCGTCAGGTCAGGAGTATTCTGGTCCTCCGCGAAGGCGGACAGGGAGAGCAGTGAGACGGACCCGATCAGACCCAACCAGAGCGTCGTCTTGCGCAGGCTACGCATGACCTTGTTCCTCATCACGATTCAGAGGCGGAAGGGGTATCGATCCTTCCACGTTCGTGAAAGCCTTCGGTGCGGCGGCACACCCGCTAAGATCAACGCGCGAACGCGTCATGCGGCTGCAACGTCCAAACCAAGTTCTTTCATTTTGCGGCAGAGAGCGAGCGCGGGGCGGATGATTTGCGCTCCAGGCTTCGCCAGTTCCTGCCTTGGGGCAGCGGCAAAGCTCGCGCCGCCTCCCTTGGCGAAGCGCGGGGATATCGTTCGCGAAAGGGTGGGGGAAAGGCATGAACGAGCTTGGCGGAAAGGATTTTGGAACCCCATGCTGGGCGCGAAGCGTAAACCGACGCTTAATGCGCGCCGCGTTTCCGAGGCTTATCCTCAAATAAGATTGGGTTGATCCGGCGCGCCAGGCAGCCAATATGTTCATCGACCCTGCCCTCGAACTTTGTTTTCGGATATGCCAAGCTCATTCGACTTTCAGAACGATCTCCTTTTGAACCACGGTGCCTCGGGTGGCACGGCGCAGACCGAATTCGGTGCGCTGCCCGAATGGAATTTGACGCATCTCTATCCGGGCATGGACAGCGAGGCGTTCAAGAGCGATCTCGCGAAGGCGGAAGCCGAGTGCAAGGCGCTTGCCGAGGCTTATCGCGGCAAGCTCGATGCCCTGGTGCGCGGCGACAGGCCGGCTGATACGCTTGGCAAGGCGGTCAAGCGTTACGAGGCCGTGGAGGATCTGCTCGGACGCCTCATGTCCTATGCGGGTCTGATCTATGCCGGCGATACGACCGATCCGGTGCGGGCGAAGTTCTATGGCGACACGCAGGAGCGCCTCACCGCCGCGTCGAGCGAGCTTCTATTCTTCGGGCTCGAACTCAACCGCATCGACGACGCGGTGATGGACAAGGCCATGAGCGAAGAGCCCCTCGCGCATTACCGCCCGTGGATCGAGGATCTGCGCAAGGACAAGCCGTATCAGCTTGAAGACAACATCGAGAAGCTCTTCCACGAGAAATCCGTGACCGGGCGTTCCGCCTGGAACCGTCTTTTCGACGAAACGATTGCCACCCTGCGCTTTACAATTCGCGGCGAGGAACTCGCCATCGAGCCGATTCTCAACAAGCTGCAGGACCCGGATGAGAGCGTGCGCAAGGACGCATCCGATGCGCTGGCCAAAACCTTCAAGGAGAACCTGCGCACTTTCACACTGATCACCAACACGCTCGCCAAGGACAAGGAAATTTCCGACCGTTGGCGCGGCTTCGAGGACGTGGCGGATTCACGCCACTTGGCGAACCGGGTCGAGCGGGAAGTGGTGGAGGCGCTGGTTTCCGCCGTGCAGGAGGCCTATCCGCGCCTGTCGCATCGCTATTATGCGCTGAAGGCCAAGTGGTTCGGCAAGGACAAGCTCGATCATTGGGATCGCAATGCGCCCCTGCCGAAAGTCGAGCAGCGCACGATTGCCTGGGACGAGGCGAAGGAGACGGTGTTGTCCGCCTACTCCGCCTTCTCGCCGCGCATGGCCGACATCGCACGCCGTTTCTTCGACGAGAGCTGGATTGACGCGCCGACCCGCCCCGGCAAGGCTCCCGGAGCGTTCGCGCATCCGACGGTTCCTTCCGCGCATCCTTACGTTCTGTTGAACTATCAAGGAAAACCGCGGGACGTGATGACGCTGGCCCATGAACTCGGCCACGGCGTGCACCAGGTTCTCGCCGCGCCCAACGGCGCGCTTATGGCCCCGACTCCCCTGACCCTGGCCGAAACCGCGAGTGTTTTTGGCGAGATGCTCACCTTCCGGCGGTTGCTCGATCAAACCACCGACAAGGTTCAGCGAAAGGCGATGCTGGCCGCCAAGGTTGAGGACATGCTCAACACCGTGGTGCGCCAGATCGCGTTCTACTCGTTCGAGCGCAAGGTCCATCTGGAGCGCCGCAACGGCGAACTGACGGCGGACAAGGTTTGCGAACTCTGGATGTCCGTGCAGGACGAAAGCCTCGGGCCCTCGGTGCGCCTCGGACCCGGCTACGAATCCTTCTGGACTTACATCCCGCACTTCATCCACTCGCCGTTCTACGTCTATGCCTATGCCTTCGGCGATTGTTTGGTGAATTCGCTCTACGGCATCTATGAGCGCTCGAGCGAGGGCTTCGTGGATCGTTATTTCGCGCTCCTCTCGGCAGGCGGTACGAAGCATTATTCCGAGCTTCTCGCCCCCTTCGGGCTGAATGCCCGCGATCCGTCCTTCTGGCAGATCGGATTGTCGATGATCGAGCGGCTGATCGGCGAGCTCGAGGACATGGAAAAGGACGCCTGAGGCTTAAGCTGATGTCCGACAACGAAGCGAACCGCTTCTCCGCCCGTGCCGCGCGCTATGCCCGTGTCGGCGCCAATATGGGCGGCGTTGCGGCTCGCATCGCAGGCGCGCGGCTCTTCGGCCTGGAGGGCAACACCTCCAATGCGGCGGCCCTCGCCCAAGCCCTGGGCGGGTTGAAAGGGCCGATCATGAAAGTGGCGCAGCTGCTCGCCACGATTCCGGATCTGATCCCGCCGGAATATGCCGCGGAGCTGCAGAAATTGCAGAGTGACGCGCCGCCCATGGGGGCGGCTTTCGTCAAGCGGCGGATGCAGGCGGAACTTGGGCTCAACTGGCAAGGCCGCTTCGGCTCCTTCGACCTGCACCCGGCCGCCGCCGCCTCTCTTGGTCAGGTCCATAGGGCCACCACGAAGGATGGCGCGCGCCTTGCCTGCAAATTGCAGTATCCGGATATGCAATCCGCCGTGGAGGCGGATCTCGCGCAGCTTGAATGGGTGTTTGCCGTCCACCGCCGCATGGACCCCGCCATCGACACGCGGGAGATCGCGAAAGAAATTGGCGAGCGGGTGCGGGAGGAACTGGACTACGAACGCGAGGCGAAACATGTCGCGCTCTATGCGCTCGCCCTATCCGGCATCGAGGAAGTCCGGGTGCCGGACGTTTACCCGGACCTTTCGACCAAGCGGCTCCTGTCGCTGGGCTGGCTGGACGGCGACAAGATCCTGCAATTCGCCCATGCTGAGACTGAAATCCGCAATCGGCTCGCCATCGCCATGTTCAAGGCGTGGTGGCACCCCTTCAGCCATGCGGCCGTGATCCATGGCGATCCCCACCTCGGCAATTACACGGTGTTCTCCGAGGGTGGCGAGGCGAAGGGGATCAATCTGCTCGATTATGGTTGCATCCGCATCTTCCATCCGAAATTCGTCGGCGGCGTCGTCGATCTCTATCGGGGGCTGCAGCATGACGATCGGGCCCGCATCGTGCACGCCTACGAGACCTGGGGCTTCAAGAACCTGTCGAAGGAACTGATCGACATCCTCAATATCTGGGCGCGGTTCATCTACGGGCCGCTCCTCGACGACCGCGTCCGCACGGTGGCCGATGGCGTGAAACCCAGCGAATATGGCCGCCGCCAGGCCTTTCAGGTTCACAAGGCGCTCAAAGAAAAGGGTCCGGTCACGGTGCCCCGCGAATTCGTTTTCATGGACCGCGCGGCGGTGGGCCTGGGCGCGGTGTTCCTGCATCTGAGGGCGGAGTTGAACTATCACCGGCTGTTCGAGGCTGAGATCGAGAGCTTCTCGCTCGAGCGCCTCGGCCTGCGGCAAGGCGAGGTTTTGAAGGCCTCCGGCTTACGGATCTAACGTTATGAGGTTGCGTCTTCGGCGATCTGGCCGTAGAGCCTTACCGCACGTCAGGGGGCAACAATGAAAATCGTTTTTGTTCATCAGAATTTTCCAGGCCAGTTCGGGCGTCTGGCGCTCGCCCTCGCGAAGGAAGGCCACGAGGTCGTCGGCATCGGCATGCTGAAGACCTGCCCGCTTCCCGGCGTGACCTATTACTCATATGACCCGGTCGCCGGACCGGAGGACCCGCAGTTCGAGAACCGCTTTTCGCCCGTCATTCCGCGGTTGCGGCGCGCTTATGGCGCCGCCCATTGCGCGCGGGAGCTGGCCGAGGCCGGATTTCACCCCGACATCGTGATGGTGAACACCGGGTGGGGCGAAAACCTGTTCCTGAAGGACGTCTGGCCCGGCGCCCGGCATGTGGCCTATTTCGAATATTATTATGCCGCCAAGGGCCAGGACCTGGATTTCGATCCCGAATTCCCGGTCACGAACGTCGAGACGGTCTGGCGTCTGCGAGTCAAGAATTCCATGCAGCTCGGCGCCCTGGACGCGGCGGATCTTGCCGTTGCGCCAACCCAGTATCAGCGCGATACGTTCCCGGCCTATCTGCGCGACAAGGTGGCGATCATCCATGACGGCATCGACGCCCAGAGCCTGAAACCTCATCCCGGCCTGACCGTCCAACTGGGCAAGGAGGGGCCGCGGCTCGACCAGAATATGCCGATCGTCACCTACGTGGCCCGCAACATCGAGCCGATGCGCGGTTCGCATGTGGTGCTCCGAAGTCTGCCGGACCTCCTGGACATCGATCCGAATGTGCGCGTCGTCGTCATTGGTGGCACCGGAACGAGCTATTCCGCCCACGCGCCGGGTGGGAAGACGTGGTTCGACGTGTTCCGCGAGCAGATCAAGCGCCCGGTGGATTGGTCGCGTGTCCATTTCGTCGGGAGGCTGCCTTACGACCAATTCGTCAAGGTGCTGCAGATTTCCTCCGCGCACCTCTATCTGACCTATCCCTTTGTTTTGTCGTGGTCGCTGGTGGAATCCATGGCGCTCGGGTGCCGGATCGTGGCCTCCGACACCGACCCGGTCCGCGAGGTCATCAAGGACGGCGTGAATGGCCGCCTGTTTCCGTTCTTCGATGAGAAGGCCTTGGTGGAGCAGGTGCGCAAAACCCTGACGGACAGGGCAAAAGCCGCCGAAATGGCTGCTGAGGCGCGAAAGGTAGCGCTTGAGAAATATGACTTCCAGACCGTCTGCCTGCCCCAATGGCGGGAGTTCTTGGGAATAAAGTGAGCGGACGGGCGTGCCCCATAAAGTTTTGCCGGAGTCCATCCGAAAGATTGCGGCTCCTCACCGCATGGGGTAAACGCAACAATCAAGAACTAGATGCTGAAACAGGGCATTGATCATGGCCAATACAAATAATGCTTCCAACGGGGGCTACCATCCGGACATGGATGAGGCCGCGCACGAGGCGACCTATCATGGGTTCGTCCGCTTCGCCGAAATCGGTACCGTTGTCGTTCTCTGCTGGGTGCTGGCGCTTGCCGTCGGCGGTGTCAGGCATGCCTGGCTGACCGCGATCCTGGGGGTTCTGCTGTCGGGAGTGGCTGGCGCGGTCGGCGCCATGTCGGCTTCGATCGGCGTGCGCGCTCCGGCGGTCGTCGCCATCCTGCTGCTGATCGCCCTGGCTTTCTACTAAGACCTGGCCGGGGCGTCTCGGCCCTGCCCAGCAAGAGATACTTTGGCGCGATCCGAAAAAAAGGGGCACCTGTTTTTCGAAAAGATCGCGCCAAGGTCAGATGATAGGGCGGGCGCGATGATCCCGGTCGGCGCATCCCGCTCTGGAGATTTTCCAATTCTCTAACGCGGGGTCATGCATGCGCATCGCCGTCCTCTCCGAAACAGACAAGGCGGAGACACGCGTCGCCGCCAGCCCTGAGACGGTCAAGAAGTACAAGTCGCTTGGGGCTGACGTTGTGGTTCAGTCCGGTGCCGGCGTGAGCGCGGGCATTTCCGACGCCGAGTTCGAGGCGGCGGGGGCGGCGATCGCCAAGAACGCGAAGGATGCGCTCAAGGACGCCGATGTGGTGCTGAAAGTGCGCCGTCCGGCGGAAGGCGAGCTGAAGGGTGTGAAGCCCGGCGCTTTGGTGATCGCGATCATGGACCCGTATGGCCACGAGGCGGCGCTGAAAGCGCTGGCCGAGGCCGGGGTGTCGGCTTTTTCCATGGAATTGATGCCGCGCATCACGCGCGCGCAGGTCATGGACGTTCTCTCCTCGCAGGCTAACCTCGCGGGCTACCGCGCGGTGATCGACGCGGTGGCGGAATATGGCCGGGCGATGCCGATGATGATGACGGCGGCGGGCACGGTGCCGGCGGCGCGCGTGTTCGTCATGGGTGCGGGCGTGGCGGGGCTTCAGGCCATCGCCACGGCGCGGCGGCTCGGCGCCGTGGTGACCGCGACCGACGTGCGCCCGGCGGCCAAGGAGCAGGTCGAGAGCCTGGGCGCCAAATTCATCGCCGTCGAGGACGACGAGTTCAAGCAGGCCGAGACCGCGGGCGGCTACGCCAAGGAAATGTCGGCGGACTACAAGGCCAAGCAGGCGGCGTTGGTGGCCTCCCACATCGCCAAGCAGGACATCGTCATCACCACCGCGCTCATTCCCGGCCGTCCCGCGCCCAGACTGGTGTCGCGCGAGATGGTGGAGAGCATGCGGCCGGGTTCGGTGGTCGTGGATCTTGCGGTCGAGCGCGGCGGCAATGTCGAGGTGGCGCAGGCAGGACAGGTCATCGAGCACAACGGCGTGAAGATTGTCGGGCATCTCAACGTGCCGGGCCGCCTCGCCGCGACGGCGTCGAGCCTTTACGCGAAGAACCTCTACGCCTTCGTCGAGACGCTGGTCGACAAGGCCAGAAAGACCCTTGCCGTGAAGTGGGACGACGAACTCGTGAAGGCGACCTGCCTGACCCGCGACGGCGCTATCGTTCACGCGGCTTTCCAGCCGACGGCTTAAAGAGGGGGATTATCATGGCGACACTCACGCCCGAACAGGCCGTCGAGCAGACCCGCGCGGCGGCCAGGGCCGCCCAGCAGGCCGCCGATACGGCGCAGGCGCTTGCGGACCAGGTGGCGACCGTCGTGTCGACGGCCGTCTCCACCGCCACCCACGGCGCGGTCGATCCGACCGTGTTCCGGCTCGCGATCTTCGTGCTCGCGATCTTCGTCGGCTATTACGTGGTCTGGTCGGTAACCCCGGCTCTGCACACGCCGCTGATGTCGGTGACCAACGCGATCTCCTCGGTGATCGTGGTCGGCGCATTGCTGGCGGTCGGCGTCAATGTGGCCCCGGCGCTCGGCGACGGGCCGCTCTGGGCGCGCGGGTTCGGCTTCGTCGGGTTGATCCTGGCCTCCATCAACATCTTCGGCGGCTTCCTGGTGACCCAGCGCATGCTCGCCATGTATCGCAAGAAGGACTGAGGCGATGTCGGCTAATCTTGCCTCGATCCTCTATCTCGTCTCCGGCGTCCTGTTCATCCTGGCTTTGCGCGGCCTGTCGCACCCGACCACGTCGCGCAAGGGCAATCTCTACGGCATGATCGGCATGGGGATTGCGATCCTCACGACCCTCGCCGTGTCGCCGCCGAACGGCTTCGGCGGCTGGTTCCTGGCCTTCTGGGGCCTGGTGATCGGCGGCACCATCGGCGCGGTGGTCGCGCGGCGCGTACCGATGACGGCGATGCCGCAGCTGGTGGCGGCGTTCCACTCGCTCGTCGGTCTCGCGGCGGTGCTGGTGGCGGCGGGTGCGCTCTATGCGCCGCAGGCCTTCGGCATCGGCGGCGTTGGCGCCATTCATGGCGGCTCGCTGTTCGAGATGGCGCTGGGGGCGGCGATCGGCGCGATCACGTTTACCGGCTCGATCATCGCCTTCCTGAAGCTCGACGGGCGCATGTCCGGCAAGCCGATCATGCTGCCGCAGCGCCACGTCCTCAACATCGCGCTGGGCGTGCTGCTGCTGGTGCTGGCCGTCGCCTTCATCCGCACCGAGAGCCACGCCCTGTTCTGGCTCATCGTGCTGACCTCCTTCGTGCTCGGCGTGACGCTGATCATCCCGATCGGCGGCGCGGACATGCCGGTGGTGGTGTCGATGCTCAACTCCTATTCCGGGTGGGCTGCGGCGGGCATCGGCTTCACGCTCGGCAACCTCGCCTTGATCATCACCGGGGCGCTGGTCGGCTCGTCGGGCGCGATCCTGTCCTACATCATGTGCAAGGGCATGAACCGCTCGTTCATCTCGGTCATCCTCGGCGGCTTCGGCGGCGGGACGGCCGCGGCGGCCGGCGGCGTCGCCGAGACGAGGCCGGTCAAGCAGGGTTCGGCGGACGACGCGGCCTTCATCATGAAGAACGCCTCCAAGGTCATCATCGTGCCGGGCTACGGCATGGCGGTGGCGCAGGCCCAGCACGCCCTGCGCGAGATGGCGGACAAGCTGAAAGCTGAGGGCGTCGAGGTCAAGTACGCGATCCATCCGGTGGCGGGCCGCATGCCGGGCCACATGAACGTGCTCCTTGCCGAGGCCAACGTGCCGTACGACGAGGTGTTCGAGCTCGAGGACATCAACGGCGAGTTCGCGCAGGCCGACGTCGCCTTCGTCATCGGCGCCAACGACGTCACCAACCCGGCCGCCAAGACCGACCCGGCCTCGCCGATCTTCGGCATGCCGATCCTCGACGTCGAGAAGGCCAAGACCGTGCTGTTCATCAAGCGCGGCATGGGCTCCGGCTATGCCGGCGTCGAGAACGAGCTGTTCTTCAAGGACAACACCATGATGCTCTTCGGCGACGCCAAGAAAATGGTCGATGAAATCGTGAAGAACCTCGATTGAGGATGTTGCGGAGCAGCGTTTTTACAGGAAGGCCGGTGTCAAAGCCGGCCTTTTTTATGAGGAGACGAGACGATGGCCATCACATTGCGGACCGCCCGGCCTTCCGATCGGGTCGCGGTCGTCGAACTGATCCATCAACTCAACATCTTCGAGGCCGACCTCACCGGCGACCGGCGGCGGGATTATGGTGGTGCCGAGGGCTATTACGATGAGCTGATGCAGCGCCTCGCCAACCGGCAGGGGCGAATCGTTTTGGCGGAAGAAGACGGCATCGTCGTCGGCGCCATGGGTTTCTCGCGTGACCAGGACGCAGCCTATGTCACCGACGACGTGCGCTGCCACGGCACGGTGACGGACCTGGTCGTACATGAGCAATGGCGTAGCCGGGGCATCGGCCAGATGCTGCTTCAGGAGGCCGAGCGCCTGACCCGCGAGGCGGGCCTGAAGCGCCTCCATATCGGGGTCCTCACCGCCAATGAACGCGCGGAGCGCACGTATCAAGCGTTCGGCTTCGAGCCGTACGTTACCCTGATGGTCAAGGAGTTATGAAACCAAAACGTGTGTTAGGCTCTGAGAAGGGCCGATACTCTAGAAAAATTATTATAACTAATGCGGGACTTGAGCGAGCGTGAAGAGAGGGTTCGTTCGTGAGCTGGGGTGAGTATTAAATTGAGCGAAACAGACCCTGAGTTTCTCGCATTAAAGGAGCACGCAGCCCGCTTTTATGCACTCATCGGCTATTGTGTGACACATTATCAGTCGCTTGAGGATACGCTTCCTGATCTCTTCGCTGTTGCGTTAGGAGCCGAGCAGAAAAAGGCTTTGGCCGTCTTCTCTGCTGTACGAGGGTTAGAAGATAAGTTTGCTATAATCTCGGCAGCACTCCTCGATGCGACTAAGGAGCAAAAGCATGAGTGGGCGAGCCTTCGCGTTCGTATAAAACTTGCATCGGACGCGCGGAATCAAATTGCTCACGCCAATCCAGTTCAAATTCCTGTCATTAAAATAACTCGGCGCAACGAAGTTCCTAGCCCGGTTGGAATCATTGGAACGGGAGGGCCGGGACGAATGGAACTTCGCAAACAGACGCGCAATGGCGAAAGAATTTGGACGTTGGATCTATTACGCGAAGAGCGTGCCCGTATTGTCGAGCTATCCAACCAGCTCTGCGCTTTTGTAGTAAGGCTCAAGAAAGAGAAAGCGTCTACATCTTATCGAGGTAGTTAGTGAGCCCAACATAGGAAAGAAAATGCCGCTGCATTGAGTTCGCTTTACTGGGCCCCGTCACCTCGCCTTAGAGGCGCGAATTGCCCTGGCGGGCCACGGTGTTGCCGTTGTCGATGGCAAGCGCGCGCTGGAAGCTCTCGATAGCCGCCTGCTTCTGGCCGAGACGCTCATAGGCGACTCCGCGCCAGGCCCAGGAATCGGCGTCCCGGGCGTTGACGTTGAGGGCCGCGTTGAAATCCTCGATCGCCTTGTCGAACTGGTTCGTAGCGATCAGGCTCTGGCCGCGGGCGGCGTAAGGCGCCGCGACGAAGGGATTGCGGTCGATGGTAGCGTCGAAATCGAGAATCGCCTGCTGGTGCATGCCCTGGCGCTGATAGAGCAGGCCGCGGGCGTGGAGCGCCTCGGCCGATTCGGGCAGCAGGCGGGTTGCGATTGAGAGGTCGTTGAGCGCTTCCTGGTACTGTCCCTGCGCGCGCAGAAGGTTGCCGCGACCGATATAGGCGGGGCCGTAATTGGGATCGGCCTGGATCGAGCGGCTGAAGTCCGAGAGCGCCTGATCGTTCCGGCTGGTCTGCCGGAAGGCGAGCGCCCGGTTGGTGTAGGCCGGGGCGTAGTTCGGATCGAGCTGCACGGCCTTGTTGAAATCGGCGATGGCGTCGCTGTAGCGGCCAACCCGGGCATAGGCCGCGCCGCGGGTGTTGTAGGCGCTCGGGTCGCCTGGATTGCGCGAAATGACGTCCGACAGGGAGGAGATGTTCACGCCAGCCGTGCCTTGCGTGTCTTCTTCCACCACCGCGATTCGCTGGAGGGACCCGCCCGTGGTTTCACAGCCTGCGAGGCCGAGGGTGACAAGAATGAGGCTCAAGGGCGCAAAACGGCGAATCGATGCGGCGAACACCTTACGTCTCCAACTTCAGGGGAAAGGCTTCTCTAAACGAGAAAACCTTAACAGCCGTGAAACAGGACGGCCAAGAAAGCAACCATGAAACAAAACACCCCTGAAATGCAATTAGCGCCCGGCTTGTTCAGACGGACGCTAATTCACAATCGAAGGGCCAAGCTAAAAGCTTGTTTTTAAAAGCTTAGCGGGTCGTCGGGCGGGGCTTCGAAGGCAGGAGGCCTTCGCGCTGCATACGCTTGCGGATGAGCTTGCGGGCGCGGCGAACGGCCTCAGCCTTCTCACGAGCCTTCTTCTCAGAAGGCTTCTCGTAGTGACCGCGAAGCTTCATTTCGCGGAAGATGCCTTCACGCTGCATCTTCTTCTTAAGCGCGCGAAGCGCCTGGTCGACGTTGTTATCCCGGACAAGAACCTGCACGCGAATTCCTCAGTGTTGCGCCGTTTCGATTGTATCAAAAACAAAGGAGGCGCGTCATGCGCACCTCTATCTGGCGGGCGTAGCTATCAGAAGAAGCCCGGGGAGTCTAGGCTTCCATCCAACAAAAGCGCCATTCAGCCGAGGTTAACGCCCCTATCCCGCAAAGGTTCAGCGGGATTCATCAAAGATTCGGGTGACATGGCCCATCTTGCGGCCGGCCCGTGCCTCGGCCTTGCCATAGAGGTGCAGATGCGCGCCCGGCTCCGCGAGAATGCGCTCCCAGGCCTCCACATCGTGGCCGATCAGGTTCTGCATCTCGACCCGCCCCAGGCGGGAGGTCGCCCCCAAGGGCCAGCCGCAGACCGCCCTGACATGCTGCTCGAACTGGGACGTCACGGCGCCGCCGAGCGTCCAATGGCCCGAATTGTGCACCCGGGGCGCGATTTCGTTGACAACGAGGCGCTCGCCTTGCGCGTCGTTCACCAGGAACATTTCGACCGCCAGGACACCCACATAATCCAGGGCGTCGGCGATGGCGCGGGCAATGGCGACGGCCTGCGCCTCCGTTCCCGCCGAGACGCCCGCCGGAACGCGGGTGGTGTCGAGAATGTGGTTGCGGTGCTCGTTGGCGCACAGATCGTAGGCCGCAAAGCCACCCGAGGCGGTGCGGGCGGCGATGACCGAGACTTCGCGCTCGAAGGGCACGAAGCCTTCGAGAATCGACGGCGCGCGGCCGAGGGCGTCCCAGGCGGTGACGGGGTCGGTCTCGGGCCGGATCATGGTCTGGCCCTTGCCGTCATAGCCGAAGCGCCGGGTCTTGAGCACGGCGGGGCGGCCGATTCTCGCCACGGCCTCGAGCAACTCGTCCTCGTTGGCAAAAACGGCGAAGGGGGCGACCGGGATGTCGAGGCCCGCAATGAAGCTCTTTTCGAGAAAGCGGTCCTGGGACACCGCGAGCGCCTGCGCGTTGGGGGCGAGCAGCGCGTGGGCGCTCAATGTGGCGGCGGTTTCGCTCGGCACGTTCTCGAATTCGTACGTGACCACGTCGACCGCCTTGGCGAAGCCGACGAGAGCCGCCTCGTCCTCGTAGGACGCGATGGTGTATTCGGCGGCGACGTCGAAGGCGGGGCTGTTTTCCTCCGGCGCGTAGATATGGGTGCGCAGTCCCAGCTCCGCCGCCGCCATGGCGATCATCCGGCCAAGCTGACCGCCGCCGAGAATGCCGAGAGTGCTGCCGGGACGGATCATCGGATTTAGCCTTCGTCTGAGGGACGTTCTGCAACGCTCGCAGTTTGACGGTCCCGCCACGCGTCGAGGCGCTGCGCGAGAGCGGAATCGTGGAGCGCCAGAACGGCGGCGGCAAGGAGCGCCGCGTTCACCGCGCCGGCCCGCCCGATGGCGAGCGTGCCGACGGGAATGCCGGCGGGCATCTGCACGATGGAGAGGAGACTGTCCTCGCCCGAGAGTGATTTCGATTCCACCGGCACGCCGAAAACCGGCAGGGGGGTCATCGCCGCCGTCATGCCGGGGAGGTGAGCCGCTCCGCCCGCGCCCGCGATGATCACCTGGAACCCTGCCGCCTTCGCGCCCTTGGCGAAGCTCACGAGCCGGTCTGGCGTGCGATGGGCCGAGACGATGCGAGCGTCATAGGCGATGCCGAGAATGTCGAGGGCCTCGGCGGCATGGCGCATGGTCGCCCAATCGGACTGACTGCCCATGATGATGGCAACGGGGGCTTCCGCCATGGTGTGGCTCCAGCTCTGGCCTAGGTCTAGAATTTCAGAGCGTGACCGGACGCAAAACCGGATTGCTGATCATGCTCTAGGGGCGGCATAACGAAGCCCGCAAGCCCAAGCAAGGCCGTAGACGTTCGCCCGGCGGACTTTCTAGAGCATGATCAAGCTCTAGGCGATGATGTCGGGCGTCAGCTGGTCTTCCAGCCGGATGATCTGATCTTTAAGCGTGAGCTTGCGTTTTTTCAGCCGCTGCACTTGCAGCTGGTCGCCTGCGATCATGCGCTCCAACGCTTCGATCGCCATGTCGAGGTCGCGGTGCTCCTGCTTCAGGCGAGCGAGATCCTGTTCCAATTCCGCGGTGTTGACCATCGACACAACCTAAAATGCCCTGGCCGCGTGCAACGGCCGGTGAGACGCTGAAAGTATGCTCTTGGCGTCGGATGAGAGCAAGATGCCGTTGGGGATGTGATCTCGCGTTGCACAACGCTTTGCCTTCGACTCGCCACACTCTCTATGTCACATTCGCGCAGTCGGAAGATCGAACAGGAGGGACCGACATGCCGCTGCAGAATCATCTGACGGAGCTTGAACGGAAGCATCGCGCGCTCGAACGCGAAATCCAGGATGCTCTCAACCATCCGTCATCGGATGACACCAGGCTGGCGGAGCTGAAGCGGCGCAAGCTGCAGCTCAAAGATGAAATCACCAGGCTGAAGAGTACGCACGCGACGGTGCACTGAAGCCGGATGTCAGGTCTCCATGCCAACTCCCCAGCAAAGCCGTCGTTTCCTTCCGAAGCGGCGGCTTTTTGCTGAAAGGGTGGCTCGTCGCTCTACAGGAGCGTCATCGCGCCATCGATGACGAGCTTGGCGCCGACGACGACCAGCAGAATATAGACCAGGGTGTAGAACTTCTCGCCCGACACGCGCCGCACGAGATGCACGCCCGCCCAGGTGGACGCGATGGCGATGGGAAACAGCGCTGCCGCGGTGGCGAGGTTGCCCGCCGAGAACTGGCCGAGCGCGATGTAAGGGGGCACCTTGATCCAGTTGTTCACTGCGAAGAAGACCGCGCCGGTGCCGACGAACACGTCGCGCGGCAGTTTCTGGGGCATGACATAGATCTGAAAGGGCGGTCCGCCCGCATGCGCGATCATGCTCGTAAAGCCCGCCACCCAGCCCCAGAAAAGGCCACGCGGCAGATCGGCCCGTGCGGCTTGCGGCGGCGTGGCGCGGCGCTCCAGCACCATCCGGCGCACAGCGAAGGCGACGGCGATCAAACCCACTGCGAGGGTCACTGTGGCATCCGAGACCTGGGCGGCGACAAGATAGCCGGTAACGATGCCGAGAACCGCGCTCGGCAGGAGGATCAGAACGTTGCGGCGGTCCCACGTACGACGATACGCCCACACCGTCACGGCGTCCTGCACGATCAGGATCGGCAGCGTGATCGCGGCGGCCTGAACCGGCGACAGGACGAGCGCCATCAAGGGCAGGGACAGAAGGCCGAGCCCCGAAAAGCCGCCCTTGGCCAATCCCAGGAGGACGACCGCCGGGATGGCGGCGGCATAGAAGAGGGGATCGGTGATCATCGCGGGAACTCGCCGAAAGTCGCCGCTGACCACGGCTTTTCCGCCTGCTACCACAACAGGGCATCCAAGTCTCATGCGGTGAGGACAACGGGGTAACGCCATGACATCAACCCACAGCCGCTATCATGAGGTCTATGCGCGCTGGAAATCCGATCCGGAGGGTTTCTGGGCGGACGCTGCACGTGAGATCGACTGGGTCAAGCCTGCCGACAAGGTGTTCGATCCGAAGGCGGGGCCACATGGCCAATGGTTCATCGGCGCGCTCTGCAACACCTGCTACAACGCCGTCGACCGGCATGTGCCGACCCGAGGCGCGCAGGCGGCGATCATCTACGACAGCCCGGTGACCGGCACCAAGCGGACGATCTCCTACGCCGAGTTGCAGGACGAGGTCGCAACCCTTGCCGCCGTGCTTCAGGATATGGGCGTTCAAAGGGGCGACCGCGTCGTTCTCTACATGCCGATGATTCCCGAGGCGACCTTCGGCATGCTCGCCTGCGCCCGCATCGGCGCGATCCACTCGGTGGTCTTTGGCGGTTTCGCGCCGAAGGAACTGGCGACGCGCATCGACGATGCGCGGCCCAAGGCCATCCTCTCCGCCTCCTGCGGCATCGAGGGCAGCCGCGTCGTTGCCTACAAGCCCCTGCTCGACGAGGCGATTTCGTTGTCCCGGGCGAAGCCCGATTCCTGCCTGATCTTCCAACGACCGCAACTCGAAAGCTCCCTCGTTGAAGGCCGCGATCGCGACTGGAAGGAGGAGGTCGCCAAGGCCAGGGCGGCGGCCCGGAAGGCTGGTTGCGTGCCGGTGGCCGCGACCGATCCGCTCTATGTGCTCTACACCTCCGGCACCACCGGCAGGCCGAAGGGCGTGGTGCGCGACAACGGCGGCCACATGGTCGCGCTCAAATGGACCATGGGGAACTTCTTCGGCGTTGATCCCGGCGAAGTCTTCTGGGCCGCCTCCGATGTGGGCTGGGTTGTCGGCCATTCCTACATCGTCTATGGACCCCTGCTGCATGGCTGCACGGCCATTCTCTACGAGGGCAAGCCCGTCGGCACGCCGGATGCCGGCGCCTATTGGCGGGTCATCGCCGAGCATGGGGTGGTCACCCTCTTCACCGCGCCGACGGCGTTTCGCGCCATCAAGAAGGAAGACCCCAACGCCAATCTCTTGAAGGGGTACGACCTGTCCTGTTTCCGGGCGTTGTTTCTCGCCGGCGAGCGGGCCGACCCGGATACGGTGCAATGGGCTGAGCGAATCCTGAAAGTCCCCGTCATCGATCATTGGTGGCAGACCGAGACCGGTTGGCCGGTGGCCGGCAATGCGCTGGGGCTCGGCGCGCTGCCGGTGAAATACGGATCGCCCACCGTCGCCATGCCGGGCTATGTGCTGGAGGTGCTGGACGAGGGCGGCAAGCCGGTCGCGCCCAACACGATGGGCTCCATCGTCATCCGCCTGCCGCTGCCGCCCGGCTGTCTGCCGACTCTGTGGCATGCGGACGAGCGCTTCAAGGAAGCCTATCTCGATCCCTATCCCGGCTACTACAACACGTCGGATGCGGGCTATCTCGACGAGGACGGCTATATCTGGGTCATGGGCCGCACCGACGACATCATCAATGTCGCCGGTCACCGCCTCTCCACCGGTGGCATGGAGGAGGTTCTGGCGTCCCACCCGGCGGTCGCGGAATGCGCCGTCATCGGCGTCAAGGACGCGCTCAAGGGCGAGGTGCCGTGCGGCTTCGTGGTGCTGAAGTCGGGCGTCACGCAGTCATCCGAAGAGGTCGAGAGCGAACTCGTGGCCCTGGTGCGTGAGAAGATTGGGCCCGTCGCGGCTTTCAAGCTCGCCATTACCGTGGGGCGTCTGCCCAAGACCCGGTCGGGAAAAATCCTGCGCGGCACCATGAAGAAGATCGCCGACGGCGATGTTTGGTCCATGCCCGCCACCATCGACGATCCGGTGATTCTGGAGGAGATCGGGGAAGTGCTGAAGGGCAGGGGGCTGGCGGGGTAGAATTCCGCAAGGGATCACACCTGCATTCCGGGACGACCCAGCGGGCCGGGCCCGGAGCCCAGAGCCGCTGAGTGTTGCGGCCATGGCGCACCGATAGCCGTTGCTTTTTATCCTCAACCGTCAGTGGTTATGGGTTCCGGGTTCCGCTTTAGCGGCCCCGGAATGACGGTGGGGGGGCCCACTGTCATCCCCGGCGGCCGCCGGGATGGGGAGGGGAAAGCGCGGTGCGGCCCGACTTGGGTGGAAACAGAGGTCGGTCTCGGCGTTGGTGCAGCAGAGCCGTCAATTGGCCCCGCGGCGAGGTCATTGCGACCTGGGGCGGTTGCTCCTTGGGGCTGGATTGGAGTGGAGCGTCACATGGCATTCCTGACCATTCAGCCTCTATGGGTGTCGGGCACCGTACTCATTGCGGCAACGCTTCTGGCAATGGCTGCCACCGTCCTCGTTCGCCGGCGCGTCGCCTCCGAGCGCGTCAGGATCAACAACGAAGTGGCCGGCTTCACGTTCGCGACCATCGGCGTGCTCTACGCGGTGCTGCTGGCCTTCGCCGTGATTATCGTCTGGGAAAAGTTCAGCACGGCGGACACCGTGGCGGTCCAGGAGGCCGGCGCTGTCGCGACGCTTTACCGGTTGGCAAACGGGATCGGGGGGGATCCCGGCGCTGCCCTCGACGAAAGCTTGACCCGCTATGGTAAAACGGCCATCGCGGAGGACTGGCCCGCGATGGAGCGCGGCCGATCGAGTGAAACGGTGACGCGCGCGCTGAACGTCACCTACGCGGCGCTTCTGACGTTCACCCCCACCGACGGTCGCGGGACGGCCCTTCTGACCGAGGCTCTCCGCCAGCTCGACCGGTTGACCGAGAGCCGCCGCACGAGGCTCGTCCTGGCCTCCGGCGCGGTCCCTGGGGTGCTCTGGTTCGTGCTCCTCGGCGGCGCCGTTCTGACGATCGGCTTCACGCTCTTCTTCGGCACCGAGAGCACGCGCGCCCATGCCATGATGACGGGGAGCCTGGCCTTCCTGATCTTTTCGGCGCTGCTCGTCATCGTCGTGATCGACCGTCCCTTTACAGGACCCGTGAAGGTGCAGCCGGACGCGCTCGCAATCGTGCTGCAGGACGTCGGAAACAAGACCGTGCCGTAACGGCAGATGCGGCGTCGGGGTCGTGCGGTCCCTGCGGCGCGCCGCAGGGGCGGGAAGGGGATCCATGGAACCATCGCGGCTCGTCGTGGATTCCCTTGCCCTACGCTTCGCTCCGGCCGGGGATGACACCACCAACGTCATTCCGGGGCGAGCGATAGCGAGAACCCGGAACCCATAAACGGCGAGCTTTGCGAACAAGATGCGCTGATCGCCGCTGCTTCTTATCCCGAACCGTCAACGTTTATGGGTTCCGGGTTCCGCCACGCGGCCCCGGAATGACGGAGGGTGGCGCCACTGCCATTCCTGGCATGCGAGGAGGGCGAAGCCCGGGTCAACAAAAAAGGCCCGGATCGTTCCGGGCCTTTTCGTTTAAAAACCTTACTCGTCGTCCTCGTCGTCCGACCGCTTGAGCTGCTTCAGCTTGGCGAAGACGGAATGGACGTCGATCTCTTCTTCCTTCACCGGCTTCGGGCGGCTCATATCCGCGAAAGGCTCGTCGCGCACGGGCTGAGCGGTCGAGACTTCGGCCGGCAACAGGGTGCCCCCGGTATCCTGCGGCTCCACATGCGGGCGGTCCTTGGCGGCGCGCTGCACTTCGAAATCGAGGTCGATCTGCGAGCAGAGGCCGAGCGTGACCGGGTCCATGGGCGAGAGGCTCGCCGAGTTCCAATGGGTGCGGTCGCGGACCTGCTGGATCGTCGTCTTGGTCGTGCCGACGAGACGCATGATCTGCGCGTCCTTCAGCTCGGGATGGTTGCGCACGAGCCAGAGGATCGCGTTCGGGCGGTCGTGACGGCGCGAGACCGGCGTGTAGCGCGGGCCCTTCTTGGTGCGCTTCTGCTCCGGCAGCTTCACGCGCGACTCGGCGACCTTGAGACGATAATCCGGGTTGGCTTGCGCCTTTTCGATCTCGTCGCGGGTCAACTGGCCGGTGGTGATCGGGTCGAGGCCCTTGATGCCGGCAGCCACCTCGCCGTCGGCGATGCCCTTCACCTCGAGCGGGTGAAGCTTGCAGAAATCGGCGATTTGCTCGAACGACAGCGACGTATTCTCGACGAGCCAAACGGCCGTCGCCTTGGGCATCAGCGGTCCTTGGGACATGCGAACCTCCTTCAAGCCGGGCGCCGGGTGTTTCGGCGCCGCACGGCAAAACTCTCTCGCGCTCCGACCCGGTCGGGACCGGAGCATCTCGTCTCACGATGTGAGGGAAACGAGATGATTATAAGGAGCGCGACCTCATGTTGCAAATTTTAAAGGCGAGGCACGCTCTTTTCGACGCCCGGTGAGACGGGGCGGGTCAGGATAAAATCCTCAAAACAGAGGCAGGAGTCGGGTTTCACCTTCCTTCATGGGAGGCAGGGGCAGGGGCCCGGTCGCAAGCTCCAGAGCGACCGTGATTCCGCCGCCGCCGTCATGGACGCCGGTCACCGCCAGCATCCCGCCCTTCGGATAGGGCATGATGATCGATTGCGGAGCGTTGGTCAGGGTAATGGTCGTCGAAAGGCCGGCGCTGGCGATCGAGACGACGTCGCCATCCTGCCGAACATTGTCCCAGACGACGATACGGCCGAGGTTCTGCCGGCCCGCCAGAGCATCGATCACCCATTTCCGGGCCTGGATCTCAGGGGCCGGGATCAGGCGCACGGCGGCCGACTGGGCCGCGGAAGTCGAAAGATCGACCGGCAACAGACGTATCGTCAGACCCGACATCTGTGCTTCGAGGCGGGCTGCATCCTGAACCGAGACTTCGGCCGGCATCGGAGCAGGGGAGTTCCAGAAGATGCCGGTCGCGCCAGCGATCAAGCCGGACATCACGAGGAGTGGGAGCCCCCATCCGGCTCTTGTCCCGCGAGAGGACGTCTCCGGAGCCTCCAAGGGGGCCGGCAAGGGTTGGGGCATTTCGGTCATCGGCGGGCAGACGATGTGTTGGGGAGGGCGGCCGCAAGAAGTCGCTTGGCGCGATCCTTCTCATCAACACTCATTGCGGCTTCGACCGCGCTCAACTTCTGGCGCGCGGACGCGACGCCGTAATGGCTCGCCAAGCCGTAATAGATATAAGCCTGGGCGAGATCCCGGGGCAGGCCCTTCCCTTGTTCATAGAGTTGCCCCAGTAATTCCTGGGCAGGGCCATCGTTTTTCAGAGCCGCCTGCTTGAGCAGGGGCACGGCGCGAACAGGATCCGGCGCCATGCCATCGTCGCCAAAAGCGAATGACTTACCCAGGATACGGAGGGATTCGATGTCGCCTCCATCGGCTGATCGCTGCAGCCAGGACAGCGCGTCCTGAACGTTCTTCGGCTCGCCGCTTCCTTCACGCAGGACGTAGTAAAGGTTTTTCATGGCGGTGGTCTCGCCAAGCTCAGCCGCGCGGCGATAATATTGGGCGCCCTTGGCATCGTCTCGTTGAAGGCCGCCACGAGCCTGCCTGTAGAAGATGCCGATATAGGTCAGCGATCGTGGGTGGTCGGTCGCGGCGAGTTTCTCGAAAATCTCCCGCGCCTTGTCGTCATTGCGAAAGCCGAGATCGCCGCGGGAGTAGAGGCTCGCCAGTTCGTACCCGGCCCGGTCGCTCCCCGCCTCGTAGGATTGCTGATACAGTGCGAACGCGCGAGCCCGGTCCAAAGCAACACCTTGCCCGGCATTATAGAGGCTGGCGAGAAAGGCCATTGCCTGCGGATGCGCCAGGGTCGCGGCCTTTTCGTACTCGGCTGCCGCACCGGCCATATCACTCTTGCGAACCAGGGCGACACCGCGAAGGAACGGCACGTTCGGATCTTGCTGGTCGAGGTTGGCCAATTGTGACAATGCGGAATCGAATTGCCGGGCGACGATGGCGTCGACCGCCGCCGCGATGCCGGATCGGTTGCTTTCCGGCGAGAGATGGGGAAACGCCTTCAGGCTCGCATCGGGGTCGTCAACGGGATGGCGTTTGCGCTGAGGCGTGGGGGCTGTCGGCGTAACACTCGATCGAGCACTCGCGACAGACGCCGTATTCGTCGACGACGTCTGCGACTGGAGAAAGCTCGGCCACTTCGTCGGTGAAGGCGGATTCAGAAACAGCAGCGTGAGCCCGCCGAAGACCGCGAAATCCAGGAAGCCCCGGAACGAGCTGTCGCTCCGGTACAGCCTGAAAAGAAGGGCGTGGAAACCTTCGTGGCTCATGGGAGGGGCCATCAGTTGGCTGCGAGCGGTTCGACCGGATCCGTCCGCGCGGTAAGATCGTGGCTGATCTTGATCTTGCCGTTCTCCTTCGCGAGGCGAACCGATTGAGCGCCTGCGCTGCGAGCGTCCAGCAACCCGTCGGTCAGCTGCTGTTCAATGGCCCGCGCGATGTCGCGCACGCCGCCATCGATCCGATCTCCGAGGGATTCAACCGCGTCCATGAGGACCATCACGTCGATGCCGCCCTCGACGATCTTCAGGCCGTATTGCCCGGCAAGACGTTCGATTTCCAGCGCGACGACGCGTGCCAGATCGAGCCCGCGAAGCGGGGTGAACACGAAGACATCGTCGATGCGAGACAGGACTTCGGGGGCAAATTGCGCGTCCTGCATCGCGGACTTGACCTGCTGCGTGAGTTCCGCCCGGTCGCCCTTGTGGTTCTGGACGATCTCGCTGATCCGGCGTCCTGCCGCGTTCGTCGTGAGCACAAAGATCGCTTGCGCCGTTGAAACCCGCGAACTGTCACTCGCTTCCGTGACGAAGCCGTCGTTCCATGCCGCCAGAAAGCGCTTGTGGACTTCCGGATGCGCCTTTTCGAACTCGTCGAGCAGTACGATGGCGCTCGGGCTGTCGCGGAGGGCGGCGGTCAGCGCGCCATAGCTTTGGGACCCGACATAACCTTTGGGCGAGCCAAAGAGTCCGGAGGCCGAGAAAGCCTGGCCATACTGGCTCATGTCGAAGAAATGCAGGTGGTTATTGTCTTCGAACAGCTCCTCGGCGAGCACTTTGGCCAAATGCGTCTTGCCGGTGCCCGGGGCTCCGGCGAAGGCGAAGACCGCGATGGGACGGTTTCGCCCCTGGGCCGCAAAGCGGCGACGCAACTGGGTGGCGATCTGGTCGACGGTCTCATCCTGCCCGACCACGCGCGCCTTCACGCGGCGCGCCAGATCTTCGGCGTCGATTGTTGTCAGCTTCTTCGCACGGGCTTCGAAAGCCCGCTCGAGCGCTGCCTTGTCAGTCAAACGACTGAGGACGTCCATGAGGAACCTCGGAAGATAGTTTCCGCGATAGAGAAGGCGTCCGGCCGCAAGCGCGCCGGCTCCCACGACGAGGGAGACGGCCAAGGTCGGCACCGCTTGATGCAATGTGACGACGAAAAGAATCGTCCCTAACCGCAGGAACCACGGAGACCACACCTTCAGAATGCCTTCGCGACAGAAGCCCCGGCGCGGGACTGGGATCCGAGATATACTTCAATATATCATTTCAAGAAACGTCAAACGCGAAGCACGATCTTGCCGATGTGCTCGCCGCCATCCATGCGGGCATGGGCTTTGGCGACGTCCTCGAGGGCGAAAGTCGAGTCGATCACCGGCTTGCAGCGCCCTTGCGCCAGAAGCGGCCAGACTTTTTCCTCCAGCGCGCGGGCGATGGCCGCCTTCTCCGTGACCGAGCGGGCGCGCAGCGTCGAGCCGGTATGGGTCAGGCGCTTGAGCATGAGCCGGCGGAAATCGAGCTCGACCTTGCTGCCTTTCAGAAAGGCGATCTGGACGATCCGGCCATCCTGCGCGGCGGCCTCGTAATTGCGCGGGATGTAATCGCCGCCGACCATGTCGAGGATGACATCGGCCCCGTGGCCGCCCGTCGCCTCCTTCACGGCCGCGACGAAATCGGTGTCGCGATAGTTGATGGCATGGTCCGCGCCGAGCTTGGCGCAGGCGTCGCATTTCTCGCGGTTGCCGGCGGTGGCGATGACCGTCGATCCGAAGGCCTTGGCTAATTGAATTGCCGTCGTGCCGATGCCGGAGGTGCCCCCGTGGACCAGAAAAGTCTCCCCCGGCAGCAGACGGCCACGCTCGAACACGTTGGTCCAGACCGTGAAATAGGTCTCAGGAATCGCGCCTGCTTCTTCCATGGAGAGGCTCGGCGGGACCGGAAGGGCGTTCGTCTCATGAACCACCGCGTATTCGGCGTAGCCACCGCCCGCCACAAGGGCCATGACCGACGCGCCGGGCTGGAAGCGGGATGCATTGGGGCCTGCGGCGACGACTTCACCCGCGATTTCGAGGCCGAGAATGTCAGGCGCGCCGGGCGGCGGCGGATACCCGCCCTGGCGTTGCAGCACATCAGGGCGATTCACGCCGGCTGCTTTGACCCGGACCAGGATTTCGCCGGGCTTCGGCTGCGGGACGGGGCGTTCGACGATTGTCAGCACGTCCGGGCCGCCGGCGCCGTCAGCGACGACCGCGCGCATCGTGTTCGGAATCGACCCCATCACTCTTCTCCCTTGGCCTTGAGCGCATTTTCAGTTCAATCGCATCAGAAAAGCGCTCAAGAAACGCTTATTTTGCCGCGTTTTCTGACGCAGAACCGATCCCGGCTTCCGCGGAAAAGGCTCCGCTTTGCCGATATAGGGCTATGTTGGCAAAGAATACATCCCGCTCTAACCTCACTCGAAACCGTTTGAAGGAGGAGTATGCCATGGCCCTCGACCCCTTTGCCGATGAGCCGCGCCCGGTCTCGAAAGGGCACGAGATCGGCCAGGAGCTCTCGCTGTTGTCCATCGATGAGATTGACGAGCGGATCGCCTTGCTGGAGCAGGAAATCGCACGCCTGAAAGAGACAAGAGCGGGCAAGGAAAGCTCTCGCGCCGCCGCGAGCGCATTCTTCAAGACGAGCCAAGCCTGAGCCAGATAGCCTCAGCCAGATATTCGCAATGATGTTTCGTGTCTTAACCACTTATTAAGGTTTTTGCAGGATAACTGGGGCATCCAGTTCTCTCTGGATGTCGAGTGGCTCCTATCCACTCTGTTTGACGCCTCCCTGTTAGACTTCGAGCCGCCCTCGGCGGCTCAATTTTTGACGGCTCCCAGCTGCCGCTTAACCTTAAAAAAGAGTTAGCGAAGCATCCGCCGCGGACGCGCTCTATAATGCTCTCCTGACATCGTGACGTCCTTGCCGGGTAACCGGGAGGTCAAAGCCTATTGGGAGACGGTCGGTGAGCGAACCCGACGTGATCAAACTTGACGCCGGTCCAGTCCGGTTCGGGCAAAGTTTCGTGAATTCCGAGGCTTTCAAGGCCCTGTTCCAGGAGGGCATGGAGCTGGTCGAGGAAACCGCGGCGTATCTCGACGGGCCGGGCCGCGAGGATTCCCGAAGCATGCTGCGCCAGACCAGCGTCGCCTTTGCCAGCGAGAGCATGCGACTGACGACCCGCCTGATGCAGATTGCCTCATGGCTTCTTCTGCAGCGGGCCGTGGCGGATGGGGAATTGACGGCGGATCAGGCCCAGGTCGAGAAGAACCGGGTTCGCCTGACATCCCAGGAGACGACGACCACCGTCGCGGAATTCGAGGCGCTGCCCACCCGCCTCAGGGAACTGGTCGGGTTCGCCGCCCGGCTTCATGCCCGGATCATGCATCTCGAGCGGCTGATCACGGAGGCCGAGACAGCGCCGCAGGTGGCCGCCCCCAACCCGGTCGCGACCCAGCTTGGCATGTTGGAAAAGGCCTTCGGCGTCAAAGACTGAGGCGAGAGGTTGAGTTCTCCCGCTTTCCCGCATCAACAAAAAAGCCCCGCCGAAGCGGGGCTTTTTGAATTTCGGATCCCGGAAGACCCGACGCAGCTGCGCCGGATTACTTCTTGAACGCCATGTTGCCGAACTTCGAATTGAAGCGCGACAAACGGCCGCCGCGGTCGAGCAGCTGCTGCTGGCCGCCGGTCCAGGCCGGGTGGGTGTTCGGGTCGATGTCGAGGTTGAGCTTGTCGCCCTCTTTGCCATAGGTCGACCGGGTCTCGAACTCGGTGCCGTTGGTCATGACGACCTTGATGAAGTGGTAGTCCGGGTGAGCGGTCTCTTTGCGCGCCATCGCCATAGTCCTTTTCGCGGCTAGCCAAATCCGGCAAGCCCGCAGCCTGTGATCGAGCCAAATCTTGATGATTGCGCGCCTATACCTCACTTGGAACCTTGAAACAAGCCGGTGCAAAGGTGCTATGTCCCTCCGCGCCTGAATTCCGTTAGAGCGTTTTCCGATCTCGTTTGATCGGAAACGTTTCTGAAGTTCATTGCTCTGCCGCATTTTCCGCCGCAAAACCGGTAACCGCATTTCCGGAAAATGCCCTGACGAAAGTTGCCATGGCTGATCTCCTCGACGGACAGAACCGCCCTAAAGCCGCGTTGAGCGCCCTGAAGCCGCTCATTCCCTACGGTTTGGTCTATAAGGGCCGCATCGCCGCAGCGCTGGCCGCCCTCATCGTCGCCTCGGGGGCCACGCTCGTGGTGCCGATCGCCGTGCGCCGGGTGATCGATTTCGGCTTCACCGAGCAGGGCAGGGCCTCGCTCAATGCCTATTTCGCCATGCTCCTCATCGTGGTGGGCGTTTTGGCGCTGGCCAGCGCGCTTCGCTACTACCTCGTGATCACGCTCGGCGAGCGGGTGGTCGCGGATTTGCGCTCGGCCGTATTCCGGCACCTGACCTCTCTCGATCCGGCCTTTTTCGACCAGACCAGGAGCGGCGAGATCGTCTCGCGGCTGACGGCCGACACGACCCAGGTCAAGGCGGCCTTCGGGGTCAGCGTCTCGATCGCGCTGCGCAATGTCTTCCTGTTTCTCGGGGCGGTCGTTCTGATGATCGTCACGAGCCCGAAGCTTTCGGCGCTCGTGCTTCTCGCCATTCCGGTCATCGTCGTGCCCCTCGTGGTGTCGGGACGCGCCGTGCGAAGGCGCTCGCGGGCGGCGCAGGACCGGCTGGCCGATGCCTCGGCTTATGCTGCCGAGGCGGTCGGCGCGGTCAGGACCATGCAGGCCTTCGGCATGGAAAGACTGACCGCCGCGCGCTTCACTGAGGCCGCCGAGGAGGCGTTCGATGCCGCGCGTCTCTCCACGACCATGCGGGCGCTCCTGACGGGAGTCGGCATTTTCCTGGTCTCAGCCAGCGTCGTCGGGGTGTTGTGGTATGGCGCGCAGGACGTGTTGTCGGGCGCGATGACGGGCGGCCGGCTGTCGCAATTCGTACTCTACGCCGTCTTTGCCGCAAGCGCGCTGGGACAGCTCTCGGAGGTCTATGGCGAATTGGCGCAAGCCGCCGGCGCGGCGGAGCGCCTGGGCGAGATTTTGGCCACCAAGCCGGCCATCGAGGCGCCGCGCGATCCGAAGCCCCTGCCCAAGCCGCCGCTCGGGACCGTGGCGTTCGAGGACGTGCGCTTCGCCTACCCCACGCGGACCGAGCAGCCCTCGCTTCACGGCCTGAGCTTCGCCATCGCCTCGGGCGAGCGGGTGGCGCTCGTCGGTCCGTCCGGCGCGGGCAAGAGCACGGTGCTGCAACTGCTGCTCAGGTTCTACGACCCGCAGAGCGGCCACATCCTGGTTGATGGGGTTCCTGTCTCCGAGGCCGACCCCTTTGGCCTGCGGGCCCGCATGGCGCTGGTGCCGCAGGAGCCGACGATCTTCGCCACGAGCGTGCTCGACAATATTCGCTATGGGCGACCGGAGGCCACGGAGGAGGAGGTCCGCCACGCGGCTGTTCTCGCATCCGCCGATGGCTTCATTCAGGCCATGCCGCAGGGCTACGGCACGATGATCGGCGAGCGCGGCGTGACGCTCTCCGGCGGTCAGCGCCAGCGCCTCGCCATCGCACGGGCGATCCTGAAGGATGCGCCGATCCTGCTTCTCGACGAGGCCACCTCGGCCCTTGATGCGGAAAGCGAGCGGAAAGTGCAGGGCGCGCTCGACCGCCTGATGGACGGGCGCACCACCCTTGTCATCGCGCATCGCCTCGCGACGATCCGCTCGGCCGACCGGATTCTGGTGATGGATCGCGGCGAGATCGTCGAGCAAGGGACCCACGACACGCTTCTCGCCCAAGGCGGCCTCTATGCCCGTCTGGCACGACTTCAGTTCACCGACGAGGATGGGCGGGCGCAAGCGGCCGAATGACCGCGTCCTCTCACCGCTCCGTCAGTTTCAGCTCGATGCGCCGGTTGCGCGCATAGGCCTCTTCCGTCGTACCGAGATCGAGCGGCTGGAACTCCCCGAAGCCTGCCGCCGCCAGATGGCGGGGCTGCACGCCGCGGGCGGCCAGCGCCTGCACCATGGCGATGGCGCGGGCCGAGGACAGGGCCCAGTTCGACGGGAATTGCGGCGTGGCGATGGGGCGCGAATCGGTGTGACCGTCGACCCGGATGACCCACGGAATGTCCGGCGGGATCTGCTTCTCCAATTCGACGAGGGCGCTCGCGATCCGGTCGATTTCGCCCGACGCCTCCGGACGCAGCACGGCCTGTCCTGCAGGGAAGAGCACTTCCGACTGGAACACGAAGCGGTCCCCGACGATGCGGACATCCTGGCGATTGCCGAGAATCTGCCGCAGGCGGCCGAAGAAGTCGGAGCGGTAGCGAGCCAGTTCCTGCACGCGCTGCGCGAGGGCGATGTTGAGGCGGCTGCCCAGGTCGGCGATGCGGGCCTGGCTATCCTTGTCGCGCGCTTCGGAGGCAGCGAGCGCCTCCTCGAGGGCCGCGAGCTGGCGGCGCATGGCGGCGATCTGCTGGTTCAGGATTTCGACCTGGCTCAGGGCTCGGCCGGTCGTCTGCTTCTCGGATTCGAGGGCTGTCTTCAGTTCCGCCGCGCGGGCTTCCACCGCGCCACCGCTTTCCAGAAGGCCCTGCAGGCGGGAGCGCTCGGCCTCGGTGGATTGCAGGGTCGTCTGCAACGCCTGGAGGTTCTCCTCGACGGTGCGGCGGTTCGATTTTTCGAGGGACAGGAGATCCGTCAATTCGGCAATCTGGCGGTTGAGCCGGTCAAGGACCGTGTCGCGGCTCGACAGCTCGCGGGACAGGAAGAACTGCCCGACCATGAAGACCGAGATCAGAAAGACGATGGCGAGCAAAAGCGTCGACAACGCATCGACGAAACCCGGCCAGTAATTGAGCTGGCCCTGCCGTCCGCGCCGCCGCCCGCCCGCGCCTGACATCGGCATCAGGGCAGCCTTTCACGAGTCAGGCGGTCGAGCACCTGCTTGAGGTCCTTCTCGCGCGCGGCCTGCGCCTCGACCCAGTCGCGGATCATCTGCTGCTCGGCGCGCATGTGTTGAACGAGTCCTTGAACGCCCTCGGCGAGATTGGCCATGGCCTGGGTCGAGGCCCGCCCGCCCGCGCCTTCATTGACGGCCGAGGTCAGTCGGCCGAGGGCGAGCGCCAAGTCGTTGGGCGACCCGGAATAACCGGACATGTCGGAGCCGGTATCCATGGTGGAGGTGGCGAGCCAATCCTCAAGCTCAGTGTAGAAGCGGTTTTGCGCCTGGCCGGCCTGAAGATCGAGGAAGCCGAGAACGAGGGATCCCGCGAGGCCGAACAGGGAGGCGGAGAAGGAAAGGCCCATGCCCTGCAGCGGTTTGGCGAGCGAGTTTTTCAGCTCGTCGAAGAGAACGGCGGTGTCCTGGCCCGTCTTCAGCGACGAGATGATGCCTCCGACCGACCCGACGGTTTCGATCAGACCCCAGAAGGTGCCGAGCAGGCCGAGAAACACAAGCAGTCCGGCCAGATAGCGCACGATCTCCCGGCTCTCGTCGAGGCGCGCGCCGATGGAATCGAGCAGCGAGCGGGTCGCGGCGACGGAGAGCAGCGAGCGGTTGGTGCGGTTGTTGATGAAGGCGGCCATGGGCGCCAGCAGGGTCGGCGAGGCCGGTGTGATGAGGCCCTCTTCGGTCTGCCGGATGGTGTTGACCCAGCGCACTTCCGGAAACAGGCGCACGACCTGCCGAATCGCCAGCATGATGCCGATGAACATCACCCCGAGGATCAGGGCGTTGAGACCCGGATTGGCAAGAAAGGCCGACCAGATCTGCTTATACAGGATAAAGGCGACAAACCCCGCCAGAACCAGGAAGACCGCCATGCGGATCAGATAGATCCGCGGCGGGGTAAGCGGTTGATCGTCCATACTTTACCCTGCTCGTTCTCGCTGCGAGACCGTTCTAATGTGACCGCGCCGGATCGCCGGATCAAGCGCGGCCGCCGATCTCGCAGCCTGCACGAACAGAAATATCAGCCTTTGGCCTTCTTCAAGAGCTTGAGTAGCTCGCGGTGCATGATTTCATTACCGCAGGCCACGCTTCCCTTGTTGAGAGGGTCGCTGCCGCCATCGGCATCGGAAATGTAGCCGCCGGCCTCGCGGATCATCAGGATGCCCGCCGCGACGTCCCAGGAATGGAGGCCGCGCTCCCAATAGGCGTCCATGCGCCCGCAGGCGACGTAGGCCAGATCGAGCGCCGCGGCACCCAGGCGGCGCATGCCGCCGACATTGCCCATCACCGAGGCCGCTTCGCGCAGGAAAAGGCCGTGATCGCCCTTGCCGATATGCGGCAGGCCGCAGGCCACGACCGCGTCGACGAGCTCGTTGCGGGCCGCGACGCGGATGCGGCGGTTGTTGAGGTAGGCGCCCTTGCCCTTTTCCGCGATGAACAATTCGTCCTTCGCCGGATCGTAGATCACGCCGGCAACGACCTGTCCGTCGCGTTCCAGGCCGACCGAAATGGCGAATTGCGGCAGGCCGTGCAGAAAGTTGGTGGTGCCGTCGAGAGGATCGATATGCCAGCGATGGCTCTGATCGGTTCCCACGACGATGCCGCTTTCCTCCATCACGAAGCCGTATCCGGGACGGGCCTTTTCCAACGCCTCGCGCAGGATCTTCTCGGCCTTGCGGTCGGCGGCGGAGACGAAATCGCCGGGCCCCTTACGGGAGACCTGGAGGTTCTCGACCTCACCGAAATCGCGCTTGAGGGAGCGCGAGGCCTTCATCACGGCATCGGTCATGACGGTCATGAGGGGCGAGCGGATCATCGTCGGGAGGTCCTGGAAACATGCATCTGAAGGGATTGTGGTCGGATGGACCACGGCGGGGGATGAACGTCAAGCGGTCGATGTCATCCCGGCCGGTCGTAGCGAGGGGAAGGGGATCCACGACCGGGCGCTGCGCCATGGTTTCCCTTCCCCGCCGGCGGCTTTCGCCGCCTCCAGCCGGAAATGACAAAAGGTCGGGTTGGAATCGGACCGCTACACGCCCTAACGAGCCCCGAGACGCTCTGCCGCGAGGCGCTCCGCACGCTTGCGATCATCCGGGGTCAGGTCTTTCAACGCGTTGTCGAGCCACGCATCGCTCAAGCCCTGCGCGGCAGCGAGGATATGCCAGGCGGCCGCATCGATCTTGTTCTGCGGTACGCCGCGCCCGGCGGCCAGCAGACGCGCCAGCCGGTTCTGCGCGATGGCGTTGCCCTGGGCGGCGGCCCGGCGGAAGAAGCGGGCGGCCTGGGATTCGCTTGCCGTCACGCCTTCGCCGTTGAACAGAAGGATCGCGTATTCGACCTCGCCAACCGAGCTGCCGTTCTTCGCCGCGCGCTCGAACAAATGGGCCGCCTCGGCGGCGTCCCGCTCGACGCCCCGGCCCTTGAGGTAGAGGACGCCAAGCGCATGCTGTGCGTCCGGGATCTCCGCATCGGCGGCGACGCGCAAGAGTTCGATGGCCCGTTTCAGGTCGGCTTCCGTGGTGCTGGAGAGGAGCAGCAGGGCCAGATTGTAGCAGGCGACAGGATTGCCCTTGGCGGCAGCCTGTTCCAGCCAAGTTTTCCCTTGGGCGGTGTTCCTCTCCATGCCGCGCCCGTCGAGCGCCATGAGGCCGAGGGAGGCCAGCGCGTTTGCATCGCCACGCGCCGCCGCCAGACGGTACCAGTCGGCGGCCTTCTTCGGATCGAGCGTGACTCCGAGGCCCTGGTTGTAGAGTTCGCCCAGAAGCGTCATCGCGGGGGCGTCGCCCTTGTCCTTTTCCAGTCGCGAGGTAGCTTCCCGGAAGGCGGTTTGATAGAGACCGCGCTGATATGCGCCATAGGCCAGATCGGGCCCAGCCGAAGCGGCCGAGGCGGTCGCTGCCAGACAAAGAGCGCCGAGAAGCCAGGAAAGCCGCATCAACGCAACGCCTCTTGCTTGTCGAGGATGGCGAGGGCTGCCTCGACACCCTTGGCGGGGCCGCCGGCATGGGTCCAAACCGCATCCCCGAGGGCAATGAACTCTGCGTTCGTTGCAGCGAGCGCTGGGATCGCGTCAAGGCTCGGCGCATAGACGACGCAAGGTGTCTCGAAGATTTCCGCCCACCAGGCCGCCCGCTCGATCACAATGTCCAGCGTCGGCAGGGAGCCGTCGGCGCGCGGCTCGCCGAACAACAGGTAATCGACGCCCGCTTCGCCAAGGGTCATGGCGTCGTCCTTTGAGCGAATGCCTCCCGCCCCGATGGCGCGTTCGGTCTTTACCCGCTCGCGCAGGTCGCGGGCGCGCTCGGGCTGGCCGACGATGTGGAGGCCGTCGGCTCCGCCACGCGCGGCGATGGTGGCAAGATCGGCCTCGCCCTCAACCGCTACGATCAAGGCCGTGCCATGGTCCTGTACAACAGGGGCGAGGGTCTTGACCTGATTGATGAGCGTGCGCTCGTCGGCCAGGGCCAGACGCAGCAGCACGGCCGCCACATGACCGCCCGCGCAGGCCTCGGTAAGGCGAGGGGCGAAGGAGGTGTCGTTCAGGAGGGGCGTGATCAGATAGAGGCGGGCAGCAGCTTCGGACATGGTCCACGGGGGGTAAGAAGTTTCGGACTAGAGCTTAATCGTGTCTCTTTGAAACATGATCAAGCTCCAGATTGGTTGTTGCCGCGTGATCTTGCAGCCTTCCGCCGTCATTCCGGACTCGCCTTCGGCGCCCCGGAATGACCTTGGGAATGCATTGTAACCCAATTCTCAAGCAGTCTCTCAATGTCTCGCATAACGAAAACGGGGCCATCTTGCGAGGCCCCGTTTCTTATCGATGATTAAGGCGAAAGCCTGATGGCGGTTATTCCGCTGCCTTGCGGGCCGAACCGAACTTGGGATCGAGCTCGCCGGAGGCATAGCGCTTGGCCATCTCGGCAGGGGTGAGCACCCGCTTGATCTTCGAGGCCTGGCCCGCGGTGTTGAATTCCTGGAGACGCAGCTTGCAGAGCTTCGCCATGGCTTCCATGGCGGGCTTCAGGTACTTGCGCGGATCGAATTCGCCCGGATTCTCGGACAGAACCTTGCGGATCTGGCCGGTCATCGCCATGCGGTTGTCGGTGTCGATGTTGATCTTGCGCACGCCGTTCTTGATGCCGCGCTGGATCTCTTCCACCGGCACGCCCCAGGTCTGGGGCATCTTGCCGCCATACTGGTTGATGATGTCCTGCAGGTCCTGCGGCACCGAGGACGAGCCGTGCATTACGAGGTGGGTGTTCGGCAGCTTGGCGTGGATTTCCTCGATGATGTTCATCGCGAGGATCGCGCCGTCGGGCTTGCGGGTGAACTTGTAGGCGCCGTGCGAAGTGCCCATGGCAATAGCGAGCGCGTCCACCTTCGTCTCGGCGACGAACTTCACGGCCTCGTCGGGATTGGTCAAAAGCTGGTCGTGGCTGAGCTTGCCTTCAGCGCCGTGACCATCCTCGGCCTCGCCCATGCCGCTCTCGAGCGAGCCGAGCACGCCGAGTTCGCCTTCCACCGAGATGCCGCCGAGGTGGGCCATCTCGGTGACTTTCTTGGTGACGCCGACATTATAGTCCCAATCGCCCGGCGTTTTGCCGTCCGCTTTCAGTGAACCGTCCATCATGACGGAGGTGAAGCCGGCCTGAATCGCCGTCATGCAGGTGGCGGGCTCGTTGCCATGATCGAGATGCACGCAGACCGGGATATGTGGATAGATCTCGGTGACGGCGTCCATCATGTGCTTGAGCATGACGTCGTTGGCGTAAGAGCGCGCGCCGCGGCTAGCCTGGATGATGACCGGCGCATCGACGGCGTTGGCCGCCTCCATGATGGCGAGCGCCTGCTCCATGTTGTTGATGTTGAAGGCCGGAACGCCGTAGCCTTGCTCGGCGGCGTGATCGAGAAGCTGTCTGAGGGTGATGCGTGCCATGATTTACTCCCTGATCGTTCTTTAAGCCCGCCGAAGCTGAACCGGATCTTAAACCCGCAGCGCCTCGACGCCGGGCAGGACCTTGCCTTCGAGCCATTCGAGGAACGCGCCGCCTGCGGTTGAGACGTAAGAGAAGTCGTCCGCCACGCCCGCGTGGTTCAATGCCGCCACCGTGTCGCCGCCGCCAGCCACCGAGACGAGCTTGCCGGCCTTGGTGCGCTCCGCCGCATGGCGTGCCGCCGCGACCGTGCCCTGATCGAAAGGTGCGATCTCGAATGCGCCGAGCGGGCCGTTCCAGACCAGTGTCTTGGCGTCGTTGATCGCCGAATTGATGCGTTCGACCGATTGCGAGCCGACATCGAGGATCATCTGGTCCTCGGGGATCGCGTCGATGCCATAGGTGTGGTTCGCCGCTCCCGCCTTGAACTCGTAGGCGCAGACGCCGTCCACCGGCAGGATGATGGCGCAGTTGGATTCGCGCGCCTTGTCGATGATGCGAAGCGCGGTCGCTGCGAGATCCTTCTCCGCCAGCGACTTGCCGACATTGAGGCCCATGGCGTGGACGAAGGTGTTGGCCATGCCGCCGCCGATGACGAGCGCATCGACCTTGGCGACAAGGTTTTCGAGCAGATCGATCTTGGACGATACCTTCGCGCCGCCGACGATGGCGACGACCGGGCGGGTCGGAGCCTCGAGCCCCTTGGTCAGGGCATCGAGTTCCGCCTGCATGGTGCGGCCTGCATAGGCGGGAAGCACATGGGCGACGCCTTCGGTCGAAGCGTGCGCGCGGTGCGCCGCCGAGAAGGCATCGTTGACATAGATGTCGCCGAGCTTTGCGAGCTCAGCGACGAAAGCCTTGTCGTTCTTTTCCTCGCCCGCGTGAAAGCGGGTGTTTTCGAGAAGCAGGATGTCTTCGTTCCGCAGCGCGGCGACGGCCTTTTGCGCCGCTTCGCCGATACAATCATCGGCGAAGGCGACGTGTCTGGCGAGGTGTTTGGCGAGCGCCTCCGCGACCGGCTTCAGGCTATCCTTCGGATCGCGGCCCTTCGGGCGTCCGAAATGGGCGAGAAGGATCACCTTCCCCCCCTTGTCGGCGATCTCCTGGATGGTGGGGAGGACGCGCTCGATGCGCGTCGCATCCGTCACCCGGCCGTTCTCCATGGGGACGTTGAGGTCCACCCGGACGAGAACGCGCTTGCCCTTGACGTCAGCCTGGTCGAGCGTGCGGAAGGCGGTCATCAACGCCTCCCGATCAGATGAGCTTCGCGAGGGCGACGGCGGTGTCCGCCATGCGGTTCGAGAAGCCCCACTCGTTGTCGTACCAGGACAGGACGCGCACGAAATTGCCGTCCATGACCTTGGTCTGGTCGAGGTGGAACGTCGAGGAAGCCGGATCGTGGTTGAAGTCGATCGAGACGTTCGGCTGATCGGTCACAGCGAGAACGCCCTTCAGCTCCTGGGCTGCTGCGCGCTTGATAGCCTCGTTGACCTCGGCGACCGTCGTCGGCTTCTTGGAGATGAACTTGAAGTCGATCACCGACACGTTCGGGGTCGGCACGCGGATCGAGGTGCCGTCGAGCTTGCCGTTGAGTTCCGGCAGCACGAGACCGACGGCCTTCGCAGCACCGGTCGAGGTCGGGATCATCGACAAGGCCGCCGCGCGGGCACGGTAGAGGTCCTTGTGCATCTGATCGAGGGACGGCTGATCGTTGGTGTAGGAGTGCACCGTCGTCATGAAGCCCTTCTCGATGCCGAACGCGTCGTTCAGCACCTTCGCCACGGGGGCGAGGCAGTTCGTGGTGCAGGAGGCGTTCGAGATGACGATGTGGTCCTTCGTCAGCTTGTCGTGGTTGACGCCGTAAACGACCGTCAGGTCAGCGCCGTCGGCCGGGGCCGAGACGATGACGCGCTTCGCGCCGGCGGTCAGGTGCGCCGCAGCCTTTTCACGGGTGGCGAAGATGCCGGTGCACTCGAGCGCGATGTCGACGCCGAGTTCCTTGTGCGGCAGGGCAGCCGGGTCCTTGACCGCCGTGACCTTGATCTTCTGGCCGTTGATGACGATGAAGTCGCCCTCGACCTTCACTTCGGCCGGGAAGCGGCCGTGGACCGAGTCGAAGCGCAAAAGGTGGGCATTCGTCTCCACGGGGCCGAGATCGTTGATGGCGACGACCTGGATGTCCTTGCGTCCGCTCTCCACGATGGCGCGCAGGATGTTGCGCCCGATCCGACCAAACCCGTTGATGGCGACCTTCACAGTCATTGTCGTTGCTCCCTTAGAAACGAAGGCGATTAGAGATTGTGGGTTCTCAGGATCTTCTCGGCGACAGCCTCGGCGGTGATGCCGAAGTGCTTGTAGAGATCCTTATAGGGCGCGCTCGCGCCGAAGCTGCTCATGCCGACGAAAATGCCGTCGGAGCCGATGATGCCATCCCATCCGAAGCGAACTGCGGCCTCAACCGCGACCTTGATCTTGGCGTCGCCAACGATCTTGGCGCGGACCTTCTCCGGCTGGGCCAGGAAGAGTTCGAGCGAGGGCACGGAGACAACGCGGGCCGGGAAGCCCTGTTCGGCCAGGATCTTCTGGGCGGCAAGCGCGATCTCGACCTCGCTGCCGGAGGCGAAGATGGTGGCCTGGGCCTTGCCCTCGGCGGGCGACAATTCGTAAGCGCCGGTCGCCGAGAAATTGCCGGTCGCCTCTTTGCGGACCTGCGGCAGGTTCTGACGGGTCAGAGCCAGAACGGTCGGGCCATCCGTGCGCTCCAGCGCCAGCTGCCAGCACTCAGCCGTCTCGACCGCGTCGGCCGGGCGGAACACGCGCATGTTCGGCATGCAGCGCAAGGATGCCAACTGCTCCACCGGCTGGTGGGTCGGTCCGTCCTCGCCAAGGCCGATCGAGTCGTGCGTCATGACGTAGACTGCCGGAACACCGGCCAACGCTGCGATGCGCATGGCGGGTCGTGCGTAATCGGCAAAGACCAGGAAGGTCGCGCCTGCGGGCACGATGCCGCCATGGAGCGCGAGGCCGTTCATGGCCGCCGCCATGCCGTGCTCGCGGATGCCGTAATGGATGTAGCGCCCGGCGTACTGGCCCGGCGAAATCGCGGTCAGGTTCTTGGTCTTGGTGTTGTTCGAAGGCGTCAGGTCGGCGGACCCGAGAACGAGTTCCGGAACGGCTTCGGTGATGACTTCGAGCGCGATCTCGCTGGCCTTGCGGGTCGCGACGTTCTGCGGCTCTGCGAAGAGGCGGCTCTTGAGCTTCGTCACGGCCTCGTCGAGGCCCTTCGGACGCACGCCCTTGATACGGCGCTCGAACTCGGCGCGAGTCTCGGTCGGAAGCGCCTTGAGGCGCTCCTTCCAGGCGCGATTGTAGCGACGGCCCTTCTTGCCGGCCTTCGCCCACGCGGACTGGATTGCTTCCGGAATCTCAAAGGGAGCGGATGTCCAGCCGAGCGCGGCCTTCGCACCTGCCAGCTCCTCGGCACCGAGCGGCTCGCCGTGCGCCTTTGAGGTGCCCGCGCGCTTGGGCGCGCCGAAGCCGATGACGGTCTTGCAGGCGATCAGGGTCGGCTTGTCCGACTTCTGGGCGCGGGCAATGGCGCGGCCAATCGCCTTCGGGTCGTGGCCGTCCACGCGCACCGCCTGCCATCCGGCGGCCTGGAAGCGCTTCACCTGATCGACCGAGTCGGCAATCGAGAGCGGACCGTCGATGGAAATGCCGTTATCGTCGAAAAGCACGATGAGGCGGTTGAGCTTCAGGTGGCCCGCAAGCGCAATGGCCTCCTGGCTGATGCCCTCCATCAGGTCGCCATCCGAGGCGAGCACATAGGTGCGGTGGTCGACGATGTCGTCACCGTACTGGGCGTTCATCATCCGCTCGGCGAGCGCCATGCCAACAGCCGTGGCGATGCCCTGGCCCAGCGGGCCGGTGGTCGTCTCGACGCCGGGGGTCATGAAGTTTTCCGGGTGGCCCGGGGTCTTCGAATCGAGCTGGCGGAAGCGCTTCAGCTCGTCGATGGTCATGCCCTTCACGCCGGTGAGGTGAAGCAGGGCATAGAGCAGCATCGAGCCGTGGCCGGCGGACAGCACGAAACGGTCGCGATCCGGCCAGGTCGGATCGGCGGCGTCATATTTCAGGAATTTCGTAAACAACACCGTGGCGATGTCGGCGGCGCCCATCGGCAGGCCGGGATGGCCCGATTTTGCTTGCTCCACGGCGTCCATCGCAAGGACGCGCACAGCGTTCGCCAGATCGGAGTGGGTGACGCGATCGGCGGGGACGGTGTCTGGCACGGCTCTTGATCCACAAGTCTTTAAGGCAACCCTAGCGGGTCGCGTGTGTCGGGAAAAGGCGTGGGCTCCTTAACACGCGGCAGGGGCGAGTCAAAGGCTCCCCCAACGTAAATCGGCTCGGGCCGTTGCCGGTCCGGGCCGAGAAGCCTAGTCTGCTTGATGATTCACGGAGGCCCGATGATCACCACTCTCGATGACGCGATGAAACGGCTCGAAAGCGCGCTCGGCTTCCTGGAGGCCTCCGTCTCCCGACGGCTGGAGGCCGAGAAAAGCCGGGGCGACCTGGAAACCGAGCTTCAGCTCATGCAGGACGACCGGGCCCGCCTGGCGGTGGAACTCGATGGTGCCTTGACCCGTCTCCATCGCTTCGAGGCGGCGACCGACGATGTGAGCCGGCGCGTGCGCCAGGCCATCGGCGAGGTTCAAGGCGTTCTGGCCCAGGCCGGGCAGTTCGAACGGGAAGAAGGTTGAGATGCCCCAGGTAACGGTATCGATCGCGGGTCGGGCCTATCGCATCGCTTGCGCCGAAGGCGAGGAACAGCATCTCGAAGGCCTTGCGGCTTCCTTCGATGCCAAGATCGAGGACATGCGCGCCGCCGTCGGCGAAATCGGCGACATGCGCTTGCACGTCATGGCAGCCATTACCCTGGCGGATGAGATGCACGAGACGAAGAAGCGGGTTTTGGCGCTCGAGGCCGAGCTGGCCGAGTTGAAATCCTTCGCTTCGGCCGGGGACGAACGCACCCAGCTCATTGAGGCGCGCGTCGCGGAGAGCGTCCAGAAGGCGGCGGAGCGCATCGAGCGGCTGGCGAGGAGCCTGAACGCGCCGGTGCAGGAGTCGTGATTTTTGGCCGCGGTCTCCCGGGCGTCATTCCATAAGCGCTGAGGGCTCCGAGAAAAGTGTGTGGGGACTCGTTTCGCTCGTCCCTGTCAGTGGTTATGGATTACGGGCTTCGCTGTCGCGACCCCGGAATGACGGCGGAGGATGTTTCAGGCGAGGGGCAATTTTCCCCTTCCTTCGGCGACCCATCCTCACTACATAAGCAAGGCGGGGCTGCGGGGCGCGTTAGGAGTTCATTTCCCCGGGGCCTTAACGATCCTTAGGGAGCTGTCCCTACCCGGTCCGTGGACCGGGATACACGGCGCCCACCTACTTATGTAGGTTCCCGGGATCGCTACTCCGACGGCTTTTGTGGCTCCGCACTTTTATGACATCGCTTCCCCTTCCCGAGTTCAAGAACAGGCTTCGCCGCGAGGCTTTCGCTCGCCGCGACGCTCTCGATGAGGCGTTCCGCCATCAGGCGTCGCAGCGCATCGCCGAGCTGGCTTTGGGGTTTCACAACCTTGAGAACGTCACCCCGGTCGGCGGCTATTGGCCGATCCGCAGCGAGGTCGATCCGCGTCCGCTGATGGAGGCGCTCGTCTCTCGCGGGCAGAACGTGGCTCTTTCCCAAGTCATCCATCCGCATATGACGTTCAGGCTCTGGCAGCCGGGCGACGTGCTGGTGCCCGGCGGCTTCGGTGTGCAGGAGCCGGGCCCCGACGCGCCCGAGGCCGTGCCCGTGGCCCTCCTCGTCCCGCTTCTCGCCTTCGACCGGCGCGGCGGGCGCATCGGCTACGGCAAGGGCCATTTCGACCGCGCCATCGCGGCGCTTGAACAACGCCACCGCATCTTGACCATCGGCCTGGCTTATGCGGTTCAGGAGATCGATCAGGTGCCGGTCGAGCCTCACGACCGCCCGCTCGACGCCGTCATCACCGAAGCCGAACTCGTTCGGACCGAGCCCTATTAAGGATCCTCCATGCGCCTTCTCTTCCTCGGCGATATCGTCGGACGCCCCGGCCGCAATGCGGTGATCGAACGCCTGCCAGCTTTGCGCGACCGCTGGCAGCTCGATTGTGTCGTCATCAACGGCGAGAACGCAGCGGGTGGGTTCGGCATCAACGAGGCTATCTGCGACGAGCTCATCACGGCGGGCGCGGATGCCGTCACACTCGGCAACCACTCCTGGGATCAGCGCGAAACGCTCGTCTTCATCGAGCGCGAGCCCCGGCTCCTGCGCCCGGTGAATTACCCGCCCGGCACGCCGGGACGCGGCGCGAATCTCATCGATACGCCTTCCGGCAAGCGGGTCCTCGTCGTCAATGTCATGGGCCGCCTCTTCATGGACGCCCTCGACGACCCCTTCGCCGCCGTCGACCGCGAGATCGATTCCTGCCCCCTGGGGCAGGTGGCGGATGCCATCATTGTGGACATGCATGCGGAGGCGACCAGCGAGAAGGAGGCCCTCGGCCACCATCTCGACGGGCGCGTGAGCCTTGTGGTGGGCACCCACACCCATGTGCCGACCGCCGATCACCGGGTTCTCTCCGGGGGCACGGCCTACATGTCGGATGCGGGCATGTGCGGCGATTACGATACGGTGCTCGGCATGCAGAAGGAGGAATCGATCCGACGCTTCCTCCAGAAGACGCCGGGTCCCCGCATGGAGCCGGGGCTCGGCGAGGGCACTCTCTCCGGGCTCGCGGTCGAGACCGACGACCGGACCGGCCTTGCGATCCGGGTGGCGGCTTTGCGGCTCGGGCCGCATCTTGAGGAATCCTGGCCCCGGTTCTGGGACTGAAAGCCGGCTCGCTCGCTGGCTCGCTCTTGGCGCAGGGTGAGCCTGTGCCCATCTGTCCCCTCAACGGAGGCGGCAGGTGGACGCGGACAATCGGCAACATTTTGAGACCGACGAGGGCAACGCCCTTCACGCGGCGGTCGCCCATAAAAGCGCGTCCGCTGTCCTGCGTGCCGTCATCGATACGGCCGAAGGAGACACCATCACCATCGGGCGGATCATCGAGGCCTTCGGCGAACGTACCTTCGGCTTCGTGCTGATCCTCTTCAGCCTGCCAAACTGCCTTCCCGTCCCTGGGATCGCGGCCGTCGTCGGATTGCCCGTGCTGATCTTCGGCATCCAGATGATGCTGGGGCAGCATCGACCTTGGCTGCCGGGCATTATTCTGCGCCGATCCGTCTCCGTGGTGACCTTCAAGAAGGTCATCGACATGGCCGAGCCCAGGCTCAGGAAGCTCGAAAGCTTTTGCCGCCCCCGGCTGCCCTGGCTCTTCGGCGCTCTTGGCGACCGCATGGTTGGGTTTTTCGCCGTGCTGGTGGCGATTTCGGTGCTCATTCCCTTTCCCGGCACCAATTTCCCACCTTCCATCGCGCTCGTCATCGCCTCCATCGCGATCATGGAGGAAGACGGCTATTGGCTGATCGTCGGCTATCTCATCGGTCTTGCGGGGCTTGCCTATACTGCAACCGTGCTCGGAGCCTCCTACCACCTGATCCGGGCGGGGCTGTCGGGCTGGTTCGGGATCTGAAACCTTAAGCGCGGTCAATATTACGCCGGGGGCTTTCCCTTTGGCGTAACACCGTTTTATAAGCCGGGTATCGTCAACATCCGCGGCCTGACGGGCCCTTTGAACGCCCTCGGTCGCGAACGCGGAGGCCCCATGGCCGGACATTCCCAGTTTAAGAACATTATGCACCGCAAGGGTAAGGTGGATGCGGTGCGCTCCAAGGTTTTCTCCAAGCTGGCGCGCGAAATCACGGTCGCGGCCAAGATGGGCATGCCCGATCCCAACATGAACCCGCGCCTGCGCGCCGCCATCCTCGCGGCCCGCGCGGAGAACATGCCCAAGGACAATATCCAGCGCGCCATCAACAAGGCGGTCGGCGGCGAGGGCGAGAACTACGAAGAGATCCGCTACGAGGGCTACGGCCCCGGGGGCGCTGCGATCATCGTCGAGGCCATGACCGACAACCGCAACCGCACGGCCTCCGACATCCGCTCGTATTTCACCAAGAGCGGCGGCAACCTCGCTGAAACCGGCGCGGTTTCCTTCATGTTCGACCGGGTCGGCCTGGTGGAGTTCGGACCGGATGTCGGCGACGCCGACGCGGTGCTCGAAGGCGCCATTGATGCCGGCGCGGAAGACGTCGTGTCCTCCGAGCACGGTCACGAGATCTATTGCGAGCAGACCTCGCTGAACGAGGTCACGAAAGCGCTCGAAGAGAAGTTCGGCGAGCCCAAGGCCTCCAAGCTCGTCTGGAAGCCCCAGACCCCGGTTGCGGTCGATGACGAGACCGGCGAAAAGCTGATGAAGCTCATGGAGACGCTGGAAGAGCACGACGACGTGCAGAGCGTCTATGGCAATTTCGAGCTTTCCGAAGCGCTGATGCAGAAGATGGCGGGCTGACGCCTGTCGTCATGGCCGGACCTGTTCCGGCCATCCACGCCTTAGGGCGGAAAAGACGTGGATGCCCGGGACGACCCCCGGGCATTACGGTGGAGAGCAGGCCTTGTCTGAACGCATCCGCATCCTCGGCCTCGACCCCGGCCTGCGAAACACCGGCTGGGGAATCATCACCATCGAAGGCACGAAGCTTTCCTATGTCGCCTGCGGGGTCGTCACCTCGGACGGCGACCTCGCGCTCGCGCTGAGGCTCAAGCAGCTCCACGACAAGTTGACCGAAGTGGTGACCACCTGGACGCCCGACGAGGTCGCGGTGGAGGAAACCTTCGTCAACAAGGATGCGCAGGCGACCCTCAAGCTCGGTCAGGCGCGCGCCATGTCGCTCCTCGTTCCTGCCCTGCACGGATTGCCGGTGGCCGAATATGGCGCGAACCAGGTCAAGAAGACCGTGGTCGGCGTCGGCCATGCGGAGAAAAACCAGGTTCTGGCCATGGTGAAGGTGCTTCTGCCCAAGGCCGACCCGAAAAAGGCCGACGCCGCCGATGCGCTCGCCATCGCCATCGCCCACGCCCATCACCGTAAAGCGCGTGCTTTGGTGGCCAAGCTTTAGGTGTTACAGAGCAGCTGAAGTCATTCTGGAATCACACGATAGCTCCGCGCCTTTACCTCTCCCCGGCGGGGGAGAGGTCGAGCGAAGCGAGGGTGAGGGCTTGAGATTTCTCCGGAGAGTGCAAACCCCTCACCCGGACCTCACGGTCCGACCTCTCCCTCGAGGGAGAGGTGAAAGGGTAGTGCCCGGGATGACGGTAGCGGGGGAGACATCGGCTTGATCGGCAAACTCAAGGGCATCATCGATGCCTATGGCGAGGATTTCGTGGTCGTCGACGTCCAGGGCGTCGGCTATGTGGTCCATTGCTCCTCGCGTACGCTGCAGAACCTGCCCCCGGCCGGCGAGGCTGCCTCGCTGTCCATCGAGACCCATGTCCGCGAGGACATGATCCGCCTGTTCGGCTTCCGCTCGGACGCCGAGCGCGAATGGTTCCGCCTGCTCCAGAGCGTGCAGGGCGTCGGCGCGAAGGTGGCGCTCGGCATCCTCTCCGTGCTCGATCCCGGAAGCCTCGGCACCGCGCTTGCGACCGGAGACAAGGCGGCCGTCGCGCGCAGCCCCGGCGTCGGGCCGAAGCTCGCGCAGCGCATCGTGTCCGAATTGAAGGACAAGGTTCCCGCCTTCTCCGGCATCGACCCGGCCCTTATCCGCCTGTCGGATTCCGTCGAGGACAGAACCGCACCCTTGCCGGTTTCCGATGCCATCTCGGCTCTGGTCAATCTCGGCTATCCCCAAGCCCAAGCCTCCGCCGCCATCGCCGCCGCCTTGAAGCAGGCCGGCGAAGCGCCCGAGGCGAAGACGCTGATCAGGCTGGGCTTGAAGGAATTGGCGCGCTAGCGCATTTTCGCCGTTTGAAAGGTAAGATTTTTTGACCAACTCACGCAGCGGCCTGCTTGCCCCCGAAAAGCGCGAGGACGATCTCGAGACGTCGCTGCGACCGCTGGCGCTTGACGATTTCACCGGGCAGAAGGCCGCGCGGGCGAATTTGCAGGTCTTCATCAATGCCGCGAAGACGCGGGGCGATGCGCTCGACCATGTGCTCTTCGTCGGCCCGCCGGGTCTCGGCAAGACCACGCTGGCGCAGATCGTGGCGCGCGAACTCGGCGTGAATTTCCGCTCGACCTCGGGCCCGGTGATCGCGAAGGCGGGTGATCTCGCTGCGCAGCTCACGAATCTGGAAGAGCGTGATGTGCTCTTCATCGACGAGATTCACCGCCTCAACCCAGCGGTGGAGGAAATTCTCTATCCTGCGATGGAGGATTATCAGCTCGATCTCATCATCGGCGAAGGCCCTGCGGCGCGCTCGGTGAAGATCGAGTTGCCGAAATTCACGCTTGTCGGTGCCACCACCCGCGCGGGCCTTCTCACTACGCCGCTACGCGACCGTTTCGGCATTCCGATCCGGCTCGAATTCTACACCGTCGAGGAACTCGAACTGATCGTGCGGCGCGGCGCGCGGGTGCACGGCATCGGCATGAGCGAGGACGGCGCGAACGAGATCGCCCGCCGTTCGCGCGGCACGCCGCGCATCGCGGGTCGCTTGCTGCGCCGCGTGCGCGACTTCGCCATCGTCGAGGGCGCGGCCACCATCAGCCGCGAACTCGCGGACAATGCGCTGCGTCTCCTCGACGTCGATCCCATCGGCCTCGACCTGATGGATCGCAAATACCTCACCACCATCGCGCTCTCCTTCGGCGGCGGCCCGGTCGGCATCGAGACCATCGCTGCGGCGCTCTCGGAGCCGCGCGACGCGATCGAGGAGATCATCGAGCCCTACCTGATCCAGAAGGGCTTCGTGCAGCGCACCCCGCGCGGCCGCATCCTCACGCCCCACGCCTTCCGCCATCTCGGCATGCCCGAGCCCACCCGCGAGACCGCGCAATTTGGGTTGTTCGGAGGCGATGAGGATGCGTGACGAAACCTCACGTGGGGCAGGAGAGCAGGCCGGCGCTTGGCCGCACCTGTCCGGTGCCCTGAAGGACGGCGCGCACGTTCTCCCTATCCGCGTCTATTACGAGGACACGGATTTTTCGGCGCGCGTCTATCACGCGAGCTATCTGCGCTTCATGGAGCGCGGGCGCACGGAATTGTTGCGGGCCGTGGAGGTCGCGCAATCGGATCTCCACGCCGAGATGGGCGGGCTCGCCTTCGTGGTGCGCAAGATGATGATCGATTTTCGCGGCGCGGCGCTTATGGACGATGTGCTGACCATCGTCACGCGCCCGAAGGAAATGCGCGGCGCTTCGATGACGCTCGCTCAGGAAGTGCGTCGCGGCGATGATGTGCTGGTCTTTGCCGAGGTCACGGTTGCTGCGGTGCGGGGAGGGCGCGCGGTGCGCATTCCGGACGAATTGCGCGCCGCCCTGACGCCCTTGGGCGAGTAAGCGTTCACCTCACGCCTTGTCGAAGACCGGCGTGCCGATCTTGAACCATGCCTTGGCGATTTTCTCATCGGCGACCTCGTAGATCGCAATGACGTCGACACGGCCCGTCCCTTCCGGAAAAGTGCGGGTCACGACCTCCTGGTCAATAACGAGATTACCTAAGGTCATGCGCTTGACGAGCTGCCCGAACAGGTTGGGTTCCTTGAAGCGCGCCATGTGGCGTTCGCGGATCTGCGCTGCGCCGTTTGCAAGCAGCTCCGAGGGAAAAGCGAAATATTGAGCCTCTTCGGCCCAATGCGACATGAAGGCTTCGATATCGCGCGCGTTGTAGGCGTCGAGCTGCCGTTGCACGATCTCGCTGGGGTCCGCCGTCATTGTTTTCCCTCTTTTCGAGCCGGATGGTTCAGGGGCTGTGATTTAGCAGGCGCCTCTGGGAAATTCCAAATGAATCGCAGGCGATTACGGGCCCCGCAGGCGCGTTTAAACCAAGCTTTAACCTTACTCTGTGCTTAACAGGCAACGGACGGGAGAGATCCGCGTCTTGCTGCCTGAACGCCCTTATTTCGACAGATTCCGGGGCGAACGAGCATCATTACGCGAAAAGATTTTCCCAAACACATGCGGTGAGCCCTCCATGAGGGCTGCTCGAACAGAGCGAGGACGAGACAATGAATCCGGTTGATGTGGCCCAGGCCGCTCCTGTGGCCCACGACATGTCCCTCTTCGGCCTGTTCTGGCAGGCCCATCTTCTCGTCAAGCTCGTCATGCTGGGCCTGCTCGCAGCCTCCGTGTGGTGCTGGGCCATCATTGTCGACAAGACCCTGCTTTTCGCCCGCACCAAGCGCGCCATGAACCGTTTCGAGGATGTGTTCTGGTCGGGCCAGTCGCTCGAAGAGCTGTTTCGTTCGCTCCAGAGCCGACCGGCCACCGGCCTTTCCGCCGTGTTCGTCGCCGCCATGCGGGAATGGAAGCGCTCCTTCGAGGGCTCCGGCCGTTCGTTCCAGAGCCTGTCCCAGCGCATCGACAAGGTTTTGGACGTCACCATTCAGCGTGAGGTGGAACGGCTCGATTCCCGCCTGATGATTTTGGCCTCCATCGGTTCCGCCGGCCCCTATATCGGCCTCTTCGGCACGGTGGTCGGCATCATGAACTCGTTCACCTCGATCGCGGCGTCCAAGAACACGAGTCTTGCGGTCGTCGCACCAGGCATCGCGGAAGCGCTGTTCGCCACCGCCATCGGCCTCTTCGCGGCCATTCCGGCGGTGCTCGCGTACAACAAGCTGCAATCCGAAGTCGGCAAGCTGCAATCGCGGCTTGAGGGTTTCGCCGACGAGTTCTCCGCCATCCTCTCGCGCCAGATCGACGAGCGCATCGCGCTCGCGGCTTAAACGGGAGTCGGGGCGATGGCATCGGCAGGCATGGCAAGCGGTGGCGGCAGACGCCGCCGCAGGCGCGGGCGCAGCGGCGGCGCGATCAACGAGATCAACATGACGCCGTTCATCGACGTCACCCTCGTTCTGCTCATCATCTTCATGGTGGCCGCGCCGATGATGACTTCCGGCGTGCCCCTCGACCTGCCGCAGACGAAGGCCGCTCCGCTCAATTCGGATGCCAAGCCCGTGACGCTCTCGATTAAGGCGACGGGTCAGGTATTCCTCGGTGAGACCGAGGTGACCGACGAGGCCATCGTCGGCAAGCTCGCCGAAGTAGCGAAGCAGGGTTTTGACGAGCGCGTCTTCGTGCGCGGCGACAGACGAGTCGATTACGGACGCGTCGCGCAAGTGATGTCCATCGTGACCACGGCCGGTTACAAGCGCGTCGCGCTCGTGACCGAGACCGATCCGCGCTGAGCGGTCGGGTAGGGGACGAACGAAAGTGGCGTTGAAGCTCAAATTCAACACCTCGGAACCGGGCTTCTGGGTCTCGGGCGTCACGCATGCGGCGCTTCTGGGCCTTGCGATGGTCGGGCTTTCGTCGTTCCACAAATTCCCCGAGGCGGAAGAAGGCATCCCGGTCGAGATATTCACCGAAAACCAGGTCTCGCAGATCACCAAGGGCGAGAAGACCGCCAAGGATGTGCAGCCGACGCCGAAGCCGCGCGCCGACCGCGTGGCCGACAAGACCGAGCTGCGCGATCCGGGCGAGGAGAAACGCGACACGCCCGCGCCGCCGAAGCGTCCCGAAGAGATGAAGGTGGCGGACAAGGAAGAGCCGGTCGCAAGCCAGCCCCCGCTGCCCACGCCGCCTCCTAAGCCCGCCGAAGTGAAGGCGCAGGAAGACGAGAAGAAGTTGATCGAGAAGGCCGAGGCCGAAGCCATCGAGGAGGCCAAGGCGGCCGCTGCGAAGGCGAAGGCCGAAGCCGAGGCCCAGGCGAAAGCCAAGGCCGAAGCGGACGCCAAGGCGAAAGCCAAGGCGGAGGCCGATGCGAAGGCCAAAGCGGATGCCGAGGCCAAGAAGCTCGCGGACGCGAAGGCGAAGGCCGATGCCGAGGCGAAGGTCCGCAAGGATGCCGAGGTCGCCAAGAAACTCGATCTGGCGGATATCAAGCAGCTTCTCCAGAACAAGGAGAAGAACCAGTCGACGGGCGCTTCGGCAAATGAGATCCAGAAGACTCCTTCGCTTGGTACCCAGACGGGTTCCGCGGCCAAACTCAATCCGAGCCAGAGGGATTCCCTGATCGGGATTCTGACCGAACAGATCCGCAAGTGCTACACGGTTCCCGTCAGTGCCTCGATCGGCAACCCGACGCTGCCTTATCTTGAGATCCGGCTCAATCCGGACGGCTCGTTGTCGGCTGATCCTGCCGTTCTGCGCGCTGGTCCTTCCTCTACCGATCGCGCGATTGCCGATGCCGCCCTGCGCGCGGTTCGCCGTTGCGCGCCCTATCGCCTGCCCGCTCAATTCGCGCCCTTCTACGCGGATTGGAAAACGCTCAACGTCGAATTCGATTTGTCCTGATCTGACGCCCACCTTGCTGAGACGCATCATCATGATTGCTCGCCTTGTCTCCCGTCTTCTCATCGCGCTGGCCGTCGCCATGCCGATGGCCGCACTTGCGCCCGCCGCTCATGCGCAACTCAGCTTTCGTGTCGGGCCGGGCGGTCAGTTCCAGCCCATGCCGATCGCGATTGCCGACTTCGCGGGTGAAGGAGATCTCGGACAGCGGGTTTCTGGCATCATCGCCAATAATCTGCAGCGCTCGGGCTACTTCGTTCCGCTCGACAAATCGCGCTTCCCCGAGCGCCCCGCGTTCGACGTCGCGCCGCGTTTCGATGCGTGGAAGATGGCAGGCGCACAGGCGCTCGTGACGGGGCGCGTGTCGCGCGACGCATCCGGCCGGCTGAAGGCGGAATTCCGTCTCTGGGACGTGGATAGCGGTCAGCAATTGACCGGCCAGCAATATGTCACCGATCCGAATTTCTGGCGTCGTGTAGGCCACATCATTTCGGACGCCGTTTACACCAAGGTCACGGGCTTTGGCGGCTTCTTCGACACGCGCATCGTCTTCGTCGATGAATCGGGCCCGAAGGAGAACCGCCGCAAGCGGCTTGCCATCATGGATCAGGATGGCGCCAATGTGCGCTTCCTGACGCAAGGCGACAGCCTCGTGGTGACACCGCGCTATTCGCCCGCGACTCAGGACGTGACCTTCATGTCGCAGGCTGAGGGCCAGCAGCCGCGCGTTCAGGTGATCAATCTCGAGAGCGGCTCGCGTCAGATCGTCGGCAACTTTCCCGACATGACCTCCTCGCCGCGGTTCGCGCCCGATGGGCAGCGCATCGTCATGAGCTTGCAGCAGGGCGGCAATGCCAACATCTTCATGATGAACTTAGGTTCGCAGGCCACTACGCGGCTGACCTCCACCGCCGCCATCGACACCTCACCGTCCTTCTCTCCCGATGGACGCGAGATCGTGTTCGAGAGCGATCGCGGCGGGCAGCAGCAGATCTACGCCATGGCCGCAGACGGTTCGAACCAGCGCCGCATTTCCTTCGGTGACGGCTCCTATTCGCAGCCGGCCTGGTCGCCGCGCGGCGACTACATCGCCTTCACCAAGCGGCGCGCGGGCGGGTTTTCCATCGGCATCATGAAGCCGGACGGTTCGGGCGAGCGCATCCTGACGGAAGGCTTCCACAACGAGAGCCCGACCTGGGCCCCGAACGGCCAGTACATCCTGTTCTTCCGCGATCCGGGCGGACAGGCCGGCGGCAAGATCTACATGGTCGACATCACCGGCCGCGTGGAACAGCCCGTGCCGACGCCGTCCTTCGCATCGGATCCGACCTGGTCGCCGCTGCTGAGCGAAACCAAGCAGTAACAGGGCTTCGGTGACATTAGGGGCACTCTTCAGGAGCGCCCCTTTCTTTTCGAGACGTCACACGCCGCGTGGGGCGGTGGTGTGGTGGCTCATGCGGTCGTGGTGGCTCTTCAGCTTGAACGCGAGGGCGATCAGGCTGATGCCGAAGACCAGGGCATAGGCCCCGAGCCACCAGGTCAGCACCACCGCGCCGATGAGCGGAGCGACCAGAAGCGCGATACCGAACAGCACCGACACGATGCCACTGAAGATCAGCCAGCCGCGGCCATATTCCCGATTGAGCTTGAAAGCGGCGGCGATCATCAAGACGCCGGTAATCAACGACCAGACGGCCATCAAGGTGATGAAGAACAGCACCGTCAGTCCGGGCCACATGAAAGCGATGACGCCGACTGCGATGTCAACGAGGCCTTCAAGGACCAGGAGGCCCCATCGCTGACTGGCGGAAGCCGCCCGGATGGCCGAGACGATGCCGAAGACGCCGTCGACCAGCATGTAGGCGGCAAAGACCCACACCAGGGATAGCAGCGTCACCCCCGGCATGAAGAAGGCGATGAGGGCAAAAATGATGGCGAAGACGCCCCGGAGGGCGAGAGCCCACCAGTTTTTCGCCAGTAATGAACTCATCGCCCCGGATTGCTCGAGGGGCGAAGAGGAGTTTGAAGTTCCGCTCACCATGGTCGTCTCCTTTGAGGGCACATACCTGCCCTTGCGGAAAGGCATATATTCAACGCTCAAGCGTGACGGCTGGTTTCCTTTGCTCCGCGAAAAACTCTGAGCTTCCTCGATTTTTCCAACCTTTGCCGCCGGATGCGCTGCGACCGCATCCATCACGACCCTTCAACGCACGAGACTGATTTTCGGCCCCCATCCGCGTTCCAGGGATCAATTCCTCTACGCCCTCAATCAGGCGGAGAAGCGCCACCTCTTTGCCGCATTCACGCTCGATTAACCCTAAGGCCAAGTTTCCCCGCCTGGCCGTGATTCACCCTTTTTCTCAACCCTCCATCAAGGTTGACGGAACCCTCCCTTAACTCTCGCTCGATATAGACAACACAACGTTCGGCAGACGTATGTGTAAGGAGTAATTGCCATGATGACGTTGCGCGCCGTCAAGTTCGCCGCTGCCATCGTCCTCGCCCTCGGGGCGGCGGCGTGTTCGTCCAATAAAGATGGCGCCGACGGGGCCGGTGGGTTCGGGGCAGGCGGCGCCGCGACGCCGGGCAGCGCCCAGGACTTCGTCGTCAATGTCGGCGACCGGGTGTTCTTCGAGACCGACCAGACGGATCTGACCCCCACCGCGACCGGGATCCTCGACAAGCAGGCCCAGTGGCTGACCCGCTATCCGAATTACACCTTCATCGTTGAAGGTCACGCGGACGAGCGCGGAACCCGCGAATACAACTTCTCGCTTTCGGCCCGCCGTGCCCAGAATGTGCGCGATTACCTGATTTCGCGTGGCATCCCCGGCTCGCGTTTCCGCACCGTGTCTTACGGCAAGGAGCGCCCGGTCGCGGTCTGCAACGACATCTCGTGCTGGTCTCAGAACCGTCGCGCCGTGACGGTTCTGGGAGGCGCGGGATCGTAAGGCCCTTTAAGGCCCTCGTCCCCGACGACACTTCGCCCCTCGGGATGAGGGCATGGGTTTATAAGCTTGCGCCGCCACGATCTCGCCGTGGTGGCGCATTTGTGTTATTGCACAGTCGGTTAGACCCCCGTTTAGACCTCCCACGGTACCCAAAATGTTCCGCCGCCTGATTGTCTATTTCGCTTTCGCCGCGGCCTTGGCCGCGCCTGCTGCCGCGCAGGACGCCGCCGACGCGATCGTGCGTCTCAACCGGCTCGAAAACCAGTTCCGGCAAATGTCCGGCCAGATAGAGCAGCTTCAATTCGAGAACCGCCAATTGAAGGAGCAGCTCCGCAAGTTCCAGGAGGATGTGGAGTTCCGCTTCCAGGAAAACCGCGGCGGCAAGGCTTCGCCCCCGGCCACGACACCGCCCCGCCCCGCGCAGCCGCAATTGCAGCGCCGGAGCGATGTCTTCGAACCATCCGAGACGCGTGAGGCTCCGGGCGGGCCGCGCCCGCTCGGCACCACGATGCCATCCGCGCCGTTGGCCGCCTCGAATGACGCGGGCCGCCCCCTCGCGCTACCGGGTGGTAAGCTTGCCGGCATCGGCGATCTGATCGAGGAGGACGAGGTGGCCGCGGGCACGGGTCCGCTCGACCTCAATGGCACGAACCGGGCAGCGGTGGTCCCGCAACCCCCTGGGGCTCCTGCCGGACGCCCCGGCCCCAGCGTGGCGGCGACCAGCGTCGGCGATCCGCGCTCGGACTACGAGACGGCCTATGCCTACCTCGCGCAGCAGCAATACGAGCAGGCCGAGATGGGCTTTCGCCGTTTCCTCCAGTCCAACCCGCGCGACAGGCTGGTGCCGGATGCGGCTTTCGGACTCGGCGAGACCTATCTCCAACGCAGCCGCTTCCGCGAAGCGGCAGAGCAATTCCTGAACGTCTCGACCGATCACCCCAACGCGGCCCGGGCTCCCGAGGCCCTCCTGAAGCTCGGCGTCGCGCTCAACGGGCTTGGAGCTCGCGACCGGGCTTGTGCCGTTTTCGCGGAGGTTGGCCGCAAATATCCCCAGGCTTCGAGCAATGTGCGCCAAGGCGCCGAGCGCGAACAGAAGCGCGCCAAGTGCACCTGAAACCATTTCCCTGACGCGTGACCGATCTTCCGCACCCAGGCTCCCTTTCATCCGGCGATACGCTGGATACGCTCTTTGCCCCCTTGCGACAGGCTGGCCGCATTCTGGTCGCCGTGTCCGGCGGGCCCGATTCGATCGCGCTGATGCATCTGCTCGCGCGCTGGAACCCCAACACGCCGCGTCCTTCCATCCTCATCGCCACCGTTGATCATCGCCTGCGATCCGAATCCGCCGATGAGGCCGCTTTCGTCGCCCGCGAGGCCGCTTCTCTTGGCTTTCCGCACCGGACGCTGACCTGGGACGGACCGAAGCCCGAAACCGGCCTGCAGGAAGCCGCGCGCGAGGCGCGCTATCGCCTGCTCATTCAATGCGCCCGCGAGGAGGGTGCGACTCATCTCCTCACCGCCCATACCCAGGACGACCAAGCCGAGACGGTTTTGATGCGCATGGCGCGAGGCTCCGGCCTCTCGGGCCTTGCCGGGATGCGGATGGACCGCGACCGCGACGGCATCCGTCACGTGCGGCCGCTGCTCGATTGTCCCAAGGAAATTCTTCTGAAGCTCTGCCGCACGGAGGGATGGCGCTTCGTCACCGATCCTTCCAATGCCAATGAGCGCTTCACCCGGGTGCGCTGGCGCAAGCTCATGCCTGCTCTCGCCGCCGAAGGGCTGACCGCGGATCGGCTCGCCCGTCTGGCGCGGAGGGTGGCGCAGGCGGAAGCCGCGCTCGACGCCAAGGCTCGCGAGATTTTTCTCAACGCGGAGCCGGTGTCCGACGGCAAAGGCTTGCACATGAAGGCAAAATTCCTCGCTGAGGAGCCTTTCGAAATTGCGCTCCGCATTCTGTCACAGGCGCTGTCCGAGGCCGGTCTTGGCCTGGACAACAGCCGCTTGCATCGGCTCGAATCCTGTACCCAACGGCTCCAGTCCGCCCTCGCTGCCGGAGTGGGGCTTCGCCTGACCATCGCCGGCGCGCTGGTCCAGCTCGATCGGGCCGGGACCCTCTCGATCCGGCCCGAGCCACCCCGCCGCCGGGGGCGTTAGCCAATTATCTTATCCAAGTCCGCCAGTTCATGCCGCACCCCCGCCGCATTCCCTTGGCAAGGGGAAAGGGCGTGCCTACATTGAGTTTAGCCGCATGGGGAGATAGTCCTCCATGCTTCATCTCCCTCTGGGGCAGAATCTGATCCGATGAATTCAAATTTCCGCAACTTCGCCTTGTGGGTGGTCATCTTCCTCCTGGTGCTGGCGCTTGTGACGCTGTTCCAGAGCCCGGGCCATCGCAGCGGCGGCAGCGACATTGCCTATAGCCAGCTTCTTACCGAGGCGGATGCTGGGCGCATTTCGAACGTGACCATCTCGGGGCCGGAAATTAGCGGCACGTATACGGATGGCCGGACCTTCACGACCTATGCGCCGAGCGACCCGATGCTGGTGTCGAAGCTGCAGCAGAAGGGCGTGCAGATCACCGCGCGTCCGCAATCCGACAGCACTCCCTGGTTCATCGCCGTTTTGATGAACATCCTGCCGATCGCGCTGTTCATCGGTGCGTGGGTCTTCCTGTCGCGCCAGATGCAGAATGGCGCGGGAAGAGCCATGGGCTTCGGCAAGTCCAAGGCCAAGCTTCTCACCGAGGCGCATGGCCGCGTGACGTTCGATGATGTCGCGGGCGTGGACGAGGCCAAGGAGGACTTGCAGGAGATCGTCGAATTCCTGCGCGATCCGCAGAAATTCCAGCGTCTCGGCGGCCGCATTCCGCGCGGCGTGCTCCTTGTCGGCCCTCCCGGCACGGGTAAGACCCTGACCGCGCGTGCGGTGGCAGGCGAGGCCAATGTGCCGTTCTTCACCATTTCGGGCTCCGACTTCGTCGAGATGTTCGTCGGCGTGGGTGCGTCCCGCGTGCGTGACATGTTCGACCAGGCGAAAAAGAACTCCCCCTGCATCATCTTCATCGACGAGATCGACGCAGTCGGCCGCCATCGCGGCGCGGGCTTAGGCGGCGGCAACGACGAGCGTGAGCAGACCCTCAACCAACTCCTGGTGGAGATGGACGGCTTCGAGGCCAATGAGGGCGTCATCATCATCGCCGCCACGAACCGCCCCGACGTGCTCGACCCGGCGCTGCTGCGTCCCGGCCGTTTCGACCGCCAGATCGTCGTGCCGAACCCGGACGTGCTCGGTCGCGAGAAGATCCTGCGCGTGCATGTGCGCAAGGTTCCGTTGGCTCCCGACGTCGACCTCAAGGTGATTTCGCGCGGCACGCCCGGTTTCTCCGGTGCGGACCTGATGAACCTCGTCAACGAGGCGGCTCTGCTCGCCGCACGCCGCGGCAAGCGTATCGTCACGATGCTCGAGTTCGAGGACGCCAAGGACAAGGTCATGATGGGCGCGGAGCGCCGCACCCTGGTCATGACCGACGACGAGAAGCGCCTGACCGCCTACCACGAGGCCGGCCACGCCATCGTTGCCCTCAATGTCCCGGCGACCGACCCGGTCCACAAGGCCACCATCATCCCGCGCGGTCGTGCGCTCGGCATGGTCATGCAGCTTCCCGAGCGGGATAAGCTGTCCATGTCCTACGAGCAGATGACCTCGCGCCTCGCCATCATGATGGGCGGCCGCATCGCCGAAGAGATGATCTTCGGCAAGGAGAAGGTCACGTCCGGCGCGCAATCCGACATCGAGCAGGCGACCCGCTTGGCTCGCATGATGGTGACCCGCTGGGGCTTCTCGCCGGAGCTCGGCACGGTGGCCTATGGCGAAAACCAGGAAGAGGTCTTCCTCGGCATGTCCATGGGACGCCAGCAGAACATCTCCGAGGCGACCGCGCAGAAGATCGATTCCGAAGTGCGCCGCCTTGTGGAAGGAGGGCTCGTCGACGCCCGCCGCATCCTCGAGGAGAAGCAGAACGATCTGGAGGCTTTGGCCAAGGGACTGCTCGAATATGAGACCCTCTCGGGCGACGAGATCCGGAATCTCATCGATGGTCAGCCGCCGATCCGGGATTCCGGCGATACGCTCGCTTCGACGCGCGGCTCTGCCGTGCCGACCGCAGGCAGGGGCCGACCCCGGGAGACCGACGGCGGCATGGAGCCTCAGCCGCAGGCATAAGGTCGAATTTGGTTATGAACTGAAAAACGCCCGCTGGTTCAGCGGGCGTTTTTCTTTGCAGGTGGGAAGTTGTCTTTTCACAAGAAGCACAATCTTTGGTGATTGTAACAATCGCTCATCACTTGTGATGGTATGGATCGGTCTGCCCGTCTTGACCGAATTCAGCGAGGTTGCTTTGAGGATGTCAAAGCGCAGATCTGCGCTACGGAATGCGGAGACAAAGAACGTGCGCAAATACTTCGGGACCGACGGCATCCGCGGCCGCGCCAATGGCCTCATCACGCCGGATCTTGCCCTGAAGGTGGGGCAGGCCGCTGGGCTTACCTTCCAACGGGGCGATTATCGTCACAGGGTCATCATCGGCAAGGACACTCGCCTGTCCGGTTACATGATCGAGAATGCCCTCGTTGCCGGGTTTACCTCGGTTGGGATGGACGTACTGCTGCTTGGCCCGATGCCGACGCCCGCGGTCGCCATGTTGACCCGCTCCATGCGCTGTGATCTCGGCGTCATGATCTCGGCCTCGCACAACGCCTATGAGGACAACGGCATCAAGCTGTTCGGTCCCGACGGGTTCAAGCTCAACGACGAGCTGGAGCTTGAGATCGAGGCCCTGATCGACTCTGACATGAAGGCGCGCCTGTCCGGTTCGGCGGCGCTGGGCCGCGCCAAGCGCATCGACAGTGCCGATGCGCGCTATATTGAGTTCGCCAAGCGCACCCTGCCGCGCCAGCTCGATCTCGAGGGCATGCGCGTTGTGGTCGATTGCGCCAACGGCGCGGGCTACAAGGTCGCCCCGGCGGCGTTGTGGGAACTCGGCGCCGAGGTCATGTCGATCGGTGTGGAGCCCAACGGTTTCAACATCAATGCCGAAGTCGGCTCGACCGCGCCGGATGCCCTGATCAATAAGGTGCGCGAGCTGCGCGCCGATATCGGCATCGCGCTCGATGGCGACGCGGACCGGGTTCTGATCGTGGACGAGAAGGGCCAGAAGGTCGATGGCGACCAGCTCATGGGCGTCGTGGCGCGGTCCTGGAAGGACGATGGACGCCTGACCCAGCCGGGTGTTGTGGCGACGATCATGTCCAATCTGGGTCTCGAGCGCTATCTTGGCGGTCTCGGCCTCAATCTGGTGCGCACGGCTGTCGGCGACCGCCATGTGCTGGAGCATATGCGCGCGCACGGGTTCAATCTCGGCGGCGAGCAGTCCGGCCACATCATCATGTCGGACTACACCACCACCGGCGACGGCCTGATCGCTGCCCTTCAGCTCCTGGCGGTCGTGAAGACCCTCGACAAGCCGGTGTCGGAAGTCTGCCATTGCTTCGAGCCCCTGCCGCAGGTGCTCAAGAACGTGCGCTACAAGTCCGGCAAGCCCCTGCAGAACGACGCGGTCGTCAAGGCCATCGAGGCCGGACGCGAGCGCCTCGGCGCGAATGGCCGCCTGGTCATCCGCCCTTCCGGCACCGAGCCGGTCATCCGCGTGATGGGTGAGGGCGACGACGGCGATCTCGTGAACCGCGTGGTCGACGACGTGGTCGATGCGGTCGCCCGTGCGGCGACGCAAGGTGGGGCGAGCGCCAGCGGCAAAAGCGCGGCCTGAGACGGCCGCCTTCTTTCTTTGCCAACCCCCAACCTGTCATCACTGGGCTCGTCCTGGTGATCTCGTTTTGAGGGGGCTCCAACAGAGATGACGCCGTCATCCGGCTCCGCGACTGTTTCGTTAAGGTTAATCGCCACTTAACTTCTCCGCGCTAAGGTAACGAAATCGCGTCTCATGCTGGCATTGAGACGCATTTGGAGCCAATGATCGTGGAGAATCCCGCTTGCGCCTGACGACGATTGCCCTGGCGAGTCTGGCTTTCGGCATGGTCGGCCTTGATGCCCGCGCTGCTGATCTGCCTCCGGCTCCCGTTCTCGATGACAGCGATGAAGCCTTCGATGCGGGCTGGTACCTGCGCGGGGATATTGGCGCGATCGATCACCTCGTCGCGCGGCACGGACGGGATTTCGGTGCGGGCAACGTGCCGCCTCTGGTCGGGACGCGATTCAGCCGGGACGTGGTCTTCAGCGGCGGCGTCGGATATCGCTTCACGCCATGGCTGAGGGCCGACGTCACCATCGACCATCGTTTCGAAGCGGCCTTCAGGGGAACGCGCTTCGCCTCGGCCTCCAATCACGCTGGTGATCGGGCGGATGTCGAAGCAACGACTTTCCTCGCCAACGGCTATGTCGATCTCGATTTGTGGGGAGGGATCACGCCCTATCTCGGCGCGGGCATCGGCGTGAGCCGCAATCGCTTCGACAGTGGCGAGCGGCTCGTCACAATGGCCGGTGCGTCGGTGGTCGCTCCTCTGCCGTCACGGACACACAACGTTTTCGCCTGGGCCCTGATGGCCGGCGTCGCCTTCGACATTACCGGAAATCTCACACTCGATCTCGGCTACCGCTATACCCGTCTCGGCAATGCCGGCACGGGCTTCGACGGGGCCGACATCACGCCGCGCGCCCGAGACATCGCCGCGCATGAATTCCGCGTCGGCGCGCGGTATCAGTTCGACTGAGATCGGGGCTGGCGTCCATGGATCGGCACGACGAGCATCGCGAATTATGCCGGATGCTCGAGCGCCTGACGCCCGGCCTTCTGCCACGCGACGTCTTTCATGCGATCGCACGCATCATGGTGACCACGACTTTCGTGGTCGTTCCGTTAGTTCAACGCGACGAGAGAACGCTCGTGCTGCTGCGCGCGCGGGATGGGGACGATCTCTCCTATCCTTCGATGTTGAACGTGCCAGGCACTGTCATTCGCGCGAGCGATGCGAATTTGCACGCGGCCCATGTGCGGCTGATCGCAACGGAACTGGCCGATGTCCCAATCAAGCGCGATCCGGTTTTCGTCGGCAACGTGTATGATCTGATCGCGCGGGGGCGCGAAGTGTCGCTCATTCACTGGGTCGAACTGGACAACGCCATCGAGTCCGCTGAACTGTGCGATTCCGAGAGGCTGCCTGACCATATCGTGCCAAGGGATAGGCATCGGATCGATATGGCAGTTGCCCATTTCCGAGCCCAAAAGCACGCGGAAGCGCTTGTCCGCGCTTGAGTTACCCTAAGAAACATCAAGCCTCTATTGCCCAGCTCCGGTCCAACTCCTCTACGTTGGGCATCTCGTGTTGTGACGCGTCTAGATTGTATTTGTTTGTTCAATGTCAAAGTATTTAAAGTACTCGTGCCATTATTATCCGGCTAATATTAAATTTTATTTCACTCTTCGACGGTATCGTTTCTAAAGGCGGCAATAAGAAAAATAGAGTATAAATTCCTAGTGCTTTATACGAATACGGATCGAGGCTGCCGGAAACGTTACAAAACGGGCTGAACGCATAGTTCACGGGGTGCCTTATCATGTCTTTTCTTTCGCGCTTTCGGATTCTTCCGAAGATTCTGACGATCGTTCTCTTCCTCTCGTTCATCGCCGCCGCGCTGAGCGTTCTTGGAATTCGCTCGTTGAGTTCGCTCAATGATGCAACCGATGCAATGGAGCGCGCGTCTAGCGGCGCATTGGCCGCTGCGCGCATCAGCATCAACATCACGTCGATGAATTCCGGCGAGTTCCGCCTGTCCGGCGATCCGCGTCCCGAGACGATCGATGCCGTCCGCGCTCAGATTGCGAAAGACACTCTGGAGTTCGACACGCGCCTGAACAACCTCCGCCAAAGTGTGGACCACGAGGATCAAGACGCTCTCCGGGAAGTCGAGCGACTCACCGCTTTGTATCGCAAAGAGGTTGAATCGACGTTCGCTGCCGCAAGTGCGGTGAAGAACTACAATGCTTCGGAGGAAATGCAGAAACTGCGTCAGGAAACCGAAAGCAGCCTCGACGTCGCCAGCAAGCTCAGACAAGCCATGCGGGCTTTGACCGAAAAACTCGATGCGCGGATGGTCTTGCTCTCCGACAACGCCACTGCGGAGTACCACCAAGCCTCAAGCCATCTCATGATCATTGCCGGCATCGGCGTCGCGCTCGGTCTGACCTTCGGTTTTCTGCTCGGACAGTTTGGTATCGCAAGGCCGATCCGCTCGGCAGTCGCCGTCCTGCAGCGTCTCGCCAATGGCGACTTCTCAAGCAATATCACCGGCGCTAACCGCAAGGACGAAGTTGGCGACGTTGCTCGCGCGGCCCTGGTCTTCCGCGACAATGGATTGGAGAAGATCCGCCTTCAGGAGGAGCAGGAGGCAGCCAAGGTTCAGAGCGATGCGGAGAAGCAGGCGGCGATGCATGACCTTGCGGATGGTTTCGAGAAGGCTGTCGGCGCTGTCGTGATGGCCGTGTCTTCGGCGGCAAATCAGCTTCAAGGCTCCGCGCATACGATGACGGCTGCGGCCGAGGAGACCTCGGTCCAGTCCCTGGCCGTGGCAAGCGCATCCGAGGAAGCCTCGACGAACGTGCAGACGGTTGCGGCTGCCGCCGAGGAATTGTCGATTTCGGTTCAAGAGATCGCACGTCAGGTTGCGGATTCAGCCCGCATCGCGACGGCTGCGGTGACCGACGCCGACGCCACGGCCGAGAAGGTGCAGCGTCTCTCGCATGCCGCAAACCGCATCGGCGATGTGGTCAGCCTGATCAGCAACATTGCAAGCCAGACGAACCTGCTCGCGCTCAACGCGACCATCGAGGCCGCGCGCGCCGGTGAGGCGGGCAAGGGCTTCGCCGTCGTGGCGCAGGAGGTGAAGATTCTGGCGGAGCAAACCGCCAAGGCGACGAGCGAAATCTCCGCCCAGATCCAGGAGATTCAGACTTCGACCGTCGAATCCGCCAATGCGATTCAGGAGATCACGAACGTGATCCGCACGATTCACCAGACTTCGGCAGCGATTGCAGCGGCGGTCGAGGAACAGGGAGCCGCCACGCAGGAGATCGCCCGCAATGTCCAGCAGGCTTCGCAGGGTACATCCGAAGTGTCGTCGAACATCAGCGGCGTGACGCGGGCAGCCGAGGAATCCAGCGCGGCCTCGGCCCAGGTGCTGACGTACTCATCGGATCTGTCCGAGCAATCCGAACTCTTGCGCGCGCAACTCAGCCAGTTCCTCGCGACCGTTCGCGCGGCCTGATCCCGCTTCTCAGGGAGCTTTGATAAAAGACGTCTGCCTGCGCCCGTTCATGGCGCAGGCAGACGTTTTCGTTTTCGGACTTACTCCGCCGGATGGGCGGGAGTGTGCCGCTGAGGCGCGGGGCCGATATCCTCGCCATGGGGCCTGAAGCCCGTCTTGGCCCGCAATTCATCGAGCAGATCGCTCACGTAGGTCGCGGGCTTCGTGTAGCCGCCGATGAGCAGGTAAATCGAAGGAACCACGAGGACCGTGAGAAGGGTCGAGAGCGTCACTCCGCCGACGATCACCCAACCGATGGCGCTGCGGGATTCCGCGCCAGCGCCCGTCGACCAAGCCAGCGGAATGGCGCCGCCGATCATCGCAATGGACGTCATGAGGATCGGCCGCAGGCGCAGCACAGAAGCCTCGATCACCGCTTCGCGCACCCCATAGCCGCGCTCGCGCAGCTGATTAGCGAATTCGACGATCAGGATGCCGTTCTTTGTCATCAGGCCGATGAGCAGGATCATGCCGATCTGGCTGTAGATGTTGAGCGACTGACCGGTCATGACCAGCGCCGCGAGGCCACCGGTAACGGCGAGCGGCACGGTGAGCATGATGATGAACGGATTGATCCAGCTCTCGAACTGCGCCGCGAGGACCAGGAACACCACGAGCAACGCCATGCCGAAGGTCATGTAGATCGCGCCGGACGCCTCGCGGAAGTCCTTGGACTGGCCCGTGTAGCCGATACGAGCCTCGGCCGGCAGGTTCTCCTGGACGATCTTTTCCAGCACGGCGAGACCTTCGCCGATGGACACGTCCGGCCTGAGCGACGACTGGATGGTGATTGAGCGCAGGCGGTCGAAGCGGTTCAGGGTCTGCGGTGCCGCGGATTCTGTCAGCGACACGAAGGAGGACAGCGGAACCAGATCACCGGTTCCGGACCGGATGAAGGTGTTGGTCAGGTCGTTTGGCGTGGCGCGATCCTGCGGTCGACCACGGATGATGACCGGATATTCCTCGCCACGGCTGACGAAGGTGGAGATCTGCGTCTCGCCGAACACCAATTCCAGCGTGCGGCCGATGTCGTCGATGGAGATGCCGAGATCGGCGGCGCGGGCGCGATCGATCTTCACGCGGATATCGGGCTGCGATTCCTTGTAGTTGGAATCCATGTTGATGAAGAGGCCTGTTTCCTGAGCCTTCTGCATCACGATATCGCGCCAGCCGCGCAAAGTGTCGTAGTCCGGCCCGCCGAGCACGAACTGGATCGGCTGCGAGTTGCCACGCTGGCCGAGCGAGCCCGGATTGGTTGGAAAGGCGCGCGCGCCGGGGAAGTTGGAGACTTTCGAAATGAGCTCTTGGGTCAGGTCTTGCTGCTTCATGCTGCGCTGTTCCCACGGAACGAGACGCACGATGATGAAGCCCGCATTGACCGGCGAGGGGCGCGCGAATCCAGGTGCCACCTGGCTTGTGATCGAGGCGACGACGCCCTTTTCCTGATAGGGGACGAGTTGGCGCTCGATTTCCTTGATGCGGTCGCGCGTATAGTCGAGGCTCGCGCCCTCCGGCCCGTTGACCTGGATGACGATCGCGCCGCGATCTTCCGTCGGCGCGAATTCCTGCGGGAGCGACTTGAACAATCCGTAGGCGGCGAACGATACGGTGACGCCCAGCGCCAGGATCACCAATGGGGCTTTCAGCGCCCGCGACAGGATGCCCCGATAGATGTTGTTCATGCCGGTGAAGAAGGGCTCTGTCATGGTCTGGATGCGGCCATGGGCCGGCACCATCAGTTTCGAGCAGAGCATCGGCGTCAGCGTGCGCGCCACGACGCCGGAGAAGAAGATCGCCGCGGCGAGTGTGATCGCGAATTCACGGAACAGCTTGCCCGTATTTCCGGTCATGAAGGCCAGTGGCACGAACACCGCCATCAGGGTCGCTGTCGTCGCGATAACCGCAAAGCCGATCTCACGCGCGCCGTCGAAGGAGGCGAGAAGCGGAGGCTGGCCTTCCTCGATGCGGCGGTGGACGTTCTCGATCTCCACGATGGCGTCGTCCACCACGATGCCGATGGCGAGCACGATGGCGAGCAATGTCAGCACGTTGATGGAGGCGTTGAAATAGCTCATCACCATGAAGGCGGAGACGATCGAGACCGGGATCGCCACCATCGCGACGATGGTCGAGCGCCAATCGCGCAAGAAAAGCAGGATCACCAGGATCACGAGGATCAGGCCCTCGACGAGGGTATGCAGCACGCCGTTGATGGAGGCGCGAATGAACTGGCTTTCATCGTAGGACACTTCCGCCGTCGTGCCGGGGGGCAGGGAGCTTTGCAGCTTGCCCAGTTCGGCGCGCACGTCGTCGGCGACGGAGAGGGTGTTCGCGGTGGACTGGCGGACCACACCGATGCCGACGGCGGTCCTGCCGGAATCGTAGAACTCGAAGCGGGTGTCTTCCGGGCCAACCTCGACCTTGGCGACCTCGCCGAGACGCACGAGATAGCCGTTCTTGTTCGAGATGATCACCTGCTCGAATTCGCGCGGGCTGGCGAGGCGCGAATCCGTCTTCACGGTAAATTCGCGCTGGGAGGATTCGATACGGCCGCCGGGCAGCTCCACGTTCTGCTTCTTGATCGCGCTCTCGATGTCCTGGACCGTCAGGTTGCGCGCGGCGAGCGCAGCGCGGTCGACCCACAGGCGCATGGCGTAGCGGCGTTCACCGGCCAGATACACGTTGGCGACGCCAGGAAGCGTCGAGAGGCGGTCCACATAGACCCGTTTCAGGAAGTCGCTGAGTTCGAGCGCATCGAGGCTCTTTGAGGTCACGCTGACCCAGAGAATGGCCGATGCGTTGTCGTCGACCTTGCGAATGACCGGCTGATCGACGCCGACCGGCAGGCGTCCGACGATGCGGAACACCGCGTCGCGCACGTCCGAGGTCGCGGCCTCGGGGGCGCGGTCCACGTTGAATTCGATCGAGACCGAGGAGCGCTCGTTCTGGCTCTGCGAGTTGATCTGGCGAATGCCTTCGATGCCGGCGACCGCACCTTCGATGACCTCGGTCACCCGGCTCTCGATCACCTCGTTCGACGCGCCGCGATAGATCGTCGAAATGGATACGACCGGTTTGTCGACGCTCGGATATTCGCGGACCGGCAGATTTGTGAGCGAGGCGATGCCACCCACGATTAACAGCAGGCTGACCACGACGGCGAGGACGGGGCGGCGGATGAAGATGTCGGAAACCTGCATGGCGATTCAGCTCACGAGCCGGTTGGAAACGAATGTCTCTCCCGCCGGAGCGGGAGAGGGGGGTCAATTGCGCTCGGCCGCAGCCGCGCTGCCAATGGCCTGCGGCAGGTTCACGGAGCTGCGCGACGGCTGTTCCTTCGTCGCGGCCGGAGCCGCCGGCTTTTGACCTGGAGCGCCGGAGCCGAGGGGGCGGGCGATGACCTCGCCGCCCGGGCGCACGCGCTGGACACCGAGGACCACGATGGTTTCGCCGACTTTCAACCCGTCAACCACTTCGACCTTGCCACCCTGGCGCTGGCCGATCGTGATGACGCGGCGCTCGACCTTGTTGTCCTTCACCGGATAGACGATCTGGCGCAGGCCCTCGCTGACGATGGCCTCTTCCGGCACGACGATGGCGTCTTCCTTGGTCGTGACTTCGAGCGCCACCGACAGGAACATGCCGGGTTTGAGCGCCTCGTCCTGGTTGTCGAAGTCGGCGGTCAAGCGCACCGTGCGGGTCGTCGGGTCAACGCGGGTATCGAGGATCGAAACCGTGCCCTTGAAGATCCGGCCCTGATAGGCGGGCGAGGTCGCGTTGACGGTCTGGCCCGGCTTGAGGCGGCCGAGAAGGTTCTCCGGAACCGCGAAGTCGAGCCGTACGCGGGAGAGGTCGTCGAGGGAGGTGATGCGGGTTCCCGGCGGAATATAGGCGCCGAGCGATACTGAGCGGGTGCCCACCCGGCCGGCGAAGGGCGCGCGGATGCTCAGATCCTGCAGCCGCGCCTCGGCACCCTTGCGCTGCGCCTGGGCGGCGGCGATGGAGCTTTCCAGCGATTTGACCTGGGCGGAGAGATCATCGACCTGCGCGCCTGTGCCCGCGCCGGTGCGGCTCAGAGCCTGCGCGCGTTCGAGCTTGATGGCGACTTCGTTGCGAACCGACATGGCGCGGTTCGTTTCCGCGAGCGTCTGCTCGATTTCGGCGCGGCGTTCCGCTGCGTCGAGCTGGACCAGCATGTCGCCGGCCTTGACCTGCTGGCCTTCTTCGAAGCCGATGGCACCGATAATGCCAGCGACTTTCGCGGTCACGGTGATCGATTCATAGGCACGCACGGTTCCCACGGACTCGCGGGTTTCGACGATCCGCCCGGTCTTGACCGTATCGACCTCGACGGTCGCCGGGCCGACTTGGGCGCCGCGTCCTCCGCGCCCTGAGGCGCTTGCCTGGCCGGACGATTTGGCGAAATAGGAGCCGACGACCGGCGCATTCGCCAAATAGCCGCCCTGATAGGCATACCAACCGCCAAAACCCGCTGCCCCCAGCACGGCAATGACGGCGAGCTGACCGGACACACGCATGCTCGCTCCTTAAGGAAGTCTGATGTCTTTCGATGTCGGAGTTGTCCTAGCACAGGTTATGCCAGACACACTGGGCTATATCGCGGCAAAAGCGATGTTTTGCATTACGATTTCGTAATCTGAAACACTCTGACCAAACGGAAATTCGCTTGACCGGGAAAGGCCCCTCCGGCATACCAATTCGCGGGACACCTCTCCCCACCGAGGGGCGCCCATCTGTAAGGATGGATAACATGACAGATCTGCCCGCCGCGCGTCCGCGCGCGCCTTTCTTTTCGTCCGGCCCGTGCGCGAAGCGCCCCGGATGGTCCCTGCAAAATCTCAAAACCGACAGCCTCGGCCGCTCACATCGCGCGAAGCTTGGCAAGAGCCGCCTGAAGCTCGCCATCGACATGACGCGCGAGGTTCTGGATGTTCCGGCTGATTATCGCATCGGCATCGTGCCCGCCTCCGACACCGGCGCGGTCGAGATGGCTTTGTGGTCGCTGCTCGGCGCGCGGCCCGTGGACATGGTGGCTTGGGAGAGCTTTGGCGAAGGCTGGGTCACCGATGTGGTGAAGCAGCTCAAGCTTCCCGATGCCCGCGTGATCACCGCGCCTTACGGCGAATTGCCCGACCTGACGCAGATCGACACGAAGACCCGCGACGTGGTCTTCACCTGGAACGGCACCACCTCCGGCGTCCGCGTGCCGAATGCGGATTGGATCGCGGCGGATCGCGAAGGTCTCACCATCTGTGACGCCACCTCGGCGGCCTTCGCGCAGAAGCTCGATTTTTCCAAGCTCGATGTGGTCACCTTCTCCTGGCAGAAGGTTTTGGGCGGCGAAGCGGCCCACGGCATGCTCATCCTCTCGCCGCGTGCGGTTGAGCGGCTCGAGACCTACAAGCCCGCCTGGCCGCTGCCCAAGATTTTCCGCATGACCAAGGGCGGCAAGCTGATCGAAGGCATCTTCGAGGGCGAGACCATCAACACGCCGTCCATGCTGGCGGTAGAGGATTACATCGACGCGCTCGAATGGGCGAAGTCCATCGGCGGCCTGAAAGGGCTCCTCGCGAAGGCGGACGCCAACGCCAAGGTGATCCTCGATTGGGTTGCCAGGACGCCGTGGATCGCCAATCTCGCGAAGAATCCGAAGAACGCCTCCAACACCAGCGTCTGCCTCGTCGTGTCCGACCCCGACATCGTCGCGAAAGGTCCCGAGGCTGTGGCGCAAGTCGCCAAGGGCATCACCGCCGCGCTCGACAAAGAGGGCGTCGCCCTCGACATCGGCGCCTATCGCGATGCACCTCCCGGCCTTCGCATCTGGTGCGGCGCGACGGTGGAAGCCTCCGACCTCGAAGCCCTGACGCCCTGGCTCGATTGGGCCTTCGCGCAGGAAAAGGCGAAGCTCGCGAAAGCGGCTTGATGCTCTCGTTACCCCTCCCCATCGCGGGAGAGGGTGGTCGGCGGATGCCGACGGGGAGAGGGGCCGTTTTCAGAACACGACACCGCCCCTTTCATCGCATTCAGCAAATTCCATTCCCCTCTCCCGACCTCGCTGCGCGAGGCCACCCTCTCCCGCAGAGGGGAGAGGGAGATCAAAAGGTGCCCCATGCTTAAGCCCCGCGTTCTCATTTCGGATGCTCTCTCGCCCGCCGCCGTGCAGATCTTCAAAGATCGCGGCATCGATGTCGATTTCCAGCCGGATCTCGGCAAGGACAAGGACAAGCTCGCGGCCGTGATCGGCGAGTATGACGGTCTCGCCATCCGCTCCGCCACCAAGGTCACCGCGAAGATCCTGGAAAAGGCGACCAAGCTGAAGGTCATCGGCCGCGCCGGCATCGGCGTCGACAATGTCGAGATCCCCGCCGCCACGGCGAAGGGCGTCATCGTCATGAACACGCCGTTCGGCAATTCCATCACCACCGCCGAGCACGCCATCGCCATGATGTTCGCGCTCGCGCGTCAGATCCCGCAGGCCGATGCCTCGACGCAGGCCGGCAAGTGGGAGAAGAACCGGTTCATGGGTGTCGAGCTGACGGCCAAGGTGCTCGGCGTCATCGGCTGCGGCAATATCGGCTCTATCGTTGCCGAGCGCGGCATCGGCCTGCGCATGAAGGTGATCGCGTACGATCCCTTCCTGTCGCCGGAACGCGCGATTGAGCTCGGCGTCGAGAAGGTCGAGCTCGAAGACCTTCTGCGCCGCGCCGATGTCATCACGCTGCACGTCCCCATGACCGAGAAGACGAAGAACATTCTCTCGGCGGAAAATATCGCCAAGACGAAAAAGGGCGTGCGCATCGTCAACTGCGCCCGCGGCGGTCTCGTCGACGAGGTCGCTTTGCGCGCGGCGCTCGATTCCGGCCATGTGGCGGGTGCTGCCTTCGACGTGTTCACGGAAGAGCCCGCAACCACCAATCCGCTCTTCGGCCATCCCAACGTGGTCTGCACCCCGCATCTGGGTGCGGCTACCACCGAGGCGCAGGAGAACGTGGCGCTGCAGGTCGCCGAGCAGATGTCGGATTACCTGCTGCAGGGCGCGATCCAGAACGCGGTGAACTTCCCGTCGATCTCGGCGGAAGAAGCGCCGCGCTTGAAGCCCTTCGTGGCGCTTGCCGAAAAGCTAGGCTCGTTCCTCGGCCAGCTCACGGAAGCACCGATCAAGGGCATCCGCATCGAGTACGAAGGCGATGTGGCGGAGATGAACACCCGCGCGCTCACCTCCGCTGCCGTCACCGGCGTGCTGCGCCCCTTCCTGCAGGATATCAACATGGTGTCCGCGCCGATCGTCGCGCGTGAACGCGGCATCACGGTGGAAGAGGTCAAGCGCGACAGCGCAGCGCGGGACTACGAGAGCTTCGTGCGCATCATCGTCGAGGCTGAGGACATGTCACGCCATGCCGGCGGCACTGTGTTCCAGGACGGCAAGCCGCGTGTCACGGAAATCCGCGACATCATGGTCGATGCGGAATTCGCTCCGCACATGATCTATGTGCGCAATGCCGACAAGCCGGGGTTCATCGGCAGCTTCGGTACATTGCTCGGTGAAGCGGGCGTCAACGTCGCCACCTTCGCACTCGGCCGCGACAAGCAGGGCGGCGATGCGATCTGCTTCGTTTCCGTCGATCAGCCGGTGACGGAAGAGCTGTTGCGCAAGATCGAAGACATCCCGCAGGTGAAGCGCGCCCGCTCTGTGCGGTTCTGACGTGAACGCCCTGTCACAGCGGTTTGTGCTGACGCTCGCCTGCGCCAATGGCCCAGGCATCGTCGCCGCCGTGGCGGGGCATCTTTCCGAAGCGGGCTTCAACATCCTCGATGCCCAGCAATATGACGACACGGAGACGGACCGCTTCTTCATGCGGGTCGTCTTCGATCCCGTTTCCGGTTTAGGCAATATCGAAGGGATGCGGGCGGGTTTCGCGCCTCTGGCCGCGCGTTTCGGCATGACCTGGGCGCTGCGGGAGCCCAATGCACGGCGGCGCGTCCTGCTCATGGTTTCGAAATTCGACCATTGCCTGGCGGATCTGCTCTATCGCTGGCGCATCGATGAGTTGCTCTTCGAGCCGGTCGGCGTCATCGCCAATCATCCGATGGAGACCTATAGCCACGTCGATCTGCGCGGCATTCCCTTTCACCATCTGCCTGTCACGCGAAACACCAAGCTCGAACAGGAAACGAAGGTGTGGGAGATCATCCGAGAGTCGAAGGCGGATCTCGTGGTGCTCGCCCGTTACATGCAGGTGCTCTCGGATGGGCTGGCGGCGAAGCTCGCGGGACGTTGCATCAACATCCACCACTCCTTCCTGCCGAGCTTCAAGGGCGCGAAGCCCTACCACCAGGCGCATACGCGCGGCGTGAAGCTGATCGGCGCAACCGCGCACTACGTGACGTCCGATCTCGATGAGGGGCCGATCATCGCCCAGGACGTGGAACCGATCACCCATCGCGACACGCCCGACGATCTCGTCCGCAAGGGCCGCGACATCGAACGCCGGGTTCTCGCCCGCGCCGTGCGACACCACCTTGAAGACCGCATTCTGCTGAACGGGCGAAAGACCGTGGTGTTTGCGGATTAGAGCATGATCAGAACAAGTGGAAACCGGTTGTTCGCCCAGATCATGCGGCAATAAGGAATCTGGAGCTTGATCATGTTTCAAATCGACATGATCAAGCTCTAGGTTTTTCTCTCGGCGAGCCAGATGCCGCCGAGCACCATCACCAGCCCGATGGCGTGATAGGACGCGAAGGGCTCGCCGAGCAGGATGACGGCGAGCAGCGCGCCGAACACCGGCACAAGATTGACGAAAAGCCCCGCTCGCGCCGGACCGATCAGCTCGACGCCACGGATGAAGAAAATCTGCGCGACAAGTGACGGTAGCACCGCCACATAGAGCAGCACGAGCCAGCCCTTCAGCGTCGGCCATTGCGCCGCGCCGCTCGCCATTTCCACCGCCAGAAGCGGCAGTGAAGTGAGGAAGGCGACGAAGGCGAGCGCCGTGAAGAACACGAAGCCCGGGACGGCGGGTCGCTGACGAAGACCCAGCGTGTATCCGGCATAGAATAGGCAGGCGATCAGCATCAGCACGTCGCCGAAATTCAGCGCCATCGCCCGCAAGACGGCCATGTCACCGCGCACGGAGACGACGATCACGCCGACCATTGTCACCGCCATGCCGAGAACTTGCAAAGGCCGCACCCGGTTACGGAAGAACAGCACCGCGCCGATGAGGACGAGAACCGGAATCGCGCCCTGGAAAATCGTCAGGTTCACCGCGCTCGTGTAATGCGCCGCGCCGTAGAACAGGGCGTTGAAGGCCGTAAACCCGCAGGTGCCCATCGCCACGATGAGCCATCCGTGCCCCTTCAGCTTCGGCCACGCGTCCACGAGCTGGCGACCGACGAGGGGCAGCGTGATCGCGACCACGACCACCCAGCGCAGCGCGACGAGGACCATGGGAGAGATCTCGCCCACCGCGAGACGGCCGGCAACCCCGTTGCCACCCCAGAACAGGGTGGTCAGGACGAGGAGCAGATAAGCGTTCCCGAACAGGATTTTCCGAAATGAATGCAGAATATTCATAGGGCGCAAGACCTCGGCGCGCTTGCTCCCGCGCACCATTCGGGTAAACCGACGCCAGAATGAGGGGCGTCGAAGGTTATGGCCTTACGGTTTCTGGTTATCGAGGGCAATACGCGCAACGCAAGGCAGGCCCACAAGGCCGCCTATGGACTCATGCCGTCGGAATCCTATGCTGCCGTGTTGGGGGAGATCGAAGCCGACATCCTCTGCGACCTGGCTTTCCCCGCCGATGAGGGCGCGAACCTGCCGGATGCCTCGGGTCTCGAATCCTATGACGGCATTGTGCTCACCGGCTCGCATCTCAACATCTATGACGCCACGCCGGACATCCTGCGCCAGATCGACCTGATGCGGGCCATCTACGCGTCTCGCACGCCGTCCTTCGGCTCCTGCTGGGGCCTGCAGGTCGCGGCGGTGGCGGCGGGTGGCGATGTGCGCAAGAATCCGCTCGGCCGGGAAATCGGCTTTGCCCGTCGTCTGACGCCGACCGAGACAGGCCGCGCTCATCCCTTGCTGTCCGGTCGCCCCGCGTCCTACGACGCCCCCGCGATTCATCTCGATCTGGTCACGACCACGCCCGCCGACGCGACGGTGTTGTCGACCAACGCGCTCTCAGCGGTCCAGGCGGCGGAAATCACCATGAGTGGCGGGACCTTCTGGGGCGTGCAATACCACCCCGAATTCAGCCTTGGGGAGCTGGCGGTCATCCTGGCCCGCCGGACCGAGATGCTCGTCGGCGAGGGCTTCTGCCGGACGCCGGAGGAGGCCGCCTCCTACATCGCTGATCTCAACACCCTGCACGCTGAGCCGACCCGGTTCGATCTCGCCTGGCGACACGGACTCGATGAAGAGGTGCTGCTGCCGGAGCGCCGCACCCGCGAAATCCGCAATTTCCTCGAGCACCGGGTGAAGCCGGGGAAAAGCGCGAAGGGCAGGGCCTGAGGGCCGATCGCGCATCCCCTCCAACTCCCCGCTGTCATCCCCGGCTCCGCGGTCCAAGACGTGTGAGTCCGGATCTGATTCCTGGCTGTTCTTAGTTTGTTTCATCAGCCAGTCGCTCGACGCATGCGATAATGACCATTTCGTCTTGACCTCGCGCGTCCGATCCACCAAGAGACTTTGCAAGGTTTTTCCAACCCCAATCCCAACCCTGGCCTTGCGCCGGGGTTTTTTTATGTGAGGCTTTAAGCGATGGCGAACGTGGTTGTCGTAGGCGCCCAGTGGGGCGACGAGGGCAAGGGCAAAATCGTCGATTGGCTGTCCGAACAGGCAGACGTGGTCGTGCGATTCCAAGGTGGCCACAATGCCGGCCATACCCTCGTCATCGGCGGCAAGGTCTACAAGCTGTCGCTTCTCCCTTCCGGCGTGGTGCGCCCCAACAAGCTCTCCGTCATCGGCAACGGCGTCGTGCTCGATCCATACGCGCTCGCCGGCGAGGTGGAGCGGCTGGCTGAACAGGGCGTCTCGATCACCCGCGAGAACCTGCGCGTGGCGGAAAACGCGACCCTGATTCTCTCGATCCACCGCGAGCTCGATGCGCTTCGTGAGAGCGGCAGCGCCGGCACCAAAATCGGCACTACGAAGCGCGGCATCGGTCCCGCCTACGAAGACAAGGCCGGCCGTCGCGCCATCCGCCTGATGGATCTGGCCGATCTCGGCTCCCTGCCGGAGAAAGTCGACCGGCTGCTGACGCATCACAATGCCCTGCGCCGCGGTTTTGGGCTGGAAGAGTTCTCGCCGAAGGCGATCTATGAGGAACTCGCCTCCGTCGCGCCGAAGGTTCTCCCCTATATGGACGCCGTATGGCGGCTGCTCGATGACGAGCGCCGGGCGGGCAAGCGGATCCTGTTCGAGGGCGCGCAAGGCGCTCTGCTCGATGTCGATCACGGCACCTATCCCTTCGTGACCTCCTCCAATACGGTCGCGGGACAGGCCGCCACCGGGTCCGGCCTTGGGCCGGGCGCGGTCGGTTATGTGCTCGGCATCGCGAAAGCCTATACGACCCGCGTCGGCGAGGGGCCGTTCCCGACTGAGTTGTTTGACGAGACCGGCGAGCTGATCGGCCAGAAGGGCAAGGAATTCGGCGTCGTCACGGGGCGCAAGCGTCGTTGCGGCTGGTTCGATGCGACGCTTGTGCGGCAAACCGTCCGCACGTCGGGCATCGACGGCATCGCTTTGACCAAGCTCGATATTCTCGATGGCTTCAAGACCATCAAGATCGGTGTCGGCTATCGCCTGGACGGGGAAACCCTCGATTATTTCCCCGCGAGCCAGGGGGCCCAAGCACGGGTCGAGCCGATTTATGAGGAAATGGAAGGCTGGAGCGGCTCCACGGCGGGTGCGCGCTCATGGGCGGACCTTCCGGCGCAGGCCATCAAATATGTCCGCCGGGTCGAGGAATTGATCGGCGCGCCGGTCGCGGTGCTGTCCACTTCACCCGAGCGTGACGATACAATCCTCATGAAGAACCCCTTTGAGGGTTGACGGCGAAGCGTCGTCGGGCCATCCCAAGACAAATGGCTGATTACTATCCCCTTATCGCCCGCGCCGTCGAAGGCCTGGCCGACTCTTCGCCCGAGACGCGGCGCGCTGTCTATGAGCGCGCCCGTACCGCGCTGATCGGTCAGCTGCGTACCCTCGATCCGCCTCTGTCAGAGGCGGATATCCATCAGGAGCGCTTGTCTCTCGACGCGGCTATCAAGCGCGTCGAGGCGGAATACACGCCGGTTCCGGCGGTCGCGGCCTTCGAGGACGCATCAGTCCTCGGGGCTGTCGAGAGCGAGCATCTGCCCACCGCCGAGTCTCCTAACGTTGCGTTAAGCACGGGCTTTCGCGCGTCGGCCAATGACGATCTGTCAGAGGACGACACCGCCAGCGCCCGGCCGCGGGTCGAAAGTCGTCCGCATCCGGCCCTTCAGAACAACAAACGCATCCGCACCATCGCTCTCGGCGCTGTTCTCGCGCTCGTGATCGTGGCCATCGCGGTCTTCGCATTCGTCTGGCGCGACAAGCCGGACGAGGTCGCGCCGCCGCAATCTGCCGTTGCGGAAAATGCGCAGCAGCCGAAACCGGAAGCAGGCAAGAACAACGAGCGCGTTGGCGGACAAGCCACGCCCGCGTCTCCGGCGTCCCGTCAGGAAGTCGGCGTGGCGCAGCGCGCCGTCTTCTACGAGGAAGATCCCGCCAATCCCCAGACTCCCAAGGCGCAGGTCGGCCGTATCGTATGGCGGCTGGAGGATGTGAATCCAGGGCAGGGCCAAGCGCTAGAAAAGGCCGTTCGCGCCAGCGTCGAGATCCCCGATGCGGGGTTGACGATGAAGATGACGCTGCGGCGCAATCTCGACGCGACGCTGCCCGCCTCGCACACGGTCGAGCTGACCTTCACCACGCGCAACGGCGATAGCGGCCGCGTGATTCGGGATATCGGCCTGCTTCAGTTCAAGAACGAGGAGGCCGCTCGTGGCACGCCCGTCGCCGGTCTGCCGGTGCCGGTGCGGGAGAACCTGTTCCTGATCGGCCTCTCGAACCTGTCGAGCGACATTGATCGCAATACGGAACTGTTCGTGCGCCGCAACTGGATCGACCTGCCGGTTCGCATGGCCTCCGGCCAGCGCGCCATTCTCAGCTTCGAGAAGGGTTCCTCCGGCGAGCAGATCCTGACCAGCGCCTTCAGCCAATGGCAATAAAAAAGCCGCGGTGTGAACCGCGGCTTTGTTTACAGGCGATAGGGATTAGAGCGCGGCCTCGTCCGAAGTCTCGATCTGCGCCAGGTTCTTTTTGACCGCCTCCTGAACCTTCTCGAATGCCCGCACTTCGATCTGGCGCACGCGCTCTCGCGAGACGCCGAACTCGGCGGACAATTCTTCAAGGGTGATCGGATCGTCCGAGAGGCGTCGGGCCTCGAAAATGCGGCGCTCGCGCGGGTTCAAAACCGAGAGCGCGCTGCGCAGCGCAGTCAGCCGGTTCTGGCCCTCTTCTTCCTCGACAAGCACCTGCTCCTGGCTCTGGCCCGAATCCACGAGCCAATCCTGCCACTCGCCTTCGCCTTCCTCGCGCAGGGGCGCGTTGAGCGAGGCGTCGCCGCCGAGGCGGCGGTTCATGTCGATCACGTCCTGCTCGGTCACGCCGAGCTGGGTCGCGATCTGCTTGACCTGCTCGGGGCGCAGATCACCCTCTTCAAGCGCCGAGATGCGGCCCTTGGCCTTGCGCAGGTTGAAGAACAGCTTCTTCTGGTTCGCGGTGGTTCCCATCTTCACGAGGGACCAGGAACGCAGGATGTATTCTTGAATCGCCGCTTTGATCCACCACATGGCATATGTGGCGAGGCGGAAACCCTTCTCTGGTTCGAAGCGTTTGACGGCCTGCATCAGGCCGACGTTCCCTTCGGACACGACTTCGCCGATCGGCAGCCCATAGCCGCGATAGCCCATGGCGATCTTCGCCACGAGGCGCAGGTGGGATGTAACGAGTCTGTGAGCGGCTTCGCGGTCGCCATGCTCACGCCAGCGTTTGGCGAGCATGTATTCCTCATGCGGCTCGAGCATGGGGAAACGACGAATCTCGTCGAGATAGCGCGAAAGGCCCCCTTCATTGGCAAGCACAGGCAGCGCTGCAGCCATATCTTATTCCTCCTTTGGCTCCCTCGTTCCATGAGGCAAGCCCGAGGCGGCCCCCAACATCGGCCGACCGCCCTAGCCGCCCAATATAGGCGGTCCAAACGTGTCCGAATAGAGGCGTTCAGGCTTCGAGACGGATCAACGCGCGGAGAATGCAGGGGTGCCATCACGGCACCGTTTTGCGACGCAGTGCCGCTGTTGGCATCAGGCCCGCAAAGCCTGGAGAAGCCGGTCCATATCGGCAGGGAGGGGGCTCTCGAAGCGCAGGAATTCTCCAGTACGCGGATGCTCGAATCCAAGCACGGTGGCGTGAAGCGCCTGCCGTTTCAAATCCGCGAGCGCTGTCTGCGCCGCCTCCGAGAGACGATTCGCCTTGGTCTTGAATCCCGAGCCATAGACGCGATCCCCCAGCAGCGGATGGCCGATATGAGCCATGTGCACGCGGATCTGGTGCGTGCGCCCTGTTTCGAGCTCGCAGCGCACCAGGCTCGCCACCGGATTGGCCGGCGGCAGCGCTTCCAGCACCTCGTAATGCGTGATGGCGTAACGGCCGCGCTCACCCGACACCACCGCGATCTTTTCGCGGTTGTGCAGGCTGCGGGCCAAAGCCGCGTCGACGATGCCCTTGTGCCTGTCGGGGACTCCCCAGACTGCGGCGAGATAGGCGCGCTCCAAAGGACCCGTCCGGCCATGATCGGCGAATTGGTCGGCAAGGCCCTGATGGGCGCGGTCGTTCTTGGCGACGACGAGCAGGCCGGACGTGTCCTTGTCCAGCCGATGCACGATGCCCGGCCGCTTCACGCCGCCGATGCCGGACAGGCTGTCGCCGCAATGGGCGATGAGGGCGTTGACGAGAGTGCCGGATTCGTGGCCTGCCGCCGGATGCACGACGAGGCCGGCGGGCTTGTCGATGACGATGAGATCCTCGTCCTCATAGACCACCTTCAGCGCGATCGCTTCGCCCTGCGGCTCGGCCGCGACCGGCGGCGGCACGACAAGCGCGATGATCGCCCCCGCCGCCACCTTGAGGCTGGGGTCGAGAACCGGCGCACCATCAATCGTCACCTGTCCGTCGCGGATCAGCGCCTGCAGGCGGCTCCGCGACAAATCGGGCGAAAGACGCGCCAATACCCGATCCAGCCGCTCGGCGGCCGTGCCATCCTCCAGGGTCCATTCTCGTTCGGTCGTGTCGCTCACCAGATCCTCATCGATACCGCCCTGTCGCTTTTTTCAGGAAAGGGGCTTGTCGGGTTTCAGAAGGCTGGTTATACGAGCGGCCTCCGCCTTGCTAGCTCCCTTCGTCTAGCGGTCTAGGACGTCGCCCTCTCACGGCGAAAACAGGGGTTCGAGTCCCCTAGGGAGCGCCAAGGTTTTAACGGCTTAGTTGATTCTCGCCCGAAGCTCCGCGGGAGTTTCACGTGGCAAACGTCAATTTCTCTGCCGGCCGAATTGGGCATGGCGGAGAGCGGTATTGATCGCGCCTCTGCTTTTATTGCTTGCTGGTCGATAGCGGGTGCTAACCGCAAAGCGGATTGGGATTTGCCACAAACTAGCATTGTGGGATTCCTCGATGCCTTCGTTTCGAAGGTAGGCGATATTTCGAAGTCCCGGGCTTCCCTGAATGCCACACAAAAAAGGCACCCAAGGGCGCCCTTCTGACTCAGATCTCCAGAGACATCAGTTTGTGGGCGCTCTCCAGCGGGAGTTGAACTTCGACCCGATTTGCCACCGCTTCACATCGTCGGAAGCACCGTTGCACGGAGTTTCGATCGTATCGCGCAGATATAAGAATTCCGCATCTATGATCACACCGAATAGAACGCAGACCGTGTTCCGGCGGCCGAGAGGCTTGTTTTGCAGTTTCAATTCCGTGCGCACGACGACGGCTTCTAGCTTGCGTGATTTCCAATCGGCATCGCCGAAATCCTCGACGGTGTAGGACTTGCTCTCTAGCTCCCAACGGTCGCGTATCATCTGCTTGTAGGAACGCACGAATGTCGGGAAGAGCTCTGCCGCGGGACCGAAAATGCCGTCTCCGCGCCGGTCTCCACTGGCCTTCACATCATTGATGAACGTATCAATAACCTTGGACACGTGGTCTTGGGCGGCCCGGGCCATGGAGCCGTTTCGCGCTTGCAGATCCCGCTCGATGTTCTCGCGCCTAGCGGCCGCATCGAGCTCGCGCTGCCGGAGGATTGCCGCCTCTTCCTGGAAGGCCTTCCGGGCCTGTTCCTCTTTGGCTATCTGGGCGGCTTCCGTCTTAAGGATGGCGGAGACTTCGAGCGGCTCGACCCACATCGGCGCCAACATGTAGTCTAGGCGCTCGCGTTTAAGGGCCTTGATGAGGCCAGCGAGGTTCTCCGCGGAGGCGTAGATGGCGTTGCATTTGCGGGTCTGTTAATCCGCAAACGCATCGTCGAGCGACATCTTCGTGAAAACGACATCTTTCGCCGAGACGTGGAAGACCGTGTCCGTCTTGCGAAGCACTGCGACTTGGTGGGCCTCAGGATCCTCCGGCACGGTGTGACAGATCCGCCCATGGCCCGGGTTCGTGTATACGAGACCGAAGCCGGTGCTTCGCCCGTTGAGGATTTGCGCCTCGATCGTGGCTGAGCTGGCAACCTCGCTCTGAAGAGCTCGTACGAGGAACGTTGCTGGGTCTTTTTTTTCGCCTCTCCACAGGACTGCCAAGAGTTTCAACGGTTAGCCCCGCTGCAGGCGCGGCCTTTTCATTTAAGTGTTTGGGACGAAGGCGCCTCGCGTTTTGCGCCGGTAGTATGGTTCAAACCTTCGATGATCGTCAGGCAGCGCGGATGCGAGCCGAGGGGCGGAAGGAAACAAGCCTGTGCCCCGGCAGTCGGCGCGCACGAGGTCTCTCGGGGGAGGGCAGCACCGTCAGATTCGTCGTGACTGAGCCTCCGAAGAAGACGGAGCTGGGACCCGAGACGGCGGCAATCATCTGCTTATCGTCGAACTGGTAGCTGATTACGCCACCACTCCAACGCACCGATGTGCCCATGAGGTCGGCGGTGAGCACGACTTCCCCGGCTGTCGCGACGACGTTGGCGAGGATCGGCGCGGGTGCCTCGAAGGTCCAGCGCATCTCTCCCGTGGTGACAGCTCGATCAATGAAATCCGAACGTCTATGGGAGATCGCCACGGCAGTCGGAAAGATCGACGCTGATCTGAATGCGCCCCTCGTTGACAGTCCATTGCCTGACCGTCGGCTTGCGTAATCCGGAGCGCGTGAACGGATCTTCATTGGCGATCTTCATGGCGTCCTCAAAGGAGGTTGCTCTCACGATCGTGAGGCCATCGCCTGTGAGTTGGCCGTTCTCATCGGAGAACGGGCCCGACGCAAACAGAATGCCGCGCTTTTCGAGGTCGATAAGGTAGTTGAGGTGCTCCGCCAAATAAGGCCGCAGAGCTGCCGGCTCCGCCACTGCGCTGTTCAGGATGACAAACAACTGCTTACGCATCATGCGGGCAAGAAGAGCTTGGGGGTCTTCAGACCGGCGCGCCTGGTCTATCGTCATGATGCGGAACTCAGCTGGAGGGCTGCAAGGACCTGTTTCGTGGTTGCGCGGTAATGCTTTTCGAGCGCTGCCACTGCGGCCTTTGAGTTGCGGGCGAGGGCAGCATCCAGGATCTGCTTGTGTTCGGATATGGTGTCGCGCGTGAGCTTCGGTGCCGAAACCTTCAACGCGCGAACCATGCTGTAGCGCTCGGCCTGATCGAAGAGAAGCCCGGCCAATCTGAGTTGCCAATCGGACCCGCACGCCGCCAGCAGGGCCATGTGGAAATTGCGGTGATGTCTAGCCCAGGATTCAGCTGCGTTGCCCGGTCCGTGAGGAATGGGAAGACGTGAAAGCGAGTGAAAGCTTGCCACCAGGTTGGTCTCCCAACTGAGGTCGCCCGCCTTGATCGAACGAGTGAGAGCTTCGCGTTCGATCACCAATCTGGTCTCCATGACGTCGAGGACATCTGCCGCGGTGATGGGCGCCACGCGGAAACCTCGCTGGCCAACCGTCGTGACAAGTTGCTCGACGGCAAGACGAGACAAGGCCTCCCTCAGGGGGCTGATGCCCACATCATACGCAGCCCGCAACTCGTCCGAGCGCAAAGGAGATCCAGGCGGCAACTTTCCCCATACGATGTCCGACCTGAGGCGCCAGTACGTTGCCTCGGCAAGAGTTTTCGGAGCCGCCTCGGCGGTCTCGGGGGAGTTTCCCGGAGGAGCGCTGGGCTGAATCGCGAGTGATCTTTTCATGGTTCGCTTCTTGACATACTTGCCGATTTAGATCTAGCGTCGCTCATTAATTTGGAAATTTTATATGACTTTCCAAATTACCGCAACGGGTTCCGGCCCGCGGCGGACCGCATAAAGGGCCTTCTAAAATAAGAAAAACGGTCACGGGGAGATGTCGATGTGGCGGCCGAGTTTGCCATCCTGGAGCTTAGCCGTTCGATCTGCGCCAGCCGTAATGTTTGTCCTTACGTAAGGAGTGCGGCATGGCGATTCTGGTCGAGCAGGTCTTGAACGGCATCAACTATGGTCTTCTCCTTTTCCTGATCGCGGCCGGCCTGTCGCTGGTCTTTGGCGTTATGCACCTCATCAATCTGGCGCATGGCTCCTTGTTCATGGTCGGCGCGTTCGCGGCCGCCGCTTTTGCCCATATCACCAAGAACTTTCTGCTCTCTGTCATCTGCGCAACATTGCTGGCGGCCGCCGTTGGTTGGCTTGTTGAGCGTGTCATCGTGCGCAAGCTCTACGCGCGAAGCCATCTCGACCAGGTGCTCGCAACCTTCGGTCTCATCCTGTTCGCGAACGAGTTGCTGCGTTGGATATCCGGCGGCGTGCCTCAATATGTCCCGTCTCCGGGGCTGTTCTCCGGCACGGTGATGTTGCCTGGAGGTATCGAGTATCCTGCATACCGGATGATGGTGACTTCCATCGCTGCTATCGCCGCGCTCGCGATGTGGATGGTGATAGCGAAGACGCGCGCGGGGATGCTGGTACGCGCTTCCGCGAGCAACCCGACGATGGTTCGCCACATCGGCTTCGATGTCGGCTTGATCTCGACCCTCGTATTCGCCGTTGGCGCAGGACTGGCCGGTTTGGCGGGAGCGTTGACCGGCCCGCTGGTTTCGATCGAAGTCGGCATGGGCGAGCAAGTGCTCATTCTCTCCTTCGTGATCGTCGTTATCGGCGGGCTCGGGTCCATTCGGGGAACATTTCTCGCCGCGATGATGGTGGGCCTGGTCGATACGTTGGGCCGCGCCCTGATGCCGCTGGCTCTCAGTGGAATATTCAGTGCACGCGCGGTTTCGAGTTTCGCTCCGGCTTTGTCAGCGACTCTCGTTTATATTCTGATGGCCGTGGTTCTGATCATGCGGCCGCAGGGGTTGTTCGCGCGATGAGACACCTCGAAAAGCCAGTGGTTCTAGACCTGCAACGCCCGACGAATGTGGCCGCGCGCATCGTCGGCGGGGTGCGCTCCTATGCGGCCAACGCCCTCCTGGTCGCCTTGCTCGCGCTCGCACCATTTCTTTTCGAAAGTCACATCGTCGGCAGCCTCACACGCGGCATGATCTATGGAATGGCGGCTTGCGCAGTCGGGTTCATCATCCGTTGCGGCGGCATGGTGAGCTTCGGTCACGCGGCCTATTTCGGATTGGGCGCTTATTCGGTGTTGATCGCCCAAAAGATCGGGCTCACCGAAGCGCTGCTCATCTGGCCTATCGCGGTTCTGGTTTCCGCCGCCGCCTCACTCGCGATCGGCTCCCTTTCGCTCAGAACGCGCGGCGTGTCATTCATCATGATAACGCTTGGCTTCGCGCAGATGGTCTACTTCGTCATCTCGAGCGTGCAAGGGCTGGGTGGCGCCGACGGTCTTGGCCTTCAGGCGCGAAATCAAATCGGTGGCGTCTCCCTCGAGAGTCCGACGAGGTTCCACTTTGTCGTTCTTGCGCTCTTGCTCGTGGTTTTTTGCGTGCTGTCGCGGGTGGGTCGCTCACCTCTCGGCATGGCTCTTGCCGGCATTCGGCAGAACGAGCGTCGGCTCAAGGCTCTGGGCTACAACACGACCCGGCTTCAACTCACCGCCTTCGTTCTCTCTGCTGCCATCACCGGCTTGGCAGGGGCTCTCGCTGCCGAATTTTATCTTTATGTCAGTCCCGGCCTGCTGCACTGGATCGTGTCCGGAGAGTTGCTGGTCATGGCGACGCTCGGCGGAGTGACGGCGCTCATGGGCGGTCTCTTCGGAGCCCTGGTTCTCCTTCTCGCCGAGGTGCTGATCTCGGAATTTACGACCTACTGGCGAATGGCTCTGGGGCCTGTCGTGATCGTGGCGGTGTTGTACCTTCGGCAAGGGCTTCAGCCTGCGTTGCAGAAAATGCTTGGAGGCGGCCGTGACTGAGCCGGTTCTTCAACTGCGAGCGCTCACAAAATCGTATGGCGGCCTCATCGTCACGGACAATGTGGATTTGAACGTTCTGCCGAACGAGGTTCACGCGCTCATTGGTCCCAACGGCGCTGGCAAGTCGACACTCATCGCCCAGATCTTCGGAGAGATAACACCTGACAAGGGGGCGGTCCTCTGGTGCGGGGAGGAGATAACGCGGATTCCCGTCCACCAGCGCGTCAGAAAGGGGCTGGCTCGATCCTTTCAAGTTACGAGTGTGCTGCCGGAATTCACCGCCCTCGACAATGTGCGCCTGGCGACACTCGCCAGCGCGTCATCGAACCCTTCTGCCTTCGAGGTTGCTGCCGCCAATCTGACTGCGACCGAGCGCGCCCAGACGTGTCTTGAAAGAGTCGGGCTTGCGACGCGTTCGAATGCTCGGGCCGAGGCGCTTTCATACGGAGAGCGCCGGCACCTCGAGCTGGCGATGGCCTTGGCGCTGGAGCCGCGCCTCATGCTGCTCGATGAGCCGATGGCTGGTGTTGGATCGGACGAGAGCCACTCTCTCACGGCCGTTCTGCGAGATCTTCGGCAGAGCTGCGCGATCCTCCTTGTCGAGCACGACATGGATGTCGTCTTTGCTTTGGCCGACCGTGTCTCGGTCCTTGTTGCAGGCCGCATCGTTGCCTCCGGGTCTCCTGCCGAAGTCCACGAGGACCATGAGGTGAAGCGCGCCTATTTCGGCGAGGAGGACGTGTGGTGAGTTTGCTGAGCGCGTGCAAACTTCAGGGCGGATACGGCGCCGTTCAGGTTCTCTTCGGCGCGGATGTCCAGGTCGATGAAGGGCAGGTCGTTGCGCTCGTCGGTCGCAACGGTATGGGAAAAACCACCACCATCCGCATGCTCACCGGCGAACTGGTACCACGCGATGGAGAAATCTCCTTCGCCGGACAATCCATCGTCGGCGTGCCGGAGTTCAGAATTGCGCGTCTTGGGATCGGTCTTGTGCCTGAAGGTCGGCAGGTCTTTCCCAATCTGACTGTTGAAGAGCATCTCACTGTGGCCGCTCGTGCCGGCGAGGGAGGCCGTGCCTGGACCGTCGAGCGTGTACTCGACTTGTTTCCTCGCCTCGGTGAGCGCCAAAAGCAGTTCGCCAAGACGCTCTCGGGCGGCGAACAGCAGATGCTGGCGATTGGGCGGGCGCTCTTAACAAATCCAAGACTCCTGATTCTGGACGAAGCGACCGAAGGTCTCGCTCCTCTGGTGCGTCGGGAGATTTGGATGTGCCTGGAGGCGGTGGCGAAAACCGGCCTCTCGGTCATCGTGGTCGACAAAAACATCAAGGCGCTGTGCCGGATCGCGCATCGGTTCTTTGTCCTCTCGAAGGGCAAGACAGTGTGGACCGGAAATGCGTCGGAATTTGCCGAAGCTGCTGACGTTCATCGACAGTATCTCGGCGTTTAGGGGAGGAACGACAATGCGCTTTACAAAGACAATCGGCACAGCCTTGGCGCTCATGACATCCGTGGCCGCGGCGCAAGCCGCGCCGGAGAAGATCAAGATCGGTTACATTTCGACCTTGTCCGGTCCCGCGGGCAGCCTGGGTGAAGAGATGCTCAATGCCTACCGCTTGGGGCTTGAGCACACCGGCGGAAAACTGGGTGGAATTCCCGTCGAGCTGGTGACGGGCGACGACCAGGCGAAGCCGCAAACGGCGGTGCAGGTGGCGCGTCAAATGATGGAGCGCGACAAGGTCAGTTTCTTCTCCGGTCTCCTTTTCAGCCATGTTGTCGATGCGGTGAATGCGGTGGTGTTGCCGCGCGACCAGATCGTGGTGGCGCCCGTCGGCGGATCCTCGGAAACCGCAGGTGAGAAGTGCAACCAGAATTTCTTCATGGTGTCCTGGAACACAGACACCATGTTCGAAGCGATTGGCTCCCAGATCGCCAAGTCGGGCATCGACAAGGTGGCCGTGATCGCAACCAACTATCAGGCCGGATGGGACGCCGCTGAAGGTTTCAAGCGCGGTTACGGCAAGGCCCCGACCGCGGAAATTCTCGTCAAGCTGGATCAATCCGATTTCGGCGCCGAGCTCAGTCAGATCCGTGCCGCCGATCCGAAAGCCGTCGTCGTCTTCCTTCCAGGTGGCTCGGGCATTGCCTTCATGCGGCAGTTCCAGCAGTCGGGTTTGCAGCGCACGGTCGTGCCCTACGCCGCGACCTTCCAGGCCGATGAGACCACCTTCCAGGCTCTGGGAACTGCCGCCAAGGGCCTGATGAATGCCGGGCCCTGGAGCCCGTATCTCGACAACCCGTCCAACAAACGGTTCGTCCAGGCGTTCCGGGAAAAGTATGGACGCAACCCGTCGATCCTTGCGGCCATGTCCTACGACACCGTGTTGCTGCTGGACAAAGCAGTCTCCGACGCCAAAGGCGACGTCGAAAACCCCGCGACCTTCAGAGAGGCATTGAGGCGCGCAAAATTTCCCTCGATCCGGGGTGATATCCATTTCGGGAACAATCACTTCCCGGTGCAAAATTTCTACCTCAGCAAGGTTGCGGATGCATCGGGGGGCGGTTTGCACAACGAACTGGTGGGCTCGATTTTCGAGCAACGCGCCGACGCACATCAAGCCAAATGCACCATGAAATGGTGATCGCTGTATCGATATGAGAAGCGGAGGACCTTCATGACCGCTGTTGGCATGATCGGGTTGGGGCAGATCGGTCTTCCGATGGCTCAGAACCTCTTAAAAGGTGGACACACCGTCATTGGCTATCGTCGCAGCGATCAGTCCGAACTGATCGCTGCGGGTGGGATCCCGGCATCCTCTCCGCGCGAAGTCGCGGAACGATGCTCGATCATTCTGTCTTGCTTGCCTGATGACGCCGCTCTTGAGAGCGTCGTCTCCGGGCCGCAAGGACTCGCATCGGCCTCCCGCGACGGGCTCGTCCTCGTTGAGCTCTCCACACTCGATACCGGTGTGAAGAGCAAGCAGGCCCGCGCCCTCATGGAGAAGGGCGGGCAGATGCTCGATTGCGCGGTGAGCGGAATCCCGCGAATGGTCCGAGAACGTCAGGGCGTGATCTACGCGAGCGGCGACGAGATGGTGTTTGAGCGCGTCAGGGAAGTCCTTTCGGCGGTTGCCGAACGGGTCTTCTTCTTTGGCGAGTTCGGAAACGCGACTAAAGCAAAGTTGACCGCGAACATTCTGGTCGCGCTCAACATCATGGCGACAGCAGAGGCCATGGCTTTCGGCATCAAGGCGGGGCTCGATCCCGATCGCCTCATCGGAGCGCTCCAGGACGGAGCCGGTTCGTCCCTCCAGTTCAAGGTTCGTGCCCCCGTGATGGCGGCTGGTGCGTGGGATCGCGTCATGGCACCGACCGCCATGCTCGTGAAGGACATCCATCTCATCACGGCCACGCGGGAACGCCTTGGATGCCCGACACCGCTGCTCGATCAAGCGGCGGCCATCTACGAGGCGGCCATCTCCGCCGGATACGGCGAGACCGATGTTGCATCTGTCTTCGCCGTGGTTGCCGAGCGCGCAGGCATTCAAACGGAAACGAACAAAAAGGCTTCCTGAGCCATCGGAGTGGAGTATGACGGAATACAAACTAGGAACGGCTGTCGTCGATGGCGCATCGAAGCCCGTCGTGCTCGTCCAAGGGCGTGTGTTCACGCTGGCCGAGGTGCTCGGGAAGGGTGGTGCGAAAGCCGTTCCGGCATCTTTGATTGACGTTTTCGGCAATTGGGAGGCGCAACGCTCCGCGCTTTCCGCCGCGCTGAAAGATTTTCGGGCAGCCGGAGGCGGCCGCGATCCTGAAAGCCTCGTCTATCAGGCACCCGTTCCAAATCCTCGGGCGGTGATCTGCGTCGGTGTGAACTACCGCGACCATCTCGCCGAGATGAAGGTCAGCCAGGAACCGTCATATCCTTATGCGTTCCTGCGCCCGCCTTCATCGTTGGCAGCACACCGCGAAGAGATCAGGCTGCCCAAGGGGCCTCAAATGGTCGATTGGGAAGCCGAACTCGGGATTGTCGTCGGACGACGCGTCCCGGCCGGTGATACCGGTGACGCATTCAGTGCGGTTGCCGGATATACCGTCGTCAACGACGTCTCGGCGCGCGACTGGATCATCAATCGGCCGCCGGTCGGCATCGACTGGGTGATGCAGAAAGCGTGGGATCAGTTCCAGCCGACGGGGCCCTGGGTCACTCCTGCCGAGTTCGTGCCGGATCCTCAGGCTCTCTCGATCGAGCTCTCGGTCAATGGCATCGTGAAGCAACGGTCGAATACCGGGCAAATGATCTTTGGGGTTCGTCAGATCATGCAGCATCTTGCGGGCATCATGACGCTTGAACCCGGAGACATCGTCGCGACGGGAACGCCTGCTGGAGTCGGGTTCGGTCAGAGCCCGCAGGAGTTTATCCAGACAGGTGATCAGGTCTGCGTTACTGTCGAGAGGCTTGGTACTCTCGAGAACCGTTTTATCTAACGCTCTACAACTTTCGAGGACTACACATGAGCATGATCCGCGTCGACCGTATTGCATATGCCGCTTTCGAAACCCCTGATCTGGCGGCTCAGACGGACCATTATGAACGTGTCATGGGGCTGAAGCTCGTCGAGCGCGACACCGACACGGCGTATCTGACCGCAGGCGTCGATCATCACACGGTGATCCTCCGGCGCGGCGATGCCGGACGGTGCGTCGCGCTGGGTTTCCAGGTTCCGCCCGGTACGGATCTCGGCGATTACGCGACCCAGATCGGGAAGCACGGTATTGCGACCGCCCGCCGAAGCGACAGTCAGCCCAACATCCGCGATCTCGTCGCTTTCGAAGACAACAAGGGAACGCGTATCGAAGTTTTCGCGGAACACGAGCCGGTGCCGAATGGGCCGCGCTGGTCCGGTATCGCGCCCAACAAGTTGGGGCATGTGGCGTTCAATGTGACCGATATCCAGGCGACCGTTAAGTTCTACTGCGATGTGCTGGGGTTCCGGGCCAGCGATTGGATGGGAGACTTCTTCGCCTTCCTGCGCTGCGGTCCCGATCACCACTCGATCAATCTCGTCACCGGCGCCACCACGAAAATGCACCACATCGCTTTCGAGCTGCGTGACTGGACTCATATCAGGGACGCTTGCGATTTTCTCGCGCAGGAGAGAACTCCGCTGGTGTGGGGGCCGGTTCGACACGGGATCGGGCACAATATCTCCACCTACCATCGCAATCCCGACGGCCAGATCATCGAGCTCTTCTGCGAACTCGATCGGGTGAACGAGAGCACGCAGTCGTTCGAGCCGCGTCGCGTTCATCAGGATTTTCCGCAGTCGCCGAAGGTTTGGTCCGATATCCTCCAAGCGGCCAACATGTGGGGTTCGCCACCGCCGGAAGGTTTCTTGGACTAAGCAGGCTCGCAACTGCACCTGCTTCACCTGAGAGTCTTTGCACTTCGCAGGTGGGGCGGTCTCAAGCCGGTTTTGCGGCAGGCACCGCGTCTCTCTCCCATTGCGACCACGGTCCACCTTGCGGTGAGCCGTGGTTTTCTTTGAGAGCTCTCCGATCGCCGCACCAAATTGGATCGGACGAAATATCCTTCCGCATTCGCGACGCGACGTGGCAGTCCTCGATCCGAGGTGCCTTCATTGGAACACATCAGACCCAGATTTTATCTTTGCAAGATTTTGGCTTGGCCGCGCGCGTCCGGCGGCAGGGGGCGCGTCAGGAGGCTACATCGTCAATCGGTAAGCCCCCGAGCCTCGCTCTGCAGCGACGGACTCTCTTAAGAGAGCGCGCCGAACAAACCCTTTCCTGAAACCGCTTGCAACCGGAGAACCTGTGGGGGCTCCGCCAGATAGGGTCCAAGGCCTTGCTTGACCTCGGCCGTGCTCGGGTTGCTCCGATGAGCGTCTTGAGCTTGCGCCGTCTGATAGGCTTCAAAGAGATAAACGGTATCGGGATCGTCGCTTCGACGCGAGACCAGGAACACGGTCGTGTCCTTCTCCATGTCGACATATCGCGTCTTCTGCTCGAGATACGCTAGAAGCTGATCCCCTGCGCCTGGGCGAGCTTTCAACAAGACGAGAGTCCCGACGCCTTCGAGTGACATTTCACTTTTCCTTCAGGTTTGAATTATGCGGAGGATGCCAATTCAAGCTCCGCATGCAGCAGGGCTCTGTTGGACAGAGCCCTGCGATTCCAGAGAGAGACGGATTTCCCCGACGCGCATCGCGCAAAGGGCAACCGGTATCCCTTTGTAAGGGGGATTAGAGGCCGCTTGCCTGCAGCAGATGAGACAGGGAAGCTTCCGCTTGGTGCACGACCTGTTCAGGATCAGCGACCAGGAGCTGCCCCTCGAACTTCGCAAACTTTCCATCGACCGTGACGTATTCGACGTTCTGGGGCCCGGCGGAATGAATGAGCGCCTGCTCGACCGAGCCGCGCGGGCTCATGTTGAGGGCGCGCATATCGACGACCATCAGATCCGCACGCTTGCCCGGTGTGACGGACCCTGTAATGCCGTCAATTCCGAGTGCTTTTGCGCCGCCCAAAGTTGCCGCATGCAGGAGATCCTTGTTTGTGATCTCCCCGCCCGAGAAATTGTCCATGAGCTTGGCGATCAACATGGATCGGAAGTTGTCGGCGGCGCCTGAGATCTTGACCGAGTCGAACGAGAGGCTCGTGATCACACCTGCCGAGGCCATCGCTTTGAACGGAGGGAGCGACTTGTACCAGATCGACGTGTACGGAGACATGCTCATCGCCACGCCTTGGTCGGCCAGCCGCCGCCATACCTCCTCGCCCCAATGGTACCCATGGATCATGAGAAGGTCGGGGCCGGCGACTTCATAGTATGCGTCGGGTTGCGATGTCAGATACGTGACATGGTGCGTGATCGGCAGCTGCTCGCGCCTGGCGAACTCCCACTCTTTCTCGCGCACCTCAGCAATCGCGCTCGGCCAACCGCACGGTCCCGTGCCGTCATTGTCATTGACACGCGATGCATAGCCAACCGTGATGAGATCGCTTGCCCACTCGCGGCGAGCGCGCAGAATGTCGGGGAGATCCGCTATCTGCTCATTCGGCAGGTGATGGTGATAACCGTAGGAGTAACGAGCGCGGATCCCAAGATCCGTCAGCGCCTGCAACTCCGCGTCGGCATGCAGGGGCGAGAGGACATTGTGCTCCCAGGCATGAGCGGTCGTAATGCCCGAATTGAGCATTTCCAAAGCGCACATCCGTACCGCGTTGTAGGAGTCTTCCGGACGGTAATGTGGGCTGACCTTTTCGGTCAGCGTGAGATAATCAAGCTCCAGGTTGCGCCACAGGGCATTCCACATGTGCGTGTGGGTGTCGATGAAGCCGGGAAGCACGACCTTTCCCTTGCCGTCGATGATCAGATCGGCATCCGCCTGGAGGTTGACGCCCACAGCTGCAATCTTGTCGCCGACAACGAGGACATCGGCGACCTCAAGATGGCCGATGGTTGCATCCATGCTTGCAACATAGGCCTCACGGATCAGAAACGATTTCCCTTGCGGCGCCTGCCGGTTCACTCGGCTCGAAGCGCTAATTGGAGTTCTGGCGGACGGCATACCCGCCATCCGCGAGGATGATCCGCCCGCTCCCGAAGCCATAAGAGGGCGGTGTGATCGGCGGCTCTGCCGATTCAACCCTCCTGCCGCGAAATATTGACGTTCTGCCGGATTTGGTCCGCACAAGATGCACATTGTTCCCTCCCCTGGGACATCAGGCGATCAATCGAAGTTGGTTCTTCGAGTGCTGCCTTTTTTGGAAATTTTTAGAAAGTTTCCATAAAATAATGTTACGGTCAAGGCGCGCGTCCGGCGCGGCAGGGGGGCGCGAAAAGGGGGAGGAGGGGAAACGGAATCTGGCTGCGGATTATTCAGCGCAGTGGCCGGGACAACAGTCGGCGCTCCGGACTGACGCAGTGCAGCGGGAACGACTCGACCAGCCCTGGGGAGACACGGTGAGCGCAGGATCGCAATCGATAACGTTCCCCGCGTGGGGGCGCAGCGTTACAGAGAGGCCGGCCTCAATCGAAGAACGAAGCGAGCGTGTCGGCGCAGCCTCGCTCGGTTCGCGAGGCTGGAGTCAAACCTCTTGCGGGATCGAGAGCCGACTGGTGTAGTCGAGAAGTTGACGGCGCACGCTGCCGTCAACGGCGAGCATGTCGTCGCGCGTCCCGATCAGCGTTACGGCGACTTCCGCATCGCCCTGCCAGTTGGTCACGGGGGCCGAGATGGCCTTCAGGCCGGGAATGAAGCGCCCGTCCACTTGCGCCACGCGATCGGTCCGGACTTGCGCGATGAGTCGGTCGATGCTCTCCGGCGTCGGGTCGAGATCAGGCCAGCTTATTCCTGCTTCGAGTGCACGCTCGACCTCCAATCTCAGACGCGCGGCAGTGAGACGGCGGGGCATGAAAGCGAGAAAGACTCTGCCGCTGGCGGAGCTCAGAAGCGGCAGCGTGCTTCCAAGGCCAAGGGACGTGATGGTGAAACTTGTTGTGCGCTCCCATCTCACGACGGTGGCGCCTTGGTTCCCCCAAACAGTCAGGAGAGCGGTCAAGCCCGTGGCGCTGCTGAGTTCTTCAAGTCCATCGGCTGAACGGTTGACGAAGTCATTCCGCCCGAGCGCCGCGAGGCCGATTTCCGCAGCGCTAGGGCCGAGGTCATAGCGCCCGGATCGTTCGCGCTGCACAACCAGGCCCGCGTGAACGAAACTCGCAAGGTATCGATGCGCCTTGCTTGCGGGCATGTTTGCCGCACGGGCGAGGTCCGTGAGGCTGACCGCATCGGGAAAGACGGCCAGGGCCCGGAGCAACGTGAGGGCGGCATCAAGGGCCTGAATGCCGCCTCTTGCGTTGCCTTCCGGTGCGCCATCGTCGCTCTCTTCATGAGCGACCTGCTTCACATCATCATTTTTTTGAAGTCTGCGTTGACGGGCTTTCCCTTCAACCGGCCGTCCTCGCCCAATGCCGCCCATGCTCGCACCTCAAATCCCTCGGCGACAGGTGTGCCGCCCACGCTCAGCCGATAGGCCACTTTGAATCGCTTCTCGTCCCACAAATCAATGGCCGCGACGATATCGAGATGATCATCATACCGGACGGGGCCTCTGAACTTGGCCCCGGTATCGACAATCGGCGTAACGGCGCCGAAGAGCCGCTTGAGCTCACGCTGGCTCAGTCCGCGCGACCGCAGGAAGCGCTGGAACGTGCAATCGAACCAATAAAAGTAATTGGGATAGAAGACGATTCCGGCCTCGTCGCAGTCGCCCCATTCCACAGTCACGCTGCTCTCAAACATCTCGGATCTCCGTAACACCCTTTCACGATAGCACTTGCACCTGATGAAATCTATTGTATCATGAGCAAAACAAGTCGTCCTGGGGAGGGCGTGCCGGTGCGAATAGCGGTTCTTGGGGGAGGGCCCGCGGGCCTTTACTTCTCCTACCTTTGGAAAAAGCGTCATCCGGAAGCCGAAATCACGTTGTTCGAGCAGAATCCTGCCGACGCGACCTTCGGCTTCGGGGTTGTCTTCTCTGATCGCGCCCTGGACTTCCTGAGGGCTGACGACCCGGAGACGGTGGATCTTGTCGCTCCGCGAATGGAGACGTGGCAAGACATCACTCTTGTCCATGAGGGCGAGCGCATTGCCATCGATGGGGTAGGCTTCTCAGCAATCGGACGACTGGAGCTTCTTTTGCTCCTGCAGGAACGCGTTTGTTCTGTCGGAATCGAGCCGCGATACAACGCCATTGTGCGATCGGTGGACGAGCTTGACGGCTTCGACCTGATCGTTGCTGCAGACGGCCTGAATTCCCTGGTTCGCAGGACGTTCGAAGGCGATTTCAAGACGTCCCTGTCCTACCTCGACAACAAATTTGTCTGGTACGGCACCACCAAACGCTTCGACACGTTGACGCAAACGTTCGTGACGACCGACGTCGGGACGTTCAATGCTCATCATTATCGCTATTCGCCGACAATGAGCACATTCATTGTCGAATGTGACCGCGCCACCTGGCTGCGCGCCGGTTTCGCTGAGATGTCCCAGGAGGACTCTCGCGCGTTTTGCGAAAACGTTTTCTCGGATGCGCTCGACGGGCAGGCACTGGTTTCCAACAAGTCCTTGTGGCGCAACTTTCCATGGCTTTGGAATGATCGCTGGTCGTTCCGCAACATGGTGCTTGTTGGCGACGCGCTCCACACGGCTCATTTTTCCATCGGCTCAGGAACGCGGCTGGCGCTGGAGGATGTCGTCGCCCTCGTGAAGGCCCTTGAGGACGAACCGAATAACTTGCGTGCGGGCCTTGAGCGCTACGAAGCTGTTCGCCGTCCGATCGTCGAAAAGCTCGTCAACGCCTCCAAGACGAGCGCTGCCTGGTATGAGAATTTCCCGAAGCATCTCCATCTTTCTCCGCTCGATTTCGCACACAGCTACATCACGCGGTCGGGCCGCATCGATAACGAACGATTGAGGATGATGTCGCCCCGTTTCATGGCGCAATACGACGCTGCCTGCCCGACAGCCGCAGCAGAATAACCAAACCCTGGAGGCCTCGATGCCAAACGCGCCAGCACAAGCACGCTGCGTCGATCCCGTTCCGCGAGAAACCCCTGGGGCACGCGAGATCGGCTTTAGAATTCCGGAGCGCTACAACGCGTCTCGACTCTTGTTCGACAATCTCGACAAGGGGAGGGGAGAGCGCCTGGCAGTCACGGGGCCTGCCGGTGAGCGGACCTACGCTGAACTCTGTTCCGAGGCTTCCCAGTTCGGGCACGCTCTCCTGTCTCTGGGCCTTGGCCTGGGCGACCGCGTACTTCTCTTTCTGGAGGACACACCCGCATACCCGGCGGTCTTCTTCGGTGCACTCCGCGCGGGCCTTGTGCCTCTCTTGATCAACACGCTTACACCTTCTGACCTCCTGCAATTCTATCTGTCGGATTCCGGCACGAGGGTGGCGGTATCGGATGCGGCATTCGCCGATCGGTTTGACGCGGTGGCGTGCGCCGGCACCAACCTGGAGACGCTCGTCGTCGTCAATGGCGATGCTCCCGGTGGATGCCCCGTGAAAACCATTGCCGCGGCATCCTGGGTCGAAAGTTTCCCGCGCACACTTGCGCCGGCAGACACGCATCGCGACGACATGGCGTTCTGGATGTACTCATCCGGATCGACGGGACGACCGAAGGGTATCGTGCATCTGCAGCACGACCTGGCCTACACGGCCGAAAGCTATTCACGCCACATCCTAGAACTGTCTGCCGACGATGTGTGCTTTTCGGTTCCCAAGATCTTTTTCGCGTATGGTCTCGGTAACTCCCTGACGTTTCCGTTTTCTGTCGGAGCGACAAGCGTTCTGCTGCCGGGGCAACCGAAGCCCTCTGCAATCTTTGAGACGATCAACAGGTACCGACCGACGGTCTTCTTCGGATTGCCGACGTTGTACACCGCACTCACCAAGGCTCCGGACGCGGGCACTGCCGATTTTTCGAGCCTGAGACTCGCCGTGTCCGCCGCAGAAATTCTCTCCGCCGAAGTCTTCAATGATTGGAAGGCCCTGACCGGCCGCGAGATCATCGAAGGTCTTGGATCGACCGAAGTGCTCCACATCTACCTGTCGAACACGGCCTCAACCAAAAAGCTCGGCGCCGCCGGTTGCCGCGTGCCGGGGTATGAGGTGACTCTCAAGGACAAGGAGGGTCGGGCGGTTTTGGCAGGCGAGGAAGGAATCCTCTGGGTCAGAGGCGACTCCAACACGCCATCTTATTGGAACCGTGCCGATAAAACGGCCGAGACCATACGCGATGGCGGGTGGATCTATACCGGCGATCGGTTCATTTGCGATGCCGACGGCTTTTACTTCTTCCGTGGCAGAGCCGACGATCTCGTGAAGATATCGGGCCAGTGGGTTTACCCGCTCGAAGTTGAGCTCTGTCTTGCGGACCATCCTGCCGTCAGGGAGTGCGCGGTTCTCGCCATCGAGCTTCCCGATCGCCGCATGACTTTGAAGGCGTTCGTCGTCGTCAACGATCAGAGCATCGAGCACGAACAGACGACGCGTCTTTTGCAGGATTTCGTCAAGTCGAAGCTCCTTCCATACAAATATCCGCGTGCCATCGAGTTCCTGAAGGAGCTGCCGAAGACGGGCACCGGAAAAATAGACCGCCAAAGCCTCCTGAAATCCGGCCACGTTTCCCGCACGGCATAGAAAGAATTTTCTTATGGAACCGAATGTGCAGCAAACTCCTGAGCGCCTTGCGTTCTACAACAAGATCGACCAGCAGAACATGTCGGCGCTCTGGAATGTCATGGGCGCTTTGATCACCCCGGAACCTCGAAGCGCTTGCCAGCCGTCTCTCTGGCGCTTCGATGCCATTCGGGATTATATGCTCGAAGCCGGAGCTCTGATTACGGCGAAGGAAGCTGAGCGTCGCGTCCTGATCTTGGAGAATCCCGGACTGCGCGGCCAGTCCAAGATCACCACGTCGCTGTATGCCGGCGTTCAATTGGTGCAGCCGGGTGAGGTCGCTCCCGCCCACCGTCATAGCCAGTCCGCCCTTAGGTTCGTTCTGGAGGGAAAGGGCGCGCATACGGCTGTCGACGGCGAGCGAACCGTGATGGAGCCGGGCGACTTCGTCATCACGCCGTCCTTCACATGGCATGATCACGGGAACTCCTCATCCGAGCCGATGTTCTGGCTCGATGGTCTCGACATTCCGCTGGTTCAGTTCTTCGACGCATCGTTTGCCGAAGGTCTTGATGAAGACGAGCAACCGATCAAGCGTGCGGCCGGGGATTCGTTCGCAAGATACGGTCACAACCTCCTGCCCGTGGGATTGAAGCGCGCATCCAAAACTTCGCCCGTGTTCAACTATCCCTATCAACACACCCGCGAGGCCCTTGAGGTCGCCAAGCGTCAGGACGAGTGGGATCCGTGCCACGGCCTGAAGTTGCGCTACACCAATCCGGTAACGGGCGACTATGCCATGCCGACCATTGGCACCTTCATTCAGCTTCTGCCGAAAGGCTTCTCGACATCGCGGTACCGCTCCACCGATGCAACCGTCTTCGTGCCCATCGAGGGACGCGGCCGGACGCGCGTCGGCGACAAGGTCTTCGAGTGGGGACCGAAGGACATCTTCATCGTGCCGAGCTGGCAATGGGTGACGCACGAGGCCGATGAGGAGGCCGTCATGTTCAGCTACTCCGACCGGCCCGTGCAGGAAAAACTCGACCTGTTCCGCGAAGATCGCGGCAACGTTTGAAAAGAGATCGATCAATGACCCGTTTTATCTTTACTCCGGCGGAGGTCCCGTCGGTCGCCGTGCATGGCGAAGAGGGACGCTTCCCCATTCGGCGGATCTTCTGCGTCGGGCGAAATTATGCGGCACACGCACGAGAGATGGGTAAGGATCCGGAACGGGAACCCCCCTTCTTTTTCACGAAGCCTTCCGACGCTGTCGTCGATAACGGCGCGAAGATTCCGTATCCGCCGGAAACATCGAACTTCCACTACGAGATCGAGCTCGTTGTGGCGATCGGAACTGCGGGAGAGAATGTTCCTGTCGAGAAAGCGCTCGATCTGGTTTACGGATACGCGGTCGGGATAGACCTCACGCGCCGGGACCTCCAGCTCGAGGCGCGGGACAAAGGACGGCCGTGGGACTGGGGCAAAGCGTTCGATCAGTCCGCTCCTTGCGCGCCGATCCACAGGGCGCAATCCGTCGGACATCCGGCTACGGGGCGTATCTGGTTGGCAGTCAACGGTGAGATCAGGCAGGACGCCGATGTTTCGGAACTGATCTGGCCGGTCGCCGACATCGTGTCCATTCTCTCGCGCTCCATGAAGTTGAAGCCGGGCGATCTGATTTACACTGGCACGCCTGCCGGGGTCGGGGCGATTCTCCCAGGGGATACGGTGACCGGCGGTATCGATGGGTTGGGCGAGATCGCGATCACCATCGAAGCAGGGTCGCGGGCCGCCGGGCGAAAGGTTGCCTGAGGCGATGACCCCGATCCTTCACAACTACTTCCGGAGCTCGACATCCTTTCGCGTGCGCGTTGCGCTCGCTCTCAAGGGTGTCGAGTACGAGTACCGTGCCTACCATCTGCGGAAAGGCGAACAGAAGGGGACGGAATATCGGGCGATCAACCCGCAAGGTCTCGTGCCGGCCCTCACATGGACCGATGGGAGCGTCTACACGCAATCCCTCGCCATTATCGAGTTCCTGGACGAGGCTATTCCCGAGCCGCCGCTGCTGCCGCGCCATCCCGCTCATCGTGCCCGTGTCCGTTCGCTCGCCCAGATGATCGCGATGGATATCCACCCTATCAATAATCTGCGCGTTCTCGATGTGCTCCGCACCCGCTTCGGTGCGGACGATGACGCCGTTGCCGAGTGGTTTCGCCTTTGGGTCGGCGAGACCTTCGGGACACTCGAGCACCGACTGGCGCAAGAGCCGGAAACCGGCGCGTTCTGCCACGGCAACGACGTTACCATCGCCGATCTGTGTCTCGTCGCGCAGGTTGCAAATAATGCCCGGTTCGATGTCGACATGACCGCCTATCCGACGATCCGACGTATTTACGAGACCTGCATGGCTCTCCCGGCCTTCCAAGGGGCCGCCCCTCGCCATCAACCCGATGCGGAGTAACTGAGTAACCCAGGCGGCCGCACTGAATTGACATAGGTCATGAGACATACGGGCGGAATCGGGCGCGACGAAGCCTCCGTCAATTCACGAGGAGGCGACCCGGTGCGTGCACAGCGGAGTTGCAGACGCCCGTCATCCTCACCCGCCACCGCTTTCCCGGTGAGGCGAGCGGTTCTCCTCTTTGATCACGATGCAATTGGAATTTTTTCCGTCGACCCGTGGCCTCCGTGACCGCAGGTCGTCCATTTGACGACGCCGTTCGGCCTCATTTAATCTGAACTGGTACAGCGCTTGCGCGGTAGGCGTTGAAATGGACTTGCCGATTGGCGCATGCCACGAGCCAGGCATATTTCATCCTCGGTGCTGGCCGTTCAGCGCCTAAGGTTCTCGTCACGCCTCACAGCAATCGCATTGACCCTGGAGCTAGCGATGTCCAAGCCGCCCTATAGAACCCGCTCGACAACCGATCCGCTCAAAGCAGCGGAAGCCGCGTTCAAAAAAGTGACGACCAAGCCTGCGGAACCAGCGCCGAAGGCGCCGTCTATTCCGGGCGCAAAGGAGATGGTGTCCTTGCGTATTGATCGCGACGTTCTCGATTACTTTCAGGAGGATGGGCCGGGCTGGCAGGACAGGATCAACGAGGCCCTGAGGAAGGCCGCCGGGAAGTAGGCTTTCTCCGACTGGGGCCGGTCGTGCCGTGAGGCGCTGGCAAATTTCCCGGTAATTGTTGATCCGATCGACAAGAACCGTCTCTTCCGTTGCGTAAGTTGACGCGAAATGCCAACGGTGACGTGCAGCAACAAACTCATTTAAGGGGCAATGGAATGGGCGAGGCATCGATCTGGCACGGGGCTATCGTTCTGATCTTCATCGTGCTTCCAATCGTCCTTCCCATCGTCCTGAAGCTTTGCGGCGTCGGCGCGAAGCGCATCATGATGAAGAACCATGTCACCGGACAGCTCAAGTCGGGCTTTTATGGGTATTCCTGGACCTACTTGCTGTTCGGCTTTTGGGTGCCGTTGATCAGAGGCGAGCTCGGAGTGGCCGCTCTCCATCTCCTGTTCTCGCTCGTGACCATGGGGCTCTGGCAGCTGATCGTGAGCTTCCTCTACAACAAACAATACACAAACCGCCTGATCGAAAAGGGGTTTAGGTTCTCAGAGACGCTTGAGAAGAACCAGCTCGCGGCCGCCTCTGTCGGTGTCGATCTCGCCATTCATCAGGGGCATGCGGCTCAGGCTTGAAAACAGTTTGCGAGAGCGGCTGTCTGTTTCCTCGCATTTCGCAATCGATCTGGCGGGCCATCCCGCCAGCTCAGATGTCAGTCGAGATCGGTTGCCGACGCGGATGGCGGAAGGGCGGATCGATAGCCGAAATAAGCGCTCAAGATCGCTGCTAAAGAGCAGATGAGAGCGACCAGGCCAAATCCACCGATCATCGCCCGTGCGTAAAGTGTCGGCAGCGATGCGATGAATCCACTGTCGAATGAGGTTGGAACAGGCAGGGGTGCCCCGAAGGTCGCCTGCGCGAAAAGCGCTTTTGTTCGCATGTCGGCAGACATCGCAGAGGCTTGGAAGCCGATTGTCGCGATGGCGCCGAGGCCCGCGACCGCGATGAGGCCAGCGACGCGTGAGATCGCGTTGTTGATGCCCGACGCAACGCCTGCTCGCTCGGTCGAGACGGCGTTCATCACCGTCGTCGAGAGGGGCGCGACGGTGATGCCCATCCCAAACCCCATGAGCAGCATGACGGGAACGATGGCGGACCAGTAGCTGCCGTTCGCGACGGCGGGGATGAGCAGCGCGAAACTGATTCCCGTCAGAATGGGTCCCACGGTCAGGAGAATCCGGGCGCCGAACCGATCCGCCAGCACGCCGCCCGATCGGGAGAGCAGGGCCATCACCACGGTGAAAGGCAGGAACACGGAGCCGGCTTCAGCCGCCGAGTAACCGTGCGCCTCGATGAGCGTGGTGGGAAGAAAGAACAGGGCCCCGGCCAGGGCGAAGTAGAGCAGGAGCGTCAACGCGTTGACGGAAGCAAACGCTCGGACATGAAAAAGATCGAGGGGCATCATCGGGGCGTCCGCTCGTCTCTCATGCATGACGAACGCGACGAGAAGCACCGCGCCGGAGAGCGTGGCGAGAGGTGCGATCGCCTGATTGCCGGCCGTCTCTCCGAGCGCCGTCAGGCCGTAGGTCAGCGCTCCCAGACCCGTCACGGCGAGAGCAGCCCCCGGCCAGTCCATCCGGGTATCCGCCGAGGCGGGCCTCGCGGGCACGTGCCGCCAACACAGCCACAAGGCCAGTGCGGCGACCGGGACGTTGATCCAGAAGATCGCCTGCCACGGTCCGATATCGATCAGCCAGCCTCCGAGGATGGGTCCGAGCGCTGCGGCGATGCCGGAGGCCGCCGCCCAGGTTCCGATCGCCTTTCCACGCTCGGCCGGGGGGAAGTTGGTGCTGATCAGCGCCAGCGAGCCGGGCACCATCAGGGCCCCGCCAATCCCTTGCACAGAGCGGGCAGCGATCAGCATGTCCGCCGATCCGGCAAGACCGCACCAGAGGGAAGCGAGGCCGAACAGACCGATTCCAATCATGAAGATCCGCTTGAGCCCGTAGGCATCGCCCGCCGCGCCGCCCAGCAGGAGCAGGGCGGAGAGGGTGAGGGCGTAGGCATTGGTGATCCACTGCACCTGAGAAAGTGAGGCGCCCAGGCTCTCGCGCATCCGAGGGATGGCGACGGTAATCACCGTGCCGTCGATGAAGGCGAGGCTGGAGGCCAAAATCGCCGCCCAGATGACATAAGACCTGGCCTCGACCGGACAGGGACGGTCCATGAGAGGGCGTTCCTCGTTCGGCCCCTATGCTAACGCGGAACGGCCGAAGGCTGAACCATTGTTTCGGGGGTATTGCTTCGCGGCCAACGCATTGTGCAAATGCGAAGAAGTGGGTTGTCATCTCAAGCCGCGCCGGACATAGACAGCCTCGCACAGGGTGCCTCTGCGCCCGAGACATCCGATCGTTGAGGAGTGATGGAATGCTGACTGTTGGCGATACGTTTCCGAATTTTAAGCTGAAAGCCGCGAAGGCCGGACCCGAGGGCCTGAACCTCAAGGATCCCTTCGTCGAGATCTCCAACGAGTCGGATGCGGGTCAATGGAAGGTCGTGTTCTTCTGGCCGAAGGACTTCACCTTCGTCTGCCCGACCGAGATCGTCGCGTTCAGCAAGATGGCCCGTGACTTCGCGGACCGCGATTGCGTCATTTACGGCGTGTCCACGGACAACGAGTTCGTGCATGTGAACTGGCGCTTGAACCACGCCGAGCTGAAGAACCTCGAGATTCCGATGCTCGCCGACATCAAGCGTGAATTGTCCGCCGCTTGCGGCATCCTCGACAAGAATGAGGGCGTCGCCCTGCGCGCCACGTTCATCGTCGATCCCGACGGCATCATCCGCTTTGTCTCGGTCAACGATCTGTCGGTCGGCCGTAACCCGGCTGAAGTGATGCGCGTTCTCGATGCCCTGCAGAGCGACGAGCTCTGCCCGTGCAACTGGAACAAGGGCGACGATTACCTGAAGCCCGCTGCGTAAATGGTTATCGGGCCCGCGATCCCCCGATCGCGGGCCTTTCTCGTTTGAAGGATGTAACGCATGTCGCTGGATGCGCTGAAAGATCGGATTCCTGATTACGCCAAGGATATCAGGCTGAATCTGGGTTCCCTTGCCACCGAACCGAGCCTGACCACGCAGCAACGCGCCGGCTGCTTCATCGCCGCCGCGCTGGCCTCCCGCAACGCGGAGGTGACGCGGATGGTGCTGGCCGAGTTCGGCCCGCAGCTCAGCCCCGAGGCCCTGAATGCCGCCAAGGCGGCGGCCTCGATCATGGGCATGAACAACATCTATTACCGCTTCGTCCACATGGCCGGAGGCGACTACGCCACCATGCCCGCCCGCCTGCGCATGAACGTCATCGGACGTCCGGGCATCGACAAGGCGGATTTCGAGCTGTGGTCCCTGGTGGTTTCCGCCATCAACGGCTGCGAGATGTGCGTGAAGAGCCACGAAGAGGTGGTGCGTTCCGCAGGCCTCACGCAGGAACAGGTCCAGTCCTCGGTGCGGATTGCGGCGACGGTTCACGCGGTGGCAGCGACCCTCGACGGCGAGGCTGCGTTCTTCCAGCCCATGGCCGACGCCGCCGAGTAGAGCGCGAACAAGCCGGGGCGAGGGGAAGCGGCCTTCCCGAAGCCCTGGTCCGCCCGCGACGGAGCGCGACAATAGGGGGGCGATTGTCCCTCGCCGGAGCAACCCTCCCATTCGTCGCGGCCTCTGGCTGGGTCTTTGGGAGGCCGCTAAGCAACGGCCAGGGCATTTTCGCCCGCTGACAGGCCGCTTGCATCGTGACTGAAATCCGCCATCCAGACCCGCATTTCCCTCACGACGTCGCGATGGACCTCGCCGATGAGCAGCTGATCGATGCCGAAATCGACAGCACCCCACCGCCGGAACCGACCGTTGCCCAAGGCCAGCTTGGCCGTGTGCTACTCGGCGTCAGCCTCATTCTGATCGCTTTCAATCTTCGGCCTGTCTTTTCCAGCCTCTCGGTTCTTCTGCCTGAGATTATGCAGGCGACGGGCCTGTCGCCGTCGAGCGCCAGTTTGATGACGACGTTGCCGGTCCTGTGCCTTGGGCTCTTCGCGCCCATAGCGCCCATTCTGGCCCGGCGATACGGGGCGGAACGCACGATCCTTGCGGTTCTGGTGCTGCTTGCGTTCGGAACCGGTCTGCGTGGGCTTGCAAGCGTACCGGCGCTTTTGGTCGGCTCAGTCTTCGCGGGAGCGAGCATCGCCATCGTCAATGTCCTGCTGCCGGGCCTCGTGAAGCGGGATTTCCCGACCCATGCGGCGATGATGACAGGGCTCTTCACGATGGCCCTGTGCGCGGGTGCCGCGAGCGCTGCCGGCTTCACCGTTCCGCTCGAACATCTCCTCAACGGGTCGTGGCCTCTGGCTCTCGCGGCGTGGGCAATCCCGGTGGTTGTCGTGACTCTTCTTTGGGCCCCGCAGGCGCTGCTCTCGAAGGGGCATGCACGCGGGGTCGGGCCTCATGTGAGCGGTCTCTGGCGGGACAAGCTCGCCTGGCAGGTCACGCTCTTCATGGGCCTTCAATCGGCCCTGGCCTATTGCGTCTTCGGCTGGCTCGCGCCGATCCTGCGCGAACGCGGGCTCGACGCGGTGACGGCTGGGGTCGTCGTGTCGGTGTCGGTTCTGGTCCAGATGGCGGCGTGCCTGCTGGTGCCGTCCATCGCCGTTCGGGGGCGTGATCAGCGGCTCATCAATGTGGCGCTCGTCGTCTGCGCCGTCATCGGCCTCTTGGGCTGTCTCTTCGCCCCGCTCTCGACGGTCTGGATCTGGGCGATGGTGCAGGGTGTGGGACAAGGCGGCCTGATCGCAGTCGCCATGACGCTGATTATCCTGCGGTCGCCGGATGCTCACGTGGCGGCCCAGCTCTCCGGCATGGCGCAGGGCGTTGGCTATGTGCTGGCCGCGTGCGGCCCGCTTATCGTCGGATTCCTGCGCGACTGGACCGGAAGTTTCCGGTCCACGGCCATCCTGTTCCTGGCGATCGGTCTCGGTGCGGCCCTTTGCGGCCTTGGGGCAGGCCGCGCCAGGCATGTTGGCGAGAAAGAAGGCGTCTGACTCAGACCCGGGTCAGCGCCTCGGTCAGATCGTTCAGCAGGTCCTGCTGATGCTCCAATCCGACGGAGAGGCGGACAAGCCCATCGAAAATGCCCATTTCGGCGCGCAATTCCGGCGAGAAACGCTGATGCGTCGTGGTGGCTGGATGCGTAACGAGGCTCTTCGCGTCGCCGAGATTGTTCGAGATATGGACCAGCTTGAGCGCGTTCATGAACCGGAACGCGGCGTCCTTCCCGCCCTCGACCTCGATCGCGATCATCGTCGAGCCGCCGCTCATCTGGCGCTTGATCAGCTCGGCCTGGGGATGGTCGGAGCGACCGGGATAGGTCAGCCGCCGGACCTTCGGATGGTTGTAGAGGGAATCGGCGAGGAAGCCCGCGGTTTCCGTCTGACGCGCCACCCGCAAGGGGAGCGTTTCCAGACCTTTTAAAAGAACCCAGGCATTGAAGGGGGAGATCGAAGGGCCCGTCATGCGCAGAAATTGCTGCAGCGGACCTTCAATGAATGCGGTGGAGGACAGGATCACGCCGCCGAGACATCGCCCCTGACCGTCGATGTGCTTGGTCGCAGAATAGACGACGATGTCGGCGCCGAGTTCGAGCGGCTTCTGGAAAAGCGGCGTGGCGAACACGTTATCGACGGTAAGCGTCGCGCCCCCCGCATGGGCGATCTCCGCCACGCCCGCGATGTCGATGATCTCGAGGCTTGGGTTGGACGGCGTTTCAAGCAGGCAAACCTTGGTTTCCGGCCGCATCGCCTGACGCCACTGGTCGAGGTCGGGACCGTCCACGAGCGTACAGCCGACGCCGAAGCGCGGCAGGAAATCCTCCACCACCCAGCGGCAGGAACCGAACAGGGCACGGGCGGCGACCACATGGTCGCCGGCTTGAACCTGGCTGACGATGGCCGCCGTTACGGCCGCCATCCCCGTCGCCGTGGCGCGGGCGGCTTGTGCCCCCTCCAGCGACGCAATCCGCTGCTCGAAAGCGGCGATCGTCGGGTTGGAATAGCGCGTATAGCTGTAGCCGGGTTCCTCGTTCAGGAACCGCCGCTCGGCGCTCTCGGCGCTTTCATACACGAAGCCCTGTGTGAGAAAGAGGGCTTCCGACGTTTCGCCGAAAGGCGTGCGCTCCTGGCCCTCGTGAACGAGGCGGGTCTCAAGGTGATAGTCCGGGCGTCGATATGTGGTCATGCGCCATTTTTAAAATCGTTCTTTAAAAAGAACAATCGTTTTTCGCGCAAAAATTTTTCTCAACCGCCCTGCGCAATGCGAAGAAGATACTGTCCATAGGTGCTTTTGGAGAGTTCCTGTCCCAATCGGGTCAATTGGTCCCGGTCAATCCAGCCCAGGCTGAAGGCGATTTCTTCCGGGCAGGCGATGCGGAAACCCTGGCGTTTTTCAAGCGCGCGGACGAACTCGGACGCTTCGACGAGGGTGTCCGGGGTGCCCGTGTCGAGCCAGGCGAAGCCGCGTCCCATCCGCTGCACCTGGAGTTGACCGCGCTCCAGATAGGCGCGGTTGACGTCCGTGATTTCCAGTTCGCCGCGTGCCGAGGGCTTCAGGCCGGCCGCGATCTCGACCACCTGATTGTCGTAGAAGTAGAGGCCCGTCACCGCCCAATTGGATTTCGGCTTCGCGGGCTTTTCCTCGATGGAGATGGCCTTGTCATCCTTGTTGAATTCGATGACGCCGTACCGCTCGGGATCGGTGACGTGATAGGCGAAGACGGTCGCGCCGGTCTTTTGCGCGCGGGCCGCGCGCATGAGTTCTGGCAGGCCGTGTCCAAAATACACGTTGTCGCCAAGGATCAGAACCGAGGGGCCCCCGGCGACGAACTCCGCGCCGATGATATAGGCCTGCGCCAGACCTTCCGGCTTCGGCTGCTCCATGTAGGACAGGCGGATACCCCAACGCTCGCCACTTCCGAGTAATTGCCTGAATTTGGGCAGGTCGTCCGGCGTCGAGATGACGAGGATATCCCGCACGCCCGCCAGCATGAGCGTGGTGAGGGGGTAATAAATCATCGGCTTGTCGTAGATCGGCAGAAGCTGCTTCGACGTGACATAGGTCATCGGATGAAGCCGCGTGCCGGAGCCTCCCGCGAGAATGATGCCCTTCATCGATGGGTCTCCTGGGCGTGGGCCTCATCGAGGAGGCGTTTGACGCATGGTTCGAGGGAGGCGCGCCACGGCGGAAGCCTGATGCCATGAACCCGCGCGAGCTTGGTGCAATCGAGCTGAGAATTGGCGGGCCGCCGTGCGGGCGTGGGATAGTCCGAGGTCTTGATCGGCCGAACGCGGGCGCTCGGTCCGCCTAACTGAGCGGACTGCGCGAAGATCTCCGAAGCGAACTCGGCCCAGTTGGCGGAGCCTGTTCCGGTCATGTGAAAGATGCCGCGCAGGCCCTTGTCCTCGGGCCGCGCAATCAAGTTGCGCGCGACCGCGATGACGCCGTCCGCGATGTCAAAGGCGCTGGTCGGGGCACCGACCTGATCCGCGACGACGCCCAGTTCGTCGCGCTCGCGGGCGAGACGCAGCATCGTCTTCACGAAGTTCTTGCCGAAGGGGCTGTAGACCCAGGCTGTCCGGAGGATCGCGTAGTTCGCCATCTCGGCGGCCACGGCCTCCTCGCCCAACAGCTTCGAACGGCCATAAACACCCAACGGATGCGTTTCATCGTCCTCACGATAGGGGCGAGTGGCGGTGCCGTCGAACACGTAATCCGTCGATAGCTGGATCATCGGCACGTTCATCGCGGCCGCCGCACCGGCAACCGCGCCCGCGCCGATGCCGTTGATGGCGTCGGCCAGTTCGGGCTCGGCCTCGGCTTGATCGACAGCGGTGTAGGCGGCCGCGTTCACGATCACGTCGCCGCCGGTCTCCGACAGAATGTCCTCGATGCCCGAAGGATCGGCGAGATCGAGCAGGGGGCGCGCGAGCAGAACTGTCGTCGCTCCGTGGCCCGGAGCGCGCTCGGCAAGGGCGCGGGCCACCTGACCTTCTTTGCCGATGACGATGATGCGCACGGGCTGAGAACCTTATGAGAAGCTGATCTGCAGATCGGCGAGCAAAGGATTCTTGGTGTCCTTGTCCGACAGGATGGCACGCCCCGCATCGACCGGCCAAGGGATACCAAGCGCCGGGTCGTTCCAGGCGAGCCCCCGATCATGGGCGGCCGAATAATGCGCTGATACCTTGTAGTGAACCTCGGTGTTGGGTTCGAGCGTGCAGAAGCCGTGCGCGAAGCCGACGGGGACGAGGAGCTGGAGTCTGTTCTCGGCCGAGAGTTCCACGGCCACATGCCAGCCGTAAGTCGGCGAGGAGCGTCTGAGATCGACCGCGACGTCGAGAATGCGGCCGCGCCCGACCCGCACGAGTTTCGTCTGCGCGAAAGGCGCGAGCTGGAAATGGAGACCGCGCACGGTGCCGGCTTCGGCTGAAAGAGAGAAGTTGTCCTGGACGAATTCGTCCTCGATCCCCACCGCGCGAAACGCCTGCCGGTTATAGGTCTCCGTGAAGAAACCGCGCTGATCCCCGAAAGCCTTGGTCCGCACGATCTTCACGTCAGGCAGGGCACTTGGTTCGACTTCGACCACGGCGGGCTTTCTCCTCGGCAGGGAAGAGCTTCACGATAACATGCCACTGCCACAGATAGGGCTTAGGCCACAATCCCCAACCCCAATCCCAGTCCCTTACGCCAACCCTTGTCCCAGCCGCTCGCCGCGGTAAACGCCTGAGCGCACCCGCTCCCACCAATCGCGGTTGGCCAGATACCATTCCACGGTCTTGCGCAGGCCGGATTCGAACGTCTCGGCCGGGCGCCAGCCGAGATCGCGCTCGATCTTCGAGGCGTCGATGGCATAGCGCAGGTCGTGCCCGGGCCGGTCGCTCACATAGGTGATGAGGTTTTCGCGGGAGCCAATGGATTGGTCGGGAGCCAGTTCATCGATGAGCGTACAGATGGCGCGCACGACGTCGATGTTCGTGCGCTCGTTGTGCCCGCCGATGGCGTAAGTCTCGCCGGGGCGGCCTCGGTCCGCGGTGAGAATCAAGGCTCTGGCATGATCGTCCACGAACAGCCAGTCGCGCACGTTCTCTCCCTTGCCGTAAACGGGCAAGGGCTTGCCCTCCAGCGCGTTGAGGATGATCAGCGGGATCAACTTTTCCGGAAAGTGATAGGGGCCGTAATTGTTGGAGCAGTTCGTGACCACCGTTGGCAGACCATAGGTATGGTGCCAGGCGCGCACGAAATGGTCGGACGCCGCCTTCGAGGCGGAGTAGGGCGAACTCGGCTGATAAGGGTATTCCTCGTGGAAGAACCCTTCCTCGCCCAACGAGCCGAAGACCTCGTCGGTGGAAATGTGGTGAAAGCGGAAGGCTTTCTGGCGCTCCGGCGAGAGGCCGCGCCAATAGGCCAGCGCCGCCTGGAGCATGGAATAGGTGCCGATGACATTCGTCTGCAGGAACTCGCCGGGCCCGTCGATCGAGCGGTCCACATGGCTTTCCGCCGCCAGATGCATGACGACGTCCGGTTGATATTCAGCGATGACGGACCGCATCCGGTCGAGATCGGCCACATCGGCCTGTTCGAAACGATAGCGCGGGTTGTTGGCGACGGGCTTCAGGGAATCGAGATTGCCCGCATAGGTGAGCTTGTCGACGACCAGCACCTCGTGTGGCGTGTCGCGAACGAGCATGCGGGCCACCGCAGAGCCGATGAATCCCGCGCCGCCTGTCACAAGAAACCGCTTCATGACGCCTCTTCCCGAATGGTCGCCCTCCCTGACTGGCCAGGGAGGGCCGGAGTGTGATGCGGGTTTTAGTTGCCGATGGCAACGCCTTCCCGGCGGCTGTCCGCTCCGCCGATCAGGCCGGCGGGCGTCACGACGATAGCGTGAATGCCGGAATTCTGGTCGATCAGCTTGACGTCGTGGCCTTTGGCCTCAAGCGCCGCCTTCCAGGCTTCGGACTCCGTGCCGGCTTCCAATTCGGTCGGGCCGTTGCGGCTGCCGATATTGGGAAGGTCGGCGGCGACTTGCGGATCGAGCTTCCAATCGAGGATGCCGACCAGGGTCTTGGCCACGTAGTTGATGATCAGGCTGCCGCCGGGCGAGCCGACGACCGCATAGAGCTTGTTGCCGTTGTCGAGCACGATGGTCGGTGCCATCGAGCTGCGGGGCCGCTTGTTGGCTTCGACCCGGTTCGCCACCGGCTTGCCGTCTTCAACGGTCGTGAAGGAGAAGTCCGTCAGCTCGTTGTTGAGCAGGAAGCCGCTCTTGGTCATGAGCCGCGCGCCGAACCCATCCTCGATGGTCGTGGTCATCGAGACCGCGTTGCCGTTGCGGTCGACGATCGACATATGGCTCGTGCCGTATTCGATGCCGTCCGACGCACCCCAGAGGAAGGTTTTCTGGAACGGCGGCTCGCCGGGCTTGGCCTTGCCCATGGACTTGTTCGGATCGACCAGAGCCGCGCGGCTCTTGAGATAGCCGGGATCAGTCAGGCCCTTGACGGGCACGCTGACGAAAGCGGGGTCGGCGACATAAAGCCCCCGGTCGGCGAAGGCGAGGCGGCCCGCTTCCGAAATCCAGTGCACCGCGTCGGGACCCGGCTTCATGGCGGCCATGTCCTGGGTCTCGAGCACGCCCAGGATCTGCTGCACGGCGATCTGGCCGGAGCTCGGCGGCCCCATGCCGCAGATTTTATAGACTCGGTAGGGACCGCAGACCGCCGGTCGTTCCTCGACCACGTAGCTCTTGAGATCGTCGAGGGTCATGTCGCCCGGATTGATCGCATGGCCGGTGACGGTCGCCACGATGTCCTGGGCGATGTCGCCCGTGTAGAACGCATCCGCTCCCTTGTCCGCGATGGCGCGCAGGGTCTGAGCGAAGGCCGGGTTCTTGAGCACCGTTCCGACCGCCTTGGGCTTGCCCTCGGCGTCATAAAAATAGGCGCGGGCCAAAGGATCGTTCTGGAGATACTTTTCTTGGGAGAGCAACCCGTTGAGGCGCGGCGAGATGGTGAAGCCGTTCTCGGCCAGACGGATGGCGGGTTCGATCACCTGCTTCCAGGGCAGCTTGCCCCACTTCTTATGGGCGATCTCGATGAGACGGATTGTCCCAGGAACGCCGACCGAGCGGCCGCCGACGACGGCATCGTAGAATTTCATCGGCTTCCCATCGGGACCGAGAAAGCGTTCGGGCTTCGCCGCGGCGGGAGCTTTCTCGCGGCCGTCGAGGGTGGTCATGGCCGTTCCATCCCAGAACACCATGAAGGCACCGCCGCCGATGCCGGAGCTTTGCGGCTCGACCAGATTGAGAACCAACTGCACGGCGACCGCCGCATCCGCAGCACTTCCTCCGGCGGCGAGAATTTCGCGGCCGGCCTGGGCGGCGAGGGGGTTAGCTGCCGCGACCATGTCCTTGGTCGCCACGCTGGTGGATTTTGCCGTGCGGCCCGTCGGGGCTTCCGGTGAAGGCGCGACAGGTTGTGCGAAAGCCGGAATTGAAAGGGGCGCGCCGGCCAGAAGGCCAAGCCCGATCAGGCTTCGCCATAGGGGTCCTCGAACGATCATGTCTTTGTTTCCTCTGGTCTTGCCGCCCGGCAAGGAGCCACGCGGGCCTCCAGCCTAACAAAGGATCCTTCGCGCGCGCCACACTCATTCGGGGAGGTTTTTGCGCTCGGAATGACACATTCTTGCCTAGGTGTGCCATCACGATCCCACCGCCGGCAATGAATGATCGAGCGAAAAACGATGCAGGAGGACAGTCATGTGCGCCTACAACCTGTTCCGAAGTACCCAGCCGGACGGGCTGCTCTGCGCGGTGCCTGAGGAGCGGTCCGTCCCCCCCTTCGTCACGGGGCCGCTTTGGAAATTCGATGGCCGCGTCGATGGCGGCCGCGAGCCGCCGCTCGGCTTTGACGGAAAGGCCGCGGCGACCGGCGTCCGTTTCAATGGATTCTATTTGTTTGCCGGATTCCGCAAAAGCGGACCGGATCATTAGCGAAGCCTCGAAATTTTAGAGCGCGCGGCATCGCTTCAGCGGCGCCGCGTGTTCGATCCCGGACGGAAATCACGAAAATCGCCGATATGGACTCTTGATCTCTCGGAGAGGCTGAGGTCTATCTTGTTATTCCAGCGCTCGCCGCTTCGCTTGTCTCCCTGTGGACCGTGAATTCTTCACTCGCTCTCATCTGGACGATCACGGCCGCGACCACTTTGCTGCAGGCGGCGAACGGTCTTCTCCAGGCTCTGATGCCGCTCCGCATGCAGGCGGAAGGTCTCTCGATCGCGTCCATCGGTATCGTGGCGGCGACCTACGGCCTCGGTTTCTCGACGGGCTGCTTCCTCGCACCGGCCTTCATTCGTCACGTGGGCTACATCCGCGCCTTCGCGAGTCTTGCAGCCGTCGCCGCTGTCGTCGTTCTGGCGATGACGCAGGCCCATACGACCTTGGCCTGGGCTCTTCTGCGCGGCGTGATCGGCATGACGTTTGCGTGCATTTTCACCGTCACGGACGGCTGGATCAGTGCCCGTGCCATGTCGAGCCATCGCGGCCGCATTCTTTCTTTCTACATGATCTGCACGAAGCTGGCGCTGATGGTTTCGCCCCTCGGCATCGCGCTCGGCAGCATCGACGCGGATGGGTTTTTCATGGCGGTGAGCGCCGTTATGTCGCTCTCGCTTCTGCCAATCGCCGCGACAACGACGGAAGAGCCGCCCCCGCCGCGCAGCGTCAGTATCCGGGTTCGCAGCCTCTTCAAGGCCGCTCCTTCGGCGGTGGTCGGAGCGTTCGCGGTTGGCTTGATCAACGGCCCCGTTATCGCCATCACGCCCGTCTTCGGCGTCAGCATCGGGTTGAGTCAGGACAAGGCGGCGGCGCTGTTGTTCGCGCTGCAAGCCGGTAGCCTCTCCATGCAATATCCGCTCGGCTGGCTCTCGGACCGAGCCGACCGGCGGTATATCATCGCGGGATTGGCGGGCGGAACAACCCTCGTCTCGCTCCTGATCCTGCTCACGAGCGCCAGTGGTGCGCAGAATCTCATTCTTTTGAGCTTTGCGCTCTGGGGCGGGCTTGCGCTGTGCATCTATTCCGTCTGCGTCGCCCATGCCTGCGACATCGTCGATCCGGGGCAGATCATATCGACGGTCGGCACACTTCTGTTTTCGTGGGCGGTTGGCGTGACGGTCGGCCCGCTCCTCGGGGCCTGGGCGATGGATATGATGGGGCCGAAGGGGCTCTTCATCTATTCCACGGTCGTGTCCTTCATCCTGACGATCTTCGTCGTTATCCGGATTCGGCAAATGCCGCGCCCCGCGGCGAAGGGCGGATTTGTCGAAGTCTCTCCGACGGGAGCGGCCGAGGCGGCGATAAGCGCACGCGCTGAAAAGAACGCCGCCGACGAAGGCGTGAAGGCCCCGAGCGAAATGACTCGAAATCCCGCAAACTGCGACTCGACGCCTCAATTGGCTCCGATTTCAGCCTCTGCCACCGCCAAGAGCGATACATCTTCATAGCGCTCGAGGCGCTTATCGATCATGCCGTCGATCTTCTTATAAACTTCGGTGACGGTGAGCTGGCGGGTCTTGCGGCCGGCTTTCGCGAAGAACAGCGTCTTGTTGGCTTTGGCTGCCGCGGGAAACACCCGAGGGGCGCTCTGCCTCGGCTTTCCATCCACCAGCGCCATGAACTTGCTGGCGCTGTCGACGCCGAAGAAATGGGCAAAATAGAATTCCGAGCGACTGATCTGGCGGCCGAGCCGGCTTTCGATCTTGGCTCGATCTCGCTTCATCATCTCGGCGGCCATCAGCGCCGATAGGAACGGATTGCGGCGCAGCCCGAGAATGTGCTCGCGCATCGCCGCGTTCGGCACGGTCAGCTGACCGCGGGTGCTTTGAATCGCCGCGGCCTCCGCGCCAAGGCCATGTTCTTCGCCGAAGGTGCGGACGACTTCGAGCCACGTCCCCGCGATGAACTGGAACAGCCCCACCGCCGAGGAAGAGGAGGCCTTGTTGTTCGTCACAAAGCTCGATTCCTTGTCCGCCAGAGCCATCATGTAAACGGGATCGACGCCGGTCGCATCCGCCGCGCGGAGGATCGTATCGACGATCCAGCGCGGAACGCGCATGCCGCCGAATTGCATTTGGTCCTCGGGGTGGGCGATGCGCCGGGTCTCGGCGGCACTTCTCGCGTTGGTAAGCGGCATCGCCTTGATGATGCTCGCGCGAATGTCGTGCGTGTCCGCGGCTGGCACGGGGACAATCGCTGCGAGAGGATCGACGGCAGCGGGTTCGATTGAAACCGGGGCCGTCTGAAGGTCGCTCAGATCGATTTCAGCGGCTGCGACGGGGACGATCTGGAGGTCCGGCCCAGAAAGCTCGGCCGTGCTGGCGGCAGAGGCGGGAGCGGTCGCTGCCGTCGCTGTCGCAACCGTCAGGCAAACGCCCAGGCTGAAGCTCGTCGTCAGGCGGAGGAGGGCTCGCACGCCCCGCAGGCCGGGACGCCGCCGCCTCTCGCGGCTCGGTTGGAGCCAAAGAATGGTCTCGTCGTCTTGGCAAAAGTCCAAAGGCTGGCACGCGTCAACAGACGCTGTCAGTCTGACAGTCATGCTGGAACCCCCGAAGGATGCCGCGTCGCCGCGATGCGGGTTTGCGGTCGTTTTTTCTAGAAGCGACGCCTTCGTGGCTTCGGGATATGTCCAGAATAGGTCAGCTTGACTATTTCGGTTCCATTTATTTAGCGCTGCGACGACCCGCCGCTTCTTTAGACGAAGGGATAAGAAGAAAATATTACTTTGCTGCGAGTGATTGTTTGAGCCGGGTCCATGTCTCTTCTTGAGGAATACCGAAGCGCAGGATGGTAGGATCGTGGTCGAACTTGCGCACCCAGATTCCCGCCTTCGCCAAACGGACAAACCAATCCGGCGCGGCCCCGTGGCGGGCCAGACGAAAGAGTCGCGTTCCGCCGACGATGTGGAAACCCGCGCCGGTCAAGAGCCGATCCAGCGCGATGGCGGCCTCAAAGAGCCGGACTTTCTGTTCCGCGAGCCACGCGTCGTCGGCGAGTGCCGCCGCGCCGATGGCAAGGGCAGGGCCCGAAACCGCCCAGGGCCCCAGTTCTTCCCGGATGCGGGCGCAGAGGGCGGGAGCGGTCACGACGAAACCGAGCCGCACGCCCGCCAGGCCGTAAGCCTTGCCGAAGGAGCGCAGAGCGATTGTGCCGGGGAGGTCCTGCGGAGCAATCGACGCCTCATCGTCCAGATCGCCGAAAGCCTCGTCCACCACCAGCCAGCCGCCACGCTGATGGAGCTCCGCCGCCGCGCTCGCCAGTTCCGCCGGATGGGCGACGCGTCCGTCCGGATTGTTGGGGTTGACGACCACGACCACGTCGGGCGTCAACGAAAGGGCCTCGACGAGAGTTGTCACGGCAAGGATCTCATGACCCTCGCGAACCCAACTCCGCTCATGCTCGCTATAGGTCGGCCCCACGATGGCGACTCTTCCCCGCGCGCGCAGGCGCGGCAGCAGACGGATCGGTGCCTGCGATCCCGGGGTCGCCGCTACGCGGGCCGGATCGCTGATGCGGTAGGCCCGGGCCGCGACGGCCTCCGTATGGCTGACCTCCTGCGGCGACGGCAGGCGGGTAAAGGCGCGTGGATCCGGCAGGGTCAGGGGATAAGCATTGGGATTGATCCCGGTCGACAGGTCGAGCCAGGGCTCGGGCGCTTCCGGGAAACGCGCTTTTGCGTCATGAAGATTGCCGCCGTGCTGCATGGCTGCTCCATTCGAATGCGATGTCTTTCATAACCGCCACCCTCTCGATTGTCCTGATTGCCCTCGCCGTCGATGCCTGCGCGGGCTATCCGGCCTGGCTCTTCGCCCGGATCGGCCACCCGGTCACCTGGATCGGCGCGCTGATCGCCGGTCTGGAGAAGCGGTTCAATCGGCTTGAACGGCCGTCGCATGTGCGCCGCAGGCGGGGTGTCCTGACGCTGATCGTCACTGTCGGCATGACTGCCGGCGCGGCTTTTCTGGTGGAGACGCTTTGTCGTCTCGCCCTCGGCGGCTGGGCCTTCATCGTAATGGGCGTTTTGGCGAGCAGTCTGATCGCGCAACGCAGTCTCCACGACCACGTGGCGCGTGTGGCGATGGGACTTGAGGAAAGCGTCGCGGCCGGGCGCTTGGCCGTCTCGCAGATCGTCGGGCGCGATCCGGAGTTCCTCGACGAGGCCGGCGTCGCGCGCGCGGCCATCGAAAGTCTGGCCGAGAATTTTTCCGACGGAGTTGTCGCGCCCACGATCTACACGGCCATTGCCGGGCTGACGGGTGGGGCGGCCTACAAGGCAATCAACACGGCGGACAGCATGATCGGCCATCGCAAGCCCCGTTACGAGGCGTATGGCTGGCCCGCCGCGCGGCTGGATGACGTGGTCAACCTCCCGGCCTCCCGCTTGTCGGCGTGCCTCATCGTGCTGGCGGCGGTGTTTGTCCCCCGATGCAGCGCGCTGGCGGCGGCCAAGGCCGTGCTGCGCGATGCGCGGTATCATCGCTCGCCCAATGCGGGCTGGCCGGAAGCCGCCATGGCCGGAGCCCTGGGGTTGCGGCTCGCAGGTCCGCGCATCTATGACGGCGTCACCGTTCAGGATCATTGGATGGGGCGCGGCCGGGCGCTGGCGCATGCCAGCGACATTCGCCGCGCCTTGACGCTCTATCGCGTCGCGTGCGGGATGCAGGGGGGCGTGATCGCCCTCCTGCTGATTGTTATGATTTGAGCGGATCAGGACAGTGAAATCAGGAAGCTCTAGTTGCGAGCGCGCTCACCACGTCGCGCGAAGGCCGGCATAGAATGCGCGTCCGCCCGTGCCGTAATTGTAGACTTCCTGATAGCGCGCGTCCGTCACGTTCTCTGCTCTTGCAAAGACGCTGAACGTGTCGTTGACCCGGTAATCCGCGTAGACGTCGAAGCGAGCGTAAGGCTGCAGCTTGTTCTTCTCGCCGTTCGAGGAGAACCTCTCGCCCACGAACACCACGGATGGTTCGATCGACAATCCCGCGATCGGCGTCACGATCAGGCCGATGCGTCCTTCATCCTGAGGGCGGCGCGCAAGGCGCAGGTGCGTCTGCTGATCGAACGCCTCCAGATGGGTATAGACAGCCTTGATGCGCAGCCACGTTGGAATGACGTCCATATCCGCCGAAAGCTCGACACCCGATGTGCGCGCGCGTGCAACGTTCAGATAGCAGCCGAAAGGCTGCGTGGGGAGGCACGCAGCGGGATCGAAGGTGAAATCGATCAGATCGCGGAAGCGGTTTGCGAAGAACGTCGCCGACAGCAAGAGCCGATCATCGAGAAGGCGTTGATCGACGCCGACATCGAAACCGACCGAGTGTTCCGAGTTCAGATCTGGCGTGCCATAGGTTGGGTCGAAGCGCTGGAAGAGGCTTGGAGCCTTCGCGCCCGTCCCCACGCTCGCGCGCAGTTTCATGTCGGTGTTGGGAACCTCATAGGCCGCCGTCGCGCGCCAGGTTCCGAAGCGATCGCCATTCTCGATGTCATCGAGCCGGCCGCCAAACGACAGGTGGAGATTGTCGAAGAGCGTGAATTGATGCAGCGCGTAGAGAGACCGCGTGGTCTGCGAGGCATCGTTGTTCTCGCGTGGCAAGCTCGGGACGGGCAGGACGTCGCGCGACGTTGAGGTGAAGCGATCCCGCTCCACCTTCGCGCCGAAGGTGAGAAGACCGAAGGTGCCGAGCTTCAAGTCGCCCTGATATTCCGCCGCGAGGCTGTCACCCACATAATCGGTGTTGGACCAGGACGGGTTGGTCAGAGAACCGAAATAGCTCACATCACGGTAGTGGCGGTTCGTGCGCGTCGCGGAAACGAGGATCGAGTTGCGCAGCAGGCCATCGAACGCATAAGCGGTCAGGCGTGTGTGACCCTCGAACAGGCGCTGTTGGGACTGTGAGGGCGTGTCGGGAAAATCACCGAACCCCGCATCGTATTGAGCGCCATTGTAACTGCTATAGCCGCCGACTTCGAGCTCCACATCCTTCGAGAGCTGAACCGAGACACGGCCTGACGCACCGAGACGCTGAGAGCCGTCCGCCTCCAGGGGCAGCACGCGCGGGCCTTCGATCCGCCCGATCCGGTAGCCGTAGCGGGAGAAGCCGGCGGTGTCGAAACCCGTCGCGGAAAAGGCATAGGACACCGGACCGGAGCTGCCGGAAACGGCGGCGCGTGCCGCCTTGGTGCCATAGGTGCCGCCTTCGACGCTGGTGCTGAAACGCGGCGCGCCCTGACCCTTGCGGGTGATGATGTTGATCACGCCGCCCATGGCATCTGAGCCATAGAGCGCAGATTGCGGACCGCGCAGAACCTCGATGCGCTCGATATCCGTCGCGACCAAATTCGCGAAGTCGAATTCGTCCGATGCCGATGCTGGATCGTTGACGCGAATGCCGTCGATGAGAACGAGAGTCTGTCCGGATTGGCCGCCGCGAATCCGCACCAGGGTGGTGCCTCCCGGGCCGCCGGCCTCGACGACCGACAGACCCGGCACGCGCCGGAGCACGTCGGCCGTGCTCTTCGGCGATTCCTTGGCAATTTCCTCTGCCGTGATCACGGAGATCGCGCTGCCGGCCTGCGTAATCGCAAGCGGCGTGCGGGTTGCCGTGATGACGATGTCGGGGATGGGAAGGGATGGGGTTGCGTTTTGGGCCTGCGCCGCTCCGATCAAAAGCGCGCAAAAGGAGACGGATGCCGCGAGCGTGCGGCGTGGAGACGTAAGCATAGGAGACTCCTACTCGCCCCGCCGGCGAGCAAAGATGGGTTGCGATCAGACGCTGGCCGGTCTCCTGGCTCGCGGGTTCTTGCATGCGGTCCGCCTTCCCGAAACCTGTCGAGCTTGTGTCGCTCGAAGATTCAGTGGCATGAAGGACCGCCGCTCGCCGCTTACAGTTGCGGGGGCAGCCACGGCTTAGGATCAAATCCGCACCGTGTTCCCGTTTCACCTCGATGGCTCGAGGCACCAACGTCAATGTTTCTCTTAGCGGGTTGCCCCTGATGCCGCAACTCCATCTCGCGCGATGGTCCACATGGTTTGCGCTGGCGCTCTTCGCGCTGCCCTTCGGGGCGGGATCGGCGGCCGCAGAGCCTGCTCCGCAACGTATCGTCTCGCTCAATCTCTGCGCGGATCAATTGCTGCTGCGTCTGGCGGACCACGACCAGATCGCCTCTTTGAGCCCTCTCGTGCGCGATCCCTCTCTCTCGTTTCTGAACGCCGAGGCGGCGGCTGTGCCGGCCAACGCGGGCAAAGGCGAGGCGATTTTGTTCAGCGGTGCCGATTTGGTTCTCGCGGGCAATTTCGGTCAGCACGACCGCACGGCACTTTTGCGGCGGCAAGGGCTGGAGGTTCTGACTCTGGAGCCATGGCGGAGCCTGGAATTCGGGCGCGAGCAGATCCGCGCCGTCGCCGGGCGTCTGGGCCACCCTGAGCGCGGCGAGGCGCTGATCGCGGAGATCGACGCCGCGTTGGCGCGGGCGAAGGGCATCGTCCCTGCGAAACGGAGCATTCTGACTTACTACCGCAGGGGGTGGGTGCCGGCGTCGAACTCGCTCATCAGCGAGGTGTTGGAGCATATGGGTTTCACGCTTCAGCAAAATGTGCTCGGCATGAAGCGGGGAGGGGTCGTGCGGCTGGAGAGCATCGTCACCACGCCGCCGGATTATCTGCTCGTGCACAGCGACGACGCTCAGGCCGTCGACAACGGTTCGGCACTTCTCGTGCATCACGCCCTCGCGGCCGCTGTACCGCCCGATCGACGTCTCGTCATCCCCGGACAGCTTGCAATCTGCGGCGGCCCTTCGACGCCCGCGCTCATCGACGCCCTGGCGAGCGAGGTGCGAGCCAAGGTGCGCTGATCAGATCCCCGCTCGCGCAATCGCCAGGATGCGGTCGGCGTCGAGATGGGTTTCGAGATGAGCGGCCAGCGCGTCGAGAGTTCCCTCGACCTCGGCTTCGTAATTCAGGCCGTCAAAGGCCACGCCCGGACTGAGTTTTCGCAGGAAAGCCTGGCGGAAGGCATCCGTCGTGAACAGGCCGTGCAGATAAGTGCCCATGATGCGCCCGTCCGTGGAAACCGCGCCCTCGGCCTCGTTTCCGATAGTGAAGGGTGCGCGCCCCGCATCCGGCCCGTCGGTGCGTCCGAGATGGATTTCGTACGCCGCAAGATCGAGGCCGGTCGCCTCATGCCGCGCCGTAACCGGGCGGACAGTCTTGTCGACGGTGAGCACCGTCTCGACGTCCAGGAGCCCGAGCCCCTCGACCGTGCCCGGCGAGCCCTCGACCCCAGCCGGGTCCGATATCGCGCGTCCAAGCATTTGATAGCCGCCGCAGAGCCCAAGCACTCGCCCGCCGCGACGAACATGAACCGCAAGGTCGAGGTCCCACCCCTGCGCCCGCAGGAAGGCGAGATCCGCGATTGTCGCCTTGGAGCCGGGGAGAATGATGAGGTCGGCATTCTGCGGCAGGGGCGAGCCGGGGGGTGCCATGGTGAGCGCGATGGAGGGTTCGAGCTTCAGCGGGTCGAGATCATCGAAATTAGCGATGCGTGGAAGAATCGGAACGGCGATCTTGAACGCCGCATCGGCTCCGCTGTCCGAGGCGATGTCGAGCGCGTCTTCCGCAGGCAGTTTGTGAGCGGCCCGGAACCACGGCACGACGCCGAGAGAGGGCCATTCGGTCATCCGCTCGATGGTCGTGATCCCATCGTTGAACAGCGTGGGGTCGCCACGAAACTTGTTGATCAGGAATGCGCGCACGAGGCCGCGGTCGCCCGGCTCCAGAACCGCATGGGTTCCGACCAGACTTGCGATGACCCCGCCGCGATCGATGTCGCCCGCAAGAACAACCGGAACCTGTGCCGCCGTAGCAAAGCCCATATTTGCGATGTCGCCGTCACGCAGATTGGTCTCAGCGGGGCTGCCCGCCCCCTCGATCACAATGAGATCGGCATCGGCCCCGAGTGTGTGGAAGCTGTCGAGCACGAAAGGCAGCAGGGTGCGGCGGTCGCGGTAGCCTGAGGCTTCGAGATGGCCGAAGCGTTGACCCTGAACGATGATCTGCGAGCGCCGATCCGTCTCGGGCTTGAGCAGCACCGGGTTCATATGCACGTTCGGGGTCACATTCGCCGCCCGCGCCTGCAATGCCTGGGCGCGCCCGATCTCGCCGCCCTCGACGGCCGCCGCGTTGTTCGACATGTTCTGCGGCTTGAAAGGCCGCACGCGCAGACCACGCCGGGCGAAAAGGCGGCACAGTCCGGCGACGAGCAGGGATTTGCCGACATTCGATCCGGTGCCCTGGATCATGATGGCGGGAGGACGCTTGGTCATGCGAGCGTGACCTGAAGCGGTGCTGCCGGTTTGACAAGCAGCGGACAGCCAGCCGCCATGAAGACGACCGCCTCGCAGGCTTCGGCGACGCGCTGGTTCAGACGCCCCTGCGCATCTCGAAACGTTCGACCCAGCGGGGTGGAGGGCACGATCCCCTGGCCGACTTCGTTCGAGACCAGCACGAGCGGCCCCGCCGCCTCGCGGATCGCCTCGATCAAGCGCTCCGTCTCCCGGTTCACGTCATGCTCGGCCAGCAGAATGTTCGAGAGCCACAGTGTCAGACAATCGACGAGCACGACCCGCGATGGGTTCGCTTCCGCCCGAATGGCCTCCGTCAAGGCGAGGGGGGCTTCGCGGGTTCGCCATTGGCCGTTGCGCTCGGACTGATGATGGGCGATGCGCTGGCGCATCTCTTCGTCGAAGGACTGGGCCGTCGCGATGTAGACGCGGCTTGCCGAAGCGGATTCGGCAAGATTTTGCGCCGTGCGGCTTTTTCCGGAGCGGGCACCGCCCAGAACGAGCGCGCGGCGATAAGTGGGCATGGCGGTTTCCAGGGTGGGCGTCCCGGCCCGTCGTGAGGGGGCCTTAGAGTCTTCGTTGCGAGTCGTTAGCCCCTCAGTCGGCTGAGAGGCAAGGCCATGTGGACGCGCAAACCCTCCCGGCGCCACTCCCTGTCCAGGGTCCCGCCAAGCTGGCCGGTGATGCTGCGCAACGCCAGTTGAGTGCCGAAGCCCTCGAAGGTGGGGGGGTGCGGGATCGGCGGCCCGCCGGTCTCCGTCCAAACGAGATCGATGCCGTCGGCCCCCATGGTCCAGCCGATGCTGAGCAGTCCCTTGGCCCTGGACAGGCAACCGTATTTCGCGGCGTTGGTTGCGAGTTCATGCAGGACCAACGCCAGGCTTGTCGTGGTGTTCGGGCCGACTTCGAGGGCCGGTCCTTCGATGGCGACCTGATCGCCATCCGCTTCCCTGTAGGGGGCGAGAACGGCCTTGATCAATTGTTCGAGATCAATATCGGAGTCGCTCCGGCGCACGGGGTCCGCGATGGGCCGGACCAACTCATGGGCGCGCGACAGGGCGCTCAGGCGTCCCCGCAGGAGATTCGCCATCTCCTTCGGATCCTTGGCCGTACGGGCGGTCATCGACACCATGCCATTCGCTATCGCGAAGAGGTTTTTGACGCGGTGAGTCAGCTCCCGCGTCAAGAGCTGCTTGGCCTGCTCGGCCGCGTGTTGCTCGGTGATGTCGCTGATGACGCCGGACAGGCCCGCGGCGCGTAACTCGTTCCCGTCACGGACATGATAGGCCCGCCCGTTCGAGCGGATCCACCGAATCTCCCCTTCCGGCGTGACTGTCCGGTACTCCACTTCGTAACGGCCGTTCGAGCCACGCGCCGTCGCCATCGCCATGCGCTGCGCAACCAAGGCCCGATCGTCCTCGTGGATCCGCGCCATCGCCTCGTCGAGAGGAAGGCTATACAAGCCGTTGTGAGGGATATTGAAGAGAGAGCAGGTTCCCTCGTCCCAGCTGACCACACCCCTGTCGAGGTCGATCTTCCAGGTGCCGAGACGAGACGCCTCCAGCGCCAGGCGATATTGCTTCTCGAGGCTTCGAAGTGCTTCTTCCGCTTGTTTTTGCCGTTCGATATCGGTGGCGGTGCCGAACCAACGGACGACTTTCCCCCCGGTGTCGCAAACCGGGTTGCCTCTGACGAGGACCCAAACGTATTCACCACTCGCCTTGCGGAGCCTGTATTCGACCTCATAGGGCCGTTGGGTTGCAATCGCCTGGGCCCAAATGACCTCAGCGGGTGGCAGATCATCGGGGTGAATGGCACTCTTCCAGCGGTCGCCCGCGGATTTCTCGTAATTCAGGCCTGTGAATTCATGCCAGCGCTGGTTGAAATAGTCATTATACCCGTCAGACCGCGCGGACCAGACGAGCTGCGGCAGGCTTTCGGCCAAAATGGCGAATTGGCCTTCAGTTTCCTTGAAATCCACTCGCGCCCCCTTGGATTGGCTTAGCGTGTGGCGAGACCCCCCAATAGAGCCACATTTTGCGGTTCTTTGGGGAGGCATACAACCCATAATCGACCTTATCCTGTAGCTTCCCAAACGCAAGGAGTAGCCGCAGGGTCATGAAGGCTTTAAGGATTTGCCCGGATCTGGCGCTTCTCGGTGTGAGTGCCTAGATGCAAGGTAGTCCTCGAACAATAAGAAATATTTCCCACGCCGAGGCTGGTTTCCTTTTTGATGAATGATCTGAGTCCCCACCGGGCGTCGGCCCCTGATATGTCATCGGCCGAGGCCCTCCATCCAAAAGAACGGCGGTCTCGCCGTTTCGCGTGGATCGGGATGGCGGCGAGCGTGCTTTTGTTCGGCGCGTCGATTGTGGTGCTCTGGCATATTGTCTCCGGCATCGACGTCAACGAGTTGAAAGCGGCCTTCACAGCCGCGAGCCTGCGCCAGATCGGTTTGGCGGTCCTTTTGACGACGGTCAGCTATGGCCTTCTGACCTGCTACGACGCCATCGCTCTGAAGCAGCTGAAGCTGCACATTCCCTATCGCACCACGGCTCTGGCCTCGTTCACGAGCTATGCGGTGAGCTTCACCCTCGGCTTCCCCCTTCTGACCGCGGGCACCGTGCGCTACTGGATCTATGCCTCGAAAGGGCTGAGCGCCGGCCGCGTCGCCAGCCTGACCGTGATCGCCGGCGTGACATTCTGGCTCGGCATGGCGCTTGTCCTGGGCTGGAGCATGCTCGGTCAGGCCGAGGCCCTGGCCAATCTCGTTTATACGAACATGCGGCTCAATCAGCTCGTCGGTCTGGGTGCCGCCGGTTCGGTTGTCGCTTATCTCGCTTGGGTTTCGGTGAAGCGGCGGGTGGTGAAGATCCAGGGCTGGAGACTGGATTTGCCCGGTTTCCGCTTGTCGGTCGCGCAGATCCTGATCGGGGCGGCGGATGTGTGCGCCGGAGCGGGCGTGCTCTTCGTGCTTCTGCCGGGTGGACACAATATCAGTTTCGAGACCTTCCTCGCGGTCTATATTTTTGCAGTGATGCTGGGTGTGGCCAGCCATGCGCCGGGTGGGCTTGGCGTGTTCGAGGCGACGATTTTGCTGGCGCTGTCGAGCTATCCGCGCGAGCCGGTGCTTGGGGCGTTGCTTCTCTACCGCCTCTGCTATTACCTCATTCCCTTCGTCGTCGCTCTCGCGTTTCTCGGCGCCTATGAGGTTCGCAACCGCATCCGGTCGTCGCGGGGAGCCTTCAGGCCGGACGAGAGCGAGTCCACATCGGATTGAGAGGCTCGCGACAAGCAGGATGACTCTTCAAGGCACCCGCTCTACACAGAGGTCTCCTTCCCAAGGACCTGTCAGCACCCCATGAGCGACCTTGAAGAAAGTCCGTCGAAGGAGGGCCCGGAAGGCACCAATCCGGCGCGGCTCGGGGCCATTCGCGGTGCGGTCGTCGCGTCCATCCTGATGCTCGTCATCATTGCGGTGCGGGGACACTGGGATATTTGGCTTCTGGCGGGAGCGGCCTTCACGATCGCGCTTGGCGCGCTGGTCGGTGGGCCGCGACGTGGCCTTCGGAGCGGCCTTCTTCGGGCAGGCCCCCGCCAACTCAAGGAAAACCGCCGGCCGGGCGTCGCCGATGCGCTCCTGGCGCATATTCCCGACCCGGTCATTCTCGTGGATCGGCGCGCCCTGGTGGTGGAAGCCAACGCGGCCGCGCGGGTTCTGCTGCCGGGCCTGAAGAACGGGCATCCGCTGTCCTTCGCCCTTCGCAGCCCGGATGTTCTCGATGGCATCGACGAGGTGCTGTCCTCCGGCGTTCCCTTGAAGGTCGAATATTCCGAGCGTGTCCCGACGGAGCGGACCTTCGAGGTGCATATCGGCCTGCTCCAGCCGGACGCCTCGGGTGTCGAGGTGCTTTCCGGCGTCGTGCTGTTCTTCCGCGACCTCACTTCTGCCCGGCGTCTCGAGGCCATGCGCGCCGATTTCGTCGCCAATGCGAGCCACGAGCTGCGCACGCCGCTCGCTTCCCTTCTCGGCTTCATCGAAACCTTGCAAGGACCTGCCCGCAACGACGCCAAGGCCCGCGAGCGCTTTCTCGACATCATGCGGGGGCAGGCGCAGCGCATGAAGCGCCTGATCGACGATCTCCTGTCCCTGTCGCGCATCGAGATGCGCGCCCACGTGCCGCCGACTGAGCCGGTCGATCTCACCTCCATCGCCAGGCAGATGGTCGAGACGCTGACGCCGCTCGCGCGGGATCGGGGCGTTGTGATTCAGGCGACGCTGCCAGATGGACCGCTCCCGGTTCTCGGCGATCGCGACGAGCTTCTGCGCGTCATCGAAAACCTCATCGAGAACGCGGTGAAATACGGCGAGAGCGGCGGTAAGGTCGAGGTGGAACTTGCCAGCGTCCCCACCCCCGGTGATCAAGGGTCGTCTCAGGCGATCCTGGCGGTGCAGGATTACGGCCCCGGAATCGCTCCGGAATATCTCCCCCGGCTCACCGAGCGATTCTACCGCGTAGATGTGGCGGAAAGCCGGGACAAGGGCGGCACGGGTCTGGGGCTTGCCATCGTCAAGCACATCGTCAACCGCCATCGCGGCCATCTCGACATCGCCAGCGAGCCGGGTCGGGGTGCTCGGTTCACCGTTACGTTGCCGGAAGCGCAGAGAGCCTGAACCCAGGAAACGTAAGGCTTTTTCGTTCGCGGCGGCCGGGCTGTCATTTAATTGTCATCCAACTGTCGTAGACCCGACATCGGTCGGGCCTAGCTGTCCACTCGCGCGGTTAGGCACCTCATGATGTGAGCCAGCTGTCGCGTTTGTATGAACAGGAGACGTCTCGTGAAACTCATGTCCTACGCCCTCGCTGCCGGCCTTGCCGTCGCGGCCTTTACGAACCCGGCTGCCGCTGCTGACATCACCGGCGCAGGCGCGACCTTCCCGTTCCCGATCTACGCGAAGTGGGCAGAAGCCTACAAGAAAGAGACCGGAAACGGCCTGAATTACCAGTCCATCGGCTCCGGTGGCGGCATCAAGCAGATCCAGGCGAAGACCGTCGATTTCGGTGCGACCGATGCGCCCCTGAAGGGCGAAGACCTCGACAAGAGCGGCCTCCTGCAGTTCCCGACTGTGATGGGCGGCATCGTGCCGGTCATCAACATTCCGGGCGTCGAAGCCGGCCAGCTCAAGCTGACGGGCGAACTCCTGGCCGACATCTTCCAGGGCAAGATCGCCAAGTGGAGCGACGCCAAGATCGCGCAAGCGAACCCCGGCGTGAAGCTGCCCGACGCGGCCATTACCCCGGTCTATCGCTCGGACGCCTCGGGTACCACGAACGTTTTCACGACCTACCTCTCGCAGGTTTCCGAGAGCTGGAAGTCGGGCCTCGGCGCGAACACCACCGTCAGCTGGCCGGTCGGCCAGGGCGGCAAGGGTAACGAGGGCGTCGCCGCGACCGTGAAGCAGGTTCCGAACGCGATCGGCTACGTCGAGTACGCCTACGCCAAGCAGAACAATATTCCCTACGCTCTGCTCCAGAACAAGGGCGGCAAGTATCCGAAGCCCGACGACAAGTCCTTTCAGGCCGCGGCTGCCAAGGCTGACTGGAATGCCGCTCCCGGCTTCGGCATCTCGCTGACCAACCAGCCCGGCGACGAGGCTTGGCCGATCACCGCGCCGACCTTCATCCTGATCTACAAGAACCCGGAAACGCCCGCGCAGACCGCCGAAGTGCTGAAGTTCTTCGACTGGGCTTACAAAAACGGCGGCAAGCTGGCTTCCGATCTCGACTACGTCCCGCTGCCGGACAACGTCGTCGGCATGGTCGAAGCCGCTTGGGCCAAGGACATCAAGGACAAGTCCGGCGCAGCCCTCTTCAAGAAGTAATCGGCTGACCGGCCACCAAAATTGAGGTACGGCGGATGTCTGTCCTGTCTGATCGGATGATCATATCAAACATGCAGAGCGTCCGCCGTTCCTCTCAGCCGGTCTTCGACCGGGTCTTCCGGTGGGCGAGCTACGGCTCGGCCCTCCTCGTCCTGATTGTTCTCGCCGGCATCATCGGCTCGATGATCTACGGCGGCATGCCCGCTTTCCGCGAGTTCGGCTTCGGCTTCGTCACCTCGAGCGCCTGGGATGTCGGGCGTGATCAATACGGGGCCTGGGTCGCCATCGTCGGCACGCTGACATCGGCTCTCATCGCGCTCGTGATCGGCGTGCCGCTCTCCATCGGCATCGCAATTTTCCTCACCCAGCTCTGCCCCCCATGGCTCAAGCGTCCGGTCGCCACGACGATCGAGCTTCTCGCCGCTGTGCCGAGCATCATCTACGGCATGTGGGGCCTCTTCGTTTTCGCTCCGCTCTTCGCCAAATTCGTCCAGATCCCCGTTTCCTCGATCGTCGAGGGCCTGCCGTTCTTCGGCACCATTCTTTACGCGCGGGTTCCGTCGGGCGTCGGCGTGCTGACCGCCGGCATCATCCTGGCGATCATGATCATCCCATTCATCGCCTCGATCACCCGCGATATTCTCGATCAGATCCCGACCATGCTGCGCGAGAGCGCCTACGGCATCGGCTGCACCACCTGGGAAGTCGTCCGCCATGTCCTGCTGCCTCAAGCGGGCGTGAGCATCATCGGCGCCATCATGCTTGGCCTCGGCCGCGCGTTGGGTGAGACGATGGCGGTCACCTTCGTCATCGGCAACGCGAACCGTTTGTCCCTGTCACTCTTCGATCCGGGCTCCACCATCGCATCGCGGATCGCCAATGAGTTCAACGAGGCGGCGGGGCTGCAGCTCAACGCGCTTCTCGCGCTCGGCTGCATCCTGTTCCTGGTCACGTTCACCGTTCTTGTGCTCGCGCGCCTTTTGATCGCGCAGGTCAAGGCGAGATAAGGGGGACAGGATGATGGGTACCTTGCCGCAGCATCTTCCCGTCGTGAATCCTCCCGCCTGGGCGCGCGTGCGTCGGAGCCGTCGGATGGCGGATCGCGCGCTGAAGGTCACCTGCACCTTGTTCACCCTGCTCGGGGTCGCCGTGCTGGGCTGGATTCTTGTGATGCTTCTGATCGAGGGCGGCCGTGGCCTCTCGCTGGCCGTCTTCACGCAGACCACACCCGGTCCCGGCAGCGAGGGCGGCGGCATCGCCAACGCACTCGTCGGCAGCTTGATCCTGACGGTTCTCGGCATCGTGGTCGCCACGCCCATCGGCGTTTTGGCGGGAACCTATCTCGCCGAATACGGCAAGGGCTCCAAGCTTGCCGAGCTGATCCGCTTCGTGAACGACATCCTGCTCGCCGCGCCCAGCATTCTCATCGGCCTGTTCGTCTACACCCTCATGGTGCAGCCGATGGGGAGTTATTCCGGTTGGGCCGGCGGGGTCGCTTTGGCGATCATCGCGGTTCCGGTCATCGTGCGCACGACGGAGGACATGCTCAGCCTCGTCCCCGGCTCGCTGCGCGAGGCGGGCGTGGCTCTTGGCGCGCCTATGTCGACGGTGATCATGAGCATCAGTTGGCGTGCTGCCCGCGCGGGCATGGTCACGGGGGTGCTTCTCGCGACCGCACGCATCGCGGGCGAGACCGCGCCGCTGCTCTTCACCGCGCTCAACAATAATTTCTGGTTCAAGCCGAACCTCATGGGTGGCGTTTCGAACCTGCCGGTCATGATCTACCAATTTGCCCTCGCGCCGTATCAGAACTGGCGCGAGCTCGCCTGGGCCGGAGCGTTGATCATCACTCTGTCGATCCTGGCGCTGTCGATTGCTGCGCGCCTCGTCTTGAAGAAGGATAAAGTCCGATGAGCCCGATTGCCGTCACTGCGAGCAGCGCTATCGGCCATTCGGCACCCGCGGACCTCAACGCTCCGGTTCGCATCGGTGTCCGGAACCTGAATTTCTATTATGGGGATTTCCTGAGCCTGAAGGACATCTCCATCGATTTCTTCGACCGGCAGGTCACGGCACTGATCGGCCCGTCCGGTTGCGGAAAATCGACGCTCCTGCGAACCTTCAACCGCATCTACAGCCTCTATCCGGAGCAGCGCGCCGAAGGTGAAATCCTGCTCGATGGGCAGAACGTGCTCTCGTCCGCGGTCGATGTGAACGAATTGCGCGCCCGCGTCGGCATGGTGTTCCAGAAGCCGACACCGTTCCCCATGTCGATCTACGACAACATCGCCTTCGGCATCCGGCTCTATGAGAAGCTGCCGAAGGGCGAACTCGACGACCGGATTGAAGAAGCCCTGCGCAAGGCGGCATTGTGGGACGAGGTGAAGGACAAGCTGCGCCAATCGGGCATGGGCCTGTCCGGCGGCCAGCAGCAGCGTCTTTGCATCGCGCGCACCATCGCGCAGCGGCCGGAAGTGATCCTGCTCGACGAGCCGACCTCGGCGCTTGATCCGATCTCGACCGGCAAGATCGAGGATCTGATCGAGCAATTGCGGACCGAGTTCACCATCGTCATCGTGACGCACAACATGCAGCAGGCGGCGCGCATCTCGCAATTCACCGCCTTCATGTATCTCGGCGAATTGGTCGAGTTCGGGCCGACGAACAAGATGTTCATGACCCCCACCAAAAAGCAGACCCAGGATTACATCACGGGCCGCTTCGGCTGACCGAAGCGCTTCAAGGGAGACCTCCCATGGCGGAGCATATTGTCAGCTCCTACGACACCGATTTGCAGGACCTCCGGCGACGGATTTCCGAGATGGGCGGCATCGCCGAGAAGATGCTCGTCGATTCCATCGCGGCGCTCGTTCGGCGGGATATGCCGCTCGCGCAGAACGTCATCGCCTCCGACATGCGTCTCGACGTGTTACAGCGCGAGGTGGAGGAGAGCGCGATCCTCACCATCGCCCGCCGTCAGCCGCTCGCCGTCGACTTGCGCGAAACGATCTCCGCGATCCGCGTGTCGAGCGATGTGGAGCGCATCGGCGATCTGGCGAAGAACATCGCCAAGCGCGCGCTCGCCATCGGCGGGCAGTTCCAACCGCAAAAGATCGTCGTCGGCGTGCAGCATATGAGCGACCTCGTGCTGGGGCAGCTCAAGGACGTGCTCGATGCCTATGCGCAGCAGGATACGGCAAAGGCGCTCGATGTCTGGCAGCGGGATGGGGCGATCGACGCGCTCTATACCTCGCTGTTCCGCGAGCTTCTGACCTACATGATGGAAGATCCACGCAACATTTCGTTCTGCACGCATCTCCTGTTCTGCGCCAAGAACATTGAGCGCATCGGCGATCACACCACCAACATCGCCGAGACGGTGCATTACCTCGTGACGGGCGAGACCCTGGCGATCGACCGGCCGAAGAACGACCGCTCGATCGATGCGACTGTCGCTGGAGAGTAAGGATGGGACCTCGCGTTCTGATCGTCGAGGATGAGGAGCCGCTCACGCTCCTCCTGCGCTACAATCTCGAAGCCGAAGGCTACGAGGTGGATAGCGTCGCGCGCGGAGACGATGCGGAGATCCGCCTGCGCGAGCAAGTGCCGGATATCGTACTGCTCGACTGGATGCTGCCCGGGCTCTCGGGGATCGAACTCTGCCGGCGCATCCGCGTGCGGCCTGAAACCGAGCGCCTCCCGGTCATCATGCTCACCGCTCGCGGCGAAGAGGGCGACCGCATTCGCGGCCTTGCCACGGGCGCGGACGATTACATCGTCAAGCCTTTCTCCGTGCCGGAGCTCCTGGCGCGTGTCCGGGCCCTTCTCCGCCGCACGAAGCCGACACATATCGCCAGTCTCCTGATGGCAGGCGACATGGAGTTGGACCGCGAAACCCATCGGGTCCGCCGCAACGGCAACGAATTGCACCTGGGTCCGACCGAGTTCCGTCTGCTGGAATTCCTGATGCAGAGCCCCGGCCGCGTCTTCAGCCGCGAGCATCTGCTCAACGCCGTCTGGGGACATGACGTCTATATCGACGAGCGCACGGTCGATGTGCATGTGGGCCGCTTGCGCAAGGCGATCAATCTGCCGCGCAAGCCCGACCCCATTCGGACGGTACGCGGCGCGGGTTATTCGTTCGATGAGACCTTTGCCCGCGATGAGGCGGCGTTGAACTAACGCGTTGACTGGTGGCCGTTGGCGTTTTGTGGCATCGATCACGGATGATCATCGAAGCAGAGGACTCAAGTCACCACATTGCGGTGCGCCTGCTCCATGTTGAGGCGTTCCCGTCCCCAGCAGAGGCTGATCTGGTCGATCAGCTTCGTCGCGATGGCGATGCAAGCATTTCCCTTGTGGCGATAGCGGAGGGCCGCGTCGTCGGACACGTCATGTTCTCGAGGATGAAGGCAGCCTTCAGGGCACTTGGCCTCGCGCCGGTCGCTGTCGCCGTGGACAAGCGCATGCAGGGCGTTGCCGCGGCGCTCATTGAGGAAGGCATCAAGCGGGCGAAGGCGGATGGTTGCGAAGGCATTTTTGTGCTGGGCGATCCAGATTATTATCGCCGCTTCGGCTTCAGTGCCGGCGCGGCGGCGGCGTTCGAGTCTCCTTTTGCGGGGCCCCATTTGATGCTGCTCCCACTGGGTGACATGAGTGTGCCTTCCAACGCGGGGCAAATCGAGTACGCACCGGCTTTTTCAACATTGGGATGAACGGCCGATCCTGGTGACGAAGGCTGGGAGCGGGAGACGGTCTCCTGCCTCGGCAAACGTCTTTCACCGGATGCTCGGGAATTGCCGACGTCCAGCCCCGGCGCTGATCAGGCAAAATAAAAAGAGCGGAACCGCGCTGACCGCGTCCGCTCTTGCGTCTTCGAAACCGAATAGTGCCCAGACGACGGGCTCGCGCCTTACGCGCGAACCACTTTCCGCTCACGCCTGCGGTCAGCCACCGGCTGATAGGCAACGCTGGCGTGGTGGTTGCAATAGGGCAGTCCGGTGATGGAGCGGGCGCCGCAGAAGCGGAATTCCGGCTTGGTCGGATCGCCCATGGGCCAACGGCACATGGATTCACGCAAGTCCATGATGGTGACGCGCTCGGACATGGGGATCGCCATATCCACGTCTGCCAAGACCTCCGATGCTTCCTCAACCACAGGCGTGCGCGGAATTGGCGCGATCACCACATTGTTTCGGACCGCGGGGGCGATCGGGGCCGGGGCGCTCGGTGCGCGGGGCGCCTTGCGGGGGCGCGCAGCGGTCGCGTCCGTCTTGTCCTTCGCGCGGCCGGAGAGGCCGAGGCGGTGAACCTTGCCGATAACGGCGTTTCGGGTCACGTTGCCGAGCTCGCTCGCGATTTGACTCGCGCTCAAGCCATCGGACCAGAGCTTTTTCAGAAGCTCGACCCTCTCATCCGTCCAGGTTACGCCCGCATCTACCATTTTCTTACTGCCTCCATCGGGGCTGCCCAACCCACAGTGAATCCCCTATGCGTCGCGGACAGAACATGATTGTCCGACCGCGTTGCGAGGGTCGCTCGTTAGGGTGAAAGCCGCCGCACGAATGTCGTACTCGACAGCTCCGAAGTTACTAGATGGGGGAACTCGGGCGCAAGAGTCCCTGGCCACCCCTCGCCGTTTTCCCCAGGGAAAGCGTTGAGCGGTGGATTTCCCTGTGATCAGTGAGATCATTTCTCTTGAATTGACAGGGTCTGCGGCCTCGCTAGAATCCCCACCGTGCCGCCCCGTCCTTGGGCGGCGCTTTCTTTTTCGGGCCAGGGTGCGACCTTGGGCCCTCAAAGCGGAGTTAGTCCTGTGACGTCGCCATTGCTGCCAATCTATGCGCGCGCCGACCTTTCTTTCGAAAAAGGGGAGGGCCCATGGCTTTTCGGCCGAGATGGCGAGCGATATCTCGATTTCGGCGCCGGCGTTGCGGTGAATGCCTTAGGTCATGCCCATCCGCATCTCGTAAAGGCGCTGACCGAGCAGGCATCCAAGCTTTGGCACACCTCTAATCTCTATCAGATCCCCGAGGGCGAGCGACTGGCCCGCCGCCTCGTGGAGAACACCTTCGCGGATGTGGTTGTGTTTTCCAATTCCGGCGCCGAGGCGAACGAGGCGGCCATCAAGATGGCCCGCAAGTACCATTCGGCCAACGGCCACCCCGAGCGGTTCCGCATCATCACCTTTGAAGGTGCGTTCCATGGCCGCACGCTGGCGACCATCGCTGCGGGCGGGCAGGCCAAATATCTGGAGGGCTTCGGCCCGAAGGTGGAGGGGTTCGATCAGGTGCCCTTCGGCGACCTCGACGCCCTGAAGGCTGCCATCGGCCCGGAGACGGCGGCCCTGCTGATCGAGCCGATCCAGGGCGAAAGCGGCATCCGCCCGGTGCCGAACGCGTTCATGCGGGCTCTGCGCGATCTGTGCGACCAGCACGGCCTTCTCTTGATTTTCGATGAGATCCAGACCGGTGTCGGCCGCACCGGCAAGCTTTTCGCCTATGAATGGACGGGCATTACGCCCGACATCATGTCGATCGCCAAAGGCATCGGCGGCGGTTTCCCGTTGGGTGCCTGCCTTGCGACGTCCGAGGCCGCGAAGGGCATGACCCCCGGCACCCACGGCACCACCTTCGGCGGCAATCCGCTCGCCATGGCGGTGGGCAATGCGGTTCTCGACGTGATCCTCGAGCCGGGTTTCCTTCAGCATGTCGAGCGCGTGGGTCTTTTGCTGAAGCAGCGTCTCGCCGAACTGATGGACCGTCACCCCGCCGTGGTCGCCGAGGTCCGCGGTCTAGGACTCATGATGGGCCTGCGCACCCACGTGCCGAACACCGAATTCATCAACATCGCCCGCAAGGAAAAAATTATCCTGATCGGTGCCGGAGACAACGTCACGCGCCTTCTGCCACCGCTGATCATTTCGGATGCGGATGTGGCAGAAGCCTTGAACCGCCTGGACGCCGCCTGTGCGGCAATTGAAGCTGAGCTGAAGAATGCCGCTCAGCGGGGAGCCGCCGAATGAAGACCCGTCATTTCCTCGATCTCTGCGACCTTTCCGGCCCAGAGATCCGCCACGTCCTGAGTGTCGGCTCCGCCATCAAGGCGAAGCGCCGCCGGGGCGAGCGCGCCACGGACCGCCCGCTCGAGGGCAAGGTTCTGGCGATGGTGTTCGACAAGCCTTCCACCCGCACGCGCGTTTCCTTCGATGTCGGCATGCGCGAGCTTGGCGGTGAGACGCTGATGCTCACGGGCAAGGAAATGCAGCTCGGCCGGGGCGAAACCATCGCCGACACCGCGCGCGTTCTCTCCCGCTATGTGGATGCCATTATGATCCGCACGCTGGATCACGCTATGGTGACGGAACTGGCGCAATTCGCTTCGATCCCGGTCATCAACGGCCTGACCAAGATGACCCATCCTTGCCAGATCATGGCTGACGTCATGACCTTCGAGGAACATCGCGGCCCCATCCAGGGTCGGACGATCGCCTGGACCGGCGATTCCAACAACGTGCTTGCCTCGTGGGTCCACGCGGCTGCGCGTCTGGATTTCAAGATCAAGATCGCCTCTCCGCCGGAACTCGCTCCCCGCCCCGAGCTTTTGTCATGGGCGAAGAAGGAGGGAGCGCAGATCACCGTGACGACCGATGCCTTTGAAGCCGCCGACGGCGCCGACGCCATCGTGACCGATTGCTGGGTTTCCATGGGCGACGAGGACGAGTTCCGCCGTCAGAATTTGCTGAAGCCCTATCAGGTCAACGACAGGCTCATGGGTGTCGCCAAGAAAGACGCCGTCTTCATGCATTGCCTGCCCGCCCATCGTGGTGAGGAAGTGACGGATGAGGTCATGGACGGGCCGCAATCGGTCGTCTTCGACGAGGCGGAAAACCGGCTCCATGCCCAGAAGGGCATTCTGGCCTGGTGCCTGGGAGCGGCGGGCGCATGAGCTCGGCTCCCTTCGAAGGAAATGACGACGTCGTTCTGCCCTTCGCGGTCGAGCCGCTCGACGTGCGCGGGCGGGTCGTCCGCCTCGGGCCTTCCATCGACACGATCCTGACGCGCCACGGCTATCCCGATGTGGTGGCGCGCGTCATCGGCGAGGCGGCGGCGCTGACCGTGATGCTCGGCGCGTCCCTCAAGTTCGAGGGGCGCTTCCAGCTTCAGACCAAGACCGATGGTCCGATCGAGATGCTGGTTGTCGACTTCGACGCGCCGGATCGTCTGCGCGCGACCGCGCGCTTCGACAAGGACAAGCTCGAGGCGCTTGGTTCCGGCACGCTGAAAACCGGCGATCTTCTCGGCTCCGGCTATCTCGCCATGACCATTGACCAGGGCTCCGACACGAGCCGCTATCAGGGCGTCGTCGCGATGGAAGGGCAGGGCCTGGAGGAAGCGGCGCATCAGTATTTCCGCCAATCCGAGCAGATCCCGACGCGGGTGCGCCTCGCGGTGGCGGAGCAGTTCGAAAACGGACGGCATACCTATCGCGCCGGCGGCTTGATGATTCAGTTCCTGCCGACATCGCCGGACCGGATGCGCCAGGCCGATCTTGCGCCCGGCGACATTCCAGAGGGGCATTCCTCAAACGACCTCGGTATCCCGAACGAGGACGATGCCTGGGTCGAGGCCAAGGCGTTGATCGAGACGATCGAGGATCACGAACTCGTCGATCCCGCCGTGTCGAGCGAGCGGTTGCTCTATCGTCTCTTCCACGAGCGCGGCGTGCGTGTGTTCGACGGCTTGAACGTGCATGAGGAATGCCGCTGCTCGGAAACCCGCGTCATGTCCATGATGCGCCGCTTCTCGCCCGAGGATCGCCGCGACATGGTTGGCGACAACGGCCGCATCGGCATCACCTGCGAATTCTGCTCGCGTTTCTACGATCTCGATCCCGTGGTGATGGAAGCCGAGATCGCGAAGGCGGAGTCGGAATCGGCTTAGAGTCCGCTTGCGGAGACCGCTTCAGCGATGACTATTGTCTCCTAAGACGCGGCGCAAATGGCGGCGAGGCGGCGCATGAAGGCGGCGCCCGCCTCGAACTGCTCCAGGCTGATATATTCGTCAGCCTGATGCGCCTGGTTGATCGAGCCTGGACCGCACACGATGGTCGGAATTCCCGCCGCCTGATAGTGACCCGCCTCCGTGCCGAACGGCACCGTCTGCGTGTGGTTGCGACCGGCAAGCCGTAGCGCCAGAACCTCCGCAACGGAGCCGGGCTCCGGTGCGAGGCCGGGAACGGCGACTTCGAGCGTCGTCTCGATGCGGCCGAAATCGCCGAAGCGGTTGAGCCGCTTGATCGCGACATCTTGCGCAAAACGGTCGAGACGGTTCGGGATCTCCTGCGGATCGAGGCTCGGCAGGCCGCGGAACTCCCATTGAAACGCACAGATTTTGGAGATGATGTTGCGCGCGGTGCCGCCTTCGATCACGCCGACATGGACCGTCGTGTAGGGCGGATCGAAACGTCCGCTGATATCGCCGCGCTCCATCATCTCATCGGCGATGCGATTGAGTTCGCCGATCATCTCCGCCGCCGTCATCACGGCGCTCGCGCCGAGATAAGGCTTTGACGAATGCGCCTCGTGCCCGTGCACGGTGGTTGAGAAGGTCACGACGCTTTTGTGCGCATCGACCACTTCGAGCATGGTCGGTTCGCCGACGAAGGCGGCCTTCGGCAAAGGCAGATCACGTCCCAGGCGGCGGATGGTGTCTATCACGCCGAGGCAAGTGGTTTCCTCGTCGTAGGACAGCATGATGTGGATTGGCGTCTTGAGATTGGCTGCCTGGAATTCGGGAATGAGCGCCAAGGCCAGCGCGTCGAAGGCCTTCATGTCGACCGCGCCGCGCCCATAGGCGCGCCCGTCCGCGACGCGGAGCGTGAAGGGGTCGGAGGTCCATGCCTGCCCCGCCACCGGCACCACATCCGTGTGTCCCGACAACACGATACCGCCGCGATCCTGCGGCCCAACCGTCGCATAGAGCGCCGCTTTGTCCCCGGCCGCGTTCGGCACGCGGATATAAGGCACGTTCCAGCTCTGAAGGTAGCTTTCGACGAACTCGATCAGGGGGAGGTTGGATTTCGAACTTTCCGTATCGAACGAAACCAGCGTCGCCAGCATTTCAAGCGGCGTCAGCCGCTGACCTTGGGAGGACATGCAAACCTCAGTGGATCACGCGCTTGGCGTTGGGAGTGTCGAGGGAAAAGGCCGGGATCTCGGCGTCGAAGGTCTCGCCGCTGCCCATCTCCATGACGTAGCTGCCCTGCATGGTGCCGCTGGGTGTCATGAGAGGGCAGCCGCTGGTGTAGCTGAAGCTTTCTCCCGGGCCGAGGATCGGCTGCTCGCCGACCACGCCCGCGCCGCGCACTTCGTGCACGTGGCCACGCTCGTCGGTGATTTTCCAATACCTGGCCTTGAGTTGAACCCGCTCGAAGCCCGTGTTGATGATTTCCACCGTGTAGGCAAAGAAATACCGGCCGTCCTGAGGGGACGATTCCTCGGGCAGATAGCGGGGCGTCACCGTCACGCTGATGCCTCGGGTTACGGCCTTGTACATCTTTCTCTCTCTCAAAACCGCAGTGGAATGCGATAACAAGGCCGTGGTAAGGCCGCTGCCACACCTCGTCAATCGAGGGGCAGGAGGACAAGCCATGCTCGACGGATGGATGCGGCGGCGGATCGACCCGCCTCTGGATCGTGTGGGGCAAGGTCTTGCAAGGGCCGGGGTCTCGGCCGACGCCGTCACGGCTCTGGCCTTTGCGCTTGGATTAGCCGCGAGCCTCATGATTGTGCTTCGGCTTGACGCGCTGGCGCTCTTTCTTTTCCTGCTGAACAGGACTTGCGATGGTTTCGATGGGGCGATCTCCCGTGGGTCGCAGAGCACGGATCGCGGCGGCTTCCTCGACGTGGTCTTCGATTTCGCGGTCTATGGCACGATCCCGCTTGCCTTCGCTTTGCGTGAGCCCGGTCCTTTCGCGGTGCCGGCGGCGGTGCTCCTCCTCTCTTTCTATATTAACGGCGCGAGCTTTCTCGCCTTCGCGGCTGTCGCCGCCAAGCGCGGCCTGGTGGGCTCGATCAGGGGCGTCAAGTCGATCTATTTCACGGCAGGCTTCATGGAGGGGACGGAAACCATCCTGTTCTTTGTCACCATGATCCTTGCGCCGCAGTGGTTCCCGGTCCTGGCCTATGCGTTCGCAGGGCTCACATTGATGAGCGCCCTGGCTCGGATCGTGCTGGCCTGGAATGTCTTTCGCGACGACGAGAATTCTGCTTAGACATAGGGCCTAGGTTTAGCACGGAGAGGGCGCGAGGCCCGTCGGACAGGATATGGTTGCGTTGAAGGACGGGATCCAATCGGCTGATGCCATCATCCGCCTCACTCAAGCGGGCGTGATCAAGCCGGAGACGCCGTTCGCCTCTGACCAGGTCCAGCCCGCGAGCCTTGATTTGCGGTTGGGCAAGCGAGCCTATCGGGTTCGCGCCAGCTTCCTGCCGGGCCGTAATCACACGGTCCGCGACCGGCTGGAGCAGTTGAGCTTCCACGAGATCGACCTGAGCATCGGGGCCATTCTGGAGACCGGCAGCGTCTATATCGCCGAATTGCAGGAAAGCTTGGCCCTGCCGGGCAATCTTTCCGCTGCAGCGAATCCCAAGAGCTCGACCGGCCGCATCGACGTGTTCACCCGCGTCATCACCGACCGCAGCCAGGAATTCGACAATATCGGCGCCGGCTATCACGGCCCGCTCTTTGCAGAGATTTCACCTCGGACCTTCCCCGTTCTCGTGCGGACCGGAACGCGCCTATCGCAACTGCGGCTGCGCAAGGGCGAGGTCCGTTTGAGCGACGCCGATCTTCACTTGCTGCACCAGCGCGAGCGGGTCGTGACCTCCGCCGAGCCCTCGATTCAGGACGGCGTCGCCGTCAGCGTGGATCTGGCAGGTTTCGGACCGGACAACCTCATCGGTTACCGCGCCAAGCGGCATACGGGCCTTGTCGACGTGGACAAGCCCGCCTCGTGCCGGATCGCGGATTTCTGGGAGCCGCTCTATGCGGATGCCCGTCGGACGCTGATCCTCGATCCCGGCCAGTTCTATATTCTCGCCTCCAAGGAAGCGGTGCATGTGCCGCCGGATTACGCAGCGGAAATGGTCCCCTTCGATCCGCTCGTCGGTGAATTCCGCGTCCATTATGCCGGGTTCTTCGATCCGGGCTTCGGTCATGCCGGCGCGGGAGGCGAGGGCTCCCGTGCGGTGCTCGAGGTCCGCTCCCGGGACGTGCCCTTCATTCTCGAAGATGGCCAGATCGTCGGCCGACTGGTCTATGAACGCATGGCGGAGCGTCCGCAGGTGCTCTATGGCGCAGGCGTGGGGTCGAACTACCAGGCGCAGAGCCTGAAGCTCTCAAAGCACTTCAAGTAGCCGCCCTCTATACTCGTGCGCGCGGCGCGCGCGAGAGCCAGCTCACAGACAGGAAGGCCCCGATCCAGGAGCCCAGCGCCGCAAAGATCACGTAGATCGCGTGTTCCGTGTAGCTGATGACGGCAAAAGCCGAGAGCAGGTACCAGATCCCGCTCCAGTTCGCCGCGCGGATTCGATGCCTCGCGACGACGGCGGCATTGAAGAAAACATAGGCCGCGTCCGTGGTCGCCGTGGCGAGAACGACGCCGAGCGCAATCCAGGGATCGATATTGAACGGCATTGGCTCACCCCATGGCAGGATGTGCCATGGTCTCGCGAAGATCCCTACCCCGCAACCGCCTTAAGATTCGGGCTGTGCGTCACCTCGAGGGCATTGCCGCGTGCCCCTCAAGGTGGATGTCCTTGGCGATTGGCGTGTTGATAGTGGGTCTTCCGTCCCCAACCGGGGCCGGCAAGGTGTCATAGTCGGCTTCGCAACAATCAGAAGCGCGGGGAGGGGCCCTTGAAAATCATTCGATTCTCGAAGGTGACGATGGTCGCGGCGATGGCGCTGTTCGCCGGTCTCGTCGCATTCGGCAATATGACCGACTACGGCACGAACTTCGTGTTTGTCCAACATGTGCTGGCCATGGACACGGTGTTTCCCGAGACCACAATCAAATATCGCGCCATCACAAGCCCGCTTTTCCATCACCTTGCTTATGGGGTCATTATCGCGGCGGAGGCCGCAACGGCGATCCTTTGCACGGTAGGAGCGGTGCAAATGCTGAGGGAAACAGGATCGAGCGCTGCCGTGTTCAACAGGTCCAAGGTCTTCGCCATTGCCGGGCTCACCTTGGGCTTCGTCGTCTGGCAGGTGGGATTCATGTCGATCGGTGGCGAATGGTTCGGCATGTGGATGTCGGCGCAATGGAACGGGGTCCCATCCGCCTTTCGGTTCCTGCTCACGATCATTGCCGTTCTGATTTATGTCGTGCTGCCCGATCACGATTAAGCCGTCACCGACCCTTGGATCGCGAGCCGGGGCCGGATGAACGACGAAGAATCTCATCCCAGGTGACAAAGCAGCGAGTTCCGGTTATCAAAAAGCGGCTTGTTCCCGGCGTAACACGGGGCCGGGCCAGGGACCGAAGAGGCAGCCATCATTGTCTTGATTTGGTTTCGCGGGTGTAGTTCAGAGGTAGAACGTCAGCTTCCCAAGCTGAATGTCGTGGGTTCGATTCCCATCGCCCGCTCCATTTCTTCCCGTTTGGGGGGAGAATAGTGGGGCTTCGGCCTCTGGCCGGCGCCCGGCAGCCCTCCGACATGGGCAATCGGCTAAGATTTCCACAGGGCGCGTCTGATCCGGTCACTTTCCGTCGGGAGAGAGTTGACAATCGGGCTTCCAGCGAACATATCCGCAGCCCGCCGGACGTTGTCCAGGCGAGCATCCATCTCACAAGACGGCACGGTGGCTTTGTTCTTCGGAGCGGGGTTTTGCGTGTGGCGTCGAATTAGAACAGTTTAAGTTCTAGTTAGCGGCACGAGCCTTGGTCGCCAGTAAAATGGCGTGACTGCCTGGCTCCTCTGACGAAAAGAGAATGTTATCGAGTCATTCATGTTGCTCGATACAACGTAACCGCAGATGCGAATACGCTTTTGCGAACGGTGGCGCTTGCTTGGATTACTGGAGGGTTGGAAAGAAACTACGGATTGACGAAAAAAGTTCTGATCCGGTGTTGACGTCCTGAGAATGCTACTGTAGACAAACATCCATCGACGGCGCGGCCAACACGGACGGCGCCGAGGACTTCGGGGCCTCACCGGCCCGACCGGGAAGTGTCCTGGTCGGGTGGATTTGGTTCCTCTGCGGTCCGAACGCATTTTCGAATGCTGCTCTTTGACAAGTGAAGAAAGAAAGAGAAACGTGGACGGCGAGGTCCTTGCGGGTTGTCTTTAAGGCAACCGAAT
>NZ_JADQDO010000009.1 GCF_015694465.1 Microvirga alba
TGACCGGCACCGATCCGGATGCGGGCGACACCTTCACCTTCACCCTCGCGGATGACCCGAGCGGCAAGTTCGAGATCATCGGCAGCGAACTCAGGCTGAAGGCCGGGCAGCACCTCGATTACGAGACCGCGAAGTCGCATGTCATCAAGATCGCGGTGAAGGATCACGGCGGGCTCACGGTCATCCAGGAGGTCACGATCCAGGTGAAGGACGTGGTGGAGACTGGATTGAATCATGCTCCGACCAAGGTCACGGTCAATGGCGGCACGGTGGCGTGGCTCGACGAGAATTCCAACCACAACACGTTCATCGGCATCCTTGACGCCACGGATCAGGATAGCGACGACCTGACCTATTCGTTCGCTCCCGGCGGCGATGCGGGCGGCCTGTTCGTCATCGACAGCCTCACCAAGCAGATCAAGCTCGCGCCCGGCGCGACGATTGACTACGAGACTCTTCCCGAAGGCGGGAAGTTCTACACGCTCAAGATCGTCGCATCGGACGGCAAGAGCTACAGCGCTGCGCAAACCATCACGATCGTCATTCGCGACGTGAACGAGGTTCCGGAGATGACACTGACCGGGACCGGCCCGGGCGGTACGCTCGTCGTCGCCGAGAACTCTGTGACGAACACGCTCGTCGGCACGCTCAGCGCGGTCGACCCCGACGGCGACGCGGTAAGCTATACGCTCCTCGACAACGCGGGCGGGCGCTTCAAGCTCGTCGGGACACAGATCCGCGTCGCGAACGGCCATCTACTCGACTATGAGGCCGCCGACGGCCAATCCCATGACATCAGTGTTCTGGTGACGGATTCGAAGGGCGCTACTCAAATCAAGACCTTCACCGTCGTCGTCACCGATGTGGATGAGACCGTACCGAACCACGATCCGACGGGCGTGACGCTCTCGCGAACGGCGGTCAATGAAGGCACGACCGGCCTCATCGCGACGCTCACCGGAAACGACCCCGATCCGGGCGAGACTTTCACCTTCGCGCTCGCGGAAGACGTAAGCGGAAAATTCGAGATCGTCGGCAATCAGCTCCGGCTGAAGGCCGGCCAGGTTCTCGACTACGAAACTGCGAAGTCTCACACGATCAAGATCACGGTCACCGACCACGGCGGCCTTTCGGTCACGAAGGAGGTCACGATCGCGGTCAACGACGTGGACGAGACCATTCCGAACCGTGCGCCGACGGACATTTCGCTGAGCCGCGCGTCAATTCAGGAACTGGCATCCGACGGCACAGAGGTCGGCGCACTCTCCGCCACCGATGACGCCGGCAGCGTTCACAGCTTCACGCTTCTCGACGATGCCGGCGGCCGCTTCGAGCTTCGCGGCGGCAAGATCTGGGTGAAGAACGGCGTGAAGCTCGATTTCGAGCAGGCGCAGTCTCATCAGATCAAGGTCAAGACGACCGACCAGGGCGGCATGTCTTTCGAGAAGGTGCTCACCATCGCCGTGACCGATGTCTCGCCGGAATCGACCCTCGGCAGCGCCGACAACGACAAGATCGTCGGCGGCGCGGGCAACGACACGCTAGGCGGGGGCGTCGGCAACGACACGCTCTTCGGCGGGCTCGGCAGCGACGTGCTGACCGGTGGTGCGGGCAATGATGTGTTCGTCTTCGACACCAAGCCGAGCAAAAAAGCCAATTTCGACAAGATCACCGATTACGTCGTGAAGGACGACTCGATCTGGCTCGACAACGCGGTGTTCAAGAAGCTCGGCAAGGGCACGGCGGCGGCCCCGGGCAAGCTGAACAAAAACTTCTTCACAATCGGCGACAAGGCGAAGGACAAGGACGACTACCTGATCTACGACTCGAAAAAAGGCATCCTCTACTACGACGCCGATGGAAGCGGCGGCGGAAAGGCCGTGGAAATCGCCAGCCTGAAGAAGGGGCTGAAGATGACCGCCGCCGAGTTCTTCGTCATCTGAGATCAGCCCGCGCGCCCTCCCAAGCCTCGCCGGGAGGGCGACGCCCCAAGTCTCCTGCCCTCCGGCCTCCTGCCCTCGCGCCAATCCGCGCGATGTCGCGCATCCGGGGTAGGCGAAGGCCACTTGAGCCGTTAAGAGCGCTGGATCACAGGAGGCGTGGCGGCATGAACATTCTTCTCATTGGCTCTGGCGGACGCGAGCATGCTCTTGCCTGGAGCCTGTCGGCCAGCGCCCTGTGCGACCGCCTTTTGATCGCCCCCGGCAATCCCGGCACCGCCCAGCATGGGACAAATGTCCCCCTCGACGTCACCGACCACGCAGCGTTGATCGCCTTCTGCCGGGCGGAAAACGTCGATTTCGTGGTCGTCGGGCCCGAAGCGCCCCTCGTCGCCGGGTTGGTGGACGATCTCAGAGCTGCCGGAATCAAGGCTTTCGGGCCGAGCAAGGCGGCAGCACAACTTGAAGGCTCGAAAGCCTTCACGAAGGACCTCTGCGCCGAATTCGACATCCCCACTGCCGCCTATCGGCGCTTCACGGATGCACAGGCCGCCAAGGCCTATATCCGCGAACATGGCGCGCCCATCGTGGTGAAGGCCGATGGCCTCGCCGCCGGCAAGGGCGTCGTGGTTGCAACCTCGCTGGAGGAGGCGGACGCCGCCATCGAGATGATGATCGGCGGCGGCCTCGGAGCGGCCGGGGCCGAAGTGGTGATCGAGGCTTTTCTAGAGGGCGAGGAGGCGAGCTTCTTTGCGCTGTGCGACGGCACCACCGCGATCCCGCTCGGCACGGCGCAGGACCACAAGCGCGTCTTCGATGGCGATGAAGGCCCGAACACGGGCGGCATGGGCGCTTATTCTCCCGCGGCCGTGCTGACGCCGGAACTGCAAGCCCGCGCCATGCGCGAGATCATCGAGCCGACGCTCGCCGGAATGCGCGCGCGCGGCACGCCCTATACCGGGGTTCTCTACGCGGGGCTTATGCTCACCAAGGACGGACCGCAGCTCATCGAATACAATGCCCGCTTCGGCGATCCGGAGACCCAGGTGCTGCTGCCGCGCCTCAAATCCGACCTCGTCACCGCGCTCCTTGCCGCCTGCGACGGGGTATTGAACAACATTTCCCTGCAATGGACGAACGAGGCCGCGCTGACCGTCGTCATGGCGGCGAAGGGTTATCCGGGCACGGTCGAAAAGGGCTCCGAGATCCGGGGCATCGACAAGGCCGAAGCCCTGGAGGGCGTGATCGTCTTCCACGCGGGCACGAAGCAGGATGGCGACAAGATCCTCGCCAATGGCGGGCGCGTTCTTAACGTCACGGCGTTGGGCCGCACCATCGCTGAGGCGCAGGCCCGCGCCTATGAGGCGGTGTCGAAGATCGACTGGCCAGAAGGCTTCTGCCGCCGCGATATCGGCTGGCGTGCCGTGGCGCGCGAGCGGGGCTGACAAAGCCGGATCCGAGCGAGCAATACGGGTCGGCGCCAGTCGTTGTTAGCCGCGGCGATAGTGGCGAACTCCACCGCTACCGGCGACTTGCCGCTATCAGCCCATATGGATCATGCGCGGATTGCGCGCGACCGCTCTTCAGCACCACCACCTCTTTCTGCATCGCGTGGATGGAGTGGCAGTCGAGGGTGATGGCCAAGGCCCTCCCCTCCTCCGGGCGGTTCCGGGGGCACCTGAAGCATCTCCTTCGTTCGGCTATGCTTGCAGCGTTCCTAGAAGACGCCGTCACGAAGGGCTTCCTTCGGGCTTACACCCTCCGTTCCCAGACACCCGCTTAAGCGAGTCATGGGGCGGACGCGGGGCTGACGCAACGACGACCCTCCATCGAAATGATGGACGCCGTTCGCGCAGCCCCGCGCTATTCCAACTAGATGACGAAGAAATCGGCGGCGGTCAGCTTGAGATGCTTGGAGAGGATAGCGATCTCCACCGCCTTGCCCGCACCGTTGCCATCGGCATCGTAGGAGAGCCGCCCCGTTTTATCGTTGTAGACTAGGTAATCATTTTTATCCTTGGCTTCGCCAATGGTGAAGAAGCCCTTGTTGAGCTTGCCGGGCTTATCCTCGGTGCCCTTGCCGAGCTTCTTGAACACGGCGTTGTCGAGCCAGATCGAGTCGTCCTTGACCTTGAAATCGGTGATCTTGTCCAGATTGGCTTTTTTGTTTGGCTTCGTATCGAAGACGAAGACATCCTTGCCGGCACCACCAGTCAAAGTGTCGTTACCCAGTCCGCCTCGGAGGATGTTGGCATAGTCATCACCCTTCAGCGTATCTTTACCCGTGCCTCCGCTGAGTGTGTCGGCGAGCAAGGTGTTGCGAGTCATCTGGGCGGAAGAGAGATCGATCTTGTAAGGAACGATCCAGCTTTGCGCGCCCTGAACGACCGTCACCGAGGCGGACTTTACACCTGTCGTGGCATAAGTATGGCTGAAGGCCGCACTACCGCTCGAGGGCGTCATCGTATCCGTCGTACCATCGCCCCAGGCGACACTGACTTTCGAAGCGCTCCCGACCCCGAGTTTTGCCTCAACGAAGCGCCCTTGAGCGATCGCCGCTCCGTAGGGAAGAAGCGTGGTGTCAACGCGAAAGACGTCAAAATCGCGGTTGGTATCGCCTGAAACCAGATTGCCGGCGTTGCTGCTGATTACGACATAGCGTCCGTCAGAGCTGATGCCAGCCCCAAAACTGTTACCGCTGCCTTGCGTCCCGTCGGCGCTCATCGAAAGGATCGTGACTTCGCCTGTCTGGAGATCTTTGCGGAAAACGTGAGTCTTGCCGTTGGTACCACCTGCAACCAGATTGGTTGCTTGGCTCTCGAACACAGCATATCGACCATCCGCACTCACGCTGATTCCGACGCTTTCGCCGTTCGCTTGTGTTCCGTCGACGGCCGTGGATACCCGAATGATTTCGCCCGTATTGAGATCTTTGCGGAAGATATCCGTCTTGCCGTTGGTGTCACCTGCGACCAAATTATCGGCGTCACTTGAGAAGAGAACATAACGACCATCGGCGCTGATATCACCCCAGGCACCGCTGTCGGCGTTGGCTTGAGCCCCATTCGCCGCCGTGGAGACGCGGGTTATTGCTCCGGTCTCCAGATCCTTTCGGAAAAGGTCCGTCTTGTCGTTGGTGTCGCCCGCGACCAAGTTGGTCGCCTCGCTCCTAAACAGGACATAGCGGCCATCGGCACTTAGATTGACTCCATAGCTTACCCCGTTGGCATGGGTGCCGTCAGCCGCTTTGGAAACAAGGATCATGGTGCCTGTCCGCACGTCCTTCCGAAAGACGTCGGGGCTCCCATTGTCGTCACCCGTCACGAGATCGGACGATCCCGATGTGAACATGACGTAGCGCCCGTCAGCACTAATATGCCCTCCCGCCTCGAGAGACCCTTCGCCAACGACTCCGCCGTTACGCTCTTTGGCGGAGATGCAAGTAATCGCTCCGGTCTGCACGTCCTTCAGAAAGACATTGGTTAGGTTACTGCCGTCGGGCACCAGATTGTCGGCGTCGCTTTGGAAGACAACGTAGCGGCCATCCGCGCTGATATGGGGCGCCCACCCCCCCATGCCGTTGGCCTGTGCCCCGTCCGCGGCCGTCGAGACGCGCACGATGGCGCCGGTCAGGAGATCCTTGCGGAAAACATCATCCCAACCGTTGGTGTCGCCCGGGACGAGATTATCTGCGCGACTCGTGAATACAACATAGCGGCCGTCAGCGCTGATCTGGGGACTGTGAGCACCGGCTCCGTAAGCGTTTTCGGCTTGGCCGCCACTTGCGGTGGTAGAAACCCGGGAAATGACATCGGTGGCGACCGGCCGGCTAAAGGATTGGACGTTAAGGGTGAAGGGCACGAAATTCTCCAGGGGTTAATGGTTCAGGCTATACGGCAAGTGTTCGCTATTCTATGAATACGCACCGTTATATCACGCCATTTATTTTTGCAACTCACTGCTAGAAGGGAGCCCCTGGCAAATCCTAGATGCGAACGGGGGCCTGACGAACGCGTACTTTCCGCTAAGTGTTGACGTAACTGACGGACACGCGAGTAAGCGCCATGAGCGATGACCTCTTTCCCGGCTTCGAGTCCCACTGGATCGACACGGAAGCCGGACGCATCTTCGCGCGCTCGAAAGGGGACGGCCCTCCCCTCGCGCTGCTGCACGGGTTTCCGCAGACCCATGTGATGTGGCATCGCATCGCGCCTGAACTCGCCGAGACACATCGGGTCGTGTGCATGGACCTGCGTGGCTATGGCTGGTCCACCGCGCCGAAGGGCGATGCCACACATGAGACTTATTCCAAGCGCGCCATGGGGCGGGATGTCGTTCGGGTGATGGAGGCGCTGGGCGCGGTGCGTTTCGCCATCGCCGGGCATGATCGCGGCGCGCGGGTCGGCTACCGGCTCGCCCTCGACGAGCCGGGGCGGGTGGAGCGTCTCGCGCTTCTTGACATCCTGCCGACCTTTTATGTCTGGGCGCAGATGAAAGCGGGCAAAATCCCTGCCGCCCATTGGGGTTATCTCTCACAACCCTATCCGAAGCCCGAGGAGGAGATCGGCCGCGATCCGATCCCCTATTTCGAGGGGCTGATGCGCTCCTGGTCGGCGGCGGGGGATCTTTCCGCTTTCGACCCGCGCGCCATGCGCGCCTACCGGGAGGGGTTCAACGAACCTTCCCGCATCCACGCCTTCTGCGAGGATTACCGTGCTGGTGCGACACGGGACATCGAGGCGGACGACGCGGATCTGGCGGCGGGAAAAACCATCCATTGCCCGGTGCAACTGATCTGGAGTGACTTCTACCTCGTCAGCGGCCCCATCGGCCACGGGCAGCACCCGCTCGACGTCTGGCGGCAAAGCTTCGCGCCCGGGATTTCCGGGGTGGGCATCTCGTCAGGGCATTTCGTAGCAGAGGAAGCGCCGGGCGCGACGCTGGAGGCGTTGCAGGGGTTTCTGGACGCGTGATCCCTGTTGTCATCCCCGGCCGAGCGCAGCGAGGGGAAGGGGATCCATAAACGAGACGCTAGAGCTATGGATCCTCTTCCTCCCCAGCAGCTCCGCTGCCTCCAGCCGGGGATGACACCGAGGGGGCAGTCCCATCGCGCTTGTCAGCAAAAAACGCCTTCAACAACTGTGCCGCCTCGCTCTCCCGGATCCCGCCATAGACCTCCGGCGCGTGGTGGCAGGTGGGCTGCTGGAAAAAGCGGACGCCGTTTTCCACAGCGCCGCCCTTGGGGTCATACGCCGCGAAATAGACCCGGCGGATGCGAGCGAACGAGATCGCAGCCGCGCACATGGTGCAGGGCTCGAGCGTCACGTAGAGGTCGCAGCCGGTCAGCCGCTCGTCCTGAAGGGCTTCGCAGGCGCGGCGGATGGCGAGCATTTCCGCATGCGCCGAGGGGTCGTTGAGTTCACGTGGGCGGTTGCCATCGGTGGCGATGACACGCCCGTCCCTCACGATGGCCGCCCCGACCGGCACCTCGCCGCGCGCGGCCGCCGCCCGGGCCTCGTCGAAGGCGACCGCCATCGGGTCGGATTTCGGATCGAACTTGCTGGAGCCGGCGTTGTGCATGGGGGTTATTGTGGGGCCTCGCTTCTGTTGCTTTCCTCTGCTATCAGGCCAACATGACCGACAGCAATGACGATAATCGTAAGGGCCGTTCTTCGGGACGCCCCGACCGCGGCCGCACTTCCGGTGATCGGCCCCCCTTCCGCAAACCCCGCGAGGATGGTGACCGCCCGTTCCGCGCGCGCGCCGGTGACGAGCGCCCGCGTAAGGTCGGCGACAAGCCGTTCCGTCCGCGTGGCGAGGGTGGCGACAAGCCATTCCGCAGCCGCGACAATGACGAGCGGCCCCGCCGTCCCCGCGAAGGTGGCGACAAGCCCTTCCGCGCCCGGCGCGAAGAGGGGGATCGCCCCTTCAAGCCTCGTGGCGAAGGTGGCGACCGCCCGTTCCGCCCCCGCCGTGAAGAAGGCGACAAGCCGTTCCGCCCGCGCCGTGAAGAGGGCGACCGTCCCTTCCGCGCCAAGCGGGAGGACGGGGATCGCCCGTTCCGGGGCCGTGGCGGTGAGGACCGTCCGCGCCGCTTCGACCGCGCTCGCGAGGATCGCCCGCAACGCGCCCGCGAAGAGCGCCCCGTCGCCCAAGTCGAGCCGCAGGAGCCCGCCGAGGACCGGATCGCCAAGGTGATCGCCCGCGCCGGCGTCGCCTCGCGCCGTGACGCGGAGGCGATGATCGCGGAAGGTCGCGTGACCCTCAACGGCAAGGTGCTGGAATCGCCCGCGATCAATGTGACCGCCGCCGACGAGATCACCGTGGACGGCGAACCGTTGCCGGTGAAGGAGCGCACGCGCCTGTGGATGTTCCACAAGCCTCGTGGTCTCGTGACCACGGCGCGCGACCCCGAGGGACGCCCGACCGTGTTCGACAACCTGCCCGAGGACCTGCCCCGCGTGGTGGCAATCGGGCGGCTCGACATCAACACTGAGGGCCTTCTGCTTCTCACCAATGACGGCGGCCTTGCCCGTGTCATCGCTCATCCCGATACCGGCTGGCTGCGCCGCTACAAGGTGCGTGCTCATGGCGAGGTGACCCAGGCCGATCTCGACAAGCTTCGCGACGGCGTCACCGTCGACGAGATGGAATACGGCCCCGTCGAGGCCCGTCTCGACCGGGTGCAGGGTGACAATGCGTGGATCACGCTCGGCCTGCGCGAGGGCAAGAACCGCGAGGTCAAACGCATCCTCGAACATCTCGGCCTGCAGGTGAACCGCCTGATCCGGCTGTCCTTCGGCCCGTTCCAGCTCGGCGATATCGAGCCCGGTATGGTCGAGGAAGTGCGCACCAGAACGCTCCGCGACCAGCTCGGCGCGGCGCTTGCCGCCGAGGCGGGCGTCGATTTCGAAAGCCCGGTGCGCGAGCCTATCGCTCCCTTCGGCTCGCCTAAAAAGGCGGAACACGAGGAGCGTCAGGAACGCCGTGGCGAGCGTCCGTCCCGCTTCGCGCGGGATCGCGACGAGGAGCGCCCGCGCCGGCACCGCGAAGAGGGCGGAATGCCCTTCCGCGCCCGTGGCGACGAGCGTCGCGGCCGTGACGAGGAGGAGCCGCGCAAGCGCCCCTCGCGGCTTGAGGTGAAAACCAGCGTCTGGCGCGCCGACGAGGGCGAAGAACCCGCCCGCAAGAAAGCGCCCCGGCGCGGAGCCGACCCGCGCGAAGCCCGCGTGGCGACCGGCCAGCGTGCGCATCAGCGCGTCGGCGCGATCGAGTCGAGCGAGGGCCGCAAGGTTCTGGTCGAACGCCTGGTCAGCGAGCCCAAGGAAGAAGCCCCCGCGCGCAAGCCGCGCCGGGACGCAAGTCGCCCCGCTCCCGGCGGTGAGGATCGTCCGCACCGCCGCATGAATCGCGACGAGCGTCCGTCACGCAGCGAAGGCGGATTCGAACGCCCGCGCCGCGACGACGACCGTCCGCGCCGTCCGGCCGGCGACAAGCCGTTCCGTGCACGCAGCGACGAGGGCGACCGCCCCCGTCGTCCGGCTGGTGACAAGCCCTTCCGCGCACGCTCCGAAGAGGGTGCGGAGCGTCCCCGCAAGCCGCAGGGCGACCGGCCGTTCCGCGCACGCGGCGACGATGACCGTCCGCGCCGTCCCGCTGGTGACAGGCCGTTCCGGGCGCGCTCCGAGGAGGGTGGCGACCGCCCCCGCAAGCCTCAGGGCGACCGTCCCTTCCGCGCGCGCAGCGACGAAGGCGACCGCCCGCGCCGTCCGCGTCCCGAGGGCGATCGTCCCTTCCGCAGCCGCGATGGTGACAAGCCGTTCCGCGCTGGTGGCGACGACCGTCCGCGCCGTGGCCCGCCCCGGGGCGATGGTCCGCCGCGCGGCGGCCCGAAAGGCCGTCCGGGCGGAGGCTTCAAGAGCGGCGGACCCAAGGGTGGCTCGAAGGGCGGCCCGAAAGGCGGCCCGCGCGGACGTCGTCCGTGAGGGCTGACCTGTGAGGATCGTCGGCGGACGCTGGCGCGGCCGCTCGCTGGCAGGACCGAAGTCGGACGGCATCCGCCCGACTTCCGATCGCCTGCGGGAGGCGCTCTTCAACATCCTCCAGCATGGTTATGACGACCCGCTCGAGGGTGCGCGTGTGCTCGACCTGTTCGCCGGCACTGGTGCGATGGGCCTGGAAGCCTTGTCGCGCGGTGCGGCTTTCGTCCTCCTGGTCGATGAAGGCGCCGAGGCGCGCGGCCTGATCCGCGAGAACGTGGAAGCCTTAGGCGCAGGAGGCGCGACCCGCCTCTTCCGCCGCGACGCCACCCGCATGGGGGCTGCCGCCCCCAACGCCCCCTTCTCCGTCGTCTTCTGCGACCCGCCCTACGGCAAGGACCTCGCCCCCCAAGCACTCCGCTCCTGCTCTGAGGGCGGCTGGCTGACACCGGACGCGCTGGTCGTGGTGGAAGAAGCACAAGGCGCGGACCTCACGCTGCCCGAAGGCTTCGAGGAACTCGAGCGGCGGGATTACGGAGAGACGCAGGTGGTGTTCGGGCGCTACCGCGCCTGATGCACTCTACGTCCGTTGTGCTTTGCACTGAGTACTTTGACCAGCGCAGCAACTGCCAACCCAGTGGTTGCCCCTGACGCGAGGGCGAAGAAGCCAAGATCCAGGCTCACCCCTGCAATGACTATCAGCCAAAGCGATATCGCTGCGAAGAAGCCGAAAGCGACAAAGCCCAAGGTAAACCTCACGACGCCCAATATCGCGCGCACTTGCGCCGAGCGGCCCTCACCACGTCGGCCATAAGGCACCAGGAAGAGCGCCCCGACAAATCCCAGGCCAGCAATGATGAGCAAGGAGCCTTTCATCCCCCTTGCCATCGCATCGTTCGCCTCCGCCCGTTCCTGCGCGGTGGCTTCTCGCAAGGAGAACCCCCAGCTCTCCGACCCGCCCTCCAGATCCCATAAGCCATCGCGGTCTTCACTCGAAAGACCGGGAACAGCCGGACCTTGGCGGAAGGATGACGGCTCAAGTTCAAGCACCTGGTTCGTCCGCAGATCGACAATGAGACACCCGCCACCCGCTTGGCACGATAGTGCCATGACAACTGACTTTGGACTGCGCGCGAGCAACCGCCCTTGCGCATCCAGGATCAGCGCGCGAACCGGATCAGGGCCGAAAATCCCATCGCCGCTCAGAAGCCGCACCTCTCCAAGTTCGCCGTTAGGGAGAAGGATCTTCTCGACGTGCGTGAAATAAGGCCGATGCGCGAAAGCCGGAAAGCTTGCGGCAGCAAAAACAATAGATGCGAGAATGAAGACCGAAAGATATCTCATGCCCGAATAGCCTATCGCTTGACTGTCTTGCATTCACCTGCCCGAACCGACAGGGACGCCACCGCATCAACAAGCAAAAAGGTACGTTTGGAAACAGCGAGAGTTTTGAACGTTTTGCAAGGCCTGTTGGAGCTGCGCCTCTATGGGCGTCGCGACAGATGCACACTGGCGAGCATGCAGCGGACGGAGCCTCCGGCGAGTTCGATGGTGGGCACGTCGAGCGCCACGATTTGCACCGACCGTTCCAGAAGCTGGCGCTGTTGAGTGTCGAGGGCGCGCAGCGCGCGGGTGGACATCGCCAGAACGCGCCCGTCGCGACCTTGCAGTTCGATGGCGTTGCCGGTGAAGGCGCCGATCTGCCGGTGGCTGAGATCGACAATGGTGCGCCCGCTCCCTTCCAGCCGCTCCCGGATCTCCTTGCGGCGGGTAACATTCTGGATCGTTTCGAGCCCGATCAAACAAACCTCGCTGCCGATGCACATCAGCACGTTGGTGTGATAGATCGGCCGCCCAGCCGCATCCGCCGCATCGAAGACGATGGGCTCGAAGTTGAAATGGGTGCAGAAACGCTCAAGCGACATGTCGTTGCAGCGGTTCGAGCGGGCCGCGTACGCGACGCGCTCGGCATGATCGAGAACCATGGCGCCGGTGCCTTCGAGATAGACACCGTCATATTCCAACCCCGAATAATCGATCACGTCCTGAACGCGGTACTTCCGCTTCAGCATCTCGACGACGTCCGCGCGCCGTTCCTTCCGGCGGCTCGGCGAGAACATCGGATAGATCGCCACATGGCCGCCGGCATGGGTCGAGAACCAGTTGTTGGGGAAGACCGAATCCGGAGAGGTGACGCTTTCGTCCTCGAACAGATGAACCGTGACGCCCGCAGCCTCCAACGTTGCTGCCGCTTGTGTGACCTCGGCATAGGCATCGGCGGCAATCGCCTTTGCCGTCCGCGCCGCATCCTCCGACTGGAAGGCATTGTCTTTGGCGGTGTCGGCGTTGGGCGAGAAGTGATGCGGACGGATCATGACGACGCTCCGCGGCGTCTGGACGAAGAAGCTCATGCCCGCGCCTTCATCCTGACTGGGGCATGCTGGTGAAGCCGCGGCCGCAACAAGCCGAAGAGATCGCGCGGATCGCGCGGCTCCGCCAAAAGGTCGATATCCGCATAGAAGTCCGTACCCTGGACCTGATCGCGCAGATAGCGCAGAGCGGAGAAATCCTCAGTCGCGAAGCCCACGGAATCGAAGATCGTGATCTGCCGTTCGGAGGTGCGGCCCGGCTTCTTGCCGGTCATGACTTCCCACAATTCCGTCACGGGGAAATCCGCCGGCATCTGCTGGATCTCTCCTTCGATGCGGGTCTGCTCGGGATATTCGACGAAGACATCGGCGCGCAACAGAAGCTCGCGCTGCAATTCGGTCTTGCCGGGGCAATCCCCGCCGACGGCGTTGATGTGCACACCCGCGCCGACCATGTTGTCGGACAGGATGATGGCCTTTTGCTTGTCCGCCGTCACCGTCGTGATGATGTCGGCGCCAAGAACGGCCTCCTGCGAAGTGCCGGCGACGACGATTTCGAAACCTTCGTCAGTGAGATTGGCCACGAATTTTTCGGTCGCCAGCGGGTCGATATCGAACACCCGCAGCCGCGATATTCCGAGGATCGCCTTGAAGGCGAGGGCCTGGAATTCCGACTGGGCTCCAAGACCGATCATCGCCATCACCTTGGCGTCGGCGCGCGCCAGATAGCGCGCGGCCAAGGCGGAGGTGACCGCCGTCCGAAGCGCGGTGGTGATCGTCATCTCCGACAGGAACTGCGGATAGCCGGTCTCAACATCGGAGAGCACCCCAAACGCCGTGACAGTCTGCAAGCCGCTATAGGTGTTGCGGGGATGTCCGTTCACATATTTGAAGCCATAGAGACTGCCGTCGCTGGCCGGCATCAGCTCGATCACGCCATGCGCGGAATGACTGGCGATGCGGGGAGACTTTTCAAACGCCTCCCAGCGGCGGAAGTCCTCTTCCACATAGCCCGCGAGACCGACGAGAAACTCCGGCAGGCCTGTCGCCGCAATGAGATTGGTCACATGTTGCACGCCGACATATTGAACCACGCGATACCTCCACCGGAATGAGTTGGCATGAGGGCACGCTCGCTCTCAGCTCACATGATATATAGAATATTGCGCATTATCGCGACCAATTCTTGCATTTTGCATGGTCTGACTATACAAATTGTCCATGCACCACTTCGATGATCTCGATCGCCGATTGCTCGACGCCCTGCGGCAGGACGGCCGCGCTCCGCTGTCGAAACTCGCGACCATCCTGGGAATATCCCGCGCCACGGTTCAGGCGCGGCTGGACCGGATGCTCGAATCCGGAGCTGTTCTCGGCTTCACCGTCCGCGTCCGCCAGGACCATGAGGACAACGCCATCCGGGCGGTGATGATGATCGAGGTTTCCGGCAAGTCGACCACCGCGATCGTCAAGAAATTGCGCGGGTTGCCGGAGCTTCACGCGCTCCACACGACGAACGGCACCTGGGACCTGGTGGCTGAAATCAGAGCGTCGAACTTGAGGGAATTCGACCGCGTGCTGCGCGATGTCCGCGCCATCGACGGCATCCTCAACAGCGAGACGAGCATTTTGCTGAGCTCGATTTGAGAAAGCGAAACGGACCGTCGAGGTCCAAAGGCATCGCTTTCGCAAAATGACCACGCCGTTGTCTTCGCCTTTCGCCTCTGGCCGGTCGCCTATTCCGGCAGAGGAATGAACTCGGTTTCCTCTGGCACGGGGGCGAAGCGACCGGTTTTCCAATCCTCTTTCGCCTGCTCGATGCGCTCCTTGCTCGATGACACGAAATTCCACCAGATGTAGCGCGGGCCTTCCATGGCCGTGCCGCCGAGAAACATCAGGCGCGAGGGGCGCACCGCGCGCACCGTGATCCGGTCTCCCGGGCGGAAGATCAGAAGCCTCGGGCCCTCGAACCTGTCGCCCGCGATTTCGACTTCGCCGTCGAGCACATAAATGGCACGCTCCTCGTAAGTCGGATCGAGGGGCGCGGTCGCACCGGCGTCCAGCCTGACTTCAACGTAGAACCAATCGGACAGGGACTTGACCGGCGCCGTCTTTCCAAACGCGGAACCGGTGATGACGCGCGCATGCACGCCGCGATCCGCGATGACCGGAAGAATGTCGGCGTCAAAGTGCTGAAAAGAGGGATCGACTTCTTCCTGACCGGCTGGGAGGGCGACCCAACTTTGAAGCCCCAGCATGGCGTGCACACCCGCACGCTCCAACTCCGGCGTGCGCTCGGAATGGGCAATGCCGCGCCCGGCCGTCATGAGGTTCATTGCCCCGGGCACGATCTCCTGAATGTTGCCCTCGCTGTCACGATGCAGGATCCGGCCATCGAAGAGATAACTGACCGTGGCGAGACCGATATGCGGATGCGGCCGCACATCCATTCCCTGGCCTGCCAGGAATTGCACGGGACCGAAATGGTCGAAGAAGATGAACGGCCCAACCATCTGCCGCTTGCCATGCGGCAGAGCGCGCCTGACCTCGAAACCGCCAAGGTCGCGAACGCGCGGTACGATGACCAGTTCGAGGGCGTCGCAGGATTGGGTATCACCGAGGATAGGGTCATTCGACGGAAGCCAACTCATCGCCGTCTCTCCTCATCTGCACGAGCGCGTGCCGAGGCTATTCCAGATGCACGCGGTCGCGCAATCACGACCGCGTTAGCAGCGGATGCCGCGCGCTGATCGGTCTCAACCAGCCTTGCGCAGTCGCGACGATTGCGCAAACGCGACGAAGCCCTTCGCGAAACTCTCAAGCTGTTCGCGGATCTTCGGGTCGGTGAGACGGCCATCCTCCGTGAACACGCTTGGAGCCCGCGAAACGAGCAGACGCCCCTCGCCCCAGAACTCGGCTCCGAGCGTGCGGAGCACCGGCAGCCAGGCATTCTGGCTCAAGATGGTGCCGAACCCTCCGGGCGAAGCCCCCATCACCGCGACCGGCCGTCCACCGAACACGCGCTTGATGTCCGAAGCGGGGCGGGACAACCAGTCGATAGCGTTCTTGAACACACCGGGAATGGAATTATTGTATTCGGGCGTCGAAAGGAGCAGGCCGTCCGCCTCGGCGATCGCGTCCTTGAGGGCCGTTACGATTGCCGGGATGCCCTCGCTGGCTTCCACATCCCCGTCATAGAGCGGGATGCCGCGGATCGTGGCGATGGTGAGTTCCACCCCATCGGGCATCACGTCCTTGCAGGCGCGCAGAAGGGCGGCGTTATAGGACCCTTGACGAAGGCTCCCCGAGATCCCGACCAGCTTCGTCACGAGTGCTTCCCTTCTCCAACAAGCGCAGATCAATCTGAAGCCCGCGCCCGCTAAGGTCAACAAAGGCGACGCCGAAGGGGCATGCTGCCTTGCGAAATGAAACGCTGCCCCAATGGATCAGGAACGGCTACAATTCTCACTGCAGCCGCTTCGCCTGCCATAGACACCAGGAGCAAGATCATGGACGACAGCATCGTCGATAACCCCGTCGATCATCGGTTTCAGCTGGCTGTCGGAGAGAGCATCGCGGCGGCCTATTATCGGCTGAAGGATGGCAAGGTCATTCTCACCCACACCGAGGTCCCCCAGGAATTGTCGGGTCAAGGCATCGGGTCGAAATTGGCCCATGGCGTTTTCCGGCGGATTCGCGAAAGTGGACGCAAAGTGGAGATCAAGTGCTCGTTCATGGCGTCCTGGGCAGCACGCCATCCCGAGGTGAATGATCTGGTGGTCGCCCGCACCTAGAGCCCTCGCGGCCCGATGCCTCACTCGTTGTCTCAATCACCGTCGTTTATCGAAGGCGCTGTGGCGTGCTTGCGAGACTTTTTTCAAACCAGTCGGATGAAAAGAATCCATGACCCTTCTCGATCTTGACCGACGAACCGGCTGGCCCGAGGACATGCGGGTGCTTCTCGACCTTTATCCTCGTGAGGTTTGGCCTGCCCATGCCAATCTAGGACGAACCGCCCGCTTCTGGCTGAAGCGCCATGACATGTTTCGTGAGCTCGGGGGCGCGCTGCAATCAGCGACTGCCCAGTTTCGAGAAGGGCTGATCACGCCATCGGAGTTTCAGGGGTGGTTTGCGCCCCGGCTTCAGTTCTTCCTGTCGGGGTTGAACGATCATCACCATATCGAGGATCACGCGTATTTTCCGCTGTTCCGTGCGGCCGAGCCTCGCCTGGTGAGAGGTTTTGAGGTTCTTGAGAACGACCACGATGTCATTCATCAGTCCATCGAAAAGGTTATGGACGCCGCCAACGATCTCCTTCGGAACCTGCAGAAGGACAGCCTTCAGCGATCGGCCGACCATTATGCCGATGTCAGTGATTGCCTTCTCTCGGGACTGATCCGACATCTGGACGATGAGGAAGATCTTATCATTCCTCTGATCCTCGATCGCAGCGAAGAGAAGCTAGGCATGTGACGCCAAAGCGGGCCGAAGCGTTCAACGCCGCCCGAACAGCCGCTCGATATCGCTGAGCTTGAGTTCCACGTAGGTCGGCCGCCCGTGATTGCACTGGCCCGACAACGGTGTGGCTTCCATTTCGCGTAAAAGCGCGTTCATCTCTTCCGGCTTCATACGCCTGCCTGCGCGCACGGAGCCGTGACAGGACATGCGGGAGAGCACCGCGTCGAGACGCTCCTCCAGCGGGTGCGAGCCGCCCTGCCCCCATTCGGCGAGCGCATCCGCCACATCCTGAACCAGCGCCTTGATGCGGCCACCAGCGAGCGCGGACGGAACCTCGCGCACCAGAAGCGCGCCGGGGCCAAAACTTTCCAGAACGAGACCGAGGCTCTCCAAGGTCGCGGCTTCCGCCATCACGCGATCCGCATCGACCGGATCGAGATCGACCACTTCCGGGATCAACAGCAATTGCCGCGCGATGCCCGACGCCGTGCGCTCGCGCTTCAGGCGTTCATAGACGAGGCGCTCGTGCGCCGCGTGCTGATCGACGATGACGATGCCGTCCTGTGTCTGCGCGACGATGTAGGTGCCGTGCAACTGTGCCCGCGCCGCGCCGAGCGGTGCATCATCCGCCACGTGATCGTGCTCGGTGAACGTGGCGCGGCTGTCGGCGGAGGGCGCGGCGAGATCAGGCAGGCTCGCCTGCATCTCCGACAGGCCGGGAGTGCGGGAGGCTTGATCAAGCGGGGCCTGCCATCCGGCAAACGCGCTGGCATGGCGGAAGGACGGAGCGCGATGCGCCACCGACACCGGGCGCAACGGCGCGCTCTGCGGACGCAGGCTTTCCAGCGTGCGCGTTCCGCCGGTGGAGGCGGACCGGAAACCGAAACGGGTGATCGCTTCCTTCAACGCGGCCACAAGAAAGCCGCGCACGAAAGCCGGATCGCGGAAACGGACTTCCGTCTTCGCGGGATGCACGTTCACATCAACCGAGCGCGGGTCGATATCGACCATCAAAGCCAGCACGGGATGACGGTCGGAGGCCATGACATCCGCATAGGCCCCGCGCACCGCACCGAGCAGAAGCTTGTCGCGGACGGGGCGTCCGTTGACGACGAAATGCACATGGCTCGAGGTGCCGCGATGGAAGGTCGGCAAGCTGGCGAAGCCCGACAGGCGCACGCCCTCGCGCGTGACGTCGATCGCCATGGCGTTCTCGTTGAACTCCGCTCCCAGCACGCGCGACAGGCGTCGCAGGAAACCATGCTCGCTCGCCGGTTCCGGCGGATAGGTGACCGACGTGATGTGCTCGCCCGAGAGGGTGAAACGGATCGTCGGATGCGCGATAGCAAGCCGTTTGACGATCTCCGTCACGGCCTGGGCTTCCGAGCGGTCGCTCTTCAGGAATTTCAACCGCGCGGGCGTGGCGGCGAACAGGTCCGTGACCTCGATCTTCGTGCCCTTCGGCGCGGAGGCGGGCCTGACCGCGCCTTTCACGCCCGCTTCGACGACGATGGCGGAGCCGGTCTCGGCGTCTTCCGTACGCGTGGTGATGGCAAGGCGCGCCACCGCGCCGATGGAGGGCAGAGCCTCGCCGCGAAAGCCCAGCGTATTGATGGCAAACAAATCTCCGTCGGGGATCTTCGACGTGGCGTGCCGCTCGACCGCAAGTTCGAGATCCTCCGGCGTCATGCCGTGCCCATCATCGATAATGCGGATCAGGCGGCGTCCGCCCGCCTCGACCGTGATCTCGATGGAGGACGCGCCCGCATCGACCGCATTCTCGACCAACTCCTTCACCGCCGCCGCCGGACGCTCGACAACCTCGCCCGCGGCGATGCGGTCGACGAGTATGGGATCGAGGCGGCGAACGGTCATGACACCCTATTGGCTTTCAGGGATTCGAGAGAACAAAGATAGAGATTGAGGCCGAAGGACGCCAGACGGCGCGGCTGCGTTTTCGCCCGTTTCTCCCTCCCTTGGGGAGAGAGTTGGGGTGAGGAGTCGCGCGTTATCCGGATAGGCCTGTCCCCCCTCACCCTCGCTTCGCTCGACCTCTCCCCATCGGGGAGAGGTGGGTGCGGCGGGTAGGTTGGACTTGGGACGGGAGCTTTTGGCGCTGTCGTTGTGACGCGTCTCCCCACACCTCTCCCGGCGGGAGAGGTCGGACCGCAGGTCCGGGTGAGGGGTTTCAGGTCTGTCCGGAAGACGCGCCTACTTCGCTTGCGCGAGATATTGCTTCGCCAGGATCTTGCCCTCTTCCACCGCCGGCTGGTCGAACGGATCGACGCCGAGCGCATAGCCGGTCAAAATCGTCTCCAGCATGAAATGCATCAGGAGTTCGCCCAGCGCGCGCTCGTCGAGCTTCTCGATGTGGAGACGGCGCGTCGGGCGGCCGTTCTTGGCGAGCGTATCGGCAGTGGCGCGGCCTTGGGCCGCCACCAGATCGCCGATGCGTTTGCCCGCAAAGCCGGGCTCTCCCGCGCGCTGCGCCAGCTTTTCGTCGATGAGCGGCCCCTGCCCTGCGACCCCGGTCGTCAGGATGGTGACGAGCTTGTCGTTCGGCCCCGCGAGATAGAGCTGCAACTGGCTGTGCTGGTCAACCGGGCCGATGGCGGCCACCGGCTGCGAGCCCTTGCCGTTCTTGCCGACACTTTCGGCCCAAAGCTGCACCCACCAGCGGGTGAAGCGCTCGAGCCGGTCGGCATAGGCCATGGTGACGGCAATGTTCTTGCCCTCCATCGCCATGGCGACGTTGAGCGCAGCCCCCAAAGCCGCGGGCGCATCTTTGGCCGCACGACCGTCGCGGAACGGCGCATAGGCGTCCGCCGCGCCGTTGCGGATGGCGGAGATGTCGAGGCCGAGCACGGCGGCGGGCAGAAGGCCCACATTGGTCAAAACCGAATAGCGCCCGCCGATGCCGGTGTGATGCTCGAGGAAACGCACGCCTTCCGGTTCAAGAAGATCGCGCAGGGCGTTCCTGCCACCAGGCTTCCGGGGTTCCGACAGGCCGAGGAACATGTCGTTCGGGTGCGCCCGCAGGCCAGCCCGGTCGAGGGCGGAGAGCACCGCGATGGTCTGCATCAAGGTCTCGCCTGTGCCACCGGATTTCGAGATCGCGACGAAACGGGTCGAGGACAGCGGCAGCTTGTGCAGGATATGGTCGAAGGTGACGGGATCGAGATTATCGAGGAAATGCACGCGTGGGCCATCGGCGAACCGGCCGGCACCAGGCACCGCGTAATCCTTCAACTGCGCGAGAGCCTGTCCGCCAAGGCTCGACCCGCCGGTGCCGAGGAAAACCACATCCGTCGCGTCCCGGCGCAGCCACGCCGCCGCCTCGCGGATGCTCGCGAGATCATCCGACGTATGGGGCATGTGAAGCAGCGGCAACCGGCCCGTGGCGTCGTCCTCGGCAAGGCGCTTCATGGCGTGGCCGACCGCCGAGAGGGCGGCGTCCAAAGCCGTCTGCGGCAGACCGCCTCCGCCGATGTTGGACGCAAGGGCGAGATCGATCGATTGCTGCAGGGCCATACGGGGACGCTCCGAGTCATACCAGGGAGCGTGACAGTAAGGCAGAGCGAGCGCGGCGGCTAGGGCGGGGGCTTTGATAACGCCACCACGTTGAAAACACTCGACTTCCAGGCTGCCGGCGGCTTGCGCCGACAAAGGTCGCCCGTTAAGCACCGCAACGAAACAACATTATTGAGGCATGCTATGGCAAAAGGCGCTTACGATCCAACGAGAACCGGCAACCCTTACGTCGACGGGGTCCTTTCCGGCTGGCATTGGGATAGCAACACCCTGCGCTATACTTTCCCGCAAAGCCCCTCTGCTTATCCGGTTAATTATGGCGGGTATTACGAGCCCCTCTTCGACTTCTCTCCCGTCTCGGAGCAGGCGCAGCAAGCCATGCGGGAATTCATCCACGGAGCGCAGGCGGGCTCCTCCCCATGGATGACACTGACGCCTATCGAAGGTTTCTCCAATCTGACCCTCGTCGAAACGACATCCACGTATCGCGACACGGAGATCATGATTGCCCATTCGTCGAAGGGCAATCCGACGGCCCATGCTTACTATCCGATGCCCTACAACGAACATCGAGCAGGCGACGTCTGGTTCGGCACCAGCATTGACTACAATTTTATGCGCCGGAATCCGCTTATCGGCACCTGGGGCTACAAATCCGCCATGCATGAACTGGGCCATGCTCTTGGCCTGAAGCACGGCCATGATCGTGACGAGTTGGAAGATGTTGCCTTGCCGCTCGACAAGGACTTCATCGAATATTCCGTGATGTCCTACAATTACGCACCGAAGGTGGAGCCGAGTTCCCTTGTCGCGGCGGATAATTGGCGGTTCTTCTACCCGCAAACCTACATGATGCTCGACATCGCAGGCTTACAGCGCATGTACGGGGCGAACTTCACCTTTCGCGCGACCGACACAGTGTACACCTGGGACCCCGACACTGGTGAGACATTCGTCAACGGCGTCGGCCAGGGGTTGCCGGGCGGCGGGATCGTGATGGGTCCGGACGCCAACCGAATCCTTCAAACGATCTGGGACGGCAACGGCATCGACACCTACGACCTGTCGAACTACACGACGAACCTTTCCATCAACCTGGAACCGGGCAAGTACTCCACCTTCAGCGAGGCCCAAAGGACATGGCTCGGTTATTTGAATGATGAATATTATTATGCACGCGGCAACGTCTACAACGCGATGCTCTACAGCGGCGACACGCGCTCGCTGATTGAGAACGCCACGGGCGGTTCCGGTGACGATACCATCAAGGGCAATCAGGCCGGCAATTACCTGATCGGCAACGGCGGAATCGACACATTGGAAGGCGGCGCGGGGGATGACACCCTCGATGGCGGAGCCGGTGCAGATACCGCGGTGTTTTCGGGGCTCAAGTCTGACTACACTATCGTCGAGAACTCCGACGGCACTTTTACGGTAACGGACAATCGCGCCGATGGTGACGGGACAGATAAACTGATCAGCATCCGATACGCGAAATTCAGCGATCAACGGATTGCCCTGCAACCCAACCACGCACCGACGGCGATCGACCTGTCCAACAAAAAGGTGGCGGAGAATATCGAAGTGGGCAAGGAGGTCGGCATCCTGTCGGGCACCGATCCAGACGAAGATCCGTTGACCTATCGCCTGACTTCCGATCCCGGCAACTATTTCAGGATCGAAGGCAACAAGCTGATCGTAGCCAAACCGCTCGACTACGAGACGTTGAAGGAACATACGATCACCATTGAGGGCAAGGACGCGGGTGGCCTCGCGACGACGAAGACCTTCACCATCGAGGTGACGAATGTCGTCGAAGGCCGGCCTCCGGCGATCCTGCTGATCTCTGTCAAGAACCTCGCCAAATCGACCCCTGTGGGGAGCGTCATCGGCGAAGTTTTTGGATGGGATCCGGATGGCGACAGCCTGACCTATCAGGTGACATTTGACGGGTATGGCTCTTTCAGCCTGAAGGGCAATCAGATCATCCTGGAAAAGGCCCTCGACAACCTCTCCATGAAGCAGATTTACATTCGAGCAACCGATGTCGAGGGTCTGTCGATCGAACGCGGCTTCGACATCAAAATCATCGACGATGGCGTCGGCAATCGCGCTCCTGCCTTCCTGTCGATCTCCTGCGAAAACATCGCGAGATCGACGCCTGTAGGCACTGTCATCGGCGAAGTCGCCGGATATGACCCGGATGGAGACAGCTTGGCCTATACGATGACGGTGGACGGGGATGGCTATTTCGGCCTGAGCGGCAACAAGATCGTTCTGAAAAAGGCGCTTGATGCCTCAATAACCACCAAGGAGATCTCCATTCGGGCAACCGATGTTGGAGACCTGTCCCTCGAAAAGAACTTCCAGATTAATGTCATCGGCAATGTCGCCGAAAATCGCGCTCCGACCATCCTGTTGATCTCCAGCGAAAAAATCGCGAGATCGACGCCTGTGGGCACTGTCATCGGCGAAGTTGCTGGATATGATCCAGATGGCGACAGCTTGACCTATACGATGACGGCGGACGGGGATGGCTATTTCGGCCTGAACGGCAATAAGATTGTTCTGAAAAAAGCAGTTGATACCTCAATAACCACCAAGGAGATCTCCATTCGGGCAACCGATGTTGGAGACCTGTCCCTCGAAAAGAGCTTCCAGATAGATGTCGTCGACGGTGTCGTGGAAAATCGCGCTCCGACTATACTGTTGATCTCCTGCGAAAACATCGCGAGATCGACGCCTGTAGGCACTGTCATCGGCGAAGTCGCCGGATATGACCCGGATGGAGACAGGTTGACCTATACGATGACGTTGGACGCGGATGGGTATTTCGGCCTGAGCGGCAATAAGATCGTCCTGAAAAAAGCGCTTGATACCTCAACCGGCGCCAAAGCGATTGGTATTCGCGCGACCGATGTCGGACGTTTGTCTCTCGAAAAGCGCTTCGAGATCAATGTCCTCGACGATCATGGCTCTACTCCTCCAACGTTTCCTCCAACCAGTCCTCCTACAACTCCTCCATCAATCCCCTCGCTGACCCTGCGCGGCACAACCAAGGCCGATACCCTCATCGGCGGCATGGGGGACGATACGATCTACGGGCGGCAGGGCAACGACGTGCTCGTCGGAAGCGCCGGAAAAGATATTTTTGTCTTCGACACGAAGCCGAATGCCAAAACGAATGTCGATATCATCATCGACTTCAACGTGAAGATCGACAGCATCTGGCTCGATCGTGCCGTCTTCAAGAAGCTCGGCAAGGGCCCCGCGGCGGAGCTGAACAAGAAGTTCTTCACCGTCGGGGGCAAGGCCAAGGACAAGGACGACTACGTCTTCTACAACAAGAGCACCGGCACCCTGTCCTACGACGCGGACGGCTCGGGGGCCGGCAAGGCAATCGAGATCGCCAAGCTCAGCAAGGGCCTCAAGCTGACCTACGCCGATTTCTTCGTGGTTTGAGCAAAGACTAGAGTTTGATCATGTCTCTTTGAAACATGATCAAACTCTCGAATCCTTACTGCCGCATGATCCGGGCGAACAACCGGTTTCCACTTGTTCTGATCATGCTCGAGACAAAAAAAGAGGGCCGCCAAGGCCCTCTTCTTTTTGGTGGAACCCTCAAAGCCCGGTGGGCCGCCCCGCGATCACCGTCAGCATTCTGCCGTCGCCGAGGACGCGATCGGCGGCGGCGCGGATGTCGGCTTGCGTGACTGCGCCGACAAGGCCATTGCGGTGGCCGATATAATCGACGCCGAGGCCCTCGAAGGCGATCTGGACCAGGGTGTGGGCGATCTTCGTCGAGGTGTCGAAGCCCAGCGCATAGGAGCCGATCAGGTAATCCTTCGCCTTCTGCAATTCCTCGTCGCTCGGGCCGTCCTGCCTCAGGCGCGCCATCTCGTCCGCAATCACCTGCAGGGCTTCGCCGACGCGCTCGTTCTTGGTTGCAGTGTAGCCCCAGGTCATCGCGGCCGAGCGATAGCTGACGAGCGAAGTGCCGACGCTGTAGGCGAGGCCGCGCTTCTCGCGGACTTCCTGAAACAGGCGCGATGTAAATGCACCGCCGCCGAGAATGTGATTGAGCACATAAGCCGGAATGAAGCTAGGATCGCGCCAGGCGATGCCTTGCATGCCGAAACGGATCACCGATTGCGGCACATCGAGATCGACCACGAAGCGCGAGCCGAGATTACCCAGCACTGCGGGCTCGATGATGGTGAGCGGCTTTGCCTCGGGCAATGCGCCGAAGACCTTGTCGAGCTGCGCCGACAGCCGCTCCGCGTTGATCGCGCCGACGACCGCGATCTTGATGCGTCCGCGCGTGATGATCGCGCGGTGCATGGCGACCAGGTCGTCGCGGGTGATCGAGGCCACGCTCTCCAGCGTGCCGGAGGTCGAGCGGGAATAAGGATGTCCAGCAAACCCTTCCTCGAAGAAACGGCGCGTGGCCATGACGCCGGGATCGTTCTGCTGGTAGCGCAGGCCCGCGATTGTCTGGGCGCGCACGCGCTCGATGGCGTCCTGATCGAAGCGCGGCTCGACGAGCGCGAGGCGCAGGAGATCGAAGGCCTCATCCGCGTGCTTCACGAGCGTCTTCAATGAGCCGCCGATGGCGTCGTTGCCCGCGTTGAAGGACAGCTCGATGGCGCGCGCCGCGAGATGTTCCTGAAACGTATCCGAATCGAAATCGCCTGCGCCCTCATCAAGCAGACGCGCCAGCATCTGCGCCACGCCGGGCTTGCCTTCGGGGTCGTGCGCCGAGCCGCCTTCGAAGGTGAAGGCGACGGCGATCAGCGGCACCACATCGGATTCGACATGCCAAGCCTCGACGCCGCTCGGCGATGCAAGCGTCGTCACCTTGGTTGGGGACGCGGAGTGGGCGGCGACAGAAGCGGTCATGGTCATCCCAGGTGTCAAATGCGCGGTCACGAGGCCGACTTCTTCAGATAGCCCGTCACGGAACGGCGCAGGGTGAGATAGCGCTCGGTGACGGAGGCGAGGTCATCTTTCAACACGGCCTCGATCTCGCTCGGCCAGCGCTTCACGTCCTCGATGGTTTCGCCGATGGCGAGCGCCGAGCCGTAGATGCGGGCGAGTGCGGATTGGCTATCGGTGGAATAGATCGTCTCGGCCACGAGGCGCGTCTTGGCACGCTCGATGGCTTCGAAATCCAAGGCCTCGTCGGAGATGTTCTTCAACACCTCATCCACCGCCACTTCGAGCGCCTCGAGAGAGACGCCCTCAGCGGGCACCGCATAGACGCAGAAGCGGGTTTCCTCCATGGCGGAGGACATGTACCAGGCGCCTGCATTGACGGCGAGGCCGCGCTCTAGAACGAGCTTGCGGTAGAGATACGACGTCGGACCGCCGCCGATCACCTCGGCAAGAAGTTCGAGCGCATAGCAATCCCGGTTCTTGGCGCTGCAACAGGACGGCACGAGATAAAGCCGCTGCAAGGTCGGCTGCTCGACCTTCGGATCGGCCACCGTGATGTGGCGCGCGGCAACCGGTTCCGGATCGCGTGGGCGGAAGCGCACGGGGCGCTCACCGCGCGCCTCGATGCGGCCGTAAGTGTCTTCTGCAAGACGGCGCACCTCATCGGGTGTCACGTCGCCGGCGACAACCAGGATGGCGTTCTCCGGCGTGTAGAAACGGCGGTAATAATCAAGCGCGTGATCGCGGTTGAGCGTTTCGATCTCATGCATCCAACCGATAATCGGAATGCCGTAAGGGTGATGCACGAACAGCGCCGCCGCCATGGCTTCGGAAAGTTGCGACGAGGGATCCGTCTCGACCCGCATGCGCCGCTCTTCCAGCACCACGTCCCGCTCGGGGCCGATCACGGATTCCTCGAGCAGCAGGTTCGTCATGCGGTCGGCCTCGAACGCCATCATGGTCTCGAGGTGCTCGCGCGCGACGCGCTGGAAATAGGCCGTGTAGTCGAAGGACGTGAACGCGTTCTCCTGGCCGCCGAGACCGGACACGACTTTCGAGAACTCGCCCGCCGGGTGCTTCTCGGTGCCCTTGAACATCAGGTGTTCAAGAAAGTGCGCGATGCCCGATTGCCCGATCGGATCATCCGCCGAGCCATTGCGATACCAGATCATATGCGTGACGACAGGCACCCGGTGATCAGGGATCACCACCACGTCGAGACCGTTATCGAGGGTGAAGCTCGATACTTCTGGCCCACCACCTTCCGTCCGCCCCTGAGAGGCGGCGTCGGCGCGGAGGAAAGGCTTCGTGGCTGCGTCCATGATGTTTTCAACCTTAGCGGAAACAAATCAACCCGTAGGATTCCAATACGGGAATAACTCAATCTTGTTCTCAAGCAAGCGGGGCAGCGCAACTTCCGGGTGCGACACGGTTTTCACAGGCCGATGCGAACAAGCTTGGGCTTTTCGGGGCCCAGAAAGCATTTCAGGCGAGACGGGGTGCCCCGTTCGCCTGAAATAAGAAAGATCGATGATGTCTTAGCGCTGTTGCTGCTGTCGGATGAAAGCATGCGGGCTGTCGGGATCGCCGACCGGCTGCGGATCAACCGAGGCCTTGAGCGGCGCGCCGCCCGCGGCCTTCAGAAGACCGCCCGGGGGATCGCTGAGATAGCGACGCTCGAGACCATCGCCGGCGAGTTTCACATCGTCGCTCGACTTGAACGAACGCAACTCGTCCGGGCTCATGATGCTCTTGTCAGCCTGACGGCCGACAGGGCCCGACGGGCCGCCATGCACATAGTTGTTCGGATTGCGCCCGGCGCGCATCTCTTCGATGGAGAGCGGCTTGCCGTTGCTGTTCTTGTAGAGCTCGGAGTTCGTATAGGGCGTCCTCGCCTCGGCGGCGGCCTTGCGGGCGGCGATCACGTCCGGATCCTTGGGCCAGTTGCCGTTGCGGGCTTCCGCGCCGCCGCCGGGGGCAGGCTGACGCAGTTCCATTTTCGGCGGGAGAACCAGCGGCGCACGCTCGTTATAGACGATCGGCGCCTTCTCCTTGGGGATGATGCCAATGCTGCCGAGCAGGCTCTTCACGACCTCGCCCTCTTGCGCCATCGCGCCGGAGGAGGCGACGAGAAGCGCTAGAGCGCCCGCGCTACAGAAGACCTTCAATCCGTTCATGGCACCCACCGTATGGTTCCCAAAATTCTTTCCGGAACGCCTGACGGCCCATTCGGGCGAACATAAGGCGGCGCGGACGTTCGGAGGTTTAGACTACCGCGTCCGGCGCTTTTCCAACAGAAAGGAGTCATAAAGCAATCCGATCACCCCCGCAACGATGGCCGCATCCGCCACATTGAAGACGTACCAGGACCACGATCCGAAATAGATCTGGATGAAATCGAACACCGCGCCATAGGCGAGGCGGTCGATGACATTGCCGATGGCGCCGCCGACGATGAGCCCGAGAGAAATCGCCAGAACCCAGCCCGTCGTGCGCCGGATCCAGAAGATCAGGCCGACGGCCGCGACGATCGAGATGACAACGAGCATCCAGCGCCCAAACTCGGTGCTCTGCTGGAACAGACCGTAGGAAACGCCGCGATTCCAGACCACGATCAGGTTGATGAACGGCCCAAACGCAACCGGCTCGCGCACGGGCAGGTCATAGATGAACAGGCCATAGATCTTCGTCGCCTGATCGAGGATGAGGATGATCAGGGCAGCGGCGAAACCGAGATAGGCGGCGATGGGGAGGCCACTCTTCTTGGTGCGGCGCTTGCCCCCGCCTTTCGATGGCGAGGAGCTTTTCGTGGGGCGCGGTCGTTGCGGCGCTGCCTGTTCGGGCGGAACGGAGATCGGAGCGGACGGATCCGGATTTTCGGTCATGCTCATTCCGCAGCCGTCCTCAGCCGGTCCCATTCCCGCAACGCCGCCGCATCGCGCGGGGTCACGTCCGGATAATCGGTGTCGGAGCCGACATCGGGGGAGACCTTCCACGACCGGGCGCATTTCCGGCCCTCGGCGAGCGCGGGCACAACCGAAACACCCTTCACGTCATCGAGACGGAAGGCGTCAGCCGGTCCCTCACCCGTAACGATCTTGATGCCGGAGGTGATGCAGATCTCAGCCATATCGAGGCCCTGCACCGCCTGCAGAAGATCAGCGTCGGCGATATGGACGACGGGCGCGGCCTCGAGGCTCGCGCCGATGCGCTTCTGCGCGCGCTCGATTTCGAGCGCGCCGGTGACGACGCGGCGGACGCGGCGGATCTTGGCCCAGCGTTCTGCCAAAGCCTCGTTGCGCCACTCGGTCGGCACCTGCGGGAAGGTTTCGAGATGCACGGACTCGGCGTTGGGATAACGCGCGAGCCACGCCTCCTCCGCCGAGAAAGCGAGGATCGGCGCGATCCAGGTGGCAACACAGCGGAAGGTCTGGTCGATGACCGTGAGCGCGCTCTTGCGGATCTTGCTCGACAACGGATCGCAATAGAGCGCGTCCTTGCGAACGTCGAAATAGAACGCCGACAGATCCGTCGTCATGAACGAGTTCAAAAGCGCGATCACGCGCTTGTAGTCGAAGGTTCCGTAAGCCTCACGGATCTCGCCGTCGAGTTCGTTGAGGCGATGGAATACGAAGCGCTCCAGCTCGGGCATCTCCGAAAAAGCGACTTTGTCGGCCTCGTGGAAATGCGCGAGAGAACCAAGCATCCAGCGGATCGTGTTGCGCAGCTTGCGGTAGGTCTCTGCCGTCGTTTTGATGATTTCCGGGCCGATCCGTTGATCGTCCCAATAATCGACGGAAGCAGTCCAAAGCCGCAGAATGTCGGCGCCGGACGTGCGGATGATATCTTGCGGCGCGACGGTATTGCCCAACGACTTCGACATCTTGCGACCATTCTCGTCGAGCGTGAAGCCGTGCGTGACCACGATGTCGTAAGGCGCGCGGCCGCGTGTGCCGCAACTTTCGAGGAGCGATGAGTGGAACCAGCCACGATGCTGATCCGATCCCTCGAGATACATGACCTGATCCGGGCCGCCATCGACCTTGCGCTTCACCTGCAAGTCGAGGCGCTTCTCCAATGCGAATGCGTGCGTGCAGCCGGAATCGAACCACACGTCGAGAATGTCGCCGACCTTATCGAAGTCAGCCACGTCATAACCGCCGGCCCTCAGGAAGCGCGCACCGTCATCCACATACCACGCATCCGCGCCTTCCTTCTCGAAGGCATCGGCGATGGCCTTGTTGACGCGCTCGTCCTTGAGGATCTCGTTGGTGCCCTTCTTCACGAAGACCGCAATCGGCACGCCCCAGGCGCGCTGGCGCGACACCACCCAATCGGGCCGGTTCTCGATCATGCCGGTGATGCGGTTCTCGCCTGAAGCGGGCACCCATTCCACGGTCTTGATCGCATGAAGCGCGCGCTGGCGGAGCGTGTCGCCCTTGTCGTCGAGCGCCTTGTCCATGGCGATGAACCATTGCGGCGTGTTGCGGAAGATCAGCGGACCCTTCGAGCGCCAGGAATGGGGATATTGGTGCTTGAGACGCCCGCGCGCGATCAGCGCGCCGACTTCCATGAGCTTCTTGAGCACGGCCTCGTTCGCGCCCGCATCCTTGCCCTTGTCGTCATAAACGCGCTCGCCCGCGAAGAACGGCACATCGGGGAAGTAGGACGAGTCCGGCGCAACCGTATGCGGCACCTGCGGCGTGCCGCAGGCCTCGAACACCGCCTTGTGCTTGACGAACGTGTTGTAGTCGTCCGCGCCGTGGCCGGGCGCGGTGTGCACGAAGCCCGTGCCCGCATCGTCGGTGACGTAATCGGCGGGCAGCATCGGAACCTGGAAATCCCAATAGCCGTTGGCGCCGTCAAGGCCCCGGAACGGATGCGCGCAGCGCTCGATCATCACCGGCAGCACATCCTTGACGCGCTCGTATCCGGTAACGCGGGCAGCCGCGAACACGTCCGCCGCGAGCTTGTCGGCGAGCACGAAACGCTCGCCGACCTTGGCCCAATTGTCGGCAGCCGCCTCCGTGACCTTGTAGAGGCCGTAGGCGATGTCCGAACCGAACGCGATGGCGCGGTTCGCCGGGATCGTCCAGGGAGTCGTCGTCCAGATGACGACGGAGGCCCCTTCGAGATCGCCGTCGAGGGTGTTGGTGATGGCGAATTTCACCCAGATCGTGGTCGAGGTTTTCTCGTGATACTCGACCTCGGCCTCGGCAAGCGCGGTCTTCTCCACCGACGACCACATCACCGGCTTCGAGCCGCGATAGAGCTGGTCGGATGTCGCGAAGCTCATGATCTCGCGCGCGATCTGCGCTTCGGCATCATAGGACATCGTGGCGTAGGGGTGAGACCAGTCGCCCTCGACGCCGAGGCGCTTGAACTCCTCGCGCTGCACGTCGATCCACTTCTCGGCGAAGGCGCGGCACTCGCGGCGGAACTCGACGACGGGCACGTCGTCCTTGTTCTTGCCCTTGGCGCGATACTCCTCCTCGATTTTCCACTCGATCGGCAGGCCGTGGCAATCCCAGCCGGGCACGTAGTTGGAATCGAAGCCAAGCATACCTTGAGAGCGGACGACCATGTCCTTCAGGATCTTGTTGAGCGAGTGGCCGATATGGATGTTGCCGTTGGCATAGGGAGGCCCATCGTGCAGCACGAAGCGCGGCCGGCCTTTCTGGACCTCGCGCAGGCGCTCGTAGAGCTTGTTCTCATGCCAGCGTTTGAGCAGCTCTGGCTCGCGCTGAGGCAGGCCCGCGCGCATCGGGAACTCGGTCTGCGGCAGAAACAGCGTTTCGGAATAATCGCGCGCGGGGGCGTCTGTCTTATCGGTCATGACGGTCAATCGGTCTTGATGAAGATGGCCCGCGTGACCGGGCGCATCAGGCATTCGTGAAGGGGCGAAACGGCTCAAATCCCGGACCTTCGCGCATTACGCGAGGGCCGGGCCTATAATTCGCGAGGCGCGGATGAGAATTGCGCGGGAAGCCTGAAAAACCATGGACATGGCAAGCCTTTTAGCAGCGCCGCGCGGGATAATAAAGCGTAGCGATTCTGGTGACAGGCACCTATTTAAGGATAGAACAAACCCGCCCGGGCCGTGTCGTCCGGGACGGGAACGCGAGCGCATCCCGAGAGAAACGGAATACGCTCTAGAAACGCTTATTTTGCCGCATTTGTCTCGCGCAGAACCGGATCCCACTTCTGCGGGAAATGCTCTAAAGGATCGACCCATGGCTCATACGACCATTCCGGCAGGACAGCGCTCCAAGGCGGGCTTTGATCTGACCCCGCCAAGCCAGGAGCAATTCGCAACGCTCGCGGCGGACCTGGACGATGAAGAGCGCCGGGTTATGCTCGACCACGGCACGGAGCGCCCCTTCTGCGGCGTGTTCAACGCGGCGAAGAACGCCGGCACCTATGTCTGCCGCCTCTGCGGCCTGCCCTTCTTCCGTTCCGGCGCGAAGTTCGAATCCGGCACCGGCTGGCCGAGCTTCTTCGATCCCATCGACCGCGAGCACATCGCCTTCATCCGCGACACGAGCTACGGCATGGTGCGCACGGAAATCCGCTGCGCCCGCTGCGAGGGCCATCTCGGCCATGTGTTTGACGACGGCCCGCCGCCCACGGGCGAGCGCTATTGCATGAACTCGGCCTCGATGCGGTTCATTGCCGAGGGCGAGCCCCTGCCCGACCTCCTCGACCGGGGCGCGCCCGAAGGCAAACCGCTTGCCTGACGAGCGCCCCAGCCCCATTTGCCCGGGGGAGATCCTTCGGCAGAGCGGGCCTTCATGGAGACGAGCGTAGCCACGGCGGACAGGCCCGACGCGACCGGATTCTATGACCGGTTGCCCGTCTTTGGCATGTTTTCGCAACTGACCGATCCGGACATCTACACGCCCCTGCCGGACGATTGGATCCTGGGCCTCGCCGATATCGTGCGCTCGACCACCGCGATCGAGACCGGACGCTACAAGGAGGTCAACACCGCCGCCGCCGCCGTCATCGCGGCCATCGCCAATGGCTTGGGCGGCAACGACTTTCCCTTCGTTTTCGGCGGCGACGGGGCAAGCTTCGCCCTGCCTCCGTCCCACACCGATCTCGCACGGGAAGCGCTATCAGCCGTCGCGGCCTGGGTTCGGGACTCGTTTTCGCTTGAATTGCGCGTCGCGCTCGTTCCCGTCGCAGAGGTGCGCGAGCAGGGCCATGATGTGCGCATCGCCCGGTTCGCCGCCTCGGTGGATGTAACCTATGCCATGTTTTCAGGCGGCGGCATGGCCTATGCGGAACGGCGGATAAAGGAAGGGGCCTATGCGGTTCCGCCCGCCGCGCCCGGGACGCTGCCGGACCTAACCGGCCTGTCCTGCCGTTTCGACGAAATTCGGGCGGAACGTGGCGTCATCCTCTCACTGATCGTCGTTCCCGGTCGGACGGCGGAGACGAGCGCCTTCAACGATCTCGTCCGCGACATCCTGTCCCTCTCGGAGAACCGGACAGAGGCCGGGCGGCCGATGCCCGAAGGCGGGCCCGGCATGAGCGGGCCCTTCAACCGCTTCGCCATGGAAGCGAAAGGCATGACGGGGCCGCGCCCGCTCGTCTATGCCGCGCTCGCGGTGCGGCGTCTGCTGTCGTTCCTGATCCTCAAGCTCGGCATGCCGATCGGCGGGTTCGATCCGGCGCGCTATCGCCGCCAGCTGGTCGAGAACACGGATTTCCGCAAATTCGACGACGGCCTGCGCATGACGCTCGATTGCACGCCCGCCCTTGCCGACCGTCTGGAGGACCTGCTCTCGGAAGCACAGCGGCAAGGCATCGCGCGCTTTGGGCTGCACCGGCAGGCTTCGGCTTTAATGACCTGCTTCGTGCCCTCCGCCACCCGCAGCGACCACATCCATTTCGTCGATGGCGCGATGGGCGGCTACGCGGCTGCGGCGCGGAAGTTGAAGGCGGCGTGAGGGTGGCAACGCGCAGAGCCCCCTCTCCCTCGGGGAGAGGTGAAGAATGGCGTCACACACCGATCATCGACGCGGTCCTGTCCTCGGCGAGCAGGCGCTTCGCCTCCGCCGAATCCCGGTCCATCTGCGCGATCAGCGCCTCGACGCTGTCGAATTTTTCCTCGCCGCGAATCCAGCCGACGAATTCCACCTCGAGGGTCCGGCCGTAGAGGTCGCCGGAGAAATCGAACAGGAATGTCTCGAACAGCGGCGCGCCATTGTCGAAGGTCGGGCGGCGGCCGAAGCTCGCGACGCCGTCGACGAGGCGACCGCCCACATTCGCGCGGACCGCATAGATGCCGTGGCGCAGGCGGCAATCGTCGGAAAGACGCATATTCGCGGTGGGATAGCCAAGGTCGCGCCCGCGCTTGTCGCCATGGCGCACTTCTGCGCGCACGAACCAGCGATAGCCGAGAAGCCGGTTGGCCTCGACGATGTCACCCGCTTCGAGCGCGACCCGGATGGCGCTGGACGAAATCGGCTCTTCGTCCTCCGTCACCGCGGGCGCGATCAGGCATTCGAGACCGCGCGCCTTGCACAATTCCAGCATCCGCGCCGGATTGCCCTCGCGGCCGCGGCCGAAATGAAAATCATGGCCGACCACGACGCCCGCGATCTTGAATTCGTTCGCCAGGAGATCGACGAATTGCTCTGCGGTCAGGGTGGCGACTGTCTGATCGAAGCGCCACAGGAAAACGCCTGCGAGACCCAGACGCGAGAGGATCGCGAGCTTCACCGGCTCCGGCGTGATGCGGAACAAGGGGCGATCCGGTTGGAAGAAGGAGCGCGGATGCGGCTCGAAGGTCACGACCACGCCGCGATTTTCCGCCACCACGGCCATGTCGATCAGGTAGCGATGACCGCGATGCACCCCATCGAAATTGCCGATGGCCGCGATGGCCCCTTTCATACTCTCCGGCACGGGATCGCCCTCGCGGCAGACCACGAAGGGGGGAGGTTCAGGGAGCGTTTCTGTTTCGGCGGACATCGGGATCAGGACGGGCTTTCAATGGCCGCGACCCTGTCGAAATCCGGCCCCAGGGTCAAGGGATGAAGCAAATGCGTCTTCCTTCCCTGTCATGGATGGACGGTCCCGCGGGTTCGGCGTTCATCCGTGACCGCGCGGCCGGTAATGAGACAGAGGTAGAGCGCCGCACCCCGCTTGTCATGGCCGGGCATGGTGTCGGCCATCTCGATGAAACCAAGCCAGCCGCATCGGGATCACCAGCACGAGGCCGGTGACGACAAAAAGAGGTGGCAGAAGGGCTTTAGGCCGCCCAGGACAACACGCCCGTGATCGCCTGCGGCTTGACCGGTTGGAGGTCGACCCAATCCTGCACGTGCTCAGAGACGAGCGGGCCGTGATGGGCCTTCAGCTCCTCGGCGTGGATGCCGCGTGCGATCAGGAGCGAGTCGATGCCGAAGCCTGCCGCGCCCGCAATGTCGGTTCGGATCGCATCGCCGATGGCGAGCACCCGCTCCTTGGCGATGGGGCGTCCGTTGAGGGCCGCCGCGACCGCGATCGCCCGGTCATAGATCGGTGCATGGGGCTTTCCCGCATAATAGACGTCGCCGCCCATCTCTTCGTAAGCGACTCCGAGCGCTCCGGCGCAAGGCACGATGGTGTTGCCCCGTTCCACGATGAGATCGGGATTGGCGCAGACCATCCAGAGCTCGCGCTTGAGCATCGCCTCGAGCCGGGGGCGGTAATCCTCGACCGTCTCCAGCTCGTCATTCTCGAAGCCGGAGCACACCACGTATTCCGCCTCCGCGATGGAGCCGAAGCGGATATTGAGACCGTCATAAATCGGCATGTCGCGGGCAGGGCCGATGTGATGCACGACCTTGTCGACGCGCTCCTCGATGGCAAGGCGAGTCAGATCACCAGAGGTAACGATGGCGTCGTAAGCGGTGCGAGGAACCCCGAAACCGTCGAGCTGTGTCCCGACGGACGCCCCGGGGCGGGGCGCGTTGGAGACCAGGACGACCCGGCCTCCACGCTCGCGAAAGCGCGTCAGGGCCTCGCTTGCGGTCTCATAAGCCTTGATGCCGTTGTGCAGCACGCCCCACACGTCGCACAGGACGAGGTCGTAGCGGTCGGCCAAGGGTTGCAGGCCGTCGACGAGGGCGGGGCGAAGAGAGGCGGTCATGAGATCTCGCGGGCTAGAGTTCGTTCATGTTTCAAGGAGACATGAACAAAGAAGTCAACCGGCGCGGCGCATGGCAGGTCTGTCGCCAGCGGGCGAGGATGCCTTTTCTGCGCCCGGTTCCCCCAAGACTTCTGACCGGATCGCGCGGGGGGCGGCGAAGACGAAGCCTTGCGCCAGCGGAACGCCGAGATCGACGAGAGCCGGCACGATCTCCTCGCGCTCGACGCGTTCGGCGACCAACTTGATGCCCTCGCGGCGCAGGATGGAGGCGAAATCGCGCACGCCGAGATCGTAGGCCGAACCTTCATCCTGTTCGGCAGCGGCGAGCATCAGCTCGGCGGGAAGCTTCAGGAAGCGCACGCCGAGATCGGAAAGCGCGCGGGCATCGAAATCAAGGTCGCCGGCCCGATCGAGGGACATCGGCACGCCCCGGTCGCGCAGGGTCGCAAGTGCTTGCCTCTGGTCCGCATCGAGGCTGCGCCACAGACTCTGCGGGAGTTCTAGAACGATTTTGCCCACCACCTCTGGCGAGGCATCCAGGACCCGGACGAGCGAATGCAGGAAACCGGGCTCCCTGACGGAGCGCGGCGACAGGTTGACGCCGACGATCGCCTCGCTGCCCCGAGCCAGCAGGTGGTTCGCCACGGCGATGGTGCGTGTGATGACCCGCCGGTCGAATTCCGGCGCGCGGCCAAGGCGTTCGAGGACGGGAAGGAACTCGCCGGGACCGAGAAGCGTCCCATCCGCCAGCCGCAAACGGGCGAGCGCTTCATAGAAGCGAACCCTGCGCTGCGGCAAAGCGACGACCGGTTGCAGGTGAAGCTCGACCCTGTCGGCCTCGAAAGCCTGGGTGACCAGCCGCATCCGGCGCATCTCGTCCTCGGTCTCCTTGCGGGGCTGCGGCAGGAGAGAGGGCTCGGGCTGCGCCTTTTCCCGTGCGGCGACGGGGGTCGTGACGGGACGCGGCTCCGGCGCAATCTTGAGCGCGGGTTTCTCGCTCTCGGCGGGTTTCGTGGAGACTTTCAGGCTGTCCTTGAGATCAGCCACATCGCGGTTTTGCGCCGCGACGTTGCGGGCGAGTTCGCGCACCACCCCGCCGAGCAAGCCGACCGTACCCGTGACCTCGGCCATGGTGGTGCGGATGGCGGGAGTCGCCGCGCCGGGGGTGCGGATGATGTCCTGCTCAAGCCGGATCAGCCGCTTGGCGACGTATCTGAGATCTGCGGAGGCTTTCTGGGCGGCCTTGGAGGCTTCGTTCGCCCGCGCCCAGGCGAAGGCCACGCCGGAAAGGGCCGCCACATGCAGGAGCGCGATGGAGGTCGCGAGGAGACCCGCGTCCACCGCCACCGCGCCGAGGACAACGACCACAGCCGAGGCCGTGCAGAGAGCGCCCAATGTCGCCCCTCGGCCTTCCAAGATCTGTCGTGCCTTTGCCATGTCCACCGTGGGGGCCCCCGCTCCCGAAATCCCGCCTTTTGTGGCGGCGAATCAGTGTGAACCGATGTTGTCGGAGGGGCACCTCAATCGCAAGTGCAGCCTTGTTACAAGAGGTAAAATTGCCGCTTTCCTGGTGCAAAAGTCGTTTTGCCGCGCTTTGCTTCGGCTGCTAGGTTGGTCGCCAGAATCCATGTCCGAGGACTTTCATGACCGCTCAATCATCCAGGGCCGCTCACGACCTATCCGCGCCGAACGATCTGGAAGCCTGGTGGCTTCCCTTCACGGCGAACCGTTCCTTCAAGCAGCGCCCGCGCATGATCGCCCGTGCCAAGGACATGCACTATTACACCCCGGATGGACGCGCCGTGATCGACGGCGCGGCGGGCCTGTGGTGCTGCAATGCGGGCCATAACCGCGATCAGATTACCGCCGCCATCCAGAACCAGGCGGCCGATCTCGATTATTCGCCGGCCTTCCAGTTCGGCCATTCGGCGGGTTTTGCGGCCGCCTCGCGCATCGCCCAGCTCGCGCCCGGCGACCTGAACCATGTCTTCTTCTGCAATTCCGGCTCGGAGGCGGTCGACACCGCTCTGAAGATCGCGCTCGCCTATTGGAACGTTTCGGGCCAGGGCAGCCGCACCCGGCTGATCGGTCGCGAGCGCGGCTATCACGGCGTCGGCTTCGGCGGCATTTCGGTCGGCGGCATCGTCAAGAACCGGCAGTTCTTCGGCACCCTGCTCGCGGGCGTCGATCATCTGCCGCACACCTATAACCGCGCCGAGCAGGCGTTTTCGCGCGGAGAGCCCGAATGGGGCGCGCATCTGGCGGACGACCTGGAGCGCATCGTCGCGCTCCATGACGCCTCGACCATCGCTGCCGTCATCGTCGAGCCCATGGCCGGTTCGACCGGCGTGCTGCCGCCACCGAAGGGCTATCTCCAGCGCCTGCGCCAGATCTGCGACAAATACGGCATCCTGCTGATTTTCGACGAAGTCATTTCCGGCTTCGGACGTCTCGGCACCGCGTTTGCGGCGGAACGCTATGGCGTGATCCCCGACATGATCACCTTCGCCAAGGGCGTGAATTCGGGCACCGTGCCGATGGGCGGCGTGCTGGTGCGCCAGGGCATCTACGACGCCTTCATGAAGGGGCCGGAAAACGCGATCGAACTGTTCCACGGCTACACCTATTCCGGCCACCCGCTCGCCTGCGCGGCGACGCTGGCGGCACAGGACATCTACCGCGACGAGAAGCTGTTCGAGCGCGCGAAGACCCTGGAGCCGATCTGGGCCGACGCGATCCATTCGTTGAAAGGCCTGCCGAACGTGCTCGACATCCGCACCATCGGTCTTGTGGGCGCCATCGATCTCGCCTCGCGTCCCGATGCGGTCGGCGCGCGCGCCTTCGAGGCCATGGATCGCGGTTTCAACGAATACGACCTGATGATGCGCATCACCGGCGACACCATCGCCCTGTCGCCGCCGCTCATCATCACCGAGAACCAGATCGGCGAAATCGCCGACAAGCTCGGCAAGGTGATCCGCGCGGTAGCATAACGGCTAGACTGGGGCGGCCTTCGTGTTGCGTCCAACCTCCGCCCTCTCGTCTCACGACAGACAGTGGCTTGGCTCGTTTCTGCGGGACAAGCCGCTGTTTCGTTTGTATTTCGAGGCGGCCCTGGCCGATCTCGAAAACGGCATCGACAACCGTTCCGCCTACCTCGGCCAGGACCGGGCCGGGGCGTTGCTCGGGATCGCCTTCGATCAGCTCGTCGTCGTGACCGCCATCGGAACGTTACGGCCGGATGAACTGGCCCTCGGCCTCGCATCGCCATCGGCCACCGAGCTTCATCTCGAACCGGCCCATGAAGCCATCCTGCGGTCGCGGTACGGCCATCGGTTGATCGAAGCGCGTGACATGCACGTCTATGGGCGAAAATTAGGCGCGGAAGCCGCCGACCCGGATGCTCGCCGCCTGGGGGCTGACGACGCGCACGCCGTCACCCGCTTCATGCAGACGCACTACCCGCGCAACGCCTTTTCCGAATGGATGCTGACCCTGCCGTTCGTCGCCCTCTTCCATGCGGGCGACATCGTCGCCACGGCGGGAACCATCGCGTGCCATGGAGATACCGCCCTGATCGGCGATTTTCTGACGCGGCCCGACCAGCGGGGACGCGGGTATGCCCGCCGCCTCGCCCATCATCTCGGCTGGGTCTTCGCGCAGGAAGGGGTTCGGACCCTCGTCCTCGCGACCACGGCGGACAATGTCCCGGCCTGCCGTGCCTATGAGGCGGCGGGCTTCCGCATTCTCGAAACCAGACGGCAGATCGACCTGGGTCCGAAAAACGTTTGAGACGGCCCCCGGGGTGTCATCCCCGGCGAGCGCAGCGAGGGAAGGCGATCCACCTTCGGGCGTCACGCCCATGGATCCCCTTCGCCTCCGCTTCGCTCCGGCGGGGGATGACAGCGGCGGCTGAGCAACTGTCGCTGGCCTCAAGCAAACCTTGCCCCTCAGCGCTTTGCGGTTTAGGACCCGAGCACGTTTTCTCACCAACAGACTGCATCTCGACCCATGTCCAAAGCCGACAAATTGAAGGCTCGCGCGCCGCGCGGCTTCGCCGACCGTGGTCCCTCCGAGCTGGCGGCGACCGAGCGGATGCTCGCAGCAATCCGCGAATCCTATGAGCTCTACGGTTTCGAGGGGGTGGAAACGCCCTTCGTCGAATACACCGACGCGCTCGGCAAGTTCCTGCCGGACCAGGACCGCCCGAATGAAGGCGTGTTCTCGTTTCAGGACGACGACGAGCAGTGGCTGTCCCTGCGCTACGACCTGACCGCGCCGCTGGCGCGCTATGTGGCCGAGAATTTCGACGCCCTGCCGAAGCCCTATCGCAGCTACCGCGCCGGCTGGGTTTTCCGCAACGAGAAGCCGGGACCGGGCCGCTTCCGCCAGTTCATGCAGTTCGACGCCGACACGGTGGGCGCGGCTTCCGTCGCAGCGGATGCGGAAATCTGCATGATGGCCGCCGACACGCTCGAAAAAGTCGGCATCAAGCGCGGCGACTATGTCATCAAGGTCAACAACCGCAAGGTTCTCGACGGCGTGCTGGAGACCATTGGCCTTGGCGGCGAGACACAAGCAAACCAGCGCCTGACGGTGCTGCGCGCCATCGACAAGCTGGATCGTTTGGGGCCGGACGGCGTGCGCCTTCTGCTCGGGCCCGGCCGCAAGGACGAGAGCGGCGACTTTACCAAGGGCGCGGGGCTCGGGCCTGACGCCATCGACCGGGTGCTTTCGTTCGTGGATGCCCGGGGCGCGACTTTCGCCGACACCATCGCCAACCTGCGCAAGGTCGTTGCCGGGTCTGCGCGGGGCGAGGAAGGCGCGAACGAACTCGCCGAGATCGGGACCCTCGTCGCGGCCTCGCGCTACGAAGACCGCGTGATCATCGACCCGTCCGTCGTGCGCGGCCTCGAATACTACACCGGCCCGGTCTACGAGGCGGAACTCACCTTCACCGTCACGGACGAGGACGGACGCCCCGTGCGGTTCGGCTCGGTCGGCGGCGGTGGGCGTTATGACGGGCTCGTGGGCCGTTTCCGCTCCGAGCCGGTTCCGGCGACGGGCTTCTCGATTGGCGTGTCGCGCCTGTTCTCGGCGCTTCGCATGGTGAAAAGCCCCATCGTCTCCGGCCAGGAGCAGCCCGGTCCCGTGGTGGTTCTCGTCATGGACAAGGACCAGATCGCCGCCTACCAGCGCATGGTCTCGACCCTGCGCCAGGCTGGCATCCGCGCTGAGCTTTATCTCGGTTCGTCCGGCATGAAGGCGCAGATGAAATATGCCGACAAGCGCCAGAGCCCTTGTGTCATCATTCAGGGCTCGAACGAGCGCGAGCGTGGTGAGGTCGAGATCAAGGACCTGATCGAGGGCGCGAAGGCAGCCGACGCCATCGCCTCCAACGCCGAGTGGAAATCAGCGCGTCCGGCGCAATTTTCGGCTGCTGAAGCCGAGATCGTCGAGGCCGTGCGCGAGGTTTTGGCGCGGCATTTCTCTTGACGTAATACCCTATCCCAATAAGCTTGAGCTTCCATTGGGATAGGGGGCTCCCGTGCGGACGGCCGTTGGCGTCTGGACTCTGGCATTGCTTGCGCTTGGAGCGCCAAGCGCCTTCGCTGCGCCCCCGGCTCTCCCCCAATACGCGATCAAGGAATGGTGCGCCTTCGCCGCGACCTTGAACAAGCAGGAAGCGAAAGCCATCCACGAGGGTTGTCTCAGCCAGGAGCAAAAATCCTACTCCTTGGTCAAAGCGCGATGGGATTTTCTGCCCGACGACATCCGCCGCCGCTGCATTCCCGCCTCGCGACGGGGCCACTACGGCTCCTATTTCGTGCTGCGAATGTGCATTTGGGGCGAGCTGCCGGACGAGCGGAAACACGAGCTGGTTGAGCGTTAAGCCACCCGCATAGCCACACATGCTACAGAGAGTTAAGCAGGAACTCTTAAGCTTGTCTGCGCGTTTTCCTTCAGTTCCGCGCCCATCAGGAGACCATTATGGCGAAGGCCAAGTCGAAGAAGAACGCTGGCAATGAGGAAAAGAAAACGGATAAGAAGCTGCCGAAAGGCCTGCGCAAATTCGCCCCCCTCAAAGCGCTGATGACCACCCAGCATGGGCGCGAACTCCTCGCGGACGCCCTCATGGCTGCGGCTACCGCCGCGGCTGGTGCCCTGACCAAGAAGCGCCCGGGCAAGAAAAGCGCAGCGGCTTCCGAAACGCATTTCGCCGGCGCCGCAAAGGATGCGGTTTACTCGGCTGCCGGGGCTCTTGCGGGGGTCGTGACCGAGGCGTCCCGCCATCTCCTCCCGGCTTCCCTCATGGGCGAGCCGGAAACGGAGAAGAAGCCCAAGGCAAAACGCAAAGCCGCCGCCAAGAAAGCGAAGGCCCCCTCTTCTCAGGCCGAGAGCAAGCCGAAGGCCGCCCGGAAGACGGCCAAGGTCGTCGATATCCCTGCGGTTCACGCTTCGCCGGACGAGAAAATCTCTAAGCACTGACGCTCGTAGCGCCTGTCCGGGGAGGCCTCCACTCATCGAGACGGCCGGCACAAGGCCGGCCAGGACAGCGGCGCGCTTTTCACCCGTTGCCCTCGCCTCCTCCTCTGTCATCACCGGGGGGCGTCCCGGTGATCCCGATGCGAAACACGCCTCACTCAATCAGGATGGCCCGGGGGCCGCCCCCCAACGTCCCCGCATTCACCCTGCCCGCCGAAAACGGTCGCCTTCCCTGTCAAGCATTGCTAGAGAGCATGCGGACAAAGGAATTTGGACGACGCCAGTGACGGAGACGGATGCCATTATCGCGCTGATCGCGCTGTTTGAGCGCGAGGGCTATGCGCGCGTCGAGCCGGCTGTTCTGCAGCCGGCGGACATGTTCATCGACCTGTCGGGCGAGGATATTCGGCGGCGCATGTTCGTCACGCAGGATGCCTCGGGGACCGAGCTTTGCCTCAGGCCCGAATACACCATTCCCGTCTGCCTCGGGCATCTCACCCACCACGGCGCGCAACCGGCGGGCTATTCCTATGGCGGCCCGGTCTTCCGCATGCGTGCGGGCGAGAGCGGCGAATTCCTGCAGGCCGGTCTCGAGTCCATCGGCCGGGTGGACGCCTCCGCCGCCGACGCCGAGATCCTCGGTCTCGCGCTTGAGGGCCTCGAGCAGCTCGGGCAGACCTCCTACCGTGTGAAGCTCGGCGATATGGGGCTGCTCCATGCGCTCATCGACGCGCTGGGCGTGGCGCCCGCAGCCAAGCGTCGGGTCATCCGCGCCATCGTGTCCGGCCAGGGGCTGGCGAGCCTGAGCGAGCCGGAGGGCCAGACCCAGCAGGAACATGCGGGCCTTCTCGCCGCCATCGAGGGCCAGGCGCCCCATGCGGCCAAGGCTTTCGTGGAGGACATTCTCTCCATCGCGGGCATCGCCCGCGTCGGCGGACGCAGCGCAGGCGAAATCGCCGAGCGTTTCCTTGCCCGCGCCGCCAATCGGTCCGGCCTCGCCGATGCGGCCCGCGACGTGCTGGAGCGCTATCTCGCCATTGCCGGCGACCCCGATCAGGCGATCCAGGCGGTCAAGAATCTGGCCAAGGATGCCGGTCTCGACCTGAGCGCGGCCGTGAGCGCCTTCGAGGAGCGCACCGGCTTCATGGCTGCACGCGGCCTCGATGTGAGCGCATTCTCGTTTGCCGCCACATTCGCCCGCAACCTCGATTACTACACGGGCTTCATCTTCGAAGTGCAGGACCCCAAGCGCAGCGACGGCAAGCCCATCGTCGGCGGCGGGCGCTATGACCGGCTGCTGGATCACCTGGGGGCCACCGCCCCGATTCCGGCGGTCGGTTGTTCCTTCTGGCTCGACCGCATCGTGGGGAGGCCCTGATGACCGATTCTCCCCTGATCCTGGCCGTCCCCTCCAAGGGACGCCTGCAGGAAAACGCGGCGGCGTTCTTCGCCCGCGCGGGTCTGGTGTTCTCGCAATCGCGCGGCGCGCTCGATTATCGCGGCACTCTCACCGGCGTGCCGGATGTGGAAGTAGCATTTGTCTCCGCCTCCGAGATCGTCAGCCAGCTCGCGAGCGGCGCGGCCCATCTCGGCATCACCGGCGAGGACCTGATCCGCGAGCAAATCCCTGACGCCGACGACGCGGTCGAGTTGCTGACACCCCTCGGCTTCGGCTACGCCAATGTGATCGTCGCGGTGCCGCAGGCCTGGATCGATGTGCGCACCATGGCGGATCTCGACGAGGTGGCCGCCGACATGCGCGCCCGCCACGGTCGCAAGCTGCGGGTCGCGACGAAATACGTGAATCTCACGCGCCGTTTCTTCGCCGAGCGAGGCATTTCCGATTACCTCATCGTCGAGAGCCTGGGCGCTACCGAGGGCGCCCCCGGCGCGGGCTCGGCGGAGATCGTGGTCGACATCACCACGACCGGCGCGACCTTGAAGGCCAACGCCCTGAAAATTCTCGATGACGGGCTGATCCTGCGCTCGGAGGCCAACCTTGTCGCCTCCGCCCGCGCCGCCTGGACCGACAAAGCGCTCAAGGCCGCCACAGCGGTGCTCACCCGCATCGCGGCGGAGGAAGAGGCACGCACGAGCCGCGAGGTGCGCGCGGCGCTCGATCCGTCCCGGGTTTCGGGGCTGTCGTCCCTCGCGCAGCAATTCGGCGCGTCCCTTCCCTTCGGCCAGCCTACGGGTCGGGAAGTGGTGCTGCATTGCAAGGTCTCGACGGTGTTCGAGATCGTGGCCGGGCTGCAAGCGATCGGAGCCCAGGACATCACGGTGCGAACCTTCGACTATCTCTTCCGCCCGACGAACGCCCTCACCGAGCGGCTGTTGGGTCGGATGGGCTGAAGGCGAAGATGTTGCCGCCGACCTGTTCTCAATTCGGCGGATCATGCACCAAGACGAAGCGCAAGGGGCGTTGCCTCCCGGCGCAAGGCCCCTTATGGTCCCGACGTTTTCTGTTCACGAGGTTCTGATGAACGCGCTTCGACTTGCGGCGCTCCTGGCCGCCTTCGCAACTGTGTCGGTCGCTCAAGCCGAGACATCGACGGTCCCCGGCCGACCTGCGGGCCCGACGCGTCAGGTGGACGCCAAGGTTCCGCAACCGAGTCAGCGGGACAAGATCTTCCCCCTCGGCTCGTCCTGGACGGCGGTCAGCCTCAACGGCAAGCCCTTCAGCGGCGACCGTCCGAGCTTTGCGCTCGACGACCAATTGCGTGCCCGCGGCTTCGGCGGCTGCAACAATTATTCGGCCACCGCCTATCCCCTGCGCGAGCAGGGCCTCGCCGTCGGCCCCTTCGCCCTGACCAAGAAGTCCTGCGACAAGGCCGTGATGGCCATCGAGCAGGCTTTCCTCGTGGCTTTGCGCACCTCGGCCAAGTGGAACATCGAGGGACAGACGCTGATCATCAGGACCCAGAACGGCGAGTTGCGGTTCGACCGGGCGCTGTAAGCGTTCTTCCTCCACCGTTATGCGATGGCCGGCCCTTGTGCCGGCCATTTTTTTGCGGCGTCATCCCCGGTGCGCGGCCGCGCCCGTCCCCGCCTTCGCGATGAAGTGAAACGCGGCACGCAATCGGGATCACCGGCACAAGGCCGGTGAGGACAAACGAGGCTGGCCTCCGATCAGCGCGCCCCCTACTCCGCCGGTTGGGGCTGGCGCTTCTCGACAGGCGCGTAGAGACCGTCTTCCGTCATCGTCATGTCGATGCGCCGGTCGTGGAAGGCGGAGAGCGTCGAGCGGTGGCCGATGGAGACGACCGTGGTCTCCGGCAGCTTCTCCCGGATGACCGCATAGATCTCCGCTTCCGTCGGCTCGTCGAGCGCGGCGGTCGCTTCGTCCAGGAACAGCCAATCGGGCTTGGCCAGCAACGCCCGGGCGATGGCGAGGCGCTGTTGCTCGCCGAGCGACAGAGTCTGTGCCCAGGCGCGCTCCTCGTCGAGGCGGTCGGCAAGAGTTGGCAGCTTCGCCGCGCGCAGTGCCTCCTTGATCGCGGCGTCGTCATAATCCGCATGCGCGCCGGGATAGGTCACGGCGGCGCGTAGCGTTCCCATCGGAATGTAGGGCCGCTGCGGCAGGAGCATCATGCTCTGCCCGTCCGGCACCAGGATCTGCCCCGTGCCGAACGGCCAGATTCCGGAGATCGCGCGGAACAGGGTCGATTTGCCCGAGCCCGACGGACCCGTGAGCAGGGTCGCCTCGCCCTGACGGAACGCGACGCCGTCAGCCTTCATCAGCACGCGGCCATCCGGCAGCGCCACCTCAAGCCCCGCGACGTTGAGATCGCCATTGTGGGAGGGAGCGAGCGACACGCGCTCCTTGCCACCCTTCTGGCGCACAGCCTCCACGGCGGCCTCGAAGGTGGTCAGACGATCGACCACCGCTTTGTAGTTGGCGATGGTGGAGTAGGACGTGATGAAGAAGTCGAGCGCGCTTTGGACACTCGAAAACGCGCCGACCGTCTGCTGCATCTGGCCCAGCGTGATCTTGCCGATGAAAAAATACGGCGCGGTCAGGATGTAGGGCACCACCACATTGGCCTGGAAGTAGGTCGACTGGAACACCTGCAGCCGCATGACGCGGCGGACGATCTGCATGAAGTTGCGAACGATCATGCCGAAGCGGCCGTTCAACGCGTGCTGCTCCGCCGTCTCGCCGCCGAGAAGGGCGACCTGCTCGGTATATTCGCGCAGACGCGCCAGCGAAAATCGATAGTCAGCCTCCACCCGCTCCTGCTGGAAGTAGAGGTTGATGAGCGGACGGCCGATGACATGGGTCAGCCATGTCCCGAGAAGCGCGTAGGCGATGCAGACCCAGACCAGCAGGCCGGGGACCGGGATATCCGTGCCAGGCAACGTGAAGCCTTGGGACAGCGCCCACAGGATGGCGATGAAGGAGACGAGCGTCGCGGATTGGTTCAGCAGACCGATGGAGAGTGTGTAGGTCTGGTCGATGTAGCTTTTCAGATCGTCCGCGATACGCTGGTCGGGGTTGTCCGCCGCGTGGCCGGCGAGTTGCATGCGATAGTGAGTTCCTTCGCCCAACCATTCACTCACATAGAGCCGGTTGAGGAAGCCGCGCCAGCGGATGCGCAGCACGTATTGCGATACGATCTCGACCAGCGCCACGGAAATGAACACCGCAGCCAAGGGCACGAAGACCCAGAAAAGCTGATACCAGAACGCCCCGGCATCCTTTTCCTGAAGGGCGTTGAACATGTCGCGGCTGAAGAAGTTCAACCGAACGCTGAGGGCGACCTGTCCCAGATTGATGGCGATCAGAAAGGCAAGCAGCGCCGTGCCGATGGCGCCCTCGGAGGCGCGAACCGTGCCGATGAGCGGGAGGCGGATCTCGCTCGACGCGTGGGAGGTGAAATAACGGTCCGCGATCCGCATGATCGTCCGGATCACCGGGATGCGCGACACGCCGAAAATCACGAAGGCGAAAATCGTCGCGCCGACCGGCATCGAGGCAGGCGGCACATAATTCACCAGCATCTCCGGCACGGCATCGAAGGCCTGGGCGAGGCTCAGGGCAACGAGAATGCCCTCGAGGCCCGCCAGGACCGAAAGAAATACCTTGAGGAATTTCGGCATGTCCCGGGCGAGGAACAACGCAACACCCAAGCCCAGCATCGCTAGGGGCAGCAGGATCGAGATGTCCGTGCCGCTGACCTGCAAGGCGAGAAGGGCGAGACCGACGGCTGCCGCCACGATGCTGGCCTGAATCATACGTATCGTCCTCAAAAGCTCACTGGAGCAAAAACCCACTTGGGTCTGTCTAAAGCATGATCCGGCCAAGGGGAATCCGGTTGCCTTTCCAGATCGCGCTCAAATGTGAGCGAGCGAGTGCAAAGACCGTGTCAGCGCATGACCTCTCCGAGACGGATCTCGATGCGCGATCACCCGCGCACGTGGCGAAAGAAAGGTGAAAGTTCCGCATTCTGAAGACTGTGACGACATGGACCCGGTCATCATCGCCCGGTCTGGCGCCAGCTTTGCGCGGATGGGAAGGCGTTCTTCATACCATACTATCCTGTTTAAAGAACGAAAAAGTTGACATATAGAACAATATGGCCCATGTCTTCGCAACTGCACAACGACTGACCCAAGGCGGATCCATGAACGCCCCCATCGGATATCTCGGCGATCAGCCGCTGCAACGCCTCGTCCCGGCGGACCCCATCGTGCGCCTGGAGAAGGTCTCGAAGATCTTCGCGGGTCGCGATGGTTCGCCCGTCACGGCGCTCGGCGAGATCAACCTCTCCGTCCAGCAAGGCTCGATCCTCGGCGTCATCGGTCGTTCGGGCGCGGGCAAGTCGACCCTGATACGTCTGGTCAACGGACTGGAAAAGCCAAGCTCGGGCCGGGTGATCGTCGACGGCGCGGACATCGCGGTGCTTCCGGAGAAATCCCTGCGCCATGCCCGCCGCTCCATCGGCATGATCTTCCAGCACTTCAATCTGCTTTCCTCGCGCACGGCGGCACAGAACATCGCCCTGCCGCTTGAGGTCGCGGGCTACGACAGGGCGGCGGTCAAGGCGCGTGTCGAGGAATTGCTGGCGCTGGTCGGCCTCACCGACAAGCGCAACCGCTACCCGTCCGAATTGTCCGGCGGCCAGAAGCAGCGCGTCGGCATCGCCCGCGCTCTCGCCACCAAGCCGAAGGTGCTGCTCTCGGACGAGGCGACCTCCGCGCTCGATCCGGAAACCACCCGCTCGATCCTCGATCTGCTCGCGCGCATCAATGCCGAGCTTGGCCTCACCATCCTGCTCATCACGCACGAGATGGCGGTGATCCGCTCCATCGCCCGCGAGGTCGCGGTGATCGAGGGCGGGCACATCGTCGAGCAGGGCGACGTGTTCGACGTGTTCACGCGCCCGCAGCATGAAGTAACGCGCTCGTTCCTCGCGGATGAAGCCGGACGCGCGCTGCCGCCTTATGTGGCGAGCCGCCTGCAGGCCGAGCCGGTCGCCGGCGGTCAGGCTGTCTTGCGCATCGGCTTTCGCGGGCCGCACGCGACCGATCCGGTGCTGGCGCGGCTCGCACGCGATCTCAACATCGAGGCGAATATTCTCGCCGGGTCCGTGGATGAGATCGCGGGCCGTCCCTGCGGTACCCTCGTCATCGGGGTGCCGGTCGGCTCGCTGGCGCGAACCCTCGACTTCCTGAAGCAATACGGTCTCGACACGGAGGTGCTGGGCCATGTCGCCTGAGATGATCCGCCTCATCGCCGCCTCGACCGGCGAAACGCTCTACATGGTCGCCGTTTCGGCGGCGATCGGCACTCTGTTCGGCCTGCCGCTCGGCGTGTTTCTCGCCACCAGCGGCAAGGGCGAACTTTACGCAGCACCCTGGGTGAACCGCGTGCTCGGCGCCATCGTCAACGCCACGCGCTCGACGCCCTTCATCATCCTCGTCGTGGCGATCATTCCCTTCACGCGCCTGATCGCGGGCACCTCGATCGGCACCAACGCCGCCATCGTGCCGCTAACGGTCGCCGCCACGCCGTTCATCGCGCGCCTCATCGAAGGCGCGATCCGCGAGGTGGACCAGGGTCTCATCGAAGCCGCCCGCGCGTTTGGCGCAAGCCCGTTGCAGATCGTGCTGAAAGTGCTGATCCCAGAGGCCCTGCCCGGCATTGTGCTCGGCCTCACGCTTGCGGTCGTGTCGCTTCTCGGCTTCTCCGCCATGGTCGGCGCGGTCGGCGGCGGCGGCTTGGGCGATCTCGGCATCCGCTACGGCTACCAGCGTTTCATGCCCGACATGATGCTCGCCGTTGTCGTCGTCCTCATCGTGCTGGTTCAGGCCGTGCAGAGCATCGGCGACCGGCTGGCGCGGCATCTCAACAAGCGCATCCGTCACGCTTGATCTCTTTATACCTTCATCCAAGGAGCCTTCTGATGTCACTCAAGAAACTGGGCTTCGCCGCCCTCTTCGCACTCGCAGCGCTTCCCGCCGCCGCGCAGACGCAAACGATCCGCATCGGCGTGACGCCCGGTCCGCACGCGCAGATCCTGGAAGCCGTTAAGCCCATCGCGGCGCAGAAGGGCCTCGACCTGAAGATCGTCGAGTTCTCCGATTACGTGGTGCCGAACGCCGCACTCGCCGCCGGCGAATTGGAAGCGAATTCGTTCCAGCACCAGCCCTATCTCGACAACCAGAAGGCCGACCGCGGCTACAAGATCGAGACCGTGGCCTCCACCGTGAACTTCCCCATCGGCGTGTATTCCAAGAAGCACAAAGCTTTCGACGCGCTCCCCAACGGCGCGACCATCGCGATCCCGAACGATCCCACCAATGGCGGTCGCGCGCTGCTGCTGTTGCAGGACAAGGGCCTATTGAAGCTCAAAGACGGCGTCGGCTTCAAGCCCACCGTCATCGACATCACCGAGAATGCGAAGAAGCTGAAATTCGTCGAGATCGACGCGGCTCAGGCTCCGCGCGTGCTTGACGACGTGGACGCCGCCGTCATCAACACCAACTACGCCACGCAGGCCGGCCTCGATCCGGTCAAGGACGCGCTGACCCGCGAGAATCCGAAGGGTCCCTACGTCAACATCATCGCCGTGCGCGCCGAGGACAAGGACAAGCCGTGGGTGAAGGCCCTCGTCGAATCCTACCATACACCCGAAGTGAAGAAGTTCGTTGACGAGACGTTCAAAGGCGCAGTGCTGACGAGCTGGTAAGCCGCTCTATCGCTACATGCGCGCATGCAGGCCGGTCCCGCCAGGGGCCGGCTTTTTTCGTTCGACGCGCCGTGCGCGCCCGAGCAGCTTGACAAGAAGCCGGCTAATGGTCCTGATCGCCGTCATTCCGCTTCGGAATATAAGCCGGCCGCCAAGGCCGGCCTTCAGGAGGAAAAGAATGCGCCTATCCTTGTTCGGTTTGGCCCTTACGGCCGCTGTCAGCGCTGCGCCGCTCGCGGCTCAGGCTCAAGCACCGCTGACGATCTATTGCTCGATTCTGGAAGAGCAATGCCGCGTCGGCGTCGCCGCCTTCGAGAAGGCGACGGGCGCCAAGGTGACAATGGTGCGCAAGAGCACCGGCGAAGCGCTGGCCCAGATTCGCGCCGAGGCCGCGAATCCGCGCGCCGATGTGTGGTGGGGCGGCCCCGGCGATTCCCACATCCAGGGTGCCGAGGAAGGGCTGACCGTCGAGTACAAGTCGCCGATGCTGCCGGAACTCCACGATTGGGCGTCACGCTTCGCGCAACAATCGGGCTATCGCGCCACCGGCACTTATCTCGGTGCGCTCGGCTTCGGCTACAACACGAAGATCCTGGCGAGCCGCGGCCTGCCTGAGCCGAAATGCTGGGCCGACCTGCTCGATCCGAAATATCGCGATGAAGTTCAGGTGTCGGATCCGAACTCGTCCGGCACAGCCTATGTGATGCTGGCGACCCTCGTGCAGCTCATGGGCGAGGACAAGTCGTTCGAGTACATGAAGGCCCTGCACAAGAACGTCAATCAATACACCAAGTCGGGTGCAGCCCCCGTCAAGGCGGTCGCGCTCGGCGAAACCGCCATCGGCATCGCCTTCATGCACGACATGGTGACGATGATCGCCGAGGGCGCGCCGGTGAAGACCGTCGCTCCGTGCGAAGGCACGGGCTACGAGACCGGCTCCGTGTCCATCGTGAAGGGCGGCAAGAATACGGAACTGGCGCAGAAATTCGTCGATTGGTCGCTCTCCGCCGAGGCGCAGAAACTCGTCGGCGCGGATCTGAAGATCTACTCGATCCCGTCCAACAAGAGCGCCGCGATTTCGCCGGATGCGCCGAAGCTCGCCGAGATGAAGCTCATCAACTACGACGTGCCGAAATACGGTTCCGTCGCGGAGCGCACGCGCTTGCTCAAGAAGTGGGACGCTGAGGTGAAGTCGGCTCCGCGATAAGAACGAGCGACCTCTTTTTGCGAAAGGGGTGGCCGGGCCGCGTGAGCCCGGTCACCCGTTCGGCATGGCGTCCTTGCGCGTGCCCGACAACGGAAGAAAGGCGGTGATGCGGCTTCCCGCCCCGACCTCGATCTTGCCGCCGCGGGATTGCGCCAGGGAGGCGATCATCCGCATACCCAGACCCTGGCCGTCACGCAGCGGATCGAAGCCGATGGGAAGGCCCGGGCCGTCATCCTCGATCGTCATTTCAAGATTGGCCCCACCCCGCATGACGCGGACCCGGATGTGGCCCTCGCCGTGCTTGATCGAGTTCGTCACCCCCTCTGCCGCGATGAGACCGAGGGCCACGAGCAGATCGGCTTTCAGGAAAATGCCATACGCATCGCCGGCGTCGAGGACGATCTGTCGCTTATAGGTCTCGCCGAGCGAGATGCGCAGATCGGACATCACGCCTTCGATATAGGCCTTCACCTCACACTCGACCGTGGAGCTGCCCTTCTGAAGCCTGCTGTGCAAGGTGCCGATTGTACCGATCCGCGCAGCAGCCTCGTGAAGCTGGAAACGGACGGCTTCATCCCCGCTGCCACGAGCCTGCAGGTTCAGCATTCCCTGGACCAGTTGCAGGCTGTTGCCAACGCGGTGATGGACCTCTCGCATCAAGAGTTCCTTTTCCGCCAGGAGCGTCTCTCGCTCCGCCTCCAGCCGACGCCGCTCCGTCACATCGCGCGCGATGACCATCGCCGCGCGCGCGCTGATCCAGGGCATTGGTGCGGCGGCGACCTCAACCTCGACCTCCGAACCATCGAACCGCCGCCAGGTCTCATCGGCCAACGGCACAGGGGAGGTTTGATGCATGTGCTGGATGCGTTCTTCGACGAGCGCCTGGGAAGACGGCGCGACGAAATCAGCCAGCGCGCATCCGACAACCCCGTTATGGTGCTGGGCCCCCACGAGACGGGCCATGGCCGGGTTCGCCAGAAGGACGGATTGTCCGTCGTGCACGATCAGGGCATCCGGACTGAGTTCGATGAGCGTGCGATAACTCTGGTCCCCCGCCTCGGTGTCACCATCGCGGGGCTTCGACTGGTCAGCCTTCCAACCACCCCATGTCGGCATGCTGCTCCCCCAGTCTCATCGCCTGTCTTTCCGATGCAATCTGGAATCTCTGTGGATGCAAATTCGCGACGGTTCAAAACATAATAACATCGAACGAAGTGCCTCGCCAGTCACGCTCCCCGCCAAGGAATTGCCTCGCGCGGGCCAAAAGGGGGTATCGCGACAATCACCGAGGCGCGCCGATCAACGCCCCTCGGCATGGAAGCTTCCCAATGAGCCAAGCGGCTCGCGGAGTTCGATCCGATGACGGCCATTGTCGCGGATCTGGGCTGTGCGGTAGGAACCGCCGAGTTCATCCTGAGGCGGCTGGAGGATCTCGACCCCGCGCGCTCGCAGGCGCTCGACCTCCTCGTCCACGTCCGGTACCAGGAGCGTGATGACGGGAACAGGCGTGACCCCCGGGACCTCGCCACCTGGCGGCATCGGATGGTCGGCCTCCGTGACCTCGAGGAAAGACCCATTGCGCTCCAGCACGGCCGATCGTCCCGGAACCAGGTTTCGAGACGCGATCAGGCGAAAGCCGAGATTGTTCTGATACCAGCGGATCGTCTCGTCGAAATCAGGCGTGCGGATCGAGACCGCGCCCGAACGCGCCGCCGGGGCGCTCTGGGCTAGAGCTGGCGGCAAATGGGTGGAATGAAAGGACAGGAGAGATACGGTCGCGATGGCGCATAGGGCGCTTCGGCGGAACCCGGCACGAAGAAACTGTCTCACACCCGCGACCTCGTTGGCCCCGGCCTCCGCCACCGACTGCCGTCGCCCGCATGGGGCCGTTTCGACGCGACATCCTCCGGAAGAGATGGGTTTTCCAGCTTCGGCGACAAGGCCAAAGCCCGCAGCCTGCTCGCGCTAGAGCCTGCCGAGGAGCGAGGCCAGTTGCTCGGTCTCGGTGTCCGCGAATTGCGAGCCGACGAACCGGTCGATCGCCGCGCCGTAGACCGGCCACATGCGCTTTTGCAGGTCTCGCCCGCGCTCGGTGATTTCGACCAGTTGTCGGCGCTTATCGCCCGGATAAGGGATGCGGCGCACGAGTCCTTCCGTTTCCATGCGGTCGAGCAGACGCGACAGGTTGTATTGCTCGAACAGCAATCCGCGCTCGATCTCGCGGGGAGACAGGCGGCCATTCTCATCGCGCTTCAGGTGAAGCAACACGCCGTACCAATCCAGACAAGGAAAACCGGCCTCCCTCAAGGCGGCCTCGATGCTCGCCTTCACCCGGCGTTGCGCGCAGTTGAGGCGGATCCAGACGTCCTGGGTCGCCTCCGATGGCATTTGCATTGCCGCAAACCCTTTCTCGTTCTCATGCAATTGCATCAAATTTGACGCCGAAAGGCAAGTGTGTCTATATCGATGCACTTGCATTGAAATACTCACTCCAAATTGGTCACTCCCGCAAGGAACGCAAGCATGAAGCTCTACTACGCTCCCGGCGCCTGCTCTCTCGCCGTCCACATCACCGCCCGCGAGGGAAACCTCCCGATCACCCTCGAAAAAGTTGATCTGGCCGCACGCAAGACCGAGACCGGCGCGGATTTCGCCGCCGTGAACCCAAAGGGCTATGTCCCTGCCCTCACGCTGCAGGACGGCGCGACGATGACGGAGGTTGCGGCCCTCGTTCAGTTCCTGGCAGACAAGAGCCCGGACGCGAAGCTTGCGCCCGCCAACGGCACGATGGAGCGCTATCGCCTGCAGGAATGGCTCGCCTTCATCAGCTCCGAGGTTCACAAGGGCTTCGCGCCCCTGTGGAAGCCCGACACTCCGGAAGCGACGAAGCAGACGTCCAAGGACAGGCTGGCGACGCGGTTCGCCTATCTCGACAAGACGCTGGCGAACCAGCCCTATCTCACCGGTTCGCAGTTCACCGTCGCCGACGCCTACCTGTTCACGGTCGTGAACTGGGTCAATTTCCTTGGCATGGATATTTCAGCCTATGCCAACCTTAAGGCGTTCATGGAGCGCGTCAGCGCCCGTCCGAAGGTGCAAGAAGCGCTCATCGCCGAGGGCCTGGTGAAGCAGGCGGCTTAAGCGCCCGGCTCAAACGGTCATGTCCGAAAACCGCGAGCGCGGTTTGATGAAATGTGAGAAGGTCCGCTTATGGACCTTCTCAACCGCGACGCCTGCTACCGAGTTCTTCAAACCCGCGATCCGCGTTTCGACGGGCGGTTGTTCGTCGGCGTGACATCGACGGGCATCTATTGTCGCCCGGTCTGCCCAGCACAAACGCCCAAACTCGAGAATTGCCGCTTCTTCGCATCCGCCGCCGCGGCGCAGGAGACGGGGTTGCGGCCCTGCCTGCGTTGCCGCCCGGAAACTGCGCCGGATTTCGGCTCGTGGCGCGGCACCTCCAACACGGTCTCGCGCGCCTTGGCTTTGATTGCGGATGGTGCGCTTGACGGCGGCGAGGCCGGTGTCGAAGCTTTGGCCGAGCGCCTCGGTCTTGGCGAGCGTCAACTTCGCCGTTTGTTCAAGCAGCATCTCGGCGCGTCCCCGATTGCGGTCGCCCAGACGCGGCGAGTTCTCTTCGCCAAGCAATTGATACACGAAACCCGGATGCCGATGGCGGAGGTCGCGCTCGCGGCGGGCTTCGGCAGCGTGAGACGCTTCAACGAAACCTTTCACGCCCTGTTTCGCCGGCCGCCGAGCGAGCTGCGGCGCAAGACCGCGACGGACCTGTCGGCCCATTCGGAAGCGGGCGTGACGCTTCGCCTGCGCTATCGGCCGCCCTACGACTGGGCCGCGATACTGGCCTATCTCGAAGCGCGCGCCATCGACGGGGTCGAAGAGGTCGCGGACGACATATACCGGCGCGCCGTCTCGCATGATGGCCAACACGGCACGGTCGAGGTTCGTCATGACCCTGAACACGACAGCCTGTCCGTCACGATCCACTTCCCTTGCGTGCGTGCGCTTCCCGCGATCCTGGCGCGCGTGCGGCGGGTCTTCGATGTAGGCGCGGATATCGAAACCATCGGCACGCATCTTTCACGCGACCCATTCCTGGCACAACTCGTCGCGCAGCGGCCGGGCCTGCGCGCGCCGGGCGGATGGGACGGTTTTGAACTGGCGGTGCGCGCCATCCTCGGGCAGCAGGTGACTGTCGTCGCAGCACGGCGGCTTGCCGGCCAATTGGTGGCCTTGTGCGGCGAGACGCTGTCCGACAAGGAGCGCATTCACGCCGCGCTATCCCGCACCTTCCCCTCGCCCGAGCGCGTCGCGGCGGCTGATCTGAGCACTCTCGGCATGCCCGGCGCGCGGCGGGCGGCACTGACGGCGCTCGCGGAAGCAGCGCTTGCGGACCGCGACCTGTTTCGCCCCTTCGGAACGATCGAAGAAGCCATCACGCGCCTTCGCAGCATTCGTGGCATCGGGGAATGGACGGCGCAATACATCGCGCTGCGGGTCTTGCGCGAAACCGACGCCTTTCCCGCAAGCGATATCGGGCTGCTCCGAGGCGCTGCCATCGACACCGGCAACCGGCCGACGCCAGCGGATCTTCTGCAACGGGCCGAGCCCTGGCGGCCGTGGCGGGCCTACGCCGCGCAACATCTGTGGGCCGCCGACCCAGGAATGAAACCGAATGCACGGGAGTTGCAGAATGGCTGACACCCTGCGCCTTTTCATCGACCGAACGGACACGCCCATCGGCGAACTCGTCGTGATCGCGGACAGTGACGGGCGTTTGCGTGTGGTCGATTGGACCGATCACGAAGCGCGCCTGCTTCTGCTCTTGCGGCGTCAATATGGCGAGCATGGTTTCACACTTGACCCGGCGCGCGATCCGGGAGGCTTTACGACCGCGATGATCGCCTATTTCAATGGTGATCTCGGCATCATCGACGATCTGCCGGTCGAGACGGCCGGAACGCCGTTTCAACGGAAGGTCTGGGCGGCTTTGCGTGACATCCCTTGCGGCGTCACCATTTCCTATTCCGAACTCGCGCGCCGCATCGATCAACCATCCGCTGTGCGCGCGGTCGGGCTTGCCAACGGCGCGAACCCGGTCGGAATCGTGGTGCCATGTCATCGTGTGGTCGGTGCGAACGGCACGCTCACGGGCTATGGCGGCGGGATCGAGCGCAAGCGCTGGCTGTTGGCGCACGAGACCAAGGCCGCAATCACGCCGCAACTTTCGCTGACCCTCTAGAGCATGATCAGAACAAGTGGAAACCGGTTGTTCGCCAGGATCATGCGGCAATAAGGAATCCGGAGCTTGATCATGTTTCAAATCGACATGATCAAGTTCTAGGACGCCTCACCCGTTTCCCCATCCCGACGATCTCGCAGCGCCATTTCGTGCGTCCGCGCGGTCAGGTCGTCGAGATCTTGTCGGAACTGCTCAAAGGCGAATTGCAGGGCATAGAGACGCCCGATTGCGTCACTCGGCAGATCTTCGATGAGGTGTTCCGTTCGCAACGCATCCATCTCTTTCGCATAGTCCGCGAGGCTTGCATCGATGGCATCGGATGTCGGAGGAGGCGCGCGCATCTGCAGCGCGTCGCCAAGTTCGGTCAGGAGGGCGCAGGCCGTGTCGCGGATCGTGAGAATGAAAGGTTGCAGCCGGTCGCGAAGCGCGCCGGGCAGCGGGCCGGATGCCGCTCGACCGATCATCACGAAGTCGTGCCGCACACGGTAGAGCGTCCGCACCAGCGGCTCGGGATCCGGCGCGTCGGTCAAATGCGTCTTGCGCTCGCGCGAGGCTTCGTCGGCAGCGGTCTCGACCTGTTTGAGACTGGCGCGAATGCTGGCGTGCAGAGGCGCAACACCGACAGGGCCGCCGGACTCCGCGACGAGCGCATTCATCAGCGCCGCCATCAGCTGAGCGTTGAGGCGCACAACCTGGGCCGCGGATTCCGTCAGCAATGTATGGGCCCGCGCGGGCAGAACGAACAGAGCGACGGTGACGCCGACCACATTGCCGAGGGTGATTTCAAACACCCGCTCGATGGCCGATGCCAGTGGGCCAAGCGTTTGGACCGACGTCCCAAGCAGAACGATCAACGCCGTAATGGGCGCCACGCGAAAGCTCGTCCTGACGGCAGCGAGGAACGCCAGCGGCGCAAGGGCCGCCACCACCGCGCCTCCCAATTGGACAACCGAGCCATGCGGGATGAAAGCGGCGACCGCCGCGCCGTAGAGCGCGCCCGCGAATGTCCCGAGGAAGCGATCGATCGCCGCCTTGAGAGAACCGCCGACGCTCGCCTGCATGACGATGACCGCCGTGATCACGGCCCAATAGCCCTGAGTCAAGGAAAAGGCGTGAGCCAGAATGAAGGCGACGGCTCCCGCGATGGTAACGCGAAGCGCCAGGCGAAGCTCGGCGCGGCGGTTAACCAGCCAGTCCCGAAGTTGCGATGCCGCCGGAAGTGTCACCCTCGTCTCCGCTCCCTCTTCGGATTGCGCGCAAGCGTGCCCGCACCCACCCATCAGTAATGGCTCCCCGAGCTGTCAAGACAAGCGGCGGCGGGGCGGTAAAGGGGCAATCAAGCCACTTGCGGGAAGGCTCCCCAGAAACCTCGGCGTTTGTTATCAATACATGAACAACCGAGGAGAGCGTCACTATGGCGACGAGAAAAGAGCATGTGGCCGCCGTCATTATGGGGCTGTGCGCAGTCGCGGCCCTGAGCGCCTTCGTCTCGGCGATCCCGGCGGTCGGCACGGCGGCGGCGAGCGGCAAAATCGTCGAGGCGTGGCGATGCCTCGGCTTCTTTCTCTTCGCCGGCCTGTTCGCGCTCCTGGCCATCTATCCGCGACGATTGCCCGGCCTGTGGGAACTCGTGTTCCTGCACAAGGCGGGAATGGCGATCTTTGCCGTCTCCATCCTCGGAACCGCCGCTCTTGATGCACCGGTCACGGCCATCGCCGATGGAATCCTCGCCCTGCTGACCCTCGTCAGCTACGTCCTCGCGCGAGGCTATGAGGCGTGGCGGTTCAAGGCATGAGCAACTGAATAGGTCCACGAACGCTTCGGCCTGCAACGAAGCGTTCCCGGGTGCCCTTGCGCAGCCGTTCTGCCAGCCTGTGCGGACTTTCCAACAATCGCCCGAAAGTCCCATGCTCACTGACATCGATCTTACAGAAACCACGACTGCCTCAGCCCATCGGGTTATCACGCCGTCGGTGCTCTACTTTGGCACCCCTGTCGTGCTCGTCATGACGCTCAACCCGGATGGCACTCGCGCTCGCGAGCCGCGGCTAGGCGAATGTCCTGACGCATGACGCGCCAATAAAAAGGCCCCGGATCGCTCCGGGGCCTTTCTTGTTCAAGCTGTACGCTTGGAGTTGAAAGTCCATGCCGCCACTCAAGTCCGGCCTGCCGGACTTGAGCTTTCTTGAGTGGTGGGCGGCTTTTTAGGGGCTTCTTAGAAGTCCATGCCGCCCATGCCGCCGCCCGGCATTGCCGGAGCGGATTCCTTGCGCGGAAGCTCGGCGACCATGGCTTCGGTCGTCACGAGGAGACCAGCCACCGAAGCCGCGTCCTGCAGAGCCGTGCGCACGACCTTCGCCGGATCGACGATACCGGCCTGGAGCATGTCCACGAACTCTTCGGTCTGCGCGTTGAAGCCGTAGGTGGCCGACTTGTTGTCGTTGATCTTGCCAACGACGATCGAGCCTTCGACGCCCGCGTTCTCGGCGATCTGACGGATCGGAGCCTCGAGCGCGCGCAGGACGATGTTGATACCGGCCTGGACGTCGGGGTTGTCGGTCTTGAGCTTCGAAACCGCAGCCTTGGCGCGCAGCAGAGCCGTGCCACCGCCGGGAACGATGCCTTCTTCAACCGCAGCGCGGGTGGCGTTCAGAGCATCGTCAACGCGATCCTTCTTCTCCTTCACCTCGATCTCGGTCGCGCCGCCGACGCGGATCACCGCGACGCCGCCAGCGAGCTTGGCGAGACGCTCCTGGAGCTTCTCACGATCGTAGTCCGAAGTGGTCTCTTCGATCTGCGCCTTGATCTGAGCGACGCGACCTTCGATGTCCTTCTTCTTGCCGGCGCCGTCGATGATCGTGGTGTTTTCCTTCTCGATGCGAACGCGCTTGGCGCGGCCGAGCATCGGGAGGGTCACGGTCTCGAGCTTGATGCCGAGGTCTTCGGAGATCGTCTGGCCGGCGGTGAGGATCGCGATGTCCTCGAGCATGGCCTTGCGGCGGTCGCCGAAGCCCGGAGCCTTGACCGCAGCGATCTTGAGGCCGCCACGCAGCTTGTTGACGACGAGGGTCGCAAGAGCCTCGCCTTCCACGTCCTCAGCGATGATGAGGAGCGGCTTGCCGGTCTGCACCACGGCTTCCAGAATCGGGAGCAGCGACTGCAGCGAGGAGAGCTTCTTCTCGTGGATGAGGATGTAGGGGTCCTCGAGCTCGGCAACCATCTTCTCCGCGTTCGTGATGAAGTACGGGGAGAGGTAGCCGCGGTCGAACTGCATGCCTTCGACGACGTCGAGTTCGGTCTCGGCGGTCTTGGCTTCCTCGACGGTGATGACACCCTCGTTGCCGACCTTCTGCATGGCATGGGCGATCATCTCGCCGATGTCCTTGTCGCCGTTGGCGGAAATGGTGCCGACCTGGGCAACCTCATCCGACGACTTCACCTTCTTGGCGCGCGCCTGGATGTCCTTGACGGCTTCGGCGGCGGCGAGATCGATACCGCGCTTCAGGTCCATCGGGTTCATGCCGGCTGCAACCGACTTGGCGCCTTCGCGGACGATGGACTGAGCCAGAACCGTCGCGGTGGTGGTGCCGTCACCGGCGATGTCGTTGGTCTTCGAGGCGACCTCGCGGACCATCTGAGCGCCCATGTTCTCGAACTTGTCGGCAAGCTCGATTTCCTTGGCAACGGTCACACCGTCCTTGGTGATGCGCGGAGCGCCGAAGGACTTCTCGATCACGACGTTGCGGCCCTTCGGGCCGAGGGTGACCTTCACCGCGTCGGCGAGGATGTCGACACCGCGGAGCATCTTCTCGCGGGCTTCGCCGCCGAATTTCACGTCTTTAGCAGCCATAGGCTGAGCCTCCAGTTAGCTGAAAGGGATAAAGAGATTTGAAGACGGCGCGAAATTACTTCGCGATCACGCCCATGATGTCGGATTCCTTCATGATCAGGAGATCCTGGCCATCGATCTTCACTTCCGTGCCGGACCACTTGCCGAACAGAACGCGGTCGCCCTTCTTGACGTCGAGGGCAACGAGCTTGCCGCTCTCGTCACGAGCGCCGGAGCCGACGGCGACGACTTCGCCCTCTTGCGGCTTTTCCTTGGCGGTGTCCGGGATGATAATGCCGCCCTTGGTCTTCTCTTCGCTCTCAAGGCGGCGAACGACGACACGGTCGTGCAGCGGACGGAACTTCATGGAACTTCCTCTTCGACTGTTAGCGCAGCCCCCAATGGCCGCGTCCTGGTCTGTTGCTGTTAGCACTGTCGGGTGACGAGTGCTAATGATTTGCGAAATAAGTACGGCCCTGTCGGGAGTCAAGACGTCCTTCCCAATGAATAGGAGAGGCGGACGACGGGATGCCGGAAACGGCGGCTTTCTTTGACTTTCAGGGTTAACGCATGCCCTGGCAGAGGACGACCTAGCGCCGCGACGCCAAAAGGGCCGCCAGCACGATCAGCAATCCGCCGCCGAGGGTGGCCCAGGTCGGAATTTCGCTGAACACGCCGTAGCCGATGAGGGCCGCCCAGATCAGGGCGGTGTATTCGAGCGGCGCCAGACGGGCGGCCTCGGCCTTGGCATAGGCCGTCGCCATGAGGATATGGCCGATCACGCCCAACACGCCCATGACCATGAACCAGGCGAAGTGGACCGGCTCAACCGGCTGCCAGAAGAAAATCCCGAAGCCGGAAACCAGAAGGGCGGGTCCGATATTCTGGAACAGGACGATGTGCAGGAACTTGTCCCGTAACGCCCTCTGGCGCAGCAGGACGAGGCTGAAGGCATAGGCGATGGCCGACGCCAAGGCCGCCGCGACACCAGACCAGGAGCGCGTCGCCCCCGCCTGCTCCGTCTGTCCCAGCACGACGATAAGCGTGCCGCCAAAACCAACCGCGATCGCCATCAGGACACGGCTGTCGACCCTTTCCTTCAGCAGCAGCAGGCCGAACAGGGCAACGAACATGGGCGAAAGGAACGACAGCACGAGCGTTTCGGCGAGCGGTAATTGGCCGAGCGCGTAGAAGAAGCTGACCGCCGTCGTGACCGCGATGACCGAGCGCGCCATGTTCGCGACGACGGTTTCGCGGCTCGGCCAGCCGGGACGCATCGCGAGCACGACGCCGACCGCGATGATGGAGCCGCAGGCGAAGCGCAGGAAAGCGACCTGGAAGATCGGGTAGTGGGCGGCCATCGCCTTGATGACCGCGTCCATGATGGACAAAACCGCGATGCCCGCGGCGGCCCGTGAGGCGGGTCCGAATTGCATGATGTCTCGCCGATTTGGAGGGATTCCGGGATGGAATCCCTCTCGCGATGAAGGCCAGGGGCGTCTTACATCACTTTTTTGGGCACAACACCCCTGGTCTGCATCCTGCCTACAGAAAAGCCGGCTGAGGGACGCGCCCAACTTCAGTCCATCTTCCGGGCAAGAATTGAAGCGTTGGTCGTCGAATAAAGTCACCTGAAAGGATGCTTCGATGCGCGCTTGGCTTCCTTGCTCCACTCTCCTTCTCACCCTCGCGATCCCGACCACGAGCTTCGCACAGCCAGCCACCGTGCGGAGCCCCTATGGCGGCGCTCCGCGTGATGCCTATGGCAACTTGCTCGTGGTCCCCGGCTATGGCTATTATCCCTATGCCCAGACGCGCGACGGCTACGAGCCGGCTTATCCGCCCGCCGCCCGGTCATCCTCTCGCGCCCGCGCGTATTATCAGGCCGCGCCGGTCGATCCGATGACGGGTTCTCCGTATGAAGCCCGCCTCCCTTGGGGAAGAACCGCATCCCTGCCGCATGATTACGGGAATGGGTCGGGCTACGACACGACCCTCGGCTACGCGATTTCGCCGAAATTCCAGCGGCAGACCGTGGCCTATAACGGGAAGGAAAGCCCGGGCACCATCATCATCGATACGCCGTCGAGATTTCTCTACCTGATTCAGGACGGCGGCCGGGCGATCCGCTACGGCATCGGGGTCGGCCGTCCCGGTTTCGAGTGGGCCGGGCGCCATTTGGTCAGCGATAAACGGGAATGGCCGGATTGGCGTCCGCCCAAGGAGATGCTGAAGCGCCGCCCGGATCTGCCGGAACACATGGACGGCGGACCCGACAACCCGCTCGGCGCGCGCGCCCTCTATCTCGGCTCCACACTCTATCGCATCCACGGCACGAACGAGCCCGACACCATCGGCAAGGCCGTCTCTTCCGGTTGCATCCGCATGCTGAACAAGGACGTGATCGATCTCTACAACCGGGTCCCGGTCGGCGCTCAGGTGCTGGTGATCTGATTTTTTTTCTCGACGCTCGGCGCGGATCGACGTTCTCGCGGCGCTCATCCGCGCCCCTCGTCCCGGCGCAGCGCATATGCGCCGCGAGTTGTTCCCTTTTCGTTCGGATAGCGTGGGCTTTGATGGATATTGTTACAACTATTTGAGGCCAAATTCAGAACAAAACATCAATAATTCGGCAACAAAAATCTTATTTACAATAATATAGCGCAACATACTATTTAATTATATAGCTATATGACTAAATTAATTCTATCGCAACAACTTTTCAAAAGACCCTATACAAACGGATAGGATGATCGAATACGTTATCACGCAGGATGGCCCAGGCCGACCATGGCCCTCCACTCAATCCGGACGCACCGCGCCGCCATGAACTATGTCTATCTGTTTGCCGCCATCATCTGCGAAGTCGTCGCCACCTCGGCCCTGAAGGCGTCGGAGGGCTTTTCGCGTCTCTGGCCCACGATCATCGTCATCGTCGGCTATGGGCTCGCCTTCTATTTCCTGTCCCTCACTCTGCGGACGATCCCGGTCGGCATCGCCTACGCCCTGTGGTCCGGCTTCGGCATTGTCTTGATCGCGCTGGTGGGCTGGTTCGTCTATCGGCAGTCGCTCGATCTGCCCGCCGTCATCGGCATGGCGCTGATCCTTGCGGGCGTTCTGGTCATCAATCTGTTTTCCAAGACCGCCGGACATTAAAAAACGCCCGCCGATGGCGGGCGTTTCGAAACCGGGACAGCCACTTAAATCCAGTCGCCGTCATCCCCGTTGTCGCCACCCATGTCGGAGTAGTCGTCCTGCTCGTCCTGAGCCGTCTGCGGTGTCGGGTAAAGGGAATCGGTAATGCTGGCCTGATCGGAGGAGCCGCCCTTGTCGCCCCCGAGATCCGCGAAGGCGTTCTTTTCACCGACAGCCGCCTGACCACCGCCGCCGAAGGCGTGCGACAGCGCATTCGCGATCATCACGCCGCCCGCGACGCCCGCTGCGGTCGACAATGCGCCTTGCAGGAAGCCGCCGCCACCACCGCGTTGCTGCATCATGCCGCCGCCCCACGGTCCAGGCGCTCCACCCATCATGCCGCCCTGCGGGCCGCCATAGGGCTGCTGCGGCGGAGGTGGAGGATTGGGATTGCCCCACGGCGACGCCTGACGCGGAGGCTCACGGTAGTCCGGCTCCGGCGGGCGGGCCCCGCCGCCGAAGAGGCCGGACAGGAAGCCGCCCTGCGCCTGCGGTTGACGGCGTGCCTGTTCGAGCTCCGCGCGCAGTTGCTCGACCGTGGCCTGAAGGTTCTTCAGCGCCTGCTCCTGAACGAAAACCGCCTGCGCCATGGCATAGGGCGCGTAAGGTTGTTCACGCAGCTTATCGGCGATGAAGCGTTCGGCCTCGGGATCGCGCGGCTGGTTCGCCACTTGTTCGAGGCGGCGAAAAATATCGGAAATGACCTCGCGTTCCTGGTCGTTCATGAAAGAGCCTCCTTCGAACCTCGGATGTCGGAGACTGATGTAAGAACGGTCCCGTCATTTGTTAGAGCATGATCAGAATAAGTGGAAACCGGTTGTTCGCCCGGATCATGCGGCGATAAGGAATCTGCAGTTTGATCATGTTTCGAAGAGACATGATCAAACTCTAGGTGCGACGAAGCGCCCGGACGAGAGCTACGCGTCGCGCCCCTCACCCGCCGATCAGCCCGGCCTGGCGCAGATTGCGCAGCACGCACGGCGCGATTTCCCCCAGCGCCGTCAGGTCATGCCAAGCGGCGCCCTCCACTTCCGCGAAGTCGGGCCGCAGGCTTTCGCCCGCCTCGGCACGGACGACGTAGCGGATGTCATGATGCCAATGCTCCGGCTCGTCCCGCTCGGGGCTGGCGGGAATGAGGTGGCTGTCGATGTCGATGGGAAGGCCAGAGATCTCGTGCCAGGGATCGACAGCAAGGGTCGATAACCCGGTTTCCTCGACGGCCTCGCGCAACGCCGAGACCGCGAGTTCCTCAGGCGCTTCGTAATGGCCGCCCGGCTGCAGCCAGCGCCCGAGGGAACGGTGGCGGATCAGCAATGTCTGTCGCCCTTCCCCATCGAGGACAATGGCGGACGTGGTGATGTGGCCGGGAAAGGTCCGCCGGAGGTGGATGTCGTCGGCGCCTGCGATCTGGCCGCGCAGCACCGCGTGCCGTTCCGTCGGGACGTCAAAGGCCCGTGCATGACCATCGAGGACGGCCAGGACCTGATGCCGGAATGCGGCTGGGTCGAAACTCATGACAGGCGGCCCCCTCGGCTCTTCACATCAGAATCGGGACAAATTACCGCGCTGCCCGTCCCCTGTCGCGAACCGGAAAAATCGTTGCACAGCTTCCGGCGAGCACTCGGGGGATCAGTTGCTAAACTAATTGGTTGAATATCTATCGGACACTGCTATATTCAACCACATGGTTCAACATCAGACTCATCACCTCGACGCCGTATTCCACGCCCTCGCCGACCCGACCCGGCGGCACATGCTGCGCCGTCTCGCGGAGGGCGAGCAAAGCGTTGGCGAACTGGCTGCGCCGTTCCAGATGTCCTTCGCCGGGGCATCGAAACATGTGCGCACGCTTGAAAATGCCGGGCTGGTCCGCCGGACCGTCCGGGGACGAACCCACATCTGTCGCCTCGAGCCCGCACCGCTCGAAGCGGCCGATGAGTGGCTGCGCTTCTACGAGCGCTTCTGGGGCGAACGGCTCGACGCGTTGGAGCGCGAGCTGAAAAAGCCCGAAACGACGACCCCATCAGGAGGATGCGATGATTGACTACGGCACTGTCACCGAGCCCGGCACGATCCGCTTCGAGCGTGTGCTTCCCGGGCCGATCGAGCGGGTCTGGGCCTATCTCACGGATTCGGACAAGCGCGGGAAATGGCTCGCGTCTGGACCGATGGAACTCCGCGTCGGCGGCCCGGTCGCACTCCGCTTCCACAACACCGATTTGTCGCCGACGCCGGAAGTCGTCCCCGACAAGTACAAGAAGTTCGAGGACGAGGTGAATTTGACGGGCCGGGTCACTCGCTGCGAGCCGCCTCGGCTCCTCAGCCACAGCTGGGGTGGGGAGACTGAGGAAGCCTCGGAGGTCACCTTCGAGCTGACCCCGCGCGGCGATCAGGTTCTGCTGGTGCTGACCCATCGTCGGCTCGGCGACCGGGGGGCCATGCTCAACGTCGCGGGCGGCTGGCACACCCATCTCGGCATTCTCGCCGACTGCTTGAACGGCAAGGTTCCGCAGCCCTTCTGGGCGACGTTTGCGACGATGGAAGGCGAATACGACAAGCGCCTCGCGCGGGGCTGATGCCGTCGGCGTGAGGGACCTTCCCCTATGTCATCACCAGGCTTGTCCCGGTGATCTCGATGGGCGAGGCGCTCATCCGATCGAGATGGCCGGAGCAAGCCCGGCCATGACAGGAGTGAGGGGGCAGGAAACGAAAGCCCCGCCGATGGCGGGGCTTTGGAGATTGCTCACTCGGCGTCCGAGGATTTCAGCGGCCGGACATTCGTTTCGACCTCGTCCTCGTCGAAGAGGGTTGGATCCTCTTCCTGGGTGTCGAGGCGGGTCTTCTTGCGCAGGGACACATATTTCTTCTGGATCTTCACGCGGCTTTCGCGGGAAATCTCCAGAGCGCCCTGCACGAGGGAGCGCTCGGCGCGCTCGTTCTGAAGCTCTTCGGTGAGACGGCGATTGGCGGATTCCAGCGTGTTGCGCTCCTGTTCGAAGCGCTTGGTGACCTGATCGATACGCTCGGAAAGGCTCGCCACCTTGTTGTCGGAGCTTTCGATCTGGAAGTCCTTGGCCGCGATGGCCTTGTTGAGCATCTCGACGCGTTCCTGCAACTCGATGCGGGAGCGCTGCAGCTCGTTGACCATGGCGACCTGACGCTCGACCTCCTGCTGGGTAGCCTCGAACCGCCGATCGATGGTGTTCTTCTCGATGGTGGTCTCTTTCAGGCTGCGCTCGACGCCGCGAAGCGCCTCGTTCTTGTCGCGCAGCTGATCGCGGGTATGGGCCAGGATCTTATCGGTCGCGGCGAGGCGCGAGTTGAGCCCCTCGATCTTCATGTCGAGCGCCGACAGGTCCGTCTGGTGGGCCGAGCGTTCGGAATCGAGCTGGGTCTCGAGGCGCTGACGCGTCACCTGCTCGGACATCAGCTTGCTCTCAAGCTCGGAAGCCCGCTGGCGGGTGGATTCGAGCTGGGTTTCCAGCTCGCCATAGCGGTTCGTCAGGCTCGACAGGCGGTAATTCTGCTCTTCAGCCACCTTCTGCAGGCGCTTGACCTCGTGATCGAGAAGGCCGTTGCGCTCGCGGGTCTCGATCAGTTCGCGCTCCGCACGGGCGACCGTCTGGTCGGCTTCCTGGGCTTCGAGGCGAAGCGCCTGGTTTTCTTCCGTGATGTTGCGGGCGCGCTCGGTCTCGATGCTGAGTTGATTCTCAAGGTCGCCGACGATCGCTTCCTTGTCCTTCACGTTCAGCCGCAGGTCCTCGATGGCCGATTCCTGGTCACGGACCTTTGTCTCGGCCTTCCGAAGCTGGGACACGGTGGCGGACAGATCGTCCGTCATCCGGGCCTGCGCAGTGGTCAGGTCGCCGAGTTCCCGGCGCAGGGCGATGGTGGTCTCGGTCTCCTGCTTCAGCACCGCCTCGGTTTCGAGGAGGCGCGACTGGATCTGCGGATAGCTGCGGATCAGATCGTAAACCGGCTCGCTGAGCAGCGTGAAATCGTCCTTCAGGCTGCGGATTTCTTCCAGCCGGTCGATCAGGTTCGCGAAGCGGACCCGGATCAGCTCATTCTTCTGCCCGATGGAATCGAGTGCCCCGTTCGGGCGTACGGCGATGGGCTCGTCCTTGGCGGCGGGAGCTTGAGCGGGCTGGAGCGCGATATTCTGCTCCAACGGAAGGCTCGGGCCAGCCTCCTCCGCCTTTTTGCCGAAACGGTTTCTGAAAGACGTCCAACCGGAAGACATGGTGCCGCCCCCTTACGCATGAAATTGTCGCACTTTGGGCTTCTTTTAGCCCAGAGCGGCCAAGGTTGGAAACAGAATTTCGTGCACCCCCAATGTCACAAACTCATTCAGCCGCGATGGTTGGCACCGCAGAGCGGTTGGCTTGGATGCCCGCCTCCTCCAGCACCTCCGGCATGGGCCCCCCGGTCGCCCAGTCGAGGAGCTCGACCGTGTGGACGATGGGAATTCCCGTCCCTTTCCCGATCTGGGTCATGCAGCCGATATTGCCGGTGGCGATGAGATCGGGTTTCGTCCGCTCGATATTGGCCACTTTCCGCGCCCGCAGCTGCGCAGCGATCTCGGGCTGGAGCAGGTTGTAGGTTCCGGCCGACCCGCAGCAGATATGCCCTTCCGGAACGTCCTTGACGGTAAAGCCCGCCTGTTTGAGGAGGGCCTTCGGCTCCGTGCGGATCTGCTGCCCATGCTGCATGGAGCAGGCGGAATGATAGGCGACCACGAGATCGAGTTGCCGCACCGGCTCCATCAGGGTCAGGCTCGTCACATATTCCGTGATGTCCTTGGCGAGGCTCGAGACCCGGGCCGCCTTTTCGGCATAGGCCGGGTCCTCGCGGAACATGAAGCCGTAATCCTTGATCGTGGTGCCACAGCCCGACGCCGTGACGATGATGGCATCCAACCCCTCCCCGTCCATCTCCGCAATCCAGGCGTCGATGTTGCGCTTGGCGAAGATGTGGCCCTGCTCTTCCCGGCCCATGTGATGGACCAGCGCGCCGCAGCACCCCTCCCCCTTCGCCTGGATGACATCGACGCCGTGCCGGTTGAGAAGCCGGATCGCGGCCTCGTTGAATCCGGGTTTGAGCACCGGCTGGGCGCAGCCGGACAGGATCGCGACGCGGCCCCGCCGCGTTGTCTCCGTCTTGAACTCACCCGGCGCATCGAAAGGCGAGCGGGCGGGAATGCGCGACGGCGCGAGATCGACCATGGCTTCGAGCCGCTGCCCGAAGAGCGGCAGCTTTCCGATCAGCCCCTTCATCGGCCTTGCCAGCATGGCGGCCCCGATGGCGAGGCGGAACCGGCCCGGATAGGGCAAAACCTGCGCCAGGAGAGACCGCAGGAGCCTGTCATGCCAGGGGCGCTTATAGGTCTCTTCGATATAGGCGCGCGCATGGTCGACGAGGTGCATGTAATGCACGCCGGACGGGCAAGTGGTCATGCAGGACAGGCAGGAGAGGCAGCGGTCGATGTGCTTGACCACCTCCGGCGTGGCGGGCTTTCCGCCCTCCAGCATGTCCTTGATGAGGTAGATGCGCCCGCGCGGTGAATCGAGTTCGTCGCCGAGCAGCAGATAGGTCGGGCAGGTCGCCGTGCAGAAGCCGCAATGAACGCAGGTCCGGAGGATCTTCTCCGAACTCGCCATCGCCGGGTCCTGCAATCGGTCGGGAGTGAAATTGGTCTGCATGGTTACAACTCAGCTCCCCGCCTGCCATTGGTTGATGGCCTCGACCGGGTGGATCAGCATGATGACGTTGAGGGTGAGATTGTCGCGGATCCAGTACCCGACAATCAGCTCCATTGCGAGCGCGGCGACAACAGTCAACCCAACCGGCCAGATGCGCGCCAAAAAGAAGCCCACCGACATCATCAGAATGTCGGACATCGAATTGAGGACGCTGTCGCCGTAATAGTCGAGCGCGATGGTCGTGGCGCGATAGCGCTCGATGATCGTGCTGCTGTTCTCGGCGATCTCCCACGCGCATTCGACGCCAAGCGCCAGCAGGAACGCGACGCCGAGCGGCAGCGGCTTTCCCCTCAACAATCCGATGAGCCAGGCTCCCATGTAGAACAGGAAACCGTGGATGACGTGGGAGAACGAATACCAATCCGTGAGGTGCTGCGAATTGCCTGAATCGTTCACGACTCCATGCCACAGTTCGACCGCGCCGCATTTGCAGATCGGGGTGCGGCCCATGGCCAACAGGATGGCGGCTGTGACGGCGACAACGGCGATGGCGAGCCCTGCATGGAGCACGGGCCGGTTCGGCTTCGATTTCGCGTGGTCTGACGCGAGGGCGACGGATCCACTCACTCTAAACTCCTGCATACATCCGGCCGGGATTGAGAATTCCCGCTGGATCGAAAGAGGCCTTGATGCCGCGTGTGAGTTGCATCACCGCTTCGGATTGCGGCTCGAACACATCGAGGGCGGACCTGATTTCTGATGGCGCGGAGATCAGCGTCGCATGGCCGCCGAAAGCCTTGGTCGCCTCGCGGATTGCAGTGACACCCAGATCGCCGGCCATAGGCGTCGTAATCCAGAGCAATCCACCGCCCCAATCGTAGAACCACTGTGCATCCACCGCCCGACCGACATGGCTCGCGAAATCGGGGCCCTTTGTCGGGGCTGTCGAAATACGCCAGACCGACCGGCCGGCATGATCCTGCAGCACGGTCGCGTCCTTCACGGATTGCCAAAGCGCCTCCGCTCCCCGGCCTTCGAGAATGTCGCCGGTGCCGAAGCGTTTGAGCAGGCGGCGCAGTTCGCCGAGGCGGTAATCGACCGAGACCGAAAAGCCTTCAAGGCGGATCAGGGTGCGCGCACCCAGGGTGTCGGGCGCGGGCAGATGCGCTGCGCCGGTCACGTCGTAGGGCGAGCCGAGAGCCTGTGACAGCGCCTCGATGGCGCGCTTGTCGTCAAGGCCACGCAGCAGGAGCGTCGACATGCGCTCGTGCTTCGGCAGCACCTTGAAGGTCACTTCCGTCAGAAAGCCCAGCGTTCCCCAGGAGCCCGCCATAAGCTTGACGAGATCGAGGCCGGTGACATTCTTCATCACCCGCCCGCCCGACTTCACGACCTCGCCCTGCCCGTTGGCGAAGCGCACACCGATCAGGCTGTCGCGAGCCGCTCCCGCCATGATGCGGCGCGGCCCGGAAATATTCATCGCCGCCACCGCACCGATGGTGGGCTCGCCCTTGGTTCCCAGAAGCGGGCGGTAATCCATCGGCTCGAAGGGCAATTCTTGGCCCTTGTCTGCGAGCGTCCGCACGACCTCGGAGACAGGAGTTCCACTCAGCGCGGAGATCACCAATTCGGCGGGCTCATAGAGCGTGACGCCGCTCAATTCGCGTGAGGAAATACCGCTTTGCGCATCGACCGGCCGTCCCATGGCCGCCTTGGTGTCCCGGCCGGAGACACGGAGTTTCGCTCGTTTGGCTGCAGCCTCGCGGATGATGGCCGATGCGTCTTGCTCGTCGCGGGGAATATGAAGCGTCACGCGGCGAGCCTCCCTTCGAGGGGAAACACCTTGGCCGGATTGAGCAGCCATTGCGGATCGAACACACCGTGCACGCGCATTTGCTGCGCGAGATCTGTGGCGGTGAACTGATAGGTCATCAAATCTCGCTTCTCGATGCCGACGCCGTGCTCGCCGGTCAGGCAGCCGCCGACCTCGACGCAGAGCTTCAGGATTGCTTCGCCCACGGCTTCCGCCTTCTCCATCTCACCGGGTTTATTGGTGTCGAACATCACCAGCGGATGGAGGTTGCCGTCGCCCGCATGGAACACATTGGCAACCCCAAGCCCATAGGATTTCGCGATCTCGTCGATGCGCCGAAGGACATAAGGCAATTGCCCGGTCGGGATCGTGCCGTCCATGCAGATATAGTCGGCAACCCGGCCGGTCGCACCGAAGGCCGATTTGCGGCCCTTCCAGATCGCCGCGCTCTCGGCCTCCGATTGCGAGACCTTGATGGTTTTCGGGCGGAAGGGCTCGGCGATGGCGACGATGCGCCGGAGCATGTCGTCGATCTCCGCGTCAGAACCCTCGACCTCCACGATCAGCATGGCCTCCACATCGAGCGGATAACCTGCATGGGCGAAAGCCTCGCAAATCTGGATGGCCGGGCGGTCCATGTATTCGAGCGCCACGGGGATGATGCCTGCAGCGATGATGGCGGCGGTGCACGCGCCAGCATCCTCTACCCGCTCGAACCCGAAGAGCGCCGGGCGCGCGCCTTCCGCCGCGCGCAGAATGCGCACCACGGCCTCCGTCACGACGCCGAGCTGCCCCTCCGACCCGGTGATGAGGCCCAGAAAATCATAACCGCCGCTATCCAGATGCTCCCCGCCGAACGTCACCACGGTGCCGTCGAGGAGAACCATCGTCACGCCAAGCAGATTGTTGGTGGTGACTCCGTATTTCAGGCAATGGGCCCCGCCGGAATTCATGGCGATGTTGCCCGCAATCGTGCAGGCGAGCTGACTCGACGGATCGGGGGCGTAGAAGAACCCCTCATAGGCAACCGCCTGGCTGATGCCGAGATTGGTGATGCCCGCCTCGACCCGGGCGGTGCGGTTGGCAAAATCGACGTCGAGCACCCGGTTCATCTTGGCGATGCCGAGCACGATGGCGTCCTCCTGCGGGATCGCGCCGCCAGAGAGCGAGGTCCCGGCCCCGCGCGGCACCACCTTCACCCCGTTTTCCTGGCAGAACCGCATCACGGCGGAAACCTCCGCCGTCGAAGAAGGCAACACCACGGCCAGCGGTATCTGGCGATAGGCGGTCAAACCGTCCGTCTCGAAGGCCCGACGCTCATCCTCCGACGAAATCAGGGCCTCCGGCGCCACAAGCCTTGCAAGGCCCGCCAGGATCTCGTTTCTGCGAGACAGGATGGCCCCGTCGGGCTTCGGAAATGCAATCGACATGGCGCCTCTCCTGAAGGCGGAATCGCGTGACAATCGTCATCGCCTCCACCCGGTGTTCTTGTTGACGCAAGACCCTTGCAGGAACAGGGTTCCGCGGTTCCGGATCGTGCATTTCGCGGTTTATGGGCTATTTTATCCCCATGGCCGACTCTATCCCAAGGTAGCTGCTCTTCCGCAACTTTTCCAATAAGGTGGAACCCCTCTAAGATGGCGTGGTCATCCAAGAATAGGAGTTTTTGATGCGTTTGCCCGTTCTCCCCGCCGCCCTGGTCCTTGCAACCACCCTTGCAGGATTCAGTGCAGCCCAGGCTCAGGATGCCGCCGCCGGCGAGAAGGTCTTCACGCAATGCAAGGCCTGCCACCAGATCGGCGAGGGCGCGAAAAACGCCGTCGGACCCGTGCTGAACGGCGTCATCGGCCGCCCGGCGGGCACTTATGAGGGCTACAACTACTCCCCGGCCAACAAGAACTCCCACCTGACCTGGGACGAGACGACCTTCCGGGACTACATCAAGGACCCGCGCGCCAAGGTTCCCGGAACGAAAATGGTCTATGCCGGCGTCAAGGATGACAAGAAAGTCGACGACCTTTTGGCGTATCTGAAGCAGTTCGACGCCACGGGCAAAAAGGCCCAGTAAATCCCGCGCCATCGCGCATGGGATAGCCGCGATCCGCTCCAAGAAAACTCTAAGCCGTATCCTTGTCGTTCATTCAAGCTACGTTATAATGCAACATCACCAGTATTCTAAGCTGGAGTTATCAGCAACAGTTTGGTCATCAAGGTGGTGATTGTTATGAAGATGAACGACTACACTTATACGAAATACGGGCTCAGCTATCACGCGGATTGGCAGAGCAACCCCCATTTCCACTATTCTGGCGACAGCCGCCGCGATCGGATCGTCGGGGACGATACTGATAACCTCATCCAGGGCAAAAACGGCAACGACCACCTTATTGGTGGCGCGGGTAACGACGAACTCAATGGCGGAGCAGGACGCGATGTTCTGACGGGCGGCGCCGGAGCCGATGCGTTCATTTTCGACAGCAAGCTCGGCCGCAACAACGTCGACCGGATTACCGATTTCAACTCAAAGGAAGGCGATGTCATCGCCCTCTCGAGCCATATATTCAAAGGCCTGCCCTCTGAGAGCACGGGGGGCTTCACTCAGCTCAAGCCAAGCCATCCGGACGTTTTCCGCGCCGCTCTGGAGAAACATTTCCGTGTGGGCGACAAGGCGCTCGATGCCGACGACCACATTATCTACAATCAAGCTTCGGGTGCTCTCTACTACGACAGCGATGGGAACGGAGCCGGTGCCGCTGTGAAATTCGCACAGCTGAAACCGGGCACGGCTCTCCATTATTGGGATCTCATTGTCCTTTAGAGCAGTTCGGACGACCAAACCATCCAAGCCGTCGCGGCCTTCGGCAGCGGCGGCCTTTTCATGTCCCGCACTCTCCACGGAGTCTCTCGTGTCCGATCATGTCTCCTCGAAACATGATCGCGCCCTAAGCTTTTGATGCGGCATGATTTTATCAGAACGCCGGATTCCACTTTTCTGAATCATGCTCTAGTCTTGACCAACTCCCGTCTTGGATGATGTTGGTAGCATCCGTCCCGGAAAAGGTTTTCAGCGGTGAAGCAAGAACGCAAACCCCATATCGGCCTTTTCGTCACCTGCCTCGTCGACCTGATGCGCCCTTCCATCGGCTTCGCGGCGGTGAAACTGCTGGAGGATGCCGGTTGCAGTGTGGACGTGCCGGCGCAGACCTGCTGCGGCCAGCCTGCCTATAATTCGGGCGACCGGGGCACGACGCGGGACATCGCGGAGCAGGTCATGGCGGCGTTCGAACACTACGACTACGTGGTCGCGCCCTCCGGCTCCTGCGCTGGGATGATCAAGGCCCATTATCCGGAGCTCTTCGCGGACGATCCGAACCTGCTGCCGAAGGCCGAGGCCCTTGCGGACAAGACCTACGAGCTGACCAGCTTCCTTGTCGACGTGCTCGGCATTTCAAAGGTCGATGCGGCTTTCAGCGGCACAGTGACCTATCACGATTCATGCTCGGGCCTGCGCGAGCTTGGCGTCAAGACCCAGCCACGCAAGCTGCTCTCCAGCGTCGAGGGCCTGACGCTCGTCGAGATGAACGAAAGCGATGTCTGCTGCGGTTTCGGGGGCACCTTCGCCGTGAAATACAGCGACATTTCCGGCGCCATCGTCGGCGCAAAAGCCAGGAACATCGAGGAAGCCCACACCCGCACCCTGCTCGCGGGCGATCTCGGCTGTCTCATGAACATGGCGGGCAAGCTCTCCCGCGACGGCAAGACCATCGAAGTCCGTCACGTCGCGGAGATCCTCGCCGGGATGACGGACGAGCCTCCGATTGGCGCGCCGACAGCCAAGCCTGCGAAGTGAGAGCAAGGCCATGATCGTTCACACCACCTCACCCCAGTTCAAGCGGAATGCCGCGCGGGCGCTGGCCGACACGCAATTGCAGAAAGCCCTCGGCAACGTGAAGCAGGGCTTCATCGACAAGCGTCGAAAGGCAGCCGAGAAGCTGCCCGAATTCGAGGGCTTGCGGGATTCCGCGCGCGACATCAAGAACCACACGCTCGAACATCTCGACCTCTATCTCGAAGCCTATGAGGCCAAGGTGAAAGCATCCGGCGGGCATGTGCATTTCGCCCGCAACGCGGACGACGCCCGCGACATCATCCTCTCCATCTGCCGCGAGGCGGGTGCGAAGACGGTGACCAAGGGCAAGTCGATGATCGCCGAGGAAATCGAGATCAACGGCCACCTTCAGGCAAACGGCATCACGCCGGTTGAAACCGATCTCGGCGAGTACATCATCCAACTCCGCAACGAATTGCCGAGCCACATCATCGCGCCCGCCGTCCACCTCAACGCGACCCAGGTCGAACAGGATTTCCGACGCGTTCACAAGGACCTCGACCCGAAGCGCGACCTGTCGCAGCCGGTGCAGCTTTTGACAGAGGCCCGCGCGGTCTTGCGCGAGCGCTTCTTCGCTGCCGATGTCGGCATCACGGGCGCGAATTTTCTCGTGGCGGAAACCGGCACCTCCATCATCGTCACCAATGAGGGCAATGGCGATCTCACGCAGGTTCTGCCGAAGACGCATATCGTTCTGGCATCAATCGAAAAGCTCGTGCCGACGCTGGAAGATGCGAGCCAAATCCTGCGTGTGCTCGCCCGCTCCGCGACGGGCCAGGAAATGTCGGTCTACACCACCTTCTCCACCGGCCCGCGCCGCGCAAGCGATGCGGACGGGCCCGAGAATTATCACGTGGTGCTGCTCGATAACGGGCGCTCGGCCATGCTCGGCTCGGATTTCGAGGAGATGCTGCGCTGCATCCGCTGCGGCGCGTGCATGAACCATTGCCCAGTCTATCATGCAGTCGGCGGCCACGCTTATGGCTGGGTTTATCCCGGCCCGATGGGCGCGGTGTTGACCCCTTCGTTGATCGGCGTGGACAAGGCGGGTCACCTGCCCAACGCGACCACTTTCTGCGGCCGCTGCGAGAGTGTGTGCCCGGTGCGCATTCCGCTGCCGAAACTCATGCGCCATTGGCGCGAGCGCGAATTCGAGCGGCATCTGACGCCCGCGACCTTCCGCTCCGGGCTTGCTTTCTGGGGCTTCTTCGCCAAGCGCCCGGCTCTTTATCGGCTCGTGACGCGCGCCGCCATGGGCGCGCTCGGTTTCGCAGGCCGCCATCGCGGCCGTTTCAAATGGCTGCCGCTCGCCAAGGGCTGGACGAAGTATCGCGACTTCCCTGCGCCGCAGGGCGAAACGTTTCAGGCGCGCTGGAAACGCGAGCGTAAAGGAAAAGCCGCATGAGCGCCCGCGACGACGTTCTCGCCAATATCCGCCGCTCGCTCGGCGTCAAGGGAACCGAGACCATCAGGCGAAACATCGTGGCTGAGAGGCTGGAGCATGCGCCGAAGGGGCTCATCCCCGCGCGCGGCCAAGTTTCCGGCGAGGAGCGCCTTGCCCTGTTCAAGACGCAGGCCGAGGCAGCGCTCGCCACGGTGACGGAAGTGGCCTCCTCGGCCGATGTCCCGTTATCGATCGCCCTGTTCCTGCGCAGTCACAACCTGCCCGCCAGCCTCCGCATGGGCGACGATCTCCGCCTCAAGGCCATGCCCTGGACCGAGACCGCGCTCGACATCTCGCACGGACCGAGCGAAGGCCACGACCTCAATGCGGTCAGCCACGCTTTCGGTGGCGTGGCCGAGACAGGCTCTCTGGTGCTGGTCTCCGGACCGGAAAATCCCTCGACCCTCAACTTCCTGCCCGACAACCACATCATCGTCGTGGCGGCGAAGGACATTGCTGGCGATTACGAATCCGTGTGGAACCGGGTGCGATTCACTTTCGGCAAAGGCGGCATGCCGCGCACGGTGAACTGGATCACCGGCCCTTCGCGCTCGGGTGATATTGAGCAGACCATGCTTCTCGGCGCGCATGGGCCGAGGCGATTGCACGTCGTCGTGGTGAGCGAGTAACAACCGCGCAGGCCGCGACAACCGGGCGCGGCTTGCCATCATGGCGAACGACGCGTTTTACTTCTATGTAAGTCATTGAGAGAACAATAGTTTTTAAGAATTCCAAACTGGAATCTCAATGATCGTCTGCTCCTGCAACATTCTTTCCGACGGCGACGTGAAAGCCTGCCTCAAACCGGGACAGGACTGCCCGCGCACGCCGGCGCAGGTCTATCGCTGTTTGGGTTGCAGCCCCGATTGCGGGCGCTGCGTCCGGACCATCCGCGCGATCATGGACAAGGCTTTGGCCGAGGCCGGAGCCGAACCGCTCGCCGCATGCCGACGCGGATGCTGCCCCGCGAAGCTGGAACAGGCTGCGGCTGAGCCCACTCTTTGAATGATCGCTTGATCATGTTTCCCTGGAACATGATCAGATCCTAGCCTTTTGATGCCCCCTGATTTTATCGGAAGGCCGGATTCCACTTTTCTGAATCATGCTCTAATTCATAACTCTTCCGAGGTTTTCGCGGTCGGCGTGTTCCGGCACAGTTTCGACGAGAGGCGAGGATGAAGGGCGATCCGAAGGTAATCGAGTATCTCAATCGCGGCCTGCGCAGCGAATTGACCGCAGTGAACCAATATTGGCTGCACTTCCGGATCCTCGACAATTGGGGCTACAAGGATCTGGCCAAGGCGTGGCGCAAGGAATCCATCGAGGAGATGAACCACGCGGATCGCTTCATCGAGCGCATTCTCTTTCTCGACGGCTTCGCCAATCTACAAGTGCTCGACCCCTTACGCATCGGCCAGAACGTTCAGGAAATTCTGGAATGCGACCTCGCCGCCGAGTATGACGCGCGCAATCTTTACGGCGAGGCGGCAGAGTATTGTGACGGTGTCGGCGACCGCGTGTCGAAAATCCTGTTCGAGGATTTGATGAAGGACGAGGAAGGCCATATCGATTTCCTCGAAACCCAGCTCAACCTCGTCGAGCAACTCGGAATCGAACTCTACGCGCAAAAGCACGTCGGCGGCCTGATGAGCGACGAAGGCCACTAGAGTTTCTGAATCTTACGCGGTCTTGGATGTATTCGCGATGCAATGGCAGCATGCACACTTGCTTTCGCGGGCATGCTCGCTAGCATCGCTCTCGATCCAACATCGAAGAGACAGCCATGATCCGTGCCGTATGTAAGATCGTATCGCGAAAGAATTATCACCTGCTCGCGACAGCCATCGTCTTCCTGTTCGGCGCACTATGGTCGCCGTCTTACGCCGCGGATACGGGCGCGAAACAGTTTCTCGAGTCGATTTATAAGGCGTATGTCGGTACCGATGCCGATGCCATCGACTGGCGCGGATCGAAGACGCAGCAATATTTCGACGCCAGCCTGACGAAGCTTATCTTGCAGGATCTGCGGGAATCCGGAGGCGAAGTTGGGCGGATCGATTTCGACCCTTTCGTCTACGCCCAGGATTTCGACATCAAGGACCTCGACATCACGGTTGTGCCCAAGGGGGCGCAGCGGGCCGCTGGAATCGTGTCATTCACGAACGTGAGTTCTCCGACGAAGGTCACTTACGATCTCGCCAAAACCTCAAAGGGCTGGCGCATCGCGAATGTCTCCTGGGAAGGAGCGGAGGCCGGTGCCGGGAACATTCGCACTCTCCTGTCGCGGCCTCTGACGTCAAGCGCGCAGGCCGATTGAACCGGGTCTGACATCGCAGTCCCAGAGTTTGATCATGTCCCGTTGAAGCATGATCAAACTCTCAGTTCCGCATGATCCTGACGAACAAACGGTTTCGACTTGTCCTGATCATGCTCTAAGGCGGAACGAGCTCAGTCTCTCGCATAGATGCGATCGGCAGCGTCACGAGGCGCAGCTCCGCATCATGCGGATCGGCATGGATGGCGAAACCGAGGTTTCGGCACATGTCGAGCATGGTCGCGTTCTCGCGCAGCACCTGTCCCTCGACCTCGTGCAAACCCTCGACCTTCGCCCATTCGATCATAAGCCGCATCAGTTCCCAGCCGAGACCGATGCCTTTCAGATCAGAGCGCAGAAGGATGCCATATTCGCCGGTCTCGTGGTTTGCGTCAGCATGGATGCGGACCGCGCCCATCATCTCGCCGGTGTCGCTATCGAAGGCGACGAAGGCGATGGCGCGCGCGTAGTCGAGCTGTGTCAAACGCGCGAGGAAGGGGTGGCTGAAATCGCGCACCGGCGCGAAGAAGCGCAAGCGCAAATCTTCGGGGGTGACATGCTCGAAGAAGCGGCGAAACTCCTCCTCGTCCTCCGGCCGGACAGGACGCACGAAAGCGGTGCGTCCACTGCGCATCGTGATCGTACGCTCCCACTCCTTGGGGTATGGCCGCACCGCAAAGCGCGGATGCCCCCTGCCCTTTCGCGCCTCTGGTGCGGGCAGAACGGCCACGCGGGCGTCGATGACGATGACGCCGTCATGATCCGCGAGCAGCGGATTGATGTCGAGTTCATGCACCTCGGGGCAATCGGCCGAGAGCTGCGCCAGCTTCACCAGCACGAGCGCGATGGCTTGCGTGTCGGCGGCCGGAACGTCGCGATAGGACTTCAGGATACGCGACACGCGTGTGCGTGAGATCAGATCGTTCGCGAGTTTGAGATCGAGCGGCGGAAGCGCCAGCGCCTTGTCGTTGATGACCTCCACCGCCGTGCCGCCGCGACCGAAGAGAACCACTGGCCCGAAGGATGGATCATCCGCGAGGCCGACGATCAATTCACGCGCGTTCGGCCGCCGGATCATCGGCTGAATCGTGACTCCTGTGACCGACGCATCGGGCCTGAGCCGCGCAGCGCGCGCGAGAATGTCGGTTGCGGCATTCCGCACCGCGTCCTCCGTCGCGAGATCGAGCTTCACCCCGCCGATATCGGATTTGTGCACGATATCGGGCGAGAGGATTTTGACCGCGACCGTTCCGCCTGCTGCAAGCATCGGGCGTGCTGCCTCGGCCGCCTCGTCGGCGGTCTTGGCCAGAACCACTGCGGCGACGGGAATATCGTAAGCGCGCAGCAGCGCGTTGACCTCCAGCGGGTCGAGCCATTCCCTGCCCCGCGCCAAAACGCCTTCGATGATCCGCTGGGCGGCTGCGGTGTCGGGCGCGAAATCATGCGGCAGGCTGTCCGGCGTTTCCATGAGTTCGCTCTGCGCCTCGCGGTAGCGCACAAGCTGCAGGAAGCCGCGCACCGCATCCGCTTCGGTGGAATAATGCGGAATCTGCGCCTCCTCGAACACGCGCAAGGAATCCGGGTCTTCGCCGATCCAGGCGGCGAAGACAGGCTTTTGTCGCAAGCCTTTCTGGCGCTCGCGTTTCACCACACCAGCCACGGCGGCGGCTGCCTCTGGGGCACCTGTCACGGCGGTCGGCACGTTGAGGATGAGGATAGCGTCGTTCTCTGGATCGGCGATCAACGCTTCCAATGCGCCTTTATAGCGAGCGGGATCCGCGTCACCCACAATATCGACCGGGTTCGCATGAGACCAAGTGGGCGGCAGGATCGCGTCGAGCTTGGCCCGCGTGGCGTCCGAGATAGAAGCCAGCGTTCCGCCGAGATCGATCAGGCGATCGACCGCGAGAACGCCGACACCGCCGCCATTGGTGAGAATGGCGAGGCGGTTGCCTGGAAAAGGCTTCTGTCGCCCCAGCGTCTCGGCGGCGGCAAAGAGCTGATCGAGATCGAGCACGCGCAGCAACCCGGCGCGGCGGAACGCGGCGTCGTACACTGCATCGGACCCCGCCATCGCACCCGTATGGGTCGCGGCCGCTTTCGCCCCTTGTGCGTGGCGGCCGGCCTTGATCACCACGACAGGCTTGGTGCGTGCGGCGGCGCGGGCGGCCGACATGAATTTCTGCGCGTTATCGACGGATTCGATGTAGAGCAGGATCGCGCGGGTCGCGAGATCGGCGGAAAAGAAATCCATGCAGTCGCTGAAATCGACATCCACCTTGTCGCCAAGAGAGACGATGGCGGAAAACCCTACCTGACGCTGCGCGGCCCATTCGACGAGACCTGCCGCGACCGCGCCCGATTGCGAGACGAGCGCCAGATCGCCGGGTGCCGCGCCTCGTGCCGCGAAGCTTGCATTGAGCCGCGCACGCGGCGCGATGACGCCGATGCAATTGGGACCCACGAGACGCAGGCCGTAACGCCGAGCGGCGAGCCTGACCTTCTCGGCTTCGGAATTCTTCCCGTAGCCGAGCCCGGCAGTCGCGATGATCGCGGCTGCTACCCCTTTCTTCCCGGCTTCCTCGATCACCTCGAGAACGTTTCGGGGCGGCACCGCGACGATGATCAGGTCGGGGGGCTCAGGCAGCTTGCCGATGGACGCGTAACAGCGCTTTCCCTCGATCTGGCGGTGATGCGGATTGACGGGATAGAGCGCGCCTTCAAAGCCGCCCTCCATCAGGTTCTTCAGAAAGGTCAGGCCGAGCGAGCCCGGACGCGGGCTCGCGCCGACGACAGCGACGGAGTGGGGCGCAAAAAGCTTGTCGAGGCGATAGGTGGACATGGCAATCCCTCGTCTCGTGCGACTGACTTCGACTCAGGAAGCGTAGCGCCAATCTCGCCGGGATCAATCACCCGTCGACAGAAGACCAGCGTCCGATGTCACTCGGCCAGAACCCGTGTCGGCGGGAAGATCACTTCGACGAGCGTGCCATCGTTCGGGTGGCTCGAAATCTGCAAGGCGCCCCGGTTGGATTCAACGAGCGCTTTGGTCAGCGGCAGACCGAGACCCGTGCCGCCACGCTTGCGCGATGTGGCAAGCTGACGGAACGGTTCGAGGGCCGCCTCGATCTCATCCTCCGTCATGCCGATGCCGGTGTCGCGCACGCGGAACGCCATTTCGCCCCTGTCGGTCAGCGCGGTCGAGACGATGACCTGCCCGCCCGCATCCGTAAACTTGATCGCATTCGAAACGACGTTGAGCACGATCTGGCGCATGGAGCGCTCGTCCGCCACCACCGGCGGCAGCTTCACGGCGAAGCTTGTGCGCATGACGATGCGGTCGCGCGCCGCCTGCGGCTGAAGCAAGGCGACGCAGGACGAGACGAGATCATTGAGATTGACGCTCGTGAAGGTCAGTTCCAGCCGCCCGGCTTCAATCTTGGCGAGATCGAGCAGATCGTTCACCAAGCTGATGACATGCGCGCCGGAGGCGTGAACGTCCTTCAGATATTCCTTGTAGCGCTCATTGCCGATAGCGCCGAAACGCTCCTCCAGCATGACCTCGGCAAAGCCGATGATGGCGTTCAGCGGCGTGCGGATCTCGTGGCTGATCTTGGCCAGAAGATCGGATTTCTGGGCGCTGGCTTCCTCCGCCGCGCGCTTGGCGCCGACGAGTTCGCCCTCCGCCTTCTTGAACGGCGTGATGTCACGCAAGACGGCGCAGAATTTCCGGTCCGGCCCGTCGTTGACGTGGCCCATGGTCATGAAGAGCGGGATCGTGCCACCCTGGCGCACACGGCCGAAGACCTCGCGGCCATCGTTGAGCAGGCTCGCAACTCCCGGCGAGCGCAGGCCCTCGAGGTAGTCGAGCGCCACGATGTGGCTTTCCGGCGCGAGTAGAACCGTGATGGCCTTGCCCACCACTTCGCGCTGATCGTAACCGAACAGCGCCTCCGCCGAGCGGTTGAGGGAGAGGATGCGTCCGGTCTCATCGAACACGATGACGCCATCGGTCGCCGTATCGAGGATCGATTCCAGCTCGTGTACACGACTCTGGCGCTGATGCAGGTCCAGCTCGGCGGCGCGCAAGCGCTGCGCGGAATCCGCGTCCGGCACCTTGCGGATCAACATGAGACTTGCCGGCTCGCCATCCCACTCGGCTACAGCGAGGCGTACATCGACGGCAATGTTTTCGTTGTGCCGGTTGGTGAGCGCAAATGGCGAGCCGTTCTCATCCGAGCCCTGCAGAACGGGGCTGCCACGAAACAGGCGCACGAGACCGCCCTCCTCCATGACCTGGCCGATATGGTCATAGCCGGTCAGTTCGAGCAGGAAGCGGTTGGCGAAGAGAACGCGTTCGCCGCGATGGACGAGGATGCCGATGGGCAGACGATCGAGCACCTTGTCGCCGTTGAAGACCGGAGCGGGGGCCGGAGCGGCAATCTCGACAGCGATGGGTGTCGGGGCGGGTGTCTCTGCTTTCTCTTCAACCGCTGGCCCCTCTTCGACCGGAGGAGCCTCAGGCTCCGCACGCGCGCCGAGAGCCCGCGCGATCTCGCGGAAGGCGTTGCGCTCCGCATTGGACAAACCCGATTGAGAAAGACTCGGTGCGGGAGTACTCGCAGGTCGTTCGACGACAACCGTCGGCTCGCTCGGGATCTGCTCTCTCTCAACGGGTTCCGGCTCGGCGGGTTTCGCACCCGAGAGGGCCTCGGCCACCCGGTCGCGCAGATGCGCGAACCAGTTTTCCTCATCGGCAACGGCGGCGTCAGAGATCGCCTCGTCCTCCGCCTCTGCCTCCGCGAAAGGTTCGCCGGGGTTTACCGGGGCCAGCTGTTCCGGCTCGCGGGCAGCGTCCATCCGCAAAAGGCCGAAGCCCCGAAAACCGATAAGCTCACGGCCTTCGCCGAAGATCGGCATGCCGGCCCAGTCGACCGGTACCTGTTGGAATGAATTATCGATGCTCCAAAAGATGGGGCGCCCGCTCCAGGTTTCGCGGCGCGCGAACAGGGAAGCGATGGCTCCCTCCGGATCTTGGACCACGGACCGGGTGACCTCACCCCAGGTCCGCCCGATGACATCGGCCGCCATAGGCCCGACCGCCTCCGCGAGGTTCGGCGACACGTGTATAAAGCGCGCATCGGCATCCGCCTGCCAGACGACCCGGATCGTGTCCGCAGGTTTGGTCTCAGGGAGCGGCGGCTCGCTGGCCTCCGCGACGGGGGCCGCCTCAGCGGCTCGCGCGGGGCGGGAGCGAGGCATGATCTTGGGAACGGGGCCGACGATCGCGGTCACCAGAACGGTCTGCCCGGTCGGAAGTTCGGCCAAGCGGCAGGCGCAGGTGATCGGCAGCCAGGCGCGGGTCGGGTCGAGCCGGAGGCGCTCCAGCCGCATCCCTTGTTTTGGCGCGAGACCTTCCGCCAGCGCCTTCAGGCGGTCCAGAGCCCGCAGATCAGGAAGGACACGACCGGCCTCGTCGGCGAATATTTCGCGAAGCCCCTCGGCCGGGGGCGAGACCCAGAGCAGTCTTTCGATGGCGAGATCCCACACGAGCACGCCGGTCCCAGGCTTCGCCATGCTGGCCATGCCCGAGTCCGCGGACAGCCGCGCGATCATCGCTTCATAGGGGTTCGGAGCATCCGTCATGAACGGCTTCGACCTTAAAACTGCTTGCAAGGCACCTCTTACAACGCTTCTACCTTAATATCCGCGATCTCGACCATGTGGCAAACCTCTCAAGCCGCTTTACTTTGTGGTAACCTTAATCTTGAGGTCTTGAATTGATTTTGCAGTGCACAATGTGATATTGCACTGCACAATGCCCTCACAAAGGAGTGATCGATGGCAACGAACCAGACCCCCGGTTACGAAATTCCAGCCGAAATGCGCGATTTTGCTGAAAAGAGCGTCGAGCAGGCCCGCAAGGCCGTCGACGGCTTCCTGGGCGCCGCCCAGAAGACCGTCGATACATTCGAAGGCTCGGCGAACACGGTCCAGGCCAGCACCAAGGACGTGACCCGCAAGACCTTCACCTATGCCGAGCAGAACATCTCCGCCGCGTTCGACCTGGCGCAGAAGATGGTCCGCGCGAAGGACGTGCAGGAGGCCATGCAATACCAGGCCGAATTCGTTCGCTCGCAATTCGAAGCGATGCAAACTCAGATGAAAGAGTTCGGCGCCCTGGCTCAGGCGGCGGTGAAGCAGCCCGGCTCCAAGAAGTAAGCCCCGACCCCGACGCTTCGCGAGGAGAGATGCATGGCCGACGCTAAGAAGGCAGGAGCCAAGACCAGTACCAAGAGTGTGCAAAAGTCGAAGACCGTTCCGAAGCCGCCCGTGACCGTCGAGAAGACGGAAACGGTCATCGCGGCCGAGGCGGTCGGGCAGCCTCCTGTCGCGCCTATCGAGGCCGTTCAGCCCTCCTCAACACCGCAGGACACGAGCGACGCCCTGCGCCAGAGCGTGAGCGAAGCGGCGCGTGGGGCTCTCGAGGTCAACGACAAGATCCTCGACGCCCTGCAGGCCCAGAGCGACGCGGCTCTCGACCTATGGCGCAGCACGCTTCGCGCTCATCACTTCTCGGACGCGATCCTGGCGCAAACGAGCAGCACCCGCGAAGCCTATGAGAACGCGTCCGCTCATTGGAAGGATATCGCCGAGACGACCGCGCGGTGGTTCCACAAAAGCCTCGAACCGCTTCAATCGGCCCTGCACCGTCAGGACCGCTGAAGGCCGCCTATCGGAAACAGGCTTCTTGCGATAAGGCTTGGCCATGTTCGGCCAAGCCTCCGTACCCGTCCAAGCCTCCCTCCCCGTTCCCGCCGTCATCGCCGTGATCGTTCACGAGGGCCAGACGCTGCTTGTGCGACGCGCCAATCCGCCCGATGCGGGCTTGTGGGGTTTCCCGGGCGGCAAGATCGAATACGGCGAGACCGTCGAGGAAGCCGCTTTGCGCGAGCTTTTCGAGGAGACGGCCGTCGAAGCGGATGCGCAAGGTGTCATCACCACGCTCGACATTCTGGACCGCTCTGACGATGGTGCGTTGCGCCAGCATTTCATTCTCATCGCCGTGCGGTGCCGATGGCTTTCCGGTCAACCCGAGGCCGGAGACGATGCGCTGGAAGCGCGCTGGTTTCCCATCGCGGACCTTCATCCCGGCCGACGCGACATGAGTGCGGATGTGGACGTGATCGCCCGGCACGCGCAGCACCTCGCATTGAACGATCCCAAGCCCTGACCCGCGAGCGAGACTGACATGAAATCTCGGAACGAAAAGACCCTGCTTTTTGAGCAGGGCCAAGTTTCGGTTGTCTCTCGCCCTTGCTCTGGAGGCCAAAGTGAGGACCTGATCTCGACATATGAGCAGCTTTCAGGTCAACCGAGCGGCATCTTTATTGGTTTATGAAAAGTAAACATTCATAAATTATCAATCATATATCCATCACGTTATAGCAATCATATTGCATCACTTGCTCCGCTTTTCTAAATACAATCGGGACAGGCACTTGAAGCCTTGGGCTATTAAGTCCTTAAGAACGGAAAATAGTTATGCGTATCTCTCTTCTCGGACTGCTCGCTGGAACCGCAGCTCTCGCCGTCGCAGCTTCGACCGCACAGGCGGCCGATCTCCCCTCGCGCCGCAGCCCTGCGCCGATCTACAACGCGATGCCGGCGTTCACCTGGACGGGTTTCTATGTCGGCGCCAACGCCGGCTACGGCTGGAGCACGGGCACGAGCCGCTACTATGATCCGGCCTTCGGTTATGTCGGCAGCAACAGCAACGGCGGCTTCGTCGGCGGCGGTCAGATCGGCTACAACTACCAGCTCGGCATGTTCGTGATCGGCGCCGAGACCGACATCCAGTATGCGGCAGTCGGCAACAAGGGCGCTTCCTACGGCACCACCTACTATCGCGGCAACTCGGACGGCTACTATGGCACGATCCGCGCCCGCCTCGGCGTCGCTTTCGACCGCGCCCTCGTATTCGGCACCGGTGGCTACGCCTACGGCGATGTCGGCGGCAACAATGCCTATGACACGGTGCTCGGCTATCACCGCGGCAACAACACCAATGGCGGCTGGACCCTCGGCGGTGGCGTCGAATACGCGGTCACCGACAACATTACCGCGAAGGTCGAAGGTTCGTACGTGAACCTCGATACCCGCAGCAACTATGTCATCGACACGTCGCGCGTCACTCGCCGCGACTCCGAGTTCGGTGTCGTCCGTGCAGGCGTGAACTACAAGTTCAACTAACAACAACATTGTTGCATCAAATATGAAAGGCCCGGTGGCAACACCGGGCCTTTTTTCATGCACCGCGAGGCTCACGATAAGACGCCACCGGCGACCGCTCGAAGTTGTGACGAAGGGGGGGACCACATTTGTTCACCGACTACCCTCTATCTTCCCATACGGCATGCTCTATTTCTTAGAGTATGCCATCGATTCGAAAGGATCTGTTGGCGATGACGCCGTTCCGTCAGTAACATCGACAATTGCCGTGGGAGCAGCAGTGCGTATTTCCCGCCCAACCTGGTCGCCCCCAACTCTTCGCCTCTTCCGGGAAGAAGCCCCTCCGATCCATCGCTCGCCCAGACAGCGGGCCCCGGATGGAGGCGATCTTGCACGCTCGTAACGAGGTCGGCCCGTCCGACAGCGATGAGCTGCATAAGCTTTCGCGTCATCTCTGGGCCTTTCTGGAAGGGACGACTGATTGCGTCGTCTTCCTCGACCGACAGTGGCGTTTCACTTTTCTGAACAACCGGGCTGCCAGCGAGCTTCGCGGCGGGTTCGATCTGATCGGGAAAAATCTCTGGGAGGCCTTGCCGGAGGTCGTGGATTCACCGTTCTGGGAGCACTGCCAACGCGCCGTGACAGAACGTACGACGGAGTTCTTCGAGATCTACTACGCGCCGCTATCGACCCGGTACGAGGTGCACGCGGTCCCGGTCGAAGATGGCCTGACGATCTTCTTTCGTAATTTCAATGAACGCTTCGCGGCTGCTGAAGCGATCCGCGAACGGGAACGTCATCTCGCGACCGTCTTCGGTCAGACGATGGTCGGCATTATCCACCGGGACATGAACGACCGCGTGCTGATGGTCAATCAACGCTTCTGCGATCTCGTGGGCCGGACCAGGGAGGAGTTGGACGGGCTCCCGATCGGGAGTTCGATCCACCCCGACGATGCCGTGTGGAACATCCCGCTGTTTCGGGAAAACGCCGCGAAGGGCGAACCTTTCCAGGTCGAAAAGCGTTACGTGCGTCCCGACGGTTCCGTGATCTGGTGCGCGGTCAACGTGTCTTTCGTGCGCGACGAGGCCGGCACCGTTGTTTCCATGGTGACGGTTGCCGAAGACATCAATGATCGCAAGGTGGCGGAGGCAAAGGTCCGCGAAAGCGAGCGCCAGCTTGCAACACTCATCGATAACCTGCCCGGTTTGGTCTATCGATGCGAGGTCGCACCGCCTTGGCGGTTCAGTATCATGAGCGTAGGTGCGGAGCCGACCACCGGGTACCAAGCAACAGACTTCACCGAGCGAGGACTGCGTTGGATGGACATTGTTCATCCCGACGATCTCGACAATCTTGAGAAGGCTGTTGCCGATGCCGTCGAGCAACAACGCCCCTTTGCGGAAACATACCGAATCGTCACGCGATCCGGTGATATACGGTGGGTCATGGAGCGGGGCCAATGCGTCTATAGCTCCTCAGGGACCCCCAGGTTCCTCGAAGGCACCGTCAACGACGTGACGAATCAAAGGCATGCAGAAGAACGACTGCGTTGGGTCGCGCATCATGACTCTCTGACGCTTGTCCCGAACCGGGTTCTCTTCCTCGAACGCCTGGAGCAGATCATCACGCGGTCTCGAAACAGCGGCCAAAAAGTTGGCCTGCTTCTTCTCGACCTCGATCATCTGAAGGAAGTCAACGACTCGCTCGGGCACGATGGCGGCGACGCCCTTCTGCGAACGGTGGCGGAGCGATTGAGCGGCTCGATCCGCAGCATAGACACCATCGCGCGCAACGGGGGCGACGAATTCGGCATTATCCTGCCCGATCTCGCGGACGCCTCGGACATCGAAACAATTATCCGGCCGATCCTCGACCGGCTTCACCAACCATTCTCCTTTGGTGGTCGCGTCATCGACTGCCGCGCGAGCATCGGGGCGACTCTCTGGCCGGACCATGCGCAGGACGTGGATGACCTTCTGAAACAGGCCGACCTCGCCCTCTACTCCGCGAAAGCGGCAGGCCGCGGCAAGCTGATGGTCTTCGAGCCCTCAATGCGCGCCAAGGCACAACATCGGGTGCGGATGCGCAGCGACGCGCGCGAAGCCGTCGATGCCAGTCGCATCGAACCGTTCTACCAGCCCAAGGTGCGGCTCGGTTCAGGCAAGCTCGCTGGCTTCGAGGCCTTGCTGCGATGGCGCAACCCACGCGGTGGCCTGGAGCCGCCCGGAGCCATCGAGGCGGCCTTCGACGATCCTCACCTCGCCGTGGAAATCGGCCAACAAATGCAGGAACTCGTATTCCGCGACATGCGCCAATGGCTCGACGCCGGCCTCGAAATCGGTCACGTCGCGATCAATGCAGCCGCCGCCGAGTTTCGTGGAAACGATTTCGCCGAACAATTGCTGGAGCGCCTGCGCGCAGCCGACATTCCTACGCGCCATCTGATCCTGGAAGTGACCGAAACCGTATTCCTCGGCCGTGGTGCGGAGCATGTCGAGCGCGCGCTCCGGACCCTCGATGCGGAAGGGGTCAGAATCGCGCTCGATGATTTCGGTACCGGCTACGCATCGCTCTCGCATCTCAAACAATTCCCGGTCGCCATCATGAAGATCGACCGCTCCTTCGTTCGCGATCTCGCCAGCAACCCGGACGATACCGCCATCCTCCAAGCGATTCTGCAGTTGGGCCGGAGCCTGGGGATCACGACGATCGCGGAAGGAATCGAGACCGATATCCAAGCCGATTATCTGCGGATGCAGGGCTGCGATCTCGGCCAGGGGTATCTCTTCGGCGAGGCCGCTCCGAAGGACCGCATTCCCGCCATCGTATCGTCATGGACGGCGCGTCATCGTCGAGGCCCCGGCGAGCCGTTTACCCTCCCGCCTCCTCGCTGAACCGGCATCGGCCCGCACGACCCAACGCCTTTGTCCGCCGGTCGCCGGTCGCCGGTCGCCGGTCGCCCGATGATGTAATGATGTTTTAGTTTTTCGAGCGTTTATTGTGAGGCAGCCCGGAAGAAGCTGCCAGCTCGACACGCGTTGCCGCGCTACGAGCACACTTTCATTAAATGGTGGATTGAATGACTGGAAATGTTCGGCCTTCAAACTTGAAACGCTGGTCCATCCTCTGCGCGGCAGCGCTCACATTGGGAATGGTGTCGAGTTCCGAAGCGCTTGCCTATGTCGCGCGCCGCTCCGCCACCATTGGCGCGAACCTCTCGCCAAGTGCACAAGAGAGCGTCAAGAAGTCGATCGACGGACAGCTGGCCGCAGCCGACAAAGCCGAAGGCCGCCCCTCAAACGCTCTCGCAACCGATTGCCTGTTCGCGGCCGAAATGGTGAAGCAAGGCGACAAGCGCTTCACGCCCTATTTGCAGGCGCGCGTCGATGCCTTGCTGAAGCTCGCCGCCCAAGATGAGAACGGCAGTCTCACATGGAGCCGGCGAAAGCAGGACAACGACCCGAAGCGTTGTTCCAACGGCGGCTTCGACGCTTTCGGAGACGGCACGTGCGATGCGCCGGGCACACCTTACGCGTTCCAAAGCGGCTTGGCGCTCGCCTGCCTTGGACGCGCGGCGGACGTGCTCAAGAAGCCGGATTTGCTTCGGCTTGGAAGTGGGGGAGTGTCCTACTGGTCAAAGCACGCCGCGATTTTGCCGGCTTGCGGAAATTGCGTCTATTTCTGGTCGAGCGGGAATGCCAATGACAGCATCCGCTTCATCAGAAACACCAATATCTATCTGAGCCTCGGCACGGCGGCGGTGGCCCAAACGGATCGGGACTGGATGCTCGTCAAGCGCAGCATCGCATCGGAAACATTCGAGCGGCGCAACGGCAATCAAGGCTACCTCAGTGCCCTGGATCCGGAGTGGCAGCAGAAGCCGACGGAGCGGGCGCGGACCGAAAATCACATGGCGGGAATGGCCGCTGCCCTGCTCGCGATTCATAACTTGCGCGGCGACCCCGAAGCGCTTGACCTCGCACGATGGAACTACAAGACTTGGGCAGGTTGCAACAGCAGCGACTGCGCCTCGAACAACTGCAGCTTCTGGTCGGGCAATCCCACGCAGTGCAGGACGAGCACGACCTTCGTGCATTGCACTTTCCGCCAGGTCGATCCGGCCGCGAAGGGACTTTGCGAACTCGCGATCTCGAAGGGCAGCACGCTCACCTCTAGCGACCTCCTCTTTGTCGTCTCGGGCGACTAGCGCGCCCCATTCGACGCTCACGCGTTCGCACGGCGTGAGCGCCTTTCGCGCTTGATGCCGACGGCGCCTGCCCCATCTCCTTGAGGCCATGCCCGTTCCTCAGTGAACAGCATGTCAACGAGGGCCATGCGCATGAGCGGCGACAAGACATCATCCGTCAAGCGTCAGCAGACGAGTCAGCTTTGGCCGGCCCTGGATTATGAAACGTGGCGCGACACCGCGACCACGCTTCAGCTCTGGACCCAGATCGTCGGCAAGATACGCCTGGCGACGACACCGTGGCTCAATCACTCCTGGCACGTCACGCTCTATGTCTCGACTGTGGGACTGACGACGTCGCCGATCTATATCGACGGACACGCTCTCGAAATCGAGTTCGACTTCATCACACAGGTCCTGCGCATCCGCACGAGCCGCGGCGACAAGAGGGATCTTCCGCTGATCGCGCAACCTGTCAGCGCTTTCTATCGGACACTCTTTGCGGCCCTCGATGACCTCGGGATGTCCGTCGACATCAACGTCATTCCCAATGAGATCGCGCAAGCCATTCCGTTTCCCGAGGACGACATTCACGCCGCCTATGATCCGGAGGCGGCACGTCGTTTCTGGCGTGCTCTGGTTCAGGCCGACCGGGTCTTCAAACTCTTCCGCACCGGCTTTATCGGCAAATGCAGCCCGGTCCACTTCTTCTGGGGCAGCTTCGACCTCGCCGTGACACGCTTCTCCGGACGCCCCGCCCCCCTCCATCCGGGCGGCGTTCCGCATCTGCCTACCATTGTCGCGCGGGAGGCTTATTCGCACGAGGTGAGCAGCGCCGGATTCTGGCCGGGAAACGACGCCTTTCCGCAGGCCGCCTTCTACTCCTACGCCTATCCCGAGCCGCCGGGATTTCGCAATCGTCCGATCCGTCCCGCGATCGCCTCGTTCAACAGCCAGCTTGGCGAATTCATCCTGCCGTATGACGCGGTCCGGCTCAGCGCGACCCCGGATGAAACCCTGCTGGCTTTTCTCCAATCAACCTACGACGCCGCCGCCGATACGGCCGGATGGGATCGCCACGCACTGGAATGCGCTTTGGGCTCCCCCAGACATTGCCGACCGGTCGAATAATTAAGCCTGGCGCGGAGCTTCAAGGGGAGGCGTAGCCTCCCCTCTGCGGATCGCCCGCTTCCCTGGAATGCTTTCAATCCCTTGCAGCCGCCATAGGCCCACTGGGTAAGGAGCCTTGCTTCTATTCACTGCCCCCGGAGGCATAGGTCAGCGCTGGTTGCTCGGCCTTGCGGGTGCGGTAGCGGCGCAACAGCGCATATCCACCGGCCACGAGGAGAAAGGGCAGGCCGGCTCCAGCTATCGGCCCTGGCGCCCCTCGGCTCCCACCACAGGAGTTGCCCTGACACTGGTTGCCTACCCCGTTGTTACCATTGGCGCCACCAGCAAGGGCAGGCAACGTGAAAGTTGCTGCCACAAGCAATGCGGCTAGGCTGGCATGCTTCAACATAATCCCTCTCCAAGTGAAGATCATTGGCAGCTGATAGTCGCCTCTCAAGGTCGATAAACAACAGCCCTTTCGGATCAGGGCAAAGTGCATTGGGAGTAATGGCGTCATTGAGAGCGCATCGCCGTCGCGATCGAATAGAGATTACACACGCGCTCAGTGCCCCCAAAGGCTAGCTTGGCGCATTGGAATATAGCGCCCCAAGGTGGCGCGTTCGATCATACGAGAGGGGGCAATTTCTGCGTTCTGCTTACCGAAGCTCTGACCGGCTCGCAAAGGGCGGCTCAAAATCGGCTCAACCCCTTATTCTAAATGGTACAGCCGCCCCGGCTCGAACGGGGGACCCCCAGATCCACAATCTGGTGCTCTAACCAACTGAGCTACGGCTGCACACGCGGCAGGGTGTAATCGTCTGAGCGATCAATTTCAAGGCTTCTTTGTCGTCGCAGACGCCCAAAAACGAACGGCGGGCCAGAAGCCCGCCGTTCTTCAAGGAAAAGCTAGGAAAAAGCTTACTCCGCCGTCGCTCCTGCGGCCTTCAAAACCGGGGTCCAGCGGGCTACTTCGCTCTCGACCAATTTCTGCAGGGCTTCCGGGGAACGCTCGGCTCCGCTCGGAATCACGCCGCCGAGATCGAGCAGGCGCTTGCGGGTCGACTCGTCGTCGAGGGCCTTCACGAGGGCGTCGCTGAGCTTTTTCGCGATTTCGGGCGAGGTGCCCTTGGGCGCGAAGACTGCGTTCCAGGCGCTGACCTCGAAGCCGTCGAGACCGGCTTCCTTGGTGGTCGGCAGGTTCGGCAGGGCCGGCGAGCGCTCGGCCGTCGCGATGGCGAAGGCCTTGATGTTGCCGCCCTGGATCTGCGGCGCGACGTTGACGATCTGGTCGGTCATGTAGTCGACCGTGTTCGCCATCAGGTCGTTCAGCGCCGGCCCGGTGCCGCGATAGGCGACCATCGTCGGCTTGGTCTTGACAACCGCATTGAAGAAGATGCCGGTCATATGCGAGACCGATCCCACGCCCGCATGGGCCATGTTCACCTTCTCGCCGTTGGTCTTCATGTAATCGACGAAGCCCTTCAGGTCGTTGGCCGGAAAGTCCTTCTTCGCCACGATGACGATGGGAGTGCCGGCGGCGAGGCCGATGGGCGCGAAATCCTTCGTCGGGTCATATTTCAGATTCGGATAGAGAGCGGGCGCGGCACCGTGGGTGCCCATATGGCCCATCATGATGGTGTAGCCATCCGCTTGAGCCTGCGCCGCGCGCGTAATGCCGGTGGTGCCGCCGGCGCCAGCCACGTTCTCGATCACGATCTGCTGGCCAAGCGTGCGGGACATGTGGTCGCCGACGATGCGGGCGATCACGTCCGTCGGGCCGCCTGCCGCGAAGGGCACGATCATGGTGATCGGGCGCTGCGGATAGGTCTGCGCCTGCGCGGCCGTAGCCAGGCCGATAGCGGCGAGGGTCAGTGCGATCTTTTTCATTGGTTTCTCCCTGGAAGATTTTCTTGCGTTAGAATGTGCGGAAGGCGTTTCCGAAGACAAGCTACTCGGTGAAGACCTCGTCCCTGCCCTTCCGGATCGAGGGGAGAAGCGCCAGCACCAGGAGGACCAGCGCCACGGCCAGCAGGCCGGCGCTGACCGGGCGTTCGATGAAGGTCGCGAGCGAGCCGCGCGAAATGATGAGCGCGCGCCTCAGGTTTTCCTCCATCAGCTTGCCCAGTACGAAGCCGAGCAGCATCGGCGCGGGCTCGAAGCCGAGCTTGATCAAGAGGTAGCCGACGAGGCCGAAGAGCGCGATGAACATCACGTCCGTCGGCAGCGAGTTGATGGAATAGATGCCGATGGCGCAGAACATCAGGATCGCCGGGAACATCAGGCGATAAGGCACCTTCAAGAGGCGCACCCACATGCCGACCATCGGCAGGTTGATGACGAGCAGCATCAGGTTGCCGACCCACATGGAGGCGATCATGCCCCAGAACAGGTTCGGATTGCGGGTCATGACCTGCGGCCCCGGCACGATGCCGTGGATCGTCATGGCGCCGACCATCAGCGCCATCACCGCGTTCGGCGGAATGCCGAGGGTGAGAAGCGGGATGAAGGAGGTCTGCGCGCCGGCGTTGTTGGCGGATTCGGGGCCCGCGACACCCTCGATCGCGCCGCGGCCGAAGCGGCGCGGGTCCTTCGCGAGCTTCTTTTCCACCGTGTAGGAGGCAAACGGTCCCAACACCGCGCCGTTGCCCGGCAGAATGCCGAGGATCGAGCCGATTACGGTGCCACGAATGACGGACGCATAGGATTGCTTGAAATCCTCCTTGTTCGGCAGAAGGCGGCCAATGGCCTTATGCACGATGTCACGCGCTTCCGTGTTGTCGAGATTGCGCATCACCTCGGCGATACCGAAGATGCCCATGGCGAGAACGGCGAAATCGATGCCATCCGACAGGAAGGACAGGCCAAAGGTCATGCGCTCCTGGCCGGTCTCGAGGTCCGTGCCGACAGTGGAGAGCAGCACGCCCACAAGGATCATCGCGATCGCCTTGAGGATCGACCCGCGCGCCAGCACGACCGCAAAGACGAGGCCCATGACCATGAGCGAGAAATATTCCGCCGGGCCGAAGATCAACGCGAGCTTGGTGAGCGGCGCGCCCAGCGCGGCGATGACCAGGGTCGCGACAGTGCCGGCAAAGAAGGAGCCTATGGCGGCGATGCCGAGCGCCACGCCGGCGCGGCCCTGCCGGGCCATCTGGTGGCCGTCGAGCGCGGTGACGACGGAGGTCGCCTCGCCTGGAATGTTGACGAGGATGGCGGTCGTCGAGCCGCCGTATTGCGCGCCGTAATAGATACCCGCGAGCATGATCAGCGCGCCGACCGGATCGAGCCCGAAGGTGATCGGCAGGAGCATGGCAATGGTCGCGATGGGGCCGACACCCGGCAGAACGCCGATCAGCGTGCCGACGAGGCAACCGAGGAACGCGAGGCCGAGATTTTGCAACGACAGCGCGACGCCGAAGCCGAGGCTCAGATTGGAAAAGAAATCACCCATCAACCCCTCCCGCCCTGAACAGCGACATCGACCTGATCAGCCTTGTGGCCACGACCGAGGAAAAACACGGCTGCCGCGCCGACGATCATGAGAGCCGCGGTTGCTCGCAAGACGGCCTTTTGCGACCAGTCGGCGGGGAACAGGCCGGTAAGGCTCTGTGGGAAGATCGGGATCGGGAGGTTCAGGAGATCGCCGAAGAGCAGCATGCAGAACGGCGTCAGGCCGAGGGCAAGGATCACGAGTTCCCGCAAGCGAGCCTCGGGCGTCGCAAAACCGCTGACGATGATCGCGAGCGGACCGGCCACCGCAAGGCCGAGACCCGGGATCGCGATGGGGCCGAGAGCAAAGGGCCTGATCGTCACGGCAAAGCCGACGATCGCGAGAAGGATGAAGAACACGCCCCGCAGGCTCCAACGCTCCAGCGCCTCACCAGGCTTGAACGAAGACGCGACGAGCGCAAGGCCAGCGAGACCGACGCCGATGGCGAGCCAATCCGGCAGCATGGCCGGCCCCATGGAGCGCAGTGTGCCCCGGGGGAGATCGCTCATCAGCCACAACGCGAGGGCAGCCAAGGCAATCAATGAAATTCCGCCAGCAAAATTTTGCGGCGCACGGATGGACCAGCGACGCTCCGGACTGGAGCGTTCGTGAGAAGTAGGCATAAGCGGCCTCCCGACCGGGCACGTTCATCACGCCCGAGACTTTTTCTGTTCGAGTTGTGCCCAAGGCAATCTGTGGGATCAAGCAAGTGAAATGCGATTTAAACCCATTCGCCGCGAAAACATGAATTCAGGGCCTACGACCTTTGTCGAAGTCTGGCGCGCGCGATTAACTTTCGTCGCAAGATACAGCGGTCTGCGGTTGAATTCGGGCAGGCAATATATACTTAAGCTCGACTCTTACCCTGACCTGAAACTCCTAAGGCCGTCATGGACTATATTCTCTCGACTACATTTCTCGTATCGCTGCTTCAGGTCATCTGGCTCGACATTCTCCTTTCCGGCGACAATGCGGTGGTCATCGCCATGGCGTGCCGCTCCTTGCCGCAGAACCAGCGCAAGCTCGGCATCATGCTCGGCGCGGGCACCGCGGTAGCGCTGCGAATCGTCTTCGCCTTCCTCGTTTCCGAGCTTCTCGGCCTCCCGTTCCTGCGCATCGTCGGCGGCCTGCTGCTGTTCTGGATCGCGGTCAAACTGATCCAGGGCGAAGACGATGAGGCTCACGGCAACATCGAGGCCAGCACCAGCCTCTGGAAGGCCGTGCGCACCATCGCCATCGCCGATGCGGTGATGAGCCTCGACAACGTGGTTGCCATCGCCGCCGCCTCGCGCGGCCATCCGGAACTCTTCGTTTTCGGTCTTCTGCTGTCGATTCCGCTCATCATGGTGGGCGCGTCGATCATCACGAACCTGATCACGCGGTTCCCGATCTTCGTCTGGGCCGGTGCGGCGCTGCTCGGCTACATCGCGGCGGAAATGATCGTCACCGACCCGGCCGTGCTCGGTTGGCTGTCGAGCCACTATCCGCAATTCGTGATGCCCGACCCGGGTCATCCGCCGCTCGACATCAAGCCTGTCAGCGCGATTCTCTACGGCGCTGCGGCCATCGGCGCGCTCTTCGTCATCGCCACCGGCTATGGCCTGTCGCGCAAAACGAGCCGCAATGCGGCGTAAATCTTAAAGATGGCAGCCGCGCGCCGAAGCGCGGTTGACGCATCAGCGCAGGGCGGGCACAGAGCACGACCTGATGCCCAACCTGCGCCCCCATTTCACTCTCGCCGGTCTCAGCCACGGCGCTCGCGCCGCGCTGCCTGCTTTTCCCGGCTTCATCATGTTCTCCATGGCCTTCGGCACTGCCGCCTCCCAGAAGGGGCTGTCGCTTGCCGAAGCCTTCGGCCTGAGCGCCTTCGTCTATGCCGGCGCATCGCAGATGGTCGGCCTTGAGATCTGGCAGAAGGTCTGGTCGCCCACCACGATCCTGACCATCATGACCGTCACCGCCGTCGTGAACGCGCGCATGATCCTGCTCGGGGCAACGCTTCATCCCTGGCTGAAGGACGAACCAAAGCTGCGCACCGCGCTCAATCTCTTCCTCATCACCGACTCGGGCTGGCTCATCAACACCCGCTATTACAGCGAGGGCGGACGCGATGTGGGAATTCTGCTGGGTTCAGGTCTCGCGCTCTGGGCGGTGTGGCTCATCGCGACGTTCGCGGGTTTCTTTGCCGGTGCGCTCGTGCCCGAGCCGACGCGCTTCGGTCTCGATCTCGTCATGCCGATCTTCTTCGGCGCCATGCTCGTCCCCTTGTGGAAAGGGCCGAAACCGGCGCTTCCATGGCTCGTAGCGGGCGCGGTCTCGCTCGCCTTTCATACGCTCGTCCCTGGCTACCTCTTCATCCTCGCCGGAGCCGTCGCGGGCGTGATCGCGGGAATGTTGATCGAATGACCGCCATCGACACCCTGATCGCCGGCCCCTGGGGCGCGACCTTCGCCATTGCCGCGATGACGGTGGCAACCTTTCTGTGCCGCATTGCGGGCATGGTCGTCATGAGCCGTGTGCGGATCACGCCGCGCGTGGAGCGGGGCCTGCGCGCCCTGCCCGGATCGATCATCCTGGCGACGATCCTGCCCGTGGTGCTCGACAACGGCGTCCCGGCCATTCTCGCCTTGTCAGCGACGATCCTTGCCATGGTCCTGACGCGGCTCGAGCTTGTCGGCCTCGCGGCCGGTCTCGGCACGCTGTCAATCATCCGCCTGTTTGGATGGTGATCCAACTTTGAGCCGGTCGAGGATGCGCGACACCAATCCGTCGCGGACATGGCGATAGGCGTCGAGAACCTGTTCGCGCGCCCCTTGCACGAGGGTCGGATCCGGCGTCGGCCAATATTCCACTTCCGCCGCAACGGTTCGCGTCAATTCGAGCGCGGCGTGGTGGGCTTCCGGCGAGAGTGAAATGATGAGGTCGAAATTGAGCCCCTCCCACTCTTCCAGCTCACCCAACGTGCGCGGCTTGTGTTTGGAAACATCGATGCCGATTTCATCGAGGATCGAGACGATGAATCCGTTTGGCTCGCTCGGACGAACGCCGGCGGATTGCACATAGATCGACTTGCCGAAATAATGCCGCGCGATGGCCTCGGCCATCGGCGAGCGCACTGCGTTCATGGCGCAGACGAACAGAACCGATTGGATCCGTTTCGCGCGGGCGATCTCCACCCGTCAGCCCCGCCAGTGAAGTGCGAAGATGAGCGTGAAGATGCGCCGCGCCGTGTCGAAATCGACCAGGATCTTGCCTTCGAGGCGCTCCATTAAAAGCTCCGCAGCCTCGTTGTGCATGCCGCGCCGTCCCATGTCGATGGCCTCGATCTGAGAGGGCGAGCCGGAGCGGATCGCCTGATAATAGCTGTCGCAGATCAGTTCATAGTCGCGGATTGCCTTGCGAAAGGGCGAGAGCGAGAGCTGATGCGTCACGAGCGGCGCGCCGCTTTCCGTGCGAACCTCGAAGCACAGGCGCTTCTCGATGAGGGCGATGTGCAGCGCATAAGGCCCGCCGTCATAGTTGGGCAGCGCGAAGGAGTTCGCCTCGACGATGTCGTAAATGGCGATGGCCCGCTCGTGCTCCTGATCGGGGTTGCCGCGACCGATGGAGGCCTCGTCGAGCGTGACGGCGACCAGTCTGCTTCGCTTCGGTTCGCTCGCCATGCGACGTCACAATTCTAGAGGTTCAGGCGGATTGCCACCGATCGCGCATGCCCTTCCAAGCCCTCGGATCGCCCGAGGGCGATAGCCGCAGGGCCGAGCGCCCGTAGGGCATCCGCGTCGCATTTCAGGATCGAGGTTCGCTTCATGAAGTCAAGCACCCCGAGACCGGACGAAAAGCGGGCCGAGCGGGCCGTCGGCAGAACGTGGTTCGGGCCGCCGACATAGTCGCCAATGGCTTCGGGCGTATGGCTGCCGAGGAAGATCGCGCCCGCATTGCGCACTTTCGCCGCTAATTCGTCGGCATTCTCGGTCTCGATTTCCAGGTGCTCCGGCGCAAGGCGGTCGACCAGCGGAATGGCGTCATCGAGGCGCTCGACCAGGATGATCGCGCCGTAATCCTGCCAGCTCGCCCGCGCGATTTCCGCCTTGGGCAGGGTTTCGAGCTGACGCTCGACAGCCTTCTCGACCGCATCGGCGAGACCGGCGCTGTCCGTCACCAGGATCGCCTGTGCAACGGGGTCATGCTCGGCCTGGGCCAGAAGGTCGGCCGCGATCCAATCGGGATTGGCGTGACCATCCGCGATCACAAGTACTTCGGAGGGCCCGGCAATCATGTCGATACCGACCTGCCCGAAGACCCGGCGTTTTGCGGCGGCCACATAGGCATTGCCCGGCCCGACGATCTTCGCCACAGGCTTCACGGAGGCCGTGCCATAGGCCAACGCGGCCACAGCTTGCGCGCCGCCGATGCGGAAAACCTCATCGACGCCTGCGAGCCGCGCGGCGGCAAGCACGAGCGGGTTCGTCTCACCACGCGGGGTCGGCACGACCATGGTCACGCGCGGCACGCCCGCGACTTTCGCTGGCACCGCGTTCATGAGGACGGAGGACGGATAGCTCGCCCGCCCGCCCGGCACATAGATGCCGACCGATTCCAGCGCGGTCCAGCGCCAGCCGAGCGTCACGCCGAGCGCATCTGTCGACATGGAATCCTGCGGGCGCTGCGCCCGGTGATAGACCTCGATGCGCTCCTTCGCGAGCGCAAGGGCGTTGAGCGCCTCCTTCGGGCATCGGGCTTCAGCCGCATCGATCTCGGCGTCGGAAATTTGCAACGTCCCCGCGTCGAGTTCCAGTGCATCGAAACGGCGCGTATAGTCGATCAGGGCCTGGTCGCCGCGCGCCACCACATCGTCGATGATCGCGCGGACGGCCTGGTCCACATCTTCCGAAATCTCACGCTTCGCGGACAGAAGTTCGGCGAAAGCCTGCGGGAACGAGGCATCCCGCGCGTCGAGCCGCTGCGCCATCAGCCGCGCTCCGACGGCTGGTTGTCGTGCGCAGGACGGCTCTCGGCGGCCCAGACCGGGCCGAGGTCTTTCATCTGCATTTCGATGCACTCCAGATCGACCTGAATGGCCCCGCCTTCTGCGAAGATCAAGGTCACCGTGCCGGATGGAGCATCGCGCTCCTCGAAAGAAATCGCGAGAAGGTTGAGCACGGCGTCCCTGTTGCTCTGGTCGATGCCGCGAACGCGCACGCCCGTGACGTGCTCGAAATGCATGCATGTCAGGCGGCGTTGGGGGGCGTCCGACTTCGCCTCCCAGTCGAAACGACGAGCTTCTATGGCGAAGCGGTGCTCTTTCGGCAGATAGACGATATCTCCCACGCGAAGGACCGCATCCTGGAGATGCGCTGACACAACGGCGAGATCATCCGAGTCGAGGGCGACGAGTTTCAGGAGGTCCATGGGACTACCAACCTGTTGTTAAGCGTTGAAAGCTAGGTAGAGAGCCCCCGTCGGAAGCGCAACCTTTGCGCTCAGGACCGGTTCATCTTTCAAGGTCGACCCTGGTCGCAGTCTTAAGGAAACGTGATGAAACCCATCGCTCTTGCCATTCTCGCGGCCCTTACCGTGGCTGCGCCGGCTTCGGCCCAATATTACCCAAACCCCTATTCGCCGCCGCCCGAGCCGGAATGGGGCGGCCCGCGCCCGGGCTATCGACATGGTCCGCCGCCCCCGCCTCCGGGTTACGGCCCGCCGCCGCACGAATCGCGACGACCCGCGCAGCGTCAGCGCGTCGGCAATGTCTGCTACACCTCGCGGGGCAGCTGCGAGTATCCGCAATATTTCCCGCTCAATACGCCATGCCGCTGCGACATACCCGGCTTTGGCCAGAAGCGCGGCGCGATCCTTTATTGAGGCGGAATAGCGGAGGCCGTAGCCTCCGCTCCCAGTCGGCTCAGCCCCTCAGCCGCTCGATTTCAGCGCCGCAGCGGGCGAGCTTCGCCTCCAGGGCCTCGAAGCCGCGATCCAGGTGATAGACCCGGTTGATCGTGGTTTCGCCGTCCGCGACGAGTCCCGCGATGACCAGCGAGACGGAAGCGCGCAGGTCCGTCGCCATGACGGGCGCGCCCTTCAGCCCCGCGACGCCCTCCACATAGGCGCTGTCGCCATCGAGGCGGATCTTGGCGCCGAGGCGGGCAAGCTCCTGAACGTGCATGAAGCGGTTCTCGAAGATCGTCTCGCGGATGCGCGAGGTGCCGTTCGCCCGCGTCATGAGTGCCATGAACTGGGCCTGGAGGTCGGTCGGGAAGCCGGGGAACGGATCGGTTGTCACGTCGACGGACTGGATGCCATTGCCGTTGCGGCGAACCCGGATGCCGCCAGGAGTCGTCAAAACCTCCGTGCCCGTCTGGCCCAGCACGTCGAGAGCGAATTGCAGGAGTTCGGGTCGCGTATGCTCGAGCGTCACATCACCGCCGGCCATCGCGACGGCCATGGCGTAGGTTCCGGTCTCGATGCGGTCCGGCAGAACGTCGTGGGAGGTCCCGCCAAGGCGGGCAACGCCCTCCACCACGATCTCAGAGGTGCCGGCGCCCTGAATTTTCGCGCCCATCTTGATGAGGCAATCGGCGAGGTCCGTCACCTCCGGTTCGCGGGCCGCATTGCGAATCACGGTGGTGCCCCGGGCGAGTGTCGCGGCCATCAGCGCCACATGGGTGCCACCAACCGTGACCTTGGGGAAGTCGATTTCCGCCCCGTGCAAGCCGTTCGGAGCCGTCGCGACCACATAGCCGCCGTCGATCTCAATGGTCGCGCCGAACTTAGCCAGTGCCATGAGAAGCAGGTCCACGGGGCGGGTGCCGATGGCGCAACCACCCGGCATGGAGACCCTGGCCTCCCCGAAACGGGCCAAAAGCGGCGCGATGACCCAGAAGCTCGCCCGCATGGTCGAGACGAGTTCATAGGGCGCGCAGGTATCGATAATCGATCGGGCGGTCAGGCGAATCGTCTGTCCGGTTTCGGCGGTCTGCCCGGGCCGGCGGCCCGCGATGGAATGATCGACACCGAAATTGCTCATGATTCGCAGAAGCGAGGAGATGTCCGCCAGCCTCGGCACATTGCCGAGTTCCAGGGTCTCATCCGTCAAGAGGCTCGCGATCATCAGAGGCAGGGCCGCATTCTTGGCGCCTGAAATCGGAATCAAACCGTTGAGAGGCGCGCCGCCCCGGATGCGAATGCGATCCATGAGTTTCCCTTTACAATCATGATGCGAGCTATGCCGCCCTTATGCCCTCTCGGGCTAGTCGGACGGCTTGTCGCGCTCGCCGGAAACGCTCGGCTCATCGGCTTCCGACCTCACGGATCTGGCAGCCTGCCGTCCACGAGCTTGAGCCTTACGCCTCTTAAGATTTTCTTTCAGCGCCGCCTTGAGGCGGTCCGCTTTTTCTTGCGATTTCACGTCAGACATGGTTCACGCGACCCATCGTCGCCATGATCAATTAAAGGCTTCGCAATCGGCTCTCAACCAGAATATCTGTGATCCAGGCCTTGAGCAGGATCAATGTCCTTTGGCAACGGATGCCCTAGATCCCGGGCATCGCGCTGCCGCACCCGGTGAGATGATGGAATATCAAGACTTTTTCACGTCGGCCCTTGAGCGTCTCCAGGCAGAGCGCCGTTATCGCGTCTTTGCGGATATCGAGCGCCTGGCGGGTCGGTTCCCGGATGCGATCTGGCATAGCCCAGAGGGCAAGAGGCCCATCACCGTGTGGTGCTCCAACGACTATCTCGGCATGGGCCAGAACCGCGATGTCACCCGCGCCATGGCCGAGACCGCGTGGCGCCTCGGCACCGGCGCCGGCGGCACGCGCAACATTTCCGGCAACAGCCATCCGATGGTCGAACTGGAGGCCGAACTCGCCGATCTGCACGGCAAGGAAGCCGGGCTCGTCTTCACCTCTGGCTACGTCTCGAATCAGACCGGCATCGCGACCCTCGCCAAACTCATCCCGAACTGCCTCATCCTGTCCGACGCCCTGAACCATAATTCGATGATCGAGGGCGTGCGCCAGTCGGGCTGCGACAAGGTCATTTTCCGCCATAACGACCTCGCCCACCTGGAGGAATTGCTCCAGGCGGCGGGCGAGAGGCCCAAGCTCATCGTGTTCGAGAGCGTCTACTCAATGGACGGGGACATCTCCCCGCTTCACGCGATTTGCGATCTGGCCGAGCGCTACAACGCCATGACCTATCTCGACGAGGTCCACGCGGTCGGCATGTACGGCGCCCGCGGCGGCGGCATCGCCGAGCGCGAGGGGGCCATGCACCGGGTCGACGTGATCGAGGGCACGCTGGGCAAGGCCTTCGGCGTGATGGGCGGCTACATCACGGGTACACGCGCGGTGACGGATGCGGTGCGCAGCTTCGCGCCGGGTTTCATCTTCACCACCGCCCTGCCCCCGGCCATCGCCGCCGCCGCCACGGCCTCGATTCGCCATCTGAAAGCCTCGGATGCGGAGCGGCAGAAGCAGCAGCGCCAGGTCGCCCGGACCAAGGCGGTCCTGACCGGCGCGGGCCTGCCGGTCCTCGAGACGGCGACGCATATCATCCCGGTCATGGTCGGCGACGCGGAAGCCTGCAAAGCAGCCTGCGACCGCCTTATGGACAAACACAGCATCTATATCCAGCCAATCAATTACCCCACGGTGCCCAAGGGCACGGAGCGCCTGCGGGTCACCGCCGGGCCTTTCCACACCGATGCCCATATCGATGCCCTCGCCGCCGCTCTGGTGGAAGTTTGGACCGCTCTCGGGCTCCCTCTGCAACCAAAAGCGCAGGCAGCTGAATAAAGATCGATTTCAAATCTTGCGTCGAGGTCCGCCCTGTGGCAGTAAGCGGCCCTCTTCGTTGGCGCGCTGCCGTAGCTCAGTGGTAGAGCACTCCCTTGGTAAGGGAGAGGTCGAGAGTTCAATCCTCTCTGGCAGCACCATCGATCCAGCTTTGACTTCAATGTCTTAGCTGATGTGCCGGACCCTCAGAAATTCTCTTCAGACCACCGCTGTCACACCCTTGTCACAGCTAAGGTCATGAGTGATGGCAACAATCCGCAAACGCGGTGATAAATGGCAAGTTCAGGTGAGGCGCAACGGTAGCCCTTCCCTAAGCCGCTCTTTCTTCCACAAGGCAGATGCTCAGGCGTGGGCACGGCAGGTTGAGTTGGAGGCGGACCGGAGCGACCTAGGTCCTAATGCAGCCGTGTTAAATAACCTCACCGTTGGCGATCTAATCCGGCGCTATCTCAATGAGGTCGTACCGCGAAAGCGCAGTGCCAAGAACGAAACAGCCGTTCTCAAAGCGTTCCTTAGGCGCGACCTTGCCGATGTACCCCTGAGCAAGATCACCTCGGCTCAGTTCGCGTCGTATCGCGACGAGCGGTTGACAGTAGTGAAAGGGGCCACCGTGCGGCGTGAGTTCGTTATCCTCCGCCACTGCTTTGAAGTTGCGAAGAGAGAATGGAGCATTCCGCTAAGAGCCAATCCCCTGAAAGCGATCAAGCTTCCATCTGACTCCAGACCACGTGACCGTCGTTTGATGGTAAATGATGGTGAGGAACTGCTGAAGGCGCTGAGCACTCCCTCAGCTAGGTATCTCCGACCAATTCTCATGCTCGCCATTGAAACGGGTATGCGCCGTGGGGAACTCTTGTCGATCCGTTGGGAGGACGTGGACCTCGCCGCTCGGACGATCCGCATTATGAAGACCAAGAACGGTCATCCTCGGACGATCCCGCTTACCCCAAAGGCGGTCGAGATCCTGTCATCCATGGAGTGGACGGATGAGCGGGTCTTTCCAGTGACGGCCAATGCCGTTCGGTTGGCATGGGAGAGGCTACGGAAAAGAGCTGGTCTAGAAGACATCCGCCTTCACGATCTCAGGCACGAGGCCGTGTCCCGCTGCTTTGAGTATGGCCTCACTGTGCCTGAGGTTGCTCTGATCAGTGGGCACCGGGATCCACGAATGTTGAGCCGCTATACCCACCTGAGGCCCGAGAAGGTGGCTAAGAGGCTGGCAAGCTTAACAAAACCAACACTGTAGCTCTCAGTCACATGTCCAAATGTCTCTTATGAGCGGACACCCGGTAACCGAAATTCCAATCCGGTCATTTCACATGCCAACTCATCGACGAACTGCGAAGGAGCGAGTTCGATAAACTCAGTCAGAAGCCAGTTCTCTTTGCCGCTCAAGTGCGTTGCTAAACCTTGCGGGTCATAACGAGCCAACTCGCTTAGACGGTGCATTGCGGCAAGCATCAGCGTGAGGCCATACCGGTTCACGATCTTCGTTCCTGACACGGTACGTTTTAGATACCAAAGGTCCGTAGGAGCGGAGATGCAACATATGTCACACCTGATCTTCGCATGGTAATCGGCCAGTCCGCTAAGTATCGCCTCCCTGTCAGCCTTAGTGTTTCCACGACGATACCAAGCTATACGATCCTTCCGCTGAATGATGTACTTCTTGTGATGCTCACCATCAACGATATGGTAATCTGGTGAGAGATTTTGCAATCGTCTAAGATCAGCATTGCGTCCAGTTACCTCAGCCTGAAAAACAACCTCGTTGGTACTCGTATCCTTCATGTAAATTGGATTGCGTAATGGCATCAACATCTCTGAGGGAGTATTGTATGTTAGGCAATACGCTCGGTGAATGAACGCAAGATTTCCGAATATTTCTTTTAAGCTATGCTTTTAAGTTTGTTCAGGTTCTTTGAGGTACTTTGCTAGATCAGATACGATTCCTTTTGATTTCAATTCGGTAACTTCAGCCTCAAGAGATCGCTTAGAACCAGCCACCTGACCACTAACGCCGTGTCGGTCAGAGAAACTTACGCTCTTCGCTAAAAGAAGCGCCTTAGCGGCGTTCATAAAACAATAGTAAAGAGTAAGTGGCGCTGAGACAGGTGGAAGGCGCTTTGAGGCGGCGTGAAAATCCCTCGCTTGATACCAATAGACCAAGGCCTCTTGTTTTCGCTGTCGTTTGAGCCAGAGTTCGACATAGCTCCATGCATCTCTCGTGAGAATACTGGTCGTCGTGAATTTTGGGCTGGAGATAGACTTTCTGAAGTAGATGGTTCGGTTGGCGTGGTTTAGTTCAAATAAGGGCATACAGCGATCACCTCGAAGGGCTGGCAAAATCACTCGTGCCCACTTTATCACCCATAAACGGCCATAGAAGTATCCAGCATTAGTCTCCCTAGACTAAGCTTGGAAACTCATTAAAACCCTCGGTGGCGATCATCCGGCAAAGGAGCAAGGGCAACACAATGCCTGTAGTCTATACCATCGGTTATGAGGGAACCGACATCAGCCGCTTCGTCACCACTCTCAATGCGGTCGGCGTCGAAACTCTCGTCGACGTTCGAGCTGTTGCACTATCCCGCAAGAAGGGCTTCTCGAAGACGGCCCTTCGTCAGCACCTTGAAGCATCAGGTATCCGTTACGAGCACCTGATCGGTTTGGGCGACCCAAAAGATGGACGAGAGGCAGCTCGTGCTGGCCGTTACAAGATCTTCGAGCGCATCTACACCAATCATCTCAAGAGCGAACGGGCACAGGAGGCCCTAAGCACCTTGGAAGGTATTGTCCAAGATTCGGTTACTTGCCTGATGTGCTTTGAGCGCGATCCAAAGACCTGTCACCGTTCAATTGTAGTCGAATGTCTAACCAACAACCATCTTGTGTCCTTCGATCTCTATGGCGATGATCCGGATCGATATGTCCGGAACCGTCACCTCCTCCAGAGCCGTCATTCTCGTCAAAGCTCTTCCACAACCTAGCAAGACCTATGGTGAGACGGTCTGTTGCGCTGCCGTGACATCGGAACGGCAATGGAGGCGTCTTTTCCCGTTACGTTTTCGCCACCTCAGTGGAGAGGCGAGTTTCAAACGGTGGGATTGGGTGAGGTTCGACCATCATCGTCCAACAAAAGATAAGAGGGCCGAGAGCTGTCATGTCCATGAGGAGACGCTACTTGTAGATGGGCGGTTGTCGGAAGCGGAACGAACTCGCCTTCTTACTCCTATGATCATACCTTCAGGGAGGGCGGCGGAAGAGAGTGGAAAATCACTCGCTCTTATTCGCCCGAAGAACTCCAAGTTCTACTACAAGCGTCGGAACGCCTCAGACATCGAGGAGGCACAGGAAGCCTATCGTTATGCCGCTCGTCAAACATCAATGTTCGATAAGGAATTAGCCGAACTTCAGCCCTCTCCTTACGAGTTTCGGTTTAAATTCGAGGATGGTGCCGGAACTCACGATTATGAATGTGGCGATTGGGAGACCCACACCATGTTCTGGAACGGATGTCGTCGACAAAGTGAAACTGAGACTCTGAATTGGATGTCTCAAACATACAATGAGGAGTATCCGTCTAGAGGTATGGCTTTCGCTATTGGGAACATGGCTAAGCGTCCTCAGACTTGGCAGCTACTTGGCGTCATTCGCTTCAACGAAGCCGCTCAAGGCGAGTTACTGTTCTAACAATTATGTTGGTTTATCACTTCATCAACGCAGAGCATGGTCTTGCGAACTTGCGTCACCGCAGACTGAAGGTCTCTATTATAAACGAGTTGAACGACCCATTTGAGTTTCTAGCGGTTGATGCTGTCTATCCGGAACATCGTCGGGCCTTTCGGCAAGCCAAAAAACGTTTGTCCAGGGCATATGGAATGCTGTGCTTCAGCCGCAAGTGGCAAAATCCTGTCCAGTGGAGCCACTACGCTGATCGCCATAGAGGGTTGTGCTTAGGATTCGATGTGCCGGATATATACTTGGAGCCTATTTCATATCTATCCGAGCGGGTCATTTTTGAGCCTAAGATGCTGACGCATTCCGGTGATATAGCAGAGTCCTATGTTGTCAAACTTCTCACCACAAAGTTCAAACATTGGAGCTATGAAAACGAGATGCGCTCGTTTATTGAACTTAACAACCCGGACAAGAAGTCAGGTCTATACTTTACGCCCTTCTCCGAAGACATCGTACTAAAAAAGGTTATCGTCGGAGCCCGCTCTAGCATAAAGCGGCATGTATTGAACGAAGCGCTTGGATCGATAGCTTCTGAAGTTTCGGTCTTCAAGGCAAGGTTGGCCTACCACTCATTCAATGTCGTCAGACTAAAGAACGAAAGCCTCTGGACATAGTAGAACCTTCATCATCTCTCCAAGCTACTCCCAGTGTGAGCGCCTAAGCTATACCCAAAAAAGAATTCGATAGACAGACGGCCGACCAATACCAAGACGCTTCACAATTTCCGGTATGCCAAGGCCCTGATCTTCAGAGCAAGAACTTGGCTCACGTCGATTGAAGGCTTTCTTCCTTGATGTGTTTGTCTAGCTTTTCCCTTTTGGCGTACGCGGTCGCTGTTGGACTGAGTTTGCTTGACGGCGCTTTCACTGCTCCCTCAGGTCCAACAACACCAACAAGACCTTTAGCCTTCTTTTTGAAGATACCCCGGTCCCGTATCACCCTGGAGGGTCAATTTGGCTACGGGACTCCCAAGTGCCCGGACGTTCGTTGATCGAGTATGTGAGTGTCTCATTGCGGTCGCTGCGTGAACTGAAGAGTCTCCAGGAACGGAAACTCCAGGACAATCTCACTCGCGTAGTCTCTCACCTCGATATGGCAGGACGCCCAGTTAGCCGGCTGGGAGAACTCAGCGGCCATGAGATCCTGAGCCATTTCCTTGGCTGCCTCCCACGCCTCATCCGCATTGGAGAACTCTCCCTCAGGGTCGTTGATGAGGTGTTCACCGATATGTATGTTGAAGAAGTAGCGGGGCATGGCGTCACCTTGGGCCGTCGGTTTGCTGAGGGGCCAACCTAGTTATGAATGATGTGTTCCGGTCGTGGACAGGCTCCCGATCAACCTCACCAACCGGTCCACATTCATCAAAGCTCATGGGTGGCGCTGACCTACCGCACCTTAGCGAACCTAACTCTCAGGCGATCCTTCGGAGCGGGCACAGCCAGGATTCACAATGGTTGTTGGTTTCGGGATGAAGCGCCTCAGGGGCCCTCGCCATCGGATACCGAACCGGCTGCGGCTTGGCATATTGCTTCTCCGCAAGCAAAGCCGAACAGCCAGAACGTCCCCCAGATGAAGACTACATTCGGGAGGAAGCCGTGGGTAGGATTGAGATCCCTGCGGGTATAAAGCTATTGCGACACCGGTGTTCACACAGCCGATTGCCATTGAACCTTGGCCATGTGGCATGAGCCTCCGTCAACGATTTTGTCTGCCACAGAAGCCCCACTTGATTTTTGGCAGACACTATGCCGCTATGTTTGAGATTCTAATGGCGGACAAACATGACAATGCTGGTGGGCTACGGACGGACAAGCACCCTCGATCAGGTGGCGGGTTTAGAGGCACAAGAACGCGACCTGAAGGCTCTTGGGTGCGGGAAACTCTTCCTTGAACAAACTTCCTCCGTTGGCCCTAGGGAGTCGCTGGAGGCGGCCCTGGAGTATGTCCGTGAGGGAGACACCCTTGTGGTCACCAAACTGGATCGCCTTGCACGTTCAGTGGTTCATTTGGGACACATCATTGCCGCCCTGAAAGCCAAGAAGGTGGGCCTCCGCATCCTTGATCTTGGCATCGATACCAACACCCCAACCGGACGACTGATGCTCAATGTCCTCGGAAGCGTGGCTCAGTTTGAGCGTGAAATGATGCTTGAGCGGCAACGGGAGGGCATCGCCAAGGCCAAGGCAGAGAAGCGATACAAAGGGAGAGCCCCTACAGCCCGCGCCAAGACAGATGAGATCAGGGCTTTGGCCTCCCAAGGGGTCTCTAAGAGGGAGATAGCGAAGCGCCTAGGTGTGGGTGAGAGGTCCGTCTTTAGGGTCTTGGCCAACTAGGGGGATGCGGGGACCGTAGCTCTCCCAGAGCAAAGGACTCTTTTAATCCGATTGGCAGCTATCCCTTGCATCATAAACACGTACCCCAACAGCTCTCTTGTAAGGTGTAAACACCTAAACAATTCAACAGTTCAACAGTTCAACAGTTCAACCATCACACAAGTATAATTGTCATCTTGTAAGCACCAATGTTTAGCAATAATTGACTCATCAATAGAATCAGCATAATCAATCCCCTGCACTTTGGGATTTGTATTAAGATTTAATTGAGAAACAAAGAAACAACAACATGGAGAACGGCAAGGACAACGACAATGAGCCTGAAAATGTGGTAGAAAATCTATACAACTATAACAATATTACTACCACTTTGTGTACCCATGACCTCCTTGGCCAAAGGACACTCAACGGCCTCAAGGCCACCTTTGATCGCTATGGGTTATCTCCGACATCAGAAATGTGGACTAACTTGAGAGCAGCTATCCAGGTCATGGCTGACATGGCCCAAGGGAGCTGTGCTTCTGCCTACTATGTCAGCAGCCTTGATCCGGGTGTCGGAAAGACCACGGCCATGATCCACTTCGTAAGGGAGCTGGTTCAATCTGAGGATCACAAGAGCGTCTCAGCTCTGATCTGTCTTGGTCGCCTTGAACAGATTGGGACGATTGTTCGGGAGATTGGTCTTCAAGATCAGGACTTCGCCGTGCTGACGGGTAAGGACAATGTGCAACTCAACACCTTGGGATGTGGCTGTCCTGAGGAGGGTCGTGTCCTCTTCACAACCCATGCCATGGTTGAGAGCCGTTGTGCTGGCAAACCCTTCAGTGAGGTGAAGGCTCTCCAGTTCCGAGGCCATGTGAGGCAGGTCAGGATTTGGGATGAAGCTATCTTGCCGGGGCGTCCCATCGCCCTTCGGCGGGACAGTCTTGCGTCTCTCCTCTCTGTGCTGAGAAGTGCCTATCCTGAATTCACCGAGGCTCTGGAGGCATTCTTCGTCCAGTTCCATGGCCTTTCAGACAAGACGCTCATCAATGTCCCATCCCTGGATGTGACCTATGACGCTCAACTGCATGAGGTGTCTAAGCTCCTTGCTCACCACCCCGAGGAACTGCGCAAGGCTGTAGAGGATTTGTGGTTCCTCATGGGAGGCATGGCGATTGTGAGGGTCGATGGTCATGCCGGACCTACCCTTGTCGATTACCGACAGACCCTCCCCGATGGCCTCAAGCCGATCCTTGCTCTCGATGCGTCTGCAAGAGTGAGGGCAACCTATGACCTGTGGGAGAAGGAACGTGGCGACCTTGTCCGCCTTCCGTCCGCAATCAAACGGTATGGCAATCTCACCATCAATGTCTGGGATCAGGGAGGCGGCAAGTCTGCCTACAAGAACACCGGAGATGTGATTGTCAAAGGTGTCCTGAACGCTATTGCGATGAAGCCCCATGAGGAGTGGCTTATTGTTTATCACAAGCACAAGCCCGGCCGCCTGAACCTCCCTTTGGAAGTGAGTAAGGGACTGCCCCCGGACCACAAGGTCAGCTTCCTCAATTGGGGGGCTCACGACGGCACCAATGAGTTCAAGAATGTGCCTAATGTGATCTTGGCTGGAACCTTGTTCCCTCCGCTCTCGCACTATGAAGGGCTCACACGCCTGTCCTCAGGCCTTTCAGCGTCCAAGGGACTTCTGAATCCAGACATGGTGAAGGCTGTCACCCTTGGTGAACACGGTCATATGATCCTTCAAGCCCTGTGCCGGAGCAGTGTCAGGCAGAACCGGAACGGGGAGTGCCCTCCTGTCACCGCTTACCTGATCGCGAGTGAGTACAGCGGCATCAAGGGTCTCCTTCCCGAGTTGTTCCCAGAGGCTCAAATCGTCTCCTGGATGCCTGTCAAAAAACAAGCCCAAGGAAAGGTTGCCGATGCCGTGAGCTTTGTGTGTGATTGGTTTGAGGCCAACCCTGACGGAGCCTTGGCGTACAAAGACGTGCGGCGGGCTATCGGGATCAAGGATGCGTCCAACTTCAGAACCTACATTCGAGAACACAAGAAGTTCCGAGGCGCACTGGAGGAACTGGGTCTGGAGGAATGGGGAACCGGCAAGTACCTGACTCACCTCAGGAGAGTTCAGGGATTTGACGTCGCGGCATAGCGTACTCTGATTCACTCAGGGCGAGCGCCATGCCTTCCACACCAAGATGGGACCAACAAGCGGCCATCCAAATGCAGCGATCAGGATGTGTCTAAGGCGGACACCGTCCTCTTCTCTGATGGTTGTCGAGAGAATCAGTAGCGATATCGCGGTGCCCAAATAGGCGATTACCAAGCCCTTCACCGTCTCTCCCCTATGGACCACCTTGGATGCGTGCGCCCACACCGGCTAAAGGGGAGTTCTGGATGAGGCTATGTGGTGGGACGCCGCTCCATCCCTTTCCTGCCTCTGTCACACTCCTGTCACAGCGGAGATGATCGAGAGGAGCCTCAACCTCATCTTAGGCTCTTGCCCCCGCTAGGCCAGTTGCTGTAGTGACAACCCCGTAACAGCTTGGATTTAAGGGATTTCTAAGGTCCGCCCTGTGGCAGTAAGCGGCCCTCCTCGTTGGCGCGCTGCCGTAGCTCAGTGGTAGAGCACTCCCTTGGTAAGGGAGAGGTCGAGAGTTCAATCCTCTCTGGCAGCACCATCGACTTTCCTTGAAAATGCAAATTTTCAGCCCCCAGGCAGACCATGGGGTACTGTGCTTGTCCGCTCGCCGGCCGGCGGCAGCGGCTTTCACCATGCGGGCCCATCACGATCGGGCATCGACGCCGCCGTTACGTGACGATGCGAATCGGCCGGCTCTGTCCGTCACACTTTCCCCTGACACGAATCTGCCGCGTTTAGCCGATCTGGTGCCTCTCGAAAGTGCCCTTTGACACGGATCTTGGCATGTAGGAGTGTCATCCTAGCGGAACATAGGAGTTAGACTTGGCTTGAGAAAAACCCGCCATTGCGTCAATCTAGGCCAGCCCTACCAGGAGGGGGGGTATCAGATGAGGAAATTCAACGACGATTATGCAAGACGAGTCCGAGAAGGGTGTTTCAAGGCAATTCTTGACGCCTCGGTCGAAGAAGGCATGATTCGCCTTAATGAACATGAAATCTATGACGGAGTCGTGTGCGCAATCGCGATGATTCATTCAACGCAGGATCACACGCCGTCCGAAGAGCAAACCGCGATGCTGTCCGAAGCCATCGCGCGCCATTTTCGCGAGAGAGTCGCGGAGATGATCAGAGCTAAAGAAATCGACCAGCCGTCATTACGACGTGCCGGTGGGAAAAGAAGAACACACTAGCGCCCTCGGACAAACACCCAGAGTGTACGGACATGAGGTCCGACACGCTGCGGGTCACCGAATCGACTTGACTGCGCTCAAACACAGTTCACACATATCGACGATGGAAGAATGACTGTCCGAATGTCCGTCGGGCCCGTCAATGGGAATGCCGTTCCCTCACCGCATCAGCCGCCTGATAAGACCAATAGGTCAACTGGACCGCGGCACGTCCAAAGATCCCGCCATTCCAGGCAAGACCGAAGGGCTCGAAGAGCCTATAGCGATCACTCTCGCCGGTTATTCCTTCGGCAATTACCGTTCCACCGATCGCTGTCGTGTTCATGCCGTGGCCGCCGAAGGCCGTGCAGAACCAGACTCCCGGCTGCAATTGCCCGATCTGCGGCATCAGATGTCGCGCATAGGACATGAGACCGGACCACGCGACATCCACCTTCACGTCGGCCAGCTGCGGATAGGTCGTGACCATCTCGCGCCGTAGCAGCGCCGCGATGTCCGCGGGGTCCGTTGTCCGCGTGGTGATGCGGCCGCCCCAGAGGATGCGGTTGCCCCCATCGACAAGACGGTAGTAGTCGCCTGCCCGGCGATCATCGAGGACTGCCGCCGACGTGCGGATGGCGCTGCGAACGACATCCGGCGCATGCTCTGTCAGCAGCACGTAGGTCGCGATCGGCAAATAGGACTTTTTCAGCGCAGGCAGAATGCCGTCGGTGTAGCCACCGGTCGTGAACAGAACCTCTTGAGCCTCAATCACGGCATCCTTGGTCTTCAGCGTTTTGCGCGGCCCATCGAGACTGACCGATAGGACCGGCGAGTTCTCATGGATCGCAGCCCCGAGGCGAACGGCTTCGCGGGCGAGCGCACGGCCATAGTTCAGCGGATGGAAATGGAACGCGCCCTCATCGACGACCGCTTCGTGATACTTGGGCGATGCGAACAGCTCCCTCGTCTCCGCTCGCGGCAGGTAACGAAGCTGAAGACCGAAGTCGCGTTCCTGCTTGTCGCGCGCGGCGCGCAAGGCGCCTTTCGAGTCGTAGCGCAAGGCCTTGGCAATCCCGGGGACAGGATGGGCTTCCGCAATGCCGAGATCCGCGATATGGCGGCGGACGATCTCGACGCCTTCCATCGACAACCGATAAAGCTCCTTGGCCTGGTCCGGCCCCACCCGACGCTCGATGGAGGCCAGGCCCGTGGCATAGCCGGGGGAGACAAAGCCACCATTGCGGCCCGACGCACCCCAGGCAACGCGCTGCGCCTCGAGAAGCACGACCGACCGTCCTGATCGGACCAGTTTCAACGCGGCCGTCAGGCCCGCGAGGCCGCCGCCGACGATGCATACATCCGCCTGAATCCGACCTGTCGCGCTCGAATAGGTCTCCGGCGTCGCAAGGGTTCGGCTGTAGTAGCAATCGATGTAGGAGGGGGCCATGATCTCGGGTTCAGTGCTTGGTTGAAAGAGCGGATTGCTCGAAGCCGGATCGTCACGTGGCCTGAAGCGACCCGAGGTTAGCACGGCACCGTTCAAGATAAACACGAAACAACATATCGTCAGGCGCGATTGCGACTAATTTTTCGAGCAGCTCCGATGCGGAGTGCCAGTCACCGGTCTCGCAGTTTGCGCAAACCGCCTTCCAGATGTCCAAGGTGTCGACGCGCTCCGGGAATGGCGCGACCTCAGGCTCATCGGGACGGACGGAGCCGAGAAGCTCGTAAAGCGCCATGGGATGATGCGCGCCTTCCGGCACGGTCCGGTCAACGAAGCGGAAGAGATAATCCTTGCCCGCCGCCGCGCACACATCCTCGCTGACGAGGATTGTCGTGCCGTATCGCTTGTTCAGTTTTTCGAGACGCGAGGCCATGTTCACGGTGTGGCCGAGCACCGTATAGTTGACCCGGTCGGCCGAGCCGACATTGCCGACGACGGCGTCGCCCGTGTGCATGCCGAAACGGGTCCGCATCGGTGATCCGTCCTCGGCCATGAATTCCGCGTTGAGACGGTCGAGACGGCGTGATGCCCGCAATGCGCCGAGGCAGGCGATCGCGACATAATCCTCCCGCTCGTCGGGCGCATTCCAGAACGCCATGATGCTGTCGCCGATATATTTGTCGATCGTCGCGCCGGAGCGAACAAGCTCGCTTCCGAGCTCACTGAAATAACGCGAGGTCTTGGCCATGACCTCTTCGGGATCAAGCCCCTCCGCCATGGTGGTGAAACCGGCGACATCGGAAAAAAGCACCGTGACAGGCTGGCGCTTGCCGCCGAGATCGGAAGAAAACTTGCGTCCGATGATGCGGCGCACGAGGGCATTCGGCACGTAGCGCATGAAATTGCTCAAGGCGATTTCCAGCGTGTCGATGGCTCCGGACAATTCCTGCACCTCGACGACGCGGGATTGCGCTCTGCGCGCATGCCCGAACTCGAACTTCATGATGCGGCGGATGTCCTCGGTCGCATTCCTCAGCGGCAACGCCAAGCGCCGGGAGGCGAAGAGAACGATCAGGAGCGCGAGCAGAACCGAAGCGGCGCTGATGATGAGCAGCCCGGAGCGGATCTGCTGCACCGGGCCCACCATGGTCTCGTAGGGTATGGCAAGGCCGACGAACAGATTATCGATGCCCTCCCCGACCCGCTCAGTCCGACCAAAATACTCGTCGCCACCAACCGAGAAAGACACGCTGCGCCCTTGGTTGTCCTGATTTTGCTGGAAGGCTCGAAACATCCCGCTGAGCAGAGGCGAACCGGTATCGTCAACCGTCAGAAATTTTCCCTCCTGCGCGGCTTGCCGTTCAGAACGGTAAGTTCCCCCACGCGGATGGGCGATCAAAACGCCGGATTTGTCGAACACGAGCAGTTCGAGTTCCGGCGGGATACGCAACTTGTCGAGATAGAAATCCAGACTTGCAAGGGTCATGTCGATGCCGAAGACCGCACCCGCTTTCAGCCTCGCCTGGCGCGCCAGCGTGATGCCGACCTCGGGCACATTGGCGAAACGGTAGGGGGGCGTCACGATCATTCCGGAGCTGGACAGGCTCGGGCCATACCAGGGACGTCTGCGCGGATCGAACGTTGTCGGCCGGGGCGGAACGCGGCGCAATACCTGGCCGTTCTCGTCCGTCACGATCCACCGCGCCGTGTGCCCCGCCTCACCATCCTCGACGATCATGAAGGCGAAGGCAGCGCGGTCGATGTCCGTGCCGATTTCCACGGGCCATTTGCCGTTCAGGCTTTGAATCACCACGTGGCTTCCGTCGCCTCGTCCGACGAACAGCCCCATGGCCGCGGGGAGGACGCGATCCAGGTCTTTGAGCACGGAGGTCAGGAGCTTGGCGAGCTGTTCCGACGGCAGCTCGGGATCGATGGTCAGGGACGCGGTATCCAGAACCGATCCGGCGATGCGCATGCTGCCGGCGATTTCGTCCCGAACACTGTTCGTGATGCGCTGGAAGTCGTCCTCGGCATCCCGAACGGTGAGCTTTGTCAGTTGGTGATGATTGAACCCGATCAGGGCCCCGGAAATCGCCAGCACGATGAGCGTGAAGACGAGCGCGACGACCGCCTGCAGCGACCACAGGAAAGATTTCGGCCCTGCATGTTGCATTACCCTTCATCCATCCGATGGCATTTCACATTTCTTGGCCGGACCGGCTGGCCAACTCACCAATATCACGCAAACGCCACCTTACGGAAGGGACGTTCAGGATTGTTTGCCTTGGCTCAAGGCCCGTGCCCGGGGAATTCCGAAGCGTCGAGATAAATGCGGACAAGCGATTCGCAGCCCTCGCGGTCGGCGTCATCGAACCGGGAAGGGTTCGGACTGTCGAGGTCGAGAACACCCAGAACTCTCCCGTGCTTGATCAGCGGGACCACCAGTTCGGAGCGGGATGCGCTATCGCAGGCGATATGACCCGGAAATTCATGGACATCGGGCACCACGACGGAGGCCTTGCGCTCGACCGCCGTACCGCACACGCCCCGCCCGACCGGAATACGGACACAGGCCACTTTGCCCTGGAACGGCCCCAACACGAGTTCCGGACCGCGCAGGAAGTAGAACCCCGCCCAGTTCAGGTCGGGCAGCAGGCCATAGAGTAACGCCGACATGTTGGCGGCGTTGGCGATGGCATCGGGCTCACCATCCAGCAGCCCCGAAAGCTGCTGGGCGAGAGAAGCATAGACGTCCCGCTTGTTGCCGGACGTGGGAAGGGCGGTGGCTGTAAACATTCCCTTGATTTATGAAGCCTTCGGGGCCTTGTCCAGCAGAGGGCCACGAGCGCGCGGCCCGTCCGAGCCTCCCGCGGCACCTGCGATCATTTGTGCCAAGACAGGCGCGCACAAATATCGGAAAAGATACCTGTTCTTCCGTTCTGATTCCTGTGTGTCCGGCTGCTCCATGTCCTCTTTCTACCGTCCTCCCTGCAATGCCTGCCTCAACTGCGATGTCAGGCGCAAAGCGGTCTGTTCCGCGCTCAAGGATGACGAGGTCAGCGAACTCGAGCGCACCATGAGCTTCGTGAAGCTGGAAGCGAACCAGATGCTGCTCGAGGAGGGGGAGCCGCGCCGCCGGGTCTACAGCCTTACCTCCGGCATGCTGCGTCTGTCGCTTGCCCTTCCCGATGGCCGGCGCCAGATCACGGGCTTCCTGATGCCCGGCGACTTTCTCGGGCTTGCCGATGACGACACCTACGCCCAGACGGCCGAAGCGGTCATACCGTCCGGCCTCTGCTCCTTCTCCGTACGCGACATGGACCATCTGACGGATCGCTTCTCGCATCTGAAGGATCGGCTGCATCTGATGACACGGGCAGCACTCCGCCAGGCGCGGGAAACGCAGATGATCCTCGGGCGCCTTGCGCCATCGGAAAAGGTCGCCTCGTTCCTGCTCATCATGTCGAGCCGGGCCGCCGAGCACGGAATGCCGGAAAGCCCGGTGCATCTGCCGATGACCCGGACCGATATTGCGGATTATCTCGGCCTGACGATCGAAACCGTCAGCCGCACCTTCACGAAATTGAAGACGCAAGGGCTGATCCGCCTGCCCGATCCGCACTCGGTCGAGATTGCCGACAAGGGACGCCTCTCCGCTGTTGCCGGCATCATGATTCACTGAGCGCCAAGCGCCCCGCCTCCAACCGATAGACCCGGTCGACCATGCCGGGGGCGAGCCCTGCATGGGTCGCGAGCAGCACGGTCCTGCCACCCGTCGCAACTGACAGGTCCGACATGAAATCCCGCTCCGTCTCGGGATCGAGACCGCTCGTCGGCTCATCCAGGGCAATAACGCTTGCGGACGAGAGAAGAACCCGCGCGAGGCAAAGACGGCGCGCCTGCCCGGCGGACAATGTGCGGCCCGCCTCGCCGAGCCAGGTATCGAGCCCCTCGGGCAATCCACGCACGAAGGCATCGAGCCGCGCCGCTGTGAGCGCACGCCAGCACTCCGGCGTGTCCGCATCCGGCTTTCCGATCAAAAGATTGTCGCGGATGGTGCCCAGGAAGACGGGCGTATCCTGGCTGAGAAGCGCAACACGGCGATGCAGCTCGTCCTGCGCGACGTCGGCGATGTTCTCTCCCGCGACGCGCACCGTTCCGGCTTTGGTGTCTGCGAGCCGCAACAGGAGACTAAGGATCGTCGACTTGCCGCTCCCGCTCGAACCGATGAGGGCTATGCGTTCGCCAGACGCCACATGAAGACTCAGATCTTCGAGCACTGGACGGCGAGGATCGTAACCGAAGCACACATTCTCGAAAGAGACGCTGTTGCCGCACGGCAGAGGCAGCGGATTGGCGACATCCTGCACGGCAGGCGCTGTCGCGGACAACGCTTTCACCCGACGCGCTGCGGCCTGCGCCGCGCCCAATCGACCGGCGCTTCTGACGATGGACAGGGCGATTTCGAAACTTCCGAGCGACGCCAGCAACAAGCCCACCAGCACGGGACCGTCGAGCGATCCGGCGTGGTGGGCCTCAAGACCGATCCAGAGTAGACCGACAAGGGTCACTCCCGCCAAGGCCTGCACGAGCGCGTTGCCGAGAGCGCCGATGGTCGCTTGCCGCGTCCTCGCGCGCTGGAGCCGCGCGCTTGCGGCCGTGAAACCCTCCCGCGCCCAACCGGTGGCGCCGAGCGCACGCAGATCTGTGTGGCCTTCGATACCGTCGAGCACCGCCATGCGCAGATCGGCGGACGCTGCCATCGCGGTTTCGCCGGGAGTTCGGGCCGCAACGATCAGAACAGCAGGCAGCCCCAGGGCTGCGCCGAAAAATCCGAGTCCGTAAACAAGGCCAGCCCCTGGCAGGCACCATGCGAGCACGACGATCATCGCGGCACCGACCGCCAGTGCCGTCGCGATAGGTCCGAGGGCGGAGAGAAAAACCGTGTCGAGCGCATCGATATCGGCAGTGAGGCGCGAGACGAGATCGCCACGCCGCCATGTTCTTCCATCCAGGGGAACACGCGGAATCAGCCGGCGGAACTGCCAGCCACGCAAATCCGCGAGAAGACGCAAGGTCGCGTCATGCCCCACAAGCTTTTCACCGTAGCGCGAAACGATGCGCACAAAGGACAAGCCCCGCACCAGAGCCGAGGGGCCGAAGAGATTGAACGCGACGCCTGCACTGGTGAGCGCCGCGCCGGTCAGAAACCAACCCGACACGCCGAGCAAGCCCGCTCCGGCTGCAAGTGTCACGACGGCCAATCCCAACGCCATCAGAAACGCGCCGCCACGGCGAACGAAGAACGGTGCGAAGGAGAGAAGCGCTTTCATGCGGCGTCCTTCCGCGCGGTGGATCTTACCGGAACGACTTTTCCGTGAACGATGCGGAAGACGCGATCCATCGCGGATGCGACCTTCAAGGAGTGCGTCGCGACGATCAGCGTGCGTCCCGCAGCGAATTCGCGGATCGCCGTGATGACGCGCGCTTCCGTCGTCGCATCGAGATGCGCTGTCGGCTCATCGAGCAGAAGCAGACCGGGATCGCGCAGGAAGATGCGCGCCAGGGCGACTCGATGCGCCTCGCCGCCGGATAGTCCCACGCCGCCATCGCCGATCACGGTTTCGAGGCCATGCTCCAGCACATTCGCAAAGACCGAGACCTGCGCTTTCTCGGCAGCGGCGCGAACCTCATCATCCGATGCGTCGCGGCGCCCAAGGCGGATGTTGTCGGCGATGGAGCCCTGAAACAGGCGCGGCCGTTGACCGAGAAAGGCGACGCGACTTCGGAGATCAGACTCATCGAGATCGCGCAGATCCCATGCACCTAATTTGATATCGCCGTCGCAGGTGCGCAGGCGTGCGATCGCTTCGAGCAGGGTCGATTTGCCGATACCGCTTTCGCCGAGGATCGCGACATGCTCGCCGGGTGCAATCGTGAAACCTGCCTCGTCAAGCACGAGGCTTCGGCCGTCCGGCGTCTTCACCGTGAGATCGTTGACCGTGAGCGGCATCGCCGCCGCAGCCCCCCCACTGGGAACGGCAACGGCCGGCGCTTCTAATGTTGTGAGGTCCGGCAGGGTTTCGAATAAGACCGCCATTTCCGCAATGGCCGCCTTAGCCGCCGCGCGATCGTGATAATGCACCGCGAGCTGGCGCAGGGGGGAATAGACTTCAGGCGCCATGAGCAGGCAGAACAGGCCAGCCTGCAAGGTCAGCGCGGTCGACCGAAAATCGATGAGGCCGAGATAGGTCAGGCCCACATAGAGCGCGACGCCTGCGACGCCGAGGGCTGCGAAGAATTCCAGCACCGCCGAGGACAGGAACGCCACTTTCAAAACGCCGAGCGTCCGCCGCCGCAATTCATCGCTGGCCGCCTCAACCCGCGCAGCCTCGGCTTCGGCCCGACCGAAGAGTTTCAGCGTCACGATGCCGCGAAGCCGGTCCGCGAACAGGCCCGACAGACGGGCCATGGCCTGGACATGGTTGCGGCTCGCGGCCTCCGCGCCCCAGCCGACCAGGGCCATGAAGACCGGAATCAAGGGAGCGGTGACCAGAAAGAGAAGCCCGACCACCGGTTCGACCGGCAGCACCGTGATGGCGAAAGCGAGCGGCAGGATTGCTGCGGCGACCAGCGCCGGCATGTAGCGGGCAAAAAAGCCTTCCAGTGCCTCGACCTGATCGACGATCATGTTGGCCAGGGCCCCCGAGGAGCGCGACGCCGTCCAGGTCGGATCCTCGCCGACGAGGCGTCCGAAAAGTGCCTTCCGCAGCTTGGACTTGACGGCCTCCGCAGCGCGGACGCCCGCGCGCTCCCCGGCAAACGCCAGCAGCGAGCGCGCGCCGATGAGGCCCGCGATTGCCAAAATCGACGGCAGCAAGGCGTCGCGCGCCTCGCCCCCGACAATCGCGCCATGCAGCACATGGGCGAGCAGATAGGCCTGGACGACCAGAAGCGCGCCGGAGATCAGGGGTGCGGCAACGGAGACGGCCGCAAGGACGCGAACAAGCCGCCACAGCCCCATCATCCAGCGGGCCTGAGCCCGATCCCGATCGCCGGAGCCCTTTGCGGCGGCGGTTTCCATGCCTCTACACCCTTACAATTAGAACTCTATTTAGGGCGTGAAGAGACGATTTCCGCATTGATTGCGATCAAAGCGGGATGTGGAAGCGTGGCGTATGTCCTCTCGCGAGCCGGCTCGGCGCCGGTTTCGAACAAGGCGACCGATCATGATCGATTTCACAGTCGTGGACCTGTCGAGGCTGCAATTCGCGGCGACGGCCATGTACCATTTCCTCTTCGTGCCCCTGACGCTCGGATTATCCTTCCTGATGGCCATCATGGAAAGCGTCTATGTGATGACCGGCCGCGAGGTCTGGCGACGCATGACCCTGTTCTGGGGTACCTGCTTCGGCATCAACTTCGCCATGGGGGTCGCCACCGGCATCGTGATGGAATTCCAGTTCGGCACGAACTGGGCCTATTACAGCCACTACGTCGGAGACGTGTTCGGCGCTCCGCTCGCCATCGAGGGCCTGATGGCTTTCTTCCTCGAGGCGACGTTCATCGGCCTGTTCTTCTTCGGTTGGGATCGCCTGTCGAAAGTCAGCCACCTCGCGGTGACATGGCTCGTGGCGATCGGCGCGAATTTCTCGGCACTGTGGATCCTCATCGCCAATGGCTGGATGCAGAACCCGGTCGGATCGATCTTCAATCCGCAAACCATGCGCATGGAAGTCGTCGACTTCACGGCGGTGCTGTTCAACCCCGTGGCGCAGGCAAAGTTCGTGCACACGGTCAGCGCGGGCTATGTCACGGGCGCGATGTTCATGATGTCGATTAGCGCCTATTACATGCTGCGGGGACGCCATCTCGACATCGCCCGACGCTCAATGGCGGTGGCCGCGAGCTTCGGCCTTGCGTCGGCGCTCTCGGTCGTCGTGCTCGGCGATGAGAGCGGATACGTCACCACCGAGCATCAGAAGATGAAGCTCGCCGCCATGGAAGCCATGTGGCACACCGAGCCCGCTCCGGCAGGTTTCATGGCCTTCGCGGTTCCGAACGTGGAGAAGCGCGAAAACAGTTTTCAAGTTCAGATCCCCTACGCGCTCGGCCTCATCGCCACGCGTTCGTTGACACAGGAAGTGCCCGGCATCCTGCCGCTCGTCGATCATGCCAAGACGCGCATCAGAAACGGCGTTACCGCATACGAAGCGTTGCAGGCCGTCCGCGCGAACCCGCAGGATGAAGCAGCACGCAAGACCTTCAACGCCAACTGGCCCGATCTCGGATACTCGCTTCTTCTCAAGCGCTATCGCAATGACGTTGCACAGGCGACGGATGCGGAGATCGAGAAAGCCGCGTTCGACACGGTACCGAACGTGCCCGTGCTGTTCTGGACATTCCGGCTCATGGTCGGCATCGGTTTCTACCTCATCGCCTTCTTCGGGCTCTGGTTCTGGCTCGTATCCAAGCACAAGCTCGGTCAGAATCGCTTCCTGCTCTGGGTCGCGCTTTTCAGCCTGCCCTTGCCGTGGGTGGCCATCGAGGCCGGTTGGCTCCTTGCGGAATACGGCCGCCAGCCCTGGATCATCGAAGGCGTGTTGCCGACCTTCTACGCGGCTTCCGGCCTCACCCTCGTCGATCTCGCCATCAGTCTCGGCGTATTCCTCGCGATCTACACCATTCTCGCGATCATCGAGCTGATCCTGATGGTCCGGGTCATCAAGAAGGGCCCGTCGGATCGGTCGGTTCTCGAAGACAACGTCGCCGGAGGCGCCTACGCGCCCGCGGCAGCGCCCGCCAACGCGAACCGCTGACACGCGCTTTCAGGACAATTTCCCATGATAGACCTCATCCCCCTCTCCTATGAGATCCTCCGGATGATCTGGTGGCTCTTGCTCGGCATCATCCTGATCGGGTTCGCGCTCACCGACGGTTTCGATCTCGGCATCGGCACGCTTCTGCCCTTTGCCGCCAGAACGGACGCGGAGCGGCGCGTGCTCATCAACGTCGTCGGCCCGGTCTGGGAGGGCAATCAGGTGTGGCTCGTCCTCGGCGGTGGAGCGATCTTCGCCGCATGGCCGCCGCTCTACGCCGTGTCGTTCTCCGGTTTCTACCTCGCCATGCTCGTCATTCTCGTGGCGCTGATCCTGCGGCCCGTCGCCTTCAAGTTCCGCGGCAAGATCGATGATCCGCGCTGGCGCAATCTATGGGACTGGGCGCTTTTCATCGGCGGTGCAGTGCCCGCGCTGATCCTCGGCGTCGCGGTCGGCAACGTGCTGCTCGGCGTTCCCTTCGGTTTGGACGACACGTTGCGTCCGCGCTATGAAGGCAACTTCTTCGGCTTGCTGACACCCTTCGCCCTGCTCTGCGGGCTGGTGAGCCTGTCGATGATCGTCGCCCACGGCGCGGCTGTCATCGGTCTGCGCACCCAGGGCGCTCCGGCGGAGCGCGCGCGCCGCTATGGGCGGATTGCGGCGCTCACGGCGGCGATTCTGTTCGCGCTCGGTGGTCTTTGGGTCGCCTACGGGCTTGCCGGTTACACCGTGACGAGCGTGCAGAACCCGGCAGGTCCCTCGAACCCGCTCATGAAGACGGTCGCGCGGTCAGTCGGCGCGTGGCTCGCGGGATATTCGGCCCGGCCCTGGACGATGATCGCACCCATCCTCGGCTTTGCCGGCTGCTTGCTCGCCTGGCTTGGCATGACGGTGAAAAGCTGGAGAACCGCGCTCATCGGAACGAGCCTTGCCATCTTCGGCATCATCTCGACGGCCGGTCTCTCGCTCTTCCCGTTCCTGCTGCCGTCCTCGCTGCAACCCAATGCCAGCCTGACGGTGTGGGATGCTTCGTCGAGCCGCCTGACCCTTTGGACGATGCTGCTCGTCACGGGCATCCTGCTGCCCATCGTGCTCGCCTACACCGCCTGGGTCTATCGCGTGATGCGGGGAACCGTGACCACTGAGACCATCGGCCGGAACCCCAACGCTTATTGAGGAATGAAGCAATGTGGTATTTTTCCTGGATCCTCGGCGTCGGCCTTGCATGCGCCTTCGCGATTTTGAACGCCATGTGGTTCGAGATGCGTGAAGACCGCAGGCTGGAGAAGACGAGGGCGAAGTAATGTCCGACGATCTCGTCCGCCGCTATGGCAGCCTGCCGGTTCCGCGTTACACGTCCTATCCGACGGCCGCTGAGTTCACCTCGGCAGTCGGCCCATCCGATCACGCGGATTGGCTGCGTCGGCTCGACTTGCGCGACAGCGTGTCGGCCTACCTGCACGTGCCCTATTGCCGGCAGCTCTGCCACTATTGCGGCTGCCATACCAAAGTGGCGCGGCGGGATGAGGTAATCGAAGGCTATCGGGAGGTGCTGGAAGCCGAGATCGGTCTCGTCGCCCGGCATCTGCGGGGTCCCTTCAAGGTAGCGCGCCTGCATTGGGGCGGCGGAACGCCGAGCATCCTTGGGGCAGACGGCCTCGCCTCCGTCATGGACGCGCTCTCGGAGCACGCCTCTTTCGACGACGGGTTCGAGCACGCCATCGAGCTTGACCCGCGCTTTGTCGATGAAACGCTGACCCGAGGCCTCGTCTCCATCGGTGTCAACCGCGTCAGCCTGGGCGTGCAGGATCTCGATCCCGATGTTCAGGAGGCCATCGGGCGCGTGCAGCCGCTCGATGTGGTCGCAAGAGCGGCCGAGATGCTGCGCGCCTCCGGCATCAAGCGTCTGAATGTCGATCTGATGTACGGTCTGCCGCACCAGACCGTCACCTCGGTCGAGACAACATGCGCCAAGGTGCTTGCGCTGCGGCCCGACCGCATCGCCTGCTACGGCTATGCGCATATGCCCCAGCGCAAGGCTAACCAGCGGCTTATCGACGAGACAACGCTGCCCGCCCCGGGCGCACGCTTTCAGCAGGCACGCGTGGTCGCGGACGTGTTCACGCAAAACGGTTATGTCGCCATCGGCCTCGACCATTTCGGCCGCCCGGACGACCCGCTCGCCATCGCGAGCAGCTCGGGCCAGCTTCACCGGAACTTTCAAGGTTATACGGACGACGACCAGCAGACCCTGCTCGCGTTCGGCGCATCGGCGATTTCGCAGCTAGCCGACGGTTATGTGCAGAACGTGGCGGATATCGGCAGTTACATGCGCAGCATCGGCGATGGAAAGCTTGCCTCGACCCGCGGTTATCGCCTGAAGCCGGACGACAGAGTTCGCGCCTCGATTATCGAAGCACTCATGTGCAACTTCCGCATCGACCTGAGCGCCCTCGGCGACCGGGCAACCTACGCCGACGAGTTGGCATTGTTACGTCCTCTAATGGCAGATGGCCTGGTGACGCTCGACCACAACACTCTAGAAGTCACCGAGACGGGACGTCCCTTCGTGCGCCTGGCGGCCGCCGTGTTCGATCAGTTCCGCGCCGAAGACGTCGCGCGGTTCAGCCCGGCGATATAGCGATCGACCAAGAGGCGGTCGCGCCCGTTTTACGGGGCGCGACAGTCGCCCGAGGCCGGCCTAGCTGCCGTTCCGGGCACCTTCAACGCGTGGCGTCAGCCTTTGAGACAACTGCTCATGAAGTTCTTGCGGGCTTCACCTTTCATGCTGCTGGCCTGCGTGTTGCAGCTCTTCATCTTGGTCTGCTGAGGCGTGAGAGCATGGCCCGTGGAACCCGTCGCCTTGCCAGCGAGGCAATCGGACATGAAGGTCTTGCGGGCATCCCCGCCCAGATGCTTCGTTCCGGCCTCCGTGTTGCAGGTCTTCATGCGCTCCTGTTGCGGGGTCATCATGTGGCCAGCGGCAGGGGCGGCCGATGTCTGCGCCTGCGCGGTCAAGGTCGACAAAGCGAAGGCGACTGACGCGATTGCGAGGATCGTGCGCATAGGATTCTCCCATGACAAAAGCCCCCTTGTGGGGAGATAGGTTCGAAATGGGCGTGGTAAAGAAGTGGCGCATCGAGCGCATGAGCGCACCCGGCGCAACGGCATGAAAAAGGCCCCTTCCGAAGAGAAGGGGCCTCGATTTTCCGCGTTACGACCGACGGGAAGCGGCTAGATGACGAAGAATTCGGCGGCCGTCATCTTGAGGTTCTTCTTGAGGGTGGCGATTTCGACCGCCTTGCCGGCGCCGTCGCCATCGGCATCATAATAGAGGATGCCTTTCTTGGCGTTGTAGATGATGTAATCGTCCTTGTCCTTGGCGGCGTCACCAATCGTGAAGAAGCCCTTGGTCATCTTGACCGGCTTGTCAGGCGTGCCCTTCTTGCCGAGCTTCTTGAAGATCGCGTTGTCGAGATAGATGCTGTCATCCTTCACGACGTAGTCCGTGATCTTGTCGAAGTTGGTCTTCTTGTTCAACTTGGTGTCGAACACGAAGATGTCCTTACCCTTGCCACCAGTCAGGGTGTCGTTGCCGAGACCGCCTGAGAGCGTGTCGTTGCCGAGCTCACCCATCAGCTTGTTCTTACCGGCGTTGCCGATCAGCGTGTTGTCGAACGAATTGCCGGACAGAACGAGCGCCGTGACGTCGTCAGGGGACGAAGCCGCAAGCGTCTCGATGCCCGACGCGCCGGACAAGGTGTAGCTGACGCTGGTGAACACGATGTCCTTGCCCGACGTGTCGGTGATCGTATCGCCTGCCGAGTCGACATAATAAATGTCGTCCCCAGCCCCACCCGCCATGCTGTCCGCACCCGCCCCACCATCGAGCGTATTGGCCGCATCATTGCCGATGAGTGTGTTGACGAGCGCGTTGCCCGTCAGGCGGATCGCTGCGGTTCCCGTGGCGGTAATCGCCTCGATATCAGCGGAGGCCGCACTATAGCTCACGCTTGTCAGAACGGTGTCGTAACCCTGACCGGTGAGCTCCACCACCATGTCTGCTGCCTGATCGACATGATAGATGTCGTCGCCGGCACCGCCCTGCATGGTATCCGCCCCGGCGCCGCCGTCGAGCACGTTGGCTGCGTCGTTGCCGATCAGGACGTTGTTGAGCTCATTTCCGGTCAGCTTGAGCGCACCGGTCCCTGAGGCACGCAGGTTCTCCAATCCGGCTCCGAGGGTGTAGTCGACCGAGGCGACCACCGTGTCCGTGCCGGATGTGTCGATGATGGTGACGTTGGCGCTGTCGACGAAGTAGGTGTCGTCGCCCTTGCCGCCATTCAGCGTATCAGCACCGCCGCCGCCTCTCAGCGTATCGTCGCCGACGCCGCCGGTCAGGTTGTTGGCCCCGCTGTTGCCGATCAGTTCGACGCCCGTCGTGACCGAGTCCGCCACCGTAAGGTTCTCGACATTGGGGAAATCGTTGAGGTCGGCCTTAGCGGTGTACACGATGATCGTGTCGTTGCCGCCATCTGCCACTTCCTCGATCCTCACGCCCGCGCTGGTGAGCAGATAAGTGTCGTTGCCCTTGCCGCCGCGCAGCACATCGGCTCCGCCACCGCCATTGAGCACGTCCGCGCCGTCGCTCCCGACCAGCGTGTTCGCCAGCGCGTTGCCAGTCAACTTGATCCCGCTGACATCGTCCGCCGCCTTGAGGATTTCAATGCCTGCGCCAGCTGACAGCGTGTAGTCGAACCCGACGACCACCGTGTCCGTGCCGGAAAGATCCGTGATCTGGTCCTTCGCGCTGCGTACGAAATAGGTGTCGTTGCCCGCGCCGCCGGACAGGCTGTCGCCGCCGCCGCCGCCATCGAGCGTGTCGTCGAACCCGCCGCCGAGGAGCGTGTTCTCCAGACCGTTGCCGGTCAGGCGGATCGCCGAGGTTCCCGCACTCTTCAGCACCTCGATGAACTGGCTCGAACCGAGGGTGAAGTCCACCGACGCGACGACCGTGTCCGTGCCTCCACCGCCGTTAAGGGTCTCAACCACGACATACTTCGCGTCGTCCACGAAGTAGGTATCGTCGCCCTTACCGCCGCTCAGCGTATCCGCACCGCCACCGCCTCTCAGGGTGTCGTCGCCGACGCCGCCGGTCAGGCCGTTGGCCTCGCTGTTGCCGATCAGCTCAACGCCCGTCGTGACCGAAGCCGCCACCGTCAGATTCTCGACATTAGCGAAGCCGCTCAGATCGGCCTTCGCGGTGTACACGATCACCGTGTCGTTGCCGCCATCTGCCGCTTCCTCAATCGTCACGCCAGCGCTCTTGAGCTGGTAGGTGTCATCTCCCTTGCCGCCGCGCAACACATCGGGTCCGCCACCGCCCTCGAGCACATCCGCGCCGTCGCTACCGATCAGGGTGTTCGCCGACGTGTTGCCGGTCAGCTTGATCCCGCTCACGCCGTCAGCGGCTTTCAGAACCTCGATACCGGTGCCACCGGCCAGCGTGTAGTCGAACCCGACGACGACCGTATCGGCTGTGCCCGCGAGGTCCGTGATCTGGTCCTTCGCGCTGTGCACGATATAGGTGTCGTTGCCCGCGCCGCCGGACAGGCTGTCGCCGCCGCCGCCGCCATCGAGCGTGTCGTCGAACCCGCCGCCGAGGAGCGTGTTCGCCAGACCGTTGCCGGTCAGCCGGACCGCCGAGGTTCCCGCACTCTTCAGCACCTCGATGAACTGGCTCGAACCGAGGGTGAAGTCCACCGACGCGACGACCGTGTCCGTGCCTCCACCGCCGTTCATGGTCTCAACCACGGCACACTTCGCGTCGTCCACGAAGTAGGTATCGTCGCCCTTACCGCCGCTCAGCGTATCCGCACCGCCACCGCCTCTGAGGGTGTCGTCGCCGACGCCGCCGGTCAGGCCGTTGGCCTCGCTGTTACCGATCAGCTCAACGCCCGTCGTGACCGAAGCCGCCACCGCCAGGTTCTCGACATTGGCGAAGGTGCTCAGGTCGGCCTTGGCCGTGAACACGATCACCGTGTCGTTGCCGCCATCCGCGGCTTCCTCGATGGTCACGCCTGCACCAGTGAGGAGATAGGTATCGTCGCCCTTACCACCGCGCAGGACGTCGGGTCCGCCATTGCCGTCGAGCACATCCGCGCCGTCGCTACCGATCAGCGTGTTCGCCGACGTGTTGCCGGTCAGCTTGATCCCGCTCACGCCGTCAGCGGCTTTCAGAACCTCGATACCCGTGCCACCGGCCAGCGTGTAGTCGAACCCGACGACGACCGTGTCCGTGCCGGAAAGATCCGTGATCTGGTCTTTCGCGCTGTGCACGATATAGGTGTCGTTGCCCGCGCCGCCGGACAGGCTGTCGCCGCCGCCACCGCCATCGAGCGTGTCGTCGAACCCGCCGCCGAGGAGCGTGTTCGCCAGGCCGTTGCCGGCCAGTCGGACCGCCGACGTATCCGCACTCTTCAGCACTTCGATGAACTGGCTCGAACCGAGCGTGAAGTCCACCGATGTGATGACCGTGTCCGTGCCCCCCTCGCTGTTCAGCGTCTCGGATACGACATCGCCCAGGTCATCGACGATATAGGTGTCGTTACCCTTCCCGCCGATCAGGATATCCTGGCCAGCACCACCATCGAGCCGGTTGTTCCCCGAGTTGCCGACAAGCCGGTTGTTCCCGCCGTCGCCCGTGAGGTCGATATTGCCAGCAGCGCCGGCTATCTCGGCCGCCTCCAAGGCTTCCACATTGGCAATTTCGGCAAGCGTGATGCTCTTCGACACAATTGCCGTGTCGTAGCCTCCGGCCTCACCCGCCTCCTCCTTCACGGTAACGGAGGCATTGCCGATGATATAGGTGTCGTTGCCCGCACCGCCTTCGAGAACATCGGCACCGCCGCCGCCGTCGAGCGTATCGTTGCCGGCTCCACCAATGATCGTGTTGACGAGGTTGTTACCGGTCAGAGCGAGCCCAGCGGCGCTCCCTGCCTTCAGGATCTCCACCGACATGTCACGGCTTAGAGTAAACGAACCCTGCGCGATCGCCGTATCGACGCCGCCTTCCGCCGCTTCGAGAATGATGTCGCCTGTCCGTACAATATAGGTGTCGTCGCCCAAGCCGCCCTGAAGGATATCGCCGCCGCCGCCGCCATCCAGTGTATTGTCGCCGCTGTTGCCGATGATCGTATTGGCTCGGGCATTACCGGTCAGGCTGGGGACCGCGACGCCCTCCTTGGCCCGCAATTCCTCCACATAAACGTCGTTGTCGAGGACATAGGCAATTCCGGCGGTCACGACGATGACGTCTCGGCTGATGCCGCCTGGCACAGCTGCCTCGACGACCCGATCAGTTTGATCGTCGACGTAATAAACGTCGTCGCCGTCTCCACCCGCGAGATAGTCCGCCCCCTGTCCGCCATCAAGCGTATTGGCTAGCGCATTGCCTTTGATGACGTTGGCCGCGTTGTTGCCGGTCAGGGTCAGATTTTCGACGCCTGCCGCCGCCTCCAGCGTTTCGACATAGGTGCCATTTTTCAGCGTGTAGCTCGTGAAGGCGACGATTTTGTCCTCGCCTTCGTTGAGCCCCTCAACGACTACGTCGCCCTTGTGGCGCACGTAGTAAGTGTCGTCCCCATTACCGCCCTCGAGTTGATCGGCCCTGTCATCAAGGGCTCCGCCACCATCGAGCGTGTCGCTTCCAACAGCGCCCTTGATCGTATTGGCGAGATTGTTGCCCGTGAGCGCGAAGGCATTCGCCCCGCCGCTCGTGTCCGCCTTGATGATCTCAATCGAGACATCGGCATCCAACTCGAACTTCGCAGCCGACACGAGAGCCGTGTCGGTTCCCTGCCCGTCGAGTTCGACCAGCACATCGCCCTGATGGCGAATATAATAGGTGTCGTCTCCCTTTCCGCCCTTGAGCGTATCGACGACCGTATCGTTACCGCCATCAAGTCCATTGGCGCCATCGTTGCCGGTAATGATGTTGGCGCCACTATTACCGACGAGGGTGATGTCGCCAGCACTGTTGAGGGCCGTCAACGCCTCGATGTTTTCGAAGGCCGCGAGCCGATATGTGTGGTCGGCCGCAAAATCCGCGCCGATCACTACGGTGTCGAATCCTTGGTCGTCGCCAGCCGCTTCAACGACGACATCGCCCTCATCGTCGACGACATAGGTGTCGTTGCCGACACCACCTTCCATATAGTCAGCCCCGCCACCACCATCGAGCACGTTATCTGCGTTGTTGCCGACGAGCTTATTAGCAATGCCATTGCCCGTCAGATTGATTTTGGCGGCTCCGGCGACGGCTCTCAGCTCCTCAACTTCCGCATTAGCATCCAAAGCATAGCTGACGGATGCGATCACGACGTCGATGCCACCGCCGACCGCTTCCTCAACCTTGTCCTTCGCGTCGTCCACAAGATAAGTGTCGTTGCCGGCGCCACCGATCAGAGTGTCAACCCCCGTCCCGCCATCGAGTGAATCATTTCCCTTGCCGCCAAGCAGCGAATCGTTGCCACCGCCGCCCACCAAGGTGTCATTGCCGTCGCCGCCGTCGATGACATTCTCGCCGTTGTTCCCGGTCAGCTTATCGCCGAGTTTCGAGCCGATAAGATTTTCAATCGAGATGTAGGTATCGCCGGCGGCATCGCCGGAATTGGCGGCCGGCGACACCAAGTTCGCGACAACCTCGGCATCCGCGTCAGCGTAGGATGCCGTATCGCTTCCATCGCCTCCATCGAGGATGTCGGCTCCCTTCCCGCCGACGAGCGTATCATTCCCGCCAGCACCGCGGAGACGATCGTTGCCCTCCTTGCCGCTGAGAGAATCTGCAAAGTTGGTGCCGATGAAATCGTCGTCGAAATCCTTGCCGGTGAGGGTGATGCCTCTGTCGCGCGGATCGAGAATGCGGGCGTGAACGCCAAGCGGATCGTCGATCCGCTGCGAGTTAGTTTCGCTCCAGCTGAAGACCAAACGTCCATCGCTCAAAGCGGCCAGATTCGACCTCCAGTTATTGACTGGGCGAGCTCCGATCGGCAATTCGAAAATATAGTCGTCACCGGTGCGCTGGCCGGTGCCGTCGAAAGTCGCGATGCCATAGCTGTCAAAGATGTTGTAGTCTTTTCTGCCGTTGGTATAGGAAACAGCAAAGCCCCCGTCTGGAAGAGCAACGACGAATGCTCCCTCCTGATGTCCAATCGTCCTCGAGTTGATCAGGAACTCGCCGCGGTACATCGAGCCGTCCGCATTGTACATCTGGGCTTTGATACTGCCTTCCGAACCATCGCCCGCATCCGGTGACTGATGCTCCCAAACGACGACGAACTTGCCGTTCGTCAGGGCTGTCACCGACGGTGCCCCCTTCGGCCCTCGCGAACTCGGCGCCAGGAATTCAGGCGTGACCGGAGTGCCGTCCGGTTTGAAAATGCGCCCACGGACGGTCGGCATCACCGGATCGTCCGCGCTCTTGCTCAGGTCTTCCCAGAAGACCGCGTAGTTACCATTGTTCAGACCGACGACTGATGAGGAACGCTGAGGATTGGTCGTCGTCGTGTTGACGCTGACTTCACCACCGAGGGGCCTCCCGCTCGCGTCATAAGCTTGAGCCCTGATGTCGGGGTCCATACCAGGCGTGGTCGAATAGGTGATGACAAAGCCGCCATTAGCCAGCGGCGCAATGGACTCGGCGGCCTGCTTCCCCGTGAAGGGTAAATTGACGTGAAAATCGCCCACCGGGACGAGGGTACCATCCTGATTGTAACCGGGCGCAGGCGTTCCATCCGCGTTGTAAATTCTGGCTCGGACTCCCCCGCCGGGATCCAATACGGTGCCATCGACATAGTCGTTGCTATCCGACCAGGCTACGACGAACCGACCGTCGTTCAGGACCGCAATTTTTGCCTCGGATTGCACTCCTGTATAACGCATAGTGCCGGAGACCATGGTCCCGTTTACGAGAAATTCGGTGCCCTTCTTGGTGCCATCGGCGTAGAAGATCTGGCCACGAACGTCCCAGTCGCTCCCCCCGGCAGCCGCGATGCCACTCGCGTCATTCCAGATAACCACGAACGTGCCATCCGGGAGGCCCACCGATTGTGGTGCGCCCTGAGCCTTGTCGGTCGTGGTGTTGACGAGGAAGTCGCTCGTTCCCCAAAGGATCGGCGTGGCCATCGGTTAAGTCCCCCAGCTTTGCAGTTGCGGGCTCTTGCTTTCCCGCCTGCTATAACGTTTCGTAACACCTTACGCGTCGATACCGGGGGGGCAAGGGGTCCTGGAGCCGGCAAGCCAAGGAAGGGAGGCGGCCCTTGCAAACACGCAATACGACCCCGCGCAAACCCTTGATCTGTAATGCGTATAAATATTTTCCTACGTTATGACATTGCAATAACGCAAACGGAACCGGCACCCGTACCGTGCAAGCGACCTTCGCTACTCCACCCGCACGAGCACGCTGTCGGTTGCGCCCTTGGCGTCGATGATTGATAACCGCACGAAACCGGCTCCGCCCGGCCGCCAGGAAGCCTCGCGCCGCAAGGTGCCCGTCTCGACGGGTGCGCCGTCCACCATCCAGGTCAGGGGCGGGACGCCGCCGGAGGCTTTGAGGACGAGGCTGGCTTTTTCCTCGGCAACCTGCGCGAAACCGAGATCGACCCGGGATCCATCGAGCGGGAACGCGATCTTGAGCGGCGCCTGCACCGTGGAGGCAACCGTTTTCGGAACGTCCTTGCGCACATGGCGCAAAGGCGGCGGCAGGGTTGCGGTGGTGGCCTGGAGGGCGAAGGGCGGGATTGCCAACGCCTCCGGCTCGGTGCCGAGACGGCCATAGGCATCGAAGAGGATAGGCGCGGCGACGAGCCGACCGACGAGGCCCGGAACGGCGGAGCCGTCGGGCCGGCCGACCCAGACTCCGATCGTGAACTGCCGGTCGTAGCCGACAGCCCAGGCATCGCGATAACCGAAAGACGTGCCGGTCTTGAAGGCGATGCGTCCGGCAAGCGCGTTCTCGGGCGGCGGTGCGCCACGCAGGATGTCGAACACGTACCAGGCGGCGACCGGATCAGCGATCCGCCGCTCGGGCGCCTGCGCCGCACTCTCCCCGACGCGACGCACGAGACCCGGCATATCGCCCCCCCGCGCGAGACCCGCATAGAGCCGGGTGAGATCGGTCAACGTGATGCCGAGGCCGCCGAGGCCGACGGCAAGGCCGGGGGCTGCCTCCTTCGGCATGGCGATCGCCACATCGGCCTGACGTAAACGCGACAGGAGACGGGCAGGACCAAGCTCGCTCAACAATTCCACCGCCGGCACGTTGAGGGACAATTGCAGCGCCTTGCGCGCGGTGACCGTGCCCTGAAAGGCAAGATCGAAATTCTCCGGCTGGTAAGCGCCGTAACGCGAGGGCCGGTCATCCAAAAGCGTCTCGGGATGTGCAAGCCCGTTCTCGAAAGCGAGCGCGTAGATGAAGGGTTTCAGCGCGGAGCCCGGCGACCGCAGAGCGAGCGTCATATCAATGGCCCCCGCCCGTTCGCGGCTCATATAATCGGGGCTGCCCACCTGCGCCCGCACTTCGCCCGTGGCGTTGTCGATCACGAGAATGGCGAGGGAGAGTTTGGCATCGAGCCGCTCAATCCGCTCGCGCGCCAGCCGTTCGAGATTGGCTTGCAGACGCGCATCGATGGCAAGCCGATGCGTGCTCACGGAGGGCCGTTCCGCCAACGCAGCCTCGGCCGCGTGAGCGGCGAGCATCGGGAACGGACGGCGCGCGACCGGCACGGGCTCAGCCTTGGCGGTCTCCGCTTCCGCCGCTGTCAGGACTCCACGCTCATGCGCGCGGTCGAGCACGCGATTGCGCGCCTCCCGCGCCGCATGGGCGGAACGGTCAGGCCGGCGCGCTTCGGGCGATTGCGGCAAGGCGACCAAGAGCGCTGCCTCGGCGAAGGAGAGACGTTTCGGCTCACGCCCGAAATAGGACAGACTGGCGGCCCGCGCGCCTTCCAGATTGCCGCCATAGGGCGCAAGCGTCAGGTAAAGCCGCAGGATCTCGTCTTTCGAGAAGCGGCGCTCCAATTGGACGGCGCGCACCATCTGGCGCAGCTTCGCGCTCACGTTGCGGTCTTCGCGCGGCTCCAGGAGGCGCGCCACCTGCATGGTCAGCGTCGACCCGCCGGACACGACCGCGCCGCTGCGCACCCATTGCGCCGCCGCTCGCAACAAGGCGAGAGGATCGACGCCGCAATGGCGCTCGAACCGCGCATCCTCGTAGGCTTTCAGGATGGCGAGATAATGCGGGTCCACATCACTCGTGGCGATGGGAAGTCGCCAGCGCCCTTCCGGTGTTGCAAAGGGACGGAGCAATCGCCCATCGCGATCGAGCACCACCGTCGAGCGGCTTTCCACCATCGTCAGATCGAGCGGACCCAACGCATCGACGAAGCGCCATAGGCCAAGAGCCGGTAGAACGGCGACGCAAGCCGCGAGCATGAGGATGATCCCCCACGCCCTCGTCTTCCGTCTGTCGCCAGCGTCCATCATGGCTTCGCCTGTGTCACCTCGACCGTGCCAAACCCCGTGCGGCCATAGCGCTCGGGCCGATACATGTCTTCCACCTGCGCAGAGGGGTGGACATAGCGGCCCGGCGAAACAGCGCGGACCATATATGCAACGGTGAAGAACGCGGGCTGATCCGGCTCACGGTCGAAGGCGACGACGAAACGGTCGTCACGATATTCCGTGTGCACGGGCTCCACGTCGCGCTTGAGCCAGGAGAGACTGGCCACGTTGCCGCTGTCCACGAGTTTCGGGTTGTCGATCTCGAAACCCGCCGGCAGTCGATCAACGAGCAGCACGCGCGCCTGCCGCGCTTCTGTCTCGGTGACTTTCAGAACCACCACCAGCCGCTCGTTCTGCTGCACGGACGAGAGCTCCACCGGCTTGCCATCGAGCTTGTAGGCGCTGCGCTCGACCACATAACCGCGTGATGCGGCGGGCTCCGGCTCGATCGGGTTGCCTGTCACGGTCACGACCGCCTGCACCGCCGCCGGTCCCGCATTGGCAACGGTCACCGTGCCGTTTGCCAGCGCGGCGTCCCTGTAGCTGCGATAGAGCGCGCCTTTCTGCTCGGCACCGTTGACCGTCAAAACCATGGCTCCCGCATCGCGCGCGACGGCCTGCGCGGCCAGGACCAGCCATGCCTCTTCCTGCGTGCTCGTGCGCCGGTTGCCGCGCTCCTCATCAATCACTTTCGCGACAGGTTGAATGAGAGCCGGAACGTTGTCGGTCTCAGAGGCGAGGGTCAGGAGTCCCGCCCCGTCGCGCAGGCGCGAGCCATAATCCGCGCGGTAGTCGCCGCTGTCGCGCTCGCCTTTCAACTGCTCGACGGCGGATGCGAACGCCTTTTGCGCGCGAGCGCGATCCCCCAGCAACGCGAGCGCGGCGGCAAGCTGGCCACGCGAAAGGGGCGATGTAAACTCGCTTATCTTGGTATCGGCGAGATATCGCAAATCGCCCATCACAGGACGTCCGTTACGCGCCAGCACATAGGCCGCATAGGCGAGGTTCGCCGCGTTCTCCCCGACCTGCGTCGTATTGGCGACGAAATTGCGCAACCGGTCGAGGGCGACGTTGAACGCCACCTGCGGCACCGCAAAACCCCGCTCTCTGGCGCGGGTCAGGAAGTCCATGGTGTAAGCATCGAGCCAGAGATCATCTCCGCCGACCGACCAGAGACCAAAGGAGCCGTTGGAATCCTGGCGCGCCAGGACACGCTCGATGGCGCTGCGCACGCGCTCATCCGCTTTCTCGTCAAGGGAGAGCTTTTCCTCCTCCGCAAGGCGATTGACGTAGAGCAGCGGCAGCGCGCGGCTGACGACCTGCTCCGTGCAGCCATAGGGATAGCGGTCGAGGGATTGGAGCAGGCCGGGGACGTCGAGGCTGGCAAGCGGCGAGACGGACACCGAGACGGCACCTGTTCCGGCGAGAATATCCGCCACAAGATCTTTCGAGAGGCTGAGGCTTGCACCCGGTTCGAGCGGGCGCACGACGCGGCGTGCGAGCGCCCCGGTGCCGGGCTGGATTGCGACAGTGAAGCTCTGCGAAACCTCATCGAGGCCCCGCCCTTTCAGGGTCGCCTCGATGACGGCCGCACCTCGGCCGCCCGCAGTGACGGGGATCGTGATTCCGCTCTTTGCCTTGGCATCGAGCTTGATCATCGAACGCAAGCTGTCCGCCGGAACGACAATGGGGCCGCGAATGTCGAGATCGATCGTGTATTCGCCTGCGGGTCCTTCCACGTTGTCGATCTGCATGAAGAAGCGCGACTGGTCGCCGACGGAAAGAAAGCGCGGCAAGGTGCCGGCGAGCACCACCGGATCGCGGATGATGACATCCGCCGAGGCATTGCCGACGCGGTCTTTCGTCCAGGCGACGGCCATGACCCGCGCGGTGCCGTTGAACGCCGGGATGTCGAATTCGATGTTTGCCGTACCATCCGCCTCCACTTTGACTACGCCAGAGAAACGGGCGAGCGGCTCTTGCGTCGGCGGAATGCCGTCGAGCGGCTTCGGCTCCATGTCGCCGCCGGAGCGGATCGCGCCGCGCGTGCCCTGCATGCCGTCGATGAGAAAGCCGTAGAGATCTCGGATCTCGGACGAGAGTCGTTTCTGCCCGAAGAAATAGGCCATCGGGTTCGGGGCTTCATAACGCGTGAGGTTGAGAATACCGACATCAACCGCCGCAACGGTGATGCGCGCCTCCTCGCCCACTTTCAAACCGTCCACCTTTACCGGCAGCTTGAGGGTTCCGCGTGGCCGGATCTTGTCCGGCGCATTGAGACTGACCGCAAGCGCGCGCGCATCGCGATCGATTTCAAACCACGCGGTGCCGAGCGAGCGCCCCGGCATGCGCTTCGCCGCGCGGTCGAGCGGGCGATGGGCGAGGACGACCACATAAGCGCCAGGCCCCCATTCCGCACGCACCGGCAGGCTCACATTCGTGCCGGAGGCAGTGACATCAACCACGCGAATGTCATGCACACGGTCGCTCACCACGGCGAGGGTCGCCTTGCCATCGAAACGCGGATTGAGACGAAGCTGCATGGTCTCGCCGGCGCGATAGCTCGCCTTGTCGAGTGTCATGTCGAGCAGGTCCGGCGTGTTAGCCGTTTGATCGCCCGACCAGCCGACCGTGAAGGACAGGCTTGTCTGCGCCGTCTCGCCGAGATCGGGCGCGCTCACGTCGAGCCGATATGTTCCCCATTCCACGGGAGCGGAAATGCGAGCCGCCGCATTCGCCACCACATCGACGCGCCCATCCGCGACGCGGCGGGTGTTCTTGACCGGCTCATAGCCCCAGCGACCGTCGGAATTGTACCATTGGTAGCGGCGCTCGATCTTGTAGAGGCTCCATGAAACATTGCGGCTCGCAAGGCGCGTGCCGGTTGGGTCGGACACAACCACATCGAACGTGGCGTTCGCGCCCTCGCCGAGCTGGCCGCTGAAATTCTTCCGCACGGCGACGACCGGGCCCTTCGGCAGGATCGGCAGCGTCACGCTGCGCTCGACGGCGCGTCCTCCAGCCTCGGCCACCCGCAAGGTGATGCGCGCCTCCGTTGGACGCGGCGCAGCGACACTCTGCACAGGGATCTGCAAGGCCGCGCGGCCTTGCGCATCCGTGGTCGCGGCCTGTTCGATTTCAACGCTCGAAGCCTCGACCGATTCATCATCAAGGCCGATCGTGTAACCTTCGAGCCCCTTGATGCCGTTGACAGAAGATGCCGCAACCGCGACCTCGCCGGTGACATCGAGGCCGGAACCCGGCGCGCCATACAGATAGCGCGCCGACAGATCGATGGACGCCAACTGGCCGGGCCGCAGAGCCTCCACTTTCGGCACGAGATTCACTTCCAACCGTTCGGGGACATAGTCTTCGACGAGGAAGCTTGCGTCGCCGATGGAGGGACCCTTGGGGTCGGTATAGGCGGCCACGCGCCATGTTCCGCGCAACGAACCGGGCAGGATCGGAAGGGACAAGGCGCGCCCGCCGAGACCCTGATCCTCCACCAGCGCGCGGCGATATTCGACGCCATCGGGGCGGCGCACCACGAGGGTCAGCGGCACGCCTGGCACGACGATGCCCCTGGCATCCCGCAGCAACGCCGTCAGCGCCACGGTCTCGCCCGTGCGATAGACGCCGCGCTCGGTGTAGAGGTAGGCGTCGACCGCGCTCGAGACCGTGCGCCCTTTCACGCCCCGGTCAGTGAGGTCGAAAGCGGCGGCGCCGAGGTCGAGAAAGCCGTAATCGGCCCCTTCCGTCGCCACCACGAGACCGGGCGCGAGGCCCCCTTCTCCGCGCGCGAGGCCGGGATCGAACTGCGCGACGCCGGTCTTGTCGGTCTTCTTGGTCGCCAGCACTTCATTATTGCGTGCAACGAGCCTGATCTCCACGTCAGCGCGCGGCTCTGCGCTCGCGAGTGAGCGCACGAAAACCTGCACGCCGCCCTTGCCGGTAAAGGCCGTCAGGCCGAGATCCGACACCACGAACCATTGCGTGGCGATCGCACCGTAACTGTCGTGATCCTCATTGCTCGTGGCGTCGCCATTGCCATGCGCTTTCGCGGTCATGACATAGATGCCGGGTTCCAGCTTGCCGACCGCCTCCATGACGGGGAACGCCGTGATCACGTCGCGGTTGAGATCGGAGGCGGTATCGAGCGTGCCGTTCCAGATTTTCACGCCCTTTTCGCGGGCAATCTCGCCCGCTGAATAGCGTGTGAGCTGTCCGAGAAAGTCCTCGGACCGAATGGCCGGCAGAAGATTGCGGTCGCCGATGCGGTAGACCTCCGCATCCACCTTCGACGTGTTCACCGAGACGACCGGAATGCCCTCCTGCCCCGTGCTCGGCAACACGTAATTGCGGCCCGTGAAGCGAGCGCTCGGCGCCCGGTCACGGACATAGATTTCATAATCCGCCGCCTTGAGAAGGCTCTCGCCGACGGAGGATGGCAGCCCCTGCCGCAACACGATGGCATAGCGCTCGCTATGCTTCAGCCCATCGACGCAAAGCTGCGAGCCCTCGGCGGAGACGGCCGCATTGGCGTTTCCCGACACTGCGACATAAGGCGAGAAATCCACCTTGCCCATGACCAGCGGATCGGAGAACTGAAAGCAGACGCGAGGCGAGGCGGCATTCGAATCCACCTTGAAGTCGGTCACGCGAAAGCCGTGCTCTTCGCGCATCTGCTCGTAGGTGGAGCGCACGCGCGGATCATCCTTTAGCTTCAGGCTCGCGGCATAGGCGTTCAAGGCGGGACGCCAGGCCTGCTGCGCGGCATAAACCTGGCCGAGCAATGCCAGCGCCGTCGCTTCATCCGCCGGCGTCGTCGCCTTTTGATAGGCGGTGTAGGCCGCTATCGCCTGACGTTCCTGCAGCTTGTAGCGCTCTTCCCAGTTGTTGCCGGGATCGACCGCAAGCGCCGCACGGGCATAGCCGGCCCAGTTCGCCCAATTGCCGGGCTCATTGGCGATGGTCGTGGTAAACAACCCCAAGGCTTGCCGCGCATTCCCGCGCGCCAGGGTTGTCTCCGCATCGCGACGCAGAACCTGAACAGGTTTGTCGAGCGCCGTTCGGCCGCCTTCCGTCTTGAGGCTCTGTTCCAGCCGAACGCCTTGGCTCGCCAGGTCTTCGCGAACGAAGGCTTTCTGGGCTTGCGCCGGGCTCGCAAGGAAGACGGCGTTCAAACCAATCGCGACGATGGCGCTCCGCAGCAACTGTCTGATCATCGTCACGCCCTCACGTTTTTCCCGTTTGCGGAATGGACCTTAGCACCGCGCAGCCAATCGACAAGGCAACGGGAGGTGCTTCAACACACCCACCGTCGGCTTTACAGGATGAAACGAGAGGTCTTAGCTTTCGCCGGAAGGCTGAATGGCTTGGCCGGGGGAGGAATCGATGGCGAACACAGTCCGGGCTCGGTGGTGCCTCACCCGCTTCGCCTTGGTCGGCAGCCTGATGGTTGCCGCGTTCCACCCCGCTATGGCGCAAGCCCCATCGCCCGCCGCGCGAAACGCCCCCGCTCTCGATGCCGCCCGCGCCGTTTTTGAAGCCCTGCCCGAGGCGGATCGCAAGGCGATCCAGGAAGGCCTCATCTGGATGGGCGACTATAGCGGCGCTGCCGATGGGACGTTCGGACGCCAGACCTATGACGCCATCGTCGCCTTCCAACAAGGCGCGAAGAAGCCCGCGAACGGCATCCTGAACCAAGCGGATCGCGCCTCCTTGCAAAACGCGACGCAGCAGGCAAGGAGCGCCAGCGGGTTTACCGTCATCGATGATCCGAGAAGCGGCGTCCGGCTCGGGATTCCCGCAAAAATTCTTCCGAAACAAGATACCAACCAGAGTGGCGGCAGCCGTTGGCAGAGCGTAGACGACAAGGTCACGCTCGACACGCGCGTCGCGCCGCCGGATGCGACATTGCAATCCCTCTACGACCGCAACATCGCGATCCAGACACCCGGCCGTCTCGTGACCTACAAAATCCTGCGGCCGGATTTCTTCGTCATCACCGGCGAGACGCCGACGGGGAAATTCTACACGCGCTATGCCGGCGGCACGCCCGGAATTCGCGGGTTCTCCATCGGCTACGACAAGGCCCTTGCACCACAGCTCGACCGGCTCGTGGTCGCCATCGCCAACTCCTTCACGCCATTCCCGACAGCTGGAACCGCGGTGAGCGCGAGCCAACCCGCGACGTCGACCCCACAATCGCCAGCTATGCCGCGAGGAACGGCCTTGCTCGGAACAGGCATTGTCGTCGCGCCCAATCAGGTGATGACGACGGCGCCGCTGGATTCCTGTTCCAACGTGCGGATCGGAGGCCTCAAAGCCCAACCCAGGAAGGGGCGGTTCTCCTGGCTCCTGACCGTCGCGGATTCCGCGAAGACGACCGCGCCCCTCGCGCGCGGCGCGATGACGGACCAATCCGCCCTGTTGATCGTCGCCTTTGCAGACAAGCCGTCCTCCCTTGCCGGGGAAGCGGCGGAAGCACTCGTTGTCGTTCCCGGCCTTGCCGAGAACGACGGGACATTCACGGCGGCGCTTCAACCTGGAGCAAGCGGTGCGCCTGTCCTCGACACATCGGGCGCTCTGGTCGGACTTGTCGGCCCCATGCCCTCCGCTCCGGTCAAGATCGCGGGCGTCGCAACAGCGACACGCTACAAGCTTGTTCCTTCTGCAAGTCTCGTCGAGGATTTCGCAGGTCTTCCGCCAGCAAAGGCGGAAGCCGCGCGAAAGCACAGCGCCGCCGACCTGGCCGCCGCGATGCGGGCCGTGACGGTTCCCATCCTGTGCGGACCATGAGGCGGTCGCCCAGAACCAATCCTAGATGACGAAAAAGTCCTTCTCCGACAGCGTCTTGAGGCCCTTCGGCAGGGTCGCGATCAGGATGGCGGCGGCTTTGCCGGAGCCGTCGGAATCGTAATAAAGCGCACCCTTCTTGAGGTCGTAGATGATCCGGTCGCTCTTGTCGTGCGCCTTCGCGCCGATCCAGAATGCGTCCTTCGACAGCTGAGCCGGCTTGGCGGGAGTGCCCTTCCTGCCGAGCGCCCTGAAGATTGCATCGTCCAGCCAGATGCTGTCGTCCTTGACGTTGAAATCGGAGATCACATCGACCTGAGTCTTGGTCTTGTCGATCTTGGTGTCGAACACGAAGATGTCCTTGCCCGCTCCACCGGTCAGCGTGTCGTTCCCGAGGCCGCCATAAAAGGTGTCATGGCCGGAACCGCCGGCGATCACATTGGCAAGGGCGTTGCCTTTTAACGTCAAGGCGCTCGCGCCCCCGTTGGTCAGGTTTTCGATCGTCGGCAGGTTCGCAAGCGAATAGCTGATGGAGGTGATGACCGTATCGATGCCGGAGGTGTCAACGATCTGATCGTCAAGGCTATCGACGACATAGGTGTCGTCCCCCGCGCCGCCGGCCAGCGTGTCGTTTCCGAGGTCGCCATAAAGGGTGTCATGACCGAAACCGCCGGTGATCACATTGGCAAGGGCGTTACCTTTCAACGCCAAGGCGCTCGCGCCCCCGTTGGTGAGGTTTTCGATCGTCGGAAGGTTCGCAAGCGAATAGCTTATGGAGGTAATGACCGTATCGATGCCAGAGCTGTCAACGATCTGATCGTCAAGGCTGTCGACGACATAGGTGTCGTCCCCCGCGCCACCATTGAGCACATCGGCGCCAGAACCGCCATCCAGGGTATCGTTACCCGCCTCGCCGGAGAGTTTGTCGTTGCCTGCGCCACCGCTGAGCTGGTCGTCGAAGATAGTCCCGATGTAACGATCGTCACCGGCCGTTCCGCTCAGTGAGATCGCTTTCGTGCGAGGATCGATGATCTGCGCGCGCACGTCACCGTCGCGATCCTCGGACGACTTTTCATAGTATTCCGACCACGCGAAGACGATACGGCCATCATCAAGAAGGGTGAGGCTCGGCTTTCCCGAAGAAACATCAATTCCATTTTCCGTCGACCGGATCACGACTTCTTCGCTTGTTGCCACCCCGTCGCTGTTGAAGGTGGCCAGACGATACCGGCCCGTGCCGCCATCGGTATCCTGAAAGGCGACAGCAAAACCGCCATCCGCGAGCGCGGTCACGACCGACGAATCCTGAGAGGAGTGCACTGTCGCGTTGATCAAGAACTCACCGCGATATTTCGTGCCGTCGGCATTGTAAATCTGCGCCTTGACGCAAGGCCCGTCGCCATCGCCGGATTCCGGCGCCGCGTGCGTCCATGTCACGACAAACCGGCCATTGGCGAGGAGCGCGATAGAAGGCGAGGTCTTGTCGCCCCAGGAGCTCGGCACGATGAACTCGTTGCCCAAAATCGGCGTAGCGCCGTTCAAGGTGACCACGCGTCCCCTGATGGTCTCACTCGGATCACTGGCATTGGTTTTGCTGCCGTCAGTATAGACGACGGCATATCCGCTACCGAGCCGAATGACCGAGGGATGGTTTTGGCTGCCCGTCGTGACCCCGTTGATCGCGACTTCACCGCCCCATTTTTCGCCCGTGATACCGAAGGCCTGTGCCTTGACTTCGATCCCCTTGGTCGCATCCGAAGCATCCGTGTACGTGACCACGAACCCACCATTCGCCAGGGACGCGATGGAGGGTAGTCGCTGCGGCAAGGCCTTGTCCGTGACAGTAATCGCCCCTCCTCCGGTCACCGCCGTGCCCGATGTAAAGATGCGGGCCAGGATGTCGGAGTTGCCGTTTGTATAATCGCCCCAGGTCACCACGAAGCGGCCATCGTCGAGCGTTGCGATGGCCGGGTTCATTTTCACCGCCTCCGAGGGGGCGGCAACAAGGAACTCGCCTCCTTTTCGGGTGCCGTCAGCGTAGAAAACCTGGCCGTGCAAAGAGTATTCACCGCCCTCGGCAGTCATCCAGACGCCCACGAAGGTTCCATCCTTCAGCTTTGTCAGCTTAGCGTCCTGCTGGTACCCGGCGGCAGGCCTGTTCACGATGAAATCTGTTCCCAAAAGGATCGGCGTGGACATCGAAAAGCTCCAGGATGATTTTGAACAAGTGATTGCATGCTCGATATAACATTTCTGTGCTTTTCGACACCTCTCCTGACCGCCCGCGTTGAGGAAAGTCTGATCTTTCCTCAACGCGAAGCCGAAAGGCGGAGGCTCCCCGGCATCAGTTTACCTTGCTGAATGCCGGCGCCGACAGCCGGGAAGACCGAGGCCGCCGCCCCCTACTCGACCGATTCCGAGCGCGTCGCACGATCCCGGAATTCCAGCCCTTGGTGATCGCACAGACGGCGGTAGAGGCCGCCTTTGCGATAGAGACCCGCGTGGGTCCCCTCCTCCACGATGCGCCCCTGGTCGAAGACCAAAATCCGGTCGAGGGCGCTCACCGTGGAGAGCCGGTGGGCGATGACGATGGACGTGCGCCCCTCCATCAGCCTCTCCATCGCCTGCTGGATCAGGACCTCCGATTCCGAGTCCAATGCGGAGGTCGCCTCGTCCAGGATGAGGATGGGCGTATCGGCCAGGAAGGCGCGCGCGATGGCGACGCGCTGACGTTCGCCACCCGACAGCTTGACGCCGCGTTCACCGACGAGGGTCGCGTACGCTTTCGGCAAACGCATGATGAAGTCGTGGGCGTTCGCAAGGTGCGCCGCGCGCTCGATCTCAACCATGGTCGCACCCGGCCGTCCGTAGGCGATGTTCTCCGCAAGCGTGCGGTGAAACAGGATCGGCTCCTGCTGCACGATGGCGATTTGCGCTCGCAACGAGGATTGGCGCGCATCCGCGATGTCCTGGCCATCGATGATGATGCGCCCGCTCGTCAGGTCATAGAGCCGCTGGATGAGCTTGACGAGCGTCGTCTTGCCCGACCCCGACGGCCCGACGAGACCCACGCGCTCGCCCGCGCGAACCGTCAGCGACAGATCGCGGTAGAGTGCCGTTGCATGCCCGGCATAGTGGAAATCCACGCGGTCGAACGCGATCTCGCCCCGCGCGATGCGGATCGGCTGGGCGCTCGGGCGGTCCTTCACGCCCACCGGTTCGCGATGCATGCCAACCAGTTCCTCCATGTCGTTCACGGAGCGGCGCAGGTTGTTGATGTGCATGCCCACATCGCGCAAGTAGCCGTGGATCACGAAATACGTGGTGAGAACATAAGCGAGGTCGCCAGGCGTCGCCTGGCCGTTCCACCAGAGCCACAAGGCCGTGCCGATGATGGCGGCGCGGATGCCGAGAAGCGCGACAAGCTGCGTCGTGCCGCTCTTGGTACCGCGCTTCCACAGGCGACGGGTGCGGCTTTGCCATTTCATCAAGACGCGCAAAAGACGCTCGTCCTCGCGCGCCTCCGCGCCGAACGCCTTCACCACCGCATTGCAGCCCATGGAATCGGCAAGCGTTCCGCCGACCTTCGTATCCCAAGCATTTGCCAGCCGCGCTGCCGGCGCGACATATCGCGTCGCGAGAAGCGCCGTCATCGTAATGAAGGTGACCGTGCCGAGGAAAATGACGAATCCCATCACCGGCCAACGCAAGCCGAGCACGATCATCGAGCCGAGAAGCACCACGAGCGAGGGAAGCAGCGCCAGCAGGAGCGTATCGTTCAAGAGATCGAGCGCCCACATGCCGCGCGTGACCTTGCGCACGGTCGATCCGGCGAAACTGTTGGCGTGCCATTCCGTGGAAAAACGCTGAACGCGCGCAAAAGCATCCTGGGCCACGCGCGCCATCACGCGCAGCGTCAGCTCGACGATGCCGTAGAACGCGGCGTGTCGCAGGCCTACCATCACGAGACCAAGCCCCGTCATGGCCGCGAATGCCGTGAGCGCCGCCCGCAAGGCCGCATCCCGGTCGGACGCGCCGAGCGTGATGGCATCGACAAGCTGCCCGGCAAAGACAGGCATGAATACGTCGGCAAGCGTAGACGCCATCATGGCGGCCATGATCAAAACGACATAGCGCGGCTGTTCGCGCCAATGCCGGAAAGTGAATTTCAACACGTCGCGGGTCGCATCCCCGCGCTTGGTCTGCTGGTTCATGGGACGAACAGGCCGCGCGAAGGCGGACCACTCCTGGAATTATTGAGGAAGCGAATTGGAACGGACAGTCCTGAGACAGGTCCGGAATCGCTCGAAAGTCTGTGGTGATGGAAGGTCTGGGGCGCGGGACTGTGTCGTCCCGCTTCGTTCAGCCTAGCGTTTGAACGCGGGAGGAACGATCAGCAAACGTGAAAATACCATGCAGTCCTCCCTCTCTGAAATTAAACCTATGGGAGATTTACCGTATACGATGCGATTTGGCAACAACCCTGAAGCTCGCCGCGATCAAGACCGCTGATTATCCAAGACGAGTACTCTGCACGTTGAGTCTCTTGTGATAGGGTGAAAAGGCTTGGGGGCTGTCGAGCACAAGCGAGCGATCCGATGCCAAAATATGCTCTTTACGTCGCTCTGGAAGCGAAACCCGGCAAGGAAGAGGCGGTCGCGGACTTCCTCCGTCAGGGTCAGGCACTGGTCGAGGCGGAACCCGGCACGGTCGCTTGGTTCGGCGTGCGGCTCGGCCCGACAAGCTTCGCGATCTTCGACGCCTTTCCCACGCAGAGCGCGCGCGACGCGCACCTGTCCGGCAAGGTCGCCGCCGCGTTGATGGAGAAGGCAGCCGAATTATTCGCCGTTCCGCCTGCGATTCAAAGCGCGGATGTGCTTGCTTTCAGGCTACCGGGTTAGGCAAGGCCCGAGCACTGGCCCTAGACAGGCTGAAGTCGTTGATGCGGTTCAGGCGGAAGCATGACGCGGATCGTATCACCGGGCCTCACCTCACCGCCGGTGAGCACAATTCCCATAATCCCGGCCTTGCGGATGAGGTTGCTCTGTTCGTAGCGATCCAGGACCGCGTTCATCATGCCCGCCTGGAAATGGTCGATCTGGAGGCACGGGTTGCGCAGCCCCGTCACTGCGATCGCGGCATCGCCGATGAGCAACCGGGTCCCGGTCGGAAGGCCCAACAGATCGAGCCCGCGCGTCGTGATGTTCTCTCCCATGTCACCTGCGGAGACCGTGAAACCGGCCGCCTGCAATTCATCATGCAGCTCGGCATGGATGAGATGGACCTGACGCAAATTCGGCTGGCTCGGATCTTTCGCCACCCGCGAGCGATGCTTCACCGTCTCGCCAGAATGCGCGTCGCCTTCCACACCGAGACCCGCGAGGAGGCGAATGCCGGCCTGTCTCTGCTTGCTGAAACGATGCTCCGGGCTCGCACTCACCGCCGTTACAATTCCATCCATGCGCAGCCCAGCCCTCGATCATTCTCGTCAAGGTTTTATCAGGCGCGTCGCATCGAGCAAAGTCTTCGATGAATGGTGAGGTTTCCTCTCGTCTCGTTGCATCACGAAAAGATCGGTCACCTTCATGCCACGGGCAGCCAGGCGCTCCGCGATGATGTGGCGGTGGCAGTTCGTGGGGTCACGTTCAAAGCAGAGCAGGCAGATCGGCTGATGCTTCGCCAGCTCCGCGACTTCCTCGAGAGCCTCCTGCGCCGGTTTCGTCGAGAGCACCTCATCGCAATAAATCTTCCGCATGAGCGTGGCATCTCCGGCCCGCACGGCCTCTCGTCCGGATTTCGGCGTACCGAGCTGGATAAAGTGACGATAGCCGATGCCTTCATGAGCCAGCTCGTCACGCAGAAGGAATTTCGAAAACCCGCGCTTTCGCGATGAAGCGACGGCCCGCACGTCGACCAGCATCGCAACGCCCGCATCCTTCAGCGCGGAGGTGAAGTGATCGATATCAGCGCCCTCGTATCCGATGGTGAAGACGTGCGGCCTCGTCATAAATGAAACTCCCTTTCACATATTCGGGGTCTCGCGAAGCACAAACCGCCGGGGCGGCCAGCCGTCGCGCCGGCCATACCTTCGCCACCTCAGAGCTTTCGCGCAAAGAGCATCGATGATCGTGACGCCCGCGACCGCGCCGATCGCCAAGGCCACCCGGTCCCGCTCCGTGTTGATGTTCGTCAAACCTTTGCCGAGGACGAGAAGGTCCAGCGCATCTCCGGCCAACCGCGCCCGAATCCAAGGGGCGGGATCGTCTCGGGCGAGAACGCCTACACCGGTTGCGATCTGACGAATCCCGCACGCACGGAGAAGCGTTTCATTTCGTTCCATTCCAAGCCACCGCGCAGCTCGCCCTGCGGCGGCGAGTTCGGCAACACCGAGTGCAAGGCTAAACCAGCCGAGCCCGCGCGCCAGCGAGTCGGCGGATCTTGTCGCCTGACGACTTCGAGAGCGCCCCTCAACGACCTGAGCCATAGCAATACCGCAAGAGATTCGGACAAACCTTCATCGCAATCTTCGACCGAACAAACGTCCTGAAAGCCAAGCTTCGGCCTTCAGTCGTCCCGTCAGGGGAAGACTTCTTTATCGCCATTGCGTTCCATGTCAGGCTTTAAATCAGCTCAGAGATGGGCCGGGAGACTGCGGATCAGCTCGGCGAGAGCAGGTTCGAGCACTTGATGCGCGGCCTCTTCCACGTCGAACCATTGCGCGTCACGCTGCCCTTTTTCGCGCCAGGTTTCGAGTTGCTTGGAGACTTCGAGCGGGTAGACCTCGACCCGGCACAGGTCGAAATGTTTCGCGCGGCGCTTCCAGTAATCATAGGAACCGAGAGGCTCCTGCCTGATCTCGCCTCTCACGCCCGCTTCCTCGGCTGCTTCCTGAGCCGCCGCCTTGTGAGGTTTCTTGCCCTTCATCGGCCAGCCCTTCGGAATCAGCCACCGCCTCGTCTCGCGCGACGTCACGAGCAACACCTCGATCTTTCCGTCCTTGATCCGGAAAGGAAGCGCTGCAACCTGGCTGAATTCGTCTTTAAGCGTCCGGGGCATTCGATAAGATGGGGATTCCTGCTGCGTGGCATTGAAGCCTAGTTGATTGAAGCCGGCTAATAAAGGATCAATTGAAGCGCCTTGGGGGCATCTGCTCACTTTGAGAGAAGCATCCACCACATTTTAACAGACAAAGATGAATGTCTCGCGACAGACCGACGGGCATTCGCAACGCTGACAGGCGAAGGGGAGCCCATGACGCACGATGGTTTGGAAACGAGATTTGCGGCCGCTTGCGCCATTGCCCGGGAAGCCGGCGTTCTCGCGCGCAGGCGCTTTCTCGAACGTCCCCGTTCGCAGCGCCCCGATTTCAAAGGTCCTCAAGACTTTCTGACCGCGACCGACGCCGAGGTCGAGCAGCTGATCCGTCGCCGCCTGAACGAATTGTTGCCGAGCGACGCTTTCTTTGGCGAAGAGGGCGGCGGATCGTTCGAGCGTGATGTCTGGGTGGTCGATCCCATCGACGGCACCGCGAATTTCGCGCGCGGTATTCCGCATTTCGCGATTTCGATCGCCTTCGTGCGCAACAACCGCACCGAGATCGGCGTGGTCTACAACGTCATGCATGACGAACTCTACACCGCCCAGCGCGGCCGCGGCGCCGCCGTTAACGGCGAGCCGATCCGCGTGAGCGGTCTTGCCGACATGCGGCAAGCGACCGTGGAAGCGGGCTGGTCCTCGCGTCTGCCGCGCGACCCCTACGTGGCCCTCGTCGACCGCCTGAAGGCAGCGGGCGTCAATGTGCGTCGCGCGGGCTCGGGAACGCTCGGCCTCGCTTACGTCGCCGATGGACGCATCGACGCCTACTGCGAATTGCACATCAATTCATGGGATGTTCTGGCGGGCCTGCTCATCATCGAAGAAGCAGGCGGCTGGACCAACAACTTCCTGGCGAAGGATGGATTGCGGACAGGCAACCCCGTGCTTGCGTGCACGCCCGAACTCGCCGAAGTCGTGATCGCCGCGACCGGAATTGCCAAAGAACCCTAAGCAGGATGGAACGCGATGGAACGCCATCGCTCGAATTATGGAACGAGATGGAACGTCCTTCGCCCGACCATCGGACCCTCGCGTGGGCGCTCCTATCCACAAGCACGTTGACCGAAATCCCTTTATTTTCAGGTCAAAATCCGAAATTTTCGCAAATCTCTTGACCGGCGGGCGCAATGGATAGAGCTTAGCCGACCAAACAAAAGAAACTTCATAATGTGCACTGGGAGGATACGCATGAAACTTCGCACGAACTTTGTTGCCGCCACGATGTTGGCGGGCGCCGTGAGCGCCTTCTCGTTCCTGTCCGCTGGAGCGGCGCAGGCGCAGGGCGCGCTCGTTGTATATTGCGGCGTGCAGGAAGAATGGTGCCGCGGCATGGTCAACGCCTTCGAGCGCGAGACCGGCATCAAGGTCTCGATGACCCGCAAGAGCGCCGGCGAGGTCTACGCCCAGGTGAAGGCCGAGGCAGCCAACCCCCGCGCCGACATCTGGTGGGGTGGCACCGGCGATCCGCACATGCAGGCGGCCGAAGAAGGCCTGACGGTCGAATACAAGTCGCCGAAGATGGGCGAGTTGCAGGATTGGGCCGTGCGCCAGTGGGAGCAGTCCAAAGGCAAGACAGTCGGCATCTACTCGGGCGCGCTGGGCTTCGGCTACAATACGGAACTCGTGAAGTCGAAGGGTATTCCGGAACCCAAATGCTGGGCCGACCTTCTCACGACCAAGCTGAAGGATGAGGTGCAGGTCGCCGATCCGAACTCGTCCGGCACGGCCTATACGCTGCTTGCCACCATCATTCAGTTGATGGGCGAGGAGAAGGGCTTCGACTACCTCAAGGCGGTGCACAAGAACATCAACCAGTACACCAAATCGGGCGCGGCGCCGGCCAAGGCCATGGCGCTGGGCGAAACCACGGTCGGTATTGCCTTCATGCACGACATCGTGACGATGGTCGTCGACAAGGCCCCGATCAAGGTCGTCGCCCCGTGCGAAGGCACTGGTTACGAGATCGGCTCCATGTCGCTCATCAAGGGCGCCAAGAACCTCGACAACGCGAAGAAGTTCTACGACTGGGCACTGACGCCCGCAGCGCAGAAGATCGGCGCTGAAACCAAGTCGTACCAGGTGCCGTCCAACAAGGCGACGCCGGTTCCGCCGGAAGCGCCGAAGCTCGCCGACATCAAGCTGATCAACTTCGACTTCGCAAAGTACGGCTCGTCCGACGAGCGGAAGCGCCTGCTGTCCAAGTGGGACAACGAAGTAAAGAACCTGCCGAAATAGTCGGCCCGACTGCATTGTTTCGGCGAACCGGGTTCCGATCCGGTTCGCCGTTCACTTTGTATCGATCACGACGAGCCTCATCCGGCGAGCCTCAGCTCCCTGAAGAAGGCTTCATTACAAGGTTCCCGCCAGAACGGGCTCAGCTTTGAAGACCCGCTCTGGCTCTCACGTGAGAATAGACATGTCACGAGCCACACTCGGCTGGGTCGTCTTGGGTTGGATCGGGTACGCCCTCCTCCCCTGGTACGGCTTCGATAGCGCCGCTATTCCCTCTTTCAGCGACTATGTTGTAGGAGGATCGGGACTTGTGCTCGGGTTGAGGGGCGGCGCCTGGTGGCTCCTGCCGATCATCGCGCCGCTGCTCATGGCGCTGCGACCGACCTTCGCCTCCTCGCGTCATTCCGACAGCGACTGGCTCGTCGCCTCCGGCGTTCTCGGCCTGGCTCTTGTGTTGTTGCAGGGCTTCACCATCGGCCTCAACGGGTGGACGTTGGATATTCTGAAGTCGCTGTTCGGAGAGCCGGGGCCGCACCAGGCCGGCATGGGCTACGGCGCGGCCTTGACATCGAGCGCGTTTCTCATCGTTCTCTGCCACGGCCTCGCGGCGCGCGGCTGGTGCCGCGGCGATGCTTTCGTGACATCGTCCATCGGCGTCGTGATGGCGCTCATCATCGTCTTCGTCTTCTTCCCCGTCAGCACCATTCTCGGAAGCGCATTCGCCGATAACAAGGGCAACTTCGCGCCGCTCGAATTCGTGACGAAATTCATGGATCGGTCGATTTGGGGGTTGGATTGCGTCACGAGCGACCTGCGTTGCGGCGTCGCGTGGAACACGCTGTTCCTTGGCGTTCTCGTTGCCTTCGGAACGACGCTTCTCGGTCTCGCCTTTGCACTGATCGCAACCCGCACCGGCTTCAAATACAAAAAGCTCCTGCGCGTGATGAGCGTTCTGCCCATCATCACGCCGCCCTTCGTGATCGGCCTTGCGCTGATCCTGCTTTTCGGCCGCTCCGGCGCGCTTTCCGCTGCCCTCTATGAATGGTTTGGCGTTCCACGCTCGCGCTGGATCTATGGGTTGCCGGGCGTCTTCATCGCACAGCTTCTCGCCTTCACGCCGATTGCCTTCCTCGTTCTCATCGGCGTCGTGCAGGGCATCAGCCCAACCCTGGAAGAAGCCTCGCAGACGCTTCGCGCCAAAAGCTGGACGACTTTTCTCACCGTGACGCTGCCATTGATGCGTCCCGGTCTCGCCAACGCCTTCCTCCTCGGTTTCGTGGAAAGTTTGGCGGATTTCGGCAATCCTCTCGTGCTCGGCGGCAACTATGAAGTGCTGTCGACCAAGATCTTCTTCGCCGTCGTCGGTGCACAGCAGGATCAAGGACGAGCGGCCGTGCTCTCCATCATCCTTCTCGCCTTCACGCTCGGCGCGTTCTGGCTGCAGCACGCCTGGCTCGGCAAGAAGGTCTACACCACCGTCACCGGCAAGGGCGACGCAGGCATTCCCCTGCCCTTGCCCCGTCGTGTCGCCGCCGCGTCCTACCTCACCGCGATCCCGTGGGCGCTGTTCACCGTCGCGGTCTATGCGATCATCGTGATCGGCGGCTTCGTGCGCTCCATGGGCCGCGACTACACGCCGACCCTCGATCACTACATCACCGCCTTTCGCATCGAGCAGGCCGATTGGGGCCTCTACTTCTCCGGCTCGGCCTGGAACTCGTTCTTCGCCACGGTGAAGGTGGCGGCCCTTTCGGCGCCGCTCACCGCCGCCATCGGCCTGCTGACGGCTTACCTCCTGACGCGCCAGCGCTTCTCCGGCCAGCGCGCCTTCGAGTTCGGTACGCTGCTCAGCTTCGCCATCCCCGGCACCGTGGTAGGCGTGTCGTACATCCTCGCCTTCAACGTGCCGCCCATCGAGATCACCGGCACCGGCTTTGTCCTGGTGATGTGCTTCGTGTTCCGCAACATGCCTGTCGGTGTGCGCTCGGGCATCGCCACGTTGAGCCAGATCGACAAGAGCCTCGACGAGGCCTCACTCACCCTCGGCGCACGTTCCTTCACCACGATGCGCCGAATCGTTCTGCCGCTCCTTCGCCCCGCCATCGTCGCCTCGCTGGTTTATTCCTTCGTGCGTGCGATGACCGCGGTCAGCGCCGTGATCTTCCTCGTGACCGCCGAGTACAACATGGCGACGACCTATATCGTCGGCCGTGTCGAGGCGGGTGAGTTCGGTCTCGCGATTGCCTATTCCACCGCGCTTATCTTCGTCATGCTGATCGCCATCGTCGCGATCCAGCTTGCCGTCGGCGAGCGGCGCCTCGGCCGCCGCAGCGCTAGCGCCCATACCTCCCCTGTCGCCGTCCAGGCCACGCCATGAACCAGATGAACACCGTGTCCACCCTCACCCGCCCCGGCGCATCCAAGAAACAGGCTGCCTCGGTCGAATTCCGCAACGTGACCAAGAACTATGGCGGCGTCACTGCCGTGGACAGCGTGTCCTTCACCATTGATGCCGGTCAGCTGGTGACGCTGCTCGGCCCTTCGGGTTGCGGCAAAACCACGACGCTACGCATGATCGCGGGCCTCGAAATGGCAAGCGCAGGTCAGATCCTGATCGGCGGCCGCGACGTGACAAACCTGTCCGCCGCGGATCGCGACGTCAGCATGGTGTTTCAGTCCTACGCGCTCTTCCCGCACATGTCGGTGCTGGAGAACGTGGCCTACGGGCCGTCCGTTCAGGGCGCGTCGCGGAAGGACGCGGAAGCGATGGCTGTGGAGAAGCTCTCCCTCGTGGGCTTGAGCGGGCTTGAACGGCGCGCCCCGTCCGAGCTCTCCGGTGGCCAGCAGCAGCGCGTCGCGGTCGCCCGCGCTCTCGTTCTGGAACCCCAGGTGCTGCTGTTCGACGAGCCCCTCTCGAACCTCGACGCCAAGCTGCGCCGCCGCGTGCGTGAAGACATCCGCGAATTGCAGCAGAGCCTCAACCTGACCGTCGCCTATGTGACGCACGACCAAGAGGAGGCGCTTGCCGTCTCCGATCGCATCATCGTCATGTCGAACGCCCGCATCGCCCAGACCGGCACGCCGCGCGAACTCTATGAGGAGCCGGCGGATCTGTTCGTGGCCGACTTCATCGGCGATGCGAACATCCTCGCCGGTACCCTGACCGGGGTCGAGGGCGCGAGCGCGGATGTGAAGATCGACGGCTTGAGCGTTCGCCTGCCCCATCGCGGCGCTAAACCCGGCGCGGTCAAGCTTGCCGTGCGCCCGGACGCCATTCTTCTTGGTGAGGGAGCCTCTCACGGCTCCGCCATCGCCGGACGTGTGAAGAAGGCCTCCTATCTCGGCACGCAGATTGAATACGACGTGGAAACTGCCACGGGCGATCTCTTTGTGGTTCAATACGGCCGCAAGGAGCCTATCGAGCCGGGCACATCGGTCAACGTGACGTTCGAGACGCATCGCGGCGTCGCCATCATCCCGGGCGCTTAACACGCGGCGATGCGCATGGCTGGGTTGAACGGAGCGGCGTAGACTCCGTTTGACGCTCAGGGTCCTTGTGCTTCAGACATAAGGCGCGGTCACGCGCGGCGAATAGCTGCGCTTCCTTCGAGACGGTACGATGCTGAAAGCCTTGATCTTCGACATGGACGGAACGCTGGTTCACAGCGATCCCGTTCACCTGCGCGCCTTCGCCGAAATCCTCGGGCCGGAGGGCATCGAGATCACTGACGAGCTTTATCGTTCCTCCATCATCGGCCACACTAACGAGTCGATCTTCGCCTCGCTCCTGCCGCATCTGCCTGTCGCGGAGCACGAGGCCTACGCGGATCGCAAGGAAGCCGCGTTCCGTCGCCTCGCGTTGGATCTCGAACCTTTGGAAGGTCTGATCGACTTGCTCGATTGGGCAGAGGCGCGCGACATCAAACTTGGCCTCGTCACCAACGCCCCGCTTCTCAACGCTACCCATATGCTGGATGTGCTGAACCTGACCGAGCGGTTTCAGGTCAAGGTCACCATCGACCAGGTCGAGCGCGGCAAGCCCGATCCGCTGCCCTACCTGACGGCGCTGGAGCGGTTCGGCATCCGCGCTGAAGAAGCCATCGCGTTTGAGGATTCCCCCTCCGGCATGAAGGCTGCGAAGGGCGCAGGTTTATTCTCCTTCGGAATCCTGACCGGGCTTTCCGCCGAGGAGATGCTGAATGTCGGCGCCGATCGCCCCGTCGACAACTTCCGCGATCGGGCCCTCTGGGAAGTCCTCGAGCAGCGGCTTGCCGCGTAGGGTGTGGCCTTAAGCCTCAGGCTGCGTCCGAGCGCCTTTCGTCCTGGCCGATTTCGGGCAAATTCGCCCCGTCGAAACGGCGGCGCGCTTCCAGAATCTCATCGCGGTTCTCGATCGCCCAGACCCCAAGCTCCCGCACAGTCTTGAGCAGAGAGCAACCCAGCCCTGTGAGTGCGTAATCGACGCGCGGCGGAATGGTCGGGTAGACGGTGCGCGTCACGAGGCCGTCGCGCTCCAAGCCCCGCAAGGTGAGAGTGAGCATCCGTTGCGAAATACCCTCGACGATGCGGCGCAATTCGTTGAATCGCTTGGGTCCGTTGCCGAGCTGCACGACGACCTGAACGCTCCACTTGTCACCGACGCGCGACAGAATTTCCGTCACGGTTCGGCAATGGTGAGGCACATGGATGTGACTGGGTGACAAGAAAGTGCCTCCTTGCGGCTCGACCCGAAAGTTACCTAATGAGCCTCGGTTACAAAGCGGAACTTAATTGCTGGTCCGCCCCAATGCAAATTCAGCGAATTCAGGAGACACGATGTCGCTCAAGCTTCACACCGTCATCGCCAGCACGCGCCCCGGCCGCATCGGCCCCGGCATCGCCAAGTGGTTCAACGAGTATGTTGGCGAGCACGGCGAGTTCGAGCCGGTTTTGGTGGACCTTGCGGATTTCAACCTGCCGATCCTCGATGAGCCCGCGCATCCCCGAGCTCAGAAATACACCAAGGACCACACCAAGGCCTGGTCCAATAGCGTGAAGTCGGCTGACGCCTTCGTGTTCGTGACGCCGGAATATAATTACGGTCCGCCGCCGTCGCTGGTGAACGCGCTGAACTACCTCGTCCTCGAATGGAATTATGCTCCCGTGGGCTTCGTCAGCTATGGCGGAATTTCCGGCGGCCTTCGCGCGGTTCAGGCCGCCAAGCCCCTGGTCAGCACCCTCAAGATGATGGCAATTCCCGAAGCTGTGCCGCTTCCGATGGTGTTCGGCCAGCTCGACGAGGACAAGAACTTCAAGGCGGAAGAAATCCACCGCACCTCCGCGAAGACGATGCTCGACGAGTTGCATCGCTGGGCCGAGGTGCTGCAGCCGTTGCGCGCGACGGTCCGCTAGACACTGCATTTGCCTCGCGCAGAACCGATTCCTCTTCAGCGGAACCCGCTCTAAGGCAAAAGCATCGCTCAACCGCTGCTTCCCGTCCCATCGCACGACCCCAGGGAATCGTGGGGACGGGAGGCCGGTATGGCGAATTTCATCAAGTCTGCTTCGAGCAATGTCACGCTGACGCCGTTCATCGTCGGCAGATTGCAGCGGTGATTTCTTTCGGCCGCCAATAGGGCTCTGAACCGCTTCGTCGCAATTCATACTGCCCGCCTTCCTCTCCCTCGCAGTCCGCCCCCCTTTCCTTCGCCCCCTTCGTGACGGCATGGCGCCTCCCACTGTTCAGGTTGCACGAAGGATGCCGCTCGCACGTTTGATTATCCCCTCCAGGGGGATAGGATCATGCAATGTCTGACAGCCACACACACCAAAGCCATCCCGAAATCGCCAAGCGGTTGAAGCGGGCGGAAGGCCATCTTCGCAGCGTCGTCGAGATGATTGAATCAGGCCGCCCCTGCCTCGACGTCGCGCAACAGCTCCATGCGGTCGAGAAGGCGATCGGGCAGGCTAAAAAGACGCTGATTCAGGATCACCTGGACCATTGCCTTGAAAGCACAATCGGCCAATTGCCGCGACACCAGCGCCAATCGATCGACGAGTTCAAGGCCATTACCAAATATCTTTAGAGAGGCTTGGACCGATGCCATCCTTTGCCGAACTGCTTCAGCAGGGCACCGCCCATGCCTGGCTGTTCATCCCAAGCGCCATCGCGCTGGGTGCTCTTCACGGTTTGGAGCCGGGCCATTCCAAGACCCTGATGGCGGCCTTCATCGTTGCCGTCCGGGGCACGGTCTGGCAGGCGGTTCTGCTCGGGCTCGCGGCGACGGTCTCCCATACGCTGGTCGTCTGGGGCATCGCGCTCGGCGGCATGTATCTCTGGCGCGACATGAACGCGGAAACAACGGAGCCCTATTTCCAGCTCGCGTCGGCTTTCTTTATCATCGGCATCGCGCTTTGGATGATCTGGCGGACGAGGCGGGACCGGAAATTCGCTGACGCCATGGACGGCCACCATCATCATGATCACGGCCACACGCATGACCATCATCACCACGATGACATCCGGCATGTCGACACAGGGCACGGCGTTCTTGCGCTCGAAATTTTCGAGAAAGGCGTACCGCCGCGCTGGCGCATTCGGCCGCTAAGCGGTCACGCATGGTCTGCGGCGAATGTGACGTTGGAAATCGAGCGCCCCGATGGCCAACGCCAAACCTTCGCCTTCGCGCAGCGCAACGGTTATCTCGAATCCGTTCAGGAAATTGCGGAGCCGCACGAATTCATGGCGCGGGTGAAGCTTTCACATGGCGATCATTCGCATGACTACGACGTGTCTTTCGTGGAGGGACACGGCCATGATCCGATGCATGAGGAAGTCGAGGGGCTGGAACTGACGACCGACGGCTACCAGGACGCGCACGAGCTGGCCCACGCCAACGACATCCGCCGCCGTTTCTCAGGCCGCAGCGTGACGACCTGGCAGATCGTTCTTTTCGGCCTGACCGGCGGCCTCATCCCCTGCCCCGCCGCGATCACGATTCTTTTGATCTGTCTGCAACTGAAGGAAATCACTCTCGGCGCGACGCTGGTGCTGTGCTTCAGCATCGGACTTGCGATCACCCTGGTCTCGGTCGGCGCGGCTGCGGCCTTGAGCGTCCGCCACGCATCGGAGCGCTGGTCCTGGTTCAACACCGCCGCACAGCGTGCACCCTATCTGTCCGGTGCACTGATCATCCTGGTCGGCCTTTATGTCGGCCTGCACGGGTGGTGGGGTTTGCAGACAGGGTAGATGATCGCCCTGGAACATTCGCAACAAAAAAGCGGCGGGATCAGGTCCCGCCGCTTTCGCATGAAAGATGGCGTAGTTAAACGACGCCAGCGAGCGCGTTATCAAAGAGCTTGCGCGCGCTTTCCTTATTGATCGGCACCGGGTTGCCGCCGGCGGTGGGATCGTTGGGAGCCATCTCCGACATTTCGTCGAAGCGGGCGTTGTCGACCTTCAGACCAGCGAGAGTGTGCGGCACGCCGAGATCCTTGCGCAGCTGCAGCACCCAGTCGAGGAAGGCCTGGAACGAGGGCTCAAGGCCGATATAGGCTGCAAGACGCTCGATCCTCTTCTCGATCGCCGCGCGGTTATAAACCAACACATACGGCATGAAGACCGCATTGGTGAGGCCGTGATGGGTGTCGTAGAGCGCGCCGGTCGGGTGCGAGAGCGCGTGGATCGCGCCCAGGCCCTTCTGGAACGCGGTGGCGCCCATGGCGGCGGCCGACATCATCTGCGCGCGGGCCTCAATGTCCGCGCCGTCCTTGTAAGCGCGCGGCAGGTATTCCTTCACGAGGCGGATGCCTTCCGCCGCGATGCCGTCGGCCATTGGGTGATAACCCGGCGCGCAATAAGCTTCGATGCAGTGCGCGAGCGCGTCGAGGCCCGTGCCCGCTGTGATGTGGGGGGGCATACCGACCGTCAGCTCCGGATCGCAGATCACGATCTTCGGCATCATGAGCGGATGGAAGATCACCTTCTTGGTGTGCGTCGCTTCCTGCGTGATGACGCCGGCGCGACCGACTTCCGAGCCCGTGCCGGCGGTCGTCGGCACGGCGATGATCGGCGCGATGCCCTTGGGGTCCGCGCGGGTCCACCAATCGCCGATATCCTCGAAATCCCACATGGGGCGCGTCTGGCCCTTCATGAAGGCGATGACCTTGCCAGCATCGAGCGCCGAGCCGCCGCCGAAGGCGACGACGCCATCGTGATTGCCCGCCTTCAATGCCTCGAGGCCCTTATAGACATTGGTCTCAACCGGGTTCGGCTTGATGTCGGAGAAAATGCCCGCCTTGAGACCAGCGGCCTTCAGCGCTTCAAGCGCATTCTTCGTCATCGGCTGCGTCGCGAGGAACGGGTCGGTGACGATCAGCGGCGCGCTCATGCCGACAGCCTTGCAGGCCTCGGCGAGTTCCGAGATGCGGCCTGCGCCGAAGCGGATCGGGGTAGGGTAGCTCCAGTTGGAACGAGGAGAAACGGTCATGTCAGTCACACTCAGATCTGGCGGAGGTGGAAGGATTTCGGACGGGTGAGAGATTCGTAGGCAAGCTTCGACAGGCTGGCGCCGCGGCCCGTATCCTTCACGCCGGTCCAGGCGAGAGCGGGATCGAGATAGTCGCAACGATTCATGAAGACGGTGCCGGTCTCGAGCTTGTCACCAATGGCTTCCGCCGCATCGATGTCGGAGGTCCAGATCGCGGCGGAGAGACCGTAGGGCGAGTCGTTCATGAGGCGGATCGCCTCTTCGTCGCCCTTCACCTTCATGATGCCGACGGTCGGCCCAAAGCTCTCTTCGCGCATGACGCTCATGGAGTGATCCACGTTGGTCAGTACCTGCGGTGCGAGGTAGGCGGTGTTGCCGACATCGGCGGCAAAACGCTTCGTGTCGATATGGGCTTTTGCGCCCTTCGCCACCGCTTCCGCATTTTGCTGGCGCACGAGATCGGCGAAGCGTTTATGCGCCATCGGGCCGAGGGTCGTGGCTTCATCGAGCGGGTTGCCGAGCACATACTTGTTCACGAGATCGACCGCGCCTTCGACGAAGCGGTCATAGTGACTCTCATGCACATAGATGCGCTCGATGCCGCAGCAGCATTGTCCCGAATTGAAGAACGCGCCGTCGACAAGGTTCTCGATGGCGTTCTCGATATTGGCGTCCGCCCGCACATAGGCCGGATCCTTGCCGCCGAGTTCGAGACCGAGCGAGGTGAAGGAACCCGCCGCCGCACGCTCGATGGACTTACCGCCGGAAACCGAGCCAGTGAAGTTGCAGTGATCGACGAGGCCCTGGCCGAGGATGCGACTCGTCTGGTCGTGGCTGAGAACGAAGGTCTGGAACAGACCTTTCGGCAGACCAGCGCGGTCCGCTGCCATCTGGAAGCGCTCGCCCGCGAGGATCGTCTGCGAGGCGTGCTTCAAGAGTACCGCATTGCCGGCCATGAGCGCGGGCGCGATGCTGTTGATGGCCGTGAGATACGGATAGTTCCAAGGCGCCACGACCAGCACGAGACCGACCGGCTCGCGCTTGATCATGCGGCGGAAGCCCTCCTTCGGATCGTCTGCCGGAATCGCCTTGAGGCTCTCTTCCGCAATGCGCACCATGTAGCGTGCGCGCTCCTCGACCCCGCGGAATTCGCCGCCGTAGCGGACCGGGCGGCCCATCTGCTGAGCGATTTCCGGCACCACCTCCTGATTCATGGCGACCAGCGCGTCGAGCATGCCGAGCACCTTGGCGGCGCGTTCTGCAAGCGGCACGTGACGCCACTTGGCTTGCGCCTCGCGCGCTGCCTTGATCGCGGCGTCGATGGCAGCCTCGGACATGATGGGACGACGGACAAGTTCGCGCCCGTCGATGGGGGAAATACAGACGATATCGGTCTCGGCCATGATGCTCTCTTGAACGACTATGATCCCTGATGGGACCATAGCTTTCTTCTCTTGAAATGCCTCAAAAAATCCGGGGAGGCCAATCGCCGCCTCCCCGGATGCAGCGGTTAAATGATCTCGAAATAGCGGGCGAGCTGCCAGTCGGTGATGGCTTTGCGGGCCTCTCTTTCTTCCCATTCGCGCGTCGCCGCGTAATGGTCAACGAAGGTGTCGCCGAAGAGCTGACGGGCCGGCTTCGAGGCTTTTAGACGTTCTGCCGCTTCGCCGAGCGAACGCGGCAGCGCCCGCTTCTTCGGATGTTTCACGGCATAGGCGTTGCCCTGAATCGGCTCACCCGGATCGACCTTGTTCTCGATACCCCACAGGCCGGATCCGATGGCGGCGGCAAGCGCAATATAGGGATTGATGTCCGCCGCGGCGACGCGGTACTCGACGCGCTGCGACTTTTCGGAGCCCGGAATGACGCGAAGCGCGGTGGTGCGGTTTTCCACGCCCCAGGCGGAATCGGTCGGTGCCCAATAGCCCGGGATGAGGCGCGTATAGCTGTTCACCGTGCACGCAACCATCGACAGGAATTCCGGCATCAGCTGCTGCTGACCGCCGACGAACCAGCGCATGGTATCGGACATGTTGTGCGGCTTCTTGGGATCGTAGAACGCGCCCTTGCCGGTCTTAGTGTCCTTCAACGACGCATGCAGATGGCCCGACTGGCCCGGCCAATCGCGCGACCACTTCGCCATGAAGGTCGCCATCAAACCGCGACGCTGAGCGAGGATCTTGGTGTAGGTCTTGAACAGAGCGGCCTTGTCGGCGGCCCTCAAAGCTTCGTCGACGCGGATCGCCGCTTCGAGAACGCCAGGGCCGGTCTCGGTATGAAGACCCTCGATCTCGAAATCCATTCGCGTTCCGAGATCCAGTAGCTCGTGATAGAATTCCGAGTGTACGCCGGAGCGCAGCACCGAGTAGCCGAAGAAGCCGGGCGTAAGGTTTTTCAGATCGCGATAGTTCTTCTCGCGCACCGAATGCGGTGTTTCCTCGAACATGAAAAATTCGAATTCCGCTGCCGCCGAGACGGCGAAGCCCATGTCGTCCGCCTTCTTCAACACGCGCCGCAGCAGACCGCGTGGGCAGGCTGCTTCCGCGTAGCCGTCGAACTCGGCCAGGAAGAACGGGAGGTCATTCTCAAAGGGGATGAGACGCATCGTTTCCGGCAGAATGCGCGCGGCTGCATCGGGATAGGCGGTGTGCCAACCGGTGAGCGTCGTGTTGTCATAGAGCTGGTCGTTCGAGTCCCAGCCGAGCACGACATCACACATGGCGAAGCCGCTTTGGAGGGCGGATTCGAACTTGTCGCGGGCCATGTATTTGCCACGCATGACGCCGTCGACATCGACGACGCCGATTTTCACGAAGGGCAGGTCACGGCTGCGCACATAAGCCGCGGCCTCGGCTGCCGTCTTGATCTTGGGAGTGTCCATACGGAGTGTGGGGGCGTTCATGCCGAAAACCTAACGGATATGAAGAAGGGAGGGAGCGCACGAATGCGCTCCCGGAACGGTCAATGGGACTTGTATTCGCTCTCACCTTTGGTGAGGGCGAACTCTTCCTCGGGGGAGAGAATGAGCTTGTGGCGACCCCAGATCAGGAAGTAGGCCATCATCACGGCGTAGTAGACGGCAACGCCGAGCACCCCTACCTGGAATACGGGATCCGTGAACTGGAAGTAGAGCGTGATCGCCGCGATGATCATGCAGACCACCGCGCCCGCGTTTCCGAACGGGCTCTTGTAGGGCCGGTTGATGTGCGGGAACTTCTTCTTCAGGGTGATGTAGGACATGCCCTGCATGAAGTAAGCCAGCATCGCACCCGCCACCGCCATGTTGAGCAGCGTGCCGCCGATGACGTTCGCACCGGCCTCGGCACCGACCGCGAACCAGATGATCAGCATCACCACAAGACCGATCACGGCACCTGCGATCAACGCCACGTGCGGCGTCTTACGGCTGCCGTGGGTGATGGACAGGAACCTCGGGAAATAGCCCGCCCGCGAGAGCGAGTAGATCTGCCGACCGAAGGCGAAGATGATGGTGTGGAACGAGGCGATGAGGCCGATCACCGCGATGGCGGCAAGAATCTTCGCGATATCCGAACCGAAGATGGTGCGGAAGCCGTCCAGCAGAGGCTCGCCCGATTTGGCAAGACCCGCCGCACCCGGCGCGATGCTCGTGTTCAGGAAGGTCACGAGAAAGGCCGAGACGATGAGCGTCATGATGCCTGCGATGATGCCCTTGGGCATATCATTCTGCGGATCGTGCGACTCTTCCGCCGCCAACGGCAACTGCTCGATGGCAAGGAACAGCCAGACCGCGAACGGCATGGTCATGAAAATGCCCTTGATGCCGAAAGGCAGGAACGGTCCGCCGCCCTTCGGCAGCTCCGCGCCATCAGCGCCGATGTTCAGCGCCCAGCGGGAAAAGTCGAGCTGACCCGAGAACAAGACTGACAGATAGAATGCGACGAGAACCGCGAGAGCCATCACGGTCACGGTCACAGTGACTTTGAACGAGAGTTCGACGCCGACGATGTTCAGACCTACGAACAAGGCGTAGGACAACACCCAGTAGACCGGCTGGAATTCGGGCGCCGTGCCGAAGATGGCCGAAAGATACGAGCTGATGAAGAATACGATCACGGCCGGTGTCAGCACGAATTCGATATTCTCGGCGATGCCGGTGATGTAGCCCGCCCACGGACCCATCGCGGTGCGTGCGAAAGAATAAGCGCCACCCGTGTGCGGAAGCGCCGGCGACATCTCGGCGAGCGAGAATGTCAGGCCCAGATACATCGTCGCGATGATGATGGTCGCGAAGAGCATCGAACCGTAGCCCTGCGCCAAGCCCAGATTCCATCCGGAATAGTGGCCCGAAACGACCGCGCCGACGCCGAGCGCCCACAATGACCAGACGCGGGCGTAACGTTTCAGACGCCGTGCCTCGAAATAACTGTCATCCACTTTAGTGTAGGTGATGCCGGCAGCGCCTTGCGCTCCGGCGGAGGCTTGCGCCCCCGTGCTCCCCCGTCCGACTGACATCGACTCTTCCTCCAAGAAGTAAGTCTGCCCTCTGAGCCACGGCACACCTCGCGCCATGGCCGTCGTCACAGCGTCTGCGCACCCTCCCTCAAGAGTGGCGCAAGACGATTAGACCACGACGCCTGTCCGTCTTCTGTGCGAATCAGGTCGTTGCGGATTTCGATCATCAGGGGCACGAGGCCGCGCCGCACTGCATGGCGGTCGAGGGTGTGGAACACCCGATCCGCCGGAGAATAGGGTTCGTTCATGCCGATGGTGAGCGCGGGATCGCGCTTCAGGCCGGCCTCGACATTGCGCGCGTAGCGCGCGTCCTCATCGAAGATCAGACCGATCTCCCAGGGGCGCTGGACGCCCTTGTAAACCGGTGTGAAGGAATGGATCGAGACGACCGCGGTGACCTGCCCCGCCGCCTTGCGCGCCTCGGCGAATTCATCCACGGCGCGGTGGAACGGCTCATAAACCTCCGCAACGCGGCGGGCGCGTTCTGTCGGGTCGAGGTCGAGATTGCCGGGAACGGTGGTGCGCTCGCTCAATGCCGTGATCGAGTCCGGCGCGGATGGAGCACGGTTGAGGTCGAGCACGAGGCGCGACACCGTTGCGTGAACCAAAGGCGCATCGAGCAGGCGCGACAAACCGCGCGCAACGCCCAACGCGCCGGGATCCCAGGCGATGTGGCTCTCGAGCTCAGCAGGCCCCAGGCCAAGCATGCCGTAACGAGATGGAAGATGCCTGGAAGCGTGCTCGCAGATCAGCAGAACAGGCGAGCGCCCCTGAGCATTCTCGACGCGAGCGACCGGCTCGCCGGCCTGCGCAGCAGACCGGGCATCGGCATCCATACGACTCGCATGCGTCATGCGGCCCTCCGTTGGCTCGTCATTGCGAGCCTCATTCCCTACGTTGAACGATTGATACGTTCATTCTTGTTTTTGCTATTTTGAAATTTCTGATACAGCTTTTCGAAGGCGTCAAGGAGGGGGACCGAACAATCTCACATGCGTGATGAAACTCTTGCCCCCGTTGCCGACCAGCCGAGTCTCGCGGAGCGCATCCGCCACGAGATGGATTCGTTCACGCCGAGCGAGAAGCGCGCCGCCCATCTCCTTCTGAGCCATTATCCGTTCGCCGGTCTCGACACCGTGGCAGGATTTGCCTCCCGGGCAGGAATCTCCGGGCCCTCGGCCTTGCGTTTCGTCACCCGGCTCGGTTTCAGCGGTTTTCCGGACTTCCAGAAGCATTTGCGCGAGGAGTTGGAGGCGCAACTTCTGTCGCCGCTCGCCAAGTCCGGTCCGATCGACACAGGACCAGGTGCCTCGGCACTCGCCTCGTTCGCCAACGCGGTGATCGGCAATCTCAAAGCAACGGTGGAAAACATCGCGCCGGCCGAATTCGATGCGGTCGTGACCCTGCTGAGTGATCCGCGACGGAACATCCATTTCACCGGTGGACGTTTCACCGGCGCGGTGGCGCGCTACGCCGAAAGCCACTTCCGAATCGTCCGCAGTCACGTCGATTTCATCGAAGGGCAGCCCGCCCTGTGGCGCGACCGGATGATCGAGATCGGCCGCAAGGACGTTATCGTCGCCTTCGACATCCGTCGTTATCAGGAGGACGTGACCGCCCTGTGCGAGACCGGGGCAAAGCAGGGCGCAACGATCGTCCTCCTCACCGACCCCTGGCTCTCGCCCATCGCCCGGGTGGCGCGCCATGTCCTGCCCGCCCACATCACCGCGCCCTCGAACTGGGATTCCTCGGCAGGTCTTCTCCTCCTGACCGAAGCGCTCGTCTCAGCGGTAACGAAGCGCCTGTGGGATACCGCGAAGCCGCGCATGGAGGCCGTGGAGCGGCTACGCAACAGATGATCGCAGGCTGTCAGAGGTTCGAGGCTCGAACCAGCACGGCTGGCTGATGCGCCCCGATGCCGAGGCCGCGCTTTTTTCGTCAGCCGATCATCGATCTCTCTGCAGCCATGCCACCACGAACGGCACGACAAGTCCGATGCTGAGGAAGCGCACGAGATGGTGGCTGCCCACGTAAAGCGGGTCGAGCCCCAAGATCAGGGCGAGAACGGTCATGGCCTCGAGACCACCCGGGGCGAAGGCGACGAGACCATTGGCGAAGCTCACCCCCGCCAGCCAGGCCGCAAGGATCGCGAACGCGACCGCCACCACCATGCCGATGGTCAGCGATCCGAGGGCGGCGAAAAGCGTCTTCTTCAAGGTCGAACGCTGCAGGTCACGGAAGCGTTCGGCGATGAAAATACCGATGAGAACAAGTCCGCCGGTGGCGATGACCGGCGGAATGACGCCCGTCACGAGTTCCGTGCCATGGCTGGCCGTGCTGACCAACGTCGCGCCGAGAAGGATGGGCGCAGCGACTTTGAGCCGATTGAAGAGCGCCCCGACAATCAGACTGCCGCCAAACACGAAAGCCATGCCGGCGGGCGTCTCCACGGGCAATCCTTGACCAAGCAGCGCAGCGCCGTTTCCGCCCTCTCCCACCATGACGACAGCGCTCGGCAACAGCGCGATCAGCACGAACAGGCGGACGTTCTGGACGATGGCGATGGAGGCGACCTCCGCCTTGCGATCGACGGCGATGGCGAGAACCGTGGAAAGTGCACCGGGCACGGAGGCCAGCACGGCATCGTCCGTGCGCCACCCCGAGACCCGCGTCAGCCAGAGCACGGAGGCGCAAGAGATCACCACGACAGCGACGATCAAGAGGATGAGGCTCGACGGATAGCGGCCCATCGCGGCGATCGCCTCAGGTGTCACGGCCGCGCCCATCGACGCGCCGGAAATCAGCATCGCGGCGTCGGCGAGCGCGCGGGGCATCGGCACGGCCCAGCGCGTCAGACCCCATAAAGTCATTGCAATGGCGGCGCCGGAGAGCCAGGCCGCAGGCACGCCGAGAACCTGAAAGAGCAGGCCGCCGAGACCGGCAATCAGAATTTGAGCAAGATGAGCGAAGATCAGACGCATGACCGGATAGCGGAGCCCCCTCTTCTTCGCTCCATGACCGCCTGAAGCTTTCAGGTCAATCGGTGTCGACGCGGGTGGGGCATGCGCCCCGTGCCTCGACCTTACGCGGCAAGCCGTGGCAGGGCCTCGGCTATGCGGCGGACCGCTTCTTCCACGTCCTCGGCCTTGCGGAGATAGCACAGGCGCAAATACCCCTCGCCCGCGTCGCCAAAGGCGGAGCCCGGCGCAAGGCCCACATTAGCTTCATCGATGAGCCGCATCGCGATGTCCTTCGCGTTCTTGGCTCCCCGGATCTTGAAAAAGGCATAGAAGGCTCCGCTCGGAGGCGGCAGTTCGACGAGACCCGACTCGGTCAGGCGCTGCACGATCGCCCGACCGGCCCGGGCCCGCGCGATTTGATCGGCCAGGAAGCTCTCACCCTCATCCAGCGCGGCGATGCCCGCGCGCTGGATGAAGACCGGCGTTCCGGAGGTTTGGTACTGGATCAGATTTTCAATGACGGGACCAAGCGGGGGCGGAGCCTCGAGCCAGCCGAGTCGCCAACCCGTCATGGCCCAATTCTTAGAAAAGGTCTGGATGAAGAGGACGCAGTCCTCGGGTGTCATCACATCCCGGAACGAGGGTGAACGTCCGCCGACGGTCAGTGTCGGGTCGTGAATGAAGCGGCCATAGATCTCGTCCGCGATGATCCAGAGACCGTGCCGCCGCGCGATATCGAGCAAAGCGCTCAGATCGTCATGGCTCGCCGTCCAGCCGGTCGGATTGGAGGGCGAGTTGATGACGAGGGCGCGGGTGCGGGGCGTAACCGCCTTTTCGAGCCGTTCGAGGTCGATGTTCCAACCGTGCGCGTCGATATTCATGGGAACTCCGACGGCCTGCGCGCCCGCGATGACTATCGCGCCGACGAAATTGGGCCACGCGGGTGTGGGGACCAGCACCTCATCGCCAGTTCCGGCGACCATGCGGATCGCGATCTGCAAGGCGGGCATGCCGCCCGAGTTCACGAAAAAGCGCTCCGGATCGGAAGCCTTTCCGTAGAGCCGCTCGTGATAGCGGGCGAGTGCCTCGCGCAGCTCCGGAATGCCGCTCTGATAGGTGTAGAAAGTCTCGCCTGTTGCCAGCGAGCGCGTTGCCGCTTCGCAAATGAAGGCCGGCGTCGGCAGATCGCCCTCGCCAACCCAAAGCGGTATGATGCCCGGACGTCCCCGGCCATAATTCGCCACATCGACGATCCCGCTGGCAGGAGCCTGCTCGGCCTCCGGGCGCAGTTTCGAAAGCGAAGGGATCGCAATGGATGAGTCCATGAAGACTTCCTTCAACAGGCAGACAACGGTGCCCCCTGTTTAAAGCAAGTCGCGATTCTCCATCCATGAAAAGAAAAAGGGTGACCGATCGAATCCGGTGATGGATCTCAAGCGGGCCGTTTGTCCTTCAGAAGGTCGCGGATTTCCGACAGGAGCTTCACGTCTTCGGGAGTTTCCGGAGCCTTCTCGGCCTTGGCCGCTTCGGTCCGTTGCAGCTTGTTCAACGCTCTCACCACCAGGAAGAGAACCCAGGCGATGATGATGAAGTTGATGGCGATGGTGAAGAAGTTGCCCCAGGCGAGCACCGCCCCCTGTTTCTTTGCTTCGACAAGCGATGTCGAAGTGACGTTGTGCGACAACGCCGTGAAGTAATTCGAGAAGTCGAGGCCGCCTGTGACCGCGCCGATAATCGGCATGAAGATGTCGCCGACGAGCGAGTCCACGATCCGTCCGAACGCCGCGCCGATGATGACGCCGATGGCAAGATCCACCACGTTGCCGCGCAAGGCGAATTTCTTGAACTCGTTCAACATGGTCGATCCCTCGTTCGTCAGCTCCACTAGGATTAAGCTGTCCGAACGAGGGATTTAGTCAAGCCTCCCGGCTGGCGAGAAGCCCCTGAAGGTCCAGGCGCTTTGTGAACATCTGGAGCGCGCCGTCGGGCGTCCGGGGCCATTCCTCCTTGGGGCGATCCCAATAGAGCTCGACGCCGTTCTTGTCGGGATCGCTGAGATAAAGAGCCTCGCTCACGCCGTGATCGCTCGCACCCTCAAGCGGGATACCCGCTTGCGCCAGCCGATAAAGCGCATCGGCCAGCGCCGCCCGCGTCGGGTAGAGAATGGCGGTATGGTAAAGCCCCGTCGTGCCGGGAGGCGGCGGCGAGCCGCCCAGGCTTTCCCAGGTGTTCAAGCCGATATGGTGGTGATAGCCCCCAGCCGAAATAAAGGCTGCCTGGGTGCCATAGCGTTGAATCAGCTCGAAGCCGAGGACGCCGCAATAGAAGGCGAGCGAACGGTTCAGATCGGCCACTTTCAGATGCACGTGGCCGATGCGGGTGCCCGGATGGATGGGACGTGCCGCCGGAGTTCCGGCGGTATCCGATGATGTGATCGTTGCACTCATGGTTCTTCCATTACGCTGAGCGAGCCGAAAGCGAGCCCGAAGTCTTTGCCGAGCCGGTGCTGAGGGCATAGGCTCCGTCACCGAGAAGGGCCTGGACGACAAGAGCCGCAATCCAGAACGCCAAATATTCCCAGCCGCCATTCGGATTGTTGAAGAAGAAGCCGGCCGGGCCATGCACGGTAAAGATCGCCCCGAGGAGGATCGGGATCAAGGCCAGAGCGGCCCAGCGGGTCAGGAAGCCGAGGATCAGAGCGACGCCGCCGGCGACCTCCGCGAGGATGGTCAGATAGGCGAGTGTCGGGGGAAGACCGAGGCTGCCGAAGAACTGCGCTGTGCCCGCAGGCGTGAAAACGAAGATCTTGAGGCCTGCATGGGCCAGGAAGAGAATGCCGAGCGTCACGCGGAGAACGAGGGCGGCATAAGGAGCGGTGCGGGTATCGATCATGATGATCTCCAGGGGAAACGTAGTATCCCTTATGACTTCAAACCGCCAATGTGATAATCATCGCCATGGAATATCAATTCACACCACGAGAGTGAGATAACCTCTATGCTCGACCGCGTAACCAGCATGCAGGTCTTCGTGCGCGTTGCTGCGCTCGGCAGCTTTTCCGCCGCCGCGCGGGCGCTTCATCTCTCGCAGACGATGGTGACGAAGCATGTGGCAGCGCTTGAAAACCGCCTCGGCGTCAAGCTTCTGAACCGCTCGACGCGGAGCCTTGTTCTGACCGAGGGCGGGCGCGACTATTTGGCCGCCTGCGAGCGCATCCTCGCCGAGATCGAGGAGGCCGAAGCCTCCGCGAGCCTTGATCGCATCGAGCCGCGAGGAACGTTGCGGCTCAACGTGCCGCTTACCTTCGGGTTTCGCCAGATCGTACCGGCGCTTGCTGAATTCAGCGGCCAGTATCCTGCTCTGACGGTGGATCTGGGCTTGGCCGACCGTTATGTGGACCTGATCGAGGAGGGGTGGGACCTCGCGATCCGGATTGGACGGCTGAAGGATTCAAGCCTCGTCGCCCGGCGCATCGCCCCTTGCCGCATCGCGGTCTGCGCCGCCCCATCCTACCTCAGGGCCCACGGCACGCCGAAGACTCTCGACGATCTCAGCGCGCACAATTGTCTCGGCTACACCCTCCCCAGCGCCGTGAACGCCGATCGCTGGCTGTTCGGCAAGGATGGGGACATGGCTGTTCCGGTCAAAGGCAATCTGCGCGCCAATAACGGAGATGCCTTGCTCGCGGCGGCGCTCGCCGGACAGGGGTTGATCTATCAGCCGACCTTTTTGGTGGGCGATAGCCTGCGCGATGGCAGCCTCGTCCGGGTCCTGGCCGATTATCCGGCACAGGAGCTTGGCGTTCACGCAGTCCTGCCCTCCGGCCGTCAGACTCCGGCCAAGGTGCGCGCCTTCAGCGAGTTCCTGGCCGCCCGCTTCGCGCCCGAGCCGGGCTGGGACCGGAATTTGTAAGGGCCCTGGGGGTCAACCGGCAGTGGCATTCGCCACCGTGACCAGCTAAATCTGTCGAGGGTTTTTCTCGCGAGGATCGCACATGGTCGCCAGTTGGGCGGTTATCCTATCGGCCCTGGTCTATCTCTGCCTGTTGTTCATGGTCGCCCATTGGGGCGACAATGGCGGGCGGCGGATCATCCAGGGGCCTGCCCGCTCCACCATCGCTGCCTTGTCGCTCGCGGTCTATTGCACGTCCTGGACGTTCTTTGGATCGGTGGGGCTTGCCAGCCGCTCCGGCCTGGACTTCCTCACCATCTATATCGGGCCCATCCTCGTCATCGGTCTCGGCCACACTCTCGTCACGCGCATCGTGCGGATCGCCAAGACACAGAACATCTCGTCCATCGCCGACTTCGTCGCCGCGCGCTACGGCAAGAGCGAACGCGTCGCAGCCATCGTCAGCCTGATCGCGCTCATCGGCTCCATTCCTTATATCGCGCTGCAATTGAAGGCGGTCTCGTCCTCGCTCGACGTGTTTCTCAGCGCGGCGAACGGCACGACCCATCCCCAGATCCCGTTTTTCGGCGATCTGGCACTCGTCGTCGCACTCGTGCTTGCCGGTTTCGCTGTCGCGTTCGGCACGCGCCATACGGACGCGACCGAGCATCAGGACGGATTGATGATGGCGATTTCGCTTGAATCCGTCGTGAAGCTGATCGCGTTTCTCTTCGTCGGCGGCTATGTCACCTTCGTCATGTTCGGCGGCTACGGCGCCATCGTCGAGCGCCTCAGCGCGAAGGGGATCGATCCGAGCCTCTTCGACCGGACCTCCGGTTTCGGCAGCTACATCACGCTCATTCTTCTCTCGAGCTGCGCGGCGCTACTTCTGCCGCGCCAGTTTCACATGACCGTGGTCGAAAACCGGGCCATCGAAGACGTGAAGCGGGCGGCATGGCTGTTCCCGCTCTACCTCGTGCTCATCAACATCTTCGTCATCCCCATCGCGCTCGGCGGCCTGGCAATCTTCCCCGAAGGCACGGTCGACCGCGACATGACCGTTCTCGCTCTGCCCCTGTTCGACCAGTCGGGGGTGGTTGCGGTCATCGCGTTTCTGGGCGGTTTCTCGGCGGCGACTGCCATGGTCATCGTCGATTCCGTCGCGGTCGCGGTGATGATCTCGAACCATCTGGTCATGCCGATCGTTCTGCGGCGGCGGGCTTTCGCAGGCGTCGATCTCGGCGGCTTCGTGCTTGGCGTGCGGCGCGCCTCGATCATGGTGGTGATCCTGCTCGCCTATGCCTATTACCGCGCCTCCGGCGAAGCGGCGCTTGCCGCCATCGGCCTGTTGTCGTTCGCCGCCATCGCCCAGGTCGCGCCGGCCTTTCTCGGCGGTCTCATCTGGTCGCGGGGCACGGCCTTCGGCGCCAGCGCGGCGCTCATTGTCGGATTTGTCACCTGGGCCTACACGCTGCTTCTCCCCAGTCTGGTCTGGGACGGCGTGTTCTGGTCGGATGTGGTAATCACCGGCCCGTTCGGGATTTCGGCGCTCAAACCGACGGCGCTATTCGGAGTCGATCTGCCGCAGCTCACCCACGGCGTCATTTGGAGCCTGACCCTCAACATCCTGACCTATGTCGGCTGCTCGCTCTGGAAACCGGTGACCGCGCTCGAGCGGGTCCAGGCCACGATCTTTGTCGGCGAGCCGGATCTCTCCGCGACCCCGAGTTTCCGCCTGTTCCGGGCGAGCGTGACCGTTGACGAATTGCGCGCGACCGTCGCGCGCTATCTCGGCGAGGAACGCACGACCCGATCCTTTGAAGGCTTCGCCCATAGCCGCGGACAAGCGCTTGAGACCCGTGCGGAAGCGGATGTGCATCTGCTACGCTATGCCGAACACCTCCTCGCCTCCGCCATCGGCACCGCCTCGTCGCGACTGGCCCTGTCGCTGCTGCTGCGCCGCCGCACCGTCTCGACCAAGGCGGCGCTCAAGCTTCTCGACGATGCGTCGGCTGCCATCCAGCACAGCCGCGATCTGCTGCAGCATGCGATCAACTACGCCAAGCAGGGCATCACCGTGCTCGATCGCGACCTGAAATTGCTCGCATGGAATCAGGCCTTCGTCGATCTCTACGAACTCCCGCCCAACCTCGTCCGCGTCGGCATCGGCATGGATGCCATCTTCGCCTTCAACGCGGAGCGCGGCTCCTACGGACCGGGCGACACCAACCAGCTGATTGCCGCGCGCATCCATTCCTTCCTGCACGATCTCGAGCCGGTGCGCCTGAAGCTGCGGCCCTCCGGCAAGGTGATCGAGATCCGCTCGAACCAATTGCCCGATGGCGGCCTCGTCACCACTTATACGGACGTCACCGAGACAGTCGAGGCGGAGGAGGAGAGCCGGCGTGCCAACGAGACGCTGGAGCAGCGCGTCCGCGAGCGCACCGAGGAGCTGACCCGCCTCAACGAGGCGCTCACCAGCGCCAAGGCGGAAGCGGACGAAGCCAACATCTCCAAAACCCGCTTTCTCGCCGCCGCCAGCCACGACATTCTGCAACCGCTCAACGCCGCGCGCCTTTACGCCACGTCGTTGGTCGAGCGCGACCGGGAAGCAGGTGACTCGAGCCTGGCGGAAAATATCGACGCCGCCCTCGACGCGGTTGAGGAGATCCTCACCGCTCTGCTTGACATCTCCCGCCTGGATTCCGGCGCGATGAGACCGCAATGGTCGAGCTTCCGCATCGACGAATTGTTCCGCCAGCTTCAGCGCGAGTTCGATCCGATCGCCCGCAAGAAGGGGTTGCAGCTCACCTTCGTACCGTCCTCGCTCACCATTCGCTCGGATCGCCGCCTGCTGCGCCGCGTGCTCCAGAATCTCGTTTCCAACGCCATCAAATATACGAGTGCAGGACGGGTCATCGTTGGCGGGCGTCGCAAGGGGGCTCATCTCGCCATCGAGGTTTGGGACACCGGCCTGGGCATCCCTCCCTCCAAGCAAAGAATTGTGTTCCGGGAGTTCCAACGTCTCGATCAAGGCGCGAAGGCGGCGCGAGGTCTTGGTCTCGGCCTTTCCATCGTCGAGCGCATCGGCCGCGTTCTCGCGCATCCGGTGGCGTTGAAATCGGAAGCCGGGCGCGGGTCCGTGTTCCGCGTCGATGTGCCGGTGGTTGCAGCCCTCCCCGCCTCGACCCTCCCCACCGAACCGCCGCAACCGCCCGTGACCCTCCTGTCGGGATTGCGCGTGCTCGTGATCGACAACGAGCCCGCCATTCTGGAAGGCATGCGCCTACTACTGGCCAACTGGGGTTGCGAGGTCTGGACAGCGTCGGACCTCGACAGCGCGCTACAGACCCTCAAGGCGCACAAGACACCGCCGGAGGCGATCATCGCGGACTATCATCTCGATGAGGGCGACGGTCTCGACCTCATCAAGAACCTGCGCTGGAAGACGCAGGTCGACACCCCCGCCATGCTCGTGACCGCCGACCGCACGCCGACCGTGCGTGACGCGGCGACGGCGATGCATGTTCACATCCTCAACAAGCCGGTGAAGCCAGCGGCTTTGCGCGCATTGCTGACGCAATGGCGCGCGACGCGGGTGGCGGCGGAATAGGCCTCCACTGCGTCTCAAAATGCGACGCGGTGCAGCGGGATGCGAATATCCAGTGTGTCGAGGATTTGCGCGAACGCCTCGTAGGGATAGCGCTCGTCCTCCGTCACATGCCCTTCGACACGCCCTGAGCCGGTCGTGACGTACGGTTCAAGCGCCGCGACCACAGTCGCCGCCGGATCGAGGAAGGTCACGTCCGGCGCCGCTTTCTCGAAAAAGTCGGACAGCCAAGGCAGATGCGTTGACGAAAGCGTCATCACGTCGATGTCGGGGAAAGCCGCACGTACTTTGTCGACGAACCGCGAGACTTTGCCCTGGGTGCCGGGCTTCTCATTGAGAAAGGCCGCGTTTTCGATCAGGGCGACCAGATCGGACGCATCGAAGGCATGAACACCGCCCTGCCCTTGCGCAGCCCGATCGATGAACGTACGAATTTCCGAGCTCTCGACCATCGAGCGCACGCCCAGAACGGCGACCTGTTTCGACCGCGAACGCACAAGCGCATCCGCGACCGGGGGATAGACACCGAAGAGCGGCTTCCTCGCCATGTCCTTCAACACATCGAAGGCCACCACGGTCGGCGCGTTCGACGCCAGGACGACCGCGCACGGATCGAAGGTCTCCAGATACGCAACCGCCTTGCCGACGACGGCCACGAGATCGGCCTTGCTCTTCCCGCCATAAGGAAAGCTCGCGCGGTCCGCGAGGTAGAGAATGTCCTGCTCCGGATAGGTGTCATGCAGGAGCCTGACCGCAGCATAGCTCCCCAGGCCGGCGTCGAAGACCGCGAGCGGCTTGTGAAGAGGCGGCGTCACTTCTATCCCGCGACCGAAGGCCGATAGGGCGGCCGCCCGGTCCGTAGGGCATCGTCGAGCAGATCCAGCCGGTCCTGCCCCCAGAACACCTCGTCATCGAGCACATAGGCCGGCGAGCCGAAGACGTCGCCTGCCACGGCGTTCTCCAGGTTGAGCGCATAGATCGCCTCGGTGACGCTGCCGGTGGCTAGGTCCATCAAAGACGAGGAATCGAGGCCCGCCGCCTCGGCCAGCTCCGCGAGAACGACGGGGTTGCCGACATCGCGTTCCTCCTCCCAGATGGCGGCAAAGATGCGGCGCAGGAAGGGGTCCGGGCTCTTGCCCGAGACCGTAATCGCGATGATGAAGCGGTCGGGCAGATTCACGTCGAAGGGCCAGTATTTCGGTTGAAGATTGAATGACAGCGCGCGCTTTTCGCGCCACCGCTGCAATTCGACCATCCGATAGCGCTGCCGCACCGGATGGCGCTGGGCGAGCGGCAAACCGCCCGTTTCCGAGAAGACACGACCGAGGAAAACGGGCTTGTAATTCACCTCAACCCCATGCCGGTGCGTGATGTCCATGAAGGGGGCATGCCCGAGATAGGCCCAAGGGCTCGTAAGCGAGAAATAGTAGTCGATGGTGCGGGGCATGGAATCAACTTCTCGGTTGTGACGGGCGATAGAAAGTTACCGCCTCACCGTGAACCATCAAGCCGGTCTCTTCAACGTCTCTTCAGCCTTCAGGAACGCCTCGACCTCAGGGGGCACTTCGGGCGCGGGGGCGTGCAAGCCGATTTCCTCGAACATGCGCTCGATGGTGACGAAGCTTTTCGCTTGCCGATCATAGAGCCCGGCCCGGACCAGCGCGACCGCATTGAGGATGGATGCGCCATCCTTGGTGTTCGAGACAAGCCGATGCTCGATCATGACCTGACCTTCGAGCCAGGTGAGAATCCGCGTTTCCAGCGTGAATGGCTGAAAGAGCCTCATTTCGCGCCGAAAACGGATCTGCCCCGCACCCACCACCGGCAGCCATCCGTGCTTCATGATGGGCCGCCACAACCCGGACCGGATCATCAGATCGGCACGCCCGAGATCCATCAACGTCCAGTAGCGCCCGTTATTCATGTGGAGCGAGGTGTCGAGATCGTGAGGCCAGACGCGAAACGACAGGCGCGACACCTCGTTGACCGGATCAAGTTTCGACCGGAAGAACGATGCGATGATCAGGTGGAGAACCCGCAGCCAAAGATTCATGACATGCCAATGCCGCTTTCGCGCTGGAACAGGGCGAGGTCGAGCGGCGGCGCGTCAAGGTCAAAGCCCGTCAGCAGAGTATGCACCTGCCCGCGGTGATGGGTCTGATGGTTGAAGACATGAAGCAGCGCCGATGCCAGCGGCTGCTCGACATCGGATGGCCCGGTGAGGGTGCGATAACGGACCCGGCCCGCAAGCTGGGCGTCCGGCAGGTTTTCGACGTAGGCGACGATCCGCGCGTCTTCCGCCTCACGCGCCGGACGGAGATCGGCGAGCGTCTCGCGGACAATCGCATCAAGCCGGGTCGGCGCGTCGCCCTCGCCGGTGAATCGCTTCATCCAGATGCGGTCGGCCGCGAGCAGGTGATTCAAGGTGCCGTGAACCGATTTGAAAAACGCGCCGCGATCCGCGCGATAGTCCGCGTCGGAAAGCTGCGCGGCGGCCTCGTAGAGACGATGATTGCACCAGGCGTTATAGCCCGCGAGCATGGCGAAGATGGGTTTCATGGGAACTCCTGTCTCCTCTCCTGCAGTAACGAGGTGAACGTCCTGCGACCGGGGCAAAACTCATCGGACCGACAACATGTCAACTCGGGCGTGAAACGCCCGAGTTGATCGTGCCAGTATTCCTTCCAACTCCCCCTCAAGGGGGGAACGGCGAGGCCTTACGCTGCTTTCTTGGCTTTGGCGCGCCCGTAGAAGGTCTCGCCCGACGCCGCCATTTCGAGGAGAATCCGCGGCGGTGCGAAACGGTCGCCGTGCTTGGCTTGCAGGGCTTTGCACAGATCGACGAAGGTCTTCGCGCCCATGAAGTCGATGTAGGACAACGCGCCGCCCGTGAACGGCGCAAAACCGAAGCCGAGGATGGAGCCCACATCCGCCTCGCGCGGATCGGTAATCACGCCCTCCTCCACCGTGCGCGCGGCTTCCAACGCCTGCGTCACGAGGAGGCGCTGCTTCAACTCCTGCATGTCGATGCCTTCGGCGTCGAGGCGCTTCGGCTGCAGATCCTTCAAGCCCGGCCAGAGGTGCTTGGGGCCGCTCTCGGGGTAGTCGTAGAAGCCCTTCTTGTTCTTGCGGCCGAAGCGTCCTTCCTGCTCCACGAGGCGCGTCAGCAGCGCCTCCTGCTGCGGGATGATGGCGGCATCGCCCAGCTGCGCCTTCGTCGCCTTGAGGATCTTCAAGCCGAGATCGACGCCGACCTCGTCATTAAGCGACAGCGGGCCGACGGGCATGCCCGCCTGCTTTCCGGCATTCTCGATCATCGCCGGCGGCACGCCCTCGGTGAGCATGAGATGGCCTTCGAGAATGTAAGCCAGCACGCAGCGATTGGCGAAGAAGCCGCGCGAGTCGTTGACGACGATCGGGGTCTTCTTGATCAGCCGCACGTAGTCGAGCGCGGTCGCGAGCGCCTTGTCGCCCGTCTGCTTGCCGAGGATGACCTCGACCAGCATCATCTTCTCGACCGGCGAGAAGAAATGGATGCCGATGAATTCATCGGGGCGCTTCGACGACTTGGCGAGACCGGAGATCGGCAGGGTCGAGGTGTTGGAGGCGAAGATGCAATCGGGACGGATCGCGGCTTCTACCTTCGCGATCACCTCGGCCTTCACCTTCGGGTCCTCGAACACGGCTTCGATGATGAGGTCGCAGTCGCTCAAGTCATTGTATTCCGCACTCGTCTTGATCCGTGCGAGCAGCGCATCGCGGTCCGCCGTCTTGGCGCGGCCCTTCATGATCTGGTCGGACATGAGCTTGTGCGAGTACGCCTTGCCCTTTTCCGCCGATTCCAGGTCCTTGTCGATGAGCACGACCTCAAGTCCCGCATTGGCGGTGACATAGGCGATGCTCGCACCCATGAAGCCCGCGCCGACGACGCCGACCTTCTTCAGGTGTGTCGGCGGTACTTCCTTCGGACGGCGCGCGCCCTTGTTCAGCTCCTGCATGGAGACGAAGAGCGTGCGGATCATCGCCGCCGCTTCCTTCGAGCGCAGGATTTTGGCGAACCACCGCGACTCCACCTTCAACGCCTGGTCCATCGGCAATTGCAAGCCCTGATAGACCGCTTCCAGAATGGCATAGGCCGCCGGGTAATTGCCTTGCGTCTCGCGGCGATAGATGGCGTTCGCGGCAGGCCAGATCTGCATGCCGGCGGCCGAATAGACCTTGTTCGACGGCAGCTTGAAGTTCTTGTTGTCCCACGGCGCTTCCGCCGAGCCACCGTTCTTGATCCACTCTTTCGCCGTCTTGACGATTTCATCGCGTGGCGCGACCGCATGGGCGAGGCCCATATTGCGGGCCATGAGCGCGCGGATTTGTTCGCCCTTGAACAGCATCTGCAACGCATCACCCGTCTGCATCAGACGCGCCACACGCTGCGTGCCGCCCGCGCCAGGAAACAGACCGACCTTGATCTCCGGCAGGCCGACCCGCGTCGCCTCCGAATCCGAGAGAACGCGGAAATGGCAGGCGAGCGCCAGCTCGAACGCGCCGCCGAGGCACACGCCGTTCACTGCCGCCGCGAAAGGCTTGCCGCAGGTTTCAAGCCGCCGATAGAGCAGCGAGAGCTTGCGCGACTCCTCGAAGAAGAAGCTCATCGCCTCTTCCTCGCCCTTCTCCTTGGCGAGCTTGGCGTATTGCGCGCCGAGCCCCTGAAGCATGGCGAGATCCGCGCCACCCGAAAAGCTGTCTTTCCCCGAAGTGATGACGCAACCCTTGATCGCGGCGTCACCCGCGACCTTCTCGACGATCTGCGACAGCTCCTCCATCACTTGCGGTGTGATGACATTCATGGAGCGGTCCGACATGTCCCAGGTCGCGAGCGCAATGCCGTCGCCGTCGACATCGAAACGGAAGTTGGTGAAGTTCGTCATGTTGCTCTCCCGTCTCGTTCTCAAACGCGCTCGATGATCGCCGCCGTGCCCATGCCGGCCGCGACGCACAAGGTGATCAACGCCGTCTGCTTGCCCGTGCGCTCCAATTCGTCGAGCGCAGTGCCGAGAAGCATGCCCCCGGTCGCGCCGAGCGGGTGGCCCATGGCGATGGCACCGCCATTGACATTGACCTTGGCGGGATCAAGCTCCATCGCCTGCAAATACCGCAGCACGACCGCCGAGAACGCCTCATTGATCTCGAAGAGATCGATGTCCTTCGTGGTCATGCCGGCTTTCTTCAGCACGAGCTGGGACACCTCGATGGGGCCGGTCAGCATGAGCGCAAGGTCGGAACCGAGCGAGGCGAATGCCTTGATGCGGGCTCGCGGCTTCAGGCCGGCCTTCGCACCGCCTTCCTTCGAGCCGACGAGAACGGCGGACGCGCCATCGACGATGCCCGACGAATTGCCCGCGTGGTGGACGTGGTTGACGGCTTCCACATCCGGATGCGCATAGATCGCCACCGCATCGAAGCCGCCCATCTCGCCCATCTGCACGAAGGACGCCTTCAATTGGCCGAGCGACTGCATATCGGTGGACGGGCGCATGTGCTCGTCCTTGGCAAGCAGCGTCAGGCCGTTGATGTCCTTCACCGGAATGATCGATTTCTTGAACCGGCCTTCATCCCAGGCCTTCGCCGCGCGCTTCTGCGACTCGACCGCATATGCGTCCACATCGTCGCGCGAAAATCCGTATTTCGTGGCGATGAGATCCGCCGAAATGCCCTGCGGCAGGAAGTAATTGGCGATCGCGATGCCGGGATCCACCGGCCACGCACCGCCGGACGCGCCCATGCCGACGCGGCTCATGGACTCGACACCGCCACCGATGGCGATGTCCTTCATGCCGGCCATCACCTGCGACGCTGCAAGCGCCACCGCATCGAGGCCCGAGGCGCAGAAGCGGTTGATCTGCACGCCCGGCACTTCCTTGCCGAAATTGGCCTTCAACACGGCCGCGCGGGCGATGTCGCCGCCCGCCTCACCGACCGGATCGACGCAGCCGAGGACGACATCCTCGACCAGTTTCGGATCGAGATGATTGCGGTCGCGGATGGCGTTGAGCGTAGATACCGCCAGATCGACCGCCGGCACTTCGTGCAACGAACCGTCCGGCTTGCCTCGCCCGCGCGGCGTGCGCACGGCGTCGTAAATAAAGGCTTCAGACATGGGATCCTCCTCCCGGCTTGTCTCGTGTCATCCCGGACAAGCGAAGCGCGAGCCGGGATAACGAGGTGTCCTAAAAAGCTTCCGCCGGCATCGCCATTGTCGCATCCGCGCCTGTGGTGATGCAGGCAAGGCGCGTCGCCGTCTCCGGCATCAGGCGCTCCATGAAGAAGCGGCCCGTCATCAGCTTGGCATCCATCTTGTCCGCAGCGCCGTCGCCTTGCGCCTTCCTGACATTCGCGGCCTTCGCCATCTTGGCCCACATGTAGCCCAGCGCGACGATGCCGAAGAGGTGCATGTAGTCGGTCGCGCCCGCGCCGGCGTTGTCGGGCTTCGCCATGGCGTTGTTCATGAACCACATGGTGGCTTGCTGGAGATCCGCCAAGCCTTTCTGCAGCGGGGCAACGAAACCCTTGAGGCTCTCGTCGTTGGCGTTTTCCTGACAGAACGCACCGACCTCGTTGAAGAAGCCCATGACGGCGCGTCCGCCATCCTTCGCCAGCTTGCGGCCGACAAGATCCATGGCCTGAATGCCGTTCGCGCCCTCATAGATCATGGCGATGCGGGCATCGCGCACGAACTGCGACATGCCCGATTCCTCGATATAGCCGTGGCCGCCGAACATCTGCTGCGCCTTGACCGCGTTGTCGAAGCCGAGATCGGTCAGCACGCCTTTCACAACTGGTGTCAGGAGGCCCATATGGTCATCAGCAGATTGGCGCTCCGCCGCATCCGAGGACCGATGGGCGATGTCGCTCTTCAACGCCGTCCAGACCAGAAGCGCGCGGGCCCCCTCGTTGAACGCCTTGATCGACAGAAGCGTGCGGCGCACGTCCGGGTGCACGATGATCGGATCGGCGGGCTTGTCGGGATATTTCGCCCCCGTGAGAGCGCGGCCCTGAAGACGATCCTTCGCGTAGGCGACGGCGTTCTGATAGGCGACCTCCGATTGGGAGAGCCCCTGCACGCCCACCGCCATGCGGGCCTCGTTCATCATCACGAACATGGCGTTGAGGCCGCGATTGGCTTCACCGATGAGCCAGCCCTTCGCGCCGTCATAGTTCATGACGCAGGTGGCGTTGCCGTGAATGCCCATCTTGTGCTCGATCGAGCCGCAAGACACGCCGTTGCGCTCGCCGAGGGAGCCGTCGCCCTTCACCAGGAATTTCGGCACCACGAACAGAGAGATGCCCTTGGTGCCCGCCGGTGCGCCCTCGATCCGTGCCAACACCAGATGGACGATGTTCTCCACCATGTCGTGCTCGCCGGCGGAAATGAAGATCTTGGTGCCGGTGATCGAATACGTGCCGTCGCCATTCGGCACGGCCTTGGTCTTGAGAAGCCCCAGATCCGTTCCGCAATGGGGCTCGGTGAGGTTCATGGTGCCGGTCCAGGTGCCTTCGACCATTTTCGGCACATAGGTCTTCTTGATGTCCGCGGGCGCGTGGACGAGAAGCGCGGCGATCGCGCCTTGCGTCAGGCCGGGATACATGGCGAGCGCCAGATTCGCCGAGGAAACAAACTCCTGCATGACCGTATTGAGGGTCGAGGGCAGACCCTGGCCACCATATTCTTCCGGCATCGAAAGGCCCATCCAGCCCCCGCCGGTATAAGCGTCGTAGGCCTCCTTGAAGCCCTTGGGCGTGGAAACGGAGCCATCCGGGTGTCGCACGCAGCCCTCTTGATCCCCCGAAAGATTAAGCGGCGCAAAAGCCTCCTCGCAGAGTTTGGCGCCCTCGCTCAAAACCGCTTCCACCACATCCGGCGTCGCGTCGGCGAAGCCCGGCAGGTTGTTGTGGCGCTCGATAGGAAAGACGTCGTTCAATAGGAACATCACATCGTCGACGGGGGCCTTGTAGACCGGCATAGAGCTCCTCCCAGGTCGGATATCAGGCATTGGCGACAGCTCTTCAGAGCGCGGCCAGCCATTCAGATAGTTCACATATAAACTATCAACTCACCCTGGGGAAGAGGTAGGGCGCGAAATGTTCGACGGAACACGCGAAATTGAGTTTTCTGAAATTCGCAGAGGCGGTCCTTCAGGGACGCTCGGGCCGAGTGGCGCACGCGTCGGTCAGCCGGAGGGTCGGGCCGATCAGATCCACCGGTCAGGCGCGCTCTTCGATGGCTCAGAACCGGATAAGGGAGCGGCGGTAAAAACGCGCCATAGGCCAAGCAAACCCGGCAGCGCTCTCAATAAAGAGTCAAGAGATAGGCAGCAGTCGGGAGATAGGCGAAATGCGCCAAGCCAACAACGGCTATCGCGCGAGTGTCATGCACTCGGTCGAAAGGCCTGGCCCCTAGAGCGCCATCTGGAAAGCAGCCGGCGATTTCAGTCATTGCTGCCGGGCTGGAGGCAGCGATTTCCATCCCGCCGCTTCTGTCGAGTGGCGAAAGACTATCAAGACGAAGGATTATCAACCACCCGCCGAGGCGGGAGCGCATTCCGATCCAATTGAATCGGAATGCGCGATAGAAACTCTTACTTTGTCGCCTTTTCCGGCGCAGATCCGCTTCTGCGGAAGCGAACCCAGAGAGGGCTCGGCCGTTACGCTGCGACCGCCAGATTCGCGCGGCGTGCCTTCAGCTCGATCAGAGCCTGCTCGATCTCTTCCTTTTGCTGCTCCAGATGGCCGATCTGATCTTCAATCTGGTCCAGCGAAAGCTTGAGGTTGGTAGCCTGTCCATCGCTCAGGCGCTCCTCGGCCAGCATGGCCCGAATCTCGGTGAGCGTGAATCCGAGCTGCTTCCCTTTGAGAATGACCGAGAGACGGTCGCGGTCGCGAGCGTCATAGATACGGGCCGTTCCATCGCGTCTGGGCGAGAGAAGCCCGCGATCCTCGTAGAACCGGAGGGTTCGCAAGGTTACGCCAAATTCGCGCGCCAAGTCACCGATCGTATAGGACTTTGCGCTTTCCGAAACATCCTCCGCTTCAGAAATGGCCGCATAATTCCCTGGGATATCTTTATTCATGCCGTGCCCCACCATTCTTCGTTTTGCTTACCGGGATGGGGGTCCCGATATAGAACCCTCGATTCACCAATAATGAAATGATAGAACATTAAATATATCAACTGCAAGTGTGTTGCAACACATTCAACCGTAAGGATAGGACGGGCCCTCTCATTGCCGGACGCCGCAAAGTAAGCTGCGCTGCATCCCCCGAGGGCATCCCGGCTAAATGCTTTCCCTTTAACGGCTTTTTTACCACGCCGGTCAAAAGCTGCGCCGTCGGCTTCAAGGATCCCGGGGCGTTTCTAATGATTCGCATCCCATGCCGGATCCAAGGCCGTCACGACGGGATCTGGTGTGGGGACATGTCCGTCGTTGTTGGGCTTTACTTCCCCACAGGCGCGGCCATGAGACGACACGTTCTCTCGACACTTGAAGGTCTGGACCTGCACGTCCGCGAGGTGGCCGAAGCCGCCGCGCGCCGGTCGGGCCTGAGTCTTGAGGAATGGGTGGCGGCGGCACTGGCTGAGGAGACAGATCCCGGGCCGAAGCCTCCTCTCCCGAGCCGGGCGGGCGAGGATTTCGACAGCATCGTCGCACGGATCGCCAAGACGGCGACCGCCCGCAAAGCACCAAAAGGGGATTATGAGACCCTTATGAGCGCCGTCGCGGCCCAGCACGAGCGCCGCGCTCAGGACCAGGCTTCAAGAACAGCCATCGCGCTTGAATCCATGGCGAGCTGGATCGAACATGCCGAGGAACGGCTGAACGAAACGGCAAGGGCTTCGGCACACCACCAGGATCGCATGGCCTCCGCCCTTTCGGACGCCCTGTCCGCGCTGAAAGGCCGTCTCGACACGGTCGAGCGCCATGTCGTTTCCGAGCGGCCAGCCCCCGCGCGCATCGAATTTCCGGTTCAAGACGCCATCAAGGCGCTCGAACCTCTGTCCGAGACATTGGTCGGGCTGCGGACGGATATGTCGCGCCTCGCCGAGCGGCTGGAACAACCGGCCAATCCGGCGGTGGAGGCCATTCGCACAGAAATCGAGCGTCTTCGCTCAAGCATGGCCGGTCTCGCAACACGGGACGAGATCGCGACATTGGATCACGCGCTCCGCGACGTCACCAAGGATCTGGATCAGGGGCGCTCCAGCAAGGATTTGCTGACGCTCGCCCATTCGATTGCCGCCATCTACCAGCAGGTCCAGGGCCTCTCCGACGAGTTGGCCGAAGGCTTGCATCGCCGGATCGGCGCCGAAATCGACGCGATCAAGCGCAAAATCGACGGCGTCGCCGAGACCGGGGTCGACCGCTCCGTCATCGATTTTCTCAGCAGCCAGATCGTGGACATGCGTCACGACCTGTCCCGCCGCGCCGAGCCGCAGCAGATCGAGCGCCTGACCGGCGACGTCGCTTCGCTCAGCCGGCAACTTGCGGATCTTCGCGCCCATCAGGTCGGCCGCAGCGATTTCGCCGCGTTGAAAAGCTCGCTTGAGAATGTGTGTTCCGCCCTCACCCGCACCGTTGCGGCCCAGGAGGCGAACGATGTCCCCGGGCACCTGCAGGATCTGAGCCGCCGCCTCGACATTCTGGCGAGCCGACCGGAACCGGAGCCCGCCAATCTCGAACCGATTGCGGAACAACTGGCGTTGCTGACGGAGCGGATGGCGACCCTGACCGACAGCCGTTTCGCGCAGCATGACACGCTGACGGCGATGATTACCCGCCTCTCTTCACAGGTTCAGGCCGTCGCCGATACGCCGCCGCCCTCGCACGAGCCCCTGCTGACGCGGTTCGACAGGCTTGAGGACGAGTTGCGGCAGGTCGGCCGGCAGGCCGACACATCGAGCGTGGAGCTGATGCTGCGTTCGATCAGTGCGCGGCTGGAGGAGACGCCCTCGCCCGCCTCGGCGTTTGACGCCCTCGAAAGGCGAATTGTGGCCCTGTCCGAGCGGTTCGACCGCACGCCGGCCGATCCGCTGCACCAGGTCGTCGCAGAAGCGGCGTCTCACCTACAGAAGCTGCGGAGCGAGACGCAGGCCATCGCCGAGCAGGCCGCAAAGGCAGCCTTGAGAGATGTTCAGCCGAGCGCGCCGGCCATCGGCGACCTTGATGCCCTGAAGCAAGGCTTTGTCGAGCTGAAGGCCCTTCAGACCCGATCCGACAAGAAGACCCAGCAGACCCTTCGCGCGGTTCACGACGCTCTTGAAACGCTCGTCTCCCGCTTCCCCGATCAAGGTCCGATGACACGCGGCGCCGGTTCCCCGACACAATCGGCGGACGACATGGCCCCCGCCGATCGCCTGGAAGCCGCCGTGCGCAGGCTTCACGCGGCAGCTTTGTCCCAGATGGAAGAGGTGTCCGCGGCGTCACCGGAGCCGGTGCTCACGCAGGAGTCGGAAAGGCTGGATGTCGCGGCTGACACACCGCGCGGCGCGGGCACAGCGTTTTCGTCGCACGCAACCGATTTGGGCCAAGTGCGCGCGAGCTTCATCGCGGCAGCGCGCCGTGCGGCACAGACCGCACCGCAGGAAAAATCGGCGACCGAGTCTCTCCCAGAGCCGCATTCGGACGTTCAGGCTGAAGACGCGGATGCGACTGCGTTGGAGATGGCAGCTCTTTCTGCCCCCTCCCTGATCGAACGCATTCGCCGGTCTTTCGACAATCATCGCCGCCCGCTTCTGTTCGGCTTGGCCTTTCTGATCCTCGCTGCCGGAACGGCGCAAATCCTGTCGGGCGGGCAGCCATCCCAACATACGGTGATCGCGACCGGGCCGAAAGGCGTGACCCGTGTTGCAGCATACGAGACCGCTTCCCGGCTGGAGCAGGTCGGCGCGAGCGCCCTGAGCGCAGCGGCCGAGCCGGAACAGTTCGGCTTGTTTCAAAGGTCGAGCCTGACGACAGCCTCCCTCGCGGCACCAAAATTTCCTGTCGATCCGGATACTGTCGGCGAAATCCCACCTCTTCTTCCGGCGGCTCTGCGTCAGGCGGCCCTCTCGGGCGATGCGGCGGCGATTTCCGAGGTCGCAGCGCGTGCCGTGGAGGGTCGTGGCCTTCAGAAGGATCTGACGCTCGCCGCGAGACTCTACGAGCGCGCGGCGCAAGTGGGTTTCGCACCGGCGCAAGAGCGTCTTGCCATGCTGCACGAAAAGGGCCTCGGCGTCGCGAAAGACACCAAGCTCGCGGCGATCTGGTATGAACGGGCGGCATTGGGCGGGAATGCCCGCGCCATGCATAACCTCGCCACGCTCCTCGCCTCGGGCATTAATGGCAAGCCTGACTATTCTTCGGCGCTACGCTGGTATGCCGAGGCTGCCGAGGCTGGCGTGCGGGACAGCCAGTTCAACATGGGCGTCCTTTTCGCGCGGGGCATCGGGACTCGTGCCGATCCCGCCAAGGCTTTCAAATGGTTCGCCCTTGCCGCGATGCAGGGCGACCCGGATGCGGCCAAGAAGCGCGACGACGTCGCTGCGCGGCTCAGCGCTGCCGAGCTTTCCGGAACCAAGGCCCTGGTGGAGCAGTGGCGCCCGAGGGGCATCGATCCGGCCGCGAATGAAGTGCCGTCGACGACCGAAGGCCAAACAGCTCATCTGAACAGGATTTTCGCCAGCCGGAGCTGACAATCCGTCATCTCCGTCATCCTTCGTTCAGAACATCGATTTTAAGGTCGCTTCCAGCGACGTCATAACGAGAACATGGCTGCACCGGCCATAGGGGAACCGGGGTGCAAATTTATCTGCCAATCGCTGAAATGCCGGTGAGCGTTCTCCTTATCCTCGCGATGGGCGCAGCGGTCGGTTTCATCTCGGGCATGTTCGGCATCGGCGGCGGGTTCCTCATGACGCCGCTCCTGATCTTCCTCGGCATTCCGCCCGCGGTCGCAGTGGCGACCCAAACCGCGCAGATCGTCGCCTCCTCCACGACAAGCGTCCTTGGCGCCGTGCGCCGCAACGCGCTCGACCTCAAGCTCGGCTCAATCCTCGTGTTCGGCGGCTTGATCGGATCGGTGCTGGGTGTCTGGTTCTTCGCCGTCGCCCGCCGGGCAGGCCAGCTCGATCTCGTCATCGTCGTTTCCTACGTGACGCTTTTCATGGTCGTCGGCGGCCTGATGTTGAAGGAGAGCCTGCGGGAATTCTGGATGACGCGGCGTGGCCGCCCCGTTCGCCCGCGCCGCCGGGCTGGCCAGCACGCGCCCTATCTGTTCTGGCCGCTGCGGATGCGCTTCTACCGTTCCAAACGCTATATGAGCGTCATCCCGATCCTGGGCCTTGCCCTGTTCATCGGTTTGGCGGGCGCACTTCTCGGCATCGGCGGCGGCTTCATCATGGTGCCGGCGCTTCTCTACGTGTTTCGAGTGCCGACCACCGTCGTCGTGGGCACATCGCAATTCCAGATCGTCTGCACGACACTCGTCGCGCTCGTCCTCCACGCGGTGGCGAACCAGGCCGTCGACATCGTTCTGGCCTTACTCCTCATCATCGGCGGCGTCTTCGGAGCGCAATTCGGTGCGCGGGCCGGACGCAATCTGAGGGCCGAACTTTTCCGTTTCCTGCTGGCGATCCTGCTGCTGGCCGTGGGCTTGCGCTTTGCCCTCGAACTGGTCGTGCGCCCGGAGGAACCATTCTCCATCGCGGTGCAGGAGGCGCGCACGTGAGGATCGTCGGCGCCCTCCTGATCCTCCTCGGTACTTTCGCGCCGGCCTCGGCCGAGACCTTGATCACATCCCTGTCGAACCACCGCGTTCTGATCAACTCGAACTACACGGGAACCTCGATTGCCGTGTTCGGCGCGGTCGAGCGGGATGCGCAGACCGTCGCGCGCGCCACGGGATATGACGCCGTCGTCACGGTGCGCGGCCCGCGCCAATATCTCGTCGTGCGCGAGAAGGAGCGGTTCGGGCCGCTCTGGCTCAATCAGGAGCAGCAGAAGTTTCCCATGGCTCCGGCGTACTTGAGCGTTCTGACCTCGCGCCCCATCACCGAGATGACGAGCGATCAGCTTCGCCAACGCCAGAAGATCGGTTTGCGCGCGATCATTGGCGCACCGGATTTCACCAACGATCGCGGGCAGAAGGACGAGCGGTTTCGCGACGCGTTTTACCGCCTGAAAGACCGCGAGGGCCTTTATCTTGAAGACGATCGCGGCGTCACATTCCTGACGCCCAACATCTTTCGCGCCAGCATCCCGCTTCCGGCCATCGCCCCGCCGGGGACCTACGATGTGGAGGTCGCGCTCTTTGCCGAAACGGTCATCCTTGCCCGCACCATCACCCATTTCGAGCTGGTCAAGACAGGCTTCGAGCAGCAGGTCGGCGAAGCGGCCCGCGACTGGCGGCTGATCTACGGTTTGTTCACGGCCCTCATCGCGGTTTTCTTCGGCTGGACCGCGAGCGTGATCTTCCGGCGCGACTGAGCCGCGTCAATCTCCGCAGAGCATTGCTCTCGCGATGGCGAAGATTCTCTCCGTGCCGATGAGATGGGCGGTGAAGCCATTCGGGAAAACCGGCTGGAAAGCCGTGTCGCAAACATTCAATCCGCCTGCGTAAGCCCCAAGCGCCGGCATGATGCAACGCGCGCCGTCGGTGACGAAGCACCGCCGCCGGGTCGCGCGCCCACGCATCACCACCTTGCCCACCGGATGCAGATGCCCCGCGATCTCGGCGTCCGCCCCTCCCCTTGGCTCGTGGCGCAGGGTGAAAGGGCCAAGCATCATCTCCTCGACCACCTCGCCGCCGATGCTGTCGGGCAGTGTGTGATCGTGATTGCCGGTGACCCAGATCCAGTCGCGCCCGTGCTGGACGCGCGCCAACGTCGCGCGCTCCTCATCACCGAGACGCTCCGGCCCGCCAATGTCATGGAAACTGTCGCCCAGCGCGATGACGGCGCGCGGGTTGAAGCGGGCGACCGCTCGCGTCAGCGCCTTCAGGGTTTCGCGCGTATCGTAGGGAGGCAGCATCATGCCCCGCACCGCGAAGGACGAGCCCTTTTCGAAGTGGAGATCCGCGACCAGCAGCACGCCGTCCTCGGGAAGATACATGGCGCCCGTCAGATCGAGGATGGCCGCGCGGCCATGAAGCCCGATCTCGCTTCCCGTGTGTCTGATGATGGGCAACGCCGTCACGCCAAAGCCTCGTCGAGAAGGGCCGCTTCCGCCTCGGCCAGGATTTCGTCCGCATCGTCGCTATAGACGCGCTCGCGGCCGATCTCCAGCATGACGGACACGCTCAGAGGGGAAACCCGGTCGAGCGGCTTGTGGATGATCCGCCCCCGGATGCGCTGAAGCAGCATACCCAAGCGCTTCACGTCCAGAAGCCCCGTTGCCGCATCCGCCCGCGCCGCGCGCAGCAGGACATGGTCCGGTTCATGCTTGCGCAGCACGTCATAGACGAGATCGGTGGAAATCGTGACCTGCCGCCCGGTTTTCTGCTGCCCCGGAAAGCGACGTTCGATCAACCCCGCGATGACCGCGCATTGGCGAAACGTGCGTTTCATCATGGTCGATTCCGCGAGCCAATCCTCCAGGTCGTCACCCAGCATATCTTCCGCGTAGAGATCGTCGAGGAATCCCGGCTCGCGTCCGACCCGCGCGGCGATGTCGCCGCCGCCCCAGACCGCGAGACCGTAATCGTTGGCGACGAAGCCAAGCGGCTTCAACCGCGCGCGTTCCAGACGCCGGGTGAGAAGCATGCCGAGCGTCTGATGCGCGAGTCTCCCCTCGAACGGAAAGCAGGTCATGTAGAAGCGCCCCGCGCGGGGAAAGGTTTCGACCAGAAGATCGTTTGGTCCCGGAAGGACGGAGCGGCGGCGCTGTTGCAGCAGCCATTCGGTCATCTGTGCCGGCAGCCGGTCCCATTCGAACGGATCGGCGAGGATCGCCCGCACTCGCGCGGCGAGGAAGGTGGAGAGCGGAAACTTTCCGCCCTCATAAGACGGGATTTTGGGATCGGTCCCTGCGGTCGCCCGCGTGACCAGGACCTCGTCCTCGACGATGCCTTCAAACCGCAGCACCTCGCCCGCGAAGAGAAAGGTATCGCCCGGCGTCAATGTCTCCGCGAAATATTCCTCGATCTCGCCCAGCGACCGGCCGCGCGGCAGAACCGTGCCGGGCCGTGCCCGCGAGGTTCGCCCGAGCCGAACCTTGATCATCGTCGCCTCGACGATGGTGCCTACATTCAGCCGGTATTGTTGGGCGATGCGCGCATCGCGCACCCGCCAGAGCCCGTCCTTGCCCTTCACGATCTTGGCGAAGCGCTCATAGGCCCGAAGCGCGTAACCGCCGGTGGCGACGAACGCGACAGCGGCCTCGAAATCCTCCCACATCAGCGCCGCGTAAGGCGCGGCCGAGCGGATTTCTTTGTAAAGATCCTCCAACCGAAACGGTTCGGCGCAGGCCATGCCGAGGATGTGTTGGCACAACACATCGAGCGCGCCGATGCGCGCATCCGGCGTATCCTGCGCCGCCTCATGCACCGCATCGAGCGCGGCGCGGCATTCGAGAATTTCGAACCGGTTGCCGGGGACGAGATAGGCTTGCGACGGCTCGTCCATGCGATGGTTCGAGCGGCCGATGCGCTGCATGATGCGCGACGCGCCTTTCGGCGCGCCCACATTCACGACGAGGTCCACGTCGCCCCAGTCGATGCCGAGATCGAGCGTCGCGGTACAGACCACGGCCTTGAGCTTGCCCGCCGTCATCGCCTCCTCGACGCGCCGCCGCTGCGACACATCGAGCGAACCGTGGTGGAGCGCGATGGCGAGCCCGTCGTCGTTGAGTTTCCAGAGTTCCTGGAACGTGTATTCCGCCTGCAGCCGCGTGTTGACGAAGACGAGCGTCGTCTTGTGCCGCCGGATGAGATCGTAGATCGCCGGCATCGACTGCGACGCCGTGTGCCCCGCGAGCGGAAGCGGTTCATCGAGTTCGAGCATCCGGATGTCGGGTTCGGCCCCGCCCTGCACCACGACGAGATCGGCGAGTGCTCGCTCCCCTCCCTCGCCGGCGCGTTGCGGCACCAGATAGCGCCGCAGATCGTCCGGCTCCCGGACCGTTGCGGAAAGACCCACCGAGGTCAGGTAGGGGGCGATTTTGAACAGGCGGGCGAGGTCGAGGGAGAGCAGGTCGCCACGTTTGGAGGTGACAAGCGAATGCAGTTCGTCGAGCACCACGCGCCGCAGATCCTTGAACAGCTCGCCGGCCTCACGATGAGCCAGAAGCAGCGCCAATTGCTCCGGTGTCGTCAACAGGATGTCCGGCGGCTTCTCGATCTGCCGTGCGCGCTTGTGGGAGGGCGTGTCTCCGGTCCGGGTTTCGATCCGGACAGGCAGATCCATTTCCCGCACCGGCGTTTCGAGATTGCGTGCAATGTCGGTCGCCAGCGCTTTCAGGGGGGAGATGTAAAGGGTGTGGAGCGTGCGACGTCTCTCTCTCCCCCTTGCCGGTAGGGCCGGGTTGGGGGTGGAACGACCGGGTGAACCGTTCTCGGATGAGATAGCCGTAGAAATCACATCGCGAGCCGATTTGTCCTTCCGCTCTGACTTTGCGACCCCTGCCCCTCCCCGCAAGGGGGAGGGGGAAGGCCCCGCCAATTCGACGAGGCTCGGCAGAAACCCCGCAAGCGTCTTGCCCGCCCCGGTTGGCGCGACAAGGAGGACCGAGTGGCCGCCTCGCGCCTTGGCCAGAAGCTGCAACTGATGTTCCCGCGGCTCCCAGCCCCGGCTTTTGAACCAGCGGCGGAACTCGGGGGGCAAAAGAGCGATGGCGGCTGCTTTCGGCATGAGCAGAGCATAGGTCGTCTGCCGCGGCTCGTCATGTCACATGGATTTCGGAATGCTCGGATATGTTCAGGTGTGGATGCCACCCTTGCGTGCTTGCACTCACACCCCTCCTTCGTTTCTATGCGAATGTAGCCGGATAACAATCCAGAACCAAAAAGTAATGACGCCAATGTCGCAGACATCCAATCTCAAGAACGCCATCGCCATCGTCACGGGGGGCACCCAGGGCGTCGGTGAAACCATTGCCCGCACGCTCGCCGAGCGCGGCGCCGCCGGCCTCGTCATCTGCGGCCGCAATGCCGATAAGGGCCAGGCGGTGGCCAAGGACATCACCGCGCAAGGCTGCCGCACGGAATTCGTGCAGGCCGACCTCGCCAACATGGACGACGTCCGCGCGGTCTCGGCACACGCCGACAAGACCTTCGGGCGCGTCGACGTGCTCGTGAACGCCGCCGGCATGACCGACCGCGGCACAGTCTTCGACACCAGCCCGGAGCTCTTCGACCGCATGTTCGCCGTGAACGTGCGCGCGCCCTTCTTCCTGATGCAGGACGCCGCCACGATCATGCGCCGCGAGAAGATCCAGGGCACGATGGTCAACATCCTGTCCATGTCGGCCCATGGCGGCCAGCCCTTCATCTCGGCCTATTGCGGCTCCAAGGGCGCGCTTGCGACGCTTACCAAGAACGCCGCCTTCAGCCTGATGCCGTGGCGCATCCGCGTGAACGGCCTGAATATCGGCTGGATGAACACGCCGGGCGAAGACCGCATCATGCGGACCTATCACAACGCCCAGGACGGCTGGCTCGACAACGCAGTCAAGAACCAGCCCTTCGGCCGCCTGCTCGACCCGGCCGAGGTCGCGCGCGCCGTCGCGTTCCTGACCAGCGCGGAATCCGGCCTGATGACCGGCTCGATCATCGACTTCGACCAGTCGGTCCTTGGCTGCTGGGAATCGACCCCGCACCCGTCCATGCCCTTCCAGGGCTGAGCCTAACGCTCCAACACCGCGAGGAGCCCGGGGACCGGCTGTCCCCGATCCTCGCGGATCGAGGCGTCCTCGATGAGGGCGACCGAGAAGCCCGTTTCGGCCGCAAGCGCCAGGATTTCGGCCTTGCCGTGCGCATAGCGGGAATCGCTGCCGAGGATCACGCCTCGGCCCTCGTGCGCCTGAACCGTGAAGGTGAACCACCCGCCTGGTTTCAGCACGCGATGGGTCTCGCGAAAGACCTCATCCAGCGCCGCCTTGTAAATGAAGACATCCGCCGCGACGATAAGGTCTGCCTCACCGGCGGCTCGTCCCGTCAGGAAACTTTCGAGATCCCGCTCATGCAGGCTGCGGTAGAGCCCGGTCCTGGCGGCTCGTTCCAGCATGCGCGACGAAAGATCGACGCCCTCGAAACTCTCCGCATGGCCCTCCAACGCCCGCGCCATGAGCCCGGTGCCACAGCCGAGATCGAGCATCGGCCCGAAGCCGAAGGGACGCTCCCGCACCGTACAGACCCGCCGCAACGCGTCGACGATGAGAGTCGGGCCGCGATAGGCAAGCGTTTCCGTCAGATGCCTGTCGAAGCGTGATGCGTAATCGTCGAAAAGCGCCCGCACATAGCCGTGGGTAACGGCCTCGTCGGAGGCCAGCGCTCCAAGCCTCGCCAGATCAAGACGTACCCCGAGCGCGTCCTGGGGTTCCAGCGCGAGTGCATTGCGGAGAGCCTCCACCGCCTCGTCGCGCGCGCCCGTCGCGGACGCGGCTCGGCCAAGCAGGGCATGGGCAGGGGCGAATTGGGGAGCGAGTTCCAGAACCTGTCGCGCCAGATCGACCGCAGCGTCGAAATCCTTCTCGTCGAAGGCCGCGCGGGCATATTCGTATCGACGATCGGCGATGAGATCGCCGGAGGAGGATCGCAGGGTCGGAGTCAACCGCATTCCCCTCGCAATGCGGCACACGAAACAAGGTGTCAATGCTGCAATTGGGCGTAGGCGCCAGCGTCGACCTCGGCGACGTCCTCACGAGGCATGGCCATGACAGGTCCGGACGCCGATCGGCCCCTGCACTGCAATCGGTGCCATTCATCCTATATTTTGACTCCATGGCGCTGCGTTCCACCGACATTCTGACCCTGACCCCGCAGGGGCTCTATTGCCCCCTCGGCGATTTCCACATCGACCCCGTCCGCTCCGTGAAGCGTGCGCTGATCACCCACGGCCATTCGGACCATGCTCGAGCCGGCCATCAATCGGTCCTCGCGACGCGGGAGACGCTGCTGATCATGGGCGAGCGTTACGGCAAGGGTTTTGCCGGATCGACTCAAGGTGCCGTTCTCGGCGAAAGCATCCGCTTCGGCGATGTGATCGTGCGCTTTACCCCGGCGGGGCACGTCCTGGGCTCGGCCCAAATCGTCATCGAGGCAGGCGGCACCCGGATCGTGGTGTCCGGCGACTACAAGCGCGAGAGGGACCCGACCTGCCTTTCTTACGAAGTCGTGCCCTGCGACGTCTTCATCACGGAGGCGACTTTCGGCCTGCCGGTCTTCCGCCATCCCGCCGCGCAGGACGAGGTGCGAAAACTTCTCCATTCAGTCGCGCTGTTCCCCGAGCGCACCCATATCGTCGGCGCCTACGCTCTCGGCAAGGCGCAACGCGTCATGGGGATGCTCCGGGAGGAGGGTTACGACGAGCCGATTTATCTTCACGGCGCGATGGAGCGCCTGACGGAGCTCTATAAAAGCGAGGGCATCCCGCTTGGCGAAACGCCGAAGGTCGCGGCAGCGGAACGGTCTGAGCTTGCGGGCGCCATCGTGATCTGCCCACCCTCCTCCATCCAGGACCTCTGGTCCCGCCGCTTCCCCGATCCTGTGACCTGTTTCGCCTCCGGGTGGATGCGCGTGCGCGCCCGCGCCCGACAAAGGGGCGTGGAGCTGCCGCTCGTGATCTCGGACCATGCCGACTGGGACGACCTCTGCCGCACCATCCACGAGACCGGCGCAGGCGAGGTGTGGGTCACGCATGGCCAGGAGGACGCCCTGGTCCATTGGTGCCGGACGCACGGCATCGCAGCGCGGCCGCTGCACATGCTGGGCTATGGCGACGAGGGTGAGGGGGAAGAGGCCCAGCCCGCGAGGGAAGAGGCGGGAGGGACCGCATGAACCGCTTCGCCGCGCTCCTCGACCGCCTTGTCTATGAACCCCGCCGCAACGCCAAGCTTCGGCTGCTGGTCGATTACTTTCGTCATACACCAGATCCTGATCGCGGCTATGCGCTCGCTGCTCTCACCAATGCGCTCATGTTCAAGGAGGCGAAGCCCGGCTTGATCCGCGGCCTCGTGGAGGAGCGGACCGATCCGGTTCTCTTTCGCATGTCGTACCACTATGTCGGCGATCTCGCGGAGACGGCGGCGCTGATCTGGCCGACGCCTCGCGCGATCCCCTCCATCTCCAACTCCCCCCCGCAAGGGGGAGGAGAGCCCGCTGCGCCCGGTCTCGGCCACAACACTCCCATCCCGACGATCACCGAGGTGGTTGAGGCTCTCTCCACCACAGGCAAGAGCGACCTGCCCGCCCGGGTCGCCTCCTGGCTCGATGCGCTCGACGAAACCGGGCGATGGGCACTGTTGAAACTGATCACGCGCGAATTGCGCGTCGGCGTGTCGGCTCGGCTTGCGAAAACCGCTGTCGCGCAGCTTGGGCAGATCGAGCCCGACGAGATCGAGTTGATCTGGCACGGCCTCGAAGCGCCTTATGAAGACCTTTTCGCGTGGGTCGAGGGCCGGGCCGGAAGACCTGAATCCGGCAATCCGGCCCCCTTTCGCCCGCCCATGCTGGCGCATCCGCTCGAGGATGAAGATATTGCGAAGCTCGAGGCTGCCGATTTCATCGGCGAATGGAAGTGGGACGGCATCCGTCTTCAAGCCGTCTCCGGAAAGGCGGCCGATGGGCGGCTGGTGCGACGCATCTATTCCCGCACCGGAGAGGATGTCTCCCGCGCCTTCCCCGACCTCCTGGACGCGCTCGAATTCGAAGCAGCCCTCGACGGCGAATTGCTGATCGTGCGCGACGGCCGCGTGCAGAGCTTCAACGTGTTGCAGCAGCGCCTGAACCGCAAAACCGTCACCGCGAAACTCATGACCGAGTTTCCCGCGCATCTTCGCGTCTACGACATTCTCACCGAGGGCGAGGAGGACCTGCGCGACCTGCCCTTCCTGGCGCGCCGCGAGCGGCTCGAAGCGTTCGTCGCCCGCTTAGGCGACCCGCGCATCGATCTCTCACCCATGGTCCCCTTCACCTCATGGGACGGGCTGGCCGCCGCGCGCTCCGACCCGGCTTCCATCGGCGCGGGTATCGATACGGACGCGATCGAAGGTTGCATGATCAAGCGGGCGGACAGCCCGTATCTCCCCGGTCGGCCGAAGGGCTACTGGTACAAATGGAAGCGCGATCCGTATCTCGTCGATGCCGTCATGATGTATGGCCAGCGCGGGCACGGGAAGCGATCCTCCTTCTACTCGGACTATACTTTCGGCGTCTGGCGCGACGGCCCGGACGGCGAGGAACTGGTACCGGTCGGCAAGGCTTATCATGGTTTCACGGACGAGGAATTGATGAAACTCGACCGCTATGTCCGCAACCATACGGTCAATCGTTTCGGGCCGGTGCGGGAAGTGGAGTACGGCAAGGATCGCGGCCTCGTGCTGGAAGTCGCATTCGAAGGATTGCAACGCTCGACCAGGCATAAATCCGGCGTCGCCATGCGGTTTCCCCGGATCAACCGCATTCGCTGGGACAAGCCTCCCGCGGAAGCGGACCGGATCGAGACCCTGGAAAAGATCCTCGCACGGGGCGAGAAGGAAATTCATCCGTTCAGGAGCCAGCAAACGGAGGGCCAGGAACCATGACGATGCTGTCCGTGGAAACCCTCACCGAGGGCAGCGTGACACAACAGGTGAACGGGCGGCTTGTCGTGGAAACGAAGGGACAAGGCTTTACCGAGATCACCGAGGCCGTTTCCCGCTGGGTCTTCAGCACCGGCATCCTGCACGGCCTCCTGACGGTGTATTGCCGGCATACCTCGGCTTCGCTCCTGATTCAGGAGAATGCGGACCCGGATGTCCGGCAGGACCTTCTCACCGCCTTCGACCGCCTGGCACCGCGGGACGCCGATTATATCCACACCCTCGAGGGACCCGATGACATGCCCTCCCATGTCCGGACCATGCTGAGCGGCGTCAGCATCGGCATTCCGGTCATGGAGGGCCAGATGGTTCTCGGGACCTGGCAAGGGCTTTTTCTCGTCGAGCACCGGGATGCCCCGCATCGCCGCGAGATCATTTTTCATCTCATCGGAGCCTGAGATGGCCATGCTCCTTACAGTTGCACGTAGAATGTTCATGGCCCTCATCCCTCCCTTGCTATTTGATTAAGGATGCGGCTAAGGCTTTGGGGCTGCGTGGGAGAAGACCGAGTGCAAAGTCAAACCGCCACGATCGTGATTGCCGACGACCATCCGTTGTTTCGCGGCGCTTTGAGGCAAGCCATCGCCTCCGTGATGCCGAAGGCGCGTGTGGTCGAGGCTAACGGCATGGACGAGCTGAACACCACGCTCGGCCAGGAACGGGACGTCGATCTCATCCTCCTCGACCTGACGATGCCGGGTGTTCAGGGCTTTTCCGGTCTCCTGTCGCTCAGGGCGCAGCATCCCGAGCTTCCGGTGGTCATCGTATCGGCCAACGAGGAGCCGACGGTCATCCGCCGCGCCATGGAATTCGGCGCTTCGGGCTTCATTCCCAAATCGGTTGATATTGACAGCATCGGCGGCGCTATCGGCGCCGTTCTCGCAGGCGACACCTGGACCCCGCCGGACGTGGACCTCAGCGCCACCGAGGACAAGGAAACCGCCGATCTGGTACGCCGCCTGGGGACGCTCACCCCGCAGCAGGTCCGCGTTCTGACCATGCTCTCCGAGGGTCTGCTCAACAAGCAGATCGCCTATGAGCTCAGCGTCTCCGAGGCGACCGTGAAAGCCCATGTCTCGGCCATTCTCGACAAGCTCGGCGTCGACAGCCGCACGCAGGCGGTGATCGCCGCCGCCAAGATCGGCGTGACCCAGCGCCCCTCCCCCGCCAGCGCCGATTAAAGCGCTTCTATAAACCGATCGATTCGCGACAGGGCCTGCTCCGACAGGGCGCTGTCGAAGCGAATGAAGACGTGGCAGCCGCCCGGCCAGACCGCGAGCTCGGCCTTGTTTCCGACCGACACCCATCGGGACGCCATGAACAGCGTATCGTCGATCAGCAAGTCCCTCGTGCCAACGGAAAACAGCGCTGGCGGCAGGCCTGCCAAATCCGCGTAGAGCGGCGAGATGTCGGGGCTGCGCCGGTCGGCCTCGGGACCGCAGAAATTGTCGGTGAAAATGCGAATGTCGCGGGTGTTGAGGATCAGCTTCTCGCTGCCCCAGCGCGCCACGCTCGGCGTCATGGTGAGGTCGTAGCATCCGGCGAAGAGGTTCGCGCCCCGGAAGGGCTTGAGACCGTGCTTGTCGCGCAGGCGCAGGATGGTCACGGCGGACAGGTGAGCCCCTGCCGATTCACCGCCGATGAACAGCCGCGAGGTTCCAAAACGGCTCTGGGCCTCCCGGACCAACCAGAGGGCCGCCGCCTCGCAATCATCTGGCGCGGCAGGATACGGGTCCTCGGGGGCGACCCGGTATTCGACCGATACGACGGCAAGGCCGCAACGTTCGGCCAGGCGTTCGAGCCAGGGGTCCTGCTCGTCGGCCGTGCCGAAGGTCCAGCCGCCGCCATGGATATGGAAATAGACGCCGCGCGGATTGTCGGGCGCGATGATCCGCAAGGGAATCGGCCCGGCGGGGCCGTCGATGGTGATAACTTTTGCCCGCGCGCTCGTCGGCATCAGCGGGAAGGGCCCCAAGCCTTGCCGGCGGCGCTCGCGCACAACAGCGGGCGGCACTGACCACTGATCCGGCAGGCTTGAGAGCTTCGCCACGATATCGACGTTTTGGGCGCGGATCTCATCGCTGATGGCGGACGGGTCGAAGAGTGCGGGGTCGATCATTCCAGACTCAATATAGTTGCGTTCATCGTCGGCCCTTGCGATGAAGCACACGCAAACGCCAAGGTCCAGCCAACCCTTCGATAAGGACAAGGACGAGCTTATGCCCAACATGAACCGGTTTCTCGGTGGATCGCCTGGCTCGGTTCTCGCCAAGCTGATCTTCCTGTCTCTTCTTGTCGGGGCCTTCATGGCCTTTCTCGGCCTGACGCCCTTCGGGCTCGTCGAGGGCATCTTCAATTGGGTCCGCTCCCTCTTGAACCTCAGCCTGGAGACGGTGAAGCAGGTCGGCCTCTGGGTCGTCTATGGCGCGATCATCGTCGTCCCGCTTTGGCTGCTCACCCGCCTTTTGGGCCAACGGTAGAAATATTCGACATGCACGGCTCCAACCCGCTCCGCAGGATCGAGATTACCCATCGGCGCATGCTGATGTTGGCCCTGCCGATGACCCTGTCCCACGTGACGACACCGCTGCTCGGCCTTGTCGATGCGACGGTGATCGGGCGGCTCGGAGAAGCGCATCTGCTCGGCGCGGTGGCGCTCGGAGCCGTGATTTTCGACTTCGTGTTCTGGAGTTTCGGATCGCTGCGCATGGCGACCGCTGGCCTGACCGCGCAGGCGACCGGGGCGGGTGACGCTCATCAGGTCGATTGCACGCTGTCCCGCGCCCTCCTTGTCGCGGTCGTGACCGGCCTTCTGCTGGTTCTGCTGCAATGGCCGATCGCGCGCTTTGCCTTCCCCTTGGTCGGCGCAAGCGAGGCGGTCACGGGGGCTTTGTCCACCTACTTCTTCCTGCGCATCTGGTCTGCGCCGTTCGCGCTCGCCAATTACGTCATCCTCGGCTCGACCCTCGGGCGGGGCCGCACGGATCTCGGCCTGTTTTTGCAGGTTGCGATCAATCTGGCCAACATCGCGCTGACAGCGACGCTCGTTCTGGTCTTCGACTATGGCGTCGCGGGAGCGGCCATCGGCACAGCGATCTCGGAAGTGATCGGCGTCGGCCTCGGCATCGTGGTGCTGCGCCGGCTCGGCTCGAACCCTTTCGCGGTCACGCTGAAGGAGGTTCTCAACCGCCCGGCGATGATCCAGACCATGGCGGTCAACCGCGACATCATGATACGCAACGTGGCGCTGATCCTCGTCTTCGCAATTTTCAGCGCGCTGGGCGCCCGCTCCGGCGACGTGACGCTCGCCGCGAACGCGGTGCTCTACAACATGTTCTTGATCGGCGGCTATTTCCTCGACGGGTTCGCGACAGCGGCGGAGACCCTCTGCGGTCAGAGCGTCGGCGCACGCGACGAGCGCGGTTTTCGCCGCTCCATCTCCTTGAGCCTCGGTTGGAGCGTCGGCTTCGGCCTTGCCGTCACCGTGCTCTTCCTCATCGGCGGCGGGCCCTTTATCGATTTCGTAACGACCAACCCGGAGGTCCGCGTCTATGCGCGCGACTATCTCGTCTACGCCGCCCTGGCGCCCGTGGTCGGAGCTGTCGCCTTCGCCTTCGACGGCATCTATACCGGTGCAACCTGGACAAAGGCCATGCGCGATCTCATGCTGATCGCGTTTGCGGCATTCACGCTGATCCTTTTCGCGGCCAGCGGCCTCGGCAACGCCGCCTTGTGGACGGCGATGCTGGTGTTTCTGGGCACGCGAGGCATCGGCCAAGCAGTTCTTTGCGCGCGGCTGACGCGGCGGACTTTTCCCGTCGCTTCCTAAAACCGCCCCTGCGCGATGGCTGCGGCGTCACGTCCCACGGCCTTCGCAAGCGTGGTTCCCTCGCGTTCCAGAATGCGCAGCAAACCGCTCTTGATGTCGTTGACCAGACCGGGCCCCTTGTAGACCATGGCGGAATAAAGCTGCACCAGGTTGGCGCCGGCCCGGATCTTCGCCCACGCGGCTTCCGCTGAATCGACGCCGCCGACACCGATGAGTGGAATCTTGCGCTCCACGCGCAGGAAAGTCTCGGCGAGGATCTTGGTGGAGGGCACGAACAGCGGCTTTCCGGACAGTCCGCCAGTCTCCGCAGCGAGTGTCTTTTCCTTCAAGCTTTCCGGCCGCGCGACCGTCGTGTTGGAAACGGTCAATCCGTCGATGCCGCGTTTCAAGGCGGTCGCCACGATGGCATCGAGCGTTTCAAGCGAAATGTCGGGAGCGATCTTCAAAAGGATGATCGTTCTCGCGCGTCCCTGATCGGCCTTGTCGCGCGCCTCGATGCAGCGGCCCAATAGATCGTCGAGGAAAGCCTCGCCTTGCAGATCGCGCAGGCCCGGCGTGTTCGGCGAGGACACGTTGATGGTGAGGAAATCGACCAGCCCGCAAAGCTGCTCGATGCACAGGGCATAGTCGCCAACGCGATCCGCCGAGTCCTTGTTGGCTCCGATATTGACGCCGACGATTCCGGGGCGGCCCCGGCGCTGAAGAAGACGCTGCCGCGCGGCATCGAGGCCTTCGCTGTTGAGACCGAAGCGATTGATGATCGCCTCATCCCGCGTCAGCCGGAAAAGACGCGGGCGCGGATTTCCCGGCTGCGGTTTCGGCACTACGCCGCCCAGTTCGACGAAGCCGAAGCCGAGCGACAGGAGTTGATCGGGCACCTCGCATTGCTTGTCGAGACCTGCCGCGAGACCGACGGGGTTCGGGAAATGCCGACCGAAGCAATCGACCGCAAGGCGGCCATCGTCCTTCGGCGGAGCGCTCACCGGCAAAAGCGACAGCCCCTTGATCGTCAACTGATGCGCCGTCTCGGGATCGAGCGCGTGCAGGACGGACTTCGCCAGCGGGAATAGGTTGCCGATCATGGCGCAAGCTCCGGAAAAGTATGACGACCGTCAGCCCCGAGGGGAAGCGGTTTCACCCACAGCACAGCGGCGAGGGAAAGCGTTCCATAGAGATGCGGAAACAGATCTCCGCCCCGGGACGCCTCGTATCGCAGCGCGTCTCCAAGCATGTCGGCGTCAATCGCGATCAAGAGGAGCCGATCCTGACGGGCAAAATGTCGCGCGGCAGTTTCATGCACCTGTTTTCCCGTTGAAAAATGGAGGTACCCATCTTGAATATCGATGGGTGCTCCAGCAAAGACACCGCTCGTTTCAGCGTCCCGCCACAGGGTTTCAGGGCAGATTTTGTAGATAATTTGCATAGCCAGGCTGAGTAGACGGGTGTTTGGCGGGGAGCAACAGGAATATGGGCGTGTTGTCGCGGCAAATGAGAGCGCTTGCCGGAGTCATAGAACAACCTTAATTCCTAGTCATAGTTTCGGTTTCAGGACGTTTTTCGCATCCTGCGAAGGTTCATAACATGTTGTCTCACGACCGCGTTTGGGCTGCTATCGATGCATTAGCCGCACGCCACGGCATGACCGCATCGGGGCTGGCTCGCAAGGCCGGTCTCGACGCGACGAGCTTCAACAAATCGAAGCGTACAAGTCCCGAGGGCCGGGATCGCTGGCCCTCGACGGAATCGATCGCCAAGATTTTGCGTGCCACCGGCGCGACGCTTGAGGATTTCCTGCGCCTCGTCGAGCCATCGGGATCGCTGCGCCGCTCCATGATCCCCCTCATCGGCCTCGCCCAGGCGGGGTCGGGCAAGCTCTTCAATGAGGAGGGATTACCCGCCGAGGGACCGGGCTGGGACGAGATCGATTTTCCCGATTTCGGCCAGGAGAAGGTGTTCGCGCTTGAAGTTTCCGGGGATTCCATGGCCCCGCTTTATCGCGACGGCGAAATCCTCATCGTGTCGCCGACTGCGAGTATGCGCAAAGGCGACCGTGTGGTGGTCCGCACCACGGGTGGGGAGGTCATGGCCAAGGAGCTGAAGCGCCGGTCGGCCAAGACCTTGGAACTCGCATCCCTCAACAAGGACCACGAGGATCGGACGATCCCCGCGGAAGAGGTCTCGTGGGTCGCCAGAGTGATGTGGGCGCGCCAGTAGATTTACGCCGCGCGCCCGGTCTCTCTCGCTTTCAGGAACGCCTCGTGCTCCTGCACGAGCCTGCCTGACAGCGCCTTTTCGATCAGCGCCCGGGTCTCCTTCACGCCGTAGAGCGCTGCGAAGGAGCCAAAGCGCGGCCCGCGTTGTTCGCCCAGCAGCACCTGATAGATCGTATTGAACCACTCGATCGAGACGCCCGGACGCTCAGGCGTCGCGCCCTTCGCCTTGAAGTCCTGATAGCGCGGCTCAGCGCGGCCGACATTGTAGATCTCGTCCTGGATCGCCTCTGCCGTCGCCGGGCGATCATCCGCTTCGAAGGAGGCCAGCACCTCCTCCAAGCGGCGCAAGGACGCGGCCTCCACCTCATCCGGCAAGCGATAGGTCTTCTGCGGCTTCACGAAGTCTTCGAAGTAACGCACCGCGCGCTTCACGAGACTGTCGAGGCGCGGATGCGTCTCCGGCGAAACGCCCGGCGCATAGCGGCGGATGAAGCCCCACAGCACAGCCGGATCTTCCGAATTCGCCACCGCGACAAGGTTGAGCAGCATGGAGAACGAAATCGTCGTCCCGGGCTGATTGGCCCCGCTCGACGACACCAGTTCCGGCGCGGGCGGATGGCCCGCATGCAGATGCCAGACCGGGTTGATGAGACGCGCCTTGATGTCCTGCGCCGGATATTTCTCGAGGAAGGTGAGATAATCGTCGACCTGCCGCGGGATCACGTCGAAATGCAGCTTCTTTGCCTCGCGCGGCTTGTTGTACATGAACAGCGCGAGACTGTCGGAGGTGCCGTAGTTCAACCACTCGTCGATGGTGAGGCCGTTGCCCTTCGACTTCGAGATCTTCTGACCCTTCTCATCGAGGAAGAGCTCGTAATTGAAACCTTCCGGCGGCAACCCGCCAAGCGCCTTGGCGATTTCACCGGACAGCTTCACGCTGTCGATCAGATCCTTGCCCGCCATTTCGTAATCGACCCCGAGCGCGACCCAGCGCATGGCCCAGTCGGGCTTCCATTGCAGCTTCGCATGGCCGCCCGTGACCGGCGTCTCAAAACGCTCGCCGGTTTCCGGATCGCGCCAGACGATGGTGCCGGCGTCGAGCTTGCGCTCGTCGATCGGCACCTGCATCACGATGCCGGTCTTCGGGTGGATCGGCAGGAACGGCGAGTAGGATTGCTGGCGCTCCTCGCGCAGCGAAGGCAGCATGATGGCCATCACCGCGTCGTAACGCTCGAGCACCGTTAGCAGCGCCTTATCGAAGAGCCCTGACTTGTAGCACTCGGTCGCCGACTTGAACTCGTAGTCGAAGCCGAAGGCGTCGAGGAATTCGCGCAGGCGTGCATTGTTGTGGTGAGCGAAGCTTTCGTATTTGCCGAACGGATCCGGCACCTGCGTGAGAGCCTTGCCAAGAGCGGAGGTCAGGAGTTCCTTGTTCGGAACGTTGTCCGGCACTTTACGCAGGCCGTCCATGTCGTCCGAGAAGGCGAAAAGCCGGGTCGGAATGGTGTCGCCGGTCAGAACGCGGAAGGCATGCCGCACCATGCTCGTGCGCGCCACCTCGCCGAAGGTGCCGATATGCGGCAATCCCGAGGGACCGTAGCCGGTCTCGAACAACGCCTCTTTCTTCCCCGTCCGTTTCAGCCGCTCGACAAGCTTGCGCGCCTCCTCGAAAGGCCAGGCGGTGGCGGTTTGGGCAGCTTCGATGAGGGCGGGGTCGAGGGACAGCTTTTGGGACATGAGACCAGACAGGTTAGGGAAGCGCGGCACACTAAAGCATGATCCGGCAAAGGGGAATCCGGTTTTCCAACAAGATCGTGTCCAAACGAGGCAATCGGGCGGATGCAATGCCGCAGCTTGCAACCTTTCCACTTAGAAGGGGCTGATCGGGAAGAAGCGCAGATAAAGCTCGGCGTATTTGCCCTCTTTCCAGAGCTGCTGCAGGGCATAGTCGAAGGCCCGGCGCAAGGTTTCGTCATCCTTGCGAACGACGAACCCGATGCCCTCGCCGAAAAACCGGCTCTCCAGATAGGGACCGCCCGAGAAATCGCAGCAGCCGCCTGCGTCCTCCCCTCCCACCCAGAGCGCAAGGCCAAGGCCATCGGCGAAAAGATAGTCGATGTCTCCGTCTTTCAGAGCCGTCTGGGCCGCCCGGAGCTCAGGGAATGATTTCAGCGCTGCCATCTGCATGAACGCCTTGGCGAAGGCCTCGTGGGCCGTGCCGCCGATGATCCCGACGGTTTTTCCTTTCAAGGCCGTGCCGGTGGGCGCGGGCAGATCGCGGTCCTTTCGGACGACGAACCGGGCGGGAAACTTGAAGTACGGCGCCGTGACGGCAAAACGCTGCCGAAGGCTCGCGGTCAAGGGGATCGCAGCGGCGACCACATCGCCCTGCTTGTCGGCCAAGGCGTCGAGCAAGGTGTCAAAGCGGCGGACCTGAATGGTGCAGGTCAGGCCCAAACGTTCGCAGGCCGCACGAGCCAGCTCCACGGAAAATCCTGTCGGATTGGTATCTAACGCTGCGAAATGGAGCGGAGGGAAGTCATCATCGATCAGAAACCGAACGGTGCGAAGGCCAGTCAGGTCGGGCCGATCGAGCTGCACGCTCGGATCCCAGAAATTGGGGATTGCTACTCCCTGCGCACTCCCCCCTCCCGGAGCGCTGACGAGCATAGCGGCGAGGACAATTCCTATGAATTCATTCCTTCGTAGGGACTTGATCTCCCGCAGAAAGCACGCAACGACTGAAATAGTGTTTCGCATTGTGATGAATGACACCTTTTGAAGGCTGCCTTGCACAATTCTCGGGAACCAACCCTGCCTACCAATCAGGGTCTAGCGGAGGGCGGACCGCCGTCAACCGACAGCCACTCCGCGCTCCCGATCGAGATCGGCTTTCTCGCCGGACGCGGCTATTCCTCGGACAATCTGCGGGACGCCACGGTACTAGCGGAGTTCGCCGGGACGCCGGTCAACGAATTTCTGCTGAAATACAACCTCATCAGCGAGACGGAATTCTATCGCGCGCTCGCCGAAGAATTGTCGGTGCCTTTCCTGTCCGCACCGCGACTATCCACCGAGGCCCGCTATCCCGACAGCATCCGGGCTGGAGTTGCGCCGCTCGCGGGGCCGGCCGGCGGCTACGTTCTCGCACCTCGCGGCCTCTCCCTCGCTCCTCTGCTCAAAAGCCGGCGTGCCCCTCATGGTCGCCTCGCCATCACGACGCCGTCGCTTTTCACGAAAGCGGTCTTTCGGGTTCACGCAAGGGCCATCGCCGATCACGCGGCGAACGCACTTCCCAACAGCGCCCCAGGGCTCTCGAGCCGCGATGGCGTCACCGTCCCGCAGATCGCCAGCTTGGCGACCATGACCATGCTGGCCTCCTTTGCCGGAACCCTGGCGCCTGAATCCGTGCTTGCCGGTATCGCCGCAGGCATGAGCCTGCTTTTCCTTGGCATGGTCGTGGTGCGTCTTGCGGCTTCGTTGCTGCACAATCCCGTCGAGCCCGTCACTATCCCTCGGCGGATCGATGACGCCGCTCTGCCGATCTATACGATCATCGTTGCGCTCTACCGGGAGAAGCGCGTCGCATCTCACCTCATCGCGGCTTTGACGCGCCTCGACTATCCAATGACCAAGCTCGACATCAAACTCGTGCTCGAGGCTGACGACGATGAAACGGCTACGGCCCTCACTGCGACGGAGTTGCCGGGATGCATCGAGGTGATCGTCGCTCCGCCGGGACATCCGCGCACGAAACCGCGCGCTCTCAATGTCGCTCTGCCCCTGGCGCGCGGAGTTTACACAGCCGTCTACGACGCGGAAGATGTGCCAGACCCCGGACAATTGCGTTTGGCCGTCGCGTCCTTCGCCGCCCTGCCCCGGAATGTCGTTTGCCTTCAGGCGCGGCTGACGATCGACAATACGGACGATAGTTGGCTGACGCGGCTCTTCACCATCGAATACGCCGCTTTGTTCGATGTGCTCAATCCAGGTCTCGCCGAGATCGGATGCCCGATCCCGCTCGGCGGCACGTCGAACCATTTCCGCACCGCGGCGCTCCGGGACATGGGAGGCTGGGACGCGTGGAATGTGACCGAAGATGCAGATCTCGGCATTCGCCTGGCACGGCTCGGCTACAGCGTCGTGGACCTTCCCTCCTCCACTCTGGAAGAGGCGCCGAGCACGCTTGGAGCCTGGATGAACCAGCGGACCCGTTGGATGAAAGGGTTCATGCAGACTTGCATCAGCCATTCGCGAGCGCCCGTTTCAACGCTTTCGCAGCTCGGCGTCTGGCGCTTCTATGGAGCCCTCGTCGTCACGCTCGGGACCGTGCTGAGTTCGCTATTTTATCCGTTTTTCACGTGTCTGTATTTTTTGATGGGTCCTGGTGATGTTGTGGGGGAGGCGTGGGGTTTGGCGTGGCTTGCGGGGAGCCGGACGCTTTTCGTGCTGGGGCTTGGGGCCATCGTCGTTCCGGCGTGTGTGGCGCTGCGACGGCGGCGTCTGTTGCGGCTGTTGCCGTGGGTGCTGGTTCTTCCGCTGTACTACGGGCTCGTCAGCGTCGCGGCATGGCGCGCGTTATGGGAACTGACGACGGCGCCTGTTTTCTGGCACAAGACGAGTCACGGCTTGGCGCGCACGTCGCGGACGGGTCGGGGTCAGAAGCACCAGGCGAAGGCGGAGATGACCATGTCGTTGAAGACGGCGCCGCCATAGCGCCACCACAGAAGACCGCCGGCGGCGACGAGGCAGAGGATCGCGGCCGCGATCAACAGGGCGCCGATCCGTGCCTCCGTCTGCGGCCCTTGCCGGGTCGGCTGTTCGCTTGCCAGTTTCATCCGCCACCTGTCTTCGACGGCGCCTATCATAGGCTCGGTTGAGGCGTGGCAAAAGGCCCGGGGGCGTGTCAGGTCTTTCTTCGTCGTTCACGGCCTGTGTTTTGGCGTGCATTGAACGCAAAAAGCGCCGCGGTTATTCACCGGGGCGC